>JAZUKK010000035.1:0-21893 GCA_045643265.1 Elusimicrobiaceae bacterium | reverse complement strand
AGAGCAGTCAAGCCGCTACAGCCGCCAAACATATAATTCATAGCTGTAACAGCCGAGGTGTCAAAGCCGCTTACGTCGAGAGCAGTCAAGCCGCTACAGCCGTAAAACATACTGTTCATAGCTGTAACAGCCGAGGTGTCGAAGCCGCTTACGTCGAGAGCAGTCAAGCCGCTACAGCTGTAAAACATATGATTCATAGCTGTAACAGCCGAGGTGTCGAAGCCGCTTACGTCGAGAGCAGTCAAGCCGCTACAGCTGTAAAACATACCAGCAACATCGTAACAGTCTTTTATAATAAAGTTATTCAAAATGATGCTGTGTAATGCACTATATTGGAAAAATAACTGTCTACAACTTTTCGGCCTGATCTCGCCCTCACTCAAAACAAAATATTCCGTTCCAGTCTTATATACGCCTATCATTTCGGCAAGATCCACCCAGCCGCAAAATGTTAGCGCGCTCAGGTCCTGGGCGCTGGTGTAGTCGAATGTTACGGCCGTAGCAGTAGCAGCCGGGCAAAGCGCGTGAAATTTATCTATATTAAAATCACGATCCCAAATTTTTACATTACCTTTATAAATTGCTGTTACTTCGTCAGCTCCTTTATAAATTCGCTGTACTGTCTTATTATTTATTTTTATTGCTGCCATAATCTAAATAATAAAATATGCCGTGTTAATGTCTTTTGTTGTTATAGCGTCGTAGGCGGCCTGGCTCAGTGCTTTAAGCGTTTTTATCTCCTCGCTGGTTACTAGATCAGCCGCCGCTGGGCCCGTCTTAATCTTTTGCGCGGCGGCATTCCAGACAGTAACAGCGCCGTCGACCATTGCGGCGGCTTCGTCGCGTGTGGTTACGGGCTCCAGCTCGTTACCTAGTCCCAGCCTTAAAATGCCGTCGCCGCCTACGACTAAAAACATTGTCGCGCCGTTGCCGTCGAAATTGAGCACCTGTAAACCGCTTTGGCCCTCGCCGAGGGCTGACTGATTGCCGAAGCGCAATTTTATAAAATCGTCCTCACTTTGCACTGTTTCCACGTCTGTAACAATTTCTTTGCCTTCTACTAACAAATCACCTTTTACAGTAAGGTTGTTTTTTGCAATAACATCGCCCTCGATAGTTGTCCCGCTGTTTTCGACAAGAATAAATTTTGTGCCGTCGGTGCTCTCTACCTTTGCCACGGCCCGCGGCTGTGCGTCGTGCTGGCTCCAGGTGGTTACTTCGACTTCTTTTTCCACCCAGCCCCAAACGGCCGGAGTAATAACAAAATCAACGTCGAGGCTTAACGCTTCGGCGGTAGTGCCTTTTGTTACCGTGTTGGGCAGCATTATTAAACCGTCGCAATATAAATACTTTTCCCCCTGATACTCCCGTAATTGGCCAAAACCAGCCTTATCGCGTGTCAGTGAATAATAACCGCTGTTACCTTCGGCTGATACATATAAATTACCATTTGGGGAACTATTGCCGCCATTTAATGTGCAGACAACACCGCCCTCGATTGTAAAACGTATACCGCTTTTGGCTGTTATCTTGTGTGGCATATCACCGCCAAAAATAACATCGCCTATCTGGAGTATAGAATCGTATGAAGATTTGTACTGGTAGCCGTCGCTGCCTTTGTAAACTACGTCGTTATAATTAGCATTAACCACGTCGGCCTGATAGTATCTGCCTATTGGTACATTATAACCGTCTGCTAATACGTCTATGTAAGTAGCCCCAGCTGCTATATCGTAATGCCTTGGTTCCGTAACAGCCGGGGTTATGATCTCCCAAACTTGCTGTGTTTCCTGGGTGCGTGTGGCTTTGTATATGTAGCCGTTTACATACTCCGCTGTGTCCTCGCCTGTATAATAAAAATAGTCGATACCTTCAGGTATAGCCGAGGCGTCGCTGACTTCAGGCAAATAGGATAGCCCGGCGGGGCCGTTGTTCTCTCGCTTCTGGAATAACTGAGCCAGGAGCGGCTGTACAAAATATTTAGCTGCTGCCATTGTCGTATTAGTTTTCGGGGTTAATAATAGTAACGTCGGTTACGTTGCCTGTTTCGTCGTAGGTGTACGACTCTGTATATATCAGGGCCTCGCCGTCGTAATGCTCCACGGCGGTAATGTTCCCGGCCTCGTCGTAGGTGTATTTAACTGAGTTGCCTATTTGCATTTTTTTTAGATTTTTTGATAAAAACAAAAGTAATTACTACAGCGGCGCCGAACAGGAGCCAGCCCCATACACGGCGGCCTGACAGCTGAGGCCAGATTTTATCTTGCATTATCTGCCCGCCGCGCTTTATAAGGCTGTTGCTGCTCTGAAGTCTGGAGTTTATGGCCACGTTTTCAAGGTCTGACTCGTTGGCAGCTACAGCGGCGTTTATATCTTTTGCAAACCGCTGAAACCAGCCAGACCCATTCCAACACGCATAATAAAAATGGCTCTCCAGTCTAGGCGATTTCTTAATTTTTTGCCGTGCCTCGGCGCTGATGAACAACGAGGAATACCGCGTGTATCTGTCGTACATCATTTCAGCGGCCAGCCCTTTAAGCTCGTTTTCCAAAGATCCGCCGCGGCTGTTATATTTCCAGCTGCTGCTGTTTGCGTCTACCAGCGCCCAAAACCTTTGCCCGGCTTCTGAGTCCTTTATATCCGTTCCGCCGTGCTTGCGGTCTATGCCGAAAAGTGTTTCGCCGCTGTCGCCCATTGCCTCGCTGTAGTGACGCGCTGGATCATAATAGCCTCCTTCGATGTTGTCTATTATCAGGTCAGCATATTTGTAAAAACGTGGATCCATAATATTACTTAGTTACGGCGGCTGATTTCGGTACTGCGTAATCGAAGCCGTCAAGGTTTACAATATAGCTTGTTTCTGTAGTGGACTTTACACGGCCCACATAGCCAGCTGTAATAGGTATTGACGCTGTGGATACAGCCTGGCGAATAATAACAGTGTCCTTGGTTGCGTACAATCTTGGCAGCTTCTGGCCCTCCTCCAGCTTGTGCATAAACATTGCGTTTTCCTCGCTGGTGAGCGCTTTTTCCAGGGCCTTGTAGATTGTATACTGGCCGTCGCAAAGCAACGAGAAAGATTTTTGCGTTGCTTCCCAGTCCTCAATGTTGTATGCAATAGAATAGACTTTTACAAGGTCCTCGTCGACAACATTAAAAGGCAGTACAGCGTTGCCCATTTGCATATACTTGTATAGGAGTTGCGCCTGTACGTTGGCTGTTGTTACCTCGCTGGTATCTCTGTTAGCCTTGTTGGTGTCGCTGTTTCCTATCACCCTGTTAGCTACGTAAAAAATAGCGCCTACTACTCCAGCGCCTATTATCAAACCTGTGTAATTCATTTTTTTTATTGATTTTAATATTAACAAAAAAGGCAGCAGCCAAAACAGCCGCTGCCTCTGAAAACTGTATTTTTACTGTATCTACTATGCAAGCTATCTACAGCCGGAGAGCTCGCTACGCATTTTGGCGGCCTTGTCCTTCAGGGCCTGGCGCTTCTTCTGCTCGGCGTCGTAGGCTGCTTTCTGTTTCTTGTACTCGGCCATTTTGCGGTCGTTTACCTTCTTTACCTCGTCGAGGTTGCGGCGATAGTTCTCCCAACTCTGGGCTGATGCTGTGGCCTTGGGTGCCTTTGGCAGTGCCTTAAATTTTGGCTTCTTAGGTGTTTTCATCTTTGAATTTTTTTTTTATGGTTATTGACTACAGGAAAATAAGAGCACGTTTTAGTCTGCTGTCATCTTCCAGGATATTGACAAATTTATTTAGCTGCTCGATCGTCAGCTTGTCGGCGTTGATCACCTTTGTAATAGCCTCTATACATTCGGGTTTACTCCGCTGCTGTGGTTTCGTCTGTATAAAATTCATAATTACGGGCTTTAAGTTCGTTGTGCATTCTGATAACGTCGCTTACGCTGGCGTGTGAGTCGTAAAGATCTGAGGCAAGTTTCTCTATCTCGATATACTTTGCATCCTTAACCTCTACCTCCCGCTGCTGTTCTGGCGTTGTGCCGCTCAGGGCTGATATATCAATTCCAAACAGCTTTCCAATAATCGGCGGCGCTGCCAATTTCAGGACTTCCACAAATTTGTTTATGCCGTCGTTGGCGTCCTCGCGGGCCTTGCGGGCCAGCTCTATTTCCTTGTTAAGCTCGGCGATTTTGGCCTGTTGCTCCTGTTTTAGTGTGTCCTTTTTCAGGCGTTGCTCCAGCTCCCACAGCTTTTTTTCCTGTTCCAAATTAGCCTGTGCTATTCTGGCCTCCATTTCGCTTTGTGGAATGTAGCCCAGGGCCCGTAATTGGTTTATATCTGTCAGACCAGCAAGGCCGTTTTGCTGCTTTGGCGGTTGCTGATAGACGGCGCCCGGCATTACTTCCATTTCTGTATTAGTAAATTCTACAGGGCCGTATATTCCTGAGCCGTTGGCGGTTTCGCTGTTTTTCAGGATAATACGAAATTTGTCTGTAGGCCGGAAGGAGCTAAGAGTTATTTCCAGCGCGTTGAGGCTCGCGTTTAGCTTTGCCTCGTTGCTGGCGTCAGGCTCGCTGTCCTCACACTTATAATTTCGCAGCCTGTTAGGCTTGTAGCCGTCTATCAGAAACAGCTCCCAATATGGAAACTTCACGTTTTTGATATAGGCAAAGATTTCTGTTTTTGTCATAGTAGTAAGTATTTAACAGTTACAATTACAATCAGACTGAACGGCCACGTATTTAAGGCAGCAGTTATAAATTTTCTGAAACATTGCTTCCGGGCCTTCCTCTAACGAGAATTTTACAGCGTCCTGGATCTTGAAAACAAAATCGGATTTTGCGCGCTGTATTGTGCCGTTATCCACAATATCCACAATCTTGTGGAACTGCACATAATTTTCGTAGTTCTCCACGGTTAAAAGTCCTTTGGTTAACTTTGTGGTATCTGTTATAATTCCGTTTACCGATAAATCGTAAACGAATATTACAGCGTTCTTAAAATTGTAGTCGCCCTTCTGAAGGTCGGTTTTAGACAAGTAGCCGGACTGCAATTTATAACAGGTGCAACCGTGCTGCTTTACCCAGTTTTCTATCAATAATCGTAGTGTTTCCGGCATAGTCTTAATTTTTAGTCAGTTAACAAAAAGCACACTTTAGCGTTAACGCCTCCTGAAACAGCGGCGGCCTCGGTGAAATAGAGCTTCAGCTCCTGGCCGTCGGCGTTGAACTCAACAGGCATGAATGCCACGTCGTAAAGAGTTGAGGGCTTTACATTAAGAGCTGACAACTGCATAGGATCTATCAGGTGCTGCTGTGAGTTCTCTACGTGCAGAAAAATTTTCTCTGCTTCGGTGCTGTCTGTAACAGCCGCAATGCCTACAACCTTTTTGTATCGGTTTGGTAGTGTGATATTCTTGAAACCTGGCAATGAATCAAGCGCTACAGAATAGGTTTCAAAATTGTAAGGCTTTACGCGAATATCATTCTCGATGTTGGTTTGCAAGTAGTAGACTACGAAAACAACTGGCTCCGTGGTGTCCTTAGCCTTAACGTCACAATAAATATTGCGGCCCTTAGACTCAACCGAAACAGCGCGGAAAATCTCTGTAAGGTCCTTGTTTGCGGCTGCCGAGTCCTTCACCCAGTTAACGGCTGGAGAGTAAGAGAAAATAACGTCGTTATCATCCTTAAACTCTATCTCAATATCCTGATCAAGTGAGCCAGATACAAGCATACAGGCTATTCCAGCTATATGCTTATAGTTCATATCGCTTGCAAACTGAGTCTTATAAATTGTAGTGCCTGTTGTGGCTGGCACTGTAATTACCTGATTTTGTACTAATGTATTCATTTTGTTATGTATTTAGCAGACTTGCCCGGCCACGATCCGGGCAAACTACCTGAGTAGCGCTATTAACGTTAGCGTCTTATAAATGAGCAGTTACATTTACTTCTTAGTGTTCAGACATGGACCGTCGAGCACAACCTCAATAAACGACTTCTTAGAGCTTGTTGCGTCGATTGCAGCGCCCTTTGGAACGTAGAGCTGCACACTGATCTCGTCGGCGTCGGTTACGAGTTTTGGGGCTGTGAGGGTAAACCACATCTTCTCTGAGCCCTCGCCCTTCTCCTCGTTGAACAATGAGAGAGGACCACGGAAAACGCGCTTCTGTGCGATGCGAAGCTCGATTTCGGCGTTAACGGCGGCGCCGTCGGTGCTCTCAGATACAGGCTTGTAAATTGCGGTGCCTGGTGTTACGGTGTCGGCCACGATAGAGGCCAGCTTTACACCAATACGCTCTACTGCAAGGTTCTCGCCCTGGTTGATCTTCTGCTTGCTGATGTTTGTTACACCGTCTACACGTGCGTCGTCGTTGTCGAGGATTTCAACGCTGTTAGACTTTCCAGTCACTTCCATACGCTTGAAATATGCCGAGTCAATCATCTGGACTGCTCCGGCGGTGTAGGCGTTCTGGGTGTCCTGTGACATATTGCCGAGCTTGTCAAGAAGAAGCATCTGGCCACGGGTCAAAATGTTTACTTTTTCCATTTTTTTAAGAATGTTTTTTTTGTTAATACTCAGTTACTTAGCAAATGCCAAAAAGCTGTGCGGATTTCTCAGAAATTCCCTCTACCTGAATTTTAGCATTTGGATCTTCGGCGGCGGCGGCTACTTTGTTCCAGTCGTTGCCGTCCTGTTTGAATTTAGCGGGGTCGATAGCTGCAAACTCCTTTGGAAGCTCTGCCACGTTGCCAACGGCGCCCATAAGCGCGGCCTGTGTGCCCATAAGCATAGCGGGCTTGCTTGGTGTTGCTACAGCCTTTGGCACTGCTGGTGCAATGCCGTTGAGACCGAAACTCTCACCCACTGAAGGAGCGATTACGGCGATTGAGTGAGTGGCGCCTACCAGGGTCATACCCTGAGCTAATGATCTCAGGTAGTCGTTACCACCCAAAACGTCAAGGGCCAAACCTGTAAGGAGTACAGCAGGACCGCCAATATTGTACATTGTTTTCTCGGTGTTGGTTGGTTTGTCCTTGTAGGGTGCAAACTTCTCCAACAACACGCTTGCTGTAATAGCGCCGCCGAGTCTAAGGCCCGCGTTTACGAGGTTGCTGCTCATACCACGCTGCCAGTTCTTGTTAATAAAACCCATATTTTTCTGTGTTTTTTTAAGTTATCTTTTTTTGTCTTTCTTTTTACTGCTTGCTGCCAGCACTACAGCCAGCGCCAGGCCTCCGAATAACAGCCATTTCCCCGCGCCGCTGCCCTCGCTGGCCTCGGCGGTGTTGTCGGTTGCGTTGCCTTCTGGACTCTCAAAGTAAGGATTTCCGTTGCTGTAATCCTTAGACGTTGGAAAGACTGTTGTCTTATAGTAGTCGTTGATCATCCAATTTGCATCGTCAAGGCTATAGCCTTGCTCTACCAGCATATCGCGTACCTCCGTAGCCTCGGCCATATCCAGTGGCGGGGCTGTGTCAGTTGTGGCCGTTGTCGTTGTTGTGGTCGTTGTTGTGCCTTGTTTGCTTGCTTGCCTTTGCGCGTCGGTAATATCGGCAAACTTGTAAGTAACGCCGTTTTGCTTGTAATAGTCCTCTACCATAAGCGACGCCTCTACAATGCCGTAACCTTCTTTAACAAGATCGTCACGCACTTGTTTTGCGTTCGTGTCCAGCTCCTGACGCTGTGCCAGCGCTTCCTCCTGTGCTGGAGTAACAGACCTGTAGCCTGTGCTGGAGTTATAATAAGTAGAGCTAGAGCTCGACGAGGAAGAATCCCTAGTTTGCTGCTCTACTTGGCCGCCTCTGTTGCTTATTGCGTAAACTACCGGGGTGCCGTAATTCTCGGCCACGCCTGAAGGCAGCACTTTGTAAATAAATGTTCCGTCGCTTTTTTGCTCCTTTACCTGTGTGTAGCCGTCTGGTATGTTAACGTTTGATATAGCAGTATCAGACGCCATTAACAGCCGCGGGCCGTATTCGCTAGCCTTTTCAGCAAGTACCTCCAGATACTTCCCTTTATAAGCGCCTTCTGTACCAATTACGATAACGTACCCCTCTCTCGCCGTCGCTGGGTCTATAAAAGTAGAGGACGCTCTAACAACTGAAAGATTTAAATCAGTAGTCTGTACGCCGTAGCCTGATCGCGGATCATAAGAATCTCGGACGTGTGGGGTTGATGTTGTAGAGGGCGTCGCTGGAGTAGTAGTTCTGTTGCTTATCCCTGTGCTGGTTGATGTCCTTGTAGCCATATCGTCTGTTCCTGTATACGTTAAGTTAGTGCCGTATTTTTCGTTAGCCATTTTTACGGCTGTGTTGCCGTCGTAGCCCTGACTCATCAGGTCGCTTGCATACGTCATTGCTTTTGTGGCGGGGTTAGAAAAAAGACTCATTTTCTCCTCCTTTTTTTCTTGCCGTTTCCTTTTGTGGCCAGATAGACAAGGCCGACACCGCCAGCCGCTATCAATGCCGTGGTAATGGCTTTTTTCTGCTTGCTGCTGCCGTCGCTGCTGCCGTCTATAGGATCCACGCCGTTGTTGCCGCTGCTGTTGCCGCTGCCGCCGCCGCTATCCTTAGAGAAAAAAGATCTTGCTATGTCGATAACTTCTTTATGATCTTTTACCCAGTCTACAACCTTTGGCAAAATATCCTTAATCCAGGCCCATATTTTTGCGAAAAATGCGCCCACAGCTGCCAAACAACTGGCTATTGTAACCCCTTCTCCGAGTCCGGCGCTGAGTCCGGCGCTGAGTCCGGCCAGCTCGTCATTTTCTGTGATTTGCTGCTCCAGCTTGTAATCGCCCGAAAACAGCGGCTTACGGAACATCGCCTTTTTTACGGTGCTGTCGAACTTGCTGCCGTCGCCGCCCATAGCGGTAAAAAATTTGCGGCTCCTGTTGTATGCTTTTTTTGCGGTTGCGTATTCGTCGCCTACAACATCGTATTTAGCAGCCTCAGACTCTGAGAGCATACCCACTCCTATACGGCTGGCCATACCCACAAAGTTAATAGCTATCAAGGCCCTCCAGGCGTTGCGCATCAAAACCGTTATCGGGTTAAGTTTTACCAGTACTACCTTAACAAGCTCGATACTTGTTTTGGTAGGCTCGATAATGGTATCTATTACCTGATTTTTTGTAATATCCACTGCGTCCTTCAGCGGGGTAATTACCGCCGCCTTGGTCTGCGATAAAACTTTCTGCATCAGTTCCTTGGCCTTATCGCTGTGGCCTGTTACGGCCTGTGCTCCGGCGGCTATCAGGTTGGCGCTGGCCTTAACGGCGTTAACCGTTGCCTTTGTTGCTGATTTTGTAATCTGATAAACAGCCTTAACAGGCGCTACTATTGCGTTACCAATAGACTTGCCCCAGCTCTTTATCGTGCCCCAAATGCTGCCTAGCTCGCTGTTATACTCCTCTGAGCCTACCAGCGGCAAACAGCCGTATTTGGCGGCCAGCTGCATTAACTGCTCATCAGCCCAGCGCATAAGCGCCGCCATAGCTGAATATTGACGCAAAAATATTACATCGCCCGTGTTAAGATCTACGTCGTGTATGTAGGGCATAAACATTGAAAATGTTTTCTGCTCGACGGGGTTTGAGGATAAGCGCCTGAGAGCATTAGCCTTGCGCCAGCAGCAACAATCCGAGGCCGTTGCCGTGCCGTTGTTGATTTTCTGCAAAACCAAAGACTCCAGGCCGCTTAATTCGTTTTCTAATCCACTAAGCCCTTCCAGGCTATAAACTGGTACTTCAAGCATTTTTGTTTTAGCTATTAATGCCGGGCGCTCATCGAAAATACGCATAACTCTATCAACGGCCATGCCGTTGAGGTTTACGTATATGTGGGCCCAGCAGTTGGGTTTTCCGTCGAAGGCCACAATCTCAAATTTGGGAAAATAGCCCATAGACAATAACAAACAATATGTAAATACAGCTAAACAGTCACAATCAACGCCGCTTTGGCGGTCTGCCCAGGTGCGGGCTGGGCTTCTAATTTCTTCCTTGCCGGGTGCGTCGTAGTTATATCTGACGTTTTCCTGGAGCCAGTACCACACGTTAAAAGCGCTTTGCCGTGGTGTGTCGGCCTTCAGGTGCTCGGCCAGGGGTGCAACGGTCTTATAATTTTCGATAACCTTCTGTATTAAAAGGCTCTCGGTTACATTGAAGCCGTCGCCCAGATAGATATTTTCTTTGGTGGCCTTCCGGCTGATCAGGCGCCCGTAGTCCTTCAGTGGCTTGTAGGTAGGTGTAAGCCCTTTGCAGTCCAGATCAGAAAGCTTGTAATTATAGCGGTCTGGGTCCCTGTCGTTTACGGTTTCGCCGTAGCCGTTGAGCTGTCGGCGGTTGTAGTCCGGCTGATCGTCTACTATTTCAGCGTCGATAACTTCTGAGTCGATTAAATTTTCCTTGTTTTCCTGAAGGAATTTTTTTAATTCCTCGTTGTTCTCAAACTCAAATTTTATCGTAGGCTTGCCGAGTCCGTCAGGGCCAGAAAGACCAGCCGCCGCGCCGTTGGTTGGCTCGGTCGTCTGCCTCCCTAAGACGGTGCGGCTTAGTCCTCTATATCCTGAACCTTTCATTTTTCCTAATCTTTAGATAAAAAGCCGCGTGTTGTCACAACAGGCGGCCAAAAACTAACAACATATTAAACTCAAATCTTCAAAATTATGAACAAGACTGTATTAGTCTTTGGAAGTTTCGTCGCTTTCGCTCGAAAATGGAATTGTATATTCAATCGGGATCAAAATATCTTCTACCATTAACTGCCCCGTAATAGTTGCTTTGTCCGGCGGTGTTAATGTGCCTGTGTCGAACCAGTCTATAAGTTTCTGCCCGGCGCCAAATGCTAAGTTAATCCAGGGCATTTCCAAATCGAAATACTTGTGGTTTACTCCTTTTACTATCTGTATGTTCTCCAGATAGCAGATACCAACCGTTATATTATCCAGCTTAACGTCAAGCTTTGCGGACTGTATCAAAATTGGAGTGTCGTGCAAGTTTGTGAAATCCACAAACAAACGTACTATCATCTCGCCGCCTGATGCAAATTTGTGAATTTTCGCATTGCGGAAGTTATACATAAGGTCCTTAGCCGCTTTGGCTGTAGATCCTATTGTAGTGAAATAGGCTATTGCGGCCACAGCCACGCCTATAAATAACCAGGGCATAATCTTTATAAATTAAAAAATCCTATACTTTGAAAACTTTACGCTTCCAAAAGTATAGGATTAACAAATTTTATTTAAGTGTCGGGCTATCGTGCCACGTCTGGCGGTATGCCGGAAATTTTCCAGCGGTAAAGCTCGATAACTTCAGACTCTGAAACCCAGCAACTCCGTAAAAACTTTTTGCCGTTAACTAGCTTTAACCTAAGCAAATAACCAATATCGCCCGCGGTCCAAATTTTTTTCAGGAAGGGGTTTTTCTCCAGGAGTTCTCCCGGCGTCATAAAATCTGACTTTACGACGGCTTTTTTCTTTTCTTCAGTCATATAGTAAAATTTTTAAAGTTAGGATGTTGCAAATATACACATAAATTTCTGAATAAAGCAATATTTTACGAGTGAAATAATATTTTGTTAGGGTGTCGCAAAAAAAACGCTTAAAACGGCAAATTTGAGGGCAAAAAACAAACCTTTTAAAAACCTATCTAGAGCCTATATAAAAACCTTCCCGAAACATACATAAAAAAAAGCGCCGCGGGCCTCACTCCGTAGCGCTTTATCAGGCAGTGTAACAGCGGTACCACTCGCTATTACACTGCAAATATATAAAACTTTATCAACATTGCAAAATTTATTGATAAATAAATACTGCATTTTTTGTAGTGTGGTAGATTTTACCGTCTTTGACACGTACGGCCCGGCGGCGTATTATGCAAGTGTCGCGCTCAGGGCAAAACTCAACGTAATCAGAAAACAAGTACCAGTCTATTTTGTAATCAAGTTTCAGCGTATCACCGCCGCCGTTGGGGATTATTGTTACTTGTTCGGTGCTGTATTGTTGTGCCGTGCAGCTGCTCATCAGCGCCGCCGCTATGATTATAAGTAGTTTTTTCATTTTAGAAGTCGTTGAAATTGTGAGAAAAATAATTATCTGTTATGTAAAGCCTAGGATCATAGCCGGGCACATAGTCAAACGTGCCGGACTCGCAAAAACCAATATCAGGCCGTACCAAAACATATTTTATGTTCAGCACGTTGCCGCGCTCGTCGGTGGTGCCGTTGTGAAGGTAGTAGAGGGCCTTGCCTACTCTGTAACAGTCTGCTATGCCCAGTGCCTTGCATTGATCTGTTTTAAGGCTCCTGTTATAGTTAACGCGTATTGTTAACCATTCCTGTATATTCATCAGCTTGCCTTCGGTGTTGTATCGTGGTGCCGTCATAGTCTTATTTTTTTAGCATTGTGATTAATGCCCAGATAAAAACTATTATACCAATCATTTCCCAAATCAGGAGTATGTTATTTAATGTTTCCATTTTCAGTATCTGACGGTATAAAGTTTTGTAAAGGGATTGTAAGTAATAAAAATTGTGCCGTGACTGAGGGCAAATTTATAGGCTTCTATAAACTTAAAAAATGTTTTTTTCATTTTCCGGCCCTCCTTAATAGCGTTCCATCCCGTCCTCTGAAATATCACCGCGAAGGATCGCGTTTTCTTCTTCCAGCTTCAGGAACTTGTGAAAACAGGTTAGATATTGTTTTTTGTAATCCTCGGCGGCGGTCTGGGCTTGCTTCAGCTCTGACTCCAGGCGGCTTATTATTTCGGCGGCCTCGGTGGATAGTGTTTTTAGCTTATCCTGAAGGAGTCTGTTATGATCGTGAACGTTTATAAGCTTATTCCAGGCGTCACGCCAGTATTTAGAATCTTTTTTAAGGTCAGAAACATATTCTACGTAGGTAGGATATTTTACGCCGCTCTCTGTCGCGTTGTTGCCGTTGTTGTACTCGTCTATGCCGTTATTTATAGCCTTTTGTATGTTTTCAATACGATCGCGGCAAAAATCCGTTATCTCCATAATCATTATTTGTTCCCGAGCAAAGTCAGATTTATGGTCTACAACTTTACTCAAAAATAGTTTCCACGTAACTATCATACTTTCTAAATTTTCGTATCTCATTTTGCGGCCCTCCTATTCGTTAGATTTTATTTGTTGGATCATTTGGCCGTGAATGCCTATAACTTCGTTAATGTAGATAACGTAATCTTTGTACGTCTGGGAAGGTGCGTTTTGGCTGGTTAGTACTTCCTTTGCCTGGCGCTCTACGTCGAGGAGCGCGCGGGTCAACCTTTCCAAGGTCGAAACCGCATTTTGTTGTGTCTGTGTCATTTTTGTTTAGATTTTTGAAACGTTTGTATAAAAAGAAAGCCCTGTTTGCTTCCCTTTGTTCAATAGCTCTAAACAATGCTACGCCGCGGCCATTACAGCCGGAGCAAGGGGCAAACAGGGCCAATATCCTAGAAAAGAAATTGGATCTATTTTTTATGTTGTTTAGTATTATTGAACGCTGCAAACGTAACAAGTTATTTTTAATAAAAAAAATTTTTTATAGTTTTTTTTTGATTTTTTTTACAGCGTGCAAAAATCGCCATATCGAGAGTATTATTTTAATACTCTCGATATGGATTTAAGAAGATAGTTAGAAGGATATTTTTAGCTGGTAAGAATCGTGTTTGCCCTGTTGCTTTTTAAACACCGCTATCCACTGCCGGGCGTGCTTGTAAACGCAATCGACTGTATAAAACGTACTGCTCAGGGTGCCGAAGTGGTAGGCGTCGTAATAGTCGCTACCGACTACACAATTATTTTCCTGGTACACTCCGAAGGCCCATTTCAGCAAGTTTGCCCGCTGTGGATCGTCGCCGCTCCAATGAGCTATAAAAATAAACCAGTCGTTAAAGTGTTCGGCCTTATCGACAACGAGGCCGCCGGGCTCCTTCATCTCCAGCTCACGGGCACGGCGGGCCCGGCTGGTAAAGTCGTTTAATGCTAATTCGTATTTCATAGGGATTAAAAATTAAAATCAATTTTTAATTGCTGGTAGTTTTCGGCCTTCCATTTTTTTATAGATAAGTTAGAGAACCACCAATCAACCATATCTTCAGGAGTCTTAAAATTTTTGTTTTTGTCGAAAAAAGTATTAACAGCTTTTACAATGTTGTTGTAAAATCCTTTATATTTTACTCTCTCTCTCTCTCTCTCTTTTTGCGGCCATAGGGCAAAACAAACAGCCCAGGCGCTTAAATCCCTGATCGTAGAGGCTGCAATAAGGAATCTTTGTATATTTTATAAACTCCCATACATCGGCTTCGCTCCAATCTATTATAGGATTTATTATAATTTTGTCCTGACCGCCTACACATTCAAACTGTTGCCGCTGCATTTCGTCAAAATCTTTTTTAACAACTGCCTTTTTGGTTTGTAGCTTTACGGCGGCGGCCTGACGTTTGCGGCGTTGACTTTCGGCGGCCCTTACTCCTGTTATTGCGCAATATCCGGCGGCGGTCTTTTCTTTAAGTTCCGTACAGCAAAACCGCTGCCGCCTGGTGGGTAAAATCTTTTTTCGCTTTAAGATCTGCAAAAAAGTTTCCTTGGGGTGCAGCCTTTTTACTTCTGGGTGCTGCTCGATTATGTATCTTACCAGCTCAGGCGGGTCTATCGTTGTAATGTTGTAATAAGCAGTGAATTTTACACCAGCCATTTTTGCAAGCTGTAATATTACGTCAGAATCTTTACCGCCTGAATAACACAGCCAAAATCCGTGTTCCGGTTGCATTTTGAGTGCCAGGCGTTCAGCACGTTGTAAAAATTCTATTGCCTTGTTTATTTTATCCTGTATCATAATTAAGCTGCTTTATTTTGGTTACGTAATCGGCGGGCCTCGCTTCGTTTTGCGGCCCTGTTGATATTCTCTAATATGCCGTCACAAATAAATTTGTCGTACATCTTAAACATCGTGTAGGCTTTTAAGCGCTTCAGCTCGGCGGCCTGAATAAGAAATATTATCGTGCCTTTGTCCTCGTCCTGAAGGATCATTTTGCGCCCTGTTTTCTGCTGTATATCAAAACAATAATCGCAAACTTTTTTTAAGTCCTCGTTAATATCGAGGTCGATAAGCTCACGGGCGCCAGATAGGAACGGCGTCAACGTCCTGGACTTATACCACAAAGCGCCCTTGATCTGACAATGTTTTTCACGGAATTTATACAGCTTGTTTTTCAGGTTCTGTATCTGGGCCACTTCCTTTGTGTAGTCGCGGCCGTCGCTTCGCTTCCAGTCTGCTATTTTCATAAGTTTGAAAATCTTATCTTTTATAGACTCGGTTAATGTAATGTAGCGTTTTAGCCTGTTGTTGCCTTCCTCAATATCTTTAGAGAGGTATTTAGCGCAATAGGCCGAAACCATTTTGCCGGACTTCACGGCCGAAATATCGGTGCTGTTTGGGTTGCTCCACTGCTCGGCGGCGGGCTTCCTGAGCTCGGCAAAAACGTATTGCTTGTATTTGTTCAGGTCGATAGATATAAGATTATTTATCAAGATCTTGCGCTCCATATCTGAGAGAGTGCGGCCGAGTTCTCGCTGTTTTGCGGATAACATCTGGCGTATTTTCTGTTTGTAAGAAGGTGTATTTTGCATAGCCTTACGTTGTGCGGCCTCGTCCCAGCCGTTTATAAATTTGGCCTTCTGCTTCGCTGTGTATCTATCCACGTAGTCAAAAGGATTTTTAACGCCTGTTACGTGGCCCTTATTTATTACGCGGTTCCAGGCACGGCGCAAAGCAACGTGATCAATAAATTTATCTGTTACCAGATGGAAATGTATATTGCCGTTCTGCTGGAGTTCTTTTTTCCAGATATAGTATTTTACATTGAAATACTTACGTGCATATACCAGGAAGGGATTTAAACAGTGTCTTACTATCTCATCGTCGGTGTGTGTCTGCTCGGCTGGTAGAGTGAGAGTAAGGAAGGTACACATATAATTTGGATTGTGTTTCTTGCTCCTGGCCTCGTTCTGCCTGTAGCCCGTGCAGCTTGCTTTTTTGCGGTAAGTGTTTTTCAGGTGGTAACGGTGTGCTAGATAGAGAATTGTATTAACACACTTTTTGACGGTCTTAACGGCGCCAGTGCTCATCTGGCAGTCGTGGAAGTTATCAAAAAAGTTAACGGCGTGGCCCGGCCTCATTCGCACCGGGTCCACACCGTCACAAAAATAGGTATCATATACGCAAGTGTAATTTGCGTTTATTGCAACTGTTTCTTTTACGTGGTACATAATTTTTAAATTTTTTTTGACTGCCTGAGTCGGTTAATATTATATTTTATTATATTTGAATGAAACAGAAATAATATAAAATAACAGTTTACAACGTGAGGCGTTGGTAAATTTTTAGTATATTTTAATAACATTTTGCTTCATTCGACGTCGCAAAACTAATCTATTATTTTATACTAACAAAATATTATTTTATTTTCTAACTCAAATTTGTACAATTATGGAAGATAACGCATTGGGAAACAGGGTAAAAAAATTTTTGGAATTTTCGCAAATTACCCAAAAAGATTTTGCTGTAATGGCAAAAGTTACGCCCGCCTATGTAACCAATATCAAAAAAAACATTACTGAGCCCGTGCTGAAGGTTTTAAAAGAAATAAACCCGGCGCTGTCGCTCGACTGGCTGATTTTAGGTGTTGGGCCTATGCTGTCAGACGTTGAGCAACTGAAGGCAGACCACGCCGCCGAAGTGGCCAAAATCCGCGAGAAATACGAAAAATATGTATCAGATCTGAAGGAAAGTAACAACGAGCTCCGCGAAAAAGTTGCACTGTATCAACGCATTGTAAAGCTAGAGGCCGAACTGAAAACGGGTAAAAAGTAACAATTTTTCAGAAAATTATAAAATTGATTTTCAGTAACTTAGGCACAGAAAGGAGGCGGTTATAATTCCCCCTCTCTCCGCTATCAAAAGCAAAACACCCTGTAATTAAGCGACTTGCAAAAGTCGCTTTTTTTTATCGGTACATAAACAGGGTATTTGATTTTTGACGCCTGAGTCTTAAAATTTTTCGACTATGAAAACATTTTTAGACTACCGCCCGGCTCACTTAGTGAAGGGCAAAAATAATTACTATGTGGCTTATAGTGTGATAAATCCTGAATCAGGCAAGCTGATGAACAGGCGCGTAAAGCTAAACTACATTAAAAGCGCAAAGCAAAAAAAGGAGTACGCCGAGGAACTTATTAAGCAAATTAATAGTAACCTGGCGCGGGGCTGGAATCCTTTTGCTGTTGAGTCTGAAGATAAACTAATACTATTCAGTGAGGCGTATAGTAAGTTTATGAATCAGGAGAAAAGGCAGCTGGAGGAAGGCACCATAAAAGCAGCTACTTTTGAGGACTATGCCCAGCAAATCAAAAGCTTTTTTGACTATCTGGGTAAGGATCTGTTTTTGTATAAGATCAAGAAGTCAGACGTTAATAACTTCCTGGACTTCTTATATATAGAAAAAAAACGTACTGCTTATACTAGGAATCACTATTTGCAAAGCCTTCGGACGTTCTTTAATTTCTGCCTTAAAAAGGAATGGATTTTGGAGAATCCAGCGGCCGAAATTGAAAACGCAAAACCGGGTAAAAAGAAACGGAAACCAATCCCGGCGCCTGTGTTAAACAGTATCTTTAACCATTTGGCTGAGGATCCACAGCGCAAATATTACTTGCTGGCCTGTTGGTTGCTTTACGGCTGTTTTATCAGGCCCTCAGAAATTTGCGGACTTACTATAAATAATATTTCGTTTAAGAATCAGACAATTTACATTCCGGCCGAAATATCGAAAAATAAGAAGGCGCAAGTTGTGACAATACCGCAAAATATAGCTGAATATATTTTGGAGTTGCGACTCTGGGAAACACCTGGTAATTTTTTTATAATTGCCAAGGACCTGAAGCCGGGAAAAATAAAGATCTCTGATAAAACGCTGAGGGCTGAATGGATTAAGATCCGCAAGGAGCTGAAGCTGCCGGACTGCTACCAGTTCTATAGCCTTAAAGATACTGGCATTACTGCAATGATCAAAAAGCTGGACGTTTCGCAAGTAAGGGACCAGGCAAGGCATAGCTCGATAGCAATAACCGACGCCTACACAGATAGAGCAGACAGCCACGGAAACGATACTATCAAAAAGCTGGTTTTCGTTCCTGAAGGGTAAACTGTATGCAGTTTGTACGGTCGGACTATTGACAAGCCAAAAGCCTAAGCAGCCGCCGTGCTCTCATTCGGTAAACCAACGACACAAAACAAAAACGCCGTTGAAACGTGCTGTAATTCGTTTCAACGGCGTTTGTATTATAGTTTGGTTTTTAATAAAGAACTCATTTGGTTGAGTCGCAATTTTACCGCGTTTTCTAAATCTGTATTAAAAAACGTACTATATCCGTCATTTGTAAATATTTTGCCTTTATAAAACCTGTACCATTTTTTATTATCCAAGTCGTAAATAAAACCTTCTTCTAATTTTTTTAATTTATCCCAAATGAATTTAATTTTATCCTTATCGTGTTCGACGCTTGCATAGTGGCATATTTCTATTGCAAAAATGTTGTCACTATCTAAATTCCCTGAAGGATCTAATTTAAATTTTTTTACGCCAAGGTCTAAAACAAAATATTTTTCTTTATCGTTATCATCAATATAATATTCGCAAGCCTCTGGACCAACTTCTAATAAAGGGTTACATAATAAAGGTCTTATTACAGCGGTTAAGTGGTTAGCTATAAGCCAATGTTTTAATGTTGGCTCCGCCATACCCAGCCCGGCGCCGCTGAGTCCTGTAACGGTTCCCGGCTGTGGGGCTTCTTTTTGTAAAATTCTTTCTATGCTCATAGTAAAATGATTTAATATTAATGATGTTGCAAATATATATCAGTTTTTGTAATAAACAAAAAAACGGGCTTACAACTTGCTGTAAGTCCGTTTTTTTTTCGTGGTGTGTGCTGGTTAATATGCTAGATCGTCTGCAACTGCATCGAGCGCGGCCTGTACTTCTGCCAGATCTCCACGATCTACTAATAATTTTAAGACCTTTTGCGCGTCTATTCTCGCGGCATACTCGATTAATTTATACAGTAGCTCCGCCTGGCGGTTGCTGGTTAGATTATCGAAGTCTTGTATAATATTGTTTTCCTCGTTTTGCATAGTTATCTACGTTTAGCGTTTGCTTTTTTACAAGTGTCTAAATTAAGGCCCTGACGGCGCCAATACTCATCTTTGTGGGCTGGTGTGCAATATTTTTGGTTCCAGGCGCGCGGCGAAAATTCTTTGCCGCAAAGTAAACAAATACGGGTATTTGTTACGGCGTTTTTTTCGGGGCTCACTACGGGCCCGTAGGGCTCGCTGTGGGGCTGTTCGGCTTCCTCGGTTTTTGGCTCGTTTTTCGGCTCGTTTTCGGTGGTAATTTTAGGCGCTTCGTTAGCGCTGCCGAAGCCTATTATTTTAATTACTTGACGGTGTTTCTCAGGTGTGGCGGGCGCTTCCTCGGCGGCTTTTTCCGGCTCGGCTGGCTGTTCATCGACGGGACCAGCCGCCGCCGCTGTGGGTACGTTGACGGCCTCGGCGGCTAGCCTGTATTGGTTTTCGCTTTCTTCTTTGGCCCTTTTGCCAGCCTCAATATTGCGGAGCGCTAGCTCGTTGTTTAGCAAGGTGAAGGCCGTAGTTATGGTATTAAATTCTGTATTAATACAGGTATCGACGCCGCCGCGGATAAGTGTAGCGGCTTTATCGTAAATCGCCTTAACGCCTTCCTTTGCGTCAATCTCGGGCTTATCCTCGCCGCTGATTTTGCTCCAAAAAAACCACAGGCCGCCGCTGCATACTACCTGTATAGCCATAATAACGGCCACAATGTTGTAATATTTATCGGCCTCGTTGGTTGTGTGTGTGGCGTTCTCGGCAAGCTCAATTTTTTGCGCTTCTTTCACATCTTTTACTTGTGCGTTATAATCAACCTTCAGGCTGTTTAATTTGTCGTAGCAGATATTTAGCTGAAGGTTTTGCGCTTTAGATAATACACTTCTTTTGCCGTCTTTCCATTCCTCTGGATTATTTTTTATTGTGTTAATATGCTCCTTAATTGTTGCGGCCTCGGCTTCGTAGTCAGCCTTTAAGCCCTCTAGTTGTGTGTTATATTTGCCGTTTATCTCCTTGCTAAGATCTACGCCTTTTGCGGTGTAAACTGCTATGCCGTTGGTACTGGTGACGAAGGACACGGCAAAAACCAGCGCCGCGAAAACAAAAGGCATTGCAGCAGTTAATAGCTGCATACGTAGTGCAAATTTAAAGAATTTAGCAAGGAATAAGGCGGCAAGGCCCTCTATCAGGAGCAGCGCCAGTATCGAGAATGTATTAGCGGCGGCCTCGTTGTTGATAAGGCCAAAAAAGAAATTTTGCAAATATTGGAAGCCTGAAAATATACTTATCGCGCTGGTTACGGCTTTTGTGATAAGTAACAGTATAATAACGGTGAGCCATTCCTGTTTAATGCAGTAGCGCTCCCAATTTGCTACGGCAAAGTTTTTTACAACATTTGCTAAAAATGAATTAATTTTGTTCATAATGATTTGAGTATTAAAAAGTTATAAAAATAAATATGTTTGTTAGTTATAGTACAAATATAATAAAATAAACTAATACTTCATAATAAACTATTGCTTTATTTCTGATTTTTAGGAAGTTCGGGGAAAAACGGGGAAAATCGGGGAAAATCGGGGAAAATCGAAAAGTCGAAAAAAAGTCGAAAAAAAAATCGGAAAAAATCGGAAAATTTGGAAGTGTGAAAAATTATTATAAGGCATAAAAAAAAGGCCCGGCAAACTTGCTGCCGGGCCCTTCTTTCCAAGATCATTTTTTATTTTTCTTTCTCGCGGCTGGTTAACTCCTTATACACGAGGTTAAGCAGCGTTATAACACGTTTATTTACTTCGGTGTTTTCCTTAATTACTGCCGCCTGTTCCTTGTTGCTTTGCTGCATAAATGCAAAAATTTCGGCCCTCTCGCGGTCGTGCTTCTCCAGCATTTTTTCTACAATAGCAAGCACTTTTTTAATAAATACTACCATTGTAGCAAATATCGTTATGTAGCCAGCGACGGGGAAGCCCAGGGTTTTAAAAAGTTCAATGTATTCCATATTTACGCTGATTTTAGGGTTAAATAGCCTGGGGTTTCTGGGGTGTCTATTCTGAAATAAGAAGAGGATCCGCTTTTGTATGTAGTGCCGTTACCGCCTACAATAGCAGAACATTGGTTAAATGTTCCAGAATGACTTTTTTTAACAACAGGATTATTTTTTATATAAACAGTAACTAATTTCTTACAATTCTCAAAAGTATATGTAAATGCTATGTTGATTTTTGAAGTATCAAAATTTGTCAGATCTATATCCAATATATTTCCACAGCTATTAAACATATACTCCATATCGGTAAGACTAGACGTGATCCAGCCGCTTAGGTCAAGGTGCTTAATTTGGTCTAAATGCTGAAACATTGTTCTCATAGTAGTTACCTTGCGTACATCCCAATTAGATATTTTTAAATTAGTCAGCCTTATACATCTATTAAACATATACCCCAGGTCAGTAACGTTAGAAGTGTTCCAAAACGACAAATCAAGGTTATTAATATAAGAACAGCTTTGAAACATACTGCGCATATTAGTAACGTTAGAAGTATTCCACCTTGTAAAATCGAGGTTGTTAATAACAGAACACTGATTAAACATAAAACTAATACTTGTAACGTTAGAAACATCAAATGCAGAAATATTAACGGTTTTTAGTTTAGAGCAGCCGTCAAACATACTGCTCATAGTTGTAACAGCCGAGGTGTCGAAGCCGCTTACGTCGAGAGCAGTCAAGCCGCTACAGC
>JAZUKK010000034.1:0-2533 GCA_045643265.1 Elusimicrobiaceae bacterium | reverse complement strand
CAATTTCGCAATGCTGAAACTGAAGCACACCGTCAAGCGCGAGGACGAATAGATAGGTGGAAAATTCCGCCTACTGCGGGAAAGAGGAAATGCGAAGGAAATTTTAAGGAAATTAAAAGGAAATTTTTCTTTCATTTTTGCGCTCCCTTTTACCTCAATTTTCAATTCTCAATTTTCAATTAAAAAAACTCCTCCGACCTTTTGTCCTTTCTCATTTCTCGCTGTTCTCGCTTCTCCTCCTCCGTCCTTCAAAATCAAAGAAAAAAAGTATCTTTGCTCTCTTTTTCATTACTAACAAAACTCAAAATCTATGGAAACTCAAAACATTGAAAATGAGATTGTTTTCTACGAAGTCAAAGGATTGGAGCCGATAGAAGTACGTGTTGCCAATGATACGGTTTGGCTGACGCAGGCGCAGATGGCGCAACTGTTCCTGCGTGACGTATCAGTCATTTCGCGACACATTAAAAACGCATTCAACGAAGGGGAATTGGACAAGCAAAGCAATTTGCACTTTTTGCAAATTATGGGGCACAGAACAAATTGTACATATAATTTTGCCTGAATTTTGCCCGAAAATTGCCTAAATATCAGCGATTTATACCGATTTTTGCCCGCAATGCGTTTCAAAACAAAATGTGCATTTGCTTTAATTTTGCTTTAATTTTTGCCTACCGGCGGCCCCGATTGCTTTAATTTAGCTTTAACCAGTCTTATATACCAAGTAATATTTGCCTGAAAAAGCCCGTAAAACAGCATAAAACGCTTGATTTTACGGGCTTTTTCGCGTGGCTGGATGAGGTGCTGAAAACGGATGATATTCGTCCGGTTCCGTGCCTCTTAATTGCCGTTTAGCGACCGTTGAAACACGATATTATATTTCCGTTTTTCCGCATAAAAACAGCGTTGTTAGGACACTTGTTAGGACACTTGTTAGGACAACATCCGTAATTTTTTTGACGTGAGTTAACGGGGTGTTTCTTGCGTTTTTGACGTGAGTTAGGCACTTTTTTGCGTGAGTGCGACCGATAATATACGCGTTTTGATACCCGTTATTTTAATATAAAACACTGATATATAGTGTTTTAATTGCTATTTTGGTGCGTATTTTGCCGCCAAACGTGCGCGTGGGGCTCCGTTGTGCATAAAGCGCGTGCTTGGCGCGGTGCCTGCGCGTTACTCCAGACGGATGACTCCGACGACGAGAGCGATGTGGTAGATGCAGGTGCGCGGAAGCTCGAACGGCTCATAGTTCGGGTTGTCGCTGTGGATGGTGAGGGTGTCGGGGGATGTGCCTTGCTTAACGCGCTTGATGAGCGGGCCCTGCTCGGTGTCCAGCACATAAACCTTGTTCCATTGAAAGAATGTGTCTATCGGGAGCCGCTTGCAGGCCACGATGTCGCCGGAATTGTACTTTGGTATCATTGACGAGCCCTTAACGGTTATGAGGAACTCTGCCTCCTTGAATGCAGGAACCACGTACCTGTCGCATTCGAGTTCGAGCACGCGTTGCTCTCCTGAGAACGCTCCTGCCATCGCGTCAATGGGGATGAGCGGGATGCCCTCGCCCACTGCCGCCGGGTGGGCAACCGGCAACTCGTTTCGGAGCATTTCTCCGCGACCAGTGACCAGCCAATCTAACGATATTTCTGGAAAAGAATTGAGAATTGTTTCTAAATTTGCCGATGTGACACTGCCACCTTTGTCTAAAAAACCATTAGAAAGCCCTGTTTTTTTATAAAAATCTGTCTTTGAAATATTCTTTTTCTTAATGAAAATCAATAGATTAGATTTTGTATCCATAAATTTTAGATAATTTTCTCTATAAAGTTGCTGATTGTTTAGATTTTTTTCTAATTTTGCGGCGGTGTTCAATGTATGAACAAGGCACCAAAATTACGCAAAAATTTCAAACAGGTTACAATGATGAACAAAGAGGTAAGACAGCCGAAAAGAGTGTGGGCGCCGGTGGGTACCGGCGTGATGCTCGCACGCAGATTCCAAGTGAGTCCGGAATGGGTGAGCAAGGCCCTCAACGGACGGACCAACAGCCCCACCGCCCGCAACATCCGCGCGGTGGCCGTGAAAGAATACAACGGAACTCCAATCTACTAACAGAAATGGCAGTATATTATAATAACATATTGTGCGTGAGCAGCCGCGAACTGTGCGGAGGTGGCATCGTTACATACGCCAACCTCAACAAGATGATCACGCGCAAGAAGGTCACGGTGGTCAAGCGTGGCGGCGGCGAGGACAACCCGTCGCTCATCCGCTTCGACAATATGCCGGAGGTGCTCCGCAGCGCATACGCGGAGGTGTACGGCAATCCGACCGTGACGGACAAATACGCCGCCTTCACGCGTATGATAGAGGACGACTACGACGCGCAGCGCTTCTTCGCCGAATACGAGCTGCCCAACGGCAAGCGCCTTGACGAGGACACCCAGCGCAAGTACGTGAGGAACTGCGCCGTGCTGAACGCGGTAAACAAGTGCGTGGCGTGGAAGCGCCCGTTCATCAAGGCGCTCGG
>JAZUKK010000033.1:0-75086 GCA_045643265.1 Elusimicrobiaceae bacterium | reverse complement strand
ATAGAGGTAAGTGTCCTCGGGCAAGGTTTCATTTTGGCGGTTTTTAGCCCCGCATAAAATGGTAAAACGCAAGGCAAACGATAAGTTTTTATTGCGGTTGCGTAACGTGAAATCTAGTCGGGCATCGTGGAAATCGCGCGCGAACCGGACCATCTTGTTAAAGGTGGTGGTGTTTCCGCGGTAAAAAGACGCGTCAAGGCCAAGATCCAGCAGCCATTTTTTACTGGCAGGACGTATGCCCCAAGTGGTCGTTACAGTATAACGTTTGGCTTGGGAGGTATAGAGCGAGCCGGGGTCAGTGTAATCGGCAAAATTATTGAAACCTAATCCCAACTCTTGCCCCTTGAAGCGGAAATGCGATTGAGCAATAAAAAGAAGGTTTTTATTCGTTAAATCGTACTGGTCTTGAATGAAAAAGTTAAAGGCCCCGCTGGGAGCATTGTAACCCCACTCCGCCAAAAACGGTTCTACGCGCTCTTTGAAGTGTTCCCACGTAATTTCCCGCCCGATTCCGGTGGTTAAATCGTAGGTATAATCGGATAAGTTAAACCCGGCCGTTAAGCGTACATGGGTGTTAAACGTCGGCCGGTAATAGTGGTTGACGTATAAACGGTTACGTTCTAACCCTTTATCGGGGGAAAGGTGATCGGAAGAAAGCGTGCCGGTGGAAAGCCGTTTGGTAAATTGATATCCCACATTGGTCGTTCCGAACAAAGCGTGGGTTTGTAAGTTTAAGTCAGTTCCTATCCGGCCGACCCAAGCGTCTTTATCTTGGTAGTTGTTGTCGTCTAACGTAACATTTTGTTCGTAAAATACGCTGGGCAAAAACGTAGCGTAGCGGCCTAAACGTACCGATTTTTCCGTTGTCCAACGGGCGTGGCCCCGCCGTTTGTACGGGCCTTCTTCTTCTGGGTGGTTATTTTGGTATTGCAAGGTGGAGGTATTGGTAAATTCGGCCTCTAGACGGTGAGATAACTTAAACAACGGGTCGTTAAACGGCAAAATCATATATTTAATTTCCGGTAATATGCGTTCTTGGGCCATGAACTTTTGTTCGTTCCAAGCAAAAATTTCTTTTTCTTGATAGTTTACCCGTAAGGTGGTGCGGCGCGTTTGGCGCGAAAGGGCTAAGGTTGTTTCTTGGTCAGGCATAAAAATATAGGGATTGCTGCGGAAAAAGGAATCGTTAAAGTACGGGTCGGATACTTTACGAAATTGGGTTTGCAACTGGTAAAGCGCACCGGTAGGATTATTTAATTGGTCGGATGAGTCGTGTATTTCCCACCAGTAGCCACCGCGTAAACCCCAGCGTTTTGTATCGGCTAAACGGAGTTTGTCGGCCGCATGGTCGTTAATATAATAATATTCGCCGCTTCCGTGTAAAGTGGGGGAAGTAACGGCGGTCAACCCGCCGCCAAGTCCTACGCCGGACTCGGTATAATAATCTAGGTTTAACACAGGCCGCAAGCCCAACACCGGCTTAAATACGGACGATGTCAACACGCCAAAACCTACTTTATTGCTTTGGGTAAAATCTACATACGTGGTCCACGGTTTTTGTGAATTCATAGACCGCCAAAATACCGGTAAGTACATGACCGGGAACCCGTCTAATTTTAAGACTGCGTTTGTGCCAAAAACGCGTTTTTGCGGGGAAACGGTTACTTTCCCGGCGGAAATGGTGTAATGCGGATCCTCGCAATCACAACAAGTGATTTCGGCTTTTTTAAGTGTGTATTTGCCGTTTTGGGAAGAAATTTCTTGGGCTCCCAGCACGCGCAAGGGAGGATATTCGGTGGTAATGCTGCCGGCCTTGAAATCTTTGGTCGTGTAATTGACGGACAGGTCGTTTGCGCGCATGACGCTGCCGAGTCCGTCTTCTATTACTACCGGGCCCACGGAAGAAATCGTTGTGTTTTGTTGGTCATACGTTAAATTGTCCCCGGTGAGCGTGCGTTTTTTGCCGTCCGGCGTTTTTTGGATGAGTAATACGTTCCCGGTTAGGTTTAATTTTTTTGTTTGAGGTTCTACGGTGGCTTTATCGGCGGTAAAATAAACAAAACTGTCCCCGTCCGGCACTGGCAGGGTGCGCTCTTGCGCACAGAGTACTGCGGGGATAAGTAAAACGGCTAAACTGAACAACCAATTCTTACGCATACTTAACGCGGGCGTTGGGCAAGGTGGATCGCATACAGCGCTGCGCCGACTCCTCCTACATTGGGGTTTTTAGATATCAGCAATCTTAACTGCTTAAACGGCGTTTTGAAAGATTGCGCTTCCAATACACGTTTTAGCGCGGGCATAAAATAGGTGGCCGCGCCGGAAATGCCGCCCGTTAGTACGACCGTATCTATGTCCAGCATTAGTACGACGTTAGCAATGCCGACTCCTAAATAAAATCCGGTGTCTTCCCATAGTTTTAAGGCCACGGGGCACCCTTTGGCGGCCGCTTGAAAAACGGCTTCTATTTTGAAATCGTCCGTTTGACCGACTTGTTTGGACAGTTCGCTTTGCGGATGTTTTTTGATAGCGTCCAATACGCGCCGCTTAATACCAATCGTGCCGACAAACGCTTCTAAGCAACCGCGCATGCCGCAACCGCATAGCGGCCCGGTAACGGTGTCGGCGATTTTCATGTGGCCGATTTCGCCCGCGGTACCGTTGGCTCCTTGGTATAGTTCTTTATTTAAGATAAGTCCGCCGCCTACTCCGGTGCCTAATGTAATGACAAGCACATGGGTACCTTGGCGGTGCAAATCGGTTTCATACACTCCCCAAGCGGCCAACGTGGCGTCGTTTGCCACGCGGGGCAAAATGCCGGTTTTTTCATAAAGTTGTTGGGCAATGGGCCAAACGTCGGTATCATTAAATTTCAAATTGGGATTGTAGCGCAAAATGCCGTTTTGGTGATCTACATCTCCCGGTGCGCCTACGGCTACGGCCAAAGATTGGGTCGCATATTTTTGTTTAAGCCGGTTGATAAAATCTGCTAACCGGGCGGTAAAACCGGCTGTTCCTTGCGAGAAATCTGTTTCAATTTTATCGGCAGATAATACTTCGCCTTTTTCGTTTAATACGAAAAATTTAACAAATGTTCCGCCGATATCAATTCCTACCCCAATCATATTTCTACTCCTTGCATTTAGGATGGGCGTGCTGATACACGCTTTTTAGTTTTTCAACAGACACATGGGTATAAACTTGGGTGGCCGCCAAACTTTTATGCCCCAGCATTTCTTGCAAACTGCGCAGGTCGCAGCCGTTATTTAACAAGTGCGTAGCAAACGAGTGGCGCAAACTGTGCGGGGTAACCCGCCGTACCAATTGGGCCTGAAGCGCCGTCTTTTTAACAATGTGTGCTAATCCGTCCCCGGTTAAAGGTTTGCCGTTTTTGTTTAGGAAAAGTGCCTCTTGTGCTTGCGGGTTTTGGCGGGTTGCCAAATAATCTTTCAACGCGGCAAGTGCTTCGTCCGTAACCGGTACCAAACGCTCTTTGGCCCCCTTCCCGAACACTTTAACAATCCCATTAAAAAAATCTACGTCGGCAATTTTGAGCCCGGTTACTTCGCTTCGGCGAAGTCCGCTAGAGTACATCAGTTCAAATAAGGCCCGGTCGCGCGGGGCTGTTTTAGTATGGGTGGCGGTATTTAACAGTTGTTCGGTTTCGGATACGGTTAAAAATTTAGGTAGTATTTTTTGGCGTTTAGGGGCCGGTAACAGTTTGAACGGATTGCGTAACAGTTCGCCTTGCTCCAACAGGTAAGCGGCAAAACTGCGTAGCGACGCAATTTTGCGTAGCATGGTATTGCGTGCCGGATTGTGTTGCGTTTGCAAGGCCGCCAAAAAGGAACGGATGTTGGCAGACGTAAATTGAGACACGTCTTGGATATGGTGTTTTGCACAAAAAGACAAAAACTCCCCTAAATCCGCCCGGTAACTTTTGAGCGTTAGTGCAGAGAAATTTTTATTTTCTAAATGCAATAGAAATGCAGCCACCCATTCGTCCATGGGGCATCCTCACCGTTCATCTTTTTTCTGTTTGGCTTCGTGTGCGGCTTTAATTTGGGCGATTTCTTCCGGCGTTACCGTTACAATCGTTTTGCACTTGGGATAACCCGAACAGCCCAAAAATTCCCCGCGGCGCGAAGAACGCAAGACAAACGGTTTGCCACATTTTTCGCACAAGCGGTCGGTAACAATCGGGCCGGTAGAAGCTACTTTTTTGCCTTCGGCATCTACCGAGTACGTATTTTTGCATTTCGGATAAGCCGAACAGGCCATAAATTTGCCGCGCCGGCCGGTACGGATGACCATGGGCGCGCCGCATTTATCGCATACTTCGTTGGTTGGCTCCGGAGCGACTTTTTCGCCGGAACTGGAAAGATTGATTTTGCCTTTGCAGGTTTCGTCGCTACATACCAGATATTCTCCGAAACGGCTTCTTTTCTTAAGCATGAATTTACCGCAGACAGGGCATTTTTCTTCGGTCGGTTGGGCGGCCGGACGTTGCATGCCTTTGTCGGCTTCGTCCAGTTCGCGTTTGAAATTGACGTAAAAATCGGACAATAGTTCCACCCATTTTTGGGCGCCTTCGGCTACTTCGTCCAATTTTTCTTCTACGTCGGCCGTATAGGATAAGTCCATAATTTCTTTGAAAAATCCTTTCAAACTTTCTGTAACGGTAATTCCTAAATCGGTCGCTACCAACTTACTGGTTTTGGGTTGGCGGGCGATATATTTACGGTCCAAAATGGTCTTGATGGTGGGTGCGTAGGTGGAAGGCCGCCCGATACCGTGCTTTTCAAGCGTTTTAATTAAACTGGCTTCGTTGTAGCAAGGCGGCGGAGTTGTTTTGTGCGCCTTGGTACTGATGTCCAATATACTTAGCGTGTCGCCTTCGGACAAGATAGGCAGTAGCGCGCTGGTGCTTTCTTCGTTATTTTCTTCCTCATTCTCTTGGTCTTTGTAAATGGACAAATAACCCGGGAATTTAACCGTCCGTCCGTTGGCACGCAAAAGACAGGTTTTTTCGTCGCCTGCGGCGATATCAATGGTTACTGTATTAAACACGGCGTCGGCCATTTGGCTGGCTACAAAGCGTAGCCAAATCAGTTCATACAGTTTGTATTGGTCGGACGTTAAAAACGGTTTTAAGTTTTGCGGTGTGCGGCGTACATCCGTAGGGTGGATAGATTCGTGTGCTTCTTGGGCCCCCATTACTTTGCTCTTGTAAACGGGTTGTTTGGCCGGCACAAATTGCGCGCCGTATTTATCGTTAATAAATTTTTTCGTTTGTTCTTGCAATAATTTAGAGACGTTAAACGAGTCGGTACGCATGTAGGTAATCAACCCGACGGTTTGACCTTGTACGTCAATACCTTCGTATAAGGTTTGGGCCGTCATCATGGTTTTTTGGGAAGAGAACCCTAGTTTGTTATACGCATCTTGTTGCAACGAACTGGTAATAAACGGCGGTTTGGGTTTTTGTTTGACTTCCTTTTTTTCTACTTTAACGACCGTATTGGGCCCTTTGCGTAGTACTTCGTTGAGCGGAGCCAATTTGGCTTCGGTATCAAAGACCGTATTTTTAACTTTGTAATCTTCGGCAAATAAATGGTAAGTGGTCGTTTGTTCTATGTTTTTGCCTTGCCATTTGGTAACCCGCGCCCAAAACTTGGGAGCGGTTTGCGGTTTTTCAAATTGTGCGCTGATTGTCCAATAGTCTTGTTCCTTAAAATCGGCAATTTCCTTGGCGCGTTCGGTCAGTAACCGCACGGCAACGGATTGAACCCGTCCGGCGGAAAGGCCGCGGGTAATTTTTTTCCACAAGAGGGGAGATAATTTATAACCGACAATGCGGTCCAAAATGCGCCGGGCTTGTTGGGCATTGACGAGGTTTTCGTCAATTTTACGGGCATGTGAAAAAGATTCTTTAATGGCCGCCGGGGTAATTTCGTGGAAGAAAATACGTTGGTAGCGTTCTTTGGGCAGTTTTAATAATTCCACCAAGTGCCATGCAATGGCTTCCCCTTCGCGGTCAGGGTCGGTAGCGAGGTAGATTTCCGGGGCGTTTTTAGCCGCGGTGTTTAGTTCGGGCAACATCTTTTTAGCCCGCGGCACCGGTTCGTAAGTAGGAGTGAAATTATGGTCAATATCTACTCCCATATCGTGTTGCGGCAAATCGCGTACATGCCCGAAAGAACTGCGCACGAGAAAATCGTTCCCTAAAATTTTGCTGATCGTTTTTTGTTTGGTAGGAGACTCTACAATAACGAGTTTTTTCCCTTTTATATTCGTTGCCATACGTTCACTTCCTTATTATTAAAATTTGCTTTTGCTATACAATCCGTTTTCGCACGCTAAAAATCCTTGTACTTCCAATTCAAACAAAAGTCCGGCCGTCTCGGGGACGTCGGCCGCTAACGCTTCGGCTACTTGGTCCAAACTGCAAGAACCCGTGCCGATAATTTGCATCACTTGCTGTTGACGCGGCAAAAGTGTTTCTTGCGGCTTATCCGGCGTTTGAACGGTATGTTCAAAGAAACGGCTATCTAACCCAAAACGGGACTGCTGTGGTATATAGTCTAGTATATCTGCGACGGAAGTTACAACCCCTGCCCCCTGCCGGATAAGCGAATTGGGGCCGCCGGATTGGGGACTATCTATTGGGCCGGGTACGGCGAGTACGTCTTTGCCCATTTCTAACGCCAGTTTAGCGGTAATGAGCGCGCCCGATTTAACTTCCCCTTCTACTACCACGACGGGTTGCGACAAGGCCGCAATAATACGGTTGCGGCGCGGAAAATGAAATGCATTAGGCGGACTATTAAACGGCAATTCGGAAATTACGGCTCCGCCCTGTTCCAATAAGGCCTTTTCCAAGGCGCGGTTTTCGGCCGGGTAACACCGTCCGATTCCGGTGCCAATTACCGCCACGGTCGGTTTTTTAAGGCGTACGCAGGCAGCGTGCGCTTCGCTGTCAATACCGCGGGCCAGTCCGCTGATAACCGTGACGCCGCATTGGGCTAATTCTTCGCCGAGTTTGCGGGCAACGCGCCGCCCGTAAGGGGTAATTTTGCGCGTACCTACTACGCCCACGCAGGCGTGTTCGTCCAACGGTAATTGACCGAGAACATAAATGGCCAAAGGGGCTTCTTTGCAGTTGCGTAATGATTGCGGATATTCGTCATCTTCCGGCACATAAATATGACCGCCGATTTTTTCGGTTTTATCCCATTCTTCTTGCGGATTAACGGAAAACGCCGCTTGCAACAGTTTGGCGGCTGTATCGGGATTTAAGTTGGCTTCACGCGAGAGCGTAGCCGCCTCTTGGTGCAAAATTTCTTGGGCCGAGCCGAAAATCTCTATCAGCCGTTCTAACCAATCGGCCCGCAAGTATAAAAATGCGTTTAATTGGATGCGCGCGAGCCGTTCTTGGGCGGAAATGGACGGGTTCATACGTCGGCTACTCCTTTGCGGTCCAGCGGGCGGTATTGCATAACTTCTACCAAATGTTTGGTTTCTATGTTTGTTGCGCCCTCTAAATCGGCAATCGTACGGGCCGTTTTCAAAATCTTATCCAAACTGCGCGCACTCAAGCCGAATTTACGCATGGCGGCCTCTAAAATAGTATCCGCGCCTGTCGGGAGGGGACAAAATTCTTTAAGTTGTTTGGCCGACATAAACGCGTTCGCGGTGGTGTCCGTTCCCGCAAAACGCTTGCGTTGGATTTCGCGCGCTTTTAAGACCCGCTCGCGGATCCGGGCCGAGGTTTCGCCTTCGCTGTGTTTGTTCCAATCGGTATATTTAACGGGGTTCAAATTGACGGTTAAATCAATGCGGTCCAATAACGGCCCGGAAATGCGCGATTTATAGCGGTTGATTTGCATGGGCGTACAGGTGCAAGGTTTTAGGGGGTTTCCTAAATTGCCGCACGGACACGGGTTCATGGCTGCCAGAAGCGTAAAGCGGGCCGGATACGATACGGTTTCTTTGGCGCGGGAAATGGTAACCCGGCCGTTTTCCAACGGCTCGCGTAAGACTTCTAACGACGAACGGGAAAATTCAGCAAATTCATCCAAAAAAAGTACGCCGTTGTGTGCCAAAGATACTTCCCCCGGGCGCGGGTTAGAACCGCCGCCAATGAGGGCGACGTCCGAAATGGTATGATGCGGGTCGCGAAACGGACGGCGGGTTAATAATTTGCTTTTCCCCATTAAGTTACAAATGGAGTAAATTTTGGTGATTTCCAACGCTTCTTCTTGCGTAAGCGGCGGTAAAATGCCGGGGAAGCGTTTTGCCAACATGCTTTTGCCTGTACCGGGCAAACCGATCATCAGCACATTATGTCCGCCGGCGGCGGCAATTTCCAGCGCACGCTTGGCTAACGCTTGGCCTTTAACGTCCGAAAAATCTAATTCTGTTTCCGGGGTGCTTTCCGCTTGCGGAATAAAATTGATTTTAACGGTGCTTTCGTCCGTTTTTCCGGTTAAATAATCTACCAGTTCGCGTAAGGTATGCGGCGTAATAAACGGAGCGGAAGAAACTTGGCCTTCCAGTACGTTTTGCGGCGGAATAATAGCCGTCTTGCCGAGTTTTTGGCACGAAATCAGCATGGGTAATACGCCCGCACACGGGCGTAGTGAGCCGTCTAAGGCCAGTTCGCCTAGGGCTAAAAAGTCTTTGAGTTTTTCTATGGCTTGGGCGGGAAGTTGATCGCTGGCGGCTAAGATGCCTAGTGCGATCGGTAAATCAAAGTGTGTACCGCTTTTACGCAGTTCTGCCGGACTTAAATTGACAGTAATACGTTTGGTTGGGAAATCAAAACCGCTGTTTCGCACAGCGGCCACTACACGCTCTTTACTTTCCCGCACTTCCAGATCCGGCAATCCTACCACGGCCAATACAGGCAAACCGGGGGCAATATCCACTTCTACGCGGACTTCAAACCCCTCTATGCCTTTAATGGCTCCGGTGCAGATGTTGGCTAACATAATCAGTTAAAACTCAGCACAATTGCGGACGGCGTAGTGGATACTACGGTAAAGTTTACATTATAGCGGCGGATGATTTTGGCTGTTAGTTCTTCCGCCGTAGCGATATTGGCCGAAATATCAAATTGCGCGCTGGAATTGGCGTAGCGTACTAAGTTAAATTCTTCAATTTCGCGCAAATCTTTGAAAATATCTTGAATTTGTTTGAGCCGTTCAATGGTGTTAACGTCTTTAACCGTCAAATGAAATACTTTGGCGGAATTGATGGCCGCATCAATCGGTTCGATCAGTTGTTTAGCGGCCGCTTCACACGCGGCGGAAATTGATTTTTGTGCGGCGATATCCGCTAGCGGATCTAAGCCGCTTTGTTGTTGGGCACCTTCGGCTACGAGGGAGTAATTATTAGTGGCGTACACGCGCAAATTAGCCCGTGCGCGGTAAGTTTTGAACGGGGAAACCGTACCCGTTGTGAGAGCTTCTAACGGGTGCGTGGCGGCATCTGCTACGATAATAAACCGCGCGCCTTCGGTGCGGGCTTTGTCAATGGCCGGGTTGGGATTATCTAAATTGTTTTGGCTTAAATTATCCCCGTTGACTAGCGAAAAGGGCTGGTTTTTTAGGGCCCGGTAAATGGCCTGTTTGCAATCTTGCCGCAAGGAAATATCGTCTCCGACCGTTTCGTGCGAGGCCACAATCAGCGTTGTTTTTTTGGCAAATGCGTCCGCTTCGGATTGTTTGATAATATCGCCAATGTCTTTCACTAAGACCATGGCTTTGATTTTGGTATAAAATTCGTCGCCTTTGCGGTACGATTTTTGCACATGGCTATGACGGATAAATCCGGCCGATTTGGAGGTAATTTTCTCCTCTACTAACTGGGCTTGGTCTACTGTGGTGGCCGAAGAAATAAACACACCGGCTACTTTTTCTACGGCGACGCGCTGGGCGGCTAAAATACCGTCTTTACGCATTTGACGCAAGTTGTTTTCGTCATACGGCACTAACGATTCGGCGGTTACATATTCGCCCTCGCCTTTGGGGCCGATACGAAACGTACGGCAAGCATTAAATGTGATGAGTGAAATGAACGTAATTAAAAGTAGTTTTTTCATTTGTTACCCTCCGGATCTATTCCGGCTTGTTTAAGCCGGGCTCGCGGCAGACGCATAATAACGCTGCAACCGCCGTCTTGTAAATATTCGGTGGAAACGAGTTCCATGTATTGGACCAGGCCCGTAGCAGACGAATCAATCGTACTGTCTATGCTTACGGCATCTACTACTTGTATGTGGCTGTCCAATTGTGCGCCGTATAAGACTTCGGTGGCACGTTGGTAGGCGTGGGCGATAGCCGCTTCGCGGCTCATGATGCGGCGTTGGGAATCGGTGCTGTGGGCCGGATTGGCTGCCCCGAAACCGCGTACCCATAGGTAATCTTCGGTAAACAAAGTGTCGTTAAAAGACGGGGCAATTTGCCCTTCTTTTACGGCAGATTTTAACGTATGTGTGCAAGCGCATAACCCGCACAAGCATACAAGCAGAACGGTCCATTTTTTCATAATTACCTCAATAATTCAGAAATTACTTTTACATACGTGCTGGGTAAACGCAACGCTTCGGCGTTGATGATACCGCAACGGATCAGCATAATTTCCAGCATGTGTGTTAAAATATCGTAAAAGTTTTCCCGCACGGACGGTTCGCAAACCGTCAGTGCCGGCCCTAAAATCACCGCACCACGCAATTTTTTATTATCGCACAGGTTGGCAATTTTGAAGGCGGACGAAATGATGTTTTCCGTAGAGTAAGAAGAACGCACGGCAATATCAAATCCGCCGCTGATGCCCAATTCTTTAGCGCGTTGTTCCAAGGCATACACCATCCAGTTCATGGAGTTGGACGTGTTAGCGGGATAGAAGAAACCCAAACGGCCCCACTCCCCGTTGCCTATCGTGCTGATAGAAGTAATGGAGGCCGGGTCTTTGGCTAACAGTTCGCTGGTAGGATCTTCCCCGGTGGTGGCCAATAATTTTTCAAACATATCGGCCTGCGAACGTTCATTTTCTTCCAAATTTGGGAAGACGAGATTTTCCAACACTTTTAAGCGGCGGATGCTGCGCATGATGGTACTAAGCGTCATGTGAGGTCCCCCGAAGAATTGGGAAATTTGCGCGTCGTTTAAGTCCACTCCGTTACCTAGCAGCATAGTTTTTACAATTTTGAAATGCGCAGAACCGGTAGCGGCTTTTAACTCGGATATCCAACCCGAATCTAAATGGAATTGAATCAGGTTTTCCAATTTTTCCAAACTTTCCGGCGGATATTTAGACGTAATCACAATCTGCTTTTGTTCTTTTAAGAACTTATTGAGCAGTTTAGAAATGTTTGCCCGGTTTTGTTCGTTGATAGCGAGCAAATGGATGTCGTCAATAAGAAGTACCTTGACACTGTCCATAAATTTTTCAAATTTCTCAATGTTTCCTTCCATGACGTAACGTTGGATTCCGCGGGAAAGGCGTACGCCGTTTGTCATGAAAATATTTTCTTGGCCGTACTTTTTAGAAAACCCGTAAGCCAGCGCGTTCAAAAAGTGAGTTTTACCGGTACCGGTCGTTCCGTGGAACACCAGCGGATTATACATCTTGCCCGGGTTGTCAATCACGGAGATTGCGGTGGCGTGGGCAAAACGGTTGACGGAAAGCACAAAGTTCTCCAAGGTGTACGTAGGCAAAAGCGGTACTTCCAACGGCCAGTTGTGCTTTTTGAGTTCCGAAAGTGGCAACTCAATAGAATAGTCAATCGTTTTGGTTTTCTCCGCGGCTGTGGCGGGCACTTTGGCCGGATTTTCTTGAGGGGCCGGTTCGTTTGCAAACGCAAGCGGTTGGGCTACCGTGGACGGCTCCTGCGGAGCAGGCGTAACGGGCGAAGGCTCGGGCGTTTGTGGGGCTGCGGCCGGCGGTTCCGGCATAGGAGTCGGCGGTACGGTTGGAGCTGGCTTGGGCGTTAAAATTAACCGCGATTTTTTCGGGGCTGGCGGAACCGGAGGTTTCGGGGCCGGTGGCGTGGGCGCTTTTGTCTGCTGTTTAAGACGCAAGCGAAGCGTTGTTTTCCCATCCGGCGGAACCGAAGACGGGTCTATCGGGGCGGCAGATTGGGTTAAAGGGGAGTGTTGTTGCTCCGAAACAGAACGAAACGTATTTTGCAACGGAATGTTTTGAGCGTTCTCGTCTAAATCTGCCGGATTGTTTGCGTCCCCGCCGTTAGCCGGCTGACGGGTAGAGGCGGACAATACCTTGCGGACTGTCTTTGCGTGGATGTGATCGGCTACCCCTTGGGTTTCTGCATGGGCCAGTTCCCGTTCGTTTGGTTGTCTGGCTTGTTCAGAATCGGCCTTTTGGGATTGCGGTTGCAAGTCCCGCAAGGTAGAAGAAAGAGTATTATCCCGGAACGATTTTTCGTATTGGTTGCGGATGAGGGTTGTACTGAGCGTAGTTTCTAGGTTAAAGGTCTTTTCCAATACGCCTAAATTTTCTCCGCGCACAGCGATATCCGGCAACCCGTCGTTGCCGCGGGTTGTTTTTCCCTGGGGAGTACCCACGGGCGGCACCGTGTTGATCAAGGCCATTTCTTCCGGGATGGTGTGGGTGTTTTCGGGCGGTTGGGTTTGGGAAGAATCTTCCCCGTTGGGATTTACCGCATGTACTGATAAATCATCCGGTAAATTATCTGATAGCGAGGTCAGTTTTTCTTTCCCCGGTAAACTGTTGGTAATTGCGTTCAAATCATCCAAATCCATGATATTAGTTTGCTCCTTTAATTTTTGGTCAAAAACATTAAAAACGTCGTCGGACTTAGCAACCTCTTGCGTTGAATCGTCTGCTTTTGGTTTCCGTTGGTCTTGTGCCTCTTTGTTCAAGGGCTGAAGATTGGTGTCCAAGAACCCGTCATACCGGGTCTGTGCCGCAAAAATATTTTCTAGCGGCTTTTGGCCCAGTAGTGTATCCTCCATATCTTTGATAAGCATATCTTTATCGCTTACCGTAATGCCCGGAGTTGGATTTTTTTGCACAGCATCATCATCCGGGTCATGAAAAACTTCTTCTAACGAAGCCGCCGAGGGGCTTTTTGCCCGTAAGAAACTATCCTCGGGGTTCAAATCAATATGCGGTTGGTCGGTGGGGGGAGCAGAGACTTCCGGCTCCTCCTGTTCACCGGATGACGAAGAAGCAGCGCCGTTAAACAAAGGATTGCCTAATACTCCGTTGGGTACAAATTCGTTTACTTTATTGACTTGAGCCGTTCCTTCCCGTACGGCGGTGCGGATTTTGTCCAACGTATCTTCGTCTAAATCTGCCGGTAACGCAAAAGCAAAAGAAAATGGCGGCTGGGCCGGTACGGGCTCTTGTACGTAGCCGGCTAATTTTTTGGCAATTAACCGGGCATCATTTTCGGTACCGTCAATAACGAGCGTAAACAAACGGCTGTCCGCTGCTGGGGTAGCATGTGAAATAATATCCCAATTCGTGATCATTTTCCCTCTACGATAACAATACCGTTACTGGCCCCGATACGTGTAGCGCCGGCGGCTGTTAGCGCGTCGTAATCGGCTCGGGTACGGATACCGCCCGAGGCTTTTACCTGCATAGTCGGGAGAATAGATTTACGCAACAATGCTACATCAGCTACCGTAGCACCTGTGCCTACAAACCCGGTGGATGTTTTGACAAAGTCCGCATGGGCCTTGACGGCTAACTCGCAGGCCTTGATTTTTTCTTCGTCTGTTAATTGCGAGGTTTCTAAAATTACTTTAAGCACTTTGCCGGGACAGGCCTGTCGTACGGCGGCTATATCGGAAAGTACAACGTCGTACTCTTGGGCGCGTAATGCTCCGATGTTAAGCACCATATCAATTTCGTCGGCTCCGTCTTTAACGGCTTGTGCCGTTTCGTACGCTTTAACCGCGGAGGTTGTTGCCCCCAACGGAAAACCTACCACCGTACAAACTTTTACGCCGCAGTTTTGCAACTGTTCTTTGGCGTAGGAAACCCAAAACGGATTGACGCACACGCTGCAAAAACCGTACCGCTTGGCTTCTGCACACAGACGGCCGATATCTTGCCGCGTGGCGGCAGATTTTAGGAGCGTATGGTCAATGCGTTTGGCTGGGTTCATAGTTTTTTGTTAATTAAAGTTGATAATGCGGGCAAATTTTTCCGCAATGAGCGATTGTCCGCCGACTAACGCACCATCCACATCCGGTTGCGCCATAATTTCGTCCACGTTGGAATCTTTCACGCTGCCGCCGTACAAAATGCGGGTGGCTTGGGCAAATTGGTCGCTATACGTTTTGGCTAAATAAGCGCGGATAGCGGCGTGTACTTCTTGGGCTTGCGCGGGCGTGGCGGTTTTACCGGTACCAATGGCCCAAACCGGTTCATACGCAATGATGATACCGTTGAGTTGTTCTTCTGTAAAATTGGCTAAACCGTTTTTCAGTTGTGCTTCAATAACTTGCATGGTTTTATTGGCTTCGCGTTCTTGCAAGGTTTCGCCGACGCAGAAAATAACTTTTAATCCGTGGCGTAAGGCGGCGGTAACTTTTTTATTCAAAATTTCATCAGTATCGCCAAACACGCTGCGGCGTTCGCTATGGCCGATTAGCGTAATTGTGGCGCCGGCATCTTTGGCTTGCACCGGAGAAATGGCCGATGTAAAAGCCCCTTTATCTTCCCAATGAACATCTTGGCAGGCTACTTGAATTTCGCTGTCTTTGGTCAGGCGCGTTACAATGTGCAACGCGGTGTAAGACGGAGCAACAATGATTTCTGCCTTGTTTTTGTTGCCGGCTTGATTTAACGCGCTGACGAGCGCGGCGGCCTCGGCAATAGTATTGTGCATTTTCCAGTTTCCGGCAATGATGGGGGTTCTGTTTGTCATAGTAAATTCCTCTTGTTAAAAATATAAAGTAATACTTTCCCGCGGGTTAGGCGGAAATACTCCTAATACATCCTATCATAAAAAGGGGCTTTTGAAAAGGCAAATTTAGGTTAGTGTGTCGGATAAGGAGCGGCTTTTATGCGCTAAGGAGTTCCGGCAAGAGAACGGGCAAGGCGGCTACGGTTTTGAAAGAGGGGGAAATGTTTGGTGAAAAATGGAGAAATTTTAATTACCCGCCCCCGGTTTTGTCCCGGGGGGTGAGATTAAGTTCGTGCGGGAGCCACCGCGCACAAGCAAATTTTGTATTTGTCGGCTAATTTGACAACTTCTTCTAAATCCATGACCAGTGTTTTCTCTGCCTCAAAGGCCAGTACGCTAAAACCGGCTTGAGCCACACTTTCAATGGTTCCCTTACCGATTACCGGCAAGTCATAACGGTCGTCTTGGTCTGGGCGGGCTACTTTGACGGCGGCTACCGTAAATTTTTTATGGGCCTGTTCTTTGATCAGTTCTCCTGCTCGGCGGATACAGCGGTCTGTCCCTTCCATGCCTTCTACGGCAATGACCGTATTTTGACTTACGACGCACGTAAGCCCGATATCCAGGGCGGCTAATTGTTTGGCTGTTTGGAAGCCAAAATCAATGGCTTTTTGTTCCTCGGGGTTGGGGGAACGTACGGAAAGCACCCCGGCCGGCGGGAGAAAATCTTCCAAAAACGAAGCGGAACTGACAAATTCAATACCGTCTTTTTTGAACTCGCGGATGACTCCGGCCAAAAGACTTTTGGTTTGCATATTTTTCAGCGAAGCCAGCGCGCGGGCTGTACGCAAATCCGGCATGAGATTGGAAAAAATAGAGGTGTGTTGCACCCGGCCGGCCATAAGGACGCGGGTTACGTGATTTTCCTTAAAAAAATGTATCGCGGCGCCCAACTGGCCTAACCGTAAGATTTTGAATACGCTGGCGGTGGGATAATCGTGCGCAAAGGCGTTCCCTTTAATGCCCGCCACGACCACTTCCACCCCTTTGGCGGCGGCGTTGCGGGCAATATAAATAGGCATTTTCCCTTCGCCGGCAATAATTCCTATTTTATTCGTCGTCATGTTCCCGTAAACTGCGTTTGGCGGCTACAATACCGCGGGTTGAATTTTTGCAAAAATCAATTAAATGTTGCACCTCTTTACACGGGTGCGTAGCCTCTAATTCGGCCAAGGCCTCGCTGAGCATTTTGCCGCTGCGGAACAGCGCTTTGTAGGCCCGGCGGATATTCAAAATAGTTTCGCGGGAGAGTCCGTTGCGGCGCAGACCGACGAGGTTAATACCCACTAACCGCGCGCGGCTTCCTTGGGCGATACAATACGGGGGAATATCTTGGTGAACCATTGTCCCGCCCGAAAGCATGGCCATGGTGCCGATACGGGAAAATTGGTGAATACCGATTAGTCCCGAAATAACGGCCCGGTCTTCTATGGTAATGTGCCCGGCAATGGCCGTGCAGTTCGCTACGATAATGTTGCTACCCAAATGGCAATCGTGCGCCACGTGTGCGTTGGCCATGAGCAGACAATTATTGCCGATAGAGGTGGGTACATTTATATCCGTAGAGCGGTGGACGGTTACGCACTCGCGTAACTCGTTACCGTTTCCGATAACGACCCGGGTCGGTTCGTCTTTATATTTAAGGTCTTGCGGTTTTACGCCGACCGATACACTGGAGATAAATTCGTTATTATCTCCCAGCGTAGTATTTTCAATAACGCAGTACGGGCCAATTTTATTGTTTTTGCCGATTACTACGTTTTGACCGATAACGGTATAAGGCCCGATCACCGTAGAGGGATCTATTTGGGCCGAGGGATCTACAACACAGGTGGGATGAATATTACTCATTGGGGTTTTCTCCTACAACAAAATTGAGCGTGGCTTGCGCGCACAGCTTTCTGTTTACATACGCCTCGCTATATATTTTAGAAATACGGCCTAAGCGTAAAATGTGTATGGGCATTTCCAACGTGTCGCCCGGGCGAACCATACCGCGGAATTTGGCCTGTTCAATGCTTAAAAACAGCGGAAGTGCCTTGTATCCGGATTTTGTTACGTCCGGCATGACGGCCCCGCCGAAGGCCTGCGACATACTTTCAATGATTAACACGCCCGGCATGACCGGGCTTTCCGGGAAATGACCTTTAAAATAAAATTCATCGGCTTTTACATGATGCACGCCGATATATTTTTTGCGTTTTTCCAGTACACGGATCTCGTCCACGAGCAAAAACGGTTCGCGGTGCGGAACGTGGGCCTTAATAGTGGCCAAATCATATGTGGCGCAAACCGGAAGCGTCAAAAAATTTTTAAGGGAAACAGTTTTTACTACCCCCATTTTCCCTCCTTGTTTGCTAATAGAATTTTAGCAAAAATCACATTGTGTTTGTGACCACCGCCATGACAGGTAATATGCAGCGGGGGGAGTTTATGGCCAGTCAAACTAATATCGCCAATTAAATCTAATAATTTATGCCGCACCATTTCATCCGGGTAACGACGTTCGTTCAAAAAGCGGTCTTTGCCGATAATGACGGCATTTTCCAAGTTGCCCCCTTTGGCCAGGCCGTGTGCTTTTAAGAAAGCAAGTTCTTCTTCAAACCCAAACGTGCGCGCCCGGGCAATTTGTTGTAAATAATTTTCGGGGGTCAGTTCCAGCGTATATTCCAAGTGGGATACAAGCGGATGTTTGTGTTCATATACAAACGTAAAGGTTAGTTTGTCCGCCGGTTCGGCGCAGTAAAAAATGTTTCCGCTGGTATAGGTGATTTTGCGTTTAACGTCTAAAAGCGGTTGCTCTTGGGCTAATTCTTGGAGACCCGCTTTTAAGAAAGCATCCGCATAGATGTCGCTTGCCCCGTCGGTAACGGGCGGTTCCGGACCGTCCATTTCCACACGCACGTCTGTAATTCCGAGCGCGTGCAGGGCAGATAATACATGTTCTACCGTGCATACTTCGGCCGTTTCGTTTTTAAGGTTGGTGCCGCGCAACGTGGAACCTACATGAAAAACGTCGGCTACAATAGGGGTTGCGTGGGCGATATCGGTACGCAAAAAAGTGATGCCGTTTTCGGCGGGGGAAAAAGTCATAGTGGCGGGTTTACCGGTATGTAAACCAATGCCGGTGATTACGGTGGAAGTTGCTAATGTTTTTCGCATAAATTATCGTCCTATAAGTTTTTTAAGTTTGCCCCAAACAGAGAGTTTTTGGGTCTGTTCAAGTGTTTTTTTGAATTGTTGAAATTCTTTATACATATCGGGCAGTTTACGCATGATGGCCATTTGCTTAAAAGCCTCTTTTTGCGGCATAGCCGGGACGCCAAAATAGGTTTTCCCGGCGGGGACGTCGCCCATGACGCCCGATTGCGCGCCGATTTGGGCGCGGTCGCCTACTTTCATGTGTCCGGCCAAGCCCACTTGTCCGGCTAAAATGACGCCGTTGCCGATTTCGGTCGTGCCGGCAATTCCTACTTGCGCGCAGAAAATGCTGCTCTGCCCAACCCGTACGTTATGCCCGACTTGTACTAAATTGTCAATTTTGGAATTATCGCCAATGACGGTACTGGCAATTTTGGCGCGGTCAATGCAGGTATTGGCTTGAATTTCCACGTCGTTACCGAGCACCACATTACCCACTTGCGGGATTTTTTGGTGGCGGCCGTCGTGAAAGGTAAACCCGAATCCGTCTGCTCCAATGCGTGCGCCGGGTTGTAAAATGACGTCGTCTTTTAATACGCAATCTTCGCGGATGACTACTTGCGGATAAATGCAACACCGTTTGCCGATGGTAACATCTTTGCCGATATAACATTGCGGGAAAACAACGGTATTGTCGCCAATAGTAGCCCCGTCTTCAATAACGCTGTACGCACCGACGGATACGTTCGTCCCCAGTTTGGCTTTCGGGCTGATGACGGCAGTGGGGTGGATGCCCGGCGTATATTTCGGTCGGGCGGCGTCTAGGTGTTTAAGGAGTAAAATAAACGCCCATTCCGGATCTTTGGCGTATAAGAGCGCACCGGAAAAAGGCAAATTTTGCGTTTTGGCCTGTTGCGGTACAATCAAGGCAGAGGCCTTTAATCCGGCCAGTAGGTCGGTTTTATCCAGAGAAGTAATGTAGCAGATGCCGCCTTCCTGTGCGTTTTCCAACGCGCACGGACGGGTGATGACGGTATCCGCGTTTGCGGTATATTCGGCCCCGGTAATTTGGGCAATTTCTCTAAGAGTCAGTTGCATGGTTTCTCCTGTTTATTTACCGCGTTTGCGGTACTGTTTAGATTTTTTGAGCCGGTTTATAAAATCTTTCGTCACATTGACCGGCTTTTCGCCGTATAAAATTTCATCTTTGCGTACAATTGCACTGATATTGCGCTTTTTGGCAAACGATTTAATTTCTTTATAAATGTCTTGTAAAATTTCGGTTACTTCTTGTTTTTCCAACTGTAAAATTTCTTCGCGCGTGGTATATTTATAATTATCTATAAAAAAGTTACGTTCTTCAATCACTTTTTTGTTTTGGGCCATACGGGCGGTGATATCTTCCAAGCGGGCAGGGGTGTTGAGCGGGCTGGCCGCCAACACTTCCGCTTGAGCAAACGTCAGGCGGTTAAGTAAATTGCCCAGCAGTAACGTATCGGCCGATTCTTCAATACGGGGTAATAGCGGGTGTGGTTCTACCACGATACGCTCGTAAAACGGTTTAATCTCCCGTCCTTGCGCGGCCAGGATTATATTTTCGCGGGTGCGTTGTTCTATTTCTTCTTTGGCGCGGGCGACTTCATCTTCTTTGGCTAAAATTTTCTCGCGGATTTGTTCCCGTACGGCTACGGTACGCGGGTGTTCGTTAAATGCTTCGTCTATATCCACAAAGGCAACGGTTAAACAGGCGGCCGGTTTTTCCGGGGCGGTTTCGGGTTCTTGCGAATCGTCCGGTTCGGCAGGTTCGCTAGCGGTCTGTTCGGATTGTTTAGCCAGGGCTTCTTCTTGGGCTTGTTTGGCTTGGTTGGCAAGCAAGGCCGCCACGGCAGCCGCTTCCTCTTTAGAAAACATATCCGCGTCCGCGGGCGCTTGCGTTTGTGCAAGGGCCCGCCCAGCCAGTAGCAGTAGCGTAACAAATACCCAGTTTTTTTTCATACCTCTCCTACATCATGTTTGAGATGTTGAAGTAGAAATGGGAATGATCCTCGCCCGAGCGGTGGTTTAAGCCGTATCCCCAATCTATGCGAATAGGAAGCGACGGCGTTGTAAAACGCAACCCAACTCCGACACCGGCTTTAAATTCTTTTTCGTCCGGCCCGAGTTTGAATTCCAAATCGTCAAATTTGTTCCACGAGTTACCCAAATCAAAGAAGAATGCAAATTGTGCCATGTTACGCCGTCCTTCGCGCACTAGCGGGAAGCGTAGTTCGGCGTTCATTACATAATACATGTCCGACCCGAACTGCGGGCCGATTTCGCCGGCGCGTTCGTAACCGCGGATGGTGTCCGCGCCACCCAAGAAGTATTTTTCGTAAGGCGGTACTTCGTGGATGCGGCCGTACCCTTGCACGGAGCCGAACTTGTTGGATAAGACAAATACTACGGGGTAGTTCCCGCCGACATTGAGTACCGTATGGTTGAAGATAGAGCGCGCAGTAACGTACCACAAATCTAAATCACCGCCGATCGGGCCGCCCGCTAAAGACAGGCCTAACGAGTTTCTCCACCCGGTGGTCGGGTCCCACATATTATCGCGGGTATCCACGGCGAAATCTACGCTCAAGGTGGACAAATTGGTCTTGCCCTCGGCAATACGTTCTTTATAGGGGTCGTCCACGTCGTAAATATCAATGTTTTCAAACGAATATCCCATAGAAAGTTGGTAGATATCGTCTTTGAACCGCGGGCCGACTTTTACGCGTCCGCCGATACGCTTTTCGGTATAGGCCTGGTTGTCGGTAGCAAATGCGCGGTATCGGCGGGTATTAAACAAATCTATGCCCAGCGAGGTGGGGTTATCGTAGATCCACGGAGTGTACCAACTGACGGTATAGTCCAAAATTTCTTTACCGAATAAGGTGCGTAAAGACAAGTGTTGCGCGCTCCCGAACAGGTTGAGGTGATTGATAGACAGTTCCCCGTATAGCCCGTCCATAGAACTCATGGCAAGCCCGGCGGTAAACATCCCGGGGCGGCCTTCGGAAATGTTAAAATCTAAATCTACTTTTTGCGGGTCGGCGGTGGATTGTAGGTCAATTTTTACGTCGTTAATAAACCCTAAATTCATAATTTTAGTTTGGCTGCGGCGTATTTTGGCGTTATCGTACAAATCGCCGGGATGAATAGAAAGTTCACGCGTGAAAACATGTTTTTTGGTGTCGTGGTAGCCGGAAACATCCACGTGGTCAATGTAGAAAATATGCCCTTCGGAAATATCAAACGTCAAATTGAGTTTGCCGTTTTCAATGGTTTTTACGGGCTCTACCTGGACTTGTAAATAACCCTTGTTGGCATATTCTTCTTGGATGGCGGTAATGGTGTTGTCAAAATCTTTTTGATTGTACGGGCGGCCTTCGCGGAAAAACACTTGCTTTTGGAGTTCTTGTGGCGTGAACACATTGTTGCCTTCAAACGCGACGGTGCCGAAATCTACTTTTTCGCCTTCTGTAACGTCGTAGGTAATGTTGGCCTGGGTTTTGTCTTCGTTAAAAGATATTTGCGGTTGGGTGAGATTAAATTCGCTGTATCCGCTGTTGCGGCCGTAGAGCATCATTTTGACCCAATCTTTTTGCAAATTTTGCGGTTTGAACACTTTGCCCGTGCGGTTAGATGATTTTTTAATAATTTTTTGGGCGGGTAGTTCGGCGATTCCGTTTAAGGTTACGTCGCCCACGCGCACCCGCGCGCCCTCGTCAATAATCAGTTTGACATAAACGACGTTTAATTTTTCGTCGCGGGTCAGTTCGTACGAAACCTGCGCGTTTATATAACTTTTTTCGGCGTATTTGGCTTGGATACGGGCTAAATCGCTTTGCAATTTGGCTTCGTTGAACGGGTCTTTGAGTTTGAGCGTCATGGCCTGTGTAATGGCACTTTTGCCCAAATGTTTACGTCCTTCGTAGGATAGGTGGTCAAAAATCGGTTTTTCTTGGACGATATACGTAATGCGGTGGCACGGTTCAACCGTACCGTCGTCGGTTTTGCGGGTACCTTTTTCCGGTGAGAGGTCAATTTCCACGCTGTCAAAATTGCCCAAGGCGGAAACCGATTGGATATCCTCGGAAACTTGGGCCATTTCGTACAGTTCGCCTTTTTTAGCACTGGCGTGTTTCGTAACGGTTTTAGCGCGGATGTTTTTATTACCTTGTACGCTGATATGGCAAATCATCCATGGCCCGTTCGGGTCAATGTCCGCGGGCGTATTTTCTTGCGCGCGCGCGTAAGAAAAAAAGGCCAACAGGCCCCACACTAAAACGACTGATTTTTTACAAAACGTAAAAACCTCCCTCTTTTTACAAAAAGCCCGCACTACATGTAGCGCGGGCCATTTTCAAAAGTTGAACTATTTAGCCGGTCTTTGGGCGAGTCCGCTTTTGATGCAGTTCGCGCAGACGTACGCGGTTTGCGTTTTACCGTCTAACACGACTTTTTGTTTTTGCAAGTTCGGTTTGAACGAGCGTTTGGTTCTCATGTTGGAGTGGCTGTAAGAACCGCCGGATACCGGGGCTTTGCCACAAATTGCACATTTATACGCCATAATTTGCCTTCCTTGTATGAAATAAATTCGGTTACTATATTGTAGTAAATAATTTAGGGGCTGTCCAGTTTATGCTGTTTTCGGCGGGAAAACTTTGCTGGCTAGGATGGACAATGTCAAAATTCCTACAATCACCCCCAAAGAAGCCACCACCGGAATATGCACAAAATGCGAGAGCAACATCTTTACTCCCACGAAAAATAAAATAACGGAAATACCGTATTTGAGGTACGGGAATTTGCCCGCCATGCCGGAAAGTAAAAAGTACAGCGAGCGTAACCCGATAATAGCAAAAATGTTAGACGAATAAACCAAAAAGGCATCCTGGGTGATGGATAAGACCGCCGGGATAGAATCTACCGCAAAAATAAGGTCGCTCATTTCTATTACTACCACCGCGGCCAGTAGCGGCGTGGCATAGCGTTTAGCGTTTTCTGCCACGAAGAAATTTTCGCCGTGGTAATCGGTCTTTAAGGGGAAAAATTTTTGTAACAATTTGAGTGCGGCGGATTGTTGCGGATCAAATTTCTCGTTGTCTTTTTGCAGTAACATTTTTAAGGCGGTAAAAATTAACAGCGCGCCAAATACATAAATCGTCCACGAAAAAAGCGAGATGAGTTTTACGCCTAAAAAGATAAACAAAAACCGTAGTACGACTGCCCCCAACACGCCCCATAACAAGGCCTTGGGTTGCAAGGCGTGCGGAATGGCAAAATAACTGAAAATGAGGATAAATACAAACATATTATCCACCGACAGTGAATATTCCAGCACATACCCTGTATAAAATTCCAATGCGTGTTGCGGCCCTTCCAGCAGCCAAATGGCTCCGCCAAAGGCCAGCGCGAGTGATACCCACGCGCACACCATCAGCCCCGCTTCTTTGAGGCTGACTTTACCGTGATGTTTGTTTAATACGGTTAAATCTACGAACAGCGCGGATAATACAACCACCCAAAACGCTATCCATAAACCGACAGATACAGAGGTAGAAACAGGTTCCATAAACTCATTATACCATTTTGTATAGGGGGCTGTTTTGACATGCAGCGGGATTCCGGCTCGGCGGCTTGGAGAGTACGGCTTTGTTGCTAGGATTAACTTGTTACTGCGTCTTCCGGTATAAAATGAGTTGGCATCCCGAAAGTTTTTGTCAGGGCTCTTTCGTTGCGAAACAATAAACCCCCGATAAATACGATCGGGGGTAAAGGGAATAACGGCACTTATTTAACGGGTTTATCCAAAAAACTTTTTCCCACAGGTAGTGGCGGCAAATTAAAATAATCTGCCAGGGTTTGTCCAATATCCGCGTAGGTATCGCGTCCGCCGATAAATTGCGGTTTTACAGACTTGCCAAACATCAGCACCGGCACATGTTCGCGTGTGTGGTCGGTACCTTGGTAGGTGGGGTCGCACCCGTGATCGGCCGTGATAAATACGATATCTTCCTCTTTTAGTTGCGCGGCTAAATCGGGCAGGCGCGTGTCAAAATATTCCAACCCTTGTGCATAGCCTTCTACGTCGCGGCGGTGTCCCCATGTCATATCAAAATCTACAAAGTTGGTAAATACTAAACTAAACGCCGGCGCGGCATCGGCTTCCTGCAAAGTTGCGTTCCACAGTTCCTCCAGGCCCGCCGCTTTTACGGCTTTAGTAATACCTTGTTTGGCATAAATATCGTTAATTTTACCGATAGAAATTACCTGTCCGCCCGCATTTTTAATAGCATCTAATACCGTTGGGTACGGCGGTGTAACAGAATAATCGTGGCGGTTTTTGGTGCGGGTAAATTCGCCCTTTTTTTCGCCCACAAACGGGCGGGCAATCACGCGGGCGATATTATAGGGTTTAACGTACTTAAATGCAATTTCGCACAGATTATATAATTTATCCAACCCAAAATGTTGCTCGTGCGCGGCAATTTGAAACACACTATCCGCCGACGTATAGCAAATCGGTTTTTCGGTTTTGATATGTTCTTCGCCCAGTTCGTCAATAATAGCCGTGCCGGAAGCCGCTTTGTTGCCCAAAATGCCGGACAGCCCGGCCGCTACACAAATCTTTTCAATAAGTTCCGGCGGAAAGGACGGATAGCCGGGTTTGAAATATCCCCAATCAAAATCAACCGGACACCCGGCCATTTCCCAATGGCCCGACGAAGTGTCTTTGCCGCGGCTGATCTCGCGCATAAAACCGTATTTGGACGGCAGATTGATCCGCGCCACCGCTTGCGGCCCGGCAGGAACCTCGTGGCCGGTAGAGGCCTTGGCGGCGTTGAATAACCCTAGCGCGGCTAAATTAGGCAAATTCAAATGGCCGCGCGCGGCGGCAATATGCCCCAGTGTGTCTGCACCTTCGTTGTGAAAAGCGGCGGCGTCTTCGGCGTTACCGATTCCAAAAGAATCCATCATCAAAATTACAGCGCGTCCGTTACGGGTCATAGTCCCTCCTTTTCTTTCTTTTATTATACCGCAAAACGATTAAAAACGTCTATCAAAAACGGCGGGAAAATGGTATTATGTAACAAGAGGCCCGTATGAAAAAAGCGTATATCAATATGCGTAATTTTTGGTTGGATGTAAAAAACCTGGAAAACCGCAACGGAGTGGTAAAACTAGGGCCGGATCGTATTGCGATAGCCGGGATAGAAATGGCTTTGACCGACGGAGCCCAACGTAAACATTTGTTTTTGGCTACTAATTCGCTGGGGGATAGTAGCCTTTATTTTGAAAACAACAGCCCCAGCGGTTTGGGCGGCCAAATCGGCGGGCACGATAACGAAGGGTTGCAAACTGCCGCCGCGCGTATGTTAGCGCACGCCAGCAAATTAACCGCTCACATGCAGGCGTTGCCGGCCGGAACGGCCTTACCCGCGCCGAGCGCGGTGGGTCAAGTGCGGTTGTTTGCGGTGTCAGATGATAAATTATTTCACGCGGAGTTTGGGGAAGCGGACATACGCAAACCGGAACATCCGTTTTATCCGTTCTTCGCCTACTCCCAACAAGTAGTAGGGAGTTTCCGGGAACAAACGGCTCAGCAAAAAACGCCGGGAAAAATATAATTATATGAAACGTATTTCACTCGTTGGATTTATTGCCTTGTTTTTGGTGGTGATTGCCGGTTTAGCGGCCGGGGTGATATTTTATTGGCAATATATCGGGGTGCTACTGGAGCGGGATGTGGTGTCTAACATTACGGCTGCCGCCACCGAAACAGCCGAAGGGTTTACCCGCGCCTTGGAAGCCGACCAGCGTATTGTGAATACGATTGCAATTACCGTACAGAATAATTACCCATGGGATGAACCCAAGAAACTGGAACGATTTTTGCAGTTGCAGGTCAAGTATAATGAGTTTGAAAATTTAGGTATTATTCCGTTACACGGCGACACTTCGCTCGCCCGTAAGGACGCATTGGCCGAAAGTTGGCAGCGGGAAGTACTGCTTAAAACAATGGAGCAAAATATGTTTGTTTCTTCCCGCCAAACAGATCCACGCAGTAAACGCCCGGTGCTTTTGCAGGCCGCTTCGTTGCATAACGGTATGGAACCGGTGGGGGCGTTGTTTGCGTTAATTCCTACCGAGCGGTACCGTGCGTTTCTTACGCTTTCGTCACTGGGAGAAAACGGCTTTGCGGTGATTATTTCGCGCGATGGCCAAGTGCAAGCGGCCGGATGGCCCTTCCAGGCCGATAATGTTTTTGAGATATTAGCCACGGCCAAATTCTCCAAGGGGAAAACTTTTTCACAGTTGCGCACCCAAATTGAGGCCGGAGAAGATACCTTGGTGCGTTACCAATTAGAGGGACAAGCCCGCTTGCTACGCGGAACCGCTCTGACGGTAAATGATTGGTACTTACTGGCTGTATTACCGACCGATTCCATTCAAGCCAAAGCCCAACAGGTTACATGGGCCTCGTTACGTTTATTTGCGTTTCTGTTTTTCCTGTTTGGTTTGTTGGTGCTGTATGTATTGTTTTTACGCCGGTACAGCAACCGGCAACTTTTCAAAACGGCATTTGTAGATGCGTTGACGGGGGCGGATAATTTGAACCGGATGACGTTACAATTTAACAAACGGTTGCGCGCATTGAACGGCAACGCGGCTCTCATTATCTTTGATATTAGAAAATTTAAGGTCATTAACGATTTATTAGGATATGAATGGGGCAATTTAGTATTGCAACGGGTGGCTAATTTATTCAAAGAAAACCTGACGGCCAACGAGTTTGTCTGCCGTAATTTTGCGGATAACTTTGTGTTGTTGTTGTCGTTTACAGACCGGCGGGAATTGCGCACCCGGCTTATGAACTGGCTAACTTTAATCCGCCGTGATTGCACCGGCATGGATTCGTGCGTGATGGTGGACGGCGTATTTGGCGTGTATAAAGTAGAAGAAAATGTGCCGTTCTATATCGCGCTGGACCGGGCCCGGTTTGCGTTATTAAACGCCAAGGCATCCTCTAAAGAATCTATCCGCTTTTACGACGAAAAAGACCGCCACCGCCTCTCGCAGGAACGGCAACTGGAAAGCATGATGGAACAGGCGTTGGCGGATGGTTCGTTTGCGCTGATGTTGCAACCTAAATTTAATTTCCAAACCGGAAAGATGGAAGGGGCCGAGGCCTTGGTGCGGTGGAACCAAGCCGAGCGCGGACTGGTCCGCCCGGACGATTTTATCCCGCTTTTTGAGCGTAACGGATTTATCTTAAAATTGGATATGTTTATTTTGGAGCAGGCCGTGCAATTTTTAGCCAAGTGGCGCAGCGACGGTAAACAGCAAGTGCCGATAGCCGTTAATTTTTCGCGGCTCCACTTAAACGATTCGCGCTATATCCCGCAGATGACCCACATTGTGGACGAGTACGACGTGCCGCACCGGTTAATTGAAGTGGAACTGACCGAAAGCGTGATCTTAAACAACCGCGAACTGGCGCAAAATGTGGTGCGCGGGCTACATAATAAAGGGTTCTCGGTGGCCATGGACGATTTTGGTTCGGGCTACTCGTCGTTAAACGTATTAAAGAGTTTGCAGTTTGACAGCATTAAACTGGATAAAGAATTTGTCAGCGGATGCGAACAGAACCCCACCGCACGCAAAGTGGTACAGGGGGCGGTGGAAATGATTAAAGCCATTGATGCCAAGGTAATTGCCGAAGGCGTAGAAACGGCCGAACAAGCCGAGTTTTTACGTTTTGTCGGGTGTGATTTTGCACAAGGGTATTTCTTCGCGCGTCCGTTGCCGGTCAGCGAGTTTGAAAAACTGCTCCTTCCTGTCCCCAACGAAGAATAAATCTCAATTCACCCGGTGTAACGGTAGTAAAAACGGTTTCTGTTGCCTCATTCTTGGCAGATTTAGGGGCTGTTTTGGCTGTTGGGGAAAATAAAATTAGTTAGCGGCGGCTAATTTTTTAGCGACGTGCCCGATGAACGAATTGGGCTGTGTTTGCAGTTGGTGGATAATTTGTTGCAACTGTTGGTTAGCCGGTTGGGTTTTGCCTTGTTTTTGCCAATTTAATGCTTGTATAAGCCGGGCCAGCGGGCTATCCGGCTTTTGTTTTAATAAGTTATCGGCGGTTTGTAGCGATAGTTTGTATTGTCCCGCCTCGTAAAGCCATAAGGCTTTTTGAGCCAAAAAATCGGTGCGCTCCGGTGAGAGTTGAATAGCCCTATCTAAATCGGTTAGTGCCTCGGGCAAACGGTTGAGCCCGTGGCGTGCTTCGGCACTGACGTGCCAAAAATCGGCTTGGGCCGGATCTTGCTCCAGCGCCAATGTAATATGGATGAAGGCCTGTTCGTAATTGCGTTCGCGTAAAAAGGTATTTGCATAACGGGCGCGGTAAATGGGGGAAACTTGGTCGGTTTGGGCAAAAAACTGATTGTAAAATTGACGCGCTTTGGAGTAAAAACCAAGCGTAGAGTAATTGAGGGCTTGTCCGGCTAATGCTTCGGCGTTTTGCGGTTCTTCCTGCAACGCTTTTTCATACATTTCTATGGAACGGGTCGTAAGGCCGTTTTCTTGGTACAAATGCCCGGCCTCTAACAAAAGGGGTACGTTATCCGGGTGAAATTCTAACGCTTCCAAATAAACTTCCAAGGCGCGGCTGGGGTCGCCGATCTTTTCGTAACTGCTTCCCAACAGACGGTAAGCGCGGGCCTCGCGACGGGACACATTTTTGGTTTTGTAAATATATTCGGTCAGTTGGGTTACGGCCGTTTGGTACTGCCCGTCGTCGTAGGAGTTACGCCCTTGAATATATTCTTTGCGGTCGTTTAGCGGGGCAAGCCCCAAAAAGCCGGACGAACAACCCGTCAAGCAAATGAGCCCTATCCAGCCGAAAATTTTACGGTTTAAGTATGTCATCTAATGCAAAAAGCAAGATGGATTCTTGCAATTCCTCTAAATGTTGATGGGCTTCTACAATGCCCTCTTCGCCGGCTTTATGTAATTTATCTAATTCCAGCGTACCCACGTCCAGCACGCGGTTTACAAGTACAAAATCGGCTTTTTGGGCGGCTTCTTCAATCATAGCCGCGCCGCGCACATCTCCTATCCGCAGTAAATAAGCCGCTATGGTTTTGGGCGTGGTGGAAAAAAAGTCCGGCGGGGTAACCGACGCAATAATATAATCGGCTCCCATTTTTCTAACGGCTTCCACCGGCAAATAATCTACTACCGCGCCGTCCACCAACAAACGGTGGCGGTATTGTACCGGCTCAAATACGCCGGGTAAATTCATACTGGCGCGTACGGCAATGGCTAACGGGCCGGAATCAAACGTAATGCGCTCGCCGGTTTTTACGTCCATGGCGGCACAGGTAAACGGAATTTTCAAATCTTCAAATTGGATATCGCCCACTTGTTCTTGAAAGAAATTGGCTAAATTGGCCGACGACGGCAATTTTTTGGCGAACAAAAACCGCCATAGTCCTATGAGGTTAAAATCGGGCGAGATGTTTTGCATGGTTAAGTGGGAACTGATTTCCCATAGCCGTTCGGTGGGAAGGCCGCTTGCATATAACGAACCGATTACCGCCCCCATAGAAGTACCGGATAACATATCTATTGGCACGCCAGCATTGGTAAGGGCCTCTAACGTGCCCACATGGGCAAACCCGCGCACGCCGCCGGCTGATAATGCCACCCCGATTTTGGGACGGTTAGCCGCGGGCGTACCAATAAAATTTTGCCACAAAAAATTACGCAATACCTCGTCCTCTGTCCGTTCCGACAGCGCAAACAAAGGTACCCCGGCCCATACGGCCAAAATCAGCAGCGCGGCCGTACGGCGTAATAGACGTTTCATTATAAGTCCTGTCCTACGGCCCATTCCAGCCAGGCCTTAGCCATCATATTTTGACGCACGGCTTCTAAATAATCGTGCGCGGTTTGTGTATAGGCGTTTAATGCTTCTAAAGGGACAATACCTTGTTTGGAGTTGTTTTTCTGGGCCTTATTAAATAAGGCGGTTAATTGGTTGTAATGGTCTTGGCGTTGTAAAACTTCGTTTTGCCAAAAACGCAGTTCTTCAAAATTGCGGGCCACCTCTACGCGGATGGTATCTTCAATTTTGGCCCGGCGCAAGGTGCTTTTTTGTTGTTCGGCTTTTTTTTGGGCAATTTGCGACGAAAAATTATACGGTAGCGGTAAACGTACTGCCAGTGAAACTTGTTTATTGGTATCTTCTAGCGTGTCCGCGCCCAGTTGCTCGTAGGTGGCATTTAAGATGACATCCGGGTAGCGTTTAGAAAGGGCCAAATCTATGGAGATATTATCTAACTCCAACGCATAAATGGCCGATTTTAATTCCGGGCGGTATTCCATAGCACGTAAATTAAGTTGGGCCAATTCTGCGTCCACATGAACGGGGGCAAAATCGCCGGTAATGGTAAAATCGGCATTAGATTCTTTATTAAGACTGGCCAGCATGTCTTGACGGGCGCGGGCTAAACGCAGGGCCGCTTCGCGGCGTTGATTTTGCAGTTGGGCCAGTAAACTTTGCACGCGCAGTTGCGTCCATGCGTCGCCGGAAGCACGGGGGTTCCACGCGAGGGCTTTGTCGGATAAATCTTGCATCAGTTGGTCGTATTGTTGGGCAAACAGTAAATTGTAAAATGCAATTTTAATGTTGCGTACGGTAGCGTTTTTGACGGCTTCGTACCGGCTTTGCACTTGTTTTAAGTTGGCACGCGCAATTTTAAGGGTGTTGCGGATGCGTCCGCCGGAATAAAGATATTGCGTGGCGGTAATGCCTACGCCAAAAAACTGGTCTTGCTTATCGGCCAGACTTTGCCCGGGCAAAAAGCGGTTGGCGACCGATTCCGATAATACCATCGGATAGTCTAAATCGTACCAGGTAGCAGTACCTTGCAACGCCAGTTGCGGCAAGGAAAGAAATTTGGCTTCGTTGACTTTTTGTTCGGCCACGGCAATTTCTTGGCGGGCGGTTAAAAAGTCCGAGTTGTTTTCCAGTCCCAAACGGATGGCATTTTCCAACGATAAATTATCGTTAATTAAACTGGAAAAATTAAGGCCGTATTCTTTTTGGGCCTGAGCCGGCATTAAACACAATCCGGTAAGCGCGAGCAAAAGATATATTTTTTTTAGCATGCTGGTTTATTCTTATTTTTATTGATTTCGGCTTCTACGCGGTCCATCATGGCGTTGAAGTCATCTTGTAATTCTACAAATTGGTCGCCTTGACGCAAGTGTATCCGTTGGGAAAAATCTCCCTTGGCGATGGCCTTGCAGACTTGTTCAAAGCGGTACATTGGTCCGGCCATTTTGTGGGATAGAAAGGCCGAAATGACGACGACGAATAATAAATAAATCATAATTTTATAGAAAAAACTGGCCGCAATATGGGGGAACTCGTCGTAAATCGGTTGCATGAGAACGGGGTGCATATCAAACAAATCACTTAACGTAGCGGTCAGTTCAAAGGTCATAATGGCTAGCCCGCATAATACGCTAAGGATAATAAGTACCATGTAACGCAACTGCAAATTTTTCTTAATGAAAATAGTGTTGCGCCGTGAAGTTTTGCCGGTAGCGGGTGCAGGTGTATTCATACAGACTCCTAAAAATTAGTTACGTAACGGATTTGGAGGATGCGTTCGCTTTCCTCGCCGCGGCCGATACGGCGTACGGCACCGTCAATAGCCAGAGCCGGGTGCAAATAAAAGCGTAGTCCGGCATTGAGCCGCGATTCGCGGATATTACGCACATTATCCCATTCGGTAAAAGCACCGATTTGGTCGTTTAAGCGGTAGAAAAGGCCGGCAAATCCGTGGAGTTCATCAAAATCAAAATCGGATAAACTCATCCCCGCAGTTGCGTTAAGGCCCGGCACGATAATCTCGCGCGAAAAGGTAACATAACCGCCTTTGCGGTTATCCAAGTATTTTTTGGTATGGGTATATTTGCGGTGAGAATCGTACCCGTAACCGTAGCGGCGGCCGTCGTATCCGATAGCGATAGCCGGCAAATACAAGTTTCCGTCGTAAATTTTCCATTTGACTTGAAAATCTGGATTGAATGTCCGTATGGAAGGAGACGAACCGATCAGTTCGTGTACCGCTAACGATATGCCCAAAGTGATGCGCGGATATACGCCAAAATCAATAGTCTCCCGGAGAGTTCCGTGTGCATAAGCCCGGGTTAAAAAGGACGTTTGATAGCGGTCAAACACGTCAGCGGTGGGGACGTCTAAAACGGCGGTTTCCAACGCAATAGGGTCGCCTTCGGCGGCCGACAAAAACACAGGAACGAATAGACAAAAACTAAACAAGGCAATCAATTTTAATTTCATAAAAAATCCTTAACGTATAAAGGTGCGGACATCTTTTATTTCCGGCGAAACAATATAACGCACGTTACGCAAGTAAATGCTTTCGCGCGCGGGGTTAAAATCGTTACGGTCGCGCGGGAAAACCAAGTCCACAATGTTTTGGTTGGTACGTTTGTTGTTGCTTACGATACCCACATGCCAACGGTCGGTTTGTTCTTGGTCAAACGATTTTTTGGGGTTGTAGTAGTTGCGTAGGACCACTGTTCCGTTGGGAAGCGTTTCCGAGCCGACGGGCGCGGTTTTCAAAATTACTTGGGTAGTCCATACCGTTTGGCCTTTGCAGGGCCCGTTGACAAAATGGACTTTGTAATGCGGGTCGTCATTGGACGGCGTTTTTTTGAGATTGGCTAAAGAATATAACGCATAGGGTTGTCCGGCATTTTGGCAGGCGGCAAAAATATGTTTGCTTAAAAATTTTTCGTATTCGTCGGCGGCAGAGGTGCGGTCGTAAGGAGTTTCTTGGTACGTCGTATAACAGCCCGCCACAAAAATAAGTGCAGCAAACAGGCACAAGTTCAGCAGTTTTTTCATTTGGTTTGGCTCCTTTGGCTATCGCGCGCGTAACGCGCGTAGAAACTATATACCCATTATACCCGTTTTTGGATAAAAAATAAACCCGAAAAAAGAATCAAAAAACCCCGCCGGCAAGGGCGGGATCAAAAGAGAAGAAACAATTTATCGGGTAGACAGCCCGGAATTTTGATCAAAGCGTTTGAGGTCTTCGGCCGCCTGGGCCTGAATGTTCTGGTTGATTGGCGCAAACGTGTTTTGGACGGCCTTTCCGGCGGCGTCCTGTTGGGTGTGCTTGATCAGCCCTTGCATTAAGTTGACATGGGCGGCCAAATCACGCGTAACGATATCAGAACGGGTCTCCATGGTGGTGCCCTCGCTTTCCGAGAAAACTAAATGTTGTTGGCGGCCAAACACGAAGGGCACATCATAACCGTATTGGTCGGCAAATGCTTTAGCATCAGCGGCATCCGGCAAGTAGAGTACCGGGGTGGGCCCCTTTTCTCCTTCAGCTTGCGTTTTGTCGGTGGCACCGGGTTGTAATTGGGCTAGCAAGGTGGTCATATCCTCTTGCGTATAGAAAATATGGGGCGGTGCTGCTTTCCTCAAATTTTCTTCCCTTTTTTGTTTTTCTTCTTGTGTGGCTTGCGGGTTTTGCTTTTCATACAGGCGCATTTGCTCGGCCACGAAATCTTCTTTGAGTTGGGGGAATTTACCCAATGGATCGCCAACAAAAGAAACGCCGGCCGCTTCAATGGACGGCTGTAAAATTTTGACGCTTTGTTTTGCGTTGGCTACCCAAAAACATCCGCCTTTTTGGCAGTTGTTTTGCTCCAACATAAACGCATACATTAAATCAGTTTCAGTAGCATACTCCGGATCAATGGATTGGACGCTAGCCGGATCTGCAATGCCTAATACCGGCACTAAAGCCGTATCGGGCAATTCCATACCGGTTAATTCCCGGAAGGTGTTGCGGTTTTTTGCCTTGATTTCTTCTGTGGCATCTTTTTCTTCACGGTTACACGCGCTAGCGTTATCTTCCCTTATCATTCCTTTATCCGAATCGCAATCTAATGTTTTTGGCAGTTGGTCTTGCGCGACTTCGTCCCCTGCTAAAGCGGCCAATTGCTCTTGCAACGCATGTTGGACATATTGTTGGTATTCTTCCTGTTGGGTACGGCGGATTTCTTCCCGTTTAGTTTCATCTTGGGTGGAATTGGCTACTAAATCAGCCGATTCTTTGATTATCTGAAAGGGGTTAATTAAACTAATTAGTTGGCTCGGCGCGGCACGATACGGCAAGGACGCCGAGCGGCCGGAAGCGGACGTTCCGCCCGTATTATTAGACGGAGCCGAAGGAGAACGTCTGGCAGAAGTGTCGGCGGAACCACTAGCCAACAGCGGCCCGGTTTGTGCCGCTTGTGCGTTGTCAAAACCGAGGAAGCGTTTTACCGGAGCAACCAGGCTGGCCCATTTGGAATCCGGCACTTGGTCGGTTTGGGTAGTACGGGCCGTTGGCGTAAAACGGGCGTTACGCTCTTGTTTAACGTAACGGTCGTAAGCGTCTTCCTTAATAGAAATTTCGTGCATGCCAGCCAAAGAGGCCTCCGGGGCGCGTTGACGGATCAGCACCCATTCTCCGTTATCGTCTTGCAAGAAAAATCGGGCATTTTCCATATCCGGATCATTAGCCGGAGTTTCCTCCTGCTCACCAGCGGGTTGGGTTTTAAAACGGGACGCTAACAGCGTAGTGTTCCCCGATTCTTTGCCCGGTTGTCCTTTAGCGGCGGCCCGTTGGGCCAGTTCCGGCGAATTGGCGGATGATAAGCCGGGACGCGCCGATTGACCGGATAATTTACTCCACAATTTACGGGCAATGGCCGTAAGCGGATTGGAAGTAAAAATCTGCGGTTTTTGGGCGGCCGCGGAAGACGTACCCGGCTTTTCGGGGGTGGTTAAAAAGGGGAGCATTAAAAATATAAACAAGGCCAAGCCAATTACTAAAACTACATATCTGATATATTTTTTCATAATAAATCCTTTAGAAATCTATTTGCCGACGGAAAAATATCTCTCTAAATAGTTTATTTGTTTTGGGATTTTTTTTCAAGGATTTTTAAGCCCTACGGTAAGATAGGCCTTTGGGCCTATGGGCGTTGAAAGGCCGTTTGACGATAGCCCATGCCTTTTGAACGTGCCGGACAAAAGCATTAGTAGGTGGTGTGCGGACGGGAAGTTGGTAGCCGGACGCCCGGACTAGTTCCAACAAATAATGCGACGGTATGGCAAAATTTAGATTTTGGTTTCCTGCGCCATTATAACTGGCAAAGGCCACGGAAATAACTTCACCTTTTCCATTAAATACCGGACTGCCGCTGGAACTGGGGGAAAGCGGTGCGCTGATTTGGTGCCAAAGGGTGCCGTCGGGTTTTTGGCGCACTTGGCTGATTACTCCGTCAGAAACGGTATTTTGCAGGCGGCGCGGATTGCCGATTACGGTAATGGGTTGCCCGGGTTGTACTTCGGATGAGTCTGCTACGGTAACGGTAGGCAAATAGTGGGCCGGAATTTGTAGCAGGGCTAAATCTACGGTATTAGACAGGGCTACCGGTTTGGCTTCTGCGGAAACGGTGCCGTCGCTAAAAGTGATATTTAAGTAGAGGGCTTTGTCCATAATGTGGCGATTGGTGGCAATCAGTCCGTCCGGCGTGAGTACAAAACCGGTAGCCGTATGGGTGGAGCCGTTTTCCTGTAAGATATTGATGGCTACCACTGCGGGGGCGTTTTCCCGCGCAATACGCACCCGGGGATGCTCTGTTTTTGTGTTACACGCACCAAAGAGGACTGCGCTTACCAGTATCATTATAAATGGCCGCATAGTTTGATTATATAATATAAGGAAAGACGATTGAAATAAGTGCGGATAAAATAGTACACTTAAATAAGCAGTAAGGAGTAAACAGTATGGAACAATTTTATGTAAGCCGTAAAAAATATGAGGCGTTAGTCAACGAACTCAAAGAATTAAAAGAACAAAAAGCCCAGTTATCTAACGAAATCGGCGAAGCGGCCGCCCAGGGCGATTTGAAAGAAAATGCCGAATATCACGCGGCTAAAGAAAAACAAGCGGAAACCTTGATCCGCATTCAAGAATTGGAAACCCGTTTGCGTAACGCGCAAATTACGGATGATTTAGAAGTGGACCGCAGTAAAGCCCGTATCGGGGCCACGGTAACAATTAAAGACGTAGAGGCCGATATTGAATTTACCTATACGTTGGTCGGGTCTATGGAGTCCAACCCGGATAAAGGGCTGTTGTCTGTTAAGTCTCCGCTAGCCAACGGAGTATTGGGCCATGCGCAAGGTGATACGTTTGAAGCGCAATTGCCGCGCGGACCGAAAAAATATAAATTGGTTAAATTAGAATATAAATAATTGGTTGTAAAATAAAAACCCGCTCCCGGTTTTGCCAGGGGCGGGTTTTTTGCATTGGCACTATGGAAAGTATTTTCGTTGCAATACGTGGACGACTCGTTGAAGGGTAGGATCTTGTCGCATCCAATAACTCATATTATCGTAAAGGGCTGTTTCTTGGGCAGATAAATTGGAATACTGAACCAAAGAGCGCGGAAAATCCAGGCCTGTTTTTTGTATAAATTTTTCAAACGCGTCCAGGGTTTGTTCCCGCGTCCAATGGGGCGGCTCGTGGACATCCCATACCGCCTTTAATTTTTTTAATTCACTGGCATAAGGTTCTATCTGGGAAGTCGCTGTTATAATCAAGGCAAATTCAATATCCATGGCTAATTTTTGCTCTTGTGGATTAGCCGTATTCTTTTTGGGACGGCGACCATTTTGGGCAATAAAGTCGGATAATTTTTGTGTAGTTTGACGATAGAAGTCAATTCTTTGATTTACGCTTTTAGTGGCATAGAGAGTACATAAACTTCCTTCAAACTCCGTATTCATCTGTTGTAAAACGGTCAATAAGTGGTTTTGGTCTTCCGGCGTAGGGTATCCGGTATTTAACAGTTGCCCGGCCTGTTGTTGTAAGGTGTTTTCTACAAACGGGCTACGCATCAGCCGGCGCATCCATAAATTAGGTTTGCGGGGGTGGCGTAATGAATAATTGTACGAAGCTTGGATCGGGTTTCCGTCCAACATATAGTAATCGGTCAAATCTTGGTACATGTTCGCGAGATTGGCGTTTTGCAAATTAGTAGTCAGATAGTTTTGAAGGGTTTTACTTTTTAGGCGGTTAATACCCTCTTGTAACTGCTCTATACTTTGGGCGGTCAGTTCACGGATTTGCGATAGTTGTTGGCGTAATTCATGCCCGGCAATGATTTCCGATGAGTAGAATTGTTGTTCTTCATATAGTTGCTTTAATGCCGACGTTTCCCAGGTGTCTTGCACGAGTACTAGACGATCTAGGGAGAGGTTTGTTGAAGCCGTATAAGCACGGTCTATGGCGGTAGTCAACTGGTTTGCATTGACATACGTTACAGGTGCTACCTTGTTAGATGGCGAGTACCTATCCGACATGGCGGGAGTAAGTTGTTTGGAAAAATGATCTAGGCGCGAAGCCGGGCCGTAAAGAGCAGATTGAACTTGGCGGTGCAGGGAGGACGGCCATTTGTATAAAGAGGGGCCTTTGGGTGTTTTGGGCGACAGGGCTCTGGTGAGTCCGGTAAAAGCCGATTTCCCAAGTTGTTTGGGCAACTGTGCCTGAGCCGGAGAAATAAATCCTATGGCTAGACAAAGACTTATTAAGATTGTTTTAAGAGATACCCTCATATTCTCATTCTAACTTTGATTTCAAAAAAGTAAAGAGCCAGAAGTCTATGACACCCAAGCCCTTAACATATAAACCCTCCGGGAAAGCCTGGGGGGGTAGATAGCGTTTGTGTATGAGAATTAGTATTTTTTCAACACTTCTTCTTTGGCGGCCGACGAATAAACGTTATAATCTATTTGCTGGAAGATAGAATCTTTCTGCTCTAAATTATACACATATCCTTCGTCAATGCGGTTGCCTTGCACCTGTTCGTACAACTCGTTAAAGCGTTTTACGTGGTCTTTGGTGCGTTTGGTGGAGTACTCTTTAGCGGTACCCGTTGTCATCAAAAAGGCCCAGTCGGACGATTGCATCAATACCAGTTCGCGCGCGAGTTGGTTTAACGCCCGGCCCAGTAATCCTTCCGCATGCGGGAATTTGTTAGCCAGTTCCATCATGCGTTCGGACGCTTTGATGAGGTGACGGTAAATCCAATCATTACCGCTGTTAAGCCACACGTCGTGGTATCCTTTGTCGCCCCACGAGGACATGGACGGCTGTACTACTTGATTTTGCGGGTACATGCCCAAATACTCGCTGGGGGTAATCAGTTTGATATCGGTTTGATCGTAATAGATTTTTTTGAACAAAAACTCTAAGAAATCAATTCCTTCGTACCACCAGTGTCCGTATAATTCCGCATCATACATAGATACGACTAACGGTTTGCGGTCAATAATGGTGCTGAGATATTCAATCTGTTTTTGGCGGTTAAACATAAAATTGCCGGCGTGTTCGGCGGCTACTTCGCGCGCCTCATACGGGTTGTAGGCTTGCTTTTGGTTGAGCGCAACCTTGCCGGTAATTTTGTGGTATTTCATGCCGATATTGCGGCGTACGCCGTCGGAGTGGAGATACGGTTTAATGTAATCGTAATCTAAATCATACCCTAAATCGCGGTAAAATTCGCGGTAGCGCGGGTCGCCGGGGTAGCCCGATTCGGCACTCCATACTTGTTGGGCTGATTCCATATCGCGCGCAAACGCGGCAACGCCTGTTTGCGGGCAATATACCGGCGCATAAATACCGTATTTCGGCCGCGGGGTTCCGTGTAAAATGCCGTGGGCTTCGGTAAAGAAGAAACGGATGCCTTCCTCGCGTAAGAATTTATCATCTCCGGGATTATAGGCACACTCGGCCAACCAAATGCCGCGCGGGTTTTTGCCAAAACGGCTGCGGTAGTCGTGAGCGGCAATTTTGATTTGGGCATTGACGCTTTCCTTATGTACCATCAGCGGCAAATAGCCGTGGGTGGCACAGCAGGTAATAATTTCCAACTTGCCCATGTCTTGAAATTTCTTAAACCCTTGCAAAACATGCCTGTGATACCGGTTTTCAAATAAATCTTGGTAGCGGCGGAATTTATTAAAGTACATCCGCGCGACCCCTTCAAACTCGGTGCCTTGCGTGCGGTTGAGTTCTTTTTGCGAGAGTTCCACCCGTTGGTTTAGATAATGACGGAAGCGGTCAATTAAGAGCGGGTCTCCCATCATATTGCACAGCGGGGGGGTTAATGTCATGGTCAGGCGGAAATCGGTACCTTCTTCCGTTAAGTTCTCAAACACATTGAGTAGCGGAATATACGTTTCCACCATGGCTTCATAAAACCAATCTTCTTCCAAAAAGTCCGGATACTCCGGGTGCTTAATGAACGGCAAGTGCGCGTGTAATACGAGCGCGAGATAACCTTTTTCTTGTCCCATAGTTATTTTCCTTGTTCGCGCAGGGCTTTAATATGAATATGGCGCGTTTTATCGCCTTTGGCGTTACGCGCGTGGATGGGCAACTCTACGATACTGCCCGCCGGCAAATGTTGGCGGATAGAGAATTTGCCTTCTTGCAATTCAATATCTTTTCCGTTGAGACTGACGATGGCATTTTTAGAAGCCGAGCCGTAAATGATAATTTCACAATCGGCTTGCAACCAGATGTCTTCGTCCTCTTGTATTTTGTCTAAATGTAAGGCAAAAGACGACCACGAACTCGGTGCGCCGGAAGGGGTCAATTCGGTTAGTTTCCAGCGTTGGCCTACGACTTGCATGCGTTCGCTGGCACCTAAGCCAATGTAGTCAGCCCCGGAGAGTTTTAAGAGTTTTTGGAAATCGCCTTCTACGATCATCCATTTATCGTCAATAATATCCGATACACGGCCGGGCGGCAACGCGGTGGCGTTACTGCGGGTTACTAAAATAAAACGTCCGTCGGTCGTCAAATAACCCAAATCGGCCACGTAACTGCGGCCGGATTGCGGGGCATTGATGTACCAACTGCGTGCTTCAAACAAGACCGGCATGTCATAATGGCTGACCGAGTTGTTTCCGTCAAATATAGCGACGTTGGTTACATCATGCAAGCGGATAATGGTGCGGGCTTGATTGAGCGTGTCCGGCCCGTATTGGCTTTTTAGAAAATCCAGCGTGCCGGAGGTAATTTCCCAAAATAGGAATAACCAAGCCGGGTCTTTGGGCAAAAGGTAACTTTCCGTTTTGCCGTATCCTGCGGGAATATCAGCTTCCGCGTGGATGTCTTTTTGTATGTTTCTTACGAGTGCCCCCGAAGATAAGTTCTTTTCCATAATATAATCACCCTTTTGTATAGTGTTAGTACCATTTTAGTTAGTCTTATTTATTATACCATTTTTGGAGTAGCCGTATGGAAACAAAAAACCCCGGCAAGACCGGGGCATATATAGGGATAAGATACAAACAAGCGGGTTATTACCAGTTTTTATGCCGCCAGTACATCATCACCAACCATACCAAAATTAAACAAATGCCCATGAGCATCCAAAAGGCGTCCGGGTGGTTGGCCAGCGGCAGGGCGACGTTCATGCCGTAGGCACTAACGACTAACGTAGGCACCATCATCCAAATGGTAATGACGTTTAACTTTTTAATCAGTAGGTTTAAGTTGTTGCTGACAATGGAAGCCCGCGCCCCTAACAGTTGGGCTAAAATGTTGGAGTGGATATCCGCTTGGGTTTTGCATTGCATATTTTCTACAATAATATCGTCTAACATTTCCACATCACGCTCTTCCAACCCGATCCGTACCGATAAGTTACGCATTTTTTCAAATACAAAACCGTTGGACGAAATCGCTTCTGCGTAATACACCAAGCTTTTTTCTAAACTAAACAAATTGAGCAGGTAGGTGTTATCCATAGATTCGTCCATTTTGTCTTCAATTTCTTCGGAGATCATGTGGATAATGCGTAAATGTTCCACATAATGGGAAATGGCATTATAGACCAGTTTCAAGAAAATCTCTTTAATGGTGGTAACCGATTGGAAGCGTTTGCCCACAAAAAGCGGGATGTCGTCCGCCAAGACGACGACCAATTTGTCTTGAAATAAAAACATCCCTACGGAAGCCACTTTGAATTCCAACTGGTCTTTGCCGGAATAATTCTTAGGGCGTTTATAAATCATGACGGTATGTTCCGGTTCAAATTCCAACCGGGGGAGTTCGTCCGGGTCTAACGCGGAAGAAAGGGTGTGCTCGTCAATTTGATAGTTGTTGACCAAGAAACGCTGTTCGTCCACCGTAGGGTTAGTATATACATATACTTGGGCAGCGGCAGCGTCGGTTTCTTGTAATTTTTTTTCTGAGATGATATATTTTTTAAGCATTTTCTCGCCCTACCTACTTACATCATACTACCTGTAAAGTAATTTGTAAAGTTTTTTACGCGTTAATAATGGGTTTGTTCCATATGTTCTTCCAGCGGCGCGATGGCCTGCAAGCGATTCCAAAACTCGTCCATAGATTGGACACGCTCTTTGGGATCTTCTTTAAGTGCGTCCTCTAATAATTGGTCCACTTCTTTGGGGACATCCGGGGCTAATGTGGACGCGGGTACAATTTTTTTGTTAGCAATATCAAACCCTTTGACTGTCCACGGGACTTGCCCGACTAACGCTTCATACAAACAAAGTGCCAGGGAATAGATGTCCGACTGTTTACGCATAAATCCTTTTTGTTGTTCGGGAGCCATATAAGCCGGAGTGCCGGCCACCGTACGTGCGCCGGTATCGTGGTCAATGGCGCGTTTGGCTACGCCAAAGTCCATGACCTTGGCTTTTTCGTCGCCGTAAATCATAATGTTGCCGGGTTTCAAATCGCAATGGATAATGTCTTGCGAGTGGGCGTATTGTAATCCTTGGCAGACATATTCAAAAATCTTTTTCACCTTGGAGAACGGCAGCCGTCCGTCTATATCCAAACGGGTTTCCAGCGTCTGCCCGTCAATATATTCAAACACGAGGTAGAGCGAATTTTCGGATTCTATGACGGTATAAATTTCTTCAATGCACGGGTGGCGCAAGAGGGCCACCATGCGGGCTTCGGCTAAAAATTGCTCGCGTACATACGCACTACGCACGAGTTCGGGCCGGACGCGTTTAATAGCGACCTTGCGTTTAAGTGCTTTGTCGTAGGCCTCATAGACTTTACCCATGCCGCCCTCGCCGATTTGGCGGATGAAATCGTACTGTTCTTTCACTTCCACTTCCCGGCGGGAGAACGAACTTTTTTGCCGGCGGAAAACATCTTCATACCGCCAATATACATATAGTAAAATCGCTACGATAACGGCCGCAAAATACAAGATCATCCCCGTGGAATTAGAACGTTGGGCGGCTTCGGGGTTTTCTTCCTTTTTTGTTTTAGTCGTAAAAGTTTTGGCTTTGAGTTGTTCTTGGTATTTTTGCGCCAGTTTGGAGTTCGGGTTGAGTTGGAGTGCGGTGTCTAAATCTAATTGGCTGCGTTCGTATTGTTCCCGTTGGAAATAGGCCCCGGCGCGCAGAATATACGCGCGGGAATCTTGCGGTGCCACGGCAATGGCTTGCGAAGCGGCGTAGATGACATCATCCTGCTTGCCTAGCCCGTCGTATGCAATGGCGAGTAAAAGATAAAAGCGGCTGTCTAAAAAATTTTGGGCGGTCAGTTCGTTAATGCGTTGGACGACTTCAATAAATTGTTTGTTTTTGAGTTTTTGGTTGAGCGTGGCCACTTCGGCATTGCGGGCATTTTGGTCAAATACAGGGGTGGCGGACGGATCTGTTTTCGACGAAAAACTGCCTCCCACCAAAAGCGGGGCGAACGTTTTGGCCGACGTGGTTGCGGCGGCGACAGTTCGTCCGGCCGACGACGCTTTACGCACTGTCCCCGCGGCGGACGTCTGCGCGACGGCCTCCGAGCCGCCCAGGGCTACCAGCCCGGCGAGTAAAAAGATTTTGAGTAACCGCATATAGATATTCTAGCACAAAAAACCGTCCGTCCGGAAAAGTTTTTTGTCCAAAGAGGGGCTATCGGATATCAATTTTTATCTATTTTTCTTTTTGACAATAAACCGGCAAAGCAGCAGAACGGGCCATTTAGGATTACACCGGGGCGGGGTGATCCATAAGATCCAAAATCAGTAAGTGAGTTTTTTGTCCAATAATTCATATAATATAAATATGAAAAAACAAGCAATTGGCATATTTGACTCCGGCCTGGGCGGTTTGACGATTCTAAACGCCTTGCGCCGCGCCTTGCCACAAGAAGATTTAATTTATTTTGGCGATACCGCCAACGTGCCTTATGGATCTAAATCTAAAGAAACGGTAACCCGTTTTTCCATGGATATTGCCCGGTTTTTACAAGCCCAAGGGGTAAAAATGATTATCGTGGCGTGCAATACCGCCTCGGCGTTGGCCTTGCCGCAACTGCGTAAACAATGCCGCGTTCCTGTTTTGGGTGTGATTGAACCCGGGGCCGAGCGGGCCGCGCGTACTACCCAAAACGGCCACATCGCCGTACTGGGTACAGAGGCGACTGTCAAAAGTAACGCGTATCCCAAAGCCATTTTGAAGCGGTTGCCCCGTGCTAAAATTACCCAACAGACCTGTGCACTTTTTGTGCCACTGGTGGAAGAAAATTGGGTGAAAAACCCCGCCACGGAACTGGTGGCCAAGACGTATTTGTCGTCGGTAATTAACAGCCGGGCGGATACGGTTATTTTGGGTTGCACGCATTATCCGGTGCTTAAAAAAGTAATCGGCCGCGTGCTGGGCCCGCGTGTGCAGTTGGTAGATTCGGCCGAAACGCTGGCGCAAGCCGCTACGCGTTTTTTGTGTGAACATCATCAAAACGAAACCCGCGGACGTGGCAAATTAACCATTTACGCCAGCGACGATCCGGCCCGCTTTAAGCGTTTAGCCGGATGTTTACTGGCGGATAAAATCGGCACCGTCCACTTAAAAAAATTAAACGCATGACCATTTATACCGATAACCGTTTGCTTTCAGCCGGACTCGTAGGCGGCACGCTTTCTCGCCATCGCGGCGATATGCGCGATATAACCCGGCAAAATAGCGTGTATCAGGATCTGGCAATCCCGCCGGAAAAAATACTGCACTTTCATCAAACACATAGCGATCGTATTATTTCTATATCGGACGATAAAGACGCCGCCCACTTTCTTTCACTCCCGCAACAAGAGGCCGACGCCTGGCTGTTTACCGCTTCCGGTTGGGGGGCGGCTATCCAAACGGCCGATTGCGTCCCGCTTTTTTTGTTTGATGAACAGGGCCGCGCGTTTGCGCTGGCTCATTGCGGGTGGCGCGGGGTTGTCAAACGTTTGCCGTTCAAAACGGCGCGCGCGTTGCAAGAAACCGGCCGGTGCGGAAAAATTTTCGGTTGGCTTGGGCCGCATATCCAAGTGTGCTGTTTTGAAGTGCAAGCGGATGTGGCCGCGCAATTTTCGTCCAAAAGTTTACACCGCGAGGACGGGAAAATTTTTGTTAATTTGAATTTGGAAATTATTTCGCAACTTAAAGAAGCGGGGATAGAACCGTTGGACGTTAAAACCCCGTATTATTGCACATGCGGGGACGAAAAGAATTTCTTTTCGTGGCGGCGCAACCACATCCGCCAAAATTTACTTTCTTTTATTTATAAACCGTAAGCGGAAAAAATGTTACAATAGATATCTATGGAAACCAATGCAAAAATTTTACTGGCAGATGACTCCCATGCGATTCGTTTTCTTGTATCAGAAATTTTAACGAACGCCGGGTTTACCGTCGTTGAAGCCGAAGACGGCCAAGAAGCCATTGAAAAAACTTACAAAGAAAACCCGGATTTGTTGATTTTAGACTACGAAATGCCTAAAAAAACGGGTTTTGAAGTGGTGCGCGAAGTTCGCAGCCGCCCCGGCTATTTGCACACACCGATTATCATTTTTACCGCCAATACCGAAAAAAATACCAAACTGGAAGGGCTCGGTATGGATATTGACGACTATTTGACGAAACCGGCGGATGAAGACGAAATTGTGGCCCGCGTTAAATTGTTGCTTAAACGCAATAAACAAAAAATGGACAGCAACCCGCTGACCCGTTTGCCGGGCAATCCGTCTATTCAAGCACGGGTAGAAGCGGAAATCGCCGGCGGACAACCGTTTGCCGTGTTGTATTGCGACCTAAATAATTTTAAGTCGTTTAACGATAAATACGGTTTTGAAGCAGGCGACCGCGTGCTGAAACAAACAGCCGATATTTTGGTGCAAGCTGCCAAACAAGACCCGCGTGCTTTTGTGGGGCATATCGGCGGGGATGATTTTATTATCGTGTGTGATTTCGCGAAAGCCGAAAGTATTGCTAAAGAAATCACTACCCATATTGATACCGTTGCGCCCAGTTTTTATAATGAAGAGGACCGCGCGCAAGGTTTTATGCAAGCGCATAACCGCAAAGGCGAAATAGAAACCTTTAATTTCTTGGCTATGGGCATTGGGGTGGTGCACAATACCAAACGCCCGTTGGAGTCTTTTGCCATGGTAAGCCACATTGGCACGGAACTCAAGTGCTTGGCTAAACAACATCCCAAAGGCAGTTACTACGTGCTGGACAGACGGGGATAATTTTTAATGGCACCTAAAAAGAGAGGGCAAAGTTTTGTCCTCTCTTTTTTACGGTGAATTGCAGTTGTGCATGGTAAAGTCCTTTTTGCTAAAATATGAATATGAACAATATGGCCCTTTGCCCGTTAGACGGCCGTTATAACGGCCGGTTGGGTACGCTCACGCAAGTCATGGGCGAGGCCGCCTTTGCCACATACCGTTTGCAGACGGAAATTAGGTGGTTGCAGATTTTATCCGACTTGAAACTTCCCCATTTCCCGCCTTTTACCGCCGCAGAAAAGAAAATTTTAGACGCTTTGTTGCCGTTGGACGAACAAGACTTATCTGCGCTTCGCGCGATTGAATTTGAAGGTTACAAACAAATTCCCGCTATCCGCCACGACGTCAAAGCCGTGGAGTATTTTTTGCGCTTAAAGTTGCAAAAAACGCCGCTTAAAAACCGGTTAAATTGGATTCACTTTGCCCTTACCAGCGAGGACGTCAACAGCGTGGCCTATGCACTTTTGTTGGGCAACGGAGTCAAAAAAGTATTACTGCCCGCGTTAGATAATTTGTGCCGTACCTTAAACCGGCTCGCGCGCCAAGAAGCCGCGTCGGTATTACTGGCCCGCACACACGGGCAGCCGGCTGTTCCGACGACGTTTGGCAAAGAAATCTGTGTGTTTGCCCAGCGGTTGGCGCGGCAAATCGGCTCGCTTAAAAAACAACCGGTTTCTTGTAAATTTAGCGGAGCCGTGGGAAATTTTAACGCGCATACGGCGGCTTTCCCGGCGGTAAATTGGCCCAAAGCGGCCGATCGGCTCGTCAGCACGCTTGCCAAAACGTATCAAGTGAATATCTACCGTACGCCTGTTTCTACCCAAGTGGACCCGCGCGACAGTTACGCCGAACTGTTTGACCAATTGCGCCGCATAGACGTAATTTTAATTGATTTTTGCCGCGATATGTGGCACTATGTTTCCGCCGGACTGGTGCGCCAACGGGCCGTTTTGGGAGAGGTGGGTTCGTCCACTATGCCGCAAAAAGTAAATCCCATAGATTTTGAAAATGCCGAAGGGAACTTGCAACTGGCCGGTAATTTGTGCGATTTCTTTTCCAATAAATTGCCCGTCTCGCGGTTACAGCGGGATTTGTCGGACTCTACGGTATTACGCAATATGCCCATGGTATTTGGGTATATGTGTGTCGCGTTAACGTCTTTGCAAAACGGACTTAACAAAGTGGCTTTTGACCGCGCGGCCGCCGCCCGGGAAGTGCAGGATCACCCCGAGGTGCTGGCCGAGGCGATACAAACCGTTTTGCGTGCGGCAGGTGCTAAAAACCCGTATGAAACCTTGCGCGACGCTACCCGCGGCCGCGCGGTTACGTTAGCCGATTTGCAACACGTCATAGAAGCAACGGATGTGCCGGAAAAAATTAAACAACAGTTGCGTGCGCTCACGCCGGAAAATTACACCGGATTAGCGAAGCAACTGACAAGGGGAAAACATGATTGATTTAGTATGCGGCGGACAAGCCGGAGATGAAGGAAAAGGGAAAATTGCCGCGTATTTATCGTACAAAGGTAATTACGCTTATTGTGTGCGCGTGGGCGGGCCCAACGCAGGCCATACCGTTGTGCAAAACGGGACTTCTTATACGTTAAAAAATATCCCGTCCGGTTTTCTCAATCCCCGTACGAAACTCGTGCTTGGGGCGGGGGCTTATACCAAAACCGAGTGGTTGCTAGACGAAGTGAAAAAAACCGCCACACAAGACCGTTTAATCATTGACCCGTATGCCGTGTTAATCACCGACGAGCAAACCGCGGCCGAACGCGGGGCGAGCCACTTTATGAACCATATCGGCAGTGTGGGAACGGGCCTTGGGCAAGCCGTGAAGGAACGCATTGAACGGCGTAACATTAAATTTGCTAAAGACGAGCCGTTACTCAAAGAATATATCCAAGACGTGCCCGAACTGCTAAACTGCTGTTTAGATAACGGCGGGGATATTTTATTAGAAGGTACGCAAGGAATCAAACTGTCGCTTTTACACGGCGAATATCCGTTTGTTACGTCGCGCGATACAACGGCCAGCACATTTTTAGGCGAAGCCGGCCTCGGCCCCAAGAGCGTGCGGGACGTGTATGTGGTGTTTAAGCCCTACATTACGCGCGTGGGCCCCGGACCGTTGGAAGTGGAAATGACCGACGAAAAAGAATTGGAAATTTACCATACCAAGGGCCATGAAATCGGCAGCGTGAGTAAACGCTTGCGCCGCGTGGGCAAGTTTGAGAAACGCTCGGCCTCGCGTGCTATTATGATTAACAACTGCACCAAAATTGCTATTACGCATATAGATATGTTCCCCGGCAACGACCGCGTGAAATGCGAAAAAGATTTTACGCCCGAAGCCAAACAATTTTTGGCCGATTTGCGTGCGTTGTCGGCTGAAGTGTATCCGCATCCGAAAATTGCGCTTATCTCTACCGGCCCGGACATGGAAGATACGTTGGTGCTAGATTAGGACGGCTTTAAGTTCTATCAAAAACGGCAACCGCAGGGTTGCCGTTTTTGATTGCTTCTAAACCGGGCTTCAAAATGTATAATTATCCGGACGCTTGCAAAATGTTAGAATAGATAAAGTTAATTTTACGTTTGAGGTTTGTATGAAAGATATTATTTTTGACTTGGGCGGCGTGCTGCTTGATTGGAACCCGCGTTATTTGTATAAGAAGATTTTTTCCACCGATACGGAAATGGAGTGGTTTTTGACGCATATTTGCACGTCCCAATGGAACACGCAACAAGATGCCGGCCGGAGTTTTGAAGAAGGCGTTGACCTGTTAAGCCAAAAATATCCGGAGTATGCGTTTGCGATCAATTTTTATTTTACCCGTTGGGATGAAATGCTCGGCGGAGCCATTGAGGGTAGCGTAGATATTTTACGCGAACTGAAAGACCGCCGTTGCCGTTTGTACGCGCTGAGCAATTGGTCGGCGCAGACATTCCCGGTTGCCAAACAACGCTATGACTTTTTGAAATGGTTTGACGGTATTGTGCTCTCCGGTGAGGAAAAACTGGTAAAACCCGATCCGGTAATTTATTCGCGTTTACTTTCGCGCTACAATTTGCGTGCACAAAATTGTATTTTTATTGACGATAACCAAGCCAACATTTCTAAAGCGGCCGACTTGGGGTTTGAAACGATCCGTTTTACTAACCCCGACGACCTACGCCGTATTTTAACAAGCCGCTCGGTGCTGTAAGGACAATTTGCCGGAAATCCTAAACTTCTTTAGATCCAACTTTTTCCCGAACGGTTGCGTGCCAAAAGGCGGAAAAAGTACAATATCTGTATGTATAAGAAATTGGGAATAACCGTTGCGGTAGTACTCCTGATTGCGTTGCAAGCCGTGAGTGCACCGCCTCCGCCTAAAAATCCGTTCGCGTTGTTGCGGTGTCTTTCTAAACCGCTATCTTTGGGAAAACCAACGGTTCCTGCTTTGCGCTTGGACGTAATCCGAGGGACGTTTGGGGCCCCAAAGTGTTTACCGCGCGACGCTACCCCCTGCACGTCGCAGACGAACTTTGGGATAAAGCCGGTGGCTACACCGGTTGCCATGGCACCGTTATTTCGCCCTACATTTCCAAATTTATTGCCGGAAAAAAACTGTGCTACCGGGGCGGCCTGTTCGTTGGAACTGGGCGGCCTAAGCAGCGCCGCCGCGTTGCCGGTTTCCTTGGTACGGCAAGAGACGCAAACCGTCCAAAAACCTCGCGGGCGTTTCCCGGATAGAACGCAAATTGATGCCGTCATTTTTGATATGGACGGGACGTTGTTAGACTCTCTTTCGGCCTGGGAGCATGCCTCGGCGCGTTATTTGCAAACACGCGGAGTGGAGGTAACGGCCAAAATGGAAGAATATATCCAACAGACTTCGCTTTTAGAAGGGGCAAACTATTTGAAGCGTGAGTTGAACCTTTCCGAATCGCCGGAAGAATTATTGGCGGGCACGCTAGAAATTGTACGCCAGCGTTATTTAACGGATGTAACGCCCAAGGCGGGTGCGTTACAATTACTACGCACGTTGCAAGCGCAAGGTGTTAAAATAAGTGTTGCTACGGCTTCTGATAAAGAATTAGCCCAACGCGTGTTTGAAAAGTGGGGTATGGACGCTTATATTGATTTTATCATCACGTGTGATGAAGTGGGGGCGGGCAAATTGTCTCCGGTGGTGTATGAAACGGCATTGGAGCGTTTAGGTACGGAACGCCGCCGCACGTTAGTAGTGGAAGATGCCCTGTACGCTTTGCAAACTGCCAAAAAAGCCGGGTTTTTAACGGCTGGGATAGCCGAGCCGTACCAGGCGGCAGACCAAGAGCAGGTCCAACAAACGGGCGATTTTTTCTTTATTTCGTTTGAAGATAGTTTGCGATAACGGTTTAACCAACGTGCTTACGGCGGTTTAACGCTCCCCGCGCACATACTCAAAAAATTGTTTTACGCGGTGATCACATAGGATATCTTTTACACAGATATCCTTTTTTAAGTGTACGCCGTTTAACGTGCGGCAACGGCTTAACGCTACATACGTTTGCCCCGGGGCAAATGCACCGCGGCCGATATCTAAATAAATGTTATCAAACGTCAGTCCTTGCGATTTGTGGATTGTAATGGCCCACGCCAGTTTGAGCGGGTATTGCTTAAAAAACCCCTTTACTTTCGGTTCCAGTTTTTGAGTGAGTGCATTAAATTCGTAACGTACATCTTCCCACACGTGCGGATCCACCTGATACACGGCCCCTTTGAGTTCAATTTTGATATAGTCCGGCCCTAAATCATACACGGTGCCGATGTCGCCATTGGCCCAATCATCCGTATTGGTCAGCATCATAATTTTAGCCCCTTTTTTAAGTTTGAGTTCACTTTCCGCCGGTGTAATTTTAGGATTAAAACCCGCATCTTGCGTGGCATTATAGGTAAACTCCGGCCCCGGCAGGCGCGACAAATAATGCAAATTTCGCCAAGCGGCCTCGCGGTTGGTGGGGGATAAAATAATGCAATTTTCAAATTGCTCGGGCAGTTCAAAAGTTTTGTGTGTGTTTAAGATTAAGTCCAGTTGCGGCTGTGAAATTTTCCCCTCGCGTATTAAATTAAGTAAGTGGGCAAAATCCGGGTCGGCTTTCTGGCGAAAAATGCGTTTGAGTTCAAACACTTCCAACGGTAAGCGTTTTAATACGTGCGCTTCAAAAAAATACGGGCTTTGATATTCTTGCCGGAACACATCAAACAGCCCGCTGGTTTGTTTTTCTTCTACGGGAGGAAGTTGGAACAGGTCACCAAAGAGTACGATTTTCTTTCCGCCAAACGGCAAATTGTTATGAGCGGAAAGTTGCAAAATATAATCTATGGCGTCTAATAAATCGGCGCGGAGCATGGACGCTTCGTCAATGATAAGTGTGTCAAATGCTTCCATGGTTTTACGCGGCAGGCGGTGCAAATTGGCGGGGTCAAACAAGTTGCCCGGCTTTAAGCGGAAAAAGGAGTGAACCGTCTGCCCGTGTACATGAATGGCGGCCAATCCGGTGGTAGCCAGTACGACGGTATTTTGGACAGAGTATTGTGCAAAATACCTTAATAGCGTCGTCTTTCCGGTGCCTGCGCGGCCTGTAATAAAAATAAGCGGCTGTATGGCCAGCTTGGCCTCTAAAAGGGCTAACGCATCTTTAAATTCGTCAGTTAAAATAATGGGAGATTGCGTTGCGGACATACTTTATTATATCTTTTTGCGCTCAACAAGTATTTTTTTAACCGGGCGCGCGGAAGCGGGTTTTGTTACGATAGGGTTATGAAAGAACCTATTTTATTTGCGTTGACTATTAGTTTTTGGCCGGAGCCACCACGGCGATAGGGGGCGGGACGGCCTTAATAGCAGGCGCGTTACTTTACAGGTAATGCGGGCAACTTTTCCGTTTTTCCGTCGGGAACTCTGCGGGCCGTTGGCCCGCGTTTTATAATATGGGTTTTTATAGACGTGGTTTACGGAAAATATAAATAATACTTGACTTTGTGTTTTTTTTTTGTTAATTTTAATAAATAGGAATTTTATTAAAAAGGAGCAAAAGAGTATGGAAAATAAAATTTTGGGCGGTTTTACACTCATTGAATTATTGGTCGTCGTTTTAATCATTGGCATTTTGGCGGCGGTGGCAGTACCGCAGTACCAAAACGCGGTGGAACGCTCACGCGCTACACAGGGAATTACGCTACTTAAAAGTATCAAACAAGCCTATGATGCCCACTACATGGCTGCCGGAGAATATGCCCGCAAATTTGACGAATTAGCCCTAGACGTACCCTGGACGGGAAATACCAGATTTGCGCCGTCGGCGACGGATACAAAATCTAACGGGGAATGGTCTGCAGAGATAGAAATAACCGAATATATCACGCTGTTTGTGTCACGCATTAAGGGTAAGTATAAAGGAGCGGGTTTTTTGGTTGCTTATGCTTCTCCGGCGGGAGAAGGCGAAAAAGAGTTAAGGTGTTTTGAACGAAAAACAGATGCTAGTTTCTTGTTTGACACTTCGTTACCGCAAGGGGCCTACTGCGAAAAAATTGTAAAAGGAACTTTTGCGAACGAAAACGTGTATTCTCGTAAGTATCGCTTACCTTAATAGATACTAAAAAGACAAAAAATAACAGCCGCAGTCGGTTTGACTGTGGCTGTGTTTTAGGTATTTTCAACATAAAATGATTATTTCAGGCGTTTAATGGCATTTAGTAAATCGTCAGTATCAAACGGTTTATACAGTACGCCGTCTGCCCCGCGTTTTTGGGCTTCTTCCAAAATACTGTTTTGTTGCATCCCCGTTACAATCAATACTTTGATTGCGGGGTAGCGTTTTTTAAGTTCCACTAAAATATCCAAGCCGTTTTCGTTGGGGAAAAACACGTCCAACAGTATGCCGTCTACCGGTGTTTTTTGCAGTTGCTCAAACATTTCTTTGGAACTTTCCGCCTCTATGGCCACCTGGTAGCCGTCCGCCTCTAATACATTTTTTAGGGCGGAGCGCAAAATGCCGGAGTCGTCCACTAACGCTAAAGTTTGCATACGCTATTTCAAGAACGGCGTGGCCAATTTTTCGCCAAAGTCTAGCAAGGCCTGCGTGTCTTTTTTGGTGGCGGTTTCCGCATAAATACGCAGTACCGGTTCCGTTCCGGACGGACGCAAGAGCAGCCATTCGTCGTTATCAAATAAAATTTTAAGTCCGTCAAAGGTGGCCATTTCGGCTACTTTACGTGTGCCGATTTTTTTCGGCATTTTTTTGCGTAGTTTATCGGTAAATGTATCTTTGACAAGCGGTTTGTTAAGCGAAATATCACGCCGCAAATAAACGGAGGTGCCGTACGCCTGAGCCACTTGGGCGCACAACTCGCTGGCTTTTTTGCCGGTAGCGGCCATGATTTCCAGGAAAGCAAGGGCTACAGTAAGCCCGTCGCGGTCGGGCAGATTGCCTTTCCAGGCAAAACCGCCGGATTCTTCCACGCCAAAGGCGATATCTTCCAGGGCCATCCGTTCGGCTACGTACTTAAAGCCCACCCGGACTTCTTCAAACAGCATTTCGTGCTGACGGGCGATACGCTTGAGCAAATAACCCATAGATACTGTTTGCACAATTTTGCCTTTGAGTTTTTTATGTTTAATAAAATAATTGCATAACACCGCCGCAATCACGCACGGAGTTAAATAAGTACCCTTTTCGTCCACCAACGCCACGCGGTCGCCGTCGCCGTCAAAAGCAATCCCTAATATGGCTTTTTTGGCGGGTATGGTTTTTTTAAGTTCGCTTAAATTTTTCTCCACGGGTTCGGGCTGTCCGTCACCGAAGGTGGTATCGTGTTCGCTATGCAAGGCAATCACTTGTTTATCGCTCAAGATTTTTTCCACATAGCCGGCGGCCGAACCGTACATATAGTCCACCGCTACTTTGCCTTTTAAGGTTTTAATCTTACGCAAATTTACATGCGCAGAAACATATTTAAGGTACATGTCCGTCAAATCTTTCGTTTCGGGTTCTTGTCCGTAGAGATGTAGCGCAGGCGATTCATCCAGCAATTCTTCAATATCGCGGGTGACGCGTTCAGACGCGGCACCACCGGCCAATTTGATTTTGATACCATTGTATTGGGCCGGGTTGTGGCTGGCGGTTACCATGACACTTAACCAAAATTTAGATAAACTCAAACACGCCGCTAGCGAACTGGTAACCGGACGGTCGGACAAGGTAACATCTAATTTATTAGAACGTAAAATAATGGCAATTTCTTCGGCGAACATGTCGGACATAAAACGGCGGTCAAAGCCGACAAAAATTTTAGGCGATTTGCCTTTTTCTTCCGCCGGGGCGTTTTCGTTGATGTAACTGGCCAACGCCTGCGCGACGCGGCGCACATTTTCCAAGGTAAAGTTCCATGCGATAATACCTCTCCAACCGTCTGTGCCAAATTTAATTTCCGTTGCCATAGTTTCTCCTTAATATGGATAAATTTTCAATTCAATTTCCGTATTTAATTATCGGTTTAATTCCTTCCTTTTTAGATAAAAAGTGGAGGTGGGGGGATTCGCACCCCCGTCCGAACATCTTCTCCTCTCGGGCACTACAAGTTTAGTCTTGCTGGTAAACCGCCGTCTAAGCGCAAGACGGCACGCCGGCGGTTTGGTTCGTATATCTTAAACAAAGGCGGACGAACCGCGCCTACTTTGTTGCATTCCATGGTTTGACGGCGTTCCTTTCGCGCATGGAAGACACAAAAGGCGCCGTGGACTAAGCGTTAGCCCAGGCAACTTGATTGTTGTTGCTTATTTCTATGGCCCTATTTTAGCCGGCCTGGCCAACCGGCACTTGCTCCCGGGTGGCAACAGATACCCGTCGAATCTATTACACCCCCGTAAATACGAAAATTGTCAAAGACCGCTTTTTTATAACAGCATTATATTGTATCATTTTCTTATAACAATTTTGGACTGCAAAGGCAACCCGGATTATGCAATATACCAGCACAAAACCTACAATTTATTTAATTGACGGACTTAATATCGTGCGCAGTTTCTTGTACGAATTTGCCCGCTCGGAAGAAGAAGTAACAGCCGATTTTTTAGATTTCTTGGAAGCCGTTTCGCTAGACGAACGCTACCGCATGAACACTTACGAAGTAATTTTTGACGGTACGTTCCGGCCGGTAGGGCCGCTTTACCGCGGCGGGGTGCATATTTCGTTTGCCGAGGGGGACAGCGCAGACCAAATCATTTGCGAACGCGCCGGATATTTGGCGCAAACCGGGCAACGCGTCATTGCCGTAACCGACGACCGGCAATTGCAAACCTACTTGCGCGAGTTTGGCGTAAAAAGTTTGTTCTGCCGCAAATTTTACCACTCCCTTAAACTTGCCGAAAAATAAAAGTTGTTTTTTGACGGGTGAAAATTTTACTTGACTTTGTTTTTTTGCTATAATAAACACAGAGGGCTGGTGGCGGAATGGCAGACGCGACAGACTTAAAATCTGTTGACCGCAAGGTCGTGGGGGTTCAAGTCCCCCCCTGCCCACTCTTAAAACTGCCATTCAAATTTATCCCACCGGCAGTAAACTCCTATGTTAGAAGACATTAAACGTACGTTATCCAAAAGTTTTAGTTGGGTGCCCACCGTTTTGCCTTTAGGGCTAAAATTATTCGGTATCGGTTTTGTGTTGGCCTTTATCTGTCTGTTGCTGCATTGGCACACGTTGTGCATGCTGTTTATTGTGGCGGCCTCTTTTTGTGCGTATTTCTTCCGCGATCCGGCACGCGACACCGTTTTTGCAGAGGACGAAATTGCTTGCCCGGCCGACGGAACAGTGCTGTCTATCAAAACCGAGGATGACCCTAACTCCGTTGTGGTGCGTATTTTCCTTTCTATTTTTGATGTGCATATCCAACGTGCTACCGTCAACGGGAAAATCGGCGAGATTTTTTATAATAAAGGTACCTTCCTGTTTGCCGATCATCCGGATGCAAATAAAAACGAACGTAATTTAATTCAAGTTTTTAAGAACGGTGTTCCGGAAAATTTCGCCCATGTGGAACAAATCACCGGGGCGATTGCACGGCGCATTGAGTGCTGGCGGCATACCGGGATGGACGTGAAAATCGGCGAGCGTATCGGGCTCGTGCGGTTTGGCTCGCAAGTGGCGGTTTATCTGCCGAAAAACAAAGTGCGCGTAGTCGTTAAAGAGGGCCAAAAAGTGCAAGGCGGGATTACCGTGCTTGCCTTGTGGAAATAAATATGCCAAACGCAACTAAAGAAACGAAAGTCGTAGAAAGGCTCAAACATACCGGCGCGGTAACGGTGCCGTCTTTGTTTACGCTAGGCAATTTGGCGTGTGGATTTTTCTCTATTTTGGCCTCTGCCAAAGGAACTTTCGCCCAAGCGGGGTGGCTCATTTTATTTGCCATGGTGTTTGATATGTTTGACGGACGCATGGCGCGTTTGTTGGGTACGGAAAGCAGTTTCGGCGTGGAGATGGATTCGCTGGCAGATGCGGTTTCGTTCTGCACCGCGCCGGCTATGCTGATGTACTTTTTTGTCTTGCATACACAGCCCACTTGGGGCGCGCCGATTGCGTGTGTGTATGCGTGCTTTGGGGTGCTCCGGTTAGCCAAATTTAATGCGATGGCTTACGCGGGGGAAGGGTCCAAAAAGTATTTTAGCGGATTGCCTACTCCGGCGGCGGCGGCTATTTTGGCGTCGTTTGCGGTGTCATACAGCATTATGGAAGGGGCTGTTGTCGGGCGCAATATCCAATTGCTGACGGCGTATCTGCCGCATATTTATAATTTTGTATGGTTTGCTATGCTTGTGTTGTCTTTGCTTATGGTATCTAATGTGCCGTATGCCGCCTTTAAGGCCAAACGCGAAAAATCACACAGCCCGTGGTTTTTGCTGTTTGTGGTATTTTTGGTGGTTATGCTGATTAAGTTTCCGCAGGACGTAGTATTTATTGTGTTCTCGCTCTATGTGCTTGTGGGGCTGTTGGCTGTCTTGTGGCGTGCCTTCAGAAAAATTAAGTAATTGAACGGTTGTTGCAAGTCTCTGATTTACGCACGAAACCTAAAACAATATGTTTTAGGTTTCGTTGTTTTATCCGTAGGATGACGCTATTACAACTTCATCCACTTAAATTCCAAATAGACAATTCCGCTAAAAATCAGCACCGGGCCCCAACCTGCTAAAAATGGGTTTAAGTATCCGTTTTGCCCGAACACGGTACAAATCGTAATCACGCCCCAAAACATCAAGGCAATAACGATAGACATAATGATATTCAAGATTTTACTTTTGCGCCGCGTGCTAATGGCAAACGGCATACCCAACAGGCACATAACAACGGTGGCAAACGGCGTAGCTAATTTGGTTTGGCGTTGCGTTTCTGCGGAGTAAAAGGCAATCCCGGTGCGTTTGTGAAAAGAAATCCGTTTAGTTAAATCGCGCACGCTCATCAGATCTTCGTCCATGCGGCCGACGGACATTTGATCCGGGCGGATATCTACGGGCGAAGGCCGCATTTGAAAAGAGGTTTCTTGCGTGTCCATATCTCCGGCAAAGACGCGGTGTACGCCGTTTACAAAACTCCATTGGCGGGTTGTTTTGTCCCAAACCATTTGCTCGGCTACGGTTTGCTCGGAAATGTCCCAGGCTTGGTTGTAGGTATCTAATGATACCTGATACATGGTGCCTTGGGTTAAATCTACGCGCTTGGCGGAAAGCATCTGCGCCGGGGAAACTTTGATGAGCACGTCATTTTCTACATATTGGTTGTAGTCTTTGTGCGGTTTAAGGCGGGTATAATAAATGTAATCGGCTTTTACGTTAAGCGGTGGTACGACAAATTCTTGGAACAACAGCGTCGCCCCGCAGACGGTTAAGATGCAGACCAGTACCGGCTTGAATAATTGCCGGGGGGCAAATCCGCCTGCCACGGCGGCTGTCCACTCTCCGTTAGATACCATTTCGGAAATAACGGAAATCGCTCCTAATAAACACGCCACGGGCATAATGGTAGCCAACCAGTTGGGAAACGTCATCAGGGCATAGAAAAGCACGTCGCCCAGCGTGGTAACGCCGTTGCCCAAGTTTTTCATTTTTTCAAACGTATCGCCCAGCACTACCAAGGCCGCAAAAACTCCCATGGCAAAGAAAAATGGCCCCCAAAATTTGCGGGCAATATAGTCAAACATCAGCGGAGATTTAACTAGGTGTTTAATCGTTTTTTCCATAAATAATATCCTACGATAATTCCGGTAATTACCGGCAACCACGGGCCGGGGTACGAAATCCACGTATATTTTTTACCGAAAGATAACCCTAACGTCATCAGTAAGTAAAACGAGAAAATAATAATCACGCTAAACAGCATGCCCCATCCTTTGTTCGTGCGTTTGCCCAGCGAAAACCCGATCGGGCAACTGACCAGTAACAAAATCAGCGGCGAAAGTGCTAGCACGTTACGCATGCTGATAGCGGTGCGATACTCGTTTGCTACTTGGGAAGTTAGCGGATCTTTGCGTAAGTGGCGTAACAGTTTGGTGGTGGTCATTTCGCCTACGCGCACACGGCGGGAACGCTCTTTTAAGAGAGAAATACTCATGGTATAATTATCAAAATTGGCTGCGATAATGGACGACGGGTCTTTGCTGTCCACCCGTTGCATTTGCCCGTCTTGCAGTTGCAAACCAATGGCGGTATCACTTAAAACAATCCGGCCGGAAGAAGCATTGACTTTGGTGCTAAGTGCGCCGGAGTCATTTTTATTGACGAGGTGAATTAAATTGGCCGTATTGGTAAGTTTGTTTAAGTCTTCCAAATACAAATCCCAATCGCCTAAATTGATAAAGGTTTTGGGCTCTAACGTGACTTTGGTAATTTTGCTGTATGCTTCTTCGCGCTTGTTGACAAATTTTTTATAACTGCGCGGAGTGAGCCAATTGCCCATAACAAATAAAAGGGCCGATAACGTCAGCGCGCAGACCAGCATGGGCCGCACAATTTCTTTGAACGAAAATCCCGCCGCGCGCAACGCAATTAACTCGCCTTGTTCGCTCATATTAGTAAGCGTAAGCAACACGGCAATTTGAAAAGACATGGGCGCGCTTAAACAAAACACGTCGGGCAGGATGTTTAGTAACGAAGATATAATCCACCCGATACTGGTGCCGTACGTCATGGCAATTTTCAGCACCCGGATAAAGTGGTTCATAAAAATTACAAACGTCAATACACCTACCACGCCGGCAAAAAATGTCAGCAGACTTTTGGCAATATAACGGGTAAAAATGGAAATACGCATATTTTTCATTTTAACAAAATATCCCCCTGTTGGAAAAGCCCGTACGCGGGTTGTGCGCGCGTACGTGTGCGAAATGTTATAAAATAAAATAATGAGGTGTTTTTTGAACGTATGAGGACGGCGCGTTGTATAATCGCTTGGGCCTTATCTTGCCAATTGGTTTTTGCTCCGCTCGCCGGGGCAGAATCGTTGCCGTATAGTTTGGTGAATAAAGACCAGTATGCCATTTTTGAAGAAGAACAAGCCGCTAAAAAAGATGCCGAACTGGTGTTAGAGGATCCGCCGGATGATGCCCAACTGCTGCATTATTCCAACGAGTTTTGGCGTCAGGCCGTTACAGCCATTGACGGGGCATATAAGTTGGATAAAGGCCCCGAACCCATCCCCGATTTGACTTTATTAAACCCCACTTTATCTTTGCCGCTCTACGGTACCAGTATCGCGTTGACCGGACGTTACGTGTTGGGGATGAAAATGGCCGCCAAAAAATATAAAGAAGCCTCCAAAAGTGCCAGCACGGTTAACACCAACCAACATAACCTGGAAATGGACCAGCAAATGCAGTTGAAGATGCAGGGTAAAATTATGGACCGCGTGTTCGTGGATATTGACTACGACGACCAACGCGAGGAAGAAAAAACCATTTCCGTAGCGTACCGCGGTAAACCCGGCGAACTGGTGCAATTAGCCGAATTTGGCGATATTGATTTGTCCCTGCCGCAAACCGATTTGATTGCCTACCAAAAACAACTTTTCGGCGCGAAAATGCACTTGCAGCACAAAAACGCCAACTTGTATTTAATCGGTTCGCAAACCAAAGGTACCAGTAAACAAAAGCAATTCGTAGGTTCCAGCGTGCAAGAAATTATTTCTGTGAAAGATACCGAATATATCCGCCGTACGTATTACGATTTGACGTTTGGGGGCAATATACACGGCGATCCCCAATTACAACCTACGGCGTTTGACGATTGGAGAAATGCGCTAGGGAACATTTCGCCCGGGACGGAAGAAGTGTATCTTAACAGTAATACTACTTCTAATACGTTCGTCCCGGTAGAGGCCACGGCCACTGATTATTTGGGTTCTTTGCCCTACACCGCCCAATGGGAACGGCTGGTCCGCGGTACAGATTATACGGTAGATTATGCCCGTGGTATCATTACGTTTAAGCGTGCGATTACGGCCCAAAGTGTGTTGGCGGTAGATTACCGCGATTCCCGCGGCAATTGGTTGCGGGATGCCGGGGCGACACCGGGTATGCTCAAACTGATTAAAACCGAAAACGATAAACCGTACGAAGGATCTGCAACTGAAACCGCTGATCGGTTGGAAATGAAAACTTTTTACCGGGTCGGCACGCAGAATATCACGCAAGATAACGGTAAAGGCAATTTTATTTTGACGTTGCTGGACGCTAACGGACAAAACGTCGGGGAAAGTGCTTCCCCGCAACAAGTGTATCCCACCACGATTGAAATGGATTTTGACAAAGGTATTTTTGAACTCCAAGACCGCCTGACAGATGACCCCGGCCTGTATAACACAACGCCTGTTTCGTCCAAAAACCGTACGTTCAAAATCCAGTATGAGTCCACGGTCAAAACATATTTTATTGAATCAGGTATTGTGGTGCAGTCGGAACGGGTCAAACTTAACGGCCGTCCGCTTACGCGCAATAACGATTATTACATTGACTATACATCCGGTTTTATTACATTTTACAAAGGCGAAGAAATTACCGAAAACGCTGTCATTGATATTACATACGATACCACCACCGGTTCCAGTACCAACAACTCCGTGTTGGGCGGCCGGTTAGATTATCACCTATTTGATAAAATCGTTATGGGGGCTACCATGATTCAGGAAGGGGGCGAAAAACCGGCCACCGTTCCGCAAGTGGGTGCGTATAGCAAACAACTGTTAGTGTATGGAGTGGACGTGAAAGGGCGCGAGATTAAACTGGCCGATAAGGTGGCGGTAGATTTTAGTGCGGAAGCGGCCCGCAGCCAGAAAAAGCAAAATATGTTCGGCTATGCCATGGTAGATAGCATGAACGATACGAACGAACAAGTCGGCGGATCTATGATTTTCAAAGATTGGGTGATTGCCGCCAACCCCAACGCTAGCCCCAACTTTTTAGACGCTGTCCGTTGGGACAGCCAAGACTTACCCGCGCTGGAAATTAACCCGCACGCGATTGCCAATGCCAACGATAAACAACAAGTGCTTGTTATCAATTACGATTTTACCCAAGGGGTTGATTTTGACGGGCGCGACGAAGTATCTATTGTTTATCCTTTGAGCCAAAGCGGGGTAGATTTATCTTCAAAATCCTCGTTTGAACTGACTATGTTAGGCGAAACGGGCGGTCCGCAGGTTAATTTTACATTTGGAAATATCTCGGAATACTCCGATTATTCGGTTGGGATGGACACCCAATGCGGTACCAATGTGCCCAAGACGGAAGATGTTTCTTGCCGCAGTACGTTAGCACCTAACGAAGATATCGGCTGGCTCTACACCAATCCGGACGGTACGGAGCAACGCTATAATCCGTTTGCGCAAAATATCTACAATCCCGAATCCCAGCCCAACGGGCGCATTGATACGCAGGACTTAAACGGCAACGGAAAATTTGATGACGAAAATATACCAACGGAGGGCAATTTCGGTTTTGGCGGTACCCCGATTAACGGGCTAACGGGCAATTTGGCCACCAATACAACTTGGCAAACGTATTCTACGCCGCTAGTCATTGCGGATAAATCACAATGGACGGCGGTGCGGCACTTGCGTATCACCCTTAAAAAAGGTACCAAACTAAAAGGGCAAATTAAAATTGCCAATGTAGCGCTGTCCGGTACTTCGTGGAACACTACTTCCGACCCGGCAGAATTTTCACTCTCCGGTATTAACAACGTGGATAATTCGTCTTATGATCCTATTTTCAACGCGCCGGGGGACGGACAAACGGTCTTTAATTACTTGTACGGTTCTATCCAAAATTACCGCAGTACGTTAGTTTCGGCCAATATGTTAGACCAGGCCTTGCGCTTGCGATTTAACACAACGGGGTGGAGTGAAGTTGTTGACGACCCCGACCCGACGGTTGCCGACTTGACCGGCGAACATTACGCCAATCGCAACTTTAAGAGTATGGATTTTTCCCAACACCGCGAGTTTCGTTTCTTGTTGCACAGCAAAGCCAGTGATAATACCGGCGCGGAATTTTTCTTAAAAGTTGGTACACAAGATAATTACGATAAAATCGTTGTTCCTATGGACTACGACGGTTGGCGGCTGATTGCGGTAAAAATGGCAGATACCAACGCAGATGGTATCCCCGATTCTCTTATAGATGTTTCCGATCCCGGGTATGGAGTAAAGGTAGTTAATTACCGCACCCCGAGCGGACTACTTAATTTCCGCGAAGTCAGTATGATTATGGCGGGTGTGCAAAAACCGTCCGGCGGGTCAGATGTAACTAACGGCGAAGTGTGGCTTAATGTAATTCACTTGGCGGACGCTATTACGCTAACCGGCGAAGCGTATAAAGGCGATATCACCGTACAATGGGACGGCTGGGGAAGCGCGGGAGCCAAATATAAACACCAAGACAGCAATTTTGAAACACCGCTTGCAGTTGCTAAAAACCAAGAAACTACGCAAGAGGAGTATTTCTTGAAAGTGAACCGCCTTAAAGAGTTTCCCATGTCGGCTACGTTCTCCCGCAGCGAAGTAACTACCCCGCTGATTACCGATACTTCCAATTATAATACGATTTCGCTGTTGGACAAAGGTAAGGTGGAACGGAAAAATGCTGTGATCCGCGGGGAATTAAATAAAGAGAATTTGCCCAAAATCGGGTTGGAATATACGTCCGATCAGACCGATTATCAACTGATGAAACGCAAGGACGACAGCCGCACTTACGGGGCAACGCTGTCGCATACGGTAGGATCTTTGAAAAACATTTCGGCCGGTTATTATATAACCGATTCATCGGTAGATTACGACCGTATCCGTCACCAGGAATCTGCTACTTATTACAATACGGATGAAAATACGCAGAAGATGAATCTTAAATTCACTTACCAACCTACGGCCAATTTCAACCTTATTCCTTCGTATAGTTTAAGTAAAAGCACCGAGGACCGCACCCGTTACGAAACGCTGGACGATACTAAAATTCACTATCCCAAGGCCTTAACCCAGCGCACCGGGGTAAGCAGTACGTGGAAGATTACCAAGTGGTTGGCCCCGTCGGCCAATTACCACATGAGTACGGTGGAAAGCAATAACTTGTCGGCCAAAACGATTACCGCTTCGGGTACGTCTGTAAATGTGGGTGTGGGCGAGGTTAAAACCATTAACCGTAGCGCGGACGGCGGTGTCTCGCTGACCTTAAACGGTAACGATATCTTGCCCCAAAGTAAATTGTTAAGCACACTCGTGGTTTCTTCCGGCTATCGCATACAGGACGCTGATTCGTGGAGTGATGTGGACAACGGTTTTGATTCGCGCAAAGAATTATGGATTCGCGGGGGATCACTTAAAGACGTGGGCGCCTACGGTTACCGCCGCAATATGACGCTTCGCGATACATTTACTTCTACCCAACGGTGGAATCCGCTGTCTAAATATGACCTTACCGGCATAGCGGCTCCGCTTAAAACGGTTTCGCTTATCAACAACTTTAGTAAAACCTTGCAAAAAAATGACCAAACAGGCACGCTCTATAATTCTACCAGCGTAACCTTGCCGGATTTGACGTTCTCTATTTCCGATTTGGAACAGTTTGTGGCCGCGGGCCGTTGGATGCGTAACAGTAATTTGAAATTAAGTTACAGTTGGGTAGAGCAGACCAACGAAGATACGGATGAACAATCTACTAAACAATACGGGGCCGATTTGCGCTTTCTGTTATTTAATTACTTGGATACGGTGCTGACGTACCAGCATAAAGAATCGGATAGAGACGATTTGCGTCAGTTTATTAGTTTAGAGCGTATCCGCGAGCGGAATATGTCCGCGCAGACTTCGTTTTATATAAAATCACTGCGGGTAACGCCCAAAATTACGCATACGGCTTATGATAAATGGCTGGTACGCGGTCAAATCAGCCAAAGTACCCAAGAAACCGTCCCCAGTTTGAATTTACGTTGGGATTTTAATTTACCGCACGGGCTTAAATTGCCGTTTATCCACCGTATTTATTCTGCGTCTAACCGCATTGTTTGGAACACGAATTTCAGTTTTACCGATAGACGCTCCCCGGTGGAAGTGACGGATAATTACAAAAAATACGACGCTACTACCTCGTTAGATTACGAATTTTCCCAAAATCTGCGCTTTACGCTTTCAGGCGGGCTGACGCTTTTGAAACACGCCTACGTCAAAACCGAAGATTACACCGCGTATAATGTGGCGGCTAATATGACCGTACAATTCTAATATGAAAAACGTGTGGCATACCGTAACACAAGGATTGTTATATTTCTTTTTTCCGCGTACTTGCGTTTGCTGCGGAGGCGATTTGTCGTGGAAAGCCGAAAATTATATTTGTCCGGCCTGTACCGCCCAACTGGTGCGCCCCGGGCCGCTCTTTTGCCAACGCTGCGGCGTGAATTTGCCCTCGGGCGGAGCCTATTGCTCTTCCTGCCGCGGCAGTAAAGCCAAAACCTATAAGTGTAAATTGATCCGCTCGGCGTGGATTTTTAATACGCCTTCGCGCGCCTTTGTGCACGGACTTAAATACGGCGGGTGCGATTATCTGGCTGACGATATGGGCCGCCAAATGGCGCAAAATTTTGCGGCTTATAAAGAACTGTCCGGGGCGGAGTTGGTGATTCCGGTGCCGCTTTTTCCGCGCCGGCAACGCCGCCGCGGGTATAACCAAAGTGAACGGTTAGCACGGGCTTTTTCCAACTATACCGGTTTACCGTTAGCGGCGCATGCTCTTGTCCGTTTGCGTAATACGCTTAGCCAAACCAAATTGGGCCGTGCGGCGCGGTTGTCCAATATGCAAGGGGCCTTTTCCGTTGCACAAAAAGAGGCCGTGCAAGGGAAAACAATTTTACTAATAGATGATGTCGCCACGACGGGAACCACGCTGGAAGGATGCGCGGTTGCTTTGCGCGCGGCCGGTGCCAAACGGGTATTTGCCTATACCTACGCGCGGGAAAACTAAACGGTTTTCGTTTTGGTTTCTATTCCCGGCAAGTAGTGGTCTTCCCGAAAACTAAAATACTCGCCTTTCGTAATAATAATGTGATCTAATAAATCAATGCCGAATAATTGCAAACCTTCGGCCAATTTTTGCGTGCAAGTGATATCCGGTTGGGAGGGGCTTGAGTCTCCGGACGGGTGATTATGTACTAAAACTACGCCGTGGGCATCTACGTTTATGGCGTGGCGTAAAATTTGGCGCGGGTTAATTTCCACTTGCGCGGCGGAACCGGCGCAAAGTACGCGCGTTTCTATAATGTTGTTTTTAGCAGACAGGAAAATAACTTCTAAAAATTCATTTTCTTTTCCGGCCAATGACGCCGTACAATAATCTAACACTTTTTGCGGAGAACTCAAATTGATTTTTTTCGGGATTTTTGCCCGCATGTAGCGTCTAAACGCACTACGGACCAGTTTTAAGAGGCGGGCTGTGTACGGACCGACTCCGTCAGTTTGCATAAGGGTGGTTTCTTTCGCGTCCAGTACGTCGGCAATCGTACCGAAACGGTGCAGTAATTCCCACGCAATGGGTTTGGTATCTTTGCGTACAATGGCGTAGGTTAGTAATAATTCTAAAAATTCATGGTCTAAAAACGAATCGGCTCCGGCTTGGGATACACGGGCTTGAAGCCGCGCGCGATGCCCGGTATAGGTCGGGATTTCTTTTGGGGTCATAGGGGATGTTTCCTTGTTATTCATACTGCGTTTAATGCTAAAATGATAATAAGTTATTGCGTGCTTGCGCAAGGGGGAAATTATGAAAAATGTGGTAGTTATCGGGGGCGGCCCGGCCGGATATCCGGCGGCCTTAAAAGCGGCTTCGCTTGGGGCCCGGGTAACGCTCGTAGAAAAAAACCAACTGGGGGGCGTGTGCTTAAATTGCGGGTGTATCCCGTCCAAATCGTTTTTAGAAGCGGCCCACCAATTCCAAACGGCTTTTTCGGCTGTTAAATTAAGCGGCGAAAACGCCGTCCAGGCGGCCCAACAATTGTTTGACGCGCGCGATTTCGCCAAGGTGAAAGTACGCCAACAAACCGCCACGCAAAAATTGCGGCAAGGTATTTCTTTTTTACTCAAAAAGGCGCAAGTAACCGTTGTGAACGGCGAGGCGTCTTTTGTAGATAACCATACCTTATCCGTGCGTACTTTGGCCGGGGAAGAAATGCTGTCGTTTGACGGGGCTATTTTAGCCACCGGCTCGGAAGCGTTCTATCCGCCGCCGTTAGATGCTTTGCGCGGGAAAATTTACGATAACAGCAATTTTTTTACGCTGGAAAATTTACCCCAACGTATGGCGATTGTGGGCGGGGGGGTAATCGGTTGTGAAATGGCCGATTTTCTAGATGCTTTTGGGGTAGAAGTTCATATTGTTGAAATGCAACCGCGGTTGTTGCCGTTGGAAGAAGAAACCGTTTCGCGTTTAATCACGCAAGCATTTACCAAACGCGGGATTGTGCTTCACACGGGTACCGGCGCAACGGAGGTACAACAGACGGCCGACGGCTTTTTGCTTACCCTTGCTAACGGAGAAACCTTGACGGTGCCTGCCGTATTGGCGGCTATCGGGCGCAGTATAGATTTAAGTGCCTTGCATCCGGAGCGGGCCGGAATCTCGTGGACGCGCAAAGGCGTAAGCGTGAATCCAAACACATTGCAACTAACAGAAAATATATACGCCGCCGGAGATGTAACCGGATTGATGCAATTAGCCCACGCGGCTACGCGCCAAGGAGAAGTGGCCGCCAGTAATTTATGCGGCGTTGCGGCTACTTACGATAATACGCTGGTGCCGCGGGCCGTCTATACCACGCCGGAAGTGGCCGCGGTGGGATTGAGTGCCGCCCAGGCGCAAGCGCAGGGGGTGGAAATCAAAAAACATAAATCGTTTTTCTTGGCGAACGGCCGCGCGGTCGCGCAAGGACAAACGGACGGATATGTGGAGTGGATTAGCGACGCACAAACCGGCCGGCTTCTTGGGGCAGGTTCGGTGGGAGAACACGCGGCAGAACTGGTGCATATAGCGGCGGTGGCACTCGCGGCGCACGTGACGGCGGCCCAACTGCAACAAGTTGTATTTGCCCACCCGACATTTGCCGAAACTTGGGCGGAGGCGTTAGCTAAATGAGCTCGTTTTGTGTGGTGCTTGTCCGTCCACGCGACCCCAATAACATCGGGGCCGCCGCGCGTGCGATGGCCAATTTCGGGTTGTCCGATTTGCGCGTGGTAGATCCGTTTGCTGTGGCGTGGCGCGAAGCGGTCAGCGCAGTCGGGGCGGAAGATATCATGCAAAACGCCGTGCAATATAAAACACTGGATGAGGCACTCGCCGATACGTCTTTTTCGCTGGCGGCAACGGCACTTCGCAACCGACATTTGGAGCAGGAAATTGTAACGCTACCCGTCCTAAATAAACGCTTGGAAACCGCGCCGGACGGCAAAATTGCCCTGGTGTTTGGAAACGAAAAAACCGGGTTGTCCGGCGAAGATATTGAGCGGTGTGTAGCGGTGCTGAATATCCCTACCGTTGCCAAACAACCTTCTATCAATTTGGCGCAAGCGGTTATTTTAACGTGTTATGAATTGTCGCGCCGGGCCGGGTTTACCCCACTACGCACCGGGGGCAGTTCTGTGGCCGGGATGCCTACGGACGCACAAAAAGAAATTTTGGTGGAAAAATTATATACGCTGTGCGATAAAGCCACCTTGCGCCCCGACTTAACCCCCGAACAACGCAAGGCGTTTTTGCGCCGGTTGGTGGGGAATTTATCGTTAAACGAAGTGCAACTTTTCTTTGCTAAATCGTTAGCCGAGCGCGTAGCCCAGCGGATGAAGTAGCGGACAAAGAGGCAGAGGCGTTCTTTGGCTGGCTTGCCCGATAACGGCGGGCCGTGCATTGGCGGATATCCTCATATTTTGTTAAAATATAGAAAACTACAAACAGTAGCATTTTTTAGTTTATAAATCAGTAAGGAGAACAACCATGAAATTCAATAGTTTTGCCGATTTGATTAACCAGGTAAAAGGTAAATCAAACCGTGTCGTTGTACCCGGGGCCAATAACCGTGAAGCCCTTGAGGCTATTAAAATGGCCGACGAAAACGGACTTATTTCCCACGGTATCTTAATCGGGCCGATAAATGCCGTAAAAGAGATGGCCCAATCGGTGGGACTTAATGAAAGCAAATTTGAATTTATTGACTGCGAAGACATCCCTACCATGTGCAAACTCGCCGTGGACCAAATTTTGGCGGGTAAAGGCGATTTCTTAATCAAAGGCCTCGTAGATACCAAGTATTATATGAAAGCCATTTTGAATAAAGAAGCCCACCTTGTGCCGGAAGGGGCGTTGTTATCCCACTTTGTGTTGTTCAGCACGCCTAAATACAAAAAACCGTTTGCCGTAACCGATTCCGCCGTCGTCATTGCGCCGACGTTGGAACAAAAAGTCAAAATCGTACAAAACGCGGTAAACACCATGCACAAATTGGGCGTGGAAACCCCGAAAGTGGCCTGCGTGTGCCCGGTAGAAAAAGTAAATGAAAAAATCCCCAGCACCGTGGAAGCTGCTACGTTAGCCCAACTCAATGCCGAGGGAAAAATTACGAATTGTGTGGTAGAAGGACCGTATGATTTGTACATCTCGCTTTCTGCCCAAAAAGCCGCCGAAAAAGGCATCAAAGATAAACAAGTCCCCGGAGATGCCGATATCCTTATGCTGCCCGATTTGGACGCGGCCAACCCGCTCTATAAGGCGTTAGCATTCTTTGGCGACCACATGGAAGCCGCGGCGGTACTTGTCGGGCCGAAAATCCCGGTCATTTTGCCTTCCCGCGCAGACGATCCGAAAGTAAAGCTCAACGCGATTGCGCTTTGCTCTTTCTTAAAAGACCAAAAATAAAAAATGGGGGCGGCTTGTCCGCCCCTTCTTTTTGCCCATGAAGAAAAAATTGTTAAATTTTTTAGCGGCCCATTACCGTCGGTATCACGATTTGGTATTTTATATGCTGTCGTTGGGTATTATTGTTTTGAGCACCGTACTGGCGGTGCATTTTACGCATCAAAAAAATGTATTGGAACGCGAAAATTTACAAACGCGCGAAATCCCGCAAATGGAATTTACCGTTGGCGAAAAACCGATTTATATAGCGTTGCAAGAAGCAGGGCTGTCTAACCAGCAAGTGGCCCAAATCGTCGGTAAATTAAATACGGTAGTGGATACCCGCCGGTTACAAAAAGGGGATGCCTATTCGCTCGCGGTAGAAAACGGACAGTTGGTTATGCTGTTGTTGACACAAGGTTTCAAACGCTATTTTGTGGCTAATGTGGAAAACGGTTTGTTAGCCGGCGTGAGCGATTTGGAAATTAAAACCCGTATCAAAACGGCGGCGGGCGAAGTGAAAGGGTCGCTGTTTAACTCTATGTTGGCTCAAGGGTTGGAAGTGCCGCTGATTTTAGATTTTACAGACGCTTTTTCGTGGACGATTGATTTTAACACCGATACCCGCAACGGCGATAAATACGCCGCTTTGTGGGAAGAAAATTATACCGCCACCGGCGAGATTACCAGCCAAGATTTACTGGCTGCTTATTATACCGGCGCAGAAAATAAAATTACAACCTACGCGTTTTATTTTGAAGACGATTTCTACGACGAAACCGGTAAAATCAGCAAAAAAATGTTCCTCAAATCGCCGATTAGTTTTCGCAATTACCGTATTTCTTCGCGCTTTTCTTACGGGCGCATGCACCCAATTTTAAAAATCCGCCGGCCGCATTTGGGCGTTGACTATGCCGCCCCCGTGGGTACGCCTGTGCAAGCCGTTGCCGACGGTATTATTAAATTTGCCGGCTGGAAAGGCGGCTTTGGAAACTTTATTGAAATCAAACACGCCAACGGCTATACCACTATGTACGGGCATCTCAAAAGTTTTGGCAAAGGCGTCAAAACCGGCGCGAAAGTAAAACAAGGCCAAACAGTGGGATACATTGGAAGCACGGGTCTTTCCACCGGGCCGCATTTAGATTTCCGGGTGAAAGAAGGGGCTAAATTTGTGGACTTTTTGAAAATGAAAAACCGTAATTCTTCTGTACGGGATGTGTCGGCTGAAAAAAGACAAGAATTTGAAGAGCTAAAAGTGTTATACTTAAAGGAATTGAAGGCGGCTAGCCCAGATTCGGCCGCGGCGGAGGAAACTGTATGAAACGTAAAAAAATTGCACTCACCGGTGGCCCAAACAGCGGGAAAACGACGGCGCTGTCCGTCTTAAAAGAAACGTTTGGCCCGCAAGTGGAATTAGTGCGCGAAGCAGCCACGCTCGTTTTTAGTGGCGGTTTCCCGCGTCAAGATAACAGCATCCCGCATATTGAGGCCGCTCAAAAAATTATTTTTTATACGACTAAACAACTGGAAAGTTTAGCGGAAAAATCGTCCGACGCGCCGCTAATCGTGTGCGACCGCGGTACTGTGGATGCAGCCGTATATTGGCCGGGCGGGATAGAAGATTTCTTCCGGCAAATGAACACGTCGTTGGAAGCCGAACTGGCGCGCTATGATGCGGTGCTTCACCTGTCCCCGCCGACGAACCCCGCTTTTTACCAATCTACTCACGTGCGGACGGAAAGTTTGGATCAGGCTTTTGAGATTGACCGTAAAATTTTAAGCATTTGGGAAAAACACCCCCGCCGCAAAGTCGTTGGCGGAACGGAACGCTTTTTAGAAAAAGCGGAAGCCATTAAAAATTTTGTGGAAGAAATTATAAGAGGATAATTTATGAAAAAAATTGTTTTAACCGGCGGCCCCAGCGGCGGAAAAACAACGGCTCTTTCTATTTTGAAAGAAACCTTTGGAAACAAAATTGCGCTCGTGCAAGAAGCGGCAACGCTCGTGTATAGCGGCGGTTTTCCGCGTAAGGATAACAGCCCGATTCACATTGAACACGCGCAAAACATTATTTTTTATACGGTGCATCAGTTGGAAGAACTGGCCGAACGTACGTCAGACGCTAAAGTAATGGTGTGCGACCGCGGATCTATTGACGGAGCGGTCTATTGGCCGCATGGGCCGGAAGATTTTTTTAAGGCCATGGACTCGTCGTTGGAAGCCGAACTGGCGCGCTATGATGCCGTGATTCACTTGTCCCCGCCACCGGAAAAAGATTTCTACCAGGCCACCAATGTCCGTACGGAAAATTTGCAACAGGCCTTTGAAATTGACGACAAAATTTTGAAAATTTGGGAAAAACACCCCAACCGTTTGGTAATTGCCCGCGAAAAACATTATTTTGAAAAAGCGGAGATTATCAAGAATTTTGTGGAAAATTTAATTTCTAAATAAAAAAGGAGTCAGTATGATTTGGAATCCGTTTAAGAAAAAAGAAGACGGTGCTGCAACTGCGCCGAAAAAAAATGAATCCATAGAAGAACGCATTGAGCGGGAAATTGATGCCTTACCCGCTATGTTAAAGGGCAAACTCAAAGACCCGGAAATTAAAAAACGGTTTATTGATATTGCCAAGCGTATGGAAAAAGACGGGGTGGACTTTAAGAGCATCCGCCAAATGAAAAAGTGGATGAAAGCCCACGAACAAGAACTGCGCCAAGAAGGGGCGAATATCCCCAAAGTGGAAACAGTTGTGCACGACGGCCCGCGTATCGGCCGCAACGACCCGTGCCCGTGCGGCAGCGGCAAGAAGTATAAAAAATGCTGCGGTGCCGGAAAATAACCGATAACGGATAATTGATTCGTTGAAAATAAAACTCCCCGGGTTTTCGCCCGGGGAGTTTTATGTAGTAAACATCTGTTATTTTGTGTTTTGCAAGCGGGTTAGTTTGCCTTGCGCGCTGGAAGCATATTTGCTGGTGGGAAACTGTAAAATCAGTTTCTTGTAGGTGTCCTGTGCGTTAGCCAGTTTGCCTTGCGCCACGTACGAAGAACCTATATCGTACATCCGTTGGGCGGTTTTGGCGTCGGCCGGAGATAACAAAACGGCTTTTTCCAACGATTGGACGTAGCGGTTTTCATCTTTTAATTTTTTGTGGGCAATTTGAGCGGCTTCGGCTAAAGCGTCGGCGGCTTGCCCTTTGGAAATGCTAGAAAGTTCCGCCACTTTCTGTAACACCTGGTAGGCGTTTTCATATTGTTTTGTTTTGCTGTACACGTCTGCTTTGCCTATATATGCGTCGTAGGCGGCGGACGAATCGCCCAGCAGTTCAATGGCTTTATCGTAGTTGATAAGCGCGCTGTCGTATTGTTTATTGTTCTCGTCCAAAATCGCCATGTGCTTATATACAATGCCTGTTTCGGCCGAGTGGGGATACAAACGCAGTACAGTTGTGTAGGCCTCGGTGGCGGTGGCGGTATTTTGGAGATTATCGGCGTAAATGTCGCCAATTAAGCGCAAACTGGCCGCCTTGTAGGGCGAATTGGGATACAGCGCATCTGCCTTTTTATATTGTGCAATGGCGGCTAAATAATTTTTATTGCCGCGGTGCAAATCGCCGTACCATAATTCTGCTTCGTTATTACCGGGAAAATGGGGGTAACGTGCAAAAAAGTTTTCAAAGGCTTGTGTGGCCGCCGGATAGAAATCTTCCCCGCTAAATTTAGATAACGCATAGAGCATTTCGGCCTCTTTTTGTTCGGCACTGACTGCTTTTTCAGACGGGCCTTGTGCAAAAAGTTTGGTGGCTTCCTCTTGCCGGTTTTTTCCCAGAGCGTCTAAATTCTCACTCCACATAGCGGTCAACTGTGTGCGGTCCGCTTGAGTAAACAAATAGCGCAGTTTGAATAGCGTAACCAGCGCGTGCCCTTTGTCGTTGGCTTGAGAAAACAAGCGGATTTGCCACAAAAGCACTTCGGGTATGGCGGGGCTCTGGGGGTTTTGTTTTAGCCACGTTTCCAGCCCGTTAGCCAACGCCGCGGCATACGCGCGCGTGCTGCGGGAGTTTTGCACGGGGAAGGACGTTAATTCCTGTTTATAAAAGTTGAGCGCGTCTTGTGCAGAATCTGCCCAAGCACACACGCTAAACAAACTGATAAATAGGGGCAGTAACAATTTTTTCATACGGTTATCTGTAATTGGTGAATTGAAGTTCTACGCCGAAATCTTGCCCGCGCAGTAAGGCCATGGTGTTTTGCAATTCATCTTTAGATTTAGACGAAACGCGCAACTGGTCGCCTTGAATAGAGGCGCTGACTTTGAGTTTGGCCTCTTTAATGGTTTTGGAAATTTGTTTGGCTTTTTCCGCCGGGATACCTTGTTGTATTTTGACGCTTTGTTTGGCATTGCCGCCCAAGGCCGATTCAATTTTTTGCGGCAACATATTTTTAAGCGGGATACCGCGTTTGGCAATACGCGTAAAAATAATATCACGCAAGGTGTTTACCTTAAATTCGTCGCTGGAGGCGAGTTTGAGTTCGTTATCTTTGGTGTTAAGTTCAATAGAAGACGAAGTGCCTTTGAAATCATAGCGGTTGGCAATTTCTTTATTGGCGGCGGTAACGGCTTCGCTGATGATATTGAGGTCAACTTTAGATACAATATCAAAACTATAATCTGCCATAGTGTTTTCTCCTTTTCGGCGTTAAGCCGGGTAAATTTCCTATATTATATCTTTTTTTGTAAAATAGTTTTAACGGCCCTGTACGCCGCAAGGCGGGCCGATTTTAACGGAGGGAAACTGTGTTGTGCGGTGGGCGGATTTTCCGCGTGCCAAGAAACTTATGTATATTAAAACTCGTTTAACAGTTATGAACTTTCTCCAGTTTGCCGTATGGGGTGCCTATTTGACGTCCATGGGTACGTTCCTGTTCGGCGCGGGATTAGCCGAAAATATTGGTTGGTTTTACGCAGTGCAAGGGATTGTTTCCTTGTTTATGCCGGCAGTAATCGGCATTATTGCCGACCGGTGGGTACCGGCCCAAAAAATGTTGGCGTTGTGCCACTTTTTCGCGGCAGTATTTATGGCGGGAGCGGCGTATTATGGCGCGCAAAGTACCATTAGTTTTTCTTGCCTGTTTACCTGCTATACGTTTAGCGTGGCGTTCTATATGCCGACGCTTGCTCTTTCCAACTCGGTGGCTTATACTGCCTTGCGCCAGCAAGGGTTAGATACCGTTAAAGTGTTCCCGCCGATCCGCGTGTTTGGTACGGTGGGTTTTATTTGCGCTATGCTGACCACCAACTTTGCCCACTTTCAAGGGAGTTATACACAATGGTATTTTTCTGCGGTGTTGGGCGTGATTTTGGCGGTCTATTGTTTAACCTTGCCGGCTTGTCCGGTTACACAAGGCAAAGCTCAAACGCTTGCGGACGCCTTGGGGCTAAAGGCCTTTGCGTTATTTAAGGAAAAGAAAATGGCACTTTTCTTTTTATTCTCTATGTTATTGGGGATGTCCTTGCAAGTAACGAACGGTTTTGCCGGGCCGTTTATTACGGGTTTTAACTCGTTAGACGGTTTTACCGGGTCATGGGGGGCCAACAACGCCAACGCGCTGATTTCGTTGTCGCAAATGTCGGAAACGCTCTGTATTTTGCTTATCCCGTTCTTCTTAAAACGCTACGGCATCAAAAAAGTAATGTTGATTAGTATGTTGGCGTGGGTGCTTCGTTTTGGGTTTTTGGGGCTTGGAAACCCGTCCACCGCGTTAGGCATTGTGCTACTTGTT
>JAZUKK010000032.1:0-56052 GCA_045643265.1 Elusimicrobiaceae bacterium | reverse complement strand
TTGAAAGTATTTTTCCTCGCTTTATCGTCGCTTTGCAAATTACCAATTCTCGCCGCTTTCTCCCCGCTTCAAATTTATTAAAAAATGCTATTTTCAACCGCTTTTCTACCGCTTTGAGTTCCAAAAAAACTGCCATTTTTTACCGCTTTATTACCGCTTCGGCAAAACAAAAAAACTAGCACTTTTTGCCGCTTTATTGCCGCTTTGGAAAGAAAAAAGTGCCATTTTCTGCCTGTTTATTGCCTGTTTGAAAAATCAGCATAGTGCTAGGGGAACTAAAAGCACCGAAAATTTAAGAGTCTCGCGAAATGCGGGGCTCTTAATTTTTGGAGAGAGGGAGCGGCAGAAACTGCTTTATGCCGCGTAGGGATGAGAAGCCCGGAGCATGGTAAGTATATTGCAGTAATACGGGGCCTTCTACATACTTTTTAGACACAGTTAACCGCAATATCTTATAATGAAAATATGCCTAGAGAATTAAACACCAAAGAAACAACCCGTTCCACGGCCTACGAACTTTGGTCCAAAGACCCCAATCCAATGGTAGTAGTCCTCAAAAGTTTGGATGTCACTAATCTAGTTAAAATCAGCAAAAAGAAAGGCCTAAAGTTTAATATGCTTTTGAGCTATTGCATTGGGAAAGCCGCCGAACAAATAGAAGAGTTTTATATTCTTCCGGTTGGGGATAAATTGATGCAATATGATACGCTAGCCATAAACACAGTTGTTGAAAATATAAACGGCGGAGTCAACTCTTGCGATATTGCTTACTGTAGTGACCTAGACCTATTTAACCAAGATTATTTAATGTACACTTCCCAAGTAGCCGAAACTTGCCAAGACAGGAATTTATCCGCCGATAGCATGGTAATTGGTACGACCGCCATTATAGGCAAAGAAATAGATGGATCCGTAGGAAAGAGCAATGGCAATAATCCGTTTCTAGTTTGGAGTGAATATAACAATAGATCCTTCCCCTATTATTCACAGTCAACACTGTCACTAGTGTGGTCTGTTCTGTTTGGTGGATTTTACAACAGATTCTTCCCGCATTATTATTTACTCCTTGATTTCCATTTTCATCACGCACAAATGGATGAGATCCACGCCGGGAAGTTCCTATTCGATTTGCAGAAGGAAGCCAATAGTTTGAAATGGCACTAGGATATCTGGCTTTTGGGCACTATAATTTAAGCCCAAAGTGCCATTTACTAAGTCTTTGTTTTGATGGGACTATAATTCTGGATTTGTTATAATCCTTGTCAACCGCACCTGTGAATATATGCAGTAAAGGACGTACCTAAATTAAAGCTAGAGGGGATTAGTATGACTATCTACGACTACCAAGTACCTACTGCAGGCGGAAAAGAACAAGCCCTTGCTGACTATAAGGGCAAAGTATTACTAATTGTGAATACAGCTACCGGATGTGGTTTTACACCGCAATACGAGGGTCTGAAAAAAATGTATGAACAGTACCACGCACAGGGATTGGAAATCATTGATATTCCGTGCAATCAGTTTGGACATCAAGCACCGGGCAATGACGAGGAAATACACCAATTTTGCACCCTGCACTACAATACAAAGTTTCCTCAAATGAAAAAATCGGACGTGAATGGTCCCGCCGCCTTACCACTCTATGCTTACCTGAAAGAAAAGCAAGGGTTTAAAGGATTTGGGGCGCATAAACACAAAGAGATTTTAGAAAAAATGATGGCGGAGAAAGACCCAAACTGGAAAAACTCGCCGGATATTAAGTGGAACTTTACGAAGTTTGTAGTGGACCGTCAAGGTAATGTGGTGGCACGCTTTGAGCCGACGACAGACATTGACGAAGTAGAGAAATGTATAAAATCGCTCATCTAAATAAGCCCCGCGAAATGCGGGGTTTTTCATCCCAAAATGTTAAGATAAAAATTCCCGAACGGAAGGATCTCCCCAAAGATTCTATCACCGTCTGTAAAATGCACTAATCTTAACACTTTTCACTGGTTTTGTGTAGAGATTACAACTCCCACTCCAATTAACGGAATTTGAAAGATTTAAGTAAGGTTAGTAACTGTTCCCACCACAAAGGCGAAGTGAAAATATCGTCAAAAGCAGAAGGATCCAAGAAACGTCTCATTTCGGATAAGAAGGCCTGTTGCCCATCTTGAATTTCTGCTAGGCGATTATTGTACTTGGTAGTAAAATCTTCAAGAGTAATTTTCCGGTCAGAGAGTTTCTTAAGAAATAAATCCCTGTCCAATGTGACATTTTGACGAGAAAGCCAAAACGTGTCCCATAGATCTCTATTTTTGACCCGATTGGGACGATTGGCAAAAGCAATTAACTTGTCTACCAAAATTTCCATCAAACTTTCCGCTTGCACAATAAGGCCAGACATGCCGCTTTCCAACCCGTAATAGTTCTTTAGCATCGTAGCTTGCCTCTGATAACTTGGCAATAATACAATATCCAAGTTTATTCGTTGGGCAGGTAGATGCTTTTGTTCGGGGCGAGTCAAAATTTTTATTTTCCAAGTGTTAGTGTTTCCGGTTTCTTGTTTCGGTTCGCTTACTTCCACTTCAAAACCATATTTTTTTAATAGATTTTTCTTAAGTGCGGCCGGAAAGGTTGCCAAATCATCCTTATTGAAGTCAAAACTGCTGGAAAAATCCAAATCTTCACTCAAACGAGCAGATCCATAACAATCCCGCAGACAGGTTCCGCCAATAAAAGTCAGGTTTTTAAGTAGACCGGCATTATTTAACTCCCACAGGATGTCATGGTGCAAAATTTCTTTTTCTACAACAGGACGTAAAGTTTTTAACTCAGTATTATTTTCCAAAACGGACTCAATGGTCTTATCAAATAAATTCATGTAATGTCTCCTCATCAATTAAATCAAGCGAACGCTTAGTAGCAATCATATCCTGGTAGGCTAACTTTGGGCTCGCCTTCCAGAGGCGATACTTTTCATCGTAGGTCAGCTGACCCGCTAAAGAATTAATATTCTTTTTGGTATGGATAAATTCTATGGTGCCGAACTCGCCGCAGTCAATCCTGCCACGTCTGCCATTTGTCATTACGGTAATGGTATTCATTGGAATTTGAGAAATAATACCCACTTCGCTTAAGATACTTTCCAAACTGAGATAACAAAAGCACTCCTTACGCAAAAGGGCAGCCAAATGGTATAACTCGTAACCCCGTTGGTACTTTGCTTTCGGATACAGGTAATAGCCCTTACACATTCGAACAAGAATCCCTTTCTTGACCGCTCGTCCTAGTAAAACTAGTAGGGCAAACCGGTTTAATGTTGGGAAAAGGGCATTAAAACTATCAACGGAGAATATGTAATTTTCCGCATTTGCGTTCTTTTCTAAAGTAGTTTGTAATATATCTGTGTTTTGCATAATTTATCCAATAAACATTTTTCTTTTGGTGTACACAATATAACACTTTTTGTTATAATTTGTCAACCTGCTGTATGAGATTTATACATATTGGCCTTTTGAGCGGACAGCCCCAAAGCCTTTAATGTGTAATCTATTGGTGTTTGCCAGTGTGGGCTTTGATGCGGTCTTTGGGGAGCATGTCAGCCCCCTCCACTCCTTAAATTTCAAGAGCCCCGCGAAAGCGGGGTGTTTGTTTGGATGTGCGAAAACCGTTGAAGAAGACGGTTCCCATTGAAAAACAATGGGCCAGAATTATTTATTTAAAACGTGGATATTTTCCCTGTGATCTTGTATGCTTACTTTGCCAACTCATCACTAATGAGTTCTGCTTGCTCTAAAACGCGCTCTGTGGCGGCTTGTTGTTGATCAGGCGGATAGTTATACTTACGCAAAATACGCTTCACGTGGAGCATAATTTGGGCTCTCACACTCTCGCGCTTGCTCCAGTCTACCTTTACGGATTTGCGCAAGTAATCGGTCAATTCTTGGGCGATTTGTTTTAGTATGTCATCCCCCAATTCACGCACAGCCGATTCATTTTCTTCTAATGCGTTATAAAATGCCAATTCTTTCTCTGAAAGTCCCAAATCTTCGCCCTGTTTTACAGCCGCATTCATTTCTTTAGCTAGTTTAAGTAATTCTTCAATTACTTGGCTAGTCTGCAGGGACCCGTTATTGTATTTGTTGACGGTTTCTTTTAGTTTTTCCGAGAATTTTCTCAGTTGCGGCAAGTTTAACTTAAACTGGCTCTTAATTTTCCCTTCCAATAATCGTTTAAGCAGTTCTGCCGCCAAGTTCTTTTGCGGCATTTGTTTGATTTTGTCTAAAAATTGCTCATCTACAAGAGACAAATTAGGTTTATCCATACCGGCAGCTGCAAAAATATCAATCGGCTTTGCGGTAATCACGGCTTGAGAAACGAGCGTATCCAATAATGTTTTCCAGTCCTTAAGCTTTGGGTTCGGATTCACTTTTTTCATCATAGCAGTACGAATAAGTCCAAAGAACGCCAATTCATCCGTCAGTTGTGCGGCTTCCGGCAAACTTTGGCACAAACCGTATGCTTTTTGAGCGGCTAACACGTTATCACAAAAATCCTTTTGGGCAGTTTCTCTGTTGGGAGCAAGAGCTAAAATATAATCCCAAGCAGGCGGCACCAAATCGTACGCTTCCGTCTCAAAATGGCTATAGTCAAATCCTTTCAAAAACTTGCGGCACACATCCATGTAGGACTGCAGTAGTTCATAAGCACGTTTGATATCAGCCGCCACATCACCGCGTCCGCCACCTTGGGTATAATCACGCACGGCCTGTTCTAACGCTCTTGCCATGCCGATATAATCCACCACTAGGCCTGCTGTTTTGCCACTAAACACACGGTTCACGCGGCTAATAGCCTGTATCAAGTTATGGGCGCGGATAGGTTTGTCCATATACATCGTGTGCAAACTGGGCACGTCAAAACCCGTCAGCCACATATCGCACACAATTACCAACTTCATAGGATCGTTGGGATCCTTCATGCGGTTTTCAATCTCGGTTTTTACGGCGTCGTTGTAAATATGCGGTTGGAAATTAGCCGGGTCTGCGGCACTCCCTGTCATCATTACTTTAATAAACCCTTTTTTCGGGTCGTCCGAGTGCCACTCTGGGCGGATTTTAACTATTTGATCGTACAAATCTACGGCAATTTTGCGGCTCATACACACAATCATGCCCTTTCCGTCTAACGATTTAAACCGCTTCTCAAAATGCGCCACAATGTCAGCGGCTAAAAGTTCTAACCGCTCCGGTAGTCCGGCTAGTTTTTCAACGGTAATCCACTCGGCCTGCGCTTTCTCATTGTCGTCCATGTCTTTCATGAGTTGCGCGGCTTTTTCGTCCAAATGTTGCAGAATGGCTTCACGCGTATTTAGTTGGATATGTCGTGCTTCGTAATAAATCGGTACGGTGGCACCATCACGGATGGCGTCTTGCATGTCATACACGTCCACATACTCGCCAAACACGGCTTGCGTATCTCGGTCTCCTTCGGATACAGGCGTACCCGTAAAACCCACAAAGCACGCATGGGGCAATCCATCACGCAAGTATTTAGCATAGCCGTATTTGAGTTTGCCTGTTTTGAAACTAGCACCAAAGCCGTATTGGGTGCGGTGTGCTTCGTCGGAGATTACCACAATGTTAGAACGGTCCGAAAGCATCGGGTAAGTATCTGCACCATCTTCCGGCAAGAACTTCTGCATGGTAGTAAAAATCACGCCGCCGCTAGGTTTATTTTTAAGAAGTGTTTGTAATTCTTCGCGGCTTTCGGCGGCCACGGGGGCCAGTTCGGGCACGCATTGGGCAAACGTGTTAAAAAGTTGGGTGTCTAGTTCATTGCGGTCGGTCACCATCACAATCGTGGGGTTTTTCATGGCGGGCGAGCGCATAATTTTGTGTGCAATACACACCATGGATAAACTCTTGCCCGAGCCGGTCGTATGCCACACCACACCGCCTTTGTTGCTATGGGCCGTTAAGGCACGCAAAACACTTTCTACCGTCTTACGCCCTGCAAAGAATTGGTGATAACCCGCAATCTTTTTGATAGTTTTGGATTTGTCGGTTTCAAACACCACAAAGTATTGTAAAAAATCCAATAGTTGGGCCTTATCAAAAAACCCTTTGATTAAAATTTCGGCTTCGTGTTCAGTTTCTTGGGTGCGTTTTTCGCCATGCAAGGTACGCCACGGCATATAACGTTCTTCATTAGCAGAGAGCGAGCCAATCCGTGCCACTACACCGTCAGACAATATACATGCGAGGTTATAGTTGAACAAATCGGGGATGTCCGTCTTGTAGGTTTGGATTTGGTTATACGCCGCCGAAACATTCGTTTTTTCGTTAGACGGGTTTTTAAGTTCCACTACTGCAATAGGCAGACCGTTTAAAAACACCACAATATCGGGGCGGCGCAAGTTGACGGGGCCTTGGATAGCAAACTGGTTGATGGCTAGAAATTCGTTATTTTCGGGGTTGTTAAAGTCCACAATTTTCACATCGGTGGCTGTATCTTCACCAGAGGAGGTTTTGTGGCAGATTTTAATGCCGTCTGTAAGGTAATGATAAATAGTTTCGTTTCGGGCGATTAGCGTGGCCTCGGATGGGTTGGCTAGCAGTTGGTATGCTTCGTCCAGTACTGCTTGCGGTACGCCCGGATTTAAGCGAACAAGCGCATTTTTGACGTTTTGGGGCAAGATGACTTGACGAACATCTTCCCGCAATGGGTTTACACCTTCGGGCAATATATCCGGCCCAAACATAGTTTGATAGCCGATTTGCCGGAAGTATTCCATACAATAATTTTCAAGGTCTTGTTCGTTTAATAAGGTCATAATTTATTATATGAGATTGGGAGTAAAAATTTAAAGTAATCTTGAATTTCCCTGTTTGTAACGCCAAAATAAAATTTCAAAAAGCTGAGGAAAACAGCCTTAATATTTTCAAATTCAATATAATTAAAGCGGTTATAATCTGTTGCTTGTACTTTATCCATTGTATGCAGATGAATTGTATTGCGTAATTTATTTATACGACATAACTCTTTATAAGTTTCAGGGTTTCTTCCAAAAATTTTATAATTTTGTGCAATATCTAATTTTTGTTTAAATGAAAGCGATTTGTATTTGACGGGGTTATCGATTTTCTTATAGATTAGGGTTTCTGTTTTTAAGGAAAAACCCAACATCTCTTTAGAATTTGATTTGATTGTGGCAACTTCTTCCCACTCTTCTTTTCCAATTAAATTCTTGGCCTGCAACTCATAAGTTAAAACCCCTTCGATTATTGCAAAGACGGTAACAAGAAAATTTTTTGCAATCAGTTTTCTCACTACGGTGTTTAGTTCTTTTTCAAAAATATAAGTGGCTAAAAATTCTAGGTACTGAATATTGTACTCTATGTTTTTACGTACAATATAATCTATTGTCCCTGATTGGGTTTGTGGAATTCTGCGTCTAATAATATTGTCTAATTCGGAAATTAAAACCATATTTTTACACTCTTATTTTGCCGGAGATGAGGGGTGGTAAAAGAGTGTCGCGTAACTCCGTCAATGTTTGTATTTGTTTGTTATTTAAAATTTTTTTGTCTATCAACGTATCAAAAAATTGTGTAAATGGTGTTAAGTCGGCAGGGGCCACTACCAATGCTTGGTCCAGATGTTTACGTTGAATATGTCCCATGGTAGTGGCTTTATCGGCCGCAATTTCTTGAAACATGGGCAAATAGTGGTTTACCCACAAATAATAAAACCATTTTGGATAATCATTAGAAAACACTTTAAAAAGGTGTTGGTTGAGTGCGCCTTTTCCACCTGACCAAATCTTTACCATCAAACTACCCGACCACGAAAATAAAATATCCCCATTGTGTACAATGTATTCTGTTGGTAGGTCGGTATTGGCCTTATCGGTTGAAGATGATACACCATTACGAAGTTCTGCAATCTTGATAACGGGTAAAAAATCTTCCCCTGCTTGTGCTGGGTATTTTTGTAATGCTAATCCGTTTAGAAAAGTGGCGATTTTAGAAAGCGGATTCACTTGCCAGCCGAGGGGGATGGGACCAAGAGAGGAGTTTTCAAAATCGGACGGGAATAAATCGTAAAGTTCGTCGGTTAAGTGATACTCACGCATGATATCGGCTTTGGGGAGCCCTTTTTGCTTGGCGTGGATGACGTCAAAATCTACAAACCAACTCTTAAAGATGGCCTTTGCCATATCTTCCAGCGTTTTATTTTGCTTTTGCAAGAGTTCAATTTTATCATCCAACGAACCCAAAATCTGTGCAATCCTCTTCTGCTCCTCCACCGGCGGTACATCCAATACAAGTTCTCCTAATTTAGCGCGAGATAACTCTGTTTGTCCGGTGGTTCCTTCTGCCAAAGCTTCTATGTCATGTTGTTTATGAATCAAGGCATAACTTAGAAATAGGTGAAACACATCCTGGCGAGGTCTGACAATCGTCACATGCGAGTCTACTGTAGTAATACCAGGTAAATTTTCAATAAATCTGCCAACTCGACCCAATGTTCCAACACCAGTAGAACATACTAACGTATCTCCTTGTTGTAAATATTTTTCACTATTAAATTTTTTAGTGGTATTATCGTGTAAACGAGCTTCCACATAAGAAATTTTCCCATTTCTTATACATTTTTGATTTAAGACAAACATCCCCTCGGTGGAGTATTTTGGGGTGATTCCACGCGTTATAAGAGATGACAAATCTTTTAATTTACACTTTTTCCAATCACTTTTTTGCATTTTTTTGTTTCTCAGTTTTCTCTTTATGTAAATATTTCACATCTTCCCATTGGAAGAAGTATAAATCATCATTATCTCTCGCAATAACGCCTTTGTTGATAGTGCGTACTAATATAAAATTTTGTTGTTGGGAAGTAACGACATGTGTTATTTGACGATTTGAAATGAAATTCAAAAAAGGCAAATCGTAACCTGGGCTAGGACGTGCAGTCAATCCTCCGATTGCCCACATTGTATACCAATAGCCTGTTACACATATGAATGTAATTTTCCACAAAGAAAGGTTTCGTTTAGCCAATAAGAGTAAATTAATATATATCATAATCGCAATAATTAAAGATAACCAGTTATATAAATACAAAGTGTACATGATCGTTATAAGTAGCATTAGCAAGAAAATGATTAAAATAATTACAGCTATAAATCCAGTCAATTGAAGAAAGAATTGTTTGCAAACTAAGTGCCATCCAGATTTCATATCTTTTAAAAGAGAAACATATTTTCGTTTAATACGGAAAGTTACTTCTCTTTTTTTCATCATTATGATTTGAACTATTCCTACGCCAATGGATAGTGGTACAAGAAGCATGACAGCAAATATTAATAGAATAATTTTATACACATACGATATTAAGTTTTTAATATATGCCAAGCCTTTTTTGTGAAATAAGTGAATGCTATAAACTAAAAGGAACACCAACAAAGCATATGTTACATAAAGTATACTTCCTTCATAGTAATCAGAAAGAGTTAGCAAACTAGACCAATCAAATTGTAGAGAAGAAAAATATGAGATATTAAATAAAATGTTACCAACTAAGAATATGGCTAGAAGAACTGGGATCATTTTTAATGATAACTCTAGCCACCCATTAAATTGCTTTTTCTCTTTTATAGATAAATTCATTTTCTATCTCCACCCTAATTTAGCCAAATTCTCTTTAATCTGGGTGTTTAACAAGGTGCTTTGAGTCATTTGGTCTTGTAAATCTTTTGTCAGCCGTGCCATTTTGGCGGCAAAGGCCTCGTCATCTTCGGCGGTATCGGCTACGCCTACATAGCGGCCAGGTGTAAGCACATAATCGTTGGCTTTGATTTCGGCTAGCGTGGCGGACTTACAAAGGCCCTTCACATCCGCGTATTCTTTGCCTTCGGGAGCGAACTCATCGCCACGCCACGCATGGTACGTATCGGCTATTTTGGCAATATCGCCGTCCGTAAATTCACGGCGTGTTCTATCGGCCATAAAGCCCAAGTTGCGTGCGTCAATAAATAGCACTTCGCCTTTGCGCTTTTTCTGCTTACGTAAGAACCACAAGCACACCGGGATTTGCGTATTAAAGAATAACTGCCCCGGTAGTGCCACCATACATTCCACTAAATCGTTTCCCAGCAGGCGTTGGCGAATCTCTCCTTCGCCGCCTGTATTGGAGCTCATAGAGCCGTTAGCAAGCACCGTCCCCATTACACCCGTAGGTGCAAGGTGTGAGAGCATGTGCTGAATCCACGCATAGTTGGCATTACCCGCAGGCGGAATACCGTATTGCCAGCGCGGGTCTTTCGTTAATTTTTCACCGCCCCAGTCCGACACGTTAAACGGTGGGTTTGCCAAAATATAATCGGCGCGTAAATTGGGGTGTTGGTCATTGTGAAAGGTATCAGCCGGCTCTTGCCCTAAATTAAACTCAATACCGCGAATAGCCAAGTTCATAGCGGCTAAACGCCACGTGGTCGGGTTGCTTTCTTGTCCGTAAATAGACAGATTGCCTGTGCCTTGGTGGAGTTGGACGAAGCGTTCGCTCTGTACGAACATACCGCCCGAACCACAACAAGGGTCATAGACTTTGTGATTTTCCGTTGGGGCCATGATAGCTACCATGGTTTTAACCACCGAAGCCGCCGTGTAGAATTGACCGCCGCGTTTACCTTCCGCATCGGCAAACATACCTAAAAAGTACTCGTACACTTCGCCCAAAGCATCCGGTGCGGTTTGACCGTTTTCAAAGCCAATTGTAGAGACGGTGTTAATGAGATCTGCCAAGCGCCCCTGTGGCAAAGAAAGGCGAGCATAGTTTTTGTTCAAAATGTTTTTAAGTTTAGGGTTTTCTTTTTCAATGGATAACATGGCATCGTCAATGAGTTTGCCGATGTTGGGCTGTGGGGCATTATCGCGCAAGAATTCCCAACGGGCTTCTTTAGGAACCCAAAAGGCGTTGTGCTCGGTGCAATAGTCGCGCATGTCTTCGTCGATATACTGCGGGTTTTTCTTGTAGTATTCGTCCTCTTGCATTTTGCTACGCAAGGCGGAGAAAGAATCCGAAATGTATTTCAAAAAGATAAGGCCGAGAACGACATGTTTATATTCGGCTGCGTCCATGTTGGAGCGGAGTTGATCGGCGGTTTTCCACAGTTTCTGTTTAGTTGCGTTATCCATAAAAAATCCTAATTGAAAAAGGGTATATGTACACTATACTAAATGGCACGCGTAGAAGACAACGAAATAACTTATTTATATTTTTTCTCTGATAATTCCCGGTTTTATGGGAAAAAAGAAGAGCAAATCGCTAGAAATACCTGCATATCCGTAAAATTGTTAGAGCCCCGCGAAAGCGGGGCTCTTGAAATTTATTTTTTGTTTATTTTGCTCCGGATTTTAAACCACAGTACCGTTCCGAGAACAAGTGAAATAATCCCCAGGCCAATTACAAAGAACGGCAGTGGCGTGAGTTAATCCCACGCAACTTAAATACTCTAAATTTTACCGCAAGGCCGGGGTTATATCGACACTTCCCGGATCCACGGTAAATGCTCCCCAAAAACATAAAAGAGCCCAAAGCATAAAAAAGACGCCGATAAATAACATCATTTTCCCCGGCTCAAAATACTCTTTTTTATCTTCAGGATATTGCGGGTCAAACCATTTTATGTCGGCCTCGTCCGCGCCCACCGTTGATACAAAATATCCTTCTGACCAAATACCGTCACTCCCAAAGTACACTTTATCCAAAAACTTGAATTTTTTACGTATCTCTCGGCTTGTGTTACATTTTAAGAACCTTACCACCTCGCTGATACTCAGCTTCGGCGGTACGGATATTAAGAGATGTATATGGTCTTTGTCGTGATTGACTTCGTCAATCTCTATTTCGGGATGTTTACGCACGAATGTTTTAAGTTGATTTTGCAGACAATTATATAATCCCCACCTTAATATCCGTTTACGGTATTTGGTGGACATTACTAAATGATATTTACAGTAGTACACGCTGTAGCCTTGGCGTTTGTATGCATGTTTAAGTGTCATCCCCTATTGTAGCATAGAAGAGGCCTGCTTCTCCTCTCCTCCATAGGCTTCCGCCTATGGTTTCCCCGGGTAGTACAAAACGGCGGCCTCATAAGGGGCCGCCGTTTTTAGTTTTACAAATAAGTTACTATAAAACTTATTCTTCTTCCTCGTTGGCACGCTCGTTGCGTTTGCGTAACAAGTGCGACAAAATTTTCTTACGCAAGCGGATGGACGAGGGCGTAATTTCCGCCAGTTCATCCGGCGCGATATATTCTACCGCTTGTTCCAAACTCATGGTGCGCGGCGGCGTAAGCACATACGATTCGTCGCTTGCTTTGCTGCGCATATTGCTTAAATGTTTGGCTTTGCACGGGTTAACAACCAAGTCATTAGAGCGGGAATTTTGCCCCACAATTTCCCCCGCGTAAACTTTAATGCCGGGGCCTAAAAAGAGTTCGCCGTTGTTTTCCAACGCGAACAAAGCGTACGGCGTGGTTTCGCCGTCCTCTTTGGCAATAAGCACGCCGTTGCGGCGCAAATCGGGCAAGTTCACTTTGGGATAATATCCCTTAAAACTGTGGTGCATAATACCCGTACCGCGGGTGCTAGTCAAAAATTCGTTCTTAAAGCCCAAGAGCGCACGCGACGGAATCAAATACTCCAAGCGCAAGCGTTCTTCGCCTTCGGACACCATATTTTCCAGTTTTGCCGCGCGCGTACCTAAAATGGTAAACACCGCACCTTGAAACTCGGAGCGGATATCCAACACTAAATACTCCATCGGCTCTAAAATTTGTCCGTTTTCTTCTTTATAAATTACTTCGGGGGAAGAAACCGCCAGTTCAAATCCTTCGCGGCGCATATTTTCAATTAACACTGTTAAGTGCAATTCGCCGCGCCCATACACTTTGAATTTTCCTTCGCCCTCTAACTGTTCTACTTTGAGGCCCACGTTTGTTTGGGCTTCTTTTTCCAACCGGTTTTTTAGGTGGCGGCTGGTAACAAATTTGCCTTCCTTGCCGGAAAACGGGCTGTCGTTGACCATAAAATCCATAGACATAGTTGGCTCGTCAATCGTAAGCGGCGGCAACGCATTAAGCGCATCCGGGCGGCAGAGTGTATCGCCCACGTCTACGCCTTCCAACCCGGCAATAGACACAATGTCCCCCGCCGAGGCACTTTCCACTTCCACTTTACCGAGCCCCAAAAAGCGTTCAATTTTGGCTGCTTTGACTTGGGTAACAGAGCCGTTGTTGTGTATCAACGCCACTTGTTGGCCCTTGGTAATTTTTCCCGCCAAAAGCCGTCCAATTCCGACATGTCCCAAAAAGTTGTTGTAATCTAACATGGTTACTTGCATTTGGAGCGGAGCATCGGGGCGCGCTTCGGGCGCGGGCACGTGGGATAAAATCGTGTCTAAAATCGGCGCGATATCTTTGCCTTTTTCTTCCATCTTCAGGCTGGCCCATCCGGTACGGCCCGAGGCGTAAATAATCGGGAAATCTAACTGTTCGTCCGTCGCACCCAGTTCCATAAACAAGTTAAAAACCTCGTCCACTACTTCGCTAGGGCGCACATGTTCGCGGTCCATTTTGTTGATAACGACAATCGGTTTTAATCCCAAGGCCAACGCTTTACGCAACACAAAGCGCGTTTGCGGCATGGGGCCTTCTACGGCGTCCACCATCAAAATAGCCCCGTCCACCATACGCAAGACGCGTTCCACTTCACTGCCGAAGTCAGCGTGGCCGGGCGTATCTACAATGTTAATCGTGTGGTTTTTATAGCCGATAGAGGTACACTTGGCTAAAATGGTAATGCCGCGTTCGCGCTCCAACGGGTTGGAGTCCAACACGGTATCTTGTGCTTCATCCTCTTTAACTTTAAATTCTCCGGCAAATTTTAACAAAGAATCAACTACAGTCGTCTTGCCGTGGTCAACGTGGGCGATAATAGCCACGTTGCGTACATCTTGGCGGGTGTTCGTCATAAACAATCAATTTTCCTCAATAAAAATTCCACAAAAAACCCCGCGCGGGCGGGTTTGCAAAAAGCCAAAACGGCTTGCAACTTTTGTGCTTATTTATATTTTAGTATTTTTTGAACACCTCTGCTTGAAATTTCCGCTTTCCCCGCCGAAGTAAAATTTCTTATAATAATACTATGGAACGTTTACTGGAAATAGTGGGCACGTTAGTTGTCTTGTATATAGTATACGCGCTAAGTATGGGGAAATGGGATTACGCATCCCCCCAAAAACGCCAGGCACGCAAAACCGAACTAAAAATAGACGGTTTATCTACCCGTTTTTATTTCATGCACCCGCGCACGCAATTGGTGCTGACCCTTGCAAGCGGCGGGATATTCTCTTTTTATTGGCTATTCAAACAATGGAAGCAAGTATTACGCGGGTTTAAGCGTTTAGACGGAAAACCCTTAAAGGGATCTGCTTTTACGCGTATGCTAGGGGGGCTGTGGAATTTTTATACCCTGGCGGGCCTTGTCAACCGCACCTGTGAATATATGCACAAGCCGGTTTCTTGGCCGGCGGGCCTGTGGAGTATTTTGTGGCTAGGCGGGCTGGCACTTATATTTTGCCCGGTAGGTTATGGGTGGAAGTTAGGCGGATATCTGGTATGGTGTATGGTACCGTCCATCTTTCAAGCGCGCATCAATACGCTAACGAGCGAACACATTTCCCTGACTCCGCGGGCAGTAGAAGTCCTTATTACGCTGTTAGGCGCACTGTGTGTGGCAGGTATCATAGCCGCAGGACGCGTGTGGCTAGGCGTTTAATAGTACATAAATGTACAAAGGTTTTACAAAGGACTCAAAAGTCCCAATTCAAAATAGGGCCTTTGGCCCTTGTGTCCTTTTTTGTTTTTAACCTAGAATTATTAGTGTTATTAAATTCTAATTCGTAAAGAGAGGAACATGAAAAAATTAGTATCTTTTGTATTTAGTTTGTCTTTATTGGTGGCTTGTGCTATCCCTTCGTTAGCACAATGGAGGAGTGGCATCAAAGGTCTTAAAACAGTACGGACATTGCGTACTTCAACCCGTATTCAGGAAGTGAAATTTGTGGACCTAACCTTGGTATCAAGACAATTACTGGAATCCTCCAAATTTCGGAGCAAACTCGCTAAGAGTCCTACGAAAGTTGACCCTACCGTGTATGCTTCAATGCCCACTGTTACACGATGGGGAAAAAATCTGCCTTTGGAAAACATATCCCTAAACACTGTAGGAAAATTTGTACTTGAACAGTTCCCCCAAAACAGGCCCTTGTTAACTCCGCAGGATTGGATGATTTGGGCCCGGGATGCCATGGGAATAATACAGGATACGTCTTTTGTGCCGGAAATACAGCAGATACAAACATTACGGCAAACCTTGCAAGATGTGGCACTGGCCGGGCCGGAACCGGCAACTATTTTTGCGTTACAAGAAGAGGCCTTTATGGATTTTGTAAGCGTATCGGAACCGGAACAAGCCGTAGCGTTAATGAAAGAATTTTCAAAAAAAGTATATTATTCGCGGTTGGATGAGGCGGATAAAACGATCCTTACGGCCTGTTTGGTACTCGGGGAACCGGGAATAACGTATTTGCGCGAGTTCGCGGCGCAACGGCAAAAAGAAGGTTTTGTGGTGTCTGCCTGTTGGGGCTCTGAAGCGGTGCAAGCGTTAATACCGGATATTAAGTTAAGAATATCCTCTTCAGGACCAATGATAACGAAAGAGGAAGTAGAAACCTCAAAAACCACCCGGGAACGTATACAAAAGAAAGTGGATGAGGCCAAGCGGATAGCCGAACAAAAGGCGGCTGAACAAGAGGCAGCAAAACAAGCAGCAAAAGAGGAAGTGAAAGATCGTATATGGAGAGCGGCAACATGGGTAGGTATAGCCGGACACATTCAAACGCCGCCACCACCAACCACTAAAGACGACAATCAAACAGATATCCAGTAGATATTTAGTCCAATAACATGGCACCGTTTCTAAAACACAATCCCCCGGTAAAAACCGGGGGATTGTTATAGATGTGTCCACTACTTATTTCAGCAAGTTTTGCAAACTAAACGTCTTAACTTCTTCTTGCATTTTGGCAATTACGTCGTCCGCGGATAGGGCCACCGTATTGGTACCGTCTTTTAGGCGTAGCGTCAATTTCCCCTCCGCCATTTCTTTGGCACCGATAATCGCCGTATAAGGGATACGTTGCATGTGTGCTTCGCGGATTTTAAGGCCCAGTTTTTCGGGGCGCGTATCTAATTCCGGGCGAAGTCCGGCTTCGCGCATTTTAGCGGCTACTTCTTTAGCAAACGGAATTTGATCATCCGTCAGCGTCAAAAGTTTCACTTGTACCGGCGCGAGCCACAACGGGAACCATCCCGCAAAGTGCTCAATAATCACGCCCGTAAAGCGTTCAATACTGCCAAACATGGCGCGGTGCACCATAATCGGACGTTCACGGCCTTCGGGTGCGACATATTCCAAATCAAACCGTTGCGGCAAATTGAAATCAAACTGAATAGTAGATAACTGCCACAACCGGCCGATAGCATCCATCACTTTAATATCAATTTTCGGCCCGTAGAAAGCGGCTTCCCCGGCGTGCGTAGTGTAAGGGATATTACTTTCTTCCAACACTTTTTTAAGCGCGTTTTCGGCCCGTTCCCACTCTTTCACTTCGCCGGTAAAATGTTCCGGGTGTTCGGGGTCGCGCGTGGAAAGTTCCACCGCGTATTTTTCAAACCCGAACGTCTTAAAAATATGTTTGGCATATTCAAAGGCCTGTTTGACTTCGTCCTCTACCTGGTCCGGCGTGCAGAAGATATGCGCATCATCTTGCGTAAACCCGCGCACACGCATCAGCCCATGCAACGCCCCGGAGCGTTCATAGCGGTACACCGTACCCAACTCACTTAAACGCAACGGCAAATCGCGGTAACTGCGCAAGTGGGTTTTATAAATTTCCACGTGGAAGGGGCAGTTCATGGGTTTGATTTGGTATTTTTCCTCGTCAATTTCCATGGGCTTAAACATACTGTCCGAATAAAACCCGGCGTGCCCGCTGATTTCAAACAAGTGATAGCGCGCAATATGCGGGCTGACTACAAGGTCGTACCCGCGCTTTAAGTTTTGGTCTTTGATCCAATCTTCCAAAATTTTGCGTAACATCCCGCCTTTGGGGTGCATGAGAATTAACCCCGGACCGATATGGTCGTTAATGCTAAACAAGTCCAGTTCCGGGCCGAGTTTGCGGTGATCGCGTTTAGCGGCTTCTTCCTGTTGTTTAACGTAGGCGTTTAGTTCGTCTTTCGTGTTAAAGCACAAGCCGTAAATGCGTTGGAGCATGGGGCGTTTTTCGTCCCCGCGCCAATAGGCCCCGGCAATCGTAGTTAATTTGAAACTGTTGACTTTGCCCGTATGTTCTACGTGCGGGCCGCGGCACAGATCGGCATAGTCGCCGTTTAGATAGACGGTAATGTTGCCGTCCTCTAATTCTTCCAAAAGTTCCAACTTATACGTTTCGCCGCGTTTGGTAAAAAATTCTTTTGCTTCGGCCTTGCTCATCTCTTTGCGCTCAAAGACTTGGCGCGCTTTGATGATTTCTTTCATTTTCGTTTCAATGGTTTTTAAGTCCTCAGGCGTGAACTGCTTGGGGCAGTCAAAATCGTAATAAAAACCATTTTCAATGGCCGGCCCGATACCAAGTTTCGTACCGGGGAATAATTGTTGCACCGCTTGCGCCATGATGTGCGCGCAAGAGTGACGTTTTACTTCTAATTCGTTGTTTTCCATAATATCTACGCTACGCGCTTGCCGGCCACCACGACCGGGCCAAGCCACGAAGGTCCTTAATGAGATATAATAATTATATCAAATATATAACTCCGGGGAATATATGCTATCTGTTTGCAAATCATTTATCACCTCTTTCAAAACGCAGTGGAAATTACTACTTATTTTATCCGTTCCGGCGGTACTTTTAGGTCTTTTCGGTCTGTACCAACTCGGCCGGTTGACACTCGCCAACACGCTGGCTTTAACGGTTGTCAAGGGAACGTGCGAATTTTGTTTTATCGGGCTAGGGCTTGCGCTACTTAATCTAATCGGACTCAAAAACAAATGGGTGTTGTCCGTCGTCGGATTTTTATATTACTTTGCCATGACGGCCGATTTCGCGCTGTTGGTCTATTTCCGCGAACGCTTTGGCGCCAAGTATTTAGATACCGTACAAGGCGGCGATTATCAGTTTATGACCGATTGGCGGCTACTTACTTATTTTGCGCTTGTGTTTTTGTTTTGTGCGTTTGTGTTGCGCCGTTTTTGCGCCACCCCCGCCAAAGAAACCGTCAAACGCGCGGCGGTGTGTTTGGTCGGGTTTGTGGGGCTAATGATGGAGTCGCCGTTAAAATTATTACCCGCTCCCAATGATTTTTACACTACCTATTTGATGTCCCCCTCGCTAATTTATGTAGGGCAAACCGTGCGTGCCAAAACGCCCCCCGCCCGTTTTGAATTAGACGAACACACCGCCGCCCTTGCGCGCGCGTACAATGTTTTTTCCGCCAAAAACACCGGCGTAGGCAAAAACTACACCCGCGTGATTTTAATTGCAAGCGAATCGCTTTCCAACAAATACTTACACCACTTTAACCCGAATATCCCCGCCGGGGCCAGCGCGCCTTTGGATGCGTTGTACGAAAATTACCCCTCGGCCTCGCTCAAACACGTTTCGCTTTCCACCTTATACGGGCTGACGGTCATTTTTACGTCGCACCCGTTTGTGCGCGCGATGGTGGAAAACGGATATCCCGTTTCGTTTGTGAGGATGCTAAAAGAGCACGGTTTTCACACGGCGTTTTTGCGCGGTGCTAACGAAACTTACATGAGCGAAAACCTGTTATTTAAGCAAGCCGGATTTGACGAAGTAATCGGCGCGACGTATTTTCAAACGCGGCCCGATTATGCCCCGCACCTTAACTGGTGGGGGCTATTAGACCGCAAACTGTTTGATTATGCCCTTGAATTTTTGTCCAGCCATAAAGACGAGCTGACATTTATTACTTTACTGACGGTGGACTCACACGCGCCGTTAGGGCGGTTGGATTACTTAAATGAAAAATATACCGAAATTGACCACAAAGATTATCAAATACCCACCATGCCACGCGCCTTTGCGCGCTTTGGGCAAGACGTGGCCCGTTTTTTGGACGGTTTAAAACAGCACAACTTGTGGGACGAAAAGACCTTGGTACTGATTATGCCCGACCACCCGTCTTATTCCAATATGCCTACGGTAGATTTGTTTACCCCTTTCCAGCCGGAGTTTGATAATTTGCCGTTTATCGTAGTAACTAAAAATAAAATTTCCGCCCCGGTTACCACAGACCCGTTGGCCAGCCAATTAGATATCGCCCCGACGGTATTAGACTTACTTAATATAGAACCGCCGCAAGCATTTTTTGGACACAGTTTATTTGACACCCACGCCCGACGCAGTGTGTTTGATATCAAAGAAGATTACGCCCTTGTTACAACGCAAGAAGGGCAGCACGTCGTCCCCTTAAATACTACGCGCCCGGACGAAAAAGAACTGCTTAATTTAATGCGGACGATTATAACAGATTAGATTTAACCATCTTCTCAGACATCCAACATACTGTCATCCCGCAACTCCAAGATGCCGTCATCCCCGAGGGTTTCTATCGGGGATCCCCTCCTTATAGTTGTTCCCAAGCGGTGAGGATTCCCGATTGCAACTTTCGGGAAGGACTTTATTTTATTTCTTCCCAAACCACCTAACATTTTATTTTTCATATTCTTTTCGTTTTTCTGACGGAAGACAATAAGCAAAAAACACCCCCCGCTTTTGTGCGGAGGGTGCATTAAATAAATGTTATTTATTTGAGTTTATTTTCAACATCTTTGGTAAGTTTAGATTTAGATATACCGCTTCCCTTTAAGGCGTTTTCAAAGGTAAGGGCCTCCGGCTTTTTAGTTTGTGCCGCTACCGCATCTTTTTCTGCCTGATTGGTTTTATTACCCAGCCCGGCTTCACCGCCGCCCAAGGCCGATGCCTTCAAATCTTTGGCTTTGGGGGCTTGGTAGGAACTCATCATAGATCCCTTGGCCGCCGCCGCGGGCGCAGCATTATCCACCGCTTGCTTAGTGGGCTCAGCCACGGCTTGCGTACTATCCGCTGTTACCGCAGAAGGGGTTTGCGGATGTTTAACGACTACGGTAGTCGTCGGATGCGAAACGGCCACCTCCGTAGCAGGACGCGTAACCGCTACCGCAGCTTGCGGATGTGTTACCACGGTATTGGTCGTCGGGTGCGTAACCGTAACCGTCGTTTTAGGATGAGTAACCGCAGGACTTTTCACCGGAGCCGCTGCAAAAACGCTCCCGCTCATCAACCCCATACATAATGTAAAAATAATTTTTTTCATATCGTTTCCTATTTTTTACCGGCATTACCTTGCCCGGCCATATTCATTAACGCCGACAAATCAGGCATGCCCGCCGGCATGGCCGGAGCCCCCGCCGCCGCGCCTTTGGCGCCTTGCGCCCCGCCGAACGCCGCCCCGTTCATGGCCCCCATCATATTCTGCAATCCTTGCAACTGTTGCATCATGGCAGCCGGGTCTTGCGCTCCTTGCGCGGGCTGTGCCGCCGGTTTTTGGGCCGCTTGCGGATTTGGTTTTTCCGCCGCAGATTCTGCCGGTTTTGGGGTGGACGATTTTATGACTCCTTTGGCGTCTTTGGAAATTTTATTCGTCTCGGTCAACTGCGCCGCCGCATTGACGGCCGCCTTGTCATTTTCGTCTTTCGTTGCGGCCGCTTGCGTGGCTGTTTGCGTTTGAACGGTTTGAGTGTTTACCCCTTGCCGCCACGCATTACCCGGACGGGAACCGTAACTGGTAAAACTGCGCGTTTGCACCGCCTGCTGACCGGGTACCGACGGTTTTGCATTTGCATCTGCTGCCGTTTGCGGCCCTTGCTGGGCGTTAAATTGCGGGCGCGAAATACTGCCTGTTTGATACGCCACAACAGGCAACGCCGATATCATAAATATAAAGCAGAACCATTTTTTCATAAAATTACCTCTATTCAATAGTATATTGTTCTAACAAAAACTGTCAAGGGCTATTGCCTGACGTTTACAACTAATTTTTGCTACACTATACGTAATGGAAAACACGATACAAGACGTAATTATTATCGGGGCGGGCGCGAGCGGGCTGATCTGCGCGCGGGAGTGTGCGCGCGGCGGACTTCGTACCCTTGTGTTGGAAAAAGAACAAACCCCCGGACGGAAAATTTTAGTTAGCGGCAACGGTCGTTGCAATTTAACCAATGCCCGCGTCGCGCCCGCGTTTTATCACGGGGATTCAAAACTACTTACCCAAGCGCTGGCCCAATTTTCTTACGCAGACTGCCGCACCTATTTTGAAGATATGGGTGTTTTGCTTGTTGAAGAAGAACAAGGCCGCCTTTTTCCGCAAACGGGTAAATCTACCGCTGTACTGGAACCCTTAAAATTAGCCGTCTTGGAAAGCGGCGCGGAAATTTTAACGGGCCAACAAGTCTTGCGTATAAAACACGGCAAAACCTTTATCGTTACCACGAAAACAGGGCAAACTTTTCAAGCGCGCCGCGTGGTACTGGCCTGCGGTTCATGCGCGTATCCGCAAGTTGGCGCAACGGCTAGCGGTTACGAACTGGCACGCAGTTTAGGCCACACGATACGCCCCCCACTCCCCACCTTAAGCGGCCTGGTATTAAAAGAAAATTTGACGCGTTTAATCGGCATCCGCGCGCAAGTCCGTTTGACGGCGAACACCGTTCCCCCCGTTCAAACCGAGGGCGAAATTATTTTTACCAGTTACGGGATCAACGGCCCGGCCGCGCTAAATGCAAGCGGTACAATTTCGCGAGCGCTTGAAAAAGGCAACGTCCCGCTACTGCTTAATTTTTTGCCGGATATCAAAAACGCCGCGGAATTTTTAGCGCAACGGTTTAACCGGTTTTCCAACCGCCGGCCGAAAGATTTTTTTGCGGGATTACTCCACGAATCTATCGCCAATTTGTTAATTGATTTTAAGGGGCTTCGCAAAAATAAGTCCCTGCAAGAGCAATCGCCTGCCGCCGTAAAAAGCGCGTTTGAAACCCTTACCCGCTGGCCCGTAACCGTTACGGCTTTGCGCCCCTGGAACGAAGCCATGGCCGCCACAGGGGGTGTAAATACGCACGAAATAAACTATAATACCTTTAAGTCGCTCTGCTGCCCGGGGCTGTATATAACAGGCGAGTTGTTGGATATAGACGGTCAAAGCGGCGGATTTAATTTGCATTTTGCTTGGGCGAGCGGATTTGCCGCAGCCAACAGTTTAACCAAGGAGAAATAATCTTATGTCAGAAATTATTCGCAAAACTACCAGTTTACAAGATACTAACACCGTCGGATTTGTGCGTACGTATTATGTAAATGACCAGGAAGTTTATTCTGAAACCTTGGATAAAAATTTAGATATTCAATCACACTCCGGTACGTTGCCCGACGGAACAGTAAAAGAATTTTTTGAAGACGGCAAACCGTATTTTGAGTGCGAAGTAAAAAACGGACAACGCAACGGACCGTGCAAGATTTATTTTGATAACGGCAAAGTCAACATAGAAAAATACTACGAAAACGGTTTGTTACAAGGCAAAGCCCGCGTTTATCATCCAACGGGCCGGCTGTATAAAGAATTTTCGTATGTAGATGATATCCAAGACGGCAAACAAGTAAAATACTACCCGGACGGGAAAGTATTGGAAATGTCGGAATTTCACAAAGGGTTCTTAAACGGCCTTTGCAAAGTTTATACCCCCGAGGGCGATTTGCGCTCCGAATGCACCTATAAAAACGACAAACTCGTGGGCGATAAAATCATTTATCACCCCAACGGTACGATTGCGTTAATTTCCCCCCACAAAGACGGCAAGCCCAACGGCGTAACTAAAAAATTCAGCGAAACGGGCGAACTGATGGAAGAGTGGTTTTTTGAGGACGGCATCTTAACCCTTAAAAAAGCCAAATAATACAATAGATTATTTCCCAAACAAACCCCCGACAGTCTGCCGGGGGTTTGTTGTTCATAAAACACAAAGATACAGCCCGAAAAAATTTCGGGCTGTTTTTTATTTATTTTGTGCTAAATATTTGTCCAAGATTTCAGCGGCACACTTGACCTTGTTAGCGCAGTCGTGGTGCGCGCCGGCGTGATAGGCCGGGGTGCGCTTTTCGGGGGTAGGATCGGACGGACCCGCCGGCAAGCCGAGCAGTTCGCGGCAAGTAATGGCGCCGTTTTCCTGCCTAAACGCGGCACACAGTTCTTGCACGCGCAGATAAAAAGCGGCTTTAGCCATGTGATCGGTAGGGTCTTGGGGGGCGTATTTTAACGACAGCGCCATACACATCCCGCTCACCGCGCCGCACACTTCGCGTTGGCGGCCTAATCCGCCGCCGAAACACGCGGAAAGCGACAACGCTGTTTTTTCGTCTATGCCTAACTCCGGGGCGAACGCGCAAAACACCGCTTGCGCGCAGTTGTAACCGTCTAAAAATAATTGTTTAGCTTGTTCTGCTTTACTCATATAAGTATGATAGCAAAAAACAAAACCCGCTGGACAAACTTCTCAATAAACCCCAAAAATTTTACTTTCAAACTTTCCCTCGGTTTTCTATAATATAGGAAACAATTACACCCGGCCTATGCCGGAACACACAGGGGGAACTATGGATATCACCACCTTAAACAAGCAAGTACAACAAGAAAGTTTATTCTTACAAGATTTGAAACGGGAAGTCGGCAAGGTAATCGTCGGCCAAGAAGAATTAGTAGAAAAAATGCTCGTGGCCTTACTGGCGGACGGACATATTTTAATTGAAGGCGTACCGGGCCTAGCCAAAACGCTGGCCGTCAAAACATTAGCCCAAGCCATTCACGCCCAATTCCAACGTATTCAATTTACCCCCGATTTGTTACCGGCCGATATCACCGGCACGCTGATTTTCAACCCCAAAGACGGCCTCTTTTACCCCAAACGCGGCCCGGTATTTTCCAATTTCGTCCTCGCGGATGAAATCAACCGTTCCCCCGCCAAAGTGCAAAGTGCCTTGCTGGAAGCCATGCAAGAGCGGCAAGTAACTATCGGCGAGAAAACATATCCGCTACCCCAACCGTTTATGGTCATGGCTACGCAAAACCCGGTGGAACAGGAAGGCACCTACCCGTTGCCCGAAGCCCAAGTGGACCGTTTTATGCTCAAAGTGGTAATCACCTATCCCACCAAAGAAGAAGAAAAAATGATTTTGGAACGCATGTCCGCCCACCAAGCCCTTACGCTTAACACCCAAGTTACGCCGGAGATGATTACCAAGGCCCGCAGTGTAGTAGATACGATTTATGTAGATGAGAAAATCAAAAACTACATTGTAGATTTAGTGTTTGCTACCCGCGATCCCAAAGCCGCCGGATTAGAAAAATTGGCCTCGTTTATTGCGTACGGTGCCAGCCCGCGTGCCACCATTTTCCTCACGCAAGCGGCTAAGGCCTATGCCTTTTTGAATGGACGCGGTTATGTCACGCCCGAAGACATCAAAGCCATTGGCTTAGACGTCCTGCGCCACCGCGTGTTACTTTCGTACGAAGCCGAAGCGGAAAATATATCTTCCGAACAAATCGTCAAACAAATTTTTGATGCCGTAGATGTACCGTAGGTTGGAGTTGGGGGTTTCGCCGTGGATACTGCGGAAATTTTGAAAAAAGTTCGTCAGATTGAAATTAAAACGGGCAAATTAGTGTCGGATACGTTTGCCGGGGAGTATTTAAGCACGTTCAAAGGGCAAGGTATTGAATTTGCCGAAGTGCGCGAATATACCCCGGGGGACGATATCCGCTCCATTGACTGGAACGTCACCGCCCGTACCGGGACCCCCTACATTAAAAAATATAACGAAGAACGCGAACTCACGCTGATTATCGCGTGCGACGTGTCCGGCTCGCAACAGTTCGGCTCGGCCAGCCAACTCAAGCAAGAAGCCGCCGCAGAACTCACCGCCTTGTTTGCTTTAAGCGCATTACAAAATAACGATAAAGTAGGCCTCCTGCTCTTTTCCGACCAAGTGGAACTTTATGTGCCGCCGCGTAAAGGACGCAAACATATTTTACGCCTCATCCGCGAAGTGGTGGCCTTTGAGCCCAAACATACCGGCACTAATCTCGCAATGAGTTTGGAAACCTTAAACAAGGTTATCAAACGCCAAGGCATTTTGATTTTAATTTCTGACTTTTTAGCCCCCATAGATTCATTTACAAAACCGTTCCGGTTGGCGGCTAAAAAATTTGATTTAATTCCCGTTGTGTTGCAAGATCCGCTAGAGCGGCACTTGCCTTTAGTAAGCGTATGTATGGACGTAACCGACCCGGAAACCGGAGAAACCGATTTTATCAGTTTATCCGATAGCGCACTTAACCGAAGTTTGGAACGTTTCCACGAGCAACACCGCAACCAGTTGCTACATCTGTTTAATCCGTACAAAATAGAACCCATTTGGGTCAGCACCGGGCAAGATACCGCCGATCCGGTAATTTCATTTTTCAAACAACGCGCTAAAAAATTACGTAAATAATTATGAAAAAAAAGATTATTCTTTTAATTAGTTTACTCGCCACGGCAGGGGCCCTGAACGCCCAGGAACTTACCCTGCGTGATACCCAAGCCCCGGCCAAAACGCCTTTTGCCAAGCCGTTTGCGGTGCGTTACCAACTGACGCGGCCCGACGGGTACGGCGTGCAGGTAAACGAAAAATCTTTCTCGCCCGATTTTGAAGTAACCCAATCGGCCTTCTCCCCTCAAACCAACGTGTACGATTTTACGGTGTTTCCTTTTACCTTGGGCAAATCTACGTTTACGGCTACGTTTGTGTTAACCCAAAACGGACAGCCGACCGGCAAAACGCTCTCTACCCAAACGCCGGTTGAAATCACCCCCGTACAGATTTTTAAGGATAAGAAACTCCATGAAATCCGCGCCCCGTTCGTACCCGCCGGGTGGATGACGTGGCTGTTTGGTTTGTTCGTAATAGCCGCCTTGGTTTATATATATTACCTATACAGGCAACGCGCCGCACAACGCCCGCTAACATTACTCCAGCAGGAAGACCACCGCCCGTGCGACGAAATTGCCCTCTCTAAAATAGAGGCGTTACTAAATAGCGGGTTATGGGAACGCAAAGCGTACCAGTTATTCTACATTACCCTAAGCGACATTTTGCGTGAATATATATGGCGGCAATTTAAGACTGATACGTCCGCGGATACCTCCGTAGAGTTACTGCGCCACGTCAAAAAAATAGCAGCCATGCAGCCGCTACTTGTACCGCTGAAAGATTTTTTGAACTCCGGTGATTTGGTCAAATTTGCCAAGTCCGAACCGACCGAAGACGTACGCAACAAGGATATCCAAATTTTACGTCAAATCGTGCGGGAAACCTCCCCCAAAGAAATTTCCCCCACCCCCACGGAGAAACCACTATGATGTATGTATTGTTGGGTTGCTTGGCTTTATTGATAATTACGGTGGGCATCCAATTGTTTACGTCTAAATACGAAGCGTGGACAAACGCCGCCATTACATTTTTTGGGGCAGGCACGCTGCTCGTCACGTTACTCGTTCTGTTTTCCCGCAGCGTTAAAAATGTGGAATTTTTACACCCGCTCGCTTTTATTTTACTATTGTTTCCGATCGCCGTTTTTTGGGCCTACACCGCAGGACGCCGCTTTTTTGCGCGGACGGTCAGTTTTCCACTGGTGCACCTACACTTGGAACAAGATTCCCTGCGTGTGCTTTGCACCCGGTGGACCGCGCCCATACTCTACACCTTGGCCTTGCTTTTAATGACGCTTGCGCTGGCACGGCCCGTACGGGTGGACCGTACCGTTCTTCCCCCCACGCAAGGCATTGATATTATGTTAGTGATGGACGTCTCGGCCTCCATGCAAAAAGACGATTTCTATCCCAGCCGTTTCGTGGCCGCCCAACATACGGCCCTGCGTTTTATTGAAAAACGCTTAAACGACCGTATCGGCGTAGTGGCGTTTGCCAAATCGGCGTTGTTACAGGCCCCGCTTACGTTGGATCACGAAGCGTTGAGCGAATATGTATCGTCTTTGTATTTGGGCATGGTAAATCCCAATTTTACAGCCATTGGCGACGGGTTAGCCGTGGGCGCAAACCATTTGAAAGACAGCAAAGCCAAAAGCAAAATTATCATCTTGCTAACTGACGGCGATTCCAACGCCGGCGCCATTGAACCTTTGGTGGCCGCCCAAGCCGCCGCCACCTACGGCATACGCGTCTATACGATCGGTACGGCTTCCGCGCCCGGACAAAACCCTTACGCCAGTACCGAGGACGAAATTAACGAAGGTCTCCTGTTGGAAATAGCCAACCGGACCGGCGGAAAATTTTATCGTGCTAAAAACGAAACGGAACTGGCCAACATTTACGATACCATTAACACGTTGGAAAAAACAGAATTTACCGCCGGCACACATATTCACCGTGCCGACGCATACCAACCCTTGCTACTGTTAGCGTTGTGCCTGCTGTTGTTGGGACTGGTTGTAGAAAAACTAATATTTATTAAGGTACCTTAAACTATGGGATTATTTGCACATCCGCTATTTTTAATCTATGGGCTCATAGCCGTAGCCGGAGTAATCGGTTTATTTGGGCTGGGTAAAAAATTAAAACAACATGCTTTAGCACGTTTATTCTCGCCGCAAACGTATGCCAAATTAACTGCGCCGTTGCGTCCGCTAACAGCCACTCGTGCTGTATGGATGTGTCTAGCCGTATTTTTATTGTTTGCCGCTTTAGCCGGACCACAATGGGGAACGGAAATCGTCCAAGCCCAAGGCTCCTTTGCCCAAACGGTCATTGCCGTAGATGTATCCGCCTCCATGAAAGCGCAAGACGTTACCCCCAACCGCTTAGATAGTGCCCAAACCATGTTACGCATGTTAATCAGCAATTTGAAAGAAGAACGTATCGGCATTTTAGCGTTTACCTCTAAAGCGTTTGTTCAATGTCCTATCACTACCGACGAAGATGCGTTGCACTATTTTATTACCTCATTAAAGCCGGATATGTTGCCCGTGCAAGGTACGTCTTTAGCCGAGCCGGTCCTCTTGGCGGCCCGGATGCTGGCGAAATATCCCGGACAAAAAGCACTTATTTTACTTACGGACGGGGAGGATCACACCCCGGAAGAATTGGCCAAGGCCAAAGAAATCGCTCTTAAAAGCGGCTTACGCATTATTGCCATAGGAATCGGCACCAAAGAAGGCACGCTGATTCCGGACAAAGTGGATCCGTCCGGCCGCGTGGTGGAATATAAAAAAGACAAACAAGGCAATACCGTTGTATCTAAATTAGATGACAAATCGCTTCTTGCGCTCGCCCAAGCCACCGGCGGTGCCTACATTCCCTATACAACGTCAGCCCAAGTGTCTGCCAAGGTGGAAGATGCCTTGCGCGGGTTAGACAAAACCCGTTCCGCGATGGCTAAACAAGCCATTTACAAAACGCGCTATCAAATTCCGCTTTTACTGGCGATATTTTGTTTAACCGCTTATTTACTATGGCCGCGGGGTAAGCGTTCCCGTTCCAACTTAGCCCAAAAAAGGTAAAATAAGGTATGCGTAACTTACTGACCGGATTTTTACTATTTATCACTTTGCCCGTAGCCGCCGGCCTCCAGGGAGACTTACGCAACGGCGGAAAACTTTACAAGCACAAAAAATACGGTCAGGCCTTAGCCCAGTATAATGAGATTTTGAAAGAGAATCCGTCCTCACAGGAAGCGGCTATCGGGGCGGGTGCCTCTGCCTACTATTTGAAAGACTATGCCGCGGCACAAGCGGCGTTCAAACAAGCGGCCGAACCGGATAATATCCGGCAAATGGATGCGCTGTTTAATTTAGGTAATGCTTACTACCGCGCCAACGATACCGACAAAGCTAAACAGGCCTACCGTCAAGCCATTTTGAAAAATCCGCAGGACAAAGACGCTATACACAATTTGCAACTGGTAGAAGAAGAACAACAAAACCAACAAAACCAAAACAATCAAAACGATAAAAATCAACAGAATCAGTCTAAAAACAAAAACCCGCAGAACAAAAAAGACAATCCGCAGGACGGACACGACGATTCGCAAGATAGTCAGGACGATTCGCAGGCCCAGCAAAACCCGCAAAATCAACAGCAGCCCCAACCGTCCCAAGCGCAAAAAGATGCGGCTGATCGTGTCATGCAAATGGCCAAAGACCAAGAAACAAAGCCGCAACCGCATAACGGGGCCGGTGTGGCAGACGATTCCGTAGAAAAAGATTGGTAATATGCAGAAAAAACTTTTCCTTTTCTTATTATGTATGGGGCTGGCCGTAGCGGTTCGGGCCCAAGTAAATTTATCTGCCCAGGTAGATAAAACCAATTTAGCCCTGGACGACGAACTTACCCTTACCGTACACGTAAAAGGCGTTACAGGCACCGTCGTTATGCCGCAACTGCCCAGTTTGCCGGCCTTTAATGTCTATTCACGCGAAATGGAACAATCTTCTATCAACGGGGAAACCTCGCTCCAATTCCGTTATGTCATGTTGCCCCGTTTTGTAGGGAACACCACAATCGGTGCGGTGCAATTTAATTACAAAGGCCAAACGTATAAAACAGAACCCATCTCCGTGCATATTTACCGTTCCGCGGCTAATGTACCCTCCGCTAAATCGGGCCGTTCCTACTCAACCGTAGAAAAGGCCGACCCGAATTTACCCCCCTTGGAAGCCGCTTTAGCCAATCAAGCGTATGCAAAAAGCGGAACCCCTTTCTTTTTAGTGGCCGCAGTCAGCAATAGCAGCCCGTATGTCAACCAACCGTTTACGCTAGGAGTACGGTTCTATTATTCGCAAGCGTTTCATGACGCGCCTTACCAAAAGCCGACCGTATCCAATTTATTTATGGAAGAACTGGACTCTCGCGAAGGATCCCAAAAGATCGGCGGCACATTATACCGCTATCAGGAACAACGCTACCTCTTAAGTGCCGTAGCCGCGGGCAAAACTACCATTGGGCCGGCTACCGTTCACTATCGGACTGGCTCCCCGGCTAAAACCGCTTTTGACCGTATTTTTGGTGGGCTGTCTGCCAGCCAGGAACGTACGGCTTCGTCGGTCCCCATTACCTTGCAAGCCCGCGCCCTCCCCGCGGACGACCGCCCCAATACGTTCTACGGAGCGGTAGGCTCCCCCTATACCATAAAAGCCACCGCTGACCCGTTACAGGTACCTGCGTCTGAAGCCGTCAACGTGACTGTTACCGTCAAAGGGGCAGGCAACTTAAAAGCCACGCAAGATATCCGTTTCCCCGCTATAGAGGGATTCAAAATTTATCCGGCCGCGGCCACTTCCGAAACCGGTTACAAAACCTTTAAGGCCGTCTATGTGCCCTCCTCTTCCGGCATTTACACAATTCCGTCTATCGCGTGGTCTTACTTTAACCCCGAAACCGCTTCCTATCACACCATACAGACTGCGCCGATACAACTGACGGTAACCCCGGCTGAAAAAGAAGACGGCGGGTTTAATTTTGCCACCGCCCTCGCCATGGGTAACGGCGTACAAACCCTTTCGCGCGATATTGCGTACCTAAAGATGACACCCGCTGCAACGGCAAATATATGGGTCAAATTAGGCCAACAAGACCGCATCAACAAACTTTGTTTTTTGCTAGTGGCGTTGGCCGCCCTCTTTGCCACGCTCGGCCAAAAATCGCTCACCCGCAAACGGGCGTTCTTGACCGCTAAAAGCCAACTAAAAAAAGACACGTCGCTCCAAGCAGTTAACGAAGCGGTACACACTTATTTACAGCACCGTTTGCACCTGTCCACCGGCAGTTTACCGCTCAAAGAAATTACCTCTTCGTTACGGCAAAAAGGAGCCACTCCCGCCACCGCCGAGGTCTTTGCCTTGCTGTGGCAACAGTTGGAAGCCCAACGCTTTGCGCCGCAACAAGACCCGGCTGCCGGCAATCATCCGTTAGCCGCCCAAGCGTTGGACGTACTAAAACGCATTGAGGAGGAAACCAAATGAAACGCGTACTTGGGATATTGGCCCTTTGTTTACTTTCGCTGTCTGCCGGCGCACAATCGCCGTTAGAGCAAGCAGAGCAATTATACCGGCAAGGCAAATTTTCCGCCGCCTTAAACGAATATGAAACGGCCTTAAAAAACTATCCAAACGACCCTTTTGTTTACTACAATATAGGTAACTGTTATTTCAAAATGGGTAGCCGCGGTTTAGCAACGGCTAATTACTACCGGGCGTTTAGACTCGCCCCGCGCGATCCGGATATCCGCCATAATTTGGCCCTTACCTTAGGAAGCAGCGGCGAACGGCTCGTTCCGGCCGGGGTTCCGGTGGTATTGCACCGGGCGTTCTTTTATCTTTCACGGGCGGAACTGAAAGGAATTACCTACCTGCTTTTTTGGTGGGCCTGCGCGTGGATAGGAATTAGTTTACTACGGCGCAAATGGAGTATTTGGGCCACAGGGGCGTGCATATTGGTACTGATAAGTGCGGCTTGGTTATATACCCGGACACGCCTGGAACAAGAAACTTTAGCCGTAGTAGCCGCTCCGGTGGCCGAAGTGCGTAGCGGGCCGGGTACTAATTTCCCCGCCAGTGCGAACGTAGCCCAAGGCCATTTGGTCACGGTTACCGATTCCAAAGACGCATGGAACGAAGTGGTTGTGTCTTCCCAAGGATTGAAAGGTTGGATAGAAAAAGACGTATTGGAAAAAATTTAAGGAGAAAATTATGTTTGTTCAAACCCAAGCAGATGAGTTGATTCAAGCACTCTCATACGTAAAAGAAAATTTAGCGGCTCCGATTGAAACCTTGGCCCAACAAATTATTCAGGCCTTTAAGAACGGGCATAAAGTTATTTTAATGGGTAACGGCGGCAGTGCGGGAGATGCCCAACATATCGCGGCGGAATTTGTAGGCCGGTTCAAAAAAGAACGGCCGTCGCTACCGGCTTTGGCACTTAACACCAATACCTCCACCCTTACTGCCATTGGGAACGATTACTCGTACGACGTCGTATTTTCACGCCAAATTGACGGATTTGCCCAAAAGGGAGATGTCGTTATTGGAATTTCCACCTCCGGCAATAGCAAAAATGTGTATTTGGCACTTGCTTTAGCCAAACAAAAAGGTTGTTTTACAGCCGCCTTTTTAGGTAAAACCGGCGGTACCATTAAAGATATTTGCGATTTACCGCTCGTTGTACCGGTAAACAATACCCCCCATGTGCAAGCGTGCCATATTTTTATGGGCCATTGCATGTGCGAACTTGTGGATCAGGCGTATTAACTATGAAAGTAGCCATTGGATGCGATCATGCCGGATTTGCTTTGAAAGAGACCGTCGCCCAGCAGGTACGCTGTTTGGGCCACGAAGTGTTGGATATGGGTACGTCCTCGCCTGCCAGTGTGGACTACCCGGACTATGCCGCTAAAGTTGCCCAAGCCGTTGCTACCCAACAAGTAGCGCGCGGTATTTTAATTTGCGGCAGCGGGGTAGGGGTCTGCATCGCGGCGAACAAAACAAAAGGCGTGCGGGCCAGTGTGTGTCATGATGCCTATTCAGCCAAACAGGCCGTAGAACACGACGGGTTAAATGTGCTGTGTTTGGGAGCGCGTATTATCGGGGCTTCCACCGCAGAGGAACTTGTTACCCGGTTTTTAGAGGCAAAATTTTCCAACGAAGAACGCCACTTGCGCCGCTTGCACAAAGTACAACAGTTGGAAGAAAACAATTTTAAATAAGGCCGTTGGGCCTTTATAATAAAGGATGGAAATACGTATGAATACACATAATAATCCATTAGCGGAAGGAATTGTCCGGGAAGGATTTATCAAATTAGACAACGCGTCTTTTGATACCAAATTTTGGGCCAAAGACGGTTCGTTATGGAAACAAGACCAAGGAAGCCAAAATTTTATTGCCAAATTTTTGGGTTGGCAAAAAGTGTATGATTGGACCTTGGAACGCCTGGAAGAAATTACCGCTTTTGCGCAAGACGTTAAAGCCAATTTCACCCATTGTATTGTAATGGGCATGGGCGGTTCGTCGCTCGCGCCGGAAGTGTTCCGCACCGTATTTGGCAAGCAGGAAGGGTGGCCGGAACTTATTGTATTGGATACCACCAACCCCGATTGGATTGATGCCGTACGTACCCGTATTGACCCAGCCAAAACGCTGTTCATTTTTGCCAGCAAATCCGGTGGAACGGTAGAACCTTCTTCCCAATATGCGTATTTCTTGGACGAAGTAAAAAAAGCCGGTGTAACCGAACCGGGGAAAAATTTTGCCGCCATTACCGACAGCGGTACCTCCTTGGAAGTCTTGGCCAAACAACAGGCGTTCCGCCACACGTTTATTAACCCGTCCGATATCGGTGGCCGTTTTTCCGCCTTATCGTTCTTCGGGATTGTTCCGGCGGCGTTAATGGGAATTGATGTAAAGAAAATTTTGGAAAAAGCCCGCGAACAAGCGGTGACTTTCGGGCCGAAAACGCCCGTCAAAGAAAACGCGGCCATCCAACTGGGTGCTCTGATGGGGGCCTGTGCCGTTAATCACGGGCGCGACAAACTTACGCTGCTACTTCCTAAAGAGTGGGCTACGTTTGGGCTGTGGGCCGAACAGTTAGTCGCCGAATCTACCGGCAAAGAAGGAAAAGGCATTGTGCCCGTAGCCGGAGAAGCGTTGCAAGAAAACTTTGATTACCGCGACGATCGCTTTTTTGTCCACCTGGATACCAACAGCGAAGATGATAAAATCATCCACGCCTTAACCTGCAAATTAGATGACCACGAAGCTCCGCTTTTGACCATTGATGTAACTGACCGGTATGATTTAGGGGCTCTTTTCCTGTTATGGGAAATTGCCACCGCCGCAGCGGGGGCCATTTTGGCCATCAATCCGTTTGACCAACCTAACGTCCAAGAATCCAAAACCATGACTCAAGAGGTTTTGTCTAAACTGGCTAAAGGCAATATCCCGGAAACTATTACCGCTCCGATGTTGGTATCTAAAGACCTGTCTGACATAGTTACTTTAGACACTTTAGCCCAAGATATTTATTCACTCTTGGAAAGCAACGATTATATTGCCCTGTTGCCGTATGTGTATCCGGACAAAGAAGTGGCGGAAGCATTAACCGCCTTGCGTAATAAAATCATGTTACGCACCAAACGGGCGGTACTGTTCGGTTACGGGCCGCGTTATTTACACTCCACGGGCCAACTCTATAAAGGGGACGGCAACAACGGTGTATTTTTGATTCTCTCTACGGATGCTATGCACGATATTCAAATTCCGGAACAAAAATATACCTTTGGACAACTGTGCAATGCACAAGCGTTGGGCGATTTTCAGGCATTGGAAGCGAAGGGCCGCCGTGCCATTAAAATCCATTTGCCCCAACCGCTGGCGCAAAGCATTCGTAAAATTAGCGACTTATTCTAATGAGCAATTTAGGCGGTGCGAAGGCATCGCCTTTTTTGTAAAGCCATGAAAAAAGTATTTATCCAAACCTACGGTTGCCAAATGAATTTGGCCGATTCCGAAGAAATGTTCGCCCATTTATCGGCGCGCGGTTACCAGCGTACAGACACATTGGAAGAAGCCGATGCAGTACTCATCAACACCTGTACCGTGCGCGACCATGCCGAACACAAAGCCGTTTCTTTTCTGGGGCGGTTGGCGGCGTGGAAACGGGAACGGGCTGGACGGCGCATTATTTTTGCTGGCTGTGCCGCCGAGCGTTTGGGACGTGCTTTACAGAAAAAATATCCGTTTTTAGATGTACTGTCCGGCGCGAAAGGCATTGAGCATTTTTCCGATACATTAGACAAAAGCGGACTATTCGGCCCGCAAACCACGCAAGGGGAAATTCTCCCCCCCGGACTCACCGGCTATGTAACAATTATGCGCGGGTGTAATTTTGCGTGCACGTATTGCATTGTACCCAGCGTACGCGGTCCGGTTAAATGTTTGCCGCAAGAAGACATCTTGCAGGAAGTCCGCCGTAAAGCGGCTGCCGGAGCCAAAGAGATTATGCTCTTAGGGCAAACCGTCAATGCGTATGCGGACGGGGCCTGTTCCTTTGCCGATCTGCTTAACAAAACAAGCGAAATCCCCGGTGTGGAACGCGTCGGATTTACCAGCCCGCATCCTATTTATTTTACTCCGCAATTTTTGGCAGCCGTCAAAGATAACCCCAAAATTGCCCGGCACTTACACATGCCCGCGCAGAGCGGATCAACCAAAGTCTTGCAAGAAATGAAACGCGGCTACACGCGTGAAATTCTACTGGAAAAAATTAAAGCGTTGCAAGCGGCAGGATTTTTTATTTCTACGGATTTAATTGTCGGTTTTCCGACAGAAACCCAAGAAGATTTTGAGCAAACCCTTTCGCTCGTGGACCAAGCCGCCTTTACCACCGCTTATTGCTATAAATACTCCCCCCGGCAAGGCACACCGGCCGCCCAAATGGAACTGCTTTCGCAAGAAATACTGGCACAACGTCTTGAAAATTTGTTAAATAGAGTAAAGGGGCTGGCCGAGCGTGCCTATCAGGCGCAGGCAGGCACCCTGCAGGAAGTGTTATTTGAAACGCCGGACAAAGGCCGTTCTTCCAGCGGGTTTTGGGTCAAAACAGCACGCCCACATCCCGTAGGAAGTATGGCCCGTGTAACTATAGAAAAAAGTGTAGGTACCTTATTATTTGCGAGGGAAAAAGAATGAACAAGAAAAATCAAAGTACAGAAAGACGCCGTCATCCCCGTATGCCGGTGATCAGCAATTTAATTGAACCGGTCAATTTGCATTACAAAACCGAAGAAGGCAAAGAAGTCTCTTTGGTGGCTATTTTGGCCGACTTGTCCGCTTCCGGTATGCGGATGATCAGTTTTTTAGGGGCTCCGCTGGCGGATCATTTTTCCATTAGTTTACAGTTGCCCGGTACGGAAAAAATGGACGTAGAAGCCCGTTTGGCCTGGGTAAAAGAACGCGAAAATGTATATACCATTGGTATTGAATTTACTAAACTGGCCAGCAAACACGCCAAACTCATTAGCGAAATGGCCGACGATTTTAACGATTGCGACACACGCATCTTGTTAAAACTGCCCGAACCGTGCGTAAAAACGTGCAAATGCAACAAAATTTGCAACAAAATTCAAAAAGACGAAATGTTGTTTGAATAATTGCACCCAATTCCTTCGCAAAAGCACACTCTGGTTTTGAAAGCCGGGGTGTGTTTTATTCCTTACACAAACCAACAGAAACGCGCTTTTCCGTTTTGGAAAAGCGCGTTTTGCAACCGGGAAAAAGTTTACAAGACTTGTTTTAATTCTAGCGGACGTTCGGCCTTATCCACAAGAGCCACGCTATGCGTATTTGTTTTTTTATCCAGTCCAAACACACTCACGCGATACGTAACCACCCGTTTACCGTTATTGTCCGCAACGGTTTGGATTTCAAACACTTTATCCGGCAGGTTGCTGGCCGACTCTAATACCAAGACGTTGTGTTTTCCAAAATCTACCTCGGGGTAGCTGCCGCGGGCCCGGCGTTTGAAATTGCGGTATTCTTCCAGCGATTTAATTACTACTGCCTCTACCGGGGCTTCTATCATAGAAATTTTGCTTTCGCTAGACACCGGTTGGGTGGAAGCCACCGTCGGCGTTTGAACCGTCGTGCCAACCGCCACGCGCGAAGCAACATCCAATACCGGTAAGGAAGTCCCCGGTTGTTCTTCTTGCGCGTTGGGAGCAAACTGCGCCCCCGAACGTGGCAATATCGTTTGCACATCAGGCACTTCTATTTTAGAGAGTTGGGAAGGCACCGTAAGGGCCGCATCCGGTTGTGGGGCTTGTACTTCACTTACGCCCTCGGCGATTTCGGTTTGCGTCATGTCGTGCACAAAAACAGAATCGGTATTACCTAACGTAGCTAACAGGGCAATATCTTGCCGGGCCTGACGCGCATGCCACCATTGCAGGCAAGCCGCTCCGGCCACGAACATTACCACGCACAACACCAGTTGACGAAAAATACGGTTTATACTCATTGTTTCTTCTCGTACTTCGCTACAATGACAGAGCGCAAGCCGCCCCGCGGTGTAAAGGTACCGGTTACGGTCGCACATTTGGGAAGACACGCTTTGACAACGTCATCTAAAATTTTATTAGCAATGTTTTCCATAAAAATACCCATATCGCGGTATTCCAGTAAATAATATTTTAACGATTTAAGTTCCAAACAAAGTTCGTCGGGGATATACTCAATGGTGATCGTACCGAAATCAGGCAATCCTGTTTTGGGGCAAACAGACGTAAATTCCGGCAGTTCAATTTTAATCGTATAATCCCGTTTATATTGATTCGGCCAGCATTGGATATCCGGCAAAACGACATCCGCATTTTTCCGCGCGTGCGCAGAAGTGTAACCAAAATCTATTTCTTTATTTTTCATTTGATTTTTAATAACCTCGTTGAATTTAAAAATACAAGTCCTAAAATGGCCAAACTACCGCCCAATATCCACCGCCAATCGGCGGCGTTTTGCGTGTACCAAAACAGAAATTCTACCCACGCTATGCTCAGCACAAACGATACTATCACATTGGCTAAACTGATGCGGCGAATTTTGCGGTGGATTTTAAACAAATCAGTTAGCGAGTACAAATCGTGGCGGGTAACTAAAATATCTACCCAGTTGGTATAGATGTTTTTACCGGACGCATACGCCAAACTGCCGTTCGCTTGCAACAACGCAATAATATCGTTAAATCCGTCCCCCACCATGACCACCCGTTTGCCCAGTTCACGCAGATTGGTAACGATTTCGGCTTTTGTTTGAGGAAGCACATGCGCGTTGTATTTTTCAATACCAACCTGTTCGGCCACCGCCGCTACCGTTGGTTCATTATCACCGGAAATTAACAACAATTCCTTGTGTTGCTGTTTCAAAAAATCTATCATTTCTTTCGCGCCGGGACGGAGTGAATCAGCAAGAGTCAAATACCCTAAATAAGTGCCGTTTTTGGCTACGCAAATGACCGTTTGCGGTTTCCAATAAACTTCCTGCGGCAGTTCAATGCCTTGTTCTTCCATCCATTGGATGCGCCCCGCCATAATTACTTGTCGGCCGCACGTTACACGCACGCCGATTCCGGGTAACATTTCCATAGAATTATTTTGTTTAGGCACCACCTGCCGGGCTTGGGTGTATTTCATAATGGCACTAGCAAAAGGTCCCTCGGCTTGCTGTTCGGCACAGGCAACGGCTTCCAACAGCATCTTTTCCCCTTTGGGCGTAGCCGGATGCACGCTATGTACGGCTAATTGCCCATGCGTCAACGTGCCGGTCTTATCAAAAAACAGTACATCTGATTTATCCAGTACATCTAACGCGTGATAATTTTGGATGCGTATGCCGTGTTTGGCAGCATACCGGCAAGCAAACAGCACCGCCAACCGCTGGACAAACAGCAACGCCACCGGGGCCCCTAACGATAACATTACTAATAACGCTCCGCTGTAATACAACCACTTTTGCGTACCATGTTGTACCAGCAGAAAACCGTATTGGCCTACCGCCACCAAAACGAGGGCCCCTAATACCCAAGCGGAATAAATATCCAAATCTGCCGCGCAAGCACTGCGCCGCCGCTCGCTATTTTGGACGGCGGACACCACATACATCAAGGAAGAAAGCATCAACGGTTTTGTAACTTTTACATATACTTCACCGGATTTATTCACCGTTCCGGCATAAACGGTATTTCCCCGTTGTTTATAGGCCGGCACTTGGTTGCCGGTAATCAGTTGTTCATCCGCCGCTGTTTTACCGCGGATAATTTCGCCGTCGCACGGGAAACGCTCCCCGGGTTTTACGCATATTTCGTCTCCCGCTTTTAATTCTTTGGCAAATACCACCTGTGTTTTATCGGCTACACATTTGCGGCCCGATTTAGGCAAAAAATCATCTATCTTCTTAATATATACATCGGCCCGCTCCCGTTCTTGTACACGTCTTCCCTGTACCCACAAAGCCAGCGTTAAGAAAAAGGAAACGTACAAATATAATTCATCTACCGGCCCGAACATAGGTTGCAATACAAACGTATGGCAAACCGAATAAATAAACCCGGCATATACGGCTACACTTACCAACAACGGGAAACCGACTTCCCCGCGAAACAAATCTCTCCACGCACTACGCACAAAAATATCTGCGCAGAATAACGCATTGATAAGCACTAAAATAAAAAAGCCAATTTCCACATAGCGCACCGCCAGCAGGAACAACATCAAACAGAAAAGTCCGGCGGAAAGATAAAAACGGTACACGAAACTCCCCGACGGCACTTGTAACGCCGCCGAGACGAAAGGGGCTGGAGGAATTGCTTTGTCCGTCATATATTACCGTGGGAAAAACCGATTGGCCTGTACGCGGCTGCGGCCTTCTTCGCTACGCATGAGGCGTATTTTGGCCTCATACCGGCGGGCATTGGCCGGGTCCAGTTTAAGAGCCACCATGTAATTAGCCGTTGCCGCTACCGGATCTTGCACGGCAAGCATATCGCCCATCAGTTCGTAGGTAGGAACGTATTGGTTGGCTAATTCTTTGGCACGAACGAGTAACCCCAAGGCCTGATCCGATTCGCCTTTGCGGAACATCAAATCGCCCATGTAGTAGTACGCTAGCGCATACGAAGGCTTAATAGTAACAGCGGCTTCCAAATCGGCATACGCATTGGCAGGATATCCCATTTTGATAAACGCGCGGGCGCGTTCCAAATAGGCGCGGGCGTTATTGGCATCTAAAGAAATCAGATGCGATAAATCTTCCACCGCATTTTCGTATTGGCCCATATCGTAATAGGCCAATGCGCGGTTGAGCAACACCAACGTATCCGTCGGGCGCAACAACGCGGCCCGGTTAAAATCGGCTAAGGCATCTATGGTACGGCCTGTACGGTAATAGGCAATGGCCCGGTTCATGCGGGCCATGAAATAGTTGGGTTCTAACGATAACGCCTCAGAAAGCATATCGGAAGCTTCCAAATTACGTCCCATATCAATATATAAAGCCCCTAAATTGTTATACGCCTCGGCACTTAGCGGGTTGAGTTCCGTGGCCTTGAGGTAATCTTGTTCGGCCGAGCGGCGGTTTTTCTGGCGTTCTTTAGATTCCTTAACAGGTAACCGCTCCCATATCACCCCGCGGTTGATGTAAAAAGCAAAATTATCCGGATTTTGACGGATTGCCCGGGAATATAATTCTAACGCGCGGGCATATTCTCCTTTTGAAGTGGCCAAACGTGCTTGCTTGAATAATTTCTTATCTGATCCGCACGCCACCAACAAAACCGCCGTTACCAACAAAATGATTTTTCTCATTTTTCCTCCTGTTTTTTAACGCTATGACCAAGCAAGGAAAGAACAAACAACCCCCCGCCGATGGTAATTGCGCTGTCGGCCACGTTAAACACGGGCCAAACCAAGAAATCTAAAAAATCTATCACATAGCCTAATGCTATTCTATCATAAAGATTGCCTAGCGCACCTGCCAAAATGCACACACACCCCCATTTGACAAGCCGGCCTTGCGCGCATAATTCTTTCCAACTATACAGCATATAGCCAATTACCGCCACCATGACTACAATAAGCGCATGGTTAGCCCCTTGCAACATACCAAACGCCGAGCCGGTATTTTCCACATACTGCAACTGGAAAAACGGCAACACCTGTACCGGCCCTTGCGTAAGAAAGTATTTTGCGGCTAGTTTAGTGACCTGATCTAACCCGAACAACAACCCCAACGCAATTAATTCGCGGCGGTTGGCGATTGCGCCTGTTTTGACCCGGTGGAAAAACTTACGCACGGACGGGCTCCTGTTCCGGCACGGAGAGACTTTCACGCGTCAGGACGTCTTCGCAACGGCCGCAAATATCGTTATGCGCGTGCGTACCGACATCTTCCTTCCATTGCCAGCAACGGGCACATTTTGTACCGGTAGCGTGGGTAATTTCTACAAGCAGCGGCTCGGTGCCTTCTTTAATTTCCACTTGAGAAACAATCAAAATTTCCGGCCACAAGTCCCGGGTTTCGTCCAAAAACGCCCGCGTAGAAAAATCGTTCGTGCTAAAGGTTACTTTGGCCTCCAACGACGAACCGATAATTTTTTGTTCGCGCGCGCTTTCCAAAAATTTCTGTACGCCTTCGCGGATGCGGCGAATTTCGTTCCATTTTTCTTCCAAACGTACTTGCGGGATAAGCGACGCATTACGCGGCATATCGGATAAAAATACGCTTTGTTCCAACGTGCGCCCCAGCGCGGTTTTACGCAATTCTTGCCATGCTTCTTCGGCGGTAAACGAAAGAACCGGGGCCATCAATTTCAGCAGGGCCACCGTAATTTCGGCCAATACCGTTTGAGCACTACGACGGGTTGGCGCATTGGCTCCCAAGGTGTAAAGACGGTCTTTGGACGCATCTAACATAAACGACGATAAATCTAAAATACAGAAATCGGTCAGCGCACGCATGGCCCGGCGGAAATTAAATTCTTCGTAACCGCTATGTACTTCTTCAATCAGGGTATTGAGGCGGCCCAGCATATATTGGTCCATTTCTGCAAGATCCTTGGCAGGCACGCGGTAGACGTCCGGGTCATAATCGGACAAGTTCCCCAACGCATAGCGCACCGTATTGCGGATTTTACGGTAGGTATCAATCGGCCCACCTAAAATTTCTTCGGAAATACGCACGTCGCCTTGATAGTCGCTAAACGACACCCATAAACGCAAAATATCGGCTCCGTACTTATTGATGACATCTTCCGGGTCAACCGCGTTACCCAACGATTTATGCATTGGGCGGCCTTGTCCGTCTAGCACCATCCCGTGGGTCAAAATTGTTTTGAACGGGGCCGTACCTTCTAACGTATAAGCCGGAATATACGAACTTTGAAACCATCCCCGGTGCTGGTCAGACCCTTCGGAATAAACGTCCGCCGGGAAATCTAAACCGCGGTCTTTGAGTACCGCCGCCCACGACACACCGGAATCTAACCACACGTCTAAAATATCAGTTTCCTTTCTAAATTCGTTGCAACCGCATTCACAAGTGTAATTTTCCGGCACAAGTTTTTCTACCGGATCGATAAACCAAAAATCAGACCCCTCGGCCATAGCACGGTTTTTAATAAATTCAAACAACCCGTGATTGACTTGCGGTTTGCCGCATTTTTTGCAATACAAAACAGCTACCGGCGTACCCCAGAAACGCTGGCGGGACAAACACCAGTCGGGGCGCAAACCGATCATGGAACGCATCCGTTCCTGTCCGCCGGCCGGATAAAACCGGACGTTTGCCAAATTGTCCATCAGTTTTTGGCGTAGCCCGTCTTTATCAATAGACATAAACCATTGTTCCGTTGCGCGGAAAATAATGGGGTTATGGCACCGCCAACAATGCGGATAACTGTGCACGATTTCTTGTTCTTTGATGAGCACGCCGAGTTCATCTAACTTTTTAACCATCAGCGGGTTGGCGTCAAATACATGCATCCCCTCAAACACACCGGCGTCTTTCGTGTAGCAACCTTTTTCGTCCACCGGACAACGGGTTTCTAACTTCCATTGTTTACCGGCTTGGGCGTCTTCTTCCCCGTGGCCGGGCGCAATATGGACAACCCCCACCCCGGCATCCATGGTTACAAAGTCCGTCCAAATAACGGGGTTTTCTTGATGGCTCAGCGGATGATAGTATTTCATACCGACCAATTTCTCCCCCGCCACTTTGCCGGCTTGGGTACAATCTAACCCGGTATTTTTCAAAAATTCTTCCGCCAATTTTTCGGCTACAATATAATACTCGCCTGTTTTACTGTCTTGTAAAATAGCGTAATCTTCCGTATTGGATACCGCCGCAGCGACGTTGGCGGGAATAGTCCACGGGGTCGTCGTCCACACGGCCAAATTAACGGGCTTGGAAAAATCTAAATCGCCCAAAATTTCTTTGCCGGGATTAACGAGTTTGAAACGCAAATAAATAGACGGCGAAGAAATGTCTTTATATTCGGTTTCCGCGTCGGCAAGGGCCGTTTCGCAATGCGGGCACCAGGTAATGGTTTTTTGGCCTTTATAGACGTATCCTTTTTCAATCAGGTCTAAAAATGCCCCAACGGTAATTCCTTCATACCGTTTATTCATGGTTAAATACGGGTTATCCCAATCGGCCTGTACGCCCAAGCGTTTGAATCCTTGGCGTTGTAAATCAATAAATTTGGCGGCAAATTCGCGCGCGCGCTTACGGAAAGCCGGCACATCGGTAATGTGTTTTTTATCTTGTTTGAGTTCTTTTAAGAGGGCCTGTTCAATAGGCAAACCGTGGCAATCCCACCCGGGCACATACGGTGTATAGTGGCCCGTCATGGCGCGGGACTTTAAGATGATGTCTTTAATCGTTTTATCCAGGGCGTGGCCGATATGAATTTTGCCGTTGGCGTAGGGCGGCCCGTCGTGTAAGACGAAGTGTTTGCCTTGCTCATTTTTTTTAAGCATGGCTTCATAGAGGTTAATGGACTTCCAAAAATCTAAAATTTTAGGCTCTTTTTGCGCGAGGCCCGCCCGCATTGGAAAATCGGTTTTAGGTAACAGTACCGTATGGGAATATTTATTTTTTGCCATGGTGTAAAACTCCAATAATAAATGTTTTTTATATTATAGGAAATTTTACGCACGCGTTGTATAGGTAAACGCGCAACGGCTACTTATCGGCTATTTTATGCAAATACGCGTGGAGTTTTTCCAGCGTTTCACAGCTGACGGCGTGTTCCATTTTGCACGCGTCCATATCGGCCGTTTTGGGGGTTACGCCCAGCACCTGCGTTAAAAAGCGGCTCAAAATAGCGTGTCGTTTTTTAACGTCCTCCGCCGCCCGCAGACCTTTAGGCGTTAATTGTACACCGCCGTAGGGTTGGTGAATAACGTATCCGCTCTCGGCTAGCAGTTTCATAGCCCCTGTTACGCTGGGGGTTTTTACTCCCAACATATCCCGGATGTCGCTCACGCGTGCAAGCCCTTGGGCATTGGCACAAAACAAAACGGCTTCCACATAGTCTTCCATATTAGCGGATAGTTTCATGTTAGTTACTCCTTACTTTTTTATAGTGTAACATATTTTCCCCCAACTGCAAACCCGGTGGCAAGTTACCCTTTCCCGTGATTAAATTGTATAATAAACATAGTCGTTATTATAAGTTAAAGGAGGGTATATGGACATTCACGCCTATACCACGGACTTTTTAGAAGCCCAAACTAAGAAAGACCCCGGCCAAAAAGTATTTCTTCAGGCCGTTAAAGAAGTAGTCAGCACGTTGCACCCGGTGTTGGAACAAAACCCGGTCTATATTAAAGAAAAGATTTTAGAGCGTTTAGTAGAACCCGAACGAATCATTATGTTCCGTGTTCCGTGGCAAGATGACAAAGGAGAAATCCATGTCAATCGCGGCTATCGCATTCAATTCAACAGCGCCATTGGGCCGTACAAAGGCGGCATCCGCTTCCATACGTCTGTTACGCAAGATTCACTCAAATTTTTGGCCTTTGAACAAACGTTCAAAAACAGTTTGACCACCCTGCCGTTAGGCGGCGGTAAAGGCGGCAGTGATTTTGACGCCCGCGGCAAATCGGACGCCGAAGTCATGCGCTTTTGCCACTCGTTTATGAACGAACTCTACCGCCATATCGGCTATCATACCGACGTTCCCGCCGGCGACTTAGGTTGCGGGGCGCGCGAAATCGGTTATATGTATGGCCAATACAAAAAACTGACCAACGTTTTCACCGGCACGTTTACCGGTAAAAAACCGAACTGGGGCGGCAGTCTTTTACGTCCGGAAGCCACGGGCTACGGGGTAGCGTACTTTACGCAAAACATGCTCGCCACCAAGAACGACAGCGTCAAAGGAAAAACCTGTATCGTATCCGGTACCGGTAACGTCGGTGTGCATGCCATTGAAAAATTAACCGAACTGGGCGGTAAAGTGGTCGGATTTATGGACTACGACGGAAGCGTGTACGATAAAGACGGCGTAGATGCCGAAAAACTCGCTTTCTTAAAAGACCTCGTATTTGTCCGCCGCGGCAGCTTGAAGGAATATGTCAAAAAATTCCCGAAAGCCGAGTTCCGCCCCGGCAAAAAGACGTGGGATATCCCGTGCGATATCGCCTGCCCGACGGCTTGTGAAAACGAACTTTTGGGCGACGACGCCAAAACCTTACTGAAAAACGGTTGCGAATGCGTATGCGAAGGATCCAATATGCCTTGCACGCCGGAAGCCATTGAAGCGTTCCAAGCGGCGGGAATTTTGTACTCCCCCGGTAAGGCCTCTAACGCGGGCGGCGTAGCCGTTTCCGGGTTGGAAATGACGCAAAACTCTATGCGCTTGTATTGGACACGCGAAGAAGTTGACCAATACTTGCACCGCATTATGAACAGCATTCACAACAGTTGTTTACAAGCGGCCGAAATGTACGGCATGAAAGGCAACTATATGGCCGGCGCGAATATCGCGGGCTTCAAAAAAGTCGCCGATTCCATGTTGGAACAAGGGTTAGTGTAAGCACTAACTGCCAAAAGATTAGATGTAAAAATATCCCCCGGCTATGTCGGGGGATATTTTTAGGTGTGTTTTACCTCTGTTAAATGGAAACAAAAAACACCTGTCCTTTAACCGGGCAGGTGTTCTAATTGTAATTTTTTAGAACCGTAGCGATAAAGATGCTTCCGCGCCCAGACCGTAGTGGGCATAGTTCGCGGCTAAACTTAAATCTAAATAGGCAGGCAACTTGAAGTTAAATCCGGCCGTTGCACGGGCGGTAGCGGCGTGCTCGCGCTTACCACGTAGCGTGGATTCCGTTACGCCGTTTCCCACTTCAACGGTTGTATAATCTACCCCGCCACCAACGTACGGCACAAAGTACTTAAATTTCATAGACAGCACCAAACTGGCGTTGCAATGCGTGGCAGAAAAATCTTGTGCGCTAGCACTATGCGCCGCTAAAACAACCATGGGTTGAAAGGCCCCGGTCGTTTCGCTCGGGCGCGTAATGCCCCAGCGCAGTCCGCCGCCGGCAATAGTCAATCCTTGGTAACTGCTCGCGCGTATAAAACCATCTACACGAAACGGCATACCGATGTCGGCTTGCACCCACGGGCTTACCACACTGCCAACTTCATCCCGGTCGCCTAACGCGGTATGATTGCGTTCTGCTTCGGTAGAGCCATGCCCTTTACTCATTTTGAAAAGCATCCCGGCACGCGGCCCGATTTGAAAGCCCCCCCAACCCAAAATACGTCCGGTGGTATAGGTACCCGCGCCGATAATGCCGCCTAAATCTTTGGTAAACGCACGTATATTGTCAGGCGTTACGTTCGCACCGAAATCGTCCCATTGGTGGGCAGCGCAGGGCAAAACGCCCAGCACACAAAAAAATAAAAATACGATCCATTTTTTCATTTCAATTCTCCTACGATACAGTTTGATTAAAATCGCTTACAAAATCCAGTTCATCTCCGGCTTTCACTAACCCTTGCAACGTACCGCTTGGCAATTCTAACGTGTAATAACTGCCGCGCACAAAACGTCCGAAACGCCACGGCCTCATATTTTCTTTTACGTATAACACCCGTCCCTGTTTATCGCAAAACACGGCATCAATGGCAAAGCGCATAAAACACGTATGAATTTGCGGACAGGGCGACAACAACAACCCCTTCCCTTGCGCCAGACCGGGTCGCAACATCAGCCCCCATAAACGCGTAAAAAACGTGTTAGCGTTTTCAACTTCACCCGCGATCGTTTTCTGGCTCGGACGGTGAATACACTTCATGTTCGTTCTTCTCTTGTAAAATTTCACGCTGCACCAACGCTTGGATATCTGCTAACCAACGGCGTTGTAACACTTTTAAGTCTTGCGGCACAATAAAACTAAATCCGTCCGGTTTCTTAAATACTAATAAGGTAAGCAACCAACGCTCATCTACCGCCACATCCGCAATCCACATATCGGGACGCGTCCGGGCCGCACGCAGTTGTTGCACCCGCACATTTCCCACGGCCGGCTCTTGCACACAAGACGGAGCACACGTTTTCAAAAAATCAAAAGTGGCTTTATCCAGCACGCGTATATTGACGTACTTACCGCGTGTAAGCGGTAAAACGGGGCGTCCTTTAGATAGCGTAATGCCGCGCACCGTGAATAAAGACCCATACTGCAAATCAAACGCGCGCAGCCAAACAGCACTAAACGCTATCAGTAGCCCTATAACGGCTGCGCGCCTAAACACAAATTTACGCGGCTACGCGTTCCACGTAGTTACCCGTGCGGGTATCTACGAGCACCGTATCGCCCTCGTTAATAAAAAGCGGAACTTTAATAACCGCACCGGTTTCCAACGTGGCTTCTTTGGTGGTGTTGGCAACCGTATCGCCCTTAACACCCGGAACGGTGGAAGCAATTTTAAGCGGTACTTTAACGGGAAGTTCCACATTAAAAAGTTTATCGTTGATATAAATGCCGGTTGCGTCCATATTATCTTTGAGGTATTTAGTTAAATCGCCCAATTTGGTCACCGGAACTTCTACTTGGTCATACGTTTCGGCGTTCATAAAAGTAGCCATGTCGCCCGAAGTGTATAAGTAGGTAAACGGACGTTTTTCTACTTCTACTTCGTTAAATTTATCTTCGGGACGGTACGCTGTTTCAATCACAGAGCCCGTATTGATGTTGCGCAATTTCACCCGCACAACGGCACGGGCTTGGCTTTTGCGGTGGTGTTGAAATTCAATAATTTCTACCAGTTGTCCGTTCTCATCTTCAAAGATGAGACCTTCTCTAAATTCGGTTGTACTTAACATAAACTAACTCCTTTTATTTTTGTGTCAATTTTTTGGCGCCGGTTTTAGTTACTAGGAAACTATCCTCTAAACGGATGCCCCATTTTCCGGCAAAGTAGATCCCCGGCTCTATGGTTACAACGGCCTGATCCGGCAGAACAACCGGCGAACCGGCGCGCAAAATAGGCGCGTCGTGTACGACCAGTCCGATTCCGTGTCCGGTAGTGTGAAAAAATTCACGTCCGTATCCGGCCTTTTCTATTACGTCGCGCGCGGCGGCATCCACCGCCCCGGCGCTTACCCCGGCCCGCAGGGCTTTTATGCCTGCACACCGGGCCTGATCTACAATATTCCAAATCGTGGTGTACGCAGCGGGTACCTTGTCCCCATGCCACCAACTGCGTGTCATATCCGACGTGTACCCCTCGTAAAAACAACCAAAATCCATTAAAACGGCTTCGTTCTTTTTCAATTTGCGCGTTTTGGAAGGCATGTGGTGGGCGTCCGCGGTATTTTCCCCAAAGCACACAATGTTAAACGGTACACTGTCCGCCCCGCGCTTAATCATAGCCACCGCCATTAAGACGCGTACATCTTCTTCCGTCATGCCAGTTTTAATTTGAGGTTTAACTTCGTTAAATGCTTCCCAGGCAATTTTACACGCTTTACGCAAACGGGCTACCTCATCTGCGCATTTGGCCTTTCGCATTTCGCCGACTAGCCCTTCCGCGCGCACGCACCCCCACTGGGTCAGTGCCGTACCCGTTTGAAAATCTACTCCGTCCGGATCAAAGGCCACGTGTTTTAAGCGTAATGTTTTCGCTTTGGCAAGTGCGCCCGCCAGCATCGTACCAAAAGGAACATCTTCCGTTTTCAAATACTTGCGCGCAGACGTCATTTTGCTTACGATTAGTTTTTTAGTGATACAATACGCTTGGGCCGGCGTTATCAAAAACACCGCTTCCCCCTCCGACAGTTCAATACCGGACAAATACCGCTGTTCCACCGGGGAAACCGTAATATATCCGCCCAGCCGTGCCTCTTTAAGGGCGCGGCGCAAAGTTTGCATACGTTTGGCGGATAGGTTTTGCATATTATTTTTTTGTATAAATTTTCGGGCCGGACTTGGCGGCAACTACGGTATCTTCCAACCGCACGCCAAACTTACCGGGCAGATAAATTCCCGGCTCTACCGAGAATATATTTCCCGCTACTAAGACGGCTTTGGAAAGCGGACTGTTATAAGGTTCTTCGTGGTTTTCAATACCGATACCGTGCCCAGTGCGGTGGGTAAAATACACACCGTAGCCGGCTTTGTCAATAACTTCGCGCGCCGCCGCATCTATGTCTTTGGTCGCGGTTCCAACACACGCCTTGCGGATACCGGCTTTGCGGGCCGCATCTACAATTTTCCAAATTTTCTTATATTCGGCCGGTTCGTGTTTCCCGTGCCACCAGCAACGGGAAATATCCGACGTGTACCCTTTGTAAACACAACCGAAATCTAATAAAATGGCATCTTCTTTTTTCAGTTTACGCGTACTGGTTTTATAGTGCGGGTTGGCCGCCCCTTCGCCAAACGCTACAATCGTTTGGAAAGGCGTGCCCGTGGCCCCTTGCATACGCATATAACTTTCCAACATAGCAGCCACTTCACACTCCATCATACCGGTTTTCACGCGCGGTTTGACATATTCATACGCCTCATAAGCAATCCGGCAGGCCTCCCGCGTTTTTTTAAGTTCGTCCGCATCTTTGACTTCACGCGATTTGGAAATTAAACTGGGCAATTCTATCAGCCCTGCTTCGCGCATTTTCTTGCCGGACAAATACATTTCTTTGGCAGAATCAAACCCTACGCGGGTCAGTTTTCTTTTGCGTACAAACTCCAACGCCGCTTCCAACTGGTTGGTATCGTGGCCGAAAATTTCCACTTCCGGAGCGAACTTACCAAACGGTTCCAAGTATAGCCCGCGGGTAAAGCAAGCCATACCTTTGGGATGGATGACAAAGACGGCTTCTTCGGGGTAAAAGAAAAACCCCGATACATAAAATTGGTCTATATTATGCGTAAGCACCAATGCATTGGCATAGTGTTTACGTAGCAAATTACGTACAGTTTGCAAACGAGCTTGACGGATTTGTTGTGTAGACATTTTGATTCCTTTTTAGTAAAAAAGTCCTGTTAATATCATAACACTTTTTGCCTTATCACGCCAGTAAAAATTTCATCTAAAAACCGTAGCCGCAAAAGTTCTGCATCAGACCGGTTAGAATTTACTATAATAATAGAATATGGCAAAAAGACCTCTTATTTTATGGGTATTGATGGTCTGTTTGAGCGTGGCTGCTCCGTGGGGGAGAGCTGCCTCTTTTACGTCTAAAGACGGCGCGTTCACGCTGGACTTGCCGGCTGGTTGGAAAACCGCTGCGCAAGCCGCTCCGACCAGCGTTTTAACAATCGTCAAAGGTTCTTCGCGCATAGAAATTAAGACGTTGGATTGCCATACCGAAACGTGCATTGAAAGCAAAATCAACGACGACCTGGCCGAAATTAAACGCAAAAAGATGAAAGTGGTGGGAAATTCTTACACCGGCGAAGATATCAAACATATTGAATTTTCCACCGGGGAACCCTTTTTCTACATCAGTTTTTATACTCCCAAAAACGACTTTGGGGCCGGCTATTTCTTAATCAGCGGTCAAGCGTACTCTATTTTAGCCCGCAACTTGACGTATTTGGAAACCGATTTGATTTTTTCGTTTATTTCCCCCCGCACGGTAGAGCCAGTACCGGACGACCCGGCCCAAACTATGGAAATGGACTTTCAAGACGAGCGCGCTTATAATATCGCCGCCGAGCCGGAAGTTACCCAAGAAACCGTTTCCGCCCCGGCCGAAGCGGCTGCGCCTTCGGTTCAGCAACCCAAGTGGAAACGCTATGCCGCCTCCGTCAAACATAAATTGGCTAAAGGACACATCAACACTTTCGTTTCCCAACGTATGCCGCCTTATATCCGGCAACTGGGCCGCGGGTTTGATGTGTTGATTTTGTTAGGGCTCTTATATACGTTGTTCCTTGCGGCTACGTTGGTCGTGCGCTTATGTGTACACAGCAAATTGCCGCTCCCGGCCGCCAACCCCAATTCTCTCTATCCGATCCGTTTTGTACGCCTTTACGGTACGCCATCGCTCATTTTCCGCGCGAAGGATAACCAAGGCAACATCTTATTATCGCTTTCCAGCCGGTGGGACAGTTTATTTTTACTGGGTGGCATTTTGCTAATCGTATTTACTTGCGTATTACTAGCCGGAGCAGGGATTGCCGAACGCGGACAATTCTTCCCCCTTTCCGCCTTTGCGTACGACACTATCTATTCCCTCTGCTCGCTACTTATTCCGTTGGGCCTGGTGATTTTCTTTTGCGGACTGGTTTGGTCGCAACTGGTATTGCGCGAAATTGACCTGTTTGACCGCAAAGGGAAAAAGGCCGCCATTGTACTACAAAAAGGATTTGGCTTTACAACCGAAAAATATGAAATTTATTTCGCCCGTTCCAAAGAAGTGTTAGTGGCCGAGCGCAAACGCTTTACATTACGGCGCAACTGGAAGCTCTCCAGCATCGACGGTAACGAACTGGCTCACATACGCGAACGCTCTGCCGGACGGGCAATCATACGCAAACTGTGCGGACATCTGTGGGGTTTTCTGCGGGCCGATTATACTATTTCCGGTCAAATGGAAAGTTCCGGCAGTATCACAAACGCACACGCTTTGTTTAACCGTTTCATCTGCCAACTGGACAAACCGCAAGCCATTAACGCGCGCGATTTGCTCGTATTATCCCTCTTAATTAACATCCGCGATAAAGATAAATGGTATCCGTGGTTTAACTAAATATGATGCGTTTACTGGCTCTGTGCCTACTCATTTTGCCGTCTGTATTATGCGCCCAACCGTTGCAATCGGCGGTGAAAGCCAAACTCCAACACCCCGTTTTGCAAGGGGCGTTGTGGGGCGGCCTGGCCGTTCTGGCTGATGATCCGCAAGGCCCTTTGTTTGCCGTGCAAGAAAACACCCGCCTGACTCCCGCCAGCACGCTTAAATTACTGACAACAGCCGCCGCGTTAGAGGCGTTCGGCCCGCATTACCGTTTTGAAACCAATTTGTACCAACACGGAACCGTTACAGGAAACGGCGTCTTAAACGGATCTATTTATGTGCAAGGCGGCGGCGACATGACATTGGGCTCTACCCGTGTAAGCGGAGGCGAAACGTGGCAAACGGTTGCCAACCGGTGGGCCGGAAAAGTTAAACAAGCGGGCATCACGCAAATTAACGGTGATTTAATTGCGGATATTTCTTTGTTTGAAGGCCCGACAATCGCCCCCAAAGTTAATTGGGAAAATATGGGCAACTATTTTGCGGCTCCCGCCAGCCCGCTTTGCTTTAACGATAATTCATTTGAAATTCACTTCCGTCCGCAAACGCGCCCCAATGCGCCGGCTCCGGTAGATTATACCGTACCCGATTTACCGCAAATCACCTTGCAATCGTTTGTAACTACCGACGGAAAATCTAAAAAAGACAACGCCTATGTGTATGGAGCCCCCGGGCAATACGATTTGAAAATTTTCGGCACGATTCCCACAGATGCCAAAGGGTTTTTTATCAAAGCGGCCTTGCCGGATCCGGCCTTATTTGCCTTGCAAGCCCTGCGCGACGCGTTGAAAAAACAAGGTGTGTCCATAACAGGCGAATTAAAAACCACTACGAAGGCCCCTGCTTACGACGAGATGCAACCGTTAGATACTTATGTATCGCCCGAATTAAAAGACATTGTTTTGATTATCAACAAACGCAGTTTTAATTTGTACGCGGATATGCTTTTGCGGGCGTTAGCCGTACATGCCAGACAAAAAGGAAGCATGGAAAACGGACTAAAACAACTGAAAAAATTTTTAGCAGATAAACATTTAGCCGGCCCGAACGATACCGTACTTTACGACGGGAGCGGCCTTTCGCGCGATAATTTACTTACCCCGCGCGTGCTGGCCGCCACGCTTAATTACATGACGAAAAGTCCGCATTTTTCGTATTATTATAATTCGCTGGCTACGCCGGATGACCGCGGTGATTTACTTGTTTTGCGCCGCTACTTAAAACCGCAAAAACGGATAGAAGATGTGCGGGTCAAAGGCGGTACGATTGACGGAGTTAAAGCCGCTGCCGGGTATGTACGCACGCCGGAAGGTAAACTGATTTCGTTTGTACTGATGGCCAATAATTTAGCGCAAAAAGATGAGGCTCTTTTCCGCATCCACGAGGACATTATCAAAGAACTATTACACTAAACTAATTTTGCAGCCCTACAAAAAAGACGCCCTGCTGCGGGGCGTCTTTTTTGGCGGCTTTGTTGCGTATTAGAAATTCAACTTGGTAGATTCGCCACACGTACACGCGCGCTCATCAGACGGTATCTTTTCAATAACCGCAAAAAGCAAGTTCTTCAATTTTTCAATATTACTATTAAATACTTTTAATACTTCTTCGTGAGAAACAGGCGGCACGTCGCCCACGAGGCCCGCGTCATAATCGGTAATGAGCGATATGTTTAACGGGCACATATTGAGTTCTTTAACCAAGTACGCTTCGGGAAACGCCGTCATGTTAATCACATGCCAACCTTGCCGCGTGAAAAAGGCAGACTCGGCCTTAGTGGAAAAGCGCGGCCCGTTGATTACCACTACCGTACCTTTATCATGCACCGGGATATTAAGTTGGCGCGCGGTTTCTACGGCCAGTTGGCGCAGTTGCGGGCAATAGGTTTCCGCCGGAGAAGGATGTTGTACGGCCATGCCTTCAAACACGGAAACGTTTTCAAAAAACGTATTTTTGCGTCCGTCGGTCCAATCTACGAATTGGTCACAAATCACAAAATCGCCGGGTTTGATATTTTTCTGCAAACTCCCGGCCGCACAAGGGGAAATCACCCGCGTGCATCCCAGACGTTTCATGGCCCACACATTGGCGCGGAAATTGACTTGGTGCGGCGGAATAGAATGATCCCGGCGGTGGCGCGGCATAAATGCCACGCGGTGCTTGCCGATACTACCAATGAAAACGCTGTCGCTTGTTTCGCCGTAAGGCGTATAGATTTTTACTTCTTCTACATCTTGTAAAAAACTATAAAAACCCGATCCGCCAAATACGCCAATATCTGCCTGATGCAAAATCTCCATAAAAACGCCTCCTTTATTAAATTAACATATTGTAGCAATTTTTTTGTTAAAAAAGCGTGCCTCTAAACATTAAAGGCACGCTGCAAGAAATCTATTGGGTTATTTCAATGGTTTTCCACTTTCCCCGAAAGAAACGCCACGCCATTAAAAGGGCCGTCAACCACGCATAAAATGTCAGCCAACTCCACACCCAAAATACGGATAAATGCCACTTGTATATAATGAGCCACGTACCGGGAATTAAAAGCCCCCACGCGCAGGTGAGCATAACAGTCATATAAAATTTGGTGTCGCCCGCGCCGCGTAACGCCTCGCCGAAAATCAAATAAGTGGCATCCCCCACCACAAAAAAACTCATCAGCCGCATTAACGGATATGTTTGGGCGGCAATTTCCGCCGCGTTGACAGATGAAGATGGAATAAACAACCCTACAAAAAACGGAGTAAAACAAAAGAAAATCATGCCCACACTTATTGCATACGTATAACCGATTTTGCACGCATTTTTGACAACCCGCACACTCAAATCTGCGCGTTTAAGACCTTGGTATTTGCTGACTAAAATTTGTATCCCGATACCCAGCCCCAGCACCACCATAAATACGACCGGTTGCATAGACATTACCACGTTACTGGCTTCTAGGGAAATTACGTCAATATGCCCCACCATAAAGGTAAACAATGTAAATGACATAATATCCATTAAAAATCCAAACCCGTTTGGCACACCAAAACGTAGCAAGCGCGAAAACACCGGCTTATAAAACCCGGCTAATTGCGTAATGCGAAAATTTTTGCGTACCCGGTGGCCCAAAATAAGCCCGCTATAAATCAGCATCATGGAAAGCGTACCCAACACGGTTGCCCACGCGGCCCCCGTAATACCCATTTGTGCAAAACCGAGTTTGCCGAAAATCATTACATAATCTAGCGCGATATTGATCACATTGCCCGCCAAGGCCACATACATGGGCACTTTGGTCTGTCCGCGCCCGCTAAAAAAACTGGACAACGCATTATTTACAACCCCAACCCCGGCAAATAAATTTAAAATTGTGAAGTATTTAATTTCAAGTGCCGTTACTTCCGGGCCGTGATTAAACGCGCGAATCAACGCATTTCCCGCCGGAGTTACCCCCGCTAATACCACCGCAGACACCACCGCCACAAGCACCCCTTGCCACAGCGAAATGGTAACGGAAGCAAATTTTTTGCGTGCATAATATTGCGAAATAAACACGCCGGTATAACTGGCTAGCCCCATAAACAAACTGGCAAACGTCATAGCCAACGCACCGGCCGGCACACACGCCGCTAACGCCTCGTGCGAGTGCCACGCCAAAAACATACGGTCCACAAATTGCATGACCACTTGCGCGGCCATGGTAATAATCAGCGGATACGATAACACCCACAGTTCTTTAAGCGAGGCCTGCTGTCCTATTTTTTCCCGTCCCATAGTAACTTCCGTTCACAAAAAAAGAGCCCCTTGCGGGGCCCTTTCTAAAGTCTGTCAGCCTTACAGTTTTACAACTTTTACGGCTTTCGGGCCTTTTTCAGATTCTACGACTTCAAATTCCACTTCTTGACCTTCGGCCAAGGTTTTGAAACCGTCGCCCTGAATTTCTTGATAGTGTACAAAGAGATCTTTAGAACCATCTTCG
>JAZUKK010000031.1:0-8358 GCA_045643265.1 Elusimicrobiaceae bacterium | reverse complement strand
CAAGTTTGGAATGACTATTATATTTTTTGTTGTCAGCCCCGATTACAGATTTCGGGAAAGACTTTATATTATTTGCATTTCTTTTTTGCATAAAAAATCTCCTTACTGAAAAATCGCTTACCAGCATTATCGTTTTTTTTTGACCTGTCAAGCAAAATTTATCAGCCCGACGGGAAAGAGATGATTTCTCCGGCCCGTAAAAAGCCATAAATGCGGTGTTTGGCGTGTGTTGATTTTTTGGATATTAAAGAGTAGTTTGGTGAAACTGGGGGCAAAGCAGTTTGCCTAACTTTATGGCCTCGGCCACAAGTCGGCTCGTTGACCCTCGCCGCTCGCGGCCCCGCCTCGCCATGCTTGCCTTGCGCTTACGCGCAAACTCGCATAAGGCTCTGGCTTTCGAGTCCTACCGCGACACCAAGCAGTTGGTGTCGCTGTCCGAGAAACATAAAAAAAGAGACCGTTAAGGTCTCTTTTTATTATGGTTTCCGGACTAGGACTCGAACCTAGAATGACTGGACCAAAACCAGTAGTGATACCATTTCACCATCCGGAAGTGAATCTGTTACGGTGTTTCCACCCACAACTATTATACACCTTTTCGGTCGGGTGTGTAAAGCAAAATTTATTTTCTTTGTCGGGCGGGCGTATAAAATGGGGTACAAAATACCGTCCGCTCCCGGCTGCAAACTTGGCGGGCCAGTTGTTCGGCTTGCTCGGCGGTTTCCGTCAATGCAAAAACCGTAGAACCGGAGCCGGACATAAGCACCGCAGGTGCCCCGGCCGCTTTCAAATCTTCCAAGGCCAACCGTACCGGACTGGAAATAGGGGTTACGCAACTTTCCAACCGGTTAAATAATAAGGGTTGCCAATCTCCCAGCGGTTGCGCTTTTTCCAGTACCTCAATCAATTTCGTTAAACGCGCGGTATTTGCATTTATTTGTTCCGCCGCGGGTAAGTGAAAATTGCCAAAAACCATTTTGGTAGAAATAAACGCGTTTGGATAAATCAGCACTAACCAGGGTAAAGTGCCGCTTGCGGAAACAGGGGTTAACACTTCGCCGATCCCCTCGCCTTTTAAGAAAGTATATTCGTACATAAAAAGCGGTACGTCTGCCCCTAACGTAGTGGCTAACGGTAACAATTCATTTTTGTCTTTTTGGTAAAGTTCGCACAAAGCCAGTAACGTACCCGCCGCATCAGACGAGCCACCCCCCAGCCCGGCGCCCGTGGGGACGCGTTTGTGTAAGTGCATTTCCAGGTGCGCTTGCAAACCAAAATGCTCTAAAAATCCGCGTGCAGCACGGCATACAAGGTTGGTTTCGTCCGCGCGCAAACGGCTTCCAACCGGGCCGCTTAGTGTGAGCGACAGCGTGGTGCCGGAAGCCGGTTCAACGTCTAAAGTCAGTTCATCCCCCAGTTTGATTTTGGCAAACAGAGTGGCTAATTCGTGGTAGCCGTTGGGGCGTTTGCCTGTCACTTCTAAAAATAAATTAACTTTGGCCGGACAAAACCGCTTAATTCTCATAATTTTTTGTTTTCGGTGTTATGCACCAAAGAACCCCAATGATATTCTTCGTTGGCAAGCAGCGCGCCGTCCTCGTTGTACAAGTTGCGGTGGCCTTCCAAAAGACCGTCGGTGTAAAATTCCTCTAAATACAATTTTCCGCTTGGAAAGAAACATTGGCGTTCGCCGTCCAAACGTCCGCTGGTGTAATTTTCCCGGTACCAAAGTTTCCCGTCGGTAAAAAACAACTCCCGCTTGCCGCTTAATTTGCCGTCAGTGTAATTTTCCTCACGTTCTTTGTTTCCGTTGGGATAGTAACAGACCCGCGGCCCGCTTAAATGACCATTTTTGTAAAATTCCCGGCAGCGTAAAGTACCGTCCTGCTGGGTCAACGTACGCTCTCCGTTCAACCGGGAGTTTTTATAGGTGCATTTAGCCGTTAACAGGCCGTGTTTGGTAAATGTAAAATACACGGCTTGCCCTTGTAAAAAACCGTTTTCGTAATTTTCGTGGACGATTTCCTGCCCTTCGTCGCTATAACGGATCAGTTCGCCGTTTAATTTGTTTCCTTTATAATGGGCCACGGTAATGACTTGATCTTTTTCATTAAATTCTTTCACTTCGCCGTCCGGGATGTTGCCCAAGAGTTCTAATGAAATGCCATTGGAGGCAATGGTTTCTTCGGCCACTTCTTTCCCGTTGCAATAAAATGAGTGGCTGCCTTTAGTGGTTTTAAGGGTGGTGCCTTCGTGGCGGGGCGCGGTAGCCGCCGGGGTGGTATTTTTTTGAATTTGTTTCAGCACGCCGTTTTCGTACTCCTCGCTAAACGATACAGTGCCGTCACTTAAATTGCGTACTTCCAATTTTCCGTTTAACTTGCCGTCTTGCAAATGTTTGACGGTTACAGAATTAATGGTAAATTCGCTGATTTCGCCGGCGGGCAAAGTCCCTACGGTGTTGAGTACGTTTTGTTCCCGGTCCACAAATTCTTTTGCTACCATCGTAGCATGGTAGTAGGTGCGTTCCGACGGAGAAGTAATACAAATTATTTTTTCTTTGGTGTCGCTACCCATACAGCCCCCTTTGTTCCCATTGTAGCACATTTGGACGTGCGAAAAAACCGCTTGACAAACCCCTTTGCCACTTGATACCCTTTGAATAAAGCTATTTGTTTGAGGGGGGAAGTATGAGCGAAGTAATTATTACAGACGAAAATTTTGAAGAAGAAGTGCTCCGGGCCAAAGAACCGGTCATGGTAGATTTTTGGGCCACTTGGTGCGGCCCGTGCCGGATGTTGGCCCCGGTGGTGGAAGAACTGGCCCAGGAATATGCCGGTAAGGTAAAAGTCTGCAAATTGGATACCGACCAAGGCCCGCAAACCAGCACCAAATACCGCATCTCGTCTGTACCGACCATTTTGTTTTTTAAGGGCGGACAGGTAGCCGCTCAAGCGGTAGGGCTACAATCTAAATCGGCTTTACAAGAAAAGTTAGACGCTTTACTTGCGTAAAAAAAACCGCTGCGCAGAACTCTTCGCAGCGGTCTTTTCTTTCCCGCCGAAATACACAAATCATGACTACTCTTTTCTCACCCCAATTTTTTTTGATAGACGCGCATAATTTTCTTCACCGTAATTACCATGCGCTTCCTAAACTGACGACTTCTTCCGGGCAAGAAGTCGGGGCGTTGTATGGTTTTGTGCGGTGGTTGCTTAAAATGCTTAAAGAGCAACACCCGGCGTATGTGGCGGTTTGTTTTGATTCTCCCGGTGGTTGCGCCCGGCGAAAGGCGTTGTTGCCCTCTTATAAAGGAACGCGCAAAAAACCGGATGATGCGCTCATTAGCCAATTAAATTTAGCCCGGGATATTGTGGCGCGGCTTGGGTTGGCGGTTGTGGCTAAACCGGGCATTGAAGCGGACGATTTAATGGCGTTTTTAGCCCGGCAGGCGGCCAAAGAACAGGTGCCCAGCGTGCTTGCTACCACGGATAAAGATGTGTACCAGTTCTTAAATGACCTTATCCATTTGTGGCCGGCGGGCGGGAAAGACGCTTTCAAAGGACCGGAAGCGGCCCGCGAAAAATTTGGAGTGGAGGTAGAATTTTTACCCGATTATTTCGCTATTGTAGGGGATAGCGCGGACAATATCCCCGGGGTGCGCGGGGTAGGCCCCAAAAGTGCCGTAGAGTTAATTGAGAAATTTGGGCACTTGTCTGATATTTTGCGCGCGGCGCATAACGATAACCCGGATATTAAACCCGCGTTGGCCAAGAAATTATTGGCCGGGGAAGGCGAGGCGTTGTTATCCCGGCAACTGGTGGTATTTGATACAGATTTAGATATGCCTTTTTCGTTGGACGAATACCGCGTGCGGATGCCCCAGCGGCAAGTGTTGGCTGATTTATTTGCCCAGTATGAATTTAAGAATTTATTAGATTATTTGAATCTACCCGCCACCGTAGCCGCGTCGCCGGTTGTTTTGCAAATGCCGTCCGTTACGCGTTTGACGTTGGCTCAAGCGTTGGAAAAAGCGGCTCGGGCTCCCCGCGTGTTTTTACACGCACAGGAAGAACGGGTATTAGTGGGGCTTAGTCCGCAGGAATTTTCCCTTACCCCTCTGGGAGAGGTGCAACCGTGGGAATTGGACGCGCTTAAACAACTGGTGCAAAATGATGCGGTGGAGAAGTCCGGCTACGATTTGAAACTGACTTTGCGGGAACTGGACATCAACGTAAACGGCCAATTTATCCGTTGTTTTGACGGGCGATTAGCCCGGTATTTATTAAATCCGTCGGGCGATTTGAGTTTTTCGGGTGCGTGCGGCGATTATTTTTCTACCCGCATTAACGAAGAAGATCCGCAGGAACTGATGCAAGCGTACAACCGTTTCGGTTTTGCGTTGCAGGATGTGCTGATCCAAAAACTGAAAGAAAGCGGCCAGTACGAATTGTTTTGCATGTTGGAATTACCGCTGATGATGGTGCTGTCCGCCATGGAATTTACCGGGCTTCGCATAGACCCGGGGTTTTTGGAAAGTTTCCAAGTTATTTTGGAAAAAGAACTGGAACAGTTGCAACAGTCTATTGATACGCGCGCAGGGTATCCGGTCAATATCAATTCTACCAAACAGCTTGGCACGTTACTTTTTGAACAAATGCAAATCCCGCCGGTCAAACGTACTAAGACCGGTTATTCTACGGACGAAGAAGTATTGGCACAACTGGCCCAATCTTACCCCATTGCCCAAGAAATTTTAGATTACCGGTCGGATGCTAAATTGAAATCTACGTATGTAGATAATTTACTGCTTATGGCGGACGAGGCGCATACCGTACACTCGTATTTGGATCAAACCGGTACGGTAACGGGCCGTCTGTCCAGTTCTAGCCCGAATTTGCAAAATATCCCCGTCCGCACCGAAAAAGGCCGCCAACTGCGTAAGGCCTTTTGTGCGGCCCCGGGGAACGTCATGTTGAGCGTGGACTATTCGCAAATTGACTTGCGGGTACTCGCGCATGAAAGCCAAGACCCGGTACTGGTGCAGGCCTTTTTAGACGGGGGGGATATCCACACTCAAACGGCGGCGCAAGTATTTGGCGTGATGCCTTTACTCGTTACGCCGCAGATGCGCTCTAGTGCAAAAGCCATCAATTTTGGTATCATTTATGGGCAGGGTCCGATGGGGCTTTCCCAAGCGTTAGGAGTTTCTTTACGGGAAGCTAAAGAATATATAGATAATTATTTCAAAAATTTCCGCGTGGTACGGCAGTGGATTGATGCTAATATCGCCGCCGCCCGCCAAAACGGATATGTCAAAACCATGTTGGGGCATATACGGTATTTGCCGGAATTTAATATGGGGATCGGATCCATGGCCTCTTTTGCCCAGCGTGCGGCCATCAATACGATTGTGCAGGGCGGCTCGGCCGATATTATTAAAAAAGCCATGATAGATGTATTTACGGCGTATCGCAATTCACCCGTACAGATGACTATGCAGGTACATGATGAACTGCTCTTTGAACTCCCGCAAGATATGCTGGTGCAGACCGCGGAGCATATTAAAAGTTTGATGCAAAATACGGTTAAATTACGCGTGCCGTTGCTCGTCACTGCCAAAGCAGGCAGGAACTGGTACGAGTTAGAAAAATTATCATGAAGAAAAATTTTCCCCGGTTGATTGGACTAACGGGCAGTATTGCCAGCGGTAAAAGTACCGTCTTGCGGGCGTTTGCCCGTTTGGGGGCTTGTACGTTAAGCGCGGACGAATTAGTGCGCGAGTTATACCAAACGTGGCCCGTACAAAAACAACTTACTGCGTGGTTCGGCTCGGCGAATCCCCAAACGGTGGCCCAAGCGGTATTTAAGGACGAAAAATCCCGCCGCCGGCTGGAAGATTTTTTACATCCGCGGGTATGGAAATTAGCCCGGAAGAAATTAGCCGCTTGTCCGGCCGCGTGGGCGGTATTTGAAGTGCCGCTTTTATGGGAAGCCGGTTGGGAACAAAAAATGGATGTAACGGTTTTGATTTCCGCTTCGGCAGATACGTTGCCGGAGCGTTTGAAGACACGCGGGATATCCCGGCGTGTCTACCAAGCCCGGCGCAACGCCCAACTGCCGGAAAACGAAAAAATAAATCGGGCGGATATAGTTATTTTTAATCACACCACTACACAAGCGTTGTGCCGTAAAATCACCCGGTTATACAACGCCTTTGAAAATTTGTATGCAAAATAAAGGAGTCAATATGGAAGAAACAACTTCTTCGGTAAAAGCCGAACAGGAAACGAAAGGAGCAAAAACACAACCGGCCTCGTCAACGGCGACTAAGGCCGAACGACCCACCCGTTCTATGGGGGAAAGACGCACCTATTCCCGCACTAACAACAATTCGCGTCCGGCTAATCCGCCCCGCCAACCCAATGGGGCTAAGCCCATGGATGCGCGCGAACTGAATAAATTAAGCGTGCCGGAACTGACCAAATTGGCGGTCAATTACAATATTGAGGATATTTCGGGCTTGCGTAAGCAAGAGTTGATTGGACGCATCGTAGCGGTGCAGGCCAAACAAAACGGCTCGGTTTACGGCGGGGGCGTGTTGGAGATTTTGCCTGACGGATTTGGCTTTTTGCGTTCGGAAGAAAACAACTATTTGGCCGGAGGAGAAGATATTTACGTTTCCCCTTCGCAAATTAAACGCTTTGGGCTACGCAAAGGCGATACAATTGAAGGGCTAATTCGTCCGCCTAAAGACAACGAACGTTATTTTGCTATGTTGCAAGTTCAAAAAGTGAACGGTATTGACTCCGATAAAATTCACAATCGTCCGCTTTTTGAAAACTTAACTCCGCTTCACCCCAACGAGCGTTACACGTTGGAAATGGATAAAAACTCGCTGACCCAGCGTATTATGGATATTATTGCGCCGATCGGCAAAGGCCAACGCGCGCTCATTGTGGCCCCGCCCAAAAGCGGTAAGACTATGATTTTGCAAGCGATTGCCCACTCTATTGCCGAAAATTACAAAGATGCGGTGCTTATGGTGTTGTTGATTGATGAACGTCCCGAAGAAGTAACCGACATGAGCCGCAGCGTCAAAGGCGAAGTGGTTGCGTCCACGTTTGATGAGCCGGCCGACCGCCACGTGCAAGTAGCGGAAATGGTAATTGAAAAAGCCAAACGCCAAGCCGAACAAGGCAAAGACGTAGTGATATTATTGGACTCGCTCACCCGTTTAGCGCGGGCTTACAATACGGTGGCTCCGTCGTCAGGCCGTGTGCTGACGGGCGGTTTGGAAGCGACGTCTTTGCAAAAGCCCAAACGCTTTTTAGGGGCGGCGCGCAACATTGAGGAAGGCGGCTCGCTCACCATTATTGCAACGGCTATGATTGAAACCGGTAGCCGCATGGACGAAGTTATTTTTGAGGAATTCAAAGGAACCGGCAACAGCGAATTGTGCTTGGATCGGAAACTGTCCGAGCGGCGCATTTTCCCGGCGGTAGATATTAACCGCAGTTCTACACGCAAAGAAAACTTGTTGTTAAGCGAGGACGAACTGAATAAAGTGTGGATTATGCGTAAAGTGCTTGCGCCGCTTGGGCCGGTGGACGCAATGACTATGCTACTGGATAAATTATCGTCCACCAAGTCCAACAAAGACTTCTTTAAGCAAATGGAATTAGGTACGTTCTAATTTGCGTTTGCTACTGGTTGCATTACGCCCCGCTTAATGCGGGGCGTTTTTTGCGTGGATAAGATTAAGGCAGAAAATAAACGCGCGTGTTGCTACTAGAGGAGGCAAGAGTAGCTTTAAAGATTTGTTGGCAATAACTTCCGGCCGTTTGTTCAAATACAAGACCCTCGGCTTTTCTTTCGCAACAAAGTTGTTGATAGTTGGGAATATCAAATGTATTTTGAAAAAAATAAACAAATCCCGCCCCTTTATATTTCCCGTTTATTCGTCCTAAATAAATACCGTTGTTCCCTGGCGTGGCGTTGCGCCATAATTGTAGCGACCATTCGCCGTTGGAACGGGTGTCATCTACAATAGAGGATTGAGCCCAGGTTTCTCGCCCAGTCCAGGGAAGTTCTACGGCTAATTCGTCAAATGAAGTGGCGTATGTTCCGTTGGCTAAATGGTAAGATTCTTGGGCTTGTACCAAACTATTTAGTGCCATAAATGCTTGCGCGGCTTTTGATTTTTCCACCGCTTTTTGATATTGCGGTAACGCAACGCTTGCCAAAATACCAATGATTAAAACCACTACTAAAAGTTCAATGAGTGTAAAACCGCTGTTATTAAAAAAGCGGTGAGATTCCAAATCAAGTTTGGAATGACTATTATATTTTTTGTTG
>JAZUKK010000030.1:0-9565 GCA_045643265.1 Elusimicrobiaceae bacterium | reverse complement strand
ACCGGTACCCCCCACAGCCGAATCCTCCGTCCAAGAGGTTCAAAACCGCTTGCAGGAACTGGCCGCTACGCAAGCCGCCGTACCCGCTGGGGCACAGCCGGACGGCGTACGCTATTTCCGCCATGCAGACGGCTACCGGGCCTTGCTACCTAACTCCGTTACGTTATTTTTACCGAACGGACAAACGGACGTCTGTTGCGAAGAAGACACCGCAGACAATTGCCAACAAACCGGCTTAACAGTCTGTCAAAAATAAAACCAAGGTTTGTTATCATAAACACAATTGGGTAAAGGCATACTTGTCTTTACCCAATTATAATTTACAGCAAACCTTACCCACTTGTTCCCATGCACGCGTATCAAACGGCGTGATGTTATAATAAAAAATCCCCCCGGCCAAACGGCCTTTTTCGTTGACCCGCACGGGCAAAAGTTAGTATCATTAGTATTGTAGAAATACAAATCTAACTATGGAGAAATACATGAAAAACTTACTTAATGTAGTTTTAGTTTTCGCCTTGGCCGCCGGTTTAACCGCCTGCAAAAAGAACGTTAAAGACGATGCCAATGCGGATCTTACCGCCGGTACCAACGGTGCTGAAATGGTAATCGCCGACACGAACGTGAACACGACCGATGCCAACGTATCTACGCAAGAAATTGCTTTAGGTACTGTATATTTCGGTTTAGATAAAGCCGCTCTTACGACTGATGCCCGCAAAATCGTAGAAGCCAATGCCCAAGCCATTAAATCGGCCGCGGCCCTCGGTTCTTACCGCGTCATCATTGAAGGCAACTGCGACGACAGAGGTACCACCTCTTACAATATCGCTTTAGGCCAAAAACGCGCCGAAGAATTAAAAGCCAATTATGTACGCTTAGGTATTCCGGCCGCTAACATTGAAACCGTTTCCTACGGCGAAGAAAAACCCGTCTGCACGCAATCCACCCAAGAATGTTGGGCCCAAAACCGCCGCGCAGATACGCTGTTAGGCGTCAACTAATTGTTTTGGCAAGGGGCCCGAACACACATGAAAAATGTTACTAAACTAATTTTTATGGCCGGTTCGGGCTTTTTGCTGTCCGGCTGTGTCGCCAGCCAGAGCGACATGAGTACCCTTAAATTGCAATTGCAAGAACTGAACCGCACGATCGTCCAAATGCAAGCCAACCAAGCCGAATTGGCCGGGAAAATGGACGAACTCAACCAAAATTTATCCGTTTCTAACGAAAATTTTTCCCAAATGGATGAGCAACTTACCAAGTTTGCTACCCAACTAGATACTATCTCCGCCTCGGTTACCCAACCGGTTGCCAAACCGGCTCAAGCGGCCGTATCCGCAACGGACTTATTCGCCGAAGCAAAAAGCCATTTAGATAAGGGCGCGTATGCCCCGGCGGCGGACGGATTCAAAATTTATATCAACCAATACCCTAGCGGCGAAAAAGTAGAAGATGCCTATATGTATATGGGGGATGCCTACGCCGCGTTGGGCAAAACAAAATCGGCCGCGGTAGCGTATGCCAAACTGTTGCAATACTTTCCCAAAAGCAAACAGATCCCGGCGGCACGCTTAAAATACGCGCGCAGTATTGTACCGTTGGGCAAATTTGACGAAGCCCAAAAATACTTAAACTCTATCGTACAACAATACCCCGCCGCGCCCGAAGCAAAATTAGCCCAAGAAGAACTGGCTAAACTTAAATGACCGATTATGAAAAAAATTATTTCTTTAGTAGTTTTTGGGGCCGTCCTGCTAGGCATAACTCTACCCGCTTTCAGCGCGCCCAAAACAGATGTATACATTGGTATTACGTCGGTAGGGGATAAGCATTTGCCGGCTATTGGCATGCCGGCTTTTGTAGCGGACGCCCAAAGCCAAGAAGCCGCCCAACTCGTGCATGATGTCTTGCGGGCGGACTTGTTGTTCGCGCGGTATTTTGATGTTTTAGAGGACGGGCCGGACTTTAACGCCCAAAAACTCAGCCAAACGCTTACCGCGTGGGCCAAGGCGAAAGCCAGTTATTTGTTAGCGGGCGAAGTTTCTTATGCCGAGCCCTACTACACCATTAAAATTTATGTGTACGATTTATCTACCCGCAAAGCCATTTTCCCCAAGGCCTTTAAGGGGACTCAAAGCAGTTTGCGCCGTTTAGCGCATATTGCGGCAGACCAAATTACCAACGCTTTAACGGGTAAACGCGGCATTGCCGATACTAAAATTGCCTTTGCCAATAACTCCACCCAACATAAAGAAATTTACATGGTGGACTACGACGGTGAGAATATGCAAAAACTCACCAATGACAACAGCATTGCGCTGTTGCCGCGTTGGTCCAAAGACGGACGCATTTATTACACAACGTACAAATACCGCAACCCGGATATTTTTGCCATTGACTTAAAAGCCGGCAAAATTGCGCCGGTTATTATCCGCGGCGGACTTTCGTTAATCGGCGGCGTATCGCCGGACGGAAAAGCATTGGTGTTTACGTCCACGGGCGGGTCTAACCCCAGTATTTACATCTACGACTTGGATACCCATACCAAACAACGTATTACTAACAAAGCGTCGGTAGACGGCTCGCCGTCTTATTCGCCGGACGGAAAATACATTACGTTCGTTTCCAACCGGGCGGGTAATCCGCAAATTTATGTGATGGAATTAGCCACAGGCCAAACCCGCGCACTTACCAAAAATTTCAACTGGTCGGACAGCCCCCAATGGTCGCCCACCGGAGAGTGGATTGTATTTTCGGGTCGGGAATCTCCCTATCACCCGATGGATATTTTCCTGGTAGATTTAACCGGCACGCAACTGCGCCGCTTAACCACAGATGCCGGTTCTAACGAAGACCCGACTTGGTCCCCCGACGGACGGTTTATTGCGTTTACCACCACGCGTAACGGCTCGCGCCAACTGTATTTAATGGATATGGACGGCAGTGCCCCGCACTTGCTAGCGGACTTGCCGGGTGATTCGTTTACTCCGCATTGGAGTTTTTAGAAGTCAATTATTTCGCAAAAACCCGCCTTGATTAAGGGCGGGTTTTTTCTTTGTTTACAGTTAAACTTTAGTATAATGAAAAAGACGTATTAAATTTATTCTGTTTTTGGAACCGTGTGTATAAGCATACGGTGGCACGGCGTAAGCCGTCCAGCTTGAAGCTAGAAACAGCCTTTGCGCCAGATACATTGGGCCTAATTATCCCAACGTATCCGGTGAATGTTCGCCGTTTATACGGTGAGCTACGGCTGTTTATTCTTGGGGCATTCAAGCTGGCTCAACGTAAGCGGCCGTTTGTTATACGGTTTTCCAAAAACAACAGGAAAACGGTATATGAACAAAGAAAAGAAAAAAGGTTTTACGCTCATTGAACTTTTAGTGGTCGTACTTATCATTGGCATTTTGGCCGCCGTGGCTTTACCGCAGTATCAAAGAGCCGTGGACAAAGCAAAATTTACGCAAGCACACCTAGTATTAAAATCTATTGTCCGGGCACAACGGGTATTTTGGTTAGCCAACGGGCGTTATGCAACCAACTGGGGCGAACTAACAGACATTGATATTCCTTCCCCCATCTCCGGCGGAGGGGACACCGATACTTACATCCATTTTAAGTGGGGGTATTGCTTTCTATCTACCGCCAATTATGGAGGGTGCGGAATTTCAAATCAGGCAAGAGAACTTCAGTATTGGGCTTCTGATTCAAGCACCTGTTATGCGGTCAGCTCTAACCAACGCGCCAATGAAATTTGCCAAGCGGTTACCTCAAAAAGCCAATCTCAAGCCACTCTTAACGGAGGCAATTATCTATACGCTTTCCCGTAAACAGTAACGCGCCCCGTTTAACAATCAATCTATAAAAACATCTCTTTTATCTATACTATTTCGCACAACAACCTAGCGAAATGACAAGATAAAAGAGATGTTCAAATTAGAACGGCTATTACGCTACCCGAGCAACTTGGCCAGCAACTGGCTAATAACGCGCGGGTTAGCTTTGCCTTTGCTTAATTTCATCACTCCCCCCACCAACGCGCCGATAGCGGCCTTATTGCCTTTTTGATAGTCGGCTACGGCTTTGGGGTTAACGGCGATGGCTTCTTTGGCCCAGGTTTCCAGTTGGCCTTCGTCGGTTACTTGCGCCATACTGCGTTTGGCGATAATATCGGCGGCTTTTCCGCCGTGAGCGTAAATTTCGTCAAATACTTCACGCGCTTGCTTGCGGTTAATTTTCCCGCCGTCCACAAATTCCAACAGTTCCGCCAGTTGTGCTGCGGAAATAGGAGAGTCTTCAATTTCTTTTTTCTCGCCGTGGAGCATACCGAGCAAATCGGTCTGTATCCAGTTGGAAGCCGTCTTGAGCGATACTTTGCCGCTTTGGGTTACCGTTTCAAAATAATTGGCGATTTCGCGCGAACTGGTCAGCACGCCCGCATCATAAGCAGACAGCCCGGCTTTCATAAACCGCGCTTCTTTGCTAGACGGCATTTCCGGCATAGCGGCTTTAACTTCGTTCAGCCACACGTCGGATAGCACAACCGGCGGTAAATCCGGCTCCGGGAAATAGCGGTAATCTAACGCATCTTCTTTGGAGCGCATAGGACGCGAAACGCACTCCACTTTATCCCATAACCGCGTTTCTTGTTTGATTTGCCCGCCCGCATTTAACACGTCAGCTTGGCGGTTGATTTCGTATTGCAACGCCTCTTTAACAGCCTTAAACGAGTTCAAATTTTTCAGTTCGGTGCGCGTACCGAATTTTTCCATTCCTGCCGGGCGCAGAGAGATATTTACATCTACGCGCAATTCGCCTTTTTCCATATCGCAGTTGGACGCTCCCACCCAGCGCATGATCCGTTTAATTTCGGTCAAATACGCATACGCTTCTTCGGGCGAGCGCATATCGGGCATGGATACAATTTCCAAAAGCGGACAGCCCGAACGGTTAAAGTCCACCAGCGAGTGATCGGCCAAGTGCGACGATTTAGCCGCATCTTCCTCCAAATGCGCGTGGTGGATACCGATACGTTTTTTTTGTAAATTATCCTTCGGCCCAAACGTAATCTCCACATAACCTGCGCCGTTAATCGGTTCGTCAAATTGGGTAATTTGGTAGCCCTTGGGCAAGTCCGGGTAGAAATAATGCTTGCGCGAGAAAGTAGATTTTTGTTTCGTTTCACAATGCAGCCCTAATCCGGCGCGCACCGCAAGCCGAAGGGCTCCCTCGGTAATTACCGGCAAAGTACCGGGGTGGCCTAAACAAATGGGGCAGACGGCGGTGTTGGGCTTTGTATCTTCCCCCACGCCGTTGGGACACGCGCAAAACAGTTTTGTTTTGCTGGCCAGTTGAACGTGAATTTCCAGTCCGATAACGGGTTCAAATTGAGTTGTCACAATAAAGTTCTCCTAAATTATTATAATACTAAATATGACAAGTCTTTTTAAGCCCACTTCCTATCGCAGTGGGGCGGCGTGGGCCGTAAGTGCCACGGCCCTGTGGAAAGGGATTTCCTTTATTAACGCCCTCCTGTTGGCGGCGTATTTCGGCGCAGGTGGCGCGACCGACTTGTATTTTTACCTTATCTTAACCATGGGCGTGGGCTGGTTTTTTTTACAACGCCTCAATGCCGCCGTTATTATTCCGCAAGCTATGACGTTGGAAGCCCAACGCCCCCTCTCTGGCCGGCCGCTACTTAACGGTTATTTATATATTTACATAGGGCTAGCGGTGCTGTTAATCGGGCTGGGCGTAGTCATGCCGGTACAAAGCGTGGCGTTGTTCTCCCGCTTCTCCCCGGACTATTTAGCCCTGCAACGTCCGCTCATCACTTGGGCTTTTATCTTTTTTGCTTTGCAAATTTTAACGACATACCAACTGGCCGTTTTAGAAATGCACAAACGGTTTGCCACTGCACTTTTTACGCCGTTAAATGCGCTTATGCCGCTACTTTTTTTACTCGGTTTAGGCCGTACGCAAGGCGTAATCAGCATGTTGTATGGATTTGTGGTTTCTTACAGCGTGCAAGGCATAATATATAGCGTGCTGCTTAAAAAAGAATTGGGGTGGAAACTTACCCGCGGGGAAATCTGCCCGTCCACAACGTTTCTTAAAAACTTACTGAGCAACCAATGCCTTGAACTGGCCAACATTATCAGCGGCTGGTTACCATTATATTTACTCAGCGGGCTCAACGCAGGCGTAGTCAGCGCGCTCAATTACGCGCGGCAACTGTCCGATTCGTCCACCGAAGTTTTTACATTACGCATAACAAACGTATCTAAAATCCAACTAACCGAACTGGCCGCCCAAAACGATTGGCCCGCTTTTAATCACGCCTATAACACGACGCATCACGCCTTGTGGTTTTTGCTTACCCCGTTAAGCGTATTTTCTATCTTTTACGCGCCGGAAATTATTACCATTTTCTTTGCGCGGGGTGCGTTTAATACGCAAGACGTACACCAAGCCGCCGCATTTTTGCGCCCGTTACTGGTACTTGTGTGGCTGATGGTACCGATACTGATGCAAAGCAATATCGTGGCGGCCGCACGCAAAATAAAAGAATTTTTATCGTATGCACTTAGCAGTATTTTATTATTTGTTGTAAGTGTGCCATTTACCGTGCACGTTTGGGGAGCTTTGGCCTACCCATACACGCAACTTATCTGTTGCCTGGCGGGGCAAGGACTAAACTGTTTATTCCTATACAAATACATACCTGATTTCGGAATAAAACCTGCGTTTATAGACGGCCTTCGCTTGATAGGTTGCCAGGGGGTGGCTCTGCTAGCGGCAAGTTTGGGTACCCGGTATTTGACGGGATCTGCTGCGTGGGAAATGATACTGGTAAGCGGCAGTATTTATGTAATGGCCCTACTGGCAGTTACGTATTTCAGCGGCGATTTAAGACGTTTTTGGCAAACGGCCCGTTTCTTTCACTAATCTTCCTCTACCAGCCTAGCGGGCAACAGCTTCTTGGCATAATTTTTCGTAAGCATCTATATAGTCCGGCAAAGAAAAACGGGTAGTTATTTCGCGCGCGCGCGCCCCTAACGAGCGGCGTTTCGTTTCATCTTCCATAAGCGCGGCTAACGCCCGGGCAAACGCGGTTATATCGTCCTGTGGCACAAGCACGCCATCTGTATCATTACGGATAATTACATCCGGCCCGGTACAATTAAAACTCACACAAGGCAGCCCGGCAGACATGGCTTCCAATAACACCATGGGGAACCCCTCTGCCCGCGAGGACATCGCCAATAAATCTGCGTGCTGATAGACCGCGTGCAAGCCTTTGATAGGAGCCACTATATGCGCGCTGTCTTGCAAGTGCAAACGGGTTATTTGTTCGCACAGGGCGTGTTCTTCCGCCCCGCCGCCAATAATGGCCAGTTGCCAGCGGGGAAAGTTATGGGAAATTTGGTGCCAAGATTCTATCAACCGCTCAAACCCTTTTTGGGCAACTAAACGGCCTACCGCAATCACATAATTCTTGTCTGCTTGCATACAACTTGGACGAGGAAGCGGGGTTTGTTCGGCCGCGAGTGCCGGATTATAAATGATGGCGGGACTCCAAGACGGATGATTGGTTTTGATAAATTCAAAATCCCGCTTGGACAGTACAACCACCCGGGCCGCCCGGCGTAGAAAATAATTACGTAAGATTTGCCATTTGCGTGAAAAGGGCGTATGGCGTACGTCTAAATGATCCGCATAAATGTAAGGTACGCGCAATAATAAACAAGCCGCCAATACATTAACAGCCATAAAACTGATGACGACTTCGGGCCGTGTACGACGTAAGGCACTGGTCATACGCGCCAACCTCAACAGCCCCCCAATCATACCGACACTTTTAAAAGACGGCAAGTGGATCCGTTCGCGGCGGACTTTTTCAGACAATGTGTAAAAATCCGGGATGGTTTTATCTAGCGTTAAGAGGGTAACCTGGTGTCCGCGAGCAGCAAGCCCTTCGCACAGATACGTCATCACACGCTCTGCACCGCCACCGCCCAACGTACCGATTACACACGTAATACGCACGGACAACTCCTTGCCTTAACCGATTACTTCCGTCAACGCGCGCGCAAAAGTTTCAAACGGGTAACGGTCTTTATGTTTGCTGGCTTCTACGGCAATTTCTACCCGTTTGCCCCAGTTGACCATTATATTATCCAGCGCGCTGGTAAAGGGTTCTTCTTCGCCAGCGTTGACAATCACGCCGTTTACGCCGTTGGTAATTAGAGCCGTGGTGGCATCCGATTCGCAGGCCACACAAGGAAGTTTACTGGCCATGGCATCTAACAAAATGTCCGCCACGAACGGGGAAACCGCCGGATACGCAAAGATATCGGCATTACGCAGTAAACCATATACATCACTCTTGGCAGGAACAATTTCGGTACTGGTTTGCAAATTGTGCTTAGTGATAAATTTTTGCAACGTGGTTTTTTGTGTACCGTCGCCCACAATGGTTAAATGCCACGTTTTGTGCGCCGGAGCCAAACGTGCCCACGTTTTAAGCAGCGTATCAAAGCCGCTTTCTTTGGCGAGCGGGCCGACCGCTAAAATGTTATTTTCTTTTTTGAAGCAAGCGGGTTTATTGTTATTATAATGTTCTACCCACACGGCCGGCTCGGTTACGCGTAACGCGTTGGGGCCATACAATTTTTTGTTAAGCGGTTTATTGCCCGTGCCCAACACTAGCACGCGGGCCGCTTTTTGCAAGAGTGTTTTTTTGGTTTTAACGGGTTTTTCTTCTTTGAAATTTTCGTACTCTACATACACAAACGGCAATTTGGCCAATTCCGCACTTTCACACGCGCGTAAATTCATCAGCGAAATAACAACGTCCGTTTTTATTTTAGTCAGCGTCCCCGCCAACGATTTAGCCGTTGTAAATGCGGTATATTCCTGTAACGGTACTTGTGCAAATACGTTACCCTTCCCTTTAGGGGCCAGTACGTTTACCCCGTATCCTTTGGCCACTAAATACTCGGCTAACTTCACCCCCAACCGAGCCGCAGAAACTTTTTTATTACCACCCACACAAACTGTAATGTGCATACGTTATTCTCCTTACTAAAAAAGACCTATCAGTATTGTACATAAAAAGCGAGAAACTATACATAAAAAACCGCCCTTTCGGACGGTAAAAATGTATATAAAAATTGCGGGGGTTGGATTTGAACCAACGATCTCAAGGTTATGGGCCTTGCGAGATACCGGGCTTCTCTACCCCGCAGATTTATTATAGCAAATTACAACGAAACAGAGCAAATAACACAAAAACAAAGGACTTTGACCCATTTTCAACGCGCAAACTACCCGCGCAATTTTTTCAGCCCGCAAATTTTTGCTTGACAATTCAAAAAAAAAAACAATAATACTGGTAAGCGATTTTTTCGTAGGGAGATTTTTTATGCAATTCCAAAACACAAATGAAACAAAGTTATTCCCAAAATCTACAATCGGGGATGACGGCATTTATATAAAAAAACGTCATGCGCAAACCCTGCGGGCCGCCGATTCAACATCTTGCCATACCCCCCGCCGT
>JAZUKK010000029.1:0-85595 GCA_045643265.1 Elusimicrobiaceae bacterium | reverse complement strand
AGACATGCTTGATTTAGACTTGGATATGGAAGCCGACTTGGGTATTGATACGGTCAAACAAGCCGAACTGTTTGCCATTATGCGCGAACATTACGGAATCGTTACGCAAGAAGGTATCCAACTCAAAGATTACCCGACGATCCGCCATTGTATTAACTTTGCGCTGTCTCACTCGTTGGCCGCGCCGCAAACGGTTCCGGCCACGCAACAACCGGTTACTCCGGCCGTGCTTGCTGTTCCGGTAGTGTCCGAAGTACAACCCGCGCCCGTACAACCGGTGCAAGAGCCTGTTTCTGCGGTAACTCCGGCGGCTCCGGCAACGCCTGTCCAACAGGAAATGCCTACGTTGCACGTCCATACGGTCAACGAAGCCGTACCGGAAGCAGGAGAAATCGGCAAGCCGACCGAGGATATGATGAAAACTAATCCGACGGTGGCGGCTGTTGTGTCGCGTGACTCTATTGTGGAACGCCCGGAGCGCGAAGGATACGCCGGGGAACATTGTCACGAAAAACGGCTCCGCAACGTAACCGTCGTGGCCCCTGCTCCGCTCGCAAACCGGGAGAACAGACGGCTGTCCAAAGACCGCACCGTCCTCATTTTTGCCGATAATTCCCAACTGATTAAAGCGTATCAGGAAGAATGCAAAGAACTCGGTGTAAAATATCATGTATTTACCACGCTTAAAACGCGCAGCAAAAATACGACCATTGTAAATTGGGAATCGTACGAAGAAACGGAAGCGGCCCTAAAAGAATATGCGGCCGAAGATCCCAATATACAAGGTATTGTGTATTTGCTCGGTGCCAACGTGAAAAAGTTTGACAAAAAAGTCAGCCCGCATAACGAACTGACCAAATACGTCATGCCGCTGTTTATTGCCTTGCGCGTATTTGAAAAAGGACTTGCCAACCGCGCGGATGCCGATACGTTCTTTGCCGTAAATACCAAAATTGACGGTACCTTTGGTTATACGACGAAGGAAGAATTTAACCCCATTACGGGTGCGCTGTGTGGCGCGGTAACGTGTTTCCGCCGGGATGTGTATGAACGTGCCGGGGCCGTTGCCAAACTGTTGGACTTTGAACCGACCGCCACGCCCGACGAAATGGCACAAAAAACCATGGATGAAGTGCTCCACGGCGATATGCGCTTAATGCTCGGTACGCGTGAGGGAAAACGTACGACGATCTTGTCCGTACCGGTTCGCTTGGATAAACGCATTAAACATTGTGATTTAGCCGGTAAGACGGTTATATTTACCGGGTCGGGCCGCGGAATCGGGGCGATGCTCTCGCAAAAAATTGCCGCCCAGTACCACAGCAAAATCATTGTGTTAGATATCATTGAAGTCCAAGAAAAAACACCGCTTTGGGCCAAAATGAACGAAGCCGAACTGGCCATGCTCAAAAAACAACTTTGGGAGGAACTGAAAGCCGATACGACGAGAAAAGCGACTCCTGTTATGTTGGAGCGGGCTTTCGGGCGGATAAAAGATTCCATTACGCTGTATAACAATTTGCAAAAATTGCGCGATTTGGGCAGCGAAGTGGAGTATTATCATTGCGACGTGCTCAATAGTTCTATGGTCAAGGAAGTCTGCACGAAAATTAAAGCCAAAAACGGCCGTGTGGACGGTTTAATTCACTTTGCCGGATTGGAGCGTTCTAAACTTATTTACGATAAAGACCCGGCCGAGTATTACCGTATCTTTGACGTAAAAGCCACCAGTTTTGCCAGTTTCTTGGCCAATAACATTGTGCGCGACGGCGGTTTCTTTGCCTTTGCGTCCTCTATCGCCGGGAAATACGGCAACCTCGGGCAGAGCGACTATGCCAGTGCCAACGACTATTTGGCTAAATCGGCTTTTGCGCTTACCAATCAGGGGTACCGCGCGGTGGCTATTGCAATGAGTGCTTATAAAAATGTAGGCATGGGCGTGCGTGCCGGGGTGGAACAATTCTTACGCGCTAACGGCGTAGATTTTGTAGACCCCGAAGACGGTATGCAAATTTTCTTAGATGAAATTGTCTATGGACGTGTGCCGGAAATTGTGCTTACGGGCGAACTGGGTAACTTAGATTGGGACCACCAATTGCGCCGTTTGAAAATGGACGAAATCGTCGCGCAAGGATGCGAGCCCTCCTCTAATAATAGCGCGCCCAGCACGCCGGTTGCTCCCGCGCCGGTAACTCCGGTCCCGGTTACTCCGGCTCCGGCAACCCCTGCTCCTGTAATTCCGGCTCCTGCCGTGGCTACGCCGGCTCCGTCCGTTGCGTCCGGCACCACTCAAACGGCCGGGGTAACTGTTACTTCACAGGCCGCCAAGGCGACGCACTTTTTAGGTCAAATTACGTCGCTGACTCCCGCGGTGGAAATTCATACGGAAAAAGAATTTAATTTAACTTCCGACCCGTATTTGGCAGACCACGCAATTGAAGGCACGCCGTATGTCCCTGGCGTTATGGGCATTGAAACCTTTATGCAGACCGCCCGCGCGCTAACAGAACGTGTAGCGCAAGGATTGAAAGAGGTACATTTCTATCTGCCGATTAAACTGTTACGCAACCGCCCGCAAGCGGTGCGTGTGATCGGTAAGACCGAAGGAACGGATGCGGTCATGGAAATTGAATCAGATTTTATCAACAGCAAAGGAATTAAAATGGGTAATACCCGCCGCCATTTTACGGCGCGGACGTTAGATAACTTTGTGTCCAAGTGGGAAGCAGTCAAAGCCGCTGCCATGGCTAATATCTACGCGCCTGTTACGGTCAGCAAAGAGGAAATTTACCAAAAGTATTTCCACGGCCCGTCTTTCCAAGTGTTAGGCGGTATTTTGCAAGTAGATAAAACTGCTTCTTGGGCTGTATATAATACGACGCCGCGCCCGCAATGGTTTGACGGGCCGCGCACGTTGCTGGCGAACCCGATGCTTATTGAAGCGGCCTTTCAATGCTGTGGTTTTCAGGATATGACGGTGGAGCATAAAATGACGCTCCCCGACGGTATTGACGAAGTTGCCGTGTTAAAAAACCAAGTGCCGCCTGCTAAATTGTATCTCTATGGCGTTAACCGTGGTACAACCGCTGACGGTAAAACCTTGCATGACGCATTTGTGTTTGACGAAAAAGGCGAGGTGTGGGTGGAGATCCACGGTTACCGGGCTATCGGCCAATAACGCATGGCGTATGAATTAGAAGTAGTTAATTTGACTCACCTGCCCCCGGCAGAAACGGTGCTGAGTCCGCAAGAGCAAACGTATTTTAATACGTTACGTTTTGCCAAGCGGCGTACCGAGTGGCTCGGGGGCCGGTTTGCGTTAAAACAAGCGGCGGGGCGGGTGTTGAAGATTGCGGACGTTACGCGTGTAGAAGTGTTACCGCAAGAAAGCGGGAAACCCAAGTTGCTCGTTGGGGGCATACCGGCCCGGTTGGCGTACAGCATTACGCATAGCCACGGGTTTGCGGTAGCGGCCGCCAGTATGCAAGAAAAATTTATTGGCATTGATTTAGAAAAAATTGAGTACCGCATGGACGCGTGGAAACACGATTTTTTTCATCCGGCGGAACTCACCGCCGACGGAGATGACTTCTTAACCGCCCTTTGGACGCAAAAAGAAGCCTTGGTTAAATTGTTGGGTACCGGGCTTTCGCTACGCAGTAACGAAGTTTGCTGTATTAACGGACAAGCCCGCTTTGCGGGCCGCGCGTTGGAAATTTATCACGCGCTCGGTTCGCCGCAAATTACGGTGGAAACCAAAAACTGGCCGGCCGGATTTATGTTTTCGGTTGCCGTGGGACGTTAATAGATTTGGATGAAGTAAACCGGGAGCTTGTAAAAGCCCGGTTTTTTTATTGGCTTTTCTACCGTCAGAAAATCGGAAAAAACTTGACTTTGTTTTTTTTTTTGCTACTTTTTAATAAATGGGAATTTTATTAAAAAGGAGCAAAAGTATGGAAAAAGAAAAATTGTGTGATACCTCTTGCCGTCATGCTGAACTTGTTTCAGCATCCGCTATTATAAAAAGAGTTGTCATGCCGGAAAGTTGCTATCCGGTATCTTCTTATGGTATGAACAACGAGATCCCGTATCAAGTCCGGGATGACGGCAGGGGAGAGAACGGCGAGACCCTGAAACAAGTTCAGGGTGACGGCACTTGGGGAGTCCGGGATGACATCTCTTTGAATAATGGCACTCATTTAATGGGGTTTACGCTCATTGAATTATTAGTGGTGGTTCTTATCGTTGGCATATTAGCGGCGGTGGCCTTACCGAAGTATCAAATTGCGGTAGAAAAAGCGCATTTTGTACAGGCAATTACCATATTAAGAAGCGCCGTCCAGGCGGAGACGGCCTATTACATGGCAAACGGAAATTACACGGACCAACTGGACGAATTAGATATATCTATCCCTACGGATGTGCGATTGTCCTTCTCAATCCATAGCCTGGATAGCGAGCGTATGCTGCATATGCACGTATATAATAGAAATGCGAGTTGTTGTGGTAATTGGTGGCTTGTGTATTATTTGTTGCGTGACAAATATGATTGTGTAGCGGCTAGGTCTGATACGAAGGCAAATGAATTTTGTAAGACGGTTGGCGGAGTTAAGGAAACTTGCCCCGAGTCAGGTTATAACTGTTATACCTTGCGCTAGAAAATTGTTGCTGCTATCCATTATTTAGTAAAATAATCATATAAATAATGGAGGGAATATGATAGAACTTTTTGAAGACCCGCGGCTGGATAAACCGTCTAACGACCCGGCCCCGGCCAGTCTAGTAAAATTCAGACAAATTTCCCAAGACGCGCTTAAAGGCGCAGGCGAGGAGCGCATCAAAGCCCAGAAAGATAAGGGCAAAATGACGGCGCGCGAACGCATTTCTTACCTGTTGGATAAAGACAGTTTTTTTGAAATTCAAAGTTTATTGGAAACGTCTTGTACGGACTTTGGCGTTAAAGATAAACACATCAAAGGCGACGGCGTAGTTACCGGATTTGGACGCATCAACGGACGTGAAGTAGCCCTATTTGCGCAAGATTTTACGCAACTGGGCGGTTCGCTGGGGCTAGCGCACGCACGCAAAATTGCCGATATTATGGACAAAGCCATTGAAGCCAAAATCCCGATAATCGGCCTTTTTGACTCCGGCGGTGCGCGTATCCAAGAAGGGGTAGATAGTCTAAACGGCTTTGGCGAAATTTTTTACCGCAACGTTAAAGCGTCCGGTGTGATTCCGCAAATTTCCGTGATCTTGGGCCCGTGTGCAGGCGGGGCCGCCTATTCGCCGGCGTTGACCGATTTTATTTTTATGGTGGACGGCATCAGCCACATGTTTATTACCGGGCCCAGTTCCGTTAAGGCCGCCACCGGTGAAGAAGTAGATTTTGATTCCCTCGGCGGCAGTGCGCCACACAGCGAAAAAAGCGGTGTGTGCCAGTTTGTGGCTAAGTCCGAGCAAGATTGTTTCCGCCAAGTGCGCGAACTGTTATCGTTCTTGCCGCAAAACTGCGAGGAACTCTCGCCCATGCAAACCACGAGCGACGTGACCGACCGCCCGGTGCCGGTGCTAGAGCGTATCTGCGAAATGGACCCCAAAAAAGCGTTTCGTATTCATCACGTTATTTGGCGGCTTGCCGACGATTTCGGCTTCTTTGAAATTCACCAAAATTTTGCCAAAAATATCGTTACGGGTTTCATCCGTTTAGCGGGACATGTGGTGGGGGTTGTGGCTAACAATCCGGCTCATTTAGGCGGTGCGTTAGATTGCGACGCCAGCGACAAAGCCGCCCGCTTTATCCGTTTCTTAAATGCGTTTAATATCCCGTTATTGACGCTTGTAGATACGGGGGGATATTTGCCCGGCGTAGCCCAAGAGCATGGCGGTATTATTCGCCACGGAGCGAAACTGCTGTATGCTTATTCCGAGGCAACCATCCCGAAAATTACCCTCGTTTTGCGTAAGGCCTACGGCGGGGCGTATATTGCCATGGGGTCTAAAATCTTAAAGGGTGATTTTAACTTTGCTTTCCCCAGCGCGGAAATTGCTGTTATGGGGCCGCGTGGAGCGGTGGAAATTTTGTACTCACGCACGCTAAAAGCGGAAAAAGATCCGGACAAGCAAGAAGAACTTAAAATCAAAATGACGAAGGAATATTCGGATAAGTTTGCCTCGCCCTATCAGGCCGCGACGAACGGCTCTATTGACGAGATTATTGAGCCGGCCGAAGCACGCCGGAAAATTATCCGCGCGTTTGCGGTACTGCGTACCAAGCGTGATCCGAAAAATCATACGCGAAAAGGGAATATACCGCTGTGAAAATTATTGTATGAAAATAACCCGGGCGTGAACGTAAAGTTTGTGCCCGGTTTTTTGTGCCACTAAACCCCTCGCGGTTAATAACCGCAAGGGAGCTGCTAATCTTTTTGCGCGGGAAAGCCCGTGCGGCGGACTCCTATTTTCTTTTATGGGTTGAATAATTGCGAGTTGTTTGTACAAATCGCGGTTTGGCGGGATGTTGAAAACCCCGGCACTTTTTCAAGCACCGGGGTTTAATGTTTTGCTTAGTAAGCAAACTTATTTTTCAACTTTTTCAGTCGGTTGTATGGCCGCGAGTTGTTTGTACAAATCGCGTCTCCACGCATACTCGCTTTCCGCTTGCTTAATGAGTTTTTGCGCTAATTCCGGATTGTCGCGCATTAACCCTTTGAAGCGGTTTTCGCCACTCATATAGTCAGCCAGCGGCAAGGTCGGCGCGCCGAGCGGACTATCTACATGCAAGGGGTTCTTGCCTTCGTAGCGGGCTTCTGGGTTGAAGCGGTAGAGGATCCAGCGCCCGGCTTGTACCGCGCGTTTGGCTTCGCCCATACCTTTGGACATATCAATCCCGTGAGCAATACAATGCGAGTAGGCAATGACCAACGCCGGGCCGTCGTACGCGTCGGCTTCCGCTAACGCTTGGATGGCTTGGTTCATATTGGCTCCCATGGCAATTTGCGCGACGTAGATGTTGCCGTACGTCATGGCAATCATACCCAGGTCTTTCTTCGGCATGGTTTTTCCGCCGGCCGCAAACAGGGCTTTAGCACCTAACGGCGTGGCTTTGGACATTTGTCCGCCGGTGTTGGAATAGACTTCCGTATCCAGCACCAAGATTTTAATGTTCTTGCCGCTAGCGAGTACGTGGTCTAAACCGCCGTAACCGATATCGTAAGCCCAACCGTCACCGCCCAAGATCCATACGGATTTGCGGATGAGGTAGTCGGTTAAACTGAGTAAGCGTTTGCAGGTTTCGCAACCGTGTTTGACGCCGTTTTCCAAAATACCTTTGAGTTCGGCTACGCGTTTGCGTTGTTCTTCTACGCCTGCGTCGGTCGTTTGATCGGCGTTCAAAATAGCATCAATCAAGGCCGCTTGTTCTTTAAGGCCGCCTTCTTTGGCTTCGGCTAATAAGGCCTTGGCGTCGTGATTGAGTTGGTCAAACGCTAAGCGCAGACCCAATCCAAATTCGGCGTTATCTTCAAACAAGGAGTTGGCCCAAGCCGGTCCTTTGCCGTCTTCGCGTTTGCAATAAGGCGTGGTGGGCAAGTTGCCGCCGTAAATAGACGAGCAGCCCGTCGCGTTGGCTACGGCCAAGCGGTCGCCGAATAATTGTGTTAAGAGTTTGACATACGGGGTTTCACCGCAACCGGCGCACGCGCCCGAGAACTCAAACAAGGGTTTTCTCATTTGAGAACCTTTGACGGTTTCCTTCTTCGTTTTCACGTCGGCTTGTTTCAAGCCCAAGAAGAAAGCATAGTTGTCAATTTCGTTTTCGCGTACGGAAAGTTGGTGTACCATGTTAATGGCTTTCTTTTCCGGATTTTCTTTGTTTTTGGCCGGGCAGTTAAATACGCACGCGCCGCAGCCGGTGCAGTCTTCTACCGCTACTTGAACGGTGAATTTTTTACCGGCGAGGTCGGCTTTTCCGTCGGCAGATTTAAAGGTTTTCGGCGCATTTTTGAGCGCGTCTTCGTCGTAGGCTTTAATGCGGATTGCCGCATGCGGGCATACGAGTGAGCAGAAACCGCATTGGATGCAGGTGTTGGGATCCCACGCCGGAACCATTAGTGCGATATTGCGTTTTTCGTATTGGGTTGTACCCGTCGGATATACGCCGCCTTCAGGCATAGCGGAGGTCGGCAAGTTGTCGCCGCGGCCTGCAATCATTTCGCCCAAGACTTCTTTTACAAACGCCGGAGCATCCGCCGGAACGGGGGCTTTAGTGTGCAGTTTGGAAGAAACCGTCGCCGGATATTTTACTTCGTGTAAACCCGCCAAGGCCGCATCTACGGCTTTGTAGTTTTTCTGCACGACTTCTTCGCCTTTTTTAGAATAGGTTTTTTCAATAGCGTGTTTGATATCCGCAATGGCTTTTTCGGCCGGGATTACGCCGGCAATACCGAAGAACGCCGTTTGCATGATCGTGTTGGTGCGGCTACCCATGCCGGTTTTGAGCGCAATTTCGGACGCGTCAATCACATAGACTTTTAATTGGCGGTCAATGATGATTTGTTGTACTTCGGCGGTTAAGTGGTTCCACACTTCTTCGGCGTTGTACGGCGCGTTAATTAAAACAGTCGCGCCTTTTTTGGCTTTGCCGAGCACGTCGTATTTATCCAAGAAGTCAAACATGTGCACGCCGATAAAATCAGCGGCTTGGATCAAGTACGGAGCGCGGATGTAGTTTTTACCAAAGCGGATGTGGGAGGTTGTCATAGAACCCGATTTTTTAGAGTCATAGACGAAGTACCCTTGTGCAAAAAATCCGTTGGCGGAAATAATCTTCATGGTGTTTTTGTTAGCACCGACGGTACCGTCAGAGCCAAGACCGTAGAACAACGCCGCAAAAACATCATTTCCGGCTTTGCTTTCCAATTTGGCGGCTGGCAACGATTTGTGGGTGAGGTCATCATTGATGCCGACTACAAAATCTTTGACCGGGTTTTTGGCGGCTAAATTGTCAAATACGGCTTTGATGTCGGACGGGGTAAAGTCTTTGGAACCGATCCCGTAACGGCCGCCGATAATAAGCGGAGTGGCGGCAAATTTGGCTTTGGCTTCTTCGGTTAAGAACGCCGCGCAGACATCTTGGAACAACGGTTCGCCTAAAGAACCAGGTTCTTTGGTGCGGTCTAAGACGGCAACTTTTTTAATGGTATTGGGGATAACGCGTACAAAGTCGGCAATGGAGAACGGACGGAATAATTTGACTTTGAGCACGCCCACTTTTTCGCCTTTCATCAATTCTACGGCGTTTTGGGCTACGTCCGCGCCCGAACCCATAATGACGATTAAGCGTTCGGCATCTTTATCGCCGAAGTATTGGAACAAGTCGTAGGTGCGGCCCGTCATTTTGGTTAGTTTCGCCATTTCTTCTTTGACGATACCGGGCACGGCATTATAAAATTTGTTGACGGCTTCGCGTTCTTGGAAATAAACGTCCGGGTTGGCCGCCGTACCGCGTACGGTGGGGTGTTCCGGGTTTAAGCCGCGGGATTTGTGAGCGGCCACGAGTTCGTCGTTGATCATTTCCTTCATTTGTTCTTTGGTTAAAGGTTCAACCATGTTTAATTCGTGGCTGGTGCGGAACCCGTCAAAGAAGTGTACAAACGGTACGCGGGCACGCAAGGTAGCCGCTTGGGCGACGAGCGCCATATCCATGGCTTCTTGCGGGTTATCGGAGCATAGCATAGCCCAACCGGTTTGACGGACGGACATAACGTCGGAGTGATCACCGAAAATAGAAAGAGCGGTCGTGGCCAATGCGCGGGCCGAAACGTGAAAAACCGTCGGGGTTAGTTCTCCGGCGATTTTATACATATTCGGAATCATCAAAAGTAAACCTTGCGAGGCGGTAAAGGTGGTGGTAAGTGCACCGGCCACTAACGAGCCGTGTACCGCGCCGGAAGCGCCGCCTTCAGATTGTAATTCGCTTACAGAAGGGACATTGCCCCAGATATTCGTTTCGCCTTTGGCGCTTTTGGCGTCGCAGATTTCGCCCATTGTAGAGGACGGGGTAATCGGATAAATTGCGATTACTTCGTTGGTGGCATGGGCGACGTGGGATACTGCACCGTTGCCGTCCATAGCAACTAATTTAGCCATACTAGAAAGTCTCCTTGTTTGAAATAAAAACGGTTTGGGTTTTGGCTTGCAGGCAAGCTAAACGAAACCTTATACTTATTATAGAATTTTGGGAAATGCTTGGCAAATAATAGGTAAGAAAAAGATCTGCTTGTTGAGATCTGTTCTGCTTGGGTAAAAAACCGGAAAAAATAGACGACTTTTTTCTTGTTTTTTTGATATACTATTAGTAAATTAGTTAAGGAGAAAAAATATGAACCAAAAGGGTTTTACGTTACTTGAACTGTTAGTAGTGATATTGATCATAGGTATTTTGTCGGCGATTGCATTGCCTAATTACAAAAAAGCCATTGATAAATCTAAAACGGTAGAGGCGACCTTGACAACAAAAACAATTTTAGACGCCGCCGTGATTTATGCAACGGTGCGCCGCCGTTGTCCGGATAATTTAAGCGACCTGGATATTAAGGTAAATGAAGAAGGAAAATATTGGCGCTTTGGTTTAGCCCATTACGGAGACCCTAAAGCACGAAATTGTTATGTTACAGCCGCTAACGATGCTATGGGCATAGGACCGGACGAGTTGCGGCGCGGATATGTAGGTACGGCTGGGGCGGAAGGTTTACCACCGGGTGATTTAGCTAAAGGCAGTATGTTTTGGCATTGTCCGGCTGGTACTGCTGCCTGTTTGGAATTCTTTCGGGCAATTCAAGCAACGAACGTTGAAAATACGGAAGGTACCGTTTTCCAGTAATTTTACAGTTCTTATTCCCCGCGTTATGCGCGGGGTTTTTGTTTATGAATAAATTTATTTACCGCAAAATTTGTTCCCACCGTTTGTTGTGTGTATGTTACGAGACGGCCCGGTGGGTAACCCATAAACTAACCGGTTTCTTGCCCGAAAAAACGGCTCCTTGGTACCGCTTTGATGCCACGAATTGCCGGGCGGTTGCAGATCCGCAAGACCCGTATTTTTACCGCATTTCCCGTCCGTTCTACCTCCACGAACACGTGCATTATGATTTTGATAAGGCCCTAGCCACCGGCGCGGTAAAAGGGTTTGCCTTTATTTTCTTTATGGGCATTGGCGATTATTTGTACACTACGCCGCTGTGGGAAGAACTGAAAAAGAAATATCCCCAAGTGCCGTTTTATGCTTACGTCGGGGCGCAGTTTGACCGGAATAATTCCCCCATTGTAGGTAAACTACTAGCCGAAAACCCGCATTTTGAAAAAGTCTTTTATTTTAAGGGGACGCGTCATCCGCTGATTTGGAAAAATTACGATTACAGCGACGCTTTGAAAGATATTCCGTCCGGATTTTTGGCCGTACCTGTTTATTACGATTACCGCAAACAAGTTACCCACCGCGTGGTAAGTTTGTTTGATACGTTTGGCCTGCCGCTCCCTGCGGAAGTGCCGCCACCTGTGATGCACTTTCCGTCGGAGCCAGTCCCGGTGGTACAAGAAGGGCTAAACACCATCCGCGCGCGTATGGCGGGCCGGAAAGGACTGGTGTTTTTGCAGTTAGATTCGCGCAGTTCCAGTTACCTTTATCCGCATGTAAATGAATTGGCCCAAGGGCTTATTAAACAAGGATATGGGGTGCTTAGTGTAACGAAAGGCGGCCCGGCGGATGAAAAAAATTATTTGGAAATTGACATTAAAAAATTTACCATTAACCAAACCTGGCAGTTGCTTTCGCTACTTAAAAACGATTTTGCGCTTTATGTGATAGCCGTTAACTCCGTTTTTTGGGCGGCCAGTGCCGGGTTAAATTTACCCAATTTGGGTTTGCAACATTGGGTAGATAAAAAGGTGCATAATTTATGGTACCCTAATATAGAGGTTGTAACCAATTATTTCTATCCGTTCTTGCCGCGTGAAAAACAACGGATGGCACCGCTGGAAAGTTATACTCCGCATAACCGCAAAATTGTTGACTATAAGCCCGATTGGGTTGTCAACTGGTTCTTGCAAAAATTTGGCCATTAAAAAACCCCCGCGTAAAAGCGGGGGTTTTGAAATACCAAAAGACTAATTGATTTCTTTAATTTCCACGTCAAAAGTTAATTCTTTGCCGGCTAAAGGGTGGTTGAAATCTAACACTACTTCCGTATCGGTAATTTCTTTAACGACCGCCCGGAAGGTATGCCCTGCGTTGCTCGCGCCTACCATGTCGCCCACTTTTAAGTTTTCCGCTCCGCCGATAGAAGTTTTCGGTACGCGGCGGATCGCTTCTTCTAATACTTTACCGTATCCTTCTTCCGGGGAAACTTTAACGGTTTTTTTCTCGCCGACTTTCATCCCCGTTAATTCTTTTTCCAGCCCCGGGATAATGTGCCCGGCTCCGTGGGTATATTCTAACGGGCCGCGTCCGGCAGAGGTGTCCGTCACGTTGCCATCCACCGTGAGGGTATAATCAAATTTTACTTTACATCCTTCCTTAATCATATTTTCTCCTTGGCCCGTAAGGGGCAGTACTACATTGTAACAGTTTTTTTGTTATAATAGTAGAGAAAAATTTTGTATGGAAGGGAGGAATAAAGATGTCCCGTGGATTTACATTGATTGAATTGTTAGCCGTTACGCTGATTATGGCGATATTAACGGCGGTGGCCGTACCGCAGTACAAAAGCAGTATGGAGCGTTCACGCATTGCGGAAGCCCAACAGATGTTGCCGGCTATTTTTGACTCGCGCGAACGGCTGGTGGAAGAACAGCAAGGAGACGACTATGATAAAGGGGATATGACCTTTTCCCGTTTGGATATTAACATGAAAGGGCGGGCCGCTGAGCCGGGGGATTTTGAGAGTCACGACGGAACGCGGATAATGGGCCATTATTGGGTGACAGATACTTTTTTGTATTATTTGTTTGACCCGGAAGGCGGCCCAGGTTCCGAATATAATGTGTCCGCTAAGTTACGCCGCGGAACATTTTCCGGAGCGAAACTTTATTTTGATGGCGATACAATTAGGTGTTGCAAAAAAACCAGTAGAGCAGAAGATACCTGCGATATTTTGAATATACCTGAATTGCGTGTGGGGTGCTAATAAGGAGGGTTTTATGAAAAAAGGTTTTACGTTGGTAGAGTTACTGGCCGTACTTATGATTGTGGCTATTTTGACGGCAGTGGGACTTCCGCAATACAGTAAAGTAGTGGACAAGTCCCGCGTGACGGAAGCGTTGTCTATCTTGCGTACGATTTACGACAGCAGCGAACGGTTAGCCGGGGAATTCGGGTACCGTTCGTATAAACAATTGATTGCTAAAAAAAGCGTACAACTAGGGTATAATGCCAGCGATTATAGTTTCCCACGGTTAGATATGTTTGATGAAAACAAACTGCCTGCGGGGTGTGTGTTAGGACCGGATAAAACCATGCTCCGGTGTACTCGTTTTGATTATAAAATTGATGAAAACGGTTATGTGGCCGCTAAATACAAGGGCAGGCATTACCCAGGTACTTATATTTTGCTCAACCGTAGCACACTTACCTTGTCTTGCCAGCCGACGGGCGAAGATGAGGAGGCCTGTGATACGTTTGGGTTGGATGTAAACCGTGCTGGTGTTGTTTTTTAAGGAGATTGTATGAAAAAAGGATTTACATTAGTAGAAATTTTAGTAGCGGTGCTGATTATGGGTATTTTGGTTACCATGGCTGTACCGCAGTATGAAAAAGCCGTGGAAAAATCTCGCTTGGCCGAAGTGCGTACCACGCTCAAGCGGTTGTATGATGCTAAAATGCGCGTACTAGATAATATGGAAGAGGAAAAGTATAAAAGCGATAGCCCCCAGTTTGGGTTTGAAAATTTAGATTTTTCAATGGCGTGCCAAAGTGTGGGACTTCCATCAAATGGTCACCAGGTTACTTGCAGTACAGAAGATTTTGTGTATGTGTTAAATCCGTCGGGGGCGAATAGTAATTTTGTGTGTGCGGTGCGCCGGAAAGGAGATTATCGAAAAGTCAACTTTATTTATAAAGGGGCGGACGCGACCCCTAATTTTGAGTGCAACGAAGTAGGCGCGAGCGGGGCTTGCGACGTGTTTGGTATGGTATCTTCCGGTTCCGCCGCATTTTGTAGCCTGTAATAGTGCCCTAAAACCGATTCTTGATTCAATGCCCCGGGAACTTTCCCCGGGGCATTTGCTATAATATACCCATGCCGAATAAACAATCTGTTTTAGTCGTGTGTTCTAACCGCAAGGCATATCACGATTACTTTATAGAAGCCGATTACGAAGCCGGACTTTCCCTCTTAGGGGCGGAAGTAAAATCTATTCGTCAAAAAGAAGTTAGTTTAGAGGGGAGTTTCGTGCGTATAGAAAACGGCCGGGCATACGTGTATAATATGCACGTCAAACCGTATAAATTTAATTCGCTGGCAGAATTAGAACCTACCCGCGTGCGCGAGTTGTTACTTAATAAAAAAGAGTTGCGTAAATTGGCCGCTAAGGCGGAAATTAAAGGGTACGCGCTAGTTCCGCTGGAAATTTATTTCAAAAACGGGTGGGCTAAACTCAAATTAGCCGTAGCCAAAGGAAAACACTTGTTTGACAAACGCGAAACGCTTAAAAAACGTGACCTTAACCGCGAAATGGAACAGACCTTTAAAAACAATATCCGGTTTTGAATTTACGGCTAAAAAACAACTGGATTTTTTCGTCACAATATTCTAAAATATACATACTTGGGCGGGTGGCGGAATTGGCAGACGCGTACGGCTCAGGACCGTATGGACGAAAGTCCTTAAGGGTTCAAGTCCCTTTCCGCCCATAAATTTTCACATGAATAAATCGCGTAACTATGCTCGCAGGCCGATGGTTTGTTTACCTAAACGTAAACGCAGCCCGCGTCGCAAATCGGTTGCGCGGTTTTTTGTTAAACTGGCTATCCTGCTAGTGCTATTTGGGCTAATTGGCGGGGTGGGTTACTGGGGCGGTAAACGCATTTGGGCCGGGGTCAGCCAAGCCCGCGGGTCTAATTGGCGGGCCAAAACGATCGTGGTGTCCGGCGTAACAGGGCCGTTACAGCGCGACGTAACCGCCGCCGCCGGCCGTTACAAAAACCAACCGGTTTCCCGCCAGGATGCGGCTACCTTACGCAACCATATTTCCAAAACATATCCTATGCTCAGCCGGGTTGCGGTGCAACGCGGGTTATTCAGCGGTAAACTTACCGTAACGGCCCGACACCGTACCCCGCTGGCCAAGTTTGTCCGGAGGGACGGCGTCATGCAATACATTGACGCAGATAGCACCGTTTATACCGATCCGCATCCGTCGCTGTCGCAAGTACCTTTGGTGGAACTGGACGGCCCGGTCACGGACAAATTGAGTACCGAATTTATTGAACTGGTGCAAAGTACCCTCAAATTGAACAAAGAGTTAAATTTTACGCGTTTGCGCCTCAACTTAACAGACGATACGGTACAGATGTATCTGCCGGATAATACCGAGTTAAATTTCGGCTCGGTCCATCATTTGAAAGATAAGGCGTTGCGGGGGGCGCAAGTTTTAACCCTTGCCCGTAAAAAATATAAGGGGCCGTTCGTGCTGGATTTCCGCTTTTTTGAAAACGGGAAAATTTTTTTAAGACAAAACGCTCTGTAAATTTTATAATAGAGTAACGCGTTCGTAAAATTAACGGATGAGGGCTGTTTCTTTATACTAAAATTTATTCATATCTTACTGGGTGAACACATTATGTCAAAACCAAATTTAATTGCAGGACTGGATATCGGTAGCGGAAAGATGACGTGTATTGCCGCGGCCCAAGACCCCGAAACCAATATGTTAAAAGTGCTGGCCGGCCGCAGTGTGCCGTGTAGAGGGTTGCGCGGCGGGATGGTGTCCGATATCCGGGAAACGTCGGCGGCTGTAACGCATATTTTGGGCAGTATTGAACGCGAATGCAACCGCCAAATCGGCAGTTTGTATGTCGGTATGCGCGGGGCGCATTTAGAATCGTTTAGCAATCACGGTACCTACAACATTTCCCGCATGGATAAAGAAATTACCCAATCCGATATGGACTTAGCGGTGGAAAACGCCAAAGCCATGCCCATTAAAAACGACAACGAAATTATCAACGTCATTACCCAAGGTTATTCCATTGATAAGCAACGCGGTATTAACAATCCGGAAGGCATGGAAGGTTCGTTGTTGGAAGTGGACGTACACATTACAACCGGTTCTTCTACGCACATTAACAATTTAGCCAAAGCCATCCAACGGCCCGGGTACAAAATTGAAGGTACTTTTTACGGGTTAGTGCCGTTGGCCGATTGTGTGCTGACCCAAGAAGAAAAAGAAATCGGCGCGCTGATTTTAGATTTAGGCGGGGAGACGATGTCCGTCGGTATTTATATTGACGGCATTTTGAAGTTCTCACGCGATATCCCCTACGGATGCGATTTGATTACCAGCGACTTATCGCGCTTGTTGCATACGTCGCGCCAACACGCCAAAGAAATTAAAGAAAAATACGGCGTGGCCTTTCCTACTTTTTTGGATGAAGAAGGGGAAATTCCGGTGCCGTCTTTGGACGGACGCAGTACACACAACATTAAAAAAAGTTATGTGTTAGACATCATTCAACCGCGGGTAGAAGAATTGATTGAACAGGTGGCGCGTTGTGTGGATGCGTCGGGCTATAAGAATTTTCCGGTTGTCGGTGTGGTAACGGGCGGTGGTTCGCTGATGCCCGGCATTACCGAACATTGTGTAAGCATTTTAGGGCTTAAAGAAGTGCGCCGCGGTATCGTCCAACGCGAATTAGTAACCGGCGACGATGCCTTTTTTGATCCGCAATACAGTACCGCCATGGCACTAACGATTTATGCCGCCGGCTCAACCGGGTATGAGGAGTACGGCAATGCGTCGTATGAAAAAGGTTCTTCCGTATTTGGCAAACTGGGTAAGTGGCTAAAAGGAGTGGACATTTTCGGCGGTTGAGGACGTGAGTATGAGAGATTTATTTATGCCGGCCGATTCGTTTGAATCTAAAAAGGCCAAAATTAAAGTAGTAGGAGTAGGCGGCGGTGGCGGAAATGCCATTAACCACATGGTGGCGTCCGGCCTTAAAGATGTAGATTTTATTGCTGTTAATACCGACGCGCAAGACCTGCGCCGCAACCAAGCGCCGTATCTGGTGCAAGTAGGCGAGAAAATTACAAAAGGATTAGGCGTCGGCGGAGATCCGGAACGCGGCAAACTTGCGGCGGAAGAATCTAAAGAAAAATTAAAACTCATTATCGGCCAGTGTGATTTGTTATTTATTACCGCCGGTATGGGGGGCGGAACCGGTACGGGTGTAGCCCCGTATTTGGCTAAACTGGCCAAAGAAATCTACGGAGATGATTTGCTGGTTATCGGCGTAGTGACGCGGCCGTTTAATTTTGAAGGATACGTGCGCGAAAAACAAGCCGACGAAGGTATTCAAGAAATGTCCAAGCATGTGGACTCCATGATTATTGTCCCTAACGAGAAACTCTTTGCAAACATTGATCCGGAAACTTCTTCGCGTGATGCGTTCAAGATGGTAGATGAAGTCTTGTTGCAAGCGGTTAAAGGTATTTCGGAAGTAATTACGCAACCCGGCGAAGTGAATATTGATTTTAACGATATACGCAAAGTGATGTGCCACTCGCATAAATCGCTGATCGGTATTGGCGAAGCCAGCGGGCCGGGACGTCATTTGGTGGCCGTCAAAAAAGCCATTTCTTCGCCGTTGTTGGAAAATGCCGATATTCGCGGAGCCAAAGGGTTTATCGTACATTTCTCGGCAGAAGAAAATTTGACGTTATTAGAACAAGGCGAAGTGATGAATTTAATTCGCCAGTATGCCAGTAACGATTCCATCATTATGTTCGGGCATACATACGACTCGTCATTAGCGGGTACATTTAAGGTAACGGTTATTGCAACCGGTTTCAGCCCGGAAAAAGCCAGCGTGTTTAATGTGCGCCGTCCGCTAGAAGCATCGGAAGTGCCCGGAACAATTAAACCGACGGCGGCCGATATATTTTCTTCGTTGGAAACAGAACGGGCCCCCGAACCGGAAGACGAAATGCTGATTCCGGCTTTTTTGCGTCGTAAAAAAAACAGATCGTAACAGGAGAAAAAAATGGCGGTAGGATTACAAAGTTTATTAAGAACGGTAGTAGATAACAAAGCCAGCGGGTTACACATCCGCGGTAATTCCAACGCGTATGTGCGCTTGAACGGGCAGATGAAACCGATTGAAGACAGTTACGTTTCTAACGACGACGCTAAAAAAATGGCTTTTGCCTGTATGGGCGATCGCGAACGGAAAATTTTTGAGCAATATAATACGGTAGACTTTTCGTTAGATGCTAAATCATACGGACGTTTCCGTTTTAACGTGTTTAGGCAGATGGGAAAATACTGTATGGCAATCCGTCATATTCCGTACAAAATTCCGTCGTTTGAATCCCTTTGCTTGCCCGGCGATATTTTGCGTAAAATATCCGACAACCGCCGCGGATTGGTTTTAGTAACCGGGATGACCGGCTCGGGTAAATCTTCCACGCTAGCCGCCATGATTGACTACATTAACCAAAGCCGTGCCAGCCACATTTTGACTATAGAAGATCCGGTAGAATTTATCCATAATGATAATTGCAGTATTGTCAGCCAGTTGGAATTGGGGGTAGATACGCCCTCTTACACCAGCGCGTTGCGCGCGGCCATGCGCCAAGACCCGGATGTTATCTTAATCGGTGAATTGCGCGACGGAGAAGTCATGAAAGCCGCTATCAGCGCGGCCGAAACCGGGCAATTAGTATTAGGAACTATGCACACGGTTAACGTCGTGCAAACGCTGTCGCGCTTGGTGGATGCGTTCCCGGTAGAACAACAGGAACAAGTCCGGTTGCAACTTTCCGAACTTATCCGCGGAATTGTATGCCAACGGTTGTTGCCGTCGGTCAATTCCGGCATGTGCCCGGCGGTAGAAATACTGGTTTCTACCCCGCAGGTACGCAAACTTATTAGCGAAAACAAACCGAACGATTTAACAAAAATTATGCAAACCGGCGAATTTTACGGGATGAACACCTTTGACCAATCGCTGGCTAAACTATATAAAGACGGAAAAATTGATTTAGAAACGGCCCAAGGGGCAGCCACCAGTCCGGATGCGATTATGTTAGCCATCCGCGGGGTAACGGATAGTTTATCGGCGGCGGAAGAATAACATGCGTATCAACGGAATGTTAATTGCTATTGACGGAACCGCCGGAACGGGCAAATCTACCGTGGGTAAAGCGGTAGCGGCGAAACTCGGTTATGGGTTTTTAAGCACGGGGGAAATGTACCGCGCGTTGGCCTATACGGTGTTTGCCAAACACATTGACCCGGAAGATCACGACGGCGTTTTGGCTGCTGCACGGGCGTTACGCTTTTCGTTTAAACGCCAAGCGGACGCGGTGTTAAAGATGTTTGTAAACGGCGAATATTTGGGTACCAAACTGCATTTGGAAGAAGTGGGCAACGTCGCCAGCCGCGTATCAACCAACCGCGAAGCGCGCCAAGTGCTTACCGAAAAAATGCGCGAAGTCGGCGAGCCGGGTGGTATTGTAATGGAAGGGCGCGATATCGGTACGGTTGTGTTTCCGGATGCGGACATGAAATTTTATTTGGACGCTTCAGCCGAAGAACGCGCCAAACGCCGTGTAAAACAATTGCAAGAAGCCGGCGAACATCCCGATTATAACGAAATTTTGCGCTTAATTCAGGAGCGTGACCACCGCGATAAAAACCGCGCCGCCAGCCCGTTAAAACCGGCACAAGACGCGTTTGTTATTGACACATCTTTGTTAAATTTACAGCAAGTTATTGATGCTGTGTTGGAGAAAATTTCCCATCATGCTTCTTAATTTGGTAAAATTACTCTCAAGGATCTATTTTAGAACGTTCCACCGCTTGATGGTGGAAGGGTTGGAAAACATCCCTAAAACAGGGGCGGTGATTATTGCCGGTAACCACCTTTCCAATGCGGACCCGCCCGCGATCGGCGGCTTTGCGGGGCTCGTGCGAGATTCCCGTTTTGTAGCCAAAAAAGAGTTATTTGACATACCGGTTATAGGTTGGTTTTTCCGCCAAAATGGTTATATCCCGGTAGATCGTGCACGGACAATCGGGGATTTCGGCGCGCTTAAAGGAGTGGTGCAGGCGTTAGAGCGCGGGGAAAGTGTTGTTATGTTCCCCGAGGGCACCCGCAGCAAAACCGGCAAGCCGCAAAAACCTAAAAGCGGGATAGGATTTTTAGTGTATAAAACCGGGGTGCCGGTGCTTCCCGTAAAAATAGAGGGCACTTTTAGGATGGCGTTTTTCGGTAAAAAAATCCGGATTACGTTTGGTAAACCCATACACCTAAAAAAAGACGACGCCTTGGAACCTAAGGCGCAGTACAAACAATTTGCAGTACAAATAATGGATGCAATAAATTCAATTCATAATTAACGGAGGTTACGCAGGCTTACCTCGTGTAGAGCCTGTAAATAAGGACTTATGACAAACGAAGAAATTAAACAAAATGAAGACACAATTAACGAAACCGAAATGACCATGGATCAGTTAATTGCGCAGCAGGAGTCTTTATCGGAGAAGTTGTTTAAGAAAGAAATCGTAGAAGTGCCCGTCGTACAAATTAACCAAGAGTATATTTTAGTAGATATCGGGGCCAAGAAAGAGGCCGCTATTGCCGTTAGCGAATTTGAAGGCAAAGCCATGCCGTCGGTGGGGGATAAAGTTTCTGCCGTACTCGTCAAACGCGGAGGCGACGAACGCCCGGCGTTGTTATCGCACAAAAAAGCTTTGGAATTTTTAGGTTGGGATGTTTGCAAAAAAGCATACGAAGCCAAAGAACGTGTCAAAGGTACAATTTTACAATGTGTAAAAGGCGGTTACATGGTGGAAGTTTTCGGCGTAACCGGTTTTATGCCGCTTTCCCTTTCGGAACTGCACACCGCGTATAAACACTATTTGCCCGTCGGTGCTAAAATTAAAGCCGTCATTGTTGAGTTTGCCAAAGAAAAACAAAAATTGATCGTTTCCCGCCGGCAAGTTTTAGAAGAAGACGAAGCCGTACGCCGCGAACAAGTTTTGGGCGAAATCAAAGTTGGGGATGTGTTGCGCGTGGTCGTTTCTAAAGTAGATAGCGACAAATTATTCTTGCGCTTTCACGGCATTGAAGGCATTGTAACGCTAGAAAACGTAGCGTGGAAAGAGCCCGAAACCGCCATTACCAATTTCCGCCGCGGCCAACGCTTGAAAGCCAAATTGTTGGTGTTAGACAAAGAAACGCCGAGCTTGACATTTGGCCTCAAACAACTTTTCTTGAATCCGGCCGACGCCTTGAAACGCCGCTATCCGTACAAGAGTTCGGTAAAAGCGACGGTGGTAAAAATTTCTGCTGAAGAAGGCGTAGAATGCACGATCGGCAAGAACAATACCAAAGCGTATATCAGCCCGTTTGAAATGGGGCGCGATTTTACCGCTAAAGAAGGCGACACGATTACCGCGCTTGTAACGGGCGTCAACCCGGAAACATTTGTGGTGAACTTGTCCGTTAAGAAATACGACCAAGTGCAAAACCGCAAAGTGGTGGCGCAGTATTTGAAACAAGCACCGCGGCCCACGCTCGGGGATCTCTTGCAAGATTCTTTTGCTCAAACAGAAGAAGAAACCAAGGAATCCGAAACGAAATAAAATCCGTTATTTGAATTGAACCATACCCCCGTTTAACCGCGGGGGTATTTTTTGTGCCACTAAACCCCCGGATATGCCGGGGGATGTTTACTGTTTTTGCCAACTTTGTTAAAAAAACTTGACATCTTTTTTTTTTTGCTAAATTTTAAATAATGGAACTGAAGATTTAAAAAGGAGAATATGTATGAAAATGGCAGGCGTTTTAGGTAGTTTTATTTGTTGTTATAAAACCCCAGGTAAAATTCCGTATCAAGTACCCAATGACGGCAAGAAAAGTAATTACGGTTTTACACTCATAGAATTATTAGTAGTCGTTCTCATTATCGGTATTTTAGCGGCGGTAGCCGTACCTCAATATCAGGCCGCAGTAGATAAGGCAAAGTACACACAAGCCATGATGTTGATGGAAACGGTCCTAAAAGCCGAGGATGTCTATCGTTTGGCAAATGGGAAATATACAATGCGGTTTGACGAATTAGATGTTGATTTGCCAACGCCAACAAGTATTACAGATCATGCAGATTCTTTTAGATATTATTATCCCTGGGGAAATTGTTACACTCACAATACCGGTTATCTGGCGTGTTATGCAACTTTAGGAGGCGGCGCGAGTGCCGCGTATATGGCTTATTTTAATTTGCAAACAGGGAAAAACTGTTGGGCTTATCCTAAAGACAATGCCCGTGCCAACCGTTTATGTAAAGCCGTTACAAAAAAATCCACTGGCACTGGGAGTAACGGCGGAGGATTTACCAGTTACCGATTCCCATAAACTTTATTGATAATGGATAAAATTTTTCTTTACAAAACGCTGTAATCTTTCTACAATAAAGCAGTTGTTATTTTCTGCCTAGGCAGGCGAAATAAAAGAGAGGAAATTATGAGCGGAATTTGGATCGTCGGGATTATAGTAGTGGTGTGTGTCGTGTATGCGGTCGGTGTGTATAACGGATTTGTTGTGTTGCGTAACCGCACGAAAGAGGCGTGGAGCGATATTGAAGTGCAAATGAAACGCCGCTACGATTTAATACCTAACTTGGTGGAAACCGTCAAAGGGTACGCCGCGCACGAAAGCACTACGTTGGAAAAAGTTATCCAAGCACGTAATATGGCCATGGCGGTTAATCCCAAAGATATGAAAAAATTGGCCGAGTCGGAAAATGTCCTTTCCGGGGCGTTGAAATCGGTTTTTGCACTCAGCGAGAATTACCCCACGTTGCAGGCCAATACGAATTTCTTGGAACTTCAACGCGAATTACGCGATACCGAAGATAAAATCCAAGCCGCCCGCCGTTTCTACAACGGCAACGTCATGGCGTTAAATACCAAAGTGGAAACTTTTCCCAGCAATATGGTGGCGGCATGGTTTAACTTTGAAAAGCAACCTTTCTTTGAACTGGCTGACTCGGAACAGGCGGCTCGTCAAGCTGTACAGGTTAAATTTTAAGTATCTCCATGTCTACGGTTTACGAGCATATTGAAGAAAACAAGCGGCGCACCGTGCTGCTTGTTTTGCTTTTCCCGCTGGCGTTTGCGTTGTTGGTGGCGGCCACGGCGGGTATCCTCTTTTATTTTATGCGCGACCCGTACGCCGCCTCTTCCGGTTTTACAGCTAGCCAACAAGAATTGATGGCTTTTGTGTCATGGGCGGTTCCGATCTGTTGGGCGTTGGCGGTCGGTTGGATTATTATTTCTTATTTTACGGGAGATAAGATGATGCTGTCTGGCGTGGGGGCGGTGCGTATCACGCGCCAAGACCAGCCGGAAATTTTCCGGTTAGTGGAAAATTTGTGCATCAGCCGCGGCCTGCCTTTACCGCAGATTTATATTTTAGACGACGAGTCATTAAATGCTTTTGCCACCGGACGCGATCCCGAACATGCCTCTATTGCACTCACAAAAGGTATTGTGAACAAGTTGGAGCGGGTGGAGTTGGAAGGTGTCGTTGCACACGAACTGGCGCACGTGGAAAACCGCGATATCCGTTTAATGTTGTTGACAGTCGCTGGGATATCGTTTTTTACGTTTGTGGGGGAGTTACTGCTACGTGCAGGGCTTTCTTCCGGGCGCAGTAACCGCAAAAATAACGACGGCGGAATTGTTTTCGTTCTGGCCGGACTGGTGTGTTTGTTTTACGGATATTTTTTGGCACCGCTTATTCGGTTGGCTGTTTCGCGCCAGCGCGAATATCAGGCGGATGCTACCGCCGCACTCACTACGCGTAACCCGCGGGCACTAGCGAGAGCTTTGGAAAAAATCTCGTCGGACAGCCGTGTGGAAGCGTTAGATAAACGCGAAAGTATGGCCGCTATGTGTATTTCAAATCCGCTTGGACAAATCGGGTTGTTTTCCAGCTTGGCAGGGCTGTTGGCTACTCATCCTCCAATCTCACAACGTATTGCGGCTTTGTTGGATATGGAATGGTAACTCCTGAAGAAACACGGTAATTGCTAAAATCCCCTTTGCTAAAGCATCTTAAAAAAAACTACAATATAGAAAATGTTGTTGGGGAAAAACGTATGCTTAATTTGACGAAATCGGCCAAAGAAACCGTGTATATGAAAATAGTTCGCGTACTGTTGGCCATGTGTTTTTTAGTCGTTCCGCTAATCTTTTTTACTGATTTAACGGCAAATCCTTTCTTTATTCAAAACAGTTTGCTTTATGTGCTTATCGCGTTAATTTACGGCACGTTGGCCGTCAAATTTTTACGTTCGCAAACGATTGATTTTACCAAAACCTTTTTTGATTTGGCTTTTTTTGTGTATGTGCTGGCCTGTGGAATGGGGTGGCTCTCGGCGGTTTCGTCCGCGCCGCAAGCCATGCGCCAAACCATGTTTTACGGATTACTTAATTACGGCAGTTTGTTAATTGTTGTTTCAGTGGGGGCGTATATTATCAGCAAAAATATCGTCTGCGCCGGTACAATTGAAAGTAAAACAAATTATATTTTGTTGTTCTTGGGGTGGGGGGCGTTGTGGTATTTTTTACCCATGGTAAAAACCCATTTATCGGCGGAGAATTTGTTTGCGCAGTTGTTTGACTGGTACGCACTGTTTTTGTGGATCGTAGGCATTTGGCTGGCGGTGCGGGTACTGCGTAAACTGGTGCAGGAAAATATTTTGGTGCTGATGTTTGTGGCGGTATTTTTGGCCTGTTGTTACGGAGTGTTGCAGGCGTTAGGATTAGAGTTTTTATGGCCGTTTGAAATCAGCCAATTTGCTACGCGCGCGTTCTCTACGTTTGGAAACCCCAACTTTTTATCGTCGGCAGTGGTAATGTTGTTACCGGCCCTGTTAGTTTATTATATGCGTACCGAAAGCAAAAAAGATTTGTGTGTGTACGGAGTGTTGGTGCTGGTATATATTCTCTTTTTATCTTTCGGTTTGGCGCGTTCGTGTTGGATCGGCGCGGCCTGTGCGCTTTTTATGATGTGGATGTTCGGCACGCTGCGGGCGTTGATTTGGTTGCGGCGCGGCCGGGTATTTTTCTTGGCGTTACTGGCCATAGTGGTAGGATGGGGATCGGTCTATATGGACGACAAAGATACTCCCAGCCCGGTAGCCGCCCGTGCCCAAGAACTGACCCAAATTACCCCCGCTACGCTTACTCTCAAAATTGACCGCGACAAAATTTTTCAGTCCATGCACCAACGTTTGTTCATGTGGGATATTTCCAAAGAAATTTTTTTGGCCCGTCCTGTAATGGGGAGCGGGTTAGGGAATTTTCAAATGGCCTTCGCACAAACACAGCCCAAGACCTTACTTAACTATCCCAACCTGCGCGAACTAAAAACTATTACCAACGCCCCGCATAACGAATTTGCCTTCCAACTGGCCCAGGGAGGCATGGTCGGGTTAGGTTTATTTATGTTTATGTTTATGGTGCTGTTTTTGGAAGTACGCGATTTCGCCGCCCACAAAAAAGAGGGCGATAAAAAACAATTGTTGCAAGCGTTCTTCTGCGGTATTTTAGGTATGCTGGCCGACAATATGTTTAACATCTCGTTACACGCGGTGGTGCCTGCCTTTATTTTTTGGTGGCTGGTCGGCGCTGAAGTAAGCGGGGTGGGGAAGGAAGACCGCCAAATTGTCGTTACGGCAAACCCGCTGACGAAAACCGTAGCCCTTTTGGTGGTGGCGGGAAGTGTTGCGGTAATCGTTTGGCAAGGATTGTGGCTCAAAAGTGAGTATCGTTTCTTTACCGGGCAAAAAGCCGTGGCCACGCTTAATTACGATAAAGCCGCCGAAAATTTTTCATCCGCACTTTCGCTGTATCCGGCTAATACCGAGGCAGGTTTCCGTTTAGGTAATTTGTTGCTATCTAAGCAAAAATATACGGAAGCACTGGCGGTATTTGAAAAAACTATGTCGGCGGCAAATTATTACGAAGAAGTATATTATCATGCCGCACTGGCGGCTTTGGGCGTGCAAGACATCAAAAAAGCCGTGCGGTATTTGATGACCAATTTGTCGTTGCATCCTTACCATTTGCAGGCCTACGAAATGCTAGCCCAACTTCTGCACGAGAATAGTATTTATGCCGGCAGCGAGGAGTTGTCCATGGTAAACCGCGGGTTGAAATTGTTCCCGTACGAAACGGGGTTATGGCGTTTGACGGGAGAAATATACGTCAAATTGGGCGAGACCGAATATGCAAAAAAAGTGTACGAAAGCGGCCTGACGGTAGATACGTTGGACGCGGAACTGTTAAACCGGTTGGAAACCTTGTATGCTTCTTCGCGCGAAAAACCGGCTATTTTAGCCCAAGCCCGCCAATTACAAAAGTATAATGAAAAAGCCGGTAAATTTGACAAAATGTCTTCTTACTACCAACAGCGGTTGCGTGCGGATATTGAAGCCTATTGCAAACAATATCCCGACGATACAAACGGATTTATTTTATTAGCCAGGGTGTTGTCGCTGGCTGGAAATGATATTAAGTCAAAAGTGGTACTGGAGCAAGTTTTGCATAAACATCCCGATGACTTGTGGGCCAATTTGGCGTTATCTACCTTGTTTTACAAGGCGGAAAATACCAAAGAGGCCGTGCGGTGTTTGCAAGATGCGTTGTTTTATTATCCGGGAAATGAGTTGGCACTCAAGCGCTTAAGCGCATTGGGGGCCGAATAATCTGTTAAATGTGAAAAAAACTATTTACAAAACGTGTTAAATTGCTATAATTTTTATAGTTGGTTGTGTCGGAGGATGTTAAAACGACCGGCCCAAAATAGGGATATTTAATGATGAAAATAAACAAACGCTGGAATTATGTACTCGTTTTTATGCTTGGCTTATTTGTGATAAGCGCGACGGAAGTTGTGGCTGCCTCGGCGGCAAGACAACTCTCCAAAGGTATTTCGCTTTATAATGACGGTGAAAACGAAAAAGCCATGGATTATTTTATTGATGTATTGGTTAACGGTAGCGCGGAAGAAATCACGCAAGCCAACCAGTATATTACGCTAATTCACAACCGTATCGGTGGAATCCAAACGCCGGTGGAAGTGGATGTCAATTTCAAGGAAGGCGAAGTGCGTAGTCTAAATGAAAAGACTGCCCAAACATTACAACAGGCCCAACAATCTGTCCAAGATCAGGTTACTTTGTGGCAAGCCGAACAAGAAGCTGCGTTGGCCTCGGCGGCCGCCCAACGGCAACAAGCGTTGGACGCCGTTAACGCGCAACAACAAGCTCTGGCCCAGCAAATTGAAGCCAACAAATTGGCGGCGCAAGAACAGGCCGAACAATATAAATCGGCCTTGCAAAATGCACAAACAAATTTGCAAAACGATTGGGATACGGTTCTAAGCACGGAACAAAATTTTGAAAATGCTGCCGTAAATACGGTGAACAACGCGGCGGGATTAGCCACTACCGTGCAAGCGGATATAGATGCCCTGCAATACCAACCCGTCGCGGTGCCGAGCACATCTTCGCGTAACGAAGTGCTCACAACTGTAAGCGGAACGTCTGCTTTTACCGATTTAACTTCACCCCAAGCCATTGAAGCGCGTGAGTTGTACACGGCCCAAAAAATTGCCAGCATGACGGACGCGGCTATTAAAAATATCAACGACGCGGATGGAGTCAATTTATACATGCGCGATAATAGACCTGATGCGTTAGATATTGACCCGGAAGTAATTTTTGATAAAAATACTTTTCGCGCCGACGCGTTGCCGTTGCTCAACAGCATCTATGAACTGTTGGCGTTAACGCAGGGTTCTGCGTATGTAATTTTGCCACCCGGTTCTTATACGGATGATGTAACGCTTTCCGGTATCCGTCAGGCGATGGCCTTAAATTCCTATTTAATTAACCGCGGTATCTCGCAAGGGAAGTTGCATTATAACATGGGGCTTGTGGATGAAGAACCTCCGGCCCGCTTTGCTAACTTGCATGGTTTGGCGGTGGTGTTTGATTATGATGCCCAATTGCCTACCGTTATGGAGAAGAACGAGCAGAACGAAACCGCGCCGTTACTCAGCATGGCCATTGTGCCGCTTTGCCACGCGATAGATCGTTCGTTGGGTGAAGCTTTTGCCATAGATTTTTCTGTTTTGGAAACGGAAAATCCGTTGGATAACTGGGTATTGCAAGTGGTACAACACGGGCATGACGGCAACTATTATATTGTGCGCCAACTGGAAGGTTTTGCGCCGGTATATCACCAAATCTTATTCAACGGCCGTAAAGGCATTATTGGGCCGGAACTTCCGTGCGGTAAGTATACGTTGGTGTTGACCGGAACTGATTTGAAAGGTAAAAAACAGACGTTACGCCGCCGGGTAGTGGTGAAATGTGCGGAAGGCGGTGATGCGTGCGACGGCACATGCAGTACTAAAAAAGAAACGGTCGTGCAAACTACCCAAGCCCTAAACTATAAAGCGTCCCGGTTGTGGGTAAAGCCCGGTCGCATCATGAGAACGCCTGCTACGCAACAGGCAACGGCTACCTCCACCGCGGACTCTACGTCGGTTAATACCTATACGAAAACCGTAAATACGACGACCATTGTGCAAGATGATGACGGGTCTGATCCGTTAGCCGGACAAACCCTGTCCACTACGTCTGTACAGCCGGCAGGCAATCCGTATGATTTGCCGGCGTATGCCAACCAGGCATCCGTGTCGCCTACGAATAACCCGTACGACATGCCGTACGAAACGTACAATAACTAATCTGAGGAGAGAATATGGGATTGTCCGAGCAGTTAATTGGTCAAAATATGAATGCCCATCCGGATTGTTTGGGTATTTATATCGGATTAGATGAAATTTACATGGCACAAACTTCCCGCAAAAGCGGCGGAATTGTACTGGAATCCTTGGTGCGCGTGCCGATTACAGATGTGGACCGGACGATGCTCAAACCGTTGGATTTGAACGAGGCCTTTTTTGCGATGGACGGCTGGACCGATTCTTTGGGCAAAGTCATGGCCAAAAAGAAATGGAAAACCAACCGGGTGGTCGTTAGTCTTTCTCCGGCGTTTTGTTTGTTGCGCCATTTCGTTATTCCTACTTTAATTGAGCGTAAAATGTGGAAAGATTCCATCCCGCTCCAAGCGCGCAAATATATTCATTTTCCGTTTGAAAAATCGGTGTATGCCTATCACGTATATCAGTTTGAAACAGCCGCTACCAAACAAAAACGGTTGGGCGTTGTGTTTGCTATGACGACCAAGACCATTGTGGAACTAATTCGCAAAGGCCTGAAGGGATGCGGACTGGAATTGATATCCGTAGAACCTTCCAGTTTGTCGCTAGGGCGCTCTTTTAATGACGGCGATAAAGAAGCCGTCGGAAACGGCGGAAGAATTTATTCGTTCTTCGGTAAGGACATGGCCAATTTTGTGTTCTTAAATGAAAATGCCCCGGTGTTGTTGCGCGAGGTGGAAATTTCCGGTTCCATCCCGGCTGAACGCCGCCGCTTTGAAATTACCAACTGTACCGAATTTATTGCTAAACAATTAGAAAAAGATCCCTTTGAAGAAGCCGTAATTACCGGGGTGGATGTGGATCAATGGGTGCCGGCGTTGGAAGCTGATTCCAAAAAACCGGTACGCAAATGGAACTTAAGCGAAGTGTATGGCATTGAAACCCACTCTGCCGGAGAAATAGCGGCGATCGGGGCCAGTATTAAATTTTTGGATCATAAAACTCCGGATATAGATTTTACCAAGGGAAACCGGTTAAGTACGTACGAATTTAATGCCAGTTTGACGTGTTGGAAAATTGCCGTTGTGCTTATATTGTGTATTTTAGCGCTTATCGGTAAAGGATATTGGGATGTGCAACAAAAGGAACAAGAATTGCGTGCCAAAAAAGGTTCCCAAAGAAGCCGGGTGGCTGATTTTGAGGGGTTAACCGCCAGTCAAATTTCGTCTAACTTAAATAAAATCAAAACGCAAAACGCCAATTTGCAGGCCATGACGAAGTATGATCACGTCGTTACGCCCGTCTTGGCCGAAGTGGCAGATTCCATTCCGCCCGAGGTGTGGATCACTAAAATGACGTATAATGATTCTTTCCCCGGTAACGGGCAGGAAGCACGCACCATTACCATAGAAGGGTCCGTTAAATCGGGTACGGGGGACGGCCGGGATGATATGGCGATCGGCAATAAATTTAAGGATACGTTTGTCCAGCAGCCTACCATAAAGAAAATTTGTAACGGTAGCTCTAACATCAACTATACAAACATTGCCGGAACCGATGGAAATTCCCGTGATAAAGAAGCCGAGACGAATTTTACGCTAACCTGTGGCAAAGGAGGTAACCGCTAGTATGGCTAAGAAAGCAAAACAAGCTAAACCGGCCAAGCCGGGAAGTTTTCAGCAAGGGCTTCAAGACATCAATACGGTAGCCCAGGAAGGTAATTTTAAGTTATTTGCCAAACAAGTGGTGGTGGTGGCGCTCGTTGCGTTTGCCTATTTTGGGTTTTTGAAAGGTAAATTTATCACTAAAATCCAAAATATGGACGGCCAAATTGAAGCCATTTCGGCCCAACAGTCTAACGAACAGGAGTATTTGACAAATAAAAAATTACTCATTGCGTTGGAGCCGCATTTTGCAGGGATTGAGGCGAAAAATGAGTGGTTAGTCAGCCAAGTGATTGCTATTTTCAAGTTGGCGAATATTGAACCCAACATACAGGGTTCCCAGATGGAAGATTCTTCTAATCCTACGTTTACGGCGACTTCTCTTCAAGTCGGGTTGACGGGCGGATACGAACAATTTGCCCATCTGTTGGAGAGCATTGAAAACCGCCACGAATATGTAAAAGTCTCTAATTTTATTATTGAAAAAGATAAAGATCCTAACCGCATGGGCCAAAACAAAATATCTTTGCGTTTGAATACTATTTTCCTGAAGGAGAAAATTGCAAACAGCAAATTGTTTAAGGACTATGACCAGTTAGTTGCCGAACAAAAGAAAGAGGTGGCTAAACGGACGCGGCAACAGAAGGAAAAATAATTTATGAAACCGATATTTAATTTATTTGCAGGGTGTATGTTACTGGCTCCGGTGTTTGTTTGGGGGCAGACCGTTGCCGGATCAAAGGCGCAAACTCCGGTAAATGCTACTGCGCCGGAAGCGCAAGCGCAAACGGCGAAACCACAAACATCTGTTACGACGGAAAAAGCGCAAACTCCCGCGGCAAAACAAGCGGTTGCGCCTGCGGAGCAGGGAACGAAAGCCACGGCCGGACAGCCGGTCGCCGGGCCGAGTGACGCCGCGGTTTCTGCCGAGCAAAAAGAGTTAGAAAAAGATTTGGCCCAAGCGGCTGCGGGGCAAGATGCTCCCAAAGAGGATTTTGTAGCGGCCCGTGAAACGATAGAGGAAGATGCCGTAGAGCAGGAAGAACAACCTCTCGTGGTGTATAATCCTAAATCGCAACGGGATCCGACGTTGTCCCCGGATGACTTTTTGTTAATCCAATATCGCGAACAACAGCGTTTGGCGGCTATTGAAGCCGAACGCCAACGCAAGTTGGAAGAAGAAAGACGCAAGAAAGAAGAAGCCGAGCGTTTACGCCGGTTGGAATTGGAACGTATTAAAGACCCGACGCGTGAAGTACGCAATAAAATCCGCATTGGCGGCGTGATCGGGCAAGAAGTATTTATTGGCAGTAAGATATATACCATTGGGAACACTATTTATGGGGCCCGCATTATTGAGGTCAAGCCCGATGAAGTGGTATTTTCTTACAAAGGCCACAAATTTGTACGAAAAGTGCAGTTGTAACATTTAAAAAAATTATAGGAGGATTATGACAAATCGTTTAGCAGTTGTGTTGACTAGTATGGCTGTACTGGGGCTAGGTACCGCTACGGCGGCTCCGAACCGTCAAGTGTTGCCCAGCGACAATACAGTTACTCTGGTGGAAGACGAATCTACCGTAAAACTGTCCGGTGAAGCCGATCTGTATAAAAATATGGAAGAAACTTCTCCGTTGGATCGGAACGTGTCTATCCGTGTTTCCAATGTACCGATATCGGTATTCTTGAACAGTATTACTACGCAAGCCAAAATTAACTTTATTATGAGCGAAGAATTCGCCAATAAAAAAGTAACGGCTTCGCTTACCCGCGTAACCGTGCGTGAAGCGTTGGATACTTTACTACGCGTGCATGGTTTGGCTTACCAGCGTATTGGTAAAAGTGATAGTTATGTGGTAACTAAACGCTCTAATGATGCGCCTGATACCATTACTAAAATTTATACGCTTAGTTATATCTCGCTAAGTGGTGTGGGCGGCGGATCGGGTGCCAGTGAACTCAACAACATTTTGTCCGGCGGCAATTCCAACAGCAGTGATACGGGCAGCACCGGTGGTGTAGGCATGAACAATAATGCAACACCTGGTACGGGCGGTTCTGAAGGATCTTCGGAAATCACCGGCATTATTAAGAGCATGATGTCCACGGTGGGGCGCATTGCTACGGATCCACGTACCAATAAACTTATTATTACCGACGTGCCGGAAGTGTTCCCGCCGATTGAAAACATCTTGGCGGAACTGGATGTGAAACCTCCGCAAATTTTAATTGAGGCCCAAATCGTGGAAGTCAACAAATCCAGCGGGTTAAACCTAGGGTTTGAATATGGCGATTCCAACGGAACTTTAATATCGGCTACCGGGCCGCAACGTAAGTTTGACTTGGCTTATGTCAAAGGTACGGGTATTAGAGGATGGAACTATATTTTCCCGGAATCGCAAGAAAGCAGTTCAGGTGGGGAAGGGGAAGAAGAAGATGAGGAAGGTGATAAGGCCGGTGTGTTAAACTTTGCGGCTTTTAACATTGTACTCAAAAGTTTGCTGACCCGCGGGGAAGCCAAATACTTAGGCAAACCAAAAGTAGTTACCTTAAACAATAAAACGGCTACGATTACCACCTCTACGGATGCTACGGTAGGTTATACGCAAAATGTATCCGGTAGCGGAGAGGCAACCATGACTACCCAATCGGCGGAACGTAAACAAGTAGGGTTAACCTTACAAGTTACTCCGCAGGTCAACCGCGAAGGGTATGTTACGTTGTTTGTGCAACCGTCTTATTCGGACGTAATCAGCTCCGGTTTTGAAAACACCAAAGATACCGTTACCCGCGCTGCTTCTACCTTGGTGCGTGTGAAAAACGGACAAACGGTAGTAATCGGCGGGTTGCTTACATCGCGCGAAACGGAACAGATCCGCAAAGTACCGCTCTTAGGGGATATCCCAATATTGGGCTGGTTGTTTACCAGTAAGACCTCTACCAAGAGCACGACCGATTTAGTCATCTTTATTACGCCGACGGTATTGGCTGAATAAAGGAATTTATCAGGGTCTGCCCTAACCGGGGCAGACCTTGAAACTTGTCAATTTAGGGGAATAGGAAATGGCAAAACAGTTGCATGAAATTTTAATGGACCAAGGCACGATTAACGCCGACCAAGTCAAACGGGTACAGCTTTACGCCAAACAGAATAATATCCCGTTTGCGGAAGCGGTCGTTAAGATGGCTTTTGCTACGGAAGAACAAGTTACGATTGCGATGTCCAAGCATTTTGCCATGCCCTATGCTTCTAAAGAAAACGGCATTTTAGTTCCCGAAAAAGAACAAGATCTACAAAAAATCATTCCGGAAAAATTTGCCCGTGAAAATATGGTCATCCCGTTGTTCTTAGAGGATGACAGTTTGGCTGTTGCTTTGCTAGACCCGACGAACTTGTTTTTATTAGAAAATATTAAAATGATGTCCGGGCGGCAGGTGCAACCGTTTATTGCCAGTAAAAGCCAATTATTAAATGCGTTGGATTCGTTTTATGCTACTACCTCTAACTTGTTAGATGAGGTAATGAACGAAGCCGTTAAACCGCAAGCGGACACGGGGGCCACCGCCGATGCGGACGAAGACGTAGCGGAAACGGGTATTTTGGATTTGGATAAAGTTTCGTCAAATTCTTCGCAATACGTTAAGCAGGTAAACGCTATTTTGCACCAAGCCATTGCGGAGCGTACGTCTGATATTCACTTGGAAATGTTTGACGAACGCGTATCGTTGCGTTTCCGTATTGACGGCTCGTTGTATGAACGCACCCCACCGGCGAAGGAATCACTAAACGCAATTATTTCCCGTATTAAAATTTTGTCTAAATTGGATATTGCCGAAAAACGTCTGCCGCAGGACGGTTCGTTTACGATTCGCTATCAGAACCGTTCCATTGAAGTCCGTGTGTCTGTGTGTCCAGCGGTATTCGGCGAAAAACTCGTGCTTCGTATCTTGGATAAAGGTACGGGGGAAATGAACGTAGATAAATTAGGTTTTGAACCGGAACAGAAAAAAGCGTTCTTGGAAGCGGCCAATTTGCCGCACGGGCTAATTTTCTTAACCGGGCCGACAGGTTCCGGTAAATCTACCACCTTAAACGCGGTGTTGACCACCATTCGTACGCCGGAACTCAACTTCATGACGTTGGAAGACCCGGTAGAATATAAACTGGCGGGTATCAGCCAAGTACAGGTTAAGCCGGCCATTGGGCTTACCTTTGCGGCGGGGCTTCGTTCGTTCTTACGTCAAGACCCGGACGTAATTCTGGTGGGGGAAGTCCGCGATAACGAAACAGCCGAAGCGTGCTTAAAAGCCGCTCTGACCGGTCACTTGGTGCTGTCCACCTTGCACACCAACGAAGCGTTGGGGGCTATTCCCCGTTTGATTGATATGGGGATGGAACCGTTCCTGCTAGCCAGTTCATTGGCGTTGGTGGCGGCGCAGCGTTTAGTGCGTATTTTGTGCCCGTATTGCAAAGTGCCGCAGGTACCGGACCCGGCTTCTTTGCAGCGCATTATCCGGGAAGGGCATCTAAATCCGCGGGATCAGGGGGGGTGGACCTTTTTCAAAGCAGTAGGTTGTCCGCGTTGTTTTGGTACGGGCTTTATGGGCCGGCGGGCTATTTATGAAGTGTTTCGCATGACTGAAGAAATGCGTAACATTATTTACAAAACGCAGGACTTGGTTGCCCTCAAGCAAGCGGCTGTACGTTCCGGAGCCATGAATTTGCGTGCAAACGGGTGGCGTAAAGTTGTCCGCGGGCAGACCACGATAGATGAAATTTTAAGTATTACTACATCCGACGAATAATTTTTGCCGGACAGGTGCCGGGGTTTGGCACGTTACATGAAGTGAGAGGAAATTTATGCAACGGTGGACATATACAGTTAAAGACGAAAACGGTAAAACAATACGGGGCGCTATTGCTTCTGATAACAGAGAAAAAGTGATTTTGGCCTTGCAAAATAAGGGCTATTTGGTGTTGGAAGTAAAGGAGGGCTCTAAAGGTTTATTTGCCCGGGAAGGCAGTTCCTCGCGCAAACACGGGGGAAAAGTACCGGGCCATGTGCTTGCCTTCTTCGCGGAACAGTTAGCTACGCTAATTGCCGGCGGTGTGCCGCTTGTTCGTGCGGTATCTTTGTTAGGGGAATATGCCTCTAACCCGACGTTAGGTTATGTGCTTACCCAAGTTGCCCGGGATATTTCCGGCGGGCGGTCTTTGCACGAAGCGTTAGCCCAGCATCCCAAAACATTTAGCCACATTTGGCTTTCGCTGGTGGAAGCGGGGGAATTAGGCGGTCAGTTAGCCGATACGCTTACCCAAGTGGCTTTATATACTAAAACCCAAGAAGGGATGAAGGGTAAAATTATTACGGCTATTACCTATCCGGCCGTGTTAGGGTTGGCTTCGGTGGGGGTATTGATTTACTTCGTTATCGGTATCGTACCGACGTTCGCGCAAATCTTTAAAGATTTTAATTTGGACTTGCCTGCTATTACCCAGATCGTATTAAGCGTTTCCGGCTTTTTGGTTAATCACGGGATAATGCTTATTTTTGGTATAATTGCGGCGTTTATCGCGTTCCGGGTTTACATCAAGACGCCGGACGGACGCAAACGTTGGCACTCGTTCTTGCTTTCCATGCCGCTATTCGGTAATTTCTTGAAGAATATTTACTACGACCGCATGCTTTCCACGCTTTCTACGCTACTGCGTAGCGGTGTAACGATTTTGAACGCTATTTTGGTATTGGAAGACTCGTTTGATACGAATGTCATTATCCAAAATGCGTTGAAATCGGTGCGTGCGGAAGTAGCCGCCGGGCGGTCTATTTCCGAATCGTTCCGCGCTACCGGCGTATTTCCCGGGCTGATGACGGAAATGATGCTCATGGGTGAAGAATCTGGTAAATTGCCGGGTATTATTGCTACCTTGGCCAAATTCTATGCAGACCAAGTGGATCAATTTATTGCCCGTTTCTCGGCGGTTATTGACCCAATTTTGATTTGCGGGGTAGGGTCGCTGATTGGTATTATTGTGGCGTCTATTTTCTTACCGATCTTCAAACTGTCCCAAATCGGTGGTAACTAGAGGATTATATGCAAGGAAAGAAAGGATTTACTTTATTAGAAATTTTAATTGTGGTGCTGATATCTGCTTCGGTGTTGGCCTTTGCCTTACCGGCCCAACGCCGCGCGCAAGACCGTAACCGGTATTTAGCGGCCCAGGGGGTTTTGTTGGATATTGGTTCGGCTGTGCAGGCCAAACGGGTTGATATGAAAATGGATCCTAACACCTCCGAAAGTGCTACTTTTCCTAACCCTAATGTGGTTACGCCAGTTACTGGTTCTGCAACGTTTGGAGAGAATTATATACAACCAATCCCTTTAGAGATGCCCAATCATACTTACAAAAATTATGCTTTTTACATTTGCCCGCAAGATGTGGGTGCCAACGCCCGGTGTTGCGGAGACGACGCAAAGTATATTGCGTGCATGAAAGACGCGGGGGCATGTTCCCGTGCTTCGGAAGGGTTATATGCAGGGGCGCGTTTTACGCGTGCCGGGACGATAGAACAAATTTCGGACACCTGTCCTAATCGTTAGTGGTTCCGGGAAAAACACTTGAAACTTAGGTAAATATCAGTAATACTATAAGAGAGCGTATGAAAAATCAAAAAGGATTTACATTACTTGAATTGTTGATTGCCGCTACGATTATCGGCACGTTAGCCGTGTTGGCTACGGTGTCGTACCGAGCTAGCGAGTCGGACGCGCATGTGGCGGCGGCCCGTGCCAAGGTGGAAGTATTAGCCGGGGCTGTCCAGCGTTTTAGGTTGGAATATGAACATGCAAATATAGCATCCGGAAAAATTGGCAATTTGTCGTTGGTACCGCCGTGTGATAGGGATGTGCGGGGAAACCCGGACAACAATCCCAGTGTGCTTATCCAGTGTGATTTTGTGGATAACGGCGGGTGGGATAACCCGTATTTTGACTTTTATGTATGCGCCCTCAACGGGGACGAGACGGACCGTTGCCCCAACCCCGGTGGTGCCCCAGAGGACCGGCCGCTTGCTTGCATGAAAGGGAAAGATGGTTCACGTCTGACGGACCAATACCAAGAAGGTTATTGGTTCTGCGTAAGTGCAACAGGAACAAGGGAGCATTTTTCTAGTTAATATGAAAAAAGGTTTTACGTTAATGGAAGTATTGGCGGTATTGTTGATATTGGCGGTTGTGTCTGCCATGGTGGCGCCTACGTTTCGTTCGGCGCGCTATGATATTAAGCAAGCGCAAGCCAAAGCTGCCGCCCTAAAAGTAGCCGAAGCGACGCGTGAGTATTACCAAGTAAGCCGCGGCCAGCGGTTGAAAGTATGTTTTACGCCCGAATCCGACGATGGAAGGAATATTATGCAAGAGGACGAGTGCCAGAATCCGGCGGCTACGGGTATCCCGCGTAAAAGTGCCACTACACAAACAACAATTCCGTCCACTCCTAATAACAACGCTCACGCCAACGATCCCGAGGCCGGCCGGTTATTTGCGTGCGGGTATTTGTCTTTTAAAGATTTCACCTCGCTTCCCTATACGTTTTGCACATACCGGCCGAGTGGGTTGCCGGATAATGATAATCCGCCGGCTGATACGTCTGTTTTTTATGCAGTAGCATATGCGGCTGGTGATAAGGCCGGAAGAAAGTATTACAAAAACAGCAATCCTACCGGGTATATTTATATAGGCGGGAGCATGGACCCGCAGGATACCTATGACGACTAAATGGGGAGCATAATTTATGAAACATATTTTGAAAAACAAATTGGGTGTCACGTTGTTGGAAGGGCTGATTGCGCTAGGTTTGTTGTCTTTGGCGGCAACGGCCACGTTTGGGGTGTTGCTATCGGTTTCACGCAAATCGTCCCGTTCGGATATCTACGAAGAAATGTTGTGGGCAGTAGAACGTGCTCATGAAGGTTTGCAAATGTATAACGGTTTAGAAAATAACGACATGTCCTATTTGGCTGACAGGGATAAGGGGTTGTGTGCACCTGCACAACGAGATGCAAATCCATTGGAGCCCGCCGTGGAGCATAATATCAACTGTATGTTGCCTCCGTTGTGCGACCCGCAACAGAATTCTTCATTTTCCTATACTGTTGAGTTGCAAAATATGCAAAGGATTCCACAGGCGTTGGGTAGCAGCGACATAGATGCCGACTTATTCAAACGCAAAAGTATCAGATTTAATATCACGTGTAACGGATTTACGTTAATGAACAGAGCGAGTAATTAACCGGGGAGACGATTATGTATAAAAAACGCGGTTTTACATTGACGGAAGTATTGCTGGCCACGTTGGTAGTTGGGCTGATTGGTATTGCCTTGGCCTCGTTGACTACGGCCGCTTCGCGGGAAGGCGGCGTGGGCCGTAGCCGGGTTATGTTGCGTAACAGTATGTCCCGCGCACTTAGGCAACTGCGCCAAGATGTGCACGCTTCCAGCCGTACGTTATATGTAAGAAACAGTATTAGCGATTCAGCCAATACTCAGCCCCTATTATTACTCGGGCAGAATTTACGCATAGACGGTAATCCTATCTACGACGGCACCTCGCCGTCTTACATACTTTATTGTTTCCAGCCGGGTGCGATTACCACCGTGGCTAATGGAACTTTTGTAGAGCCACACCAGGAGGGGGATATTGTGGCTAGAGATGGCGGAAGAATTTACCGTTTTGAACGTAACATATTAACGGATAATGAAAAATCCTCGGGTATTCCGGTGTGTAATAGAAGTGGCGATCCGGCAAATACCAATTTGGCAGACGAGGACATCTTTTTGGAAAATGTAAAATTTATTCCGCGCATTACTAACACCTCTTCCGAGTATTACTACCCGGTGCCGCTTTTTGCCCGGATCGGTTCCGAGGATCTTGATCTACCTTATAATGCCAAAACGGCCGAAGATGATGGTAATTTGCTTTTAGAAGGGCGGCTTAAAGTCAATTTTATTTTGGAATTACCTAGTTCGCCGGTAGTCAATGATGCGGCGGATGAAGAATTTATGTTGCCGATAGGGTACTTTGATTCGCGTAGAAATTAAGGAGAAACAACATGTTACACAATAAAAAAGGGGCTGCTTTGTTACAAGTTCTATTAGTTACGGTTGTGCTAGCCGGTATGGCTACTATGCTGTTGCGGGCTAATTTGTCGCGCACGACTACGTCGCGCCAGACGCGTCGGATGGTGTCTAATCAAATGTTAATTAACGCGTGTCAAGCGGAAATCAATGCCTTGTGGAGCTTGAAAGATGCAGATACTTTTGCGGAAGATTTGTCTAACTGTGATATGTATATGGACAAAAGTGGCAGCGTTTGGACTCACAAAAAAATATATAAGTGTAAACCGGTTGATGCGGACGGCGTCCGTTATCAAGTGAAAGCCGAGTTCACGGGTACTGCCCCTGACACTACTAATGGCCTATGTCGGATTGAATACACGGTTACGCCAATTAACGAAGAAAATATTGATTATCCGGCTGATTAGGACGTTGTTTGTTATTTCGTATGCGAAACGTATTTGTTTTTTGGGTAATAATTGCCAGTTGCACGCTCCCTATGTGGGGGCAGGCGGCGGTGTCGGATTCTATACGGGTATCCAAGACGGTGGAAACGCCGGAATCAAACATTGATTTATTGAAACAATCGTTGCAGACCTCTGCCGCCAAAAACCCGGTGGCCGGGGTGGCTGTTTCCCAAAAGACTCCGTCGTCCGCCCAAAAAACAAATTCCGCGGCGTCCAAAACGGGGGCAACGGGAACCTCCTCGGCTACGCTTATCATGCCGCTTGAATTAAATGGACAAGTGCAAACGGTACAAACTTCGGTTGCTCCGGCTAAAAAATCGCTTTCGTCCAAGGCGGCCGCGCGAGTAGCGGCGTCCAAGCAACAGCGTGTTAAAAACACGTCCAAAAACACCTCTCAAAATAATACAAAATCTGCCGGGACGGCCCCGGCTGCCAAAACCGCATCCGCTGATGTCCCGCCGGCTTCCGCCGAACAAACCCCGCCGGATACCACCGATTTAAGCGAAGAAGATGCCGCAGATGCCGAGTTGGAATATGCGGTAAAAATGTTGGAAGAGTCCAAGGCCAAAGCCAATGCCGGGCGGCCAATTCCGCCGTCTGCCGCGAAAAACCGGCCCAACAAAGTGCCCGCGCCGAATAAAAAATTTAATCCCAATGCGTTCCGCCCAAACGTAACGTGGCTGGAATCTAAAAGTACCCATTTTGATATTTACACCCAAAAACGTACAGAAGGAATCCCGTCAGCCAATATGTCTATGGCGTTTGAATCATCCTATCAAACTTTGCGCCGGTTTATTCCGTGGATGATGTCTGACCGGGTGCGCGTATTTATTTATCAGGATCACCAATCTTACTTGCGTTATGAACCCAATGCCAAGGCGTGGACACGGGCAATTGCTTACCCGACGCGGGGGGAAATTGTCGTGTACGATGAACCGGGCAAACAACGCGAATTGCGGGAAATGTTTACCCACGAATTGACCCATATTTTTACCCAACAATTTTTTGACAGCCATAAAACCGGCCGTATTATGACGCCCACTTGGTTGGACGAAGGTTTGGCGGTTTTTATGGAAGACCAAATGGCCGGCAAGAAAGGCGGACCGTGGGCGCACGATTTGCGAACGCTCAATATCCAGCGCGATCCGTCCCAACAAAACCTGGCGTTTAAGCCGTCGTCTATGTTCGTGCCTTCGTACGGCAATCGTTTGAAATCTAAAAAACGGGGCCGGCCGGTGCATTTAGTATCTTTTGAAGAATTTATGGCGGAAGATTCCCTTTCCGCCGCCGAGGCCCGTGACCGGGTGCAGTATTGGTATTTCCAGGCCTATGCCATGGTACGGTTTTTATTAAACCCGTCCGGCGGTTCCTCACCGTCCAACCGGATGCAGTTTGAACAATTTACCCGTCTGATTGCCCAAGGGGAAGCCAAACGCGACCCGTCCTCCGGGTTTTTAGTCAAAGATTCACGCGGCAAGACCGTCTATGAGCCGTACTCGGTAGAAAAAGCGTTGGGGAAGGCCTACCGGTATAATTCGGCGGAGAATTTTGAAGATAACTTCTGGCGTTGGGCCCAAAAACAATAACGTCTTTTGGATACAATAAAACACCCCGGCTTTTCACCGGGGTGTTTTATTGTTGCAGAGAATCGTGTTTTTATTCTTCTTCCCCCATAAGTCCGCCCAAACCTTCTATCATTTCTTGTTGCAAGACACGGCTGGCCCGTACTAAGAGGGTGCCTTCTTGTTCGGCTTTGGCTTGTGCAAAATACATGATGAGCGCCGACGCCATTTCTTGATTTACTTCTTGGGGTTGCACCTTTGTTTGATTGGCTAAAACCGCTTTGGTTAATGCCTCTACTTGCGGCATCAATTCATCCTCTACTTCGCTGCTGGATTCTTTGATTTTGTTTAAGGTGTTTGTAATCGCAGTAAACGAATCGTCAATCGTTTGGCTGTGTTGTGACAAATCCCCCGCGGTCAATTCTTCCTCATATTTAAGCAAGCCCGCTTTGAGGGCTTTGGTAACTTGGTTGAGTTGTACAACTTCCGGCGCGTCCTCATCTTCCGCCATAGAAGTCATCATATTGATGGTGGCAAAAAATTGTGTGATAAACATACGCAATTCCGACGTGTTCCCGGCAAAAGCTACGCTTGTGGCAAGTACGGCTACTACGGTTAACATCATTTTTCTAAGTTTCATACGGCCTCCCTTGATTGGTGTTTCTACATTTATTCTAATGAAATTATTGCCCAAAAGCGTGAGTCTTTGGGCCTAGTACAGATTCAAAAAAGACCTAGAAAAAATAGGCCTTCCCCTTCAAAATATACTACAATATATCCATGATTATACCTACTATTATTGAAAAGAACGTCGGTTACGATATTTTTTCCCGCCTGCTCAAAGACCGTATTATCTTTGTAGGCGGCCGCGAGGGCGAAGTAGATACCGCCAGCGCCAATATGATTATTGCCCAACTTTTGTATTTGGACGCGGATGACTCCAGCCGGGAAATTAACCTCTACATCAATTCCCCCGGCGGACTTGTAACCGCCGGATTGGCTATCTACGATACTATGCAATTTATCAAAGCCCCTATTACCACGATTTGTATGGGGCAGGCCATGAGTTTCGGCGCGGTGCTATTAGCGGCCGGCTCTAAAGGTAAACGCTATGCTTTGCCGCATGCACGCATTATGATTCACCAACCGCTTATTTGGGGGGGTGGCATCTCGGGCCAAGTGACGGATATTGAAATTGAAGCCCGCGAATTGCGCGACAACAAAGAACATCTTTTGGATATTTTGGCCAAACATACCGGACAAGATAAAGAAAAAATCCGCCAAGACAGCGAACGCAACTACTATATGTCCGCCCAAGAAGCAAAAGATTACGGGCTGATTGATGAAGTGCTGGAACTGAAAAAATAATCTTTTACGAACGGATGAACACAGGCAAAACCACTATCGGTTTCGCCTGTGTTTTGCTTTGCACGTCCGGCGAGGACAAAAACGCCTTCTAGGAGAATCGTTTTTGCCTCCCGGCAAAATCGCGCAAAATCTAAAGCACTTCGTGCGTACGGCGTAGATTTTGCTCCTTATAGACACGGCCTAGTGGCCTACAGGAGTTCGATTCTTTCCTAGAAATCAAAATGCCCTGCATAAGCAGGGCATTAAAAAACGCCTTCTAGGAGAATCGAACTCCTCTTTTCGGATTGAAAATCCGACGTCCTAACCGATAGACGAAGAAGGCATCAAATGGTGCGCCCGGTGAGACTTGAACTCACGGCCCCCCGCTTAAAAGGCGGATGCTCTACCACTGAGCTACGAGCGCAAAAAAAACATCTTTAGAGGTTTAATCTAGCATCGGTTAAACCCGACCTAATTATTATATCAAAAATCACAGGTTGTGTGCAATTATTTCTACTGCACTTCACGTTTCGTGATAATTTATTATAGCACTTTTTCAAAACTTTCGTCAAAAAATTATTTTTCTCGCCGGAAAAATCGTTTGACATCCTCCTCTTGCCTTGCTACCATATAAAAAGAGTTTATATATTTAGTTGGCGAGGAATTATGAAAAAAGTTATTAACATTAGTTCCATTAAACCCATTGCGTGTTATTCGCAAGCGGTGGAAGATAACGGATTTATTTTTACAACCGGTATTGTGCCGATTGATCCCGTTACCGGCGAGATTTTTAACGGAGATGTGCGCGTACAAACAGAACTTATTTTAACTAGTTTGGAAGCCGTCCTTAAAAAGGCAGGCAGTTCCTTAAAAAATGTACTCAAAACAACGGTCTATATGACCGATTTAACCCAATTTGCCGAAATGAACGACGTGTACAGCACGTTCTTTAAAGAAAATCCGCCCGCCCGCACGACGGTGCAAGTGGCGGCTCTTGCCAAAGGAAGTTCGGTAGAAATTGAAGCCATCGCCCGGAAATAAGCATGACTATTCAAGACCAATTACTTGCTACCCGTTCCTGCGGTATTTTATTACCGCTCGGCGCCATGAAAACAGACCGCGATTGGGGCGTGGGTGATTTTGCTTCTTTGCGGGAGTGGACGGAATTTTTGTCCGCGCAAGGAATTAAAATTTTACAAATCTTGCCGCTGCAAGAAACGGCCCCGGGTATTACTTGCCCGTACTCGGCCATGACGGCGTTTGCGACCGATCCGGTCTATGCCGATATCGGCGCGGTGGAAGATATTCTGCATAGCCCGCAAGCCCAAGAATTTATTACCCAACTACAACCGCAGATTGACCAATGGCATCAGGCCGCTAAAGTACCGTTTGAACAAGTCAAACAAGCCAAACTGAAAGCGTTGTGGTTGGGGTATCAAACCTTTTTAGCCAAAGAACAAAGCGTGCGTTCGCCGCGGTTTTTAGCGTTTGAGGCCTACCAGCAGGCACAAGCCGGTTGGTTGCGCGGGTACAAATTATTCCGCGCCTTAAAAGAATTTCAGCATTGGCAAACATGGGTGGAGTGGCCGGAAGGATTACGCCGGTTTAACAGCCCGGACGTGGACGCCTTTGAGGCGCACCACCGCGAATATGTGCAATTCTTTGCGTACGTCCAATGGATTTTAGACGGACAACTGCGCCAAGCCAAAACATTTGCCGCCGCCCGCGGGATGTTTATTTTTGGTGATATCCCGTTTGGAACCAATTTGGATAGTGCCGAAGTGTGGGCCGAGGGCGCAAACTACCGCTTGGGGTTTGAAATCGGCGCGCCTGCAGACCAGTTTTCCAAGGAGGGGCAAAAATGGGGCCTTCCCGCCTACGATTGGGTATATCAGCATCAACATAATTTAGATTTGTGGCGGCGCAAAATCCGCCGCGTAACCGAATTGTACGACGTGTTCCGCCTGGATCATTTAGTGGGATTTTTCCGCACCTATGTATTTGCCCCCGACGATACAGTAGGAGCTTTTGACATACAAGGCGAGCAAAACCAAATTGACCGCGGCTATGCTTTTTTGCACATGGTGCAGGAAGAAGCCCAGGGTAAATTGGCGGTGGGCGAAGATTTAGGCGTTATCCCTAATTATGTGCGGCGTATGTTGGTAGATTTGCGTATCCCGGGTTATAAAGTATTGCGTTGGGAACGCGAAGATAACGGCTATTACCGCGAGCCGCGCAACTATCCAGTGGTATCGCTAGCGACTACTTCTACCCATGATACCGAAACCGTGCGCGGTTGGTGGGAAACCATGGATATCCGCGAACGGGCTAATATCTGGGAAATGATTTCCGCCCAAAAAACCGACGGGAATATCCCGTGGAACCCCGATACGCAACGGGCTATTTTGAGCCGTGTGTTGGGGAGTGCGTCGGCCCTGGTGATGTTCTCGTGGCAAGATATTATCGGCACGACAGAGCGTATCAATACGCCCGGTACCGTGAGCGAAGAAAACTGGACGTACCGCAGTGTTTGTACGCCCGCGCAAGCGGCCGAAAAATACGCCGCAGAATTGGCCTCGCTGCGTGAATTGCTGGCGCAACATAACCGGTTGTCTTAATAAAAATTATCTCAAAGTAAATAAGACCCCCGCGGAAAACTCCGCGGGGGTTTCAATTTTAGTTTTGGTGTCTAAACTTTATTGCACGCCGTTCATCCACTTCTTAATCGGTTTAATCAGCACCCAAAGCACTAGCGAGGCGCATATCGGTACGATCACCGGCCAAGTGAAGAACTGTTGCAACGTCATCTTGCTTAACTGGCCGGAATAGAGACCGGCGAGTTTGCCCGCCACGGACGTTGCCAAAAACCAAATTCCCATAAACAGCGAGATAAATTTGGTGGGAGAAAGTTTTGTTACCATAGAAAGTCCTACCGGGCTCAAGCACAATTCGCCCATGGTAAACATAAAGTACGCACCCACGATCCACAAGATACCCATTTTGTTGTCGCCACAGACGATAGACGACGTTAACAAGATGATGTACCCAAGAGCAATCAACCAAAACGCCAACATAAATTTGGCGGGTACGCTTAAATCTTTACCCTTTCTGCCCAAGTGTACCCATAGTTTAGAGAGCACCGGCGCAAACAACATGATAAATAGCGGGTTGACCGATTGAAACCACGCCGTTGGAATTTCAAACGATTTGCCGAAGAAATGAATAATGCGGTCCACATGCTGATCGGCAATTAAGTTCAAAGCCGCGCCCTTTTGTTCAAAAATGGCCCAAAAGAAAATCGTAAAGAACGCCATGATGCAAATAACGGCGATACGTTGTTTTTCTTCTTTGGTAAGCGGGGCGTTGGAGACGGCTTTTTTCGTGTTAACTTGAGTATATTCTTTGGGGGCTTTGCCTTTGCCTTGCAAGAATTTATCCTTGCCCCAAAGGAACAACACAAGCCCGATTAACATCCCCACCCCGGCCGAACCAAACCCGTACGCCCAGCCAAATTTATGTGCTAGCGTGCCGGCGATAATTCCGGCTAAAAACGAGCCCAAGTTGATACCCATGTAGAAAATGGTAAAACCGCTGTCGCGGCGGGAGTCGTTTTTTTCGTACAAGTCGCCGACGATGCTGGAAATATTCGGTTTGAAAAATCCGTTTCCGATAATGATTAGCCCCATGGCTACCCACACGGCCGGTAACGATCCTTGCCCCATGCAAAACTGCCCCAGTGCAATACAAATACCGCCGAGGATGATGGACGCACGTTTGCCTAGCCATCTGTCTGCGATATAACCGCCAAATAACGGGGAAAGAAAAATCAAGCTCATCAAATTACCAAAATATCCGCTGGCAGTTTCGGTAGAGAGTAATAATTCTTTGGTAAGGTACAAAATAAACAAGGCCTTTAATGAATAGAAACTAAACCGTTCCCACATTTCCGTGGCAAACAACAGGTATAGTCCCGCAGGTTGTTTCTGTTTGACTTGAGGTGTTGCTGTGTCGGACATAAGTACTCCTTTTGATAAGATTAAACCCTACTTCCTCATTATAACATTATTTCTAAACGAAAACGCAAACTAAAAAAGGACTTGGCTTTGTTATAAAATAAGTTGTCATTCCGGGAAATAAAATGATGTCATTCCCGAAATTTGTAATCGGGAATCCCCACCGCTTAGAAACGGCAATAAGGAGGATATCCCCGATAGAAACCCTCGGGAATGACAGCATTTTGGGCGTACGGGATGAGGGTGCTTTTTGCATTTGTAATGGACTTTTTTGATAAGCGCGTCTCTTGTGGCACCGTGGCAGATTTACTACAATGAAAAAAACGGTCAAGTTTACCGTTGTACGGAAACGTAGCATACAAGTACCTGTTTCAGCTAGAAAAGAAGTTGAAGAAAATAAACCTAGCAAGAAATAAGGGGCATTTTATGAAAAAAAAGATTTATTTATTTCTTTTAGTGTTGTTAGTAGGGCTAACCGGGTGTGCTACCGTCCAAGTTTCGCAACCGTTTACGGTGCAAGGCGATCACGGGAAACTCGCGGGCGTATTAAACGCACCGAAGCATAAAAAGACGTATCCGCTTGTTCTTATTTTGCACGGTTTTAACGCAAATAAAGAGATGTATTTATTGACGGAATTGTCGCAACAACTTAACGCGCGCGGTATGGGCACGCTTTTATTTGATTTTAACGGACACGGGCAAAGCGAGGGCGATTTTTTGGATATGACGGTTTTGAACGAACTGGAAGATGCCCGCCGCATCTATGCCTACGCCCGTACGCTTCCGCAGGTACGCAGTATTTCCATGGCCGGGCACTCCATGGGGGGCATTGTGGTAAGTATGCTTGCCGCAGAACTGGGGGCCGATAAAATTAAGACGATTGTGCTAATGGCTCCTGCGGGGGAATTGCCGGACGATACGTCCAAAGGTAATTTGTTCGGGGTAACGTACGACCCCAAGCACGTGCCCGGGTACATCACGCTAGGCAACGGATTAAAAGTAGGCGGTGCATTTTTGGAGACGACCCAACATCTACCTATCTACGAGAAATCGGCCCGTTATACCGGCCCGGTGTTGATTGTGCATAGTAAAGATGACCAACTGGTCCCGTACAAATACGGCGAGCGTTTTGTGCCGCTGTACCAACAGGTCCGGTTGGAAACTTTACACGGCTTTGATCATAATTTTACCCAAGATACGCCGGCCGTAGATAAAATTATAGCCGGTTATTTAGAAGAACAACTTAACCCTTAAGGGCTGTTTGTTATGCAATTACCTACCGCATTTACTGCTTATACACAAAGTTTATTTGGCCCGGAGCGTTGGGCGCGTTTTCTGCGCGCGTTTGATGAAGTTTCTCCCACCAGTATCCGTTTCAACCCGTGGAAAAAGCCCGCGGAAATTCCTTTTGCCGCCAGGACTCCCGTTCCGTGGTGCAAGGACGGATATTGGCTCAATGAGCGGCCTAGTTTTACGCAAGATCCTTTGTTTCATGCGGGCGTTTATTATGTGCAAGAGGCGGGCTCGCTGTTTTTAGACCATGTACTGCGTACGCATGTGACGGCCCCGGTATTGGCGTTAGATTTATGCGCGGCACCGGGGGGAAAATCTACGTTAATGCGTGCGGCGTTGCCGGAAGGGTCTGTGTTGGTAAGTAACGAGCCGGACCGCCGCCGGGCTAATATCCTGCTGGAAAATATGCTTAAACAAGGCCACCCGGACGTATTAGTTACGCACAACCTTGCGCGTGATTTTGCAAAAACCGATTGGCAGTTTGATGTAATTTTGACGGACGTGCCTTGTTCGGGCGAAGGGCTTTTCCGCCGTGACGAAAACGCCGTAAAAGAGTGGAGCGAGGCCAATGTGCAGTTTTGCCAAAAACGTCAACGTCAAATTTTGCAAGATATCTGGCCGTGTTTACGCCCCGGCGGACTTTTGATTTACAGCACCTGTACTTTTAATACGGCGGAAAATGAAGAAAACGTGCGCTTTATAGCGCACGAGTTAGGCGCGGACCTTTTGCCGGTTCCCACCCGGCCCGAGTGGAACATTACCGGCTCTTTGTTAGACGGTTGGGCCGAAGCCGTGTACCGTTTTATTCCCGGGATCACAAAAAGCGAGGGGCTGTTTATGGCGGTTCTTCGCAAAAACGCCGCGCAGGTGTCTTGCCGTCGGTTGCCCGCGTCTGCGCGCTCCCACGCGCAAGCGCACCGGCTGATTCATTTACTTTCCGATGGAATAGCCCGGCCCGAGTATAAAGGCAAGACGGCTGTTCCTTCGGCCGCACAGGCACTTTCGTTGGCGTTAGGGGGGGGGAAATATCCGCGGGTGGAACTCTCCTTGGCAGATGCCCAACGCTACTTGCGCCGCGAGAGTTTAGTTTTACCGCCTGGTACGCCGCTAGGTTTTGTAGTGGTTACTTATCAACAACAACCGTTGGGGTTTGTCAAAAACCTCGGCGAGCGTGCCAATAATCTTTATCCCAAAAACTGGGCCATACGGCATTTTTCTCCACCGCATTAAAGAAATAAAAATTCCCGCAAATAGCCCTTAGGTTGGTTTTTCTTCCTATTTGTGATAAAATAATAGTATAAAGGTTCCATTGAAAATAGTGGGAAGTCCCTTTTTTATAAGTGAGGATATTGATGAAAACACAACAACGCATTAAAAAATTACTTTTTATATGGATGATAGGGGTATTGTTTTCTATGCCCGCGTTCTCGCGGACGGTGGTAACAGATTTTAACGAGTTGGACGCCGCTATTACTGACACGGGTGTAACTGATATAGAGATTGGTAATGATTTCTCTTTTACAGGTACATTGGCAAATCCTATCGCTAGAGAATTAAACATCAATGGTGCCTCTTCCTCTTTGGAAGGAGACGATTTTTATCCAGGGTTCCAGATAGATACAGCCGGCAATTTGACGGTTTCAGACATTACGATGAAAAAGTTTACAGCTGCGGACGGGTCTGTTTTTTATAACAAAGGAAACATTGGGGATTTATCCGGAAAATTTGAAGAAAACGAAGCCACTACAGGCCAGGGTGCGGTGATTTATAATAATACTAGCGGCACAATAGGTAGTATCAATGCAGATTTTGATAATAATACCGCGGGTACAGACGGCGGTGCAATATACAATAACGGTAGTATTACAGATTTGTCCGGTTCTTTTACGGGAAATAGCGCAAGTGGCCGGGGCGGCGCAATTTATGTAGACGGTAGCGGGTCTATTCAAAATATCAATGCTTCCTTTACAAATAATAGTTCTACCGCTAGTGGCGGCGGTGCAATTGCGGTTAATACGGGCGCTACGATTGATAGTATCAGCGGGGAGTTTAATGGCAATAGCGCAGATTGGATCGGTGGTGCTATTTTGAACAAAGGTACGATAAATACCATAGAAAGTAATTTTATAGGGAATTCAGCAGGTACCTCATACAGTCAGGGTGGCGCTATATATAATGACGGTAGCATTGGAAACTTATCAGGTTCTTTTTCGGGTAATTATACGACCGGAGTTGATGGTCACGGCGGTGCTATATATAATAGCAGTAGTAGTACAATTGGGAGTTTGTTGGCAAGTTCTTTTACGGTGAATTACACAGATGGCAGCGGTGGTGCTATATATAATGGCGGAAGTATTACAAGTTTGTTAGATGTTTCTTTTTCGGGAAATTATACGACCGGAGTTGATGCTCACGGTGGCGCAATATATAATGAAGGTAGCATTACAGAATTATCAGGTTCTTTTGAGGGAAATCATACAACCGGAGCTGGTGGCGCTATATATAATAGCGGAACAATAGACAGTATCAATGCGGATTTTGATAATAATAGTGCGGGTACTTACGGCGGTGCTATATATAATGACGGTAGTATTACAGATTTATCAGGTTCTTTTTCGGGCAATTATACGACCGGAGGTAATGCTCACGGTGGTGCAATATACAATAACGGCAGCATTACAGATTTATCAGGTTCTTTTGAGGGAAATAGCGCAAATGGCCGAGGTGGCGCAATTTATGTAGACGGTAGCGGGTCTATTCAAAATATCAATGCTTCCTTTACAAATAATAGTTCCTCCACTAATGGCGGCGGTGCAATTGCGGTTTATGATGGAGGGCACATTGATAGTATCAAGGGAGAGTTTAATGGCAATAGCGCAGGTCATCACGGTGGTGCTATTTGGAATAGCGGGGGTACAATAAATACCATAGAAAGTAATTTTATAGGGAATTCAGCAGGTCCTTTAACAGGTTTGGGCGGTGCTATATATAATGGTAGCACAACGAGTAATCAGGGCACCATGAGTTTGGTAGCACAAGATAACGATATTGTTTTTAACGGTAACTATGTAACAACGGCTACTGGTCAGGGCGGTGCAATTTATAACGACGCAACCGTCAATTTGCTAGCGGACGAGGGGAAAAGTATAACATTTGTAGGCGGAGAAGATGAAACCGGAAAATACGACATTGACGGTATTTATAACGCCGATACCTTGAATATCAACGGCAACGGTACAGATACTTATGCAGGTACCGTTAATCTTTACGCCGTTGACGGCGATGCAGGAACCACAAACGTCTATGGCGGTACCGTTAATGTTGCACAAACGTTCACTCAAAAAGTATTAGATATTACAAATGCTGAGTTTGTCGCTAATGGCGACGTGGAGTTAACAAACGGTAAGATAGACGCGGGTTCAACGGCTACATTTAATCAAAATCTTGCTGTGACTTCTCAACTGAAAGTAACAAATTCTACAATAGCGTTAAATTCTGCTACTATCGGTGATTTTGAATTAAATAATTCAACATTAAATATGCAAAATAACGCAATAGGTACTTTGACGGCCGGTACTTTGACGTTAACAGGTACAAACGCGTTAATGTTGGATGCCGATTTGGCGACAGGAACTATGGACCAAATAAAGGTCGCCAGCGTTTCGGATACGGGTACGTTGGAAGTGCAAGATATTGCCTTGTTGTCAGACACCGACGAAGATGAAATCTCGTTAGATTTATTTGCGGATGCCACGACCAGAACGGCCCTTCAAGATAAAGTATCGGGTAATTTGAACGGGCTGAAGTATTCTCCGCTCTACCTCTATAACGCTAATTATGATAACACTACTGGGCAAATTACTTTTGCCCGTACGGAATTGGTCAACCCCTATATTTATGCGCCTTCGGTCGGCGGGCAAATGCTTGCGGGTATGACGGGGCAGATTGCCGGGTTTGCGATGGATAACTTGGATGTAATTTCCCCCGAAGTGTTCAAATATCCCTACGGGAGAGAGTTGGACAAGGTTTCTAGAACGTGGGCCAAAATGGCGGGCTCGGATGATAGCGTAGAGTTTGAAAATTTCCATGACGTTAATTCAAGTGCAATAACCGTTGATTCAAAGGCAATAACTGTTGCCGCGGGGATCAATAGCGATAAAGTAAGAATTGGTAATGCAGATGCGGTTACCGGGCTTTATGTGGGATATATCGGCGCAAACCACGAATATAGCCAAAATAAAATAGAGCAAGACGGCGGATTTGTAGGGCTCAGCGCCGGGATTGCGTCCAGATATGCTTTCCTGTTATCCACGATTAACGGCGGATTTATGAACAATAAAGAGGAAAGCATGTACGGAATCGATAACTTTAGGATGCGTTGGCTTGGGCTGGGAGTAAAAGGCGGACTCAACTTGGCCCTCGGGCCCTTTTTGACCTTGCAACCAAATGTCTACGCCGGGTATACCTTAGTTAATACAGGAGATTATGCCCCTAAATCCAACGTGAGAATTGAAACGAAGAACTTAGATTTCTTTGAAGTTGACCCGGGCGTTAAATTGTCTGTGCAACTTGACAGAGGATTTATCGGTTTCTTTGAAGGCAGATATGCAATTGTTAACTATAACGGCGGCAAAACTGAAGTAAATGAAATTTTACTCCCGAACATTTCCGCCAAGAACTATCTTGAATATGGCGTGGGCTTAGATGTGGCCTTGGCGGAAGATTTCTCCGTAGCCGGAGCCATCCACCGCAGAGAGGGCGGCAGAAAAGGTTGGAACAGCACGTTAAATTTCAGATATAGTTTTTAGGGTTGTAAAAGCATTTTCCAAAAACTCCCCGGGCGTAAACCCGGGGAGTTTTGCATGGGATATTTGAAGTCGTTTTAGGGAAGTTGGTATAATTTTTATATGCAAAAAATACTCTATATTTTTATGGGCGGGGGGATTGGCTCTGTCTTGCGTTATTTGGTATCTATGGGAGCCGTTAAACTGGGCAAAACCCCCTGTTGGGGTACGTTGGCCGTCAACCTGCTAGGATGTTTGTTAATCGGCTATTTAGGCGGTTTTGTGCAAACAAGGCAGTTCTTTAGCGAGCCCGTCCGCCTGGCCCTTACAGTAGGTTTTTTGGGCGGTTTAACTACATTTTCCACTTTTAGTTTTGAAGTTCTTTTCTTCATTAAGGAAGGGAAATATCTTTTCGGCCTGACTTATCTGCTAAGCAGTTGCGTGTTGGGCATTTGTTTAGCCGGGCTGGGTTATTATATCGCCAGTAGATTTTAGTTATACGGCTGTTACGCTTCGCGCCCATTTACGGGGAAATCTGCCCGGGTTTCTTACCCGCCTTAGGGCTGTAAATTATGCTATACTATAAGAGAGAGTCTTTATGAAGAAAATACTTTTATTTTTAGGGGTATTGTGGGTGCCTTTTTGCGCTTATGGCGTGCCTACGGTTACATCTCCTTCTTTAGATTTAGGTACGATTACCTATACAACGAGCCCCTTTCGCACTTATACGTTTTCGGTAACCGATCACTCACAGGGAACCGTTACCGCTTCTTCTGACACGGGCGAGTGGGATGAAAATTATACATACACCCCGTTTAATATGACTGCGATGGATAATCATTCTGACTCTGTCCACATAGAATTGTCCCAAGCGCAAGGGAATGAAATTTACGGTCCAAATAACTGTGGAAAAATATCTGTTACCAATATGACACTTAATGCGGATCACTCTACCTCCTCTCCTGATGCACGTGACATTCCTAAACAGAATAGAAATAGATTCCGCAGTCCATTTACAAACGGGTTTTACATAGTATTTACTGCTACAGTTACGCCGTATTCCTTTACGGGCACGTGTGATATTGGAGGAACAGTCAATACTTTACATTGGGTTGATGCTAGCGATGAGGGATCTGTGGATATTTCAGTTAGCGTACATCTTGAGGCCAGCGAAGGACTAGCCCATGACGATAACGCCGCTTTGAATTTTGGCACGTTTTGCTCCTCTGCCGATCAGCCGCAAAGTTTAACCGTTACCCCGTCGGGTACGATCGGGGCGTCTACTGCTGTATGCCCGGTGAGTGGCGTTTCCGCGGACAGTTTTACATTTACTTCTTACAGTGCCACTTCATTTACTGTAACATTACCAACAAGTACTACCTTGCATGGGCCCGACCCTAGCGGATTAGAAGTAAATAGTTTTACGTCGTCTTGCAATACCTGTACGGTAACAAATGGAACAGGCAATTTTACAGTAGGTGGTACAATTAGTGTTCCGGTGGGGACTACCCCGGGTGATTACGAAGGGACCTATCAGGTATCCGTAACATATTAGAAAATTGTATGAAAAAATATGTTTTACTTATTATTTTGTTAATGAATACAAGCCATATTTTTGCGGTTGTTTGGGTTTCGGAAAATCCGGCCGTTAATTTTGGGAATATAACTTATTTGTCCGATATGAGCGGGGTGCAATCGGTAACGGTAGGAGCGGATGGTTCTATTACTGGAGCGGAGAGCGGGCATTTGGTTGTTCCGACGGATACTTCGTTGACGGCATTTGAAGTGGCCAGGACCCTTGATCTCCATACCGATATTAGAATAACCACCAACAATGCCAGCAGTCCGGCTACTTTAAGAACTACCGGTTGCGGTACCATTGAAATTAGTGATATTTTAACAACCGCAGGAACTTTAATGGAGCGGTCTTTATCAGATCCTTTGAGCTATGCAATTGGGGCTAAAATAAGGGTGGTTTCTTTTGAAGCGTCTTCTGCTTGTACTATTACGGGGACATTGTCCAACCATGTCAAATACAGTGTAAAAGGGGGCCTCTTTACTCCTAACCGTTGGAGCGATCCTACGGCTGTTCCTTTGACGGTATCTGTTACGTTAGTCCCTTTGGTAGTATTAGAACACGATACAAATGCGGTTTTGAATTTCGGCACGTTTTGCTCCTCTGCCGATCAGCCGCAAAGTTTAACCGTTACTCCGTCGGGTACGGCCGGGACGTCTAGTACTGTATGCCCGGTGAGTAGCGATATTTCCGCAGACCGTTTTACTTTTTTTACTAGCGGTACTGCTAGTGCATTTGATGTATCATTACCGGCCACAGCCACATTGCACAATGCCGCGGGCAGTACGTTAACAGTAAATAGTTTTACGTCGTCTTGCGGTACAAGTGGCAATTCGTGTACGGTAACAAACGGAACGTCCGCTTTTACAGTAGGCGGTACAATTACGGTTCCGGTTAGGGCTACCCCGGGCGATTACGAAGGGACCTATCAGGTATCCGTAACATATTAGGAGGTTGTATGAAAAAAGTAGTACTAAGTATGCTGTTGTGCAGTATAGGTTTGTCGGCTAGTGCCGGGATTATGATTTATCCCAAATTCTTATTCTTTGATGACAAGACCAAATCGGCCGAAGTTTCCCTCATCAATTCCAGCCAGTTGGAAAGTTCCAACTACCGGGTTACCGTTTCTTACAAAAGGCAAAACCCGGACGGCTCCTATACGGAAATCGCTACGGAAGATGCCCCGGCGGATAGTGCCGTGCGGTTACTGCGTTACAGTCCGCGTTCCGTTATGTTGCCCCCTAATAAGGGCCAAACCATCCGCGTATTAAAACGCATCCCGGAAGGATTAGAACCCGGCGAATATATTGCGTACATCACATTTACCGAAGTGTTACTGGAAAAACCTGCCACTAAACGCAAGACCGACAGCAATACGATGACCGTACGCCTCACGCCGATTCCCTCGTTTTCTATCCCGGTGTTTGTGCGTTACAAAACAAAAGAAAACGCCCCGGTTGTTGTTTCCGCCGACGCTAAAGATTTAGTAACTACCGAGAAACAAACTACCTTAAATGTAGTGCTTACCCGTCAAGAACAAGCCGTTCCCACTTCCGTGCGCGGAGATATTAGCGTATGGCGCGGGAGCACCTTGCTAGGGTTTATCCGGGGACGCTATCTGCTAGCAGGAAACAAAAGTATTGCCACAAAAATTCCGTTGAAAGATAAAGAGGGCAATCCCCTAAAAACGGATGAACTAAAAGGCAAAAAATTGACCGTCTTATTTACTGAACCCAGCGACGACAAAATCAATAAAAGCGCCGTGTGGAGCGAGACGGAAATTCAGTTGTAAATTTTTGGTAGCGTTAGGTAGGTAATAATTTGAAGCACGTGTACCGTCTATTTCTTGGTTTGCTAACCTGTTTGCTTCTGTGCACAACAGGGGCGGTATGTTTGCACTCACATGAACGGGAAGACAGTTTCCTTATTATTAAAGTTTATTCCGATAAGGTGCTTATCAACTCCGGCATGGAAGTGTTGTATCAAGGGGAGCAACTTTATATCCCGGTCAATTACCTGGCCGACGACTTAGATGTACCGATTACCTACGACGCGCCAAACAACCAACTTGTCGGCTGGTTGGAAAGCAAAAGCAATACGGTAGAGATCAATTTCAATACCCGCACGGGTAGTGTCGGGAAGAATATGTTTGACTTCTCCGACGACGATTTCCGCTATTACGACGGCAATTTATTTATTACCACTGTACTGGCGGATAAAATTTTATCTACGCATAGTGATTTTGATTTTGCCAGCCAATCGTTGCGTGTTGCTACGTCGGGAAACTTGCCCTTTGAAAAAGAACTGGCCCGCCGCGAAAAGCAAGCCCGCTTTGACCAACGCCAAAAAGCAAAAGAAGCCGAACGCTTGGAAGAAATCAACAAAGAAGTATTTGTTCAAAAGAACTGGCTACAAATGCCGTTTTTAGATTTGTCCGCGCGTTACAGTATTTTTAAGAACGACGGCTCACCCACCGAGCGCAACTTTGGTTATAGCGCCGGGGCTTCCTTTTTAACAGGCGGGTTTGACTCGGAAATCAACGCCTATTCTTCTACAGATAAAGACCCGGCTGTTATATCGTTAAAAACCTCGCGCGTTGACGAATCGGGGCATATTTTGGGGCTTTTCAAACAGTTAGAACTGGGCGACACGTACGCTTTTTCCAACCCGGAAAACAGCGGCTCGCCCATGGGGTGGGGTATTAAAATGTCCACCGAATCACGCCTGCAACCCGCTGGAAAAACCTACACCATCCGCGATACGCTTCCTTTCGGGTGGGAAGTGGAACTCTACCGCAACCAGGAATTATTAGGGTACCGCAACGAATCGCAAGACGGCTTTTTTGAATTTGCGGATATCCCGCTCCTGCTAGGGAAAAACGTTTTTAAGATAGTATTTTACGGCCCTAACGGACAAGTGAAAGAAAAAGAAGAAATCGTTTTCTTTAACGGAAATATGCTTGATGCGGGCAAAGGGCGGTTGAAATTAAACTACATCAACAAAAACCGCCGTCTTATTGAAACGCGTGAACGCGCGCGTGATTCTTCGCTAGGGCATAGTGCGTTTATTGAGGGGGGGTACGGGCTAACGGATAATATCACGCTAAACGTATCCGCCATTGCCGACTCCTTGGAACTGTTTTTGGACTATCCCCCGGGCTCCATGTACCGCAAAGATAAAACCTTTGCCGCGGGTGATATTTCCATTTTTACCCATGGTATTTATTCCAGTATCGGCACGGTGGTAGATTTTGAAGAAAAAGCCGCCACGTTTGACTATTACGGCCAAACAGCCCTGTGGAATTGGGACGCTACCTTGCAATATACCTATTTTGGCAACGCAATCACTTCGCGCAACTTGTTAAACGACGCGTACATCAAAGATGAAACGACCTTGCGTTTGAATAAAACATTTAATTTTAGCCCGCTCCTTACGTTTCCGTTCTCGTATACGTTCCGTCATTCTTCGTTGGTGGATAGTAACAAGTCCCAAACGGAGCACACGCTTTCACTCTCCAGAAGTTTACCTTACAATGTTTATGTAAACGCAATATATCAAAATAGCCAATGGTTTTCCGGCAACCGCAGTGAACGTCTTACCCTTAATGCCAACCATGTGCACGGCCCGTGGACGGTGCGCGCCGCCACCGGATACGATTTTGTGTACGACCGTATGCCGTCGGTGGAAGCGTCGGTATTTCGCAACATTACCCGGCGGTTAAAAGGCGGGTTAAAGTATTCCTATGTATCACGCAATTTATCTATGCACTCTTACGAAAGTTTATACTCTGCCAATTTAAGTTGGCAAACAAAATACGGATATCTTTCGTTAGAAACGGGCACTTCCAGCCGGCATAACAACTACGCATTTATCGGGTATAACGTCTCGTTACTGCCCGATTGGCGCAACCGCGCGGTATATTCATCTTCCAACAAATTATACGGCACGGGGGCTTTGTCGGCCCGGGCGTTTATGGATGTAAACAACAACGGGGTATTTGACGAAGATGAAATGGTGTTGCCGGGGGCGGATTTTACCGTTACGCCCCGCGTAAACGTGCTAGATGCGCGCAATACAACGTCTAAAGGGGCCACCGTGCTGACCCATTTGCCGGCGTACCGCACTTTGGATGTAACGGCGGACACGAAAAACATTGAAGAAACACTTTCGTTATTAAATACGTCGGGCGTGCAAAAAGTGATGTTGCGCCCCGCACAAGTAGCGTATATTGACTTCCCTATTGTGGCTACCGGGGATATTGAAGGGACCGTCTATCAGGTAACTTCCGGCAAGCGTCTGCCGGCTAAAGGGATGATAATCAATTTGCACCGCGGGGATGAACTGGTGGGGAGTAAAGTTTCGGAATTGGACGGTTATTATGCCTTCTCGCAAATACCGTTAGGTACCTATACCCTGCGTTTAGATCCGGCGCAAGGGGCCGAATTGGAACTGGAACAACAAAAAGAAATTGTCATTGAACTAAAAGAAATTGAACAGTTAGAAGTGCGTGATGTGCTGTTGCAACCGGCACCCGCGGTGGAAAAAGAATATGATGTGCAGGCCAAACTAAACACTCCCGAAAGCACTTCCCCCAAGCGCACAGATGATGCGGCCGCCACCGCCGGAGAAAAAGCCCCGGCAAAACCTGCTAAACCAATTGCGGATAAATCGCCCGCGGTTGTTGTTGCAACGGTACCCGCAAAAGAATCTGCCCAACAAGCGCAAAATGCCCCGGTTGCCCAACCGCTTAAAACTTCGGCCGCGCTAAAAACCTCAGCCGCGCCAAAAACTTTTGCCACGTTTAAAGTCCAACAAGATTATTCTTGGTGGGGGCTAATCATGCAAAAAATCCATTATTATTGGGGGTACACACAAACTAAAGTGCAGGGAGCGTTTTACGGTACCTCTTGCCGTTACTGTTGTGATGTGGCCGAAAGCCCGGTATTTGACGAAAAATTTTTATCGCTGTAAAAATTATTTTGTCGTCGGACGCGCTTGTCAACGGAAGCGTTTTTCAAAATTACCTCTTGATAAATTGGTGCTTTTTATTATACTATAGGTATATCTGTTATTTATAACAGTATATAAGGAGAAAACTTATGAAAAAGATTATATTAGTAGTGTGTGTATTTTTATTTGCTGCCGTAGTGGCAAAAGCTGTTGATGCAACGGCGGGGGCAACTGGTAAAGCTAGAGCAAAAATTGTGGCGCCTGTTACGCTTTCGCATGATACGGGTGATGCCTTGAACTTTGGCATTATCGTTAGTCCGACAGCTGATGCTACTGTAACCGTTGCGCCTGCAGCTACTAACCCGAGCGTTACAGACTCCCCTGCAACCTTGCAGCATGTAAGTGGAGAAAGTATATCGGCAGACAAATTTACCGTAGGCGGATTGGAAGGTGGTATGACGTATGATATCACTTTGCCCTCTGTGGCGATCACTTTGACGAGCGGCAGTAATGCCATGACGGTAGATACCTTCACCACGAACCTTGATCCGGTGACTGGGCAAACGGCTACTGAGTTCTATGTGGGTGGAACGTTACATGTTGGTTCCGGGCAAGTTGCCGGTGACTATTCTGGTGAATATACGGTATCTATCACCTACTAAGTTGTAAAAAGTTTTACAAAAAACCCCGGGCGAACACCCGGGGTTTTTCATGTTCCTTTTCCTCGCATGAAAAGGTCATTCCCGAAAGTCGTAATCGGGAATCCCCACCGCCTAAAAACAGGCACAAGGACGTCATGCTGAACTAAAAAAGGTCTGTCATGCTGAACTAAAAAAGGTCCGTCATGCTGAACTTGATTCAGCATCTGTTGTTATAAAAAAAGTTCGTCATTCCAAACTAAAAAAAGACGTCATGCTGAACTTGATTCAGCATCTCACCTTGTGTTTATGAACGACGAGACCCTGAATCAAGTTCAGGGTGACAGCGGGGGAAAGGCAACGACAGCCCCTGAATCAAGTTCAGGGTGACAGCAGGGGAAAGGCAACGACGAGACCCTGAATCAAGTTCAGGGTGACGGCGGGGGAAAGGCAACGACGAGACCCTGAATCAAGTTCAGGGTGACAGCGGGGGAAAGGCAACGACAGCCCCTGAATCAAGTTCAGGGTGACGGCGGAAAACGTAAACGACGAGAAATAAAATAAAGGTCATTCCCGAAAGTCGTAATCGGGAATCCCCACCGCTTAATTTCCCGCTACAACAAAAAACCCCGGGCGAATACCCGGGACTTTTTGTTGTATTGCGTTGTTTTACTAACAAAATGAAAGATCTAATTCCTTGCTTATATCACGGGGCCGTGAAAATTCCACCAATACCAGGTACCCCCACCCGTAAACTCATCAGCAGGCCCCCAAATGCTCTGGGCCATTTGTATGCCGTGTGGATAGTCTTTGTGAGCCCGTACTTGAAGGCGGCCATGCCCCGTTATTCTCCACTCAATCATATACGGTTTGGCATAATCCATACTAATCCATAATTCAAACCCAGGGGTTGCCCCTGTACCGTCCGCTCCGTTCAATATATATTTAAAATGAGTGTCTAAATCCCCTGAACCATCAGCTGTTACCAAATTGCCATTGCGGTCCTTTAATTCAAAACCGATATCTGCCCAAGTGCACGGCGAACTATTAGCTAGGTTACACACCTCCACTTCTTGCTGTAGGGCTTTAGCTAATGCGGCATATTTCATAACGCGAGATTTGCGAACTGCAGATTCATATTGTGGCATGGCTACTGAAGCCAAAATACCAATGATGAGCACAACGACTAATAATTCTATAAGCGTAAATGCTTGTTTGTTTTGCATAGAATTCTCCTGTCATAAGGTTGTCATTCCAAACTTGATTTGGAATCTCACTTTTTTTGAACGTCTTTTTTACTGACACTTCATTATCGCTTTTTTTTTTTTTGATTTGTCAAGTTTTTTTGTTTGGGGATAAGCGGCATTGCGAAAAACTTTTCCGAGCGGGAAAGTGATATTTTGGCAGTTTGGGAACACCTAAAAACGGGATTTACAAGGTGTAGATTTTAGTTCTAACGGTACACGCTTTGCGCACCGCAAAAACCATCAGTATTTGAAGAGGAGAATTTTAGGACATTTTACTCCATTGGGCTTAATGGACTTGTTCCCAATGGGGGTGTGTAAATAAAAAATCTATTTGTGTTTTTGCTTTTTTTCCGGTTTGATTTCCGTTAAACCGTACTTGGCATTTCCTAACAACATATCTATAGTTGATAAAAAATTCATAAACACTTGGGTCGTTTCAATTTGATTGAAGGAAACATTGTTGGCGTATTTCATGCGTACATCCCAAAGAAAATTGATGAACTTTGCAAAAAACGTAGCATCTTTTTCATTTAATAAAAACATAAATTTACTGCTGCGGGATAAGCACCATTCCACTAAGTTGTTGGCGGCCTCTTGGTTTAACGGGAAGTTTTTGCACGCCTCGTCTAATTGCTGGGCTAATTCTAAGCGTTGCATACGCAAATCTTGTTGGATTTGTAATTTGGTAATCGCATATTGCTTCCAGGCAAAATAGGCAATTGCAATCGCACAAAGCCACTCGGCATTTTGTTGTAAGAAAGTTAATAAAAACATAAGGTGTAATCTCCTTTTACGGCTTTTCTAAATACATTGTAGAAAATTTTACCATAGCAAATACACTTAAGTAGGGCCCAAAAGTAGGTAAGATAATACCTTTAAATCTGAAATAAAAACTACTATTTATGTGTTAAAATAAAGAGAGGTTTTTATGAAAATAAAAATTTTATTATTAAGTGTGCTTATTATTGTGGCGGTAGGCGGATGCCTTTTTTTGCGAAATAACGCGGAAAAATCAAAACCGGAAATTGTCAACAATCCGGAAAGTTGTCCGTTGTCGGTGGTGGAAGAAACCAAGGCTAACCAAGTAGAATATGAGATTTATTCTCCCGTCGGTGATCCATCCATTAAACCCATTACGCAAGCCTCTCGTTTAGAAACATTAAATGGAAAAACAATCGCGGTAGTAGGGGGAAGTTTCATGGCTAACATTACCCATCCCGAAATTAAACGGTTAATCTTGCAAAATTATCCAAAAGCCAATGTGCTCTTGCTTAATGAAATCGGCTCGGCGGGGCCTTATCCGCAACCGGGGGTCAAACGGAAACAAAAAGAAGATTTTGAACACAACTTAAAAGAGATGAAAGTAGATGCGGTGATTTCCGGTAATGGAGGGTGCGGGTTGTGTACTCCCAAAGAAGAAGGTTCTTGTATCGTGGCGGAAAAAATGGGTATTCCGTGTGTAATGATAGCCGCCCCCAGTTTTGTGGCGCAAGCCAAAGCCATAGCGCGTACCAATGGGATTGGCGTGCAACGGGTAGCTGAATATCCGGGCGCATTTGCGGCGCATACCCCGCAAGAACTGGTTGCTAATACGCAAAAAGTTCTATGGCCACAACTGGTGGACGCTCTCACAAAGCCGATTTCTCAGGAAGAACTGTCACAAAATGCGGAAACAAAAATAACAGGTAAGGCGGTAGCGTACGCCGGAAGTTATGAGGATGTAAATAATTATTTTAATGAACAGGGATGGAGCGATGGCCTGCCCGTTGTGCCGCCTACAAAAGAAAAAGTAGAAGAATTTTTGAAGTTTACCCCGTTAGAGGCCGATACTGTTATCGGGGAAATTCCCGTAGCTTACCGCAAAGTAACTCCTTTCCATGTGGCCGTAGTGGGGGCGATGAGCGGATGTAAGCCGGAATATATGCCTGTTCTTGTTGCGTTTACAAAAGCCATGTTGGATGGCAATTTCCGTAAAACACTTTCCAGTACGCACGCGTGGACTCCGTTTGTGTGGCTTAACGGCCCGATTGCGCGACAACTTAATATAGACAGTTCACAAGGCGAAATTTCTGACGCTAACAATAAGAAAATAGGACGGTTCATTGACTTGGCTCTAATCAACTTAGGTGGTTATGATATTAAGCAAACCCGTATGGGAACTTTTGGCTATTTATCTGCGTGGGCTATGGCGGAGGATGAAAAATCTACTTTGGCGGTAGGTTGGCAACCGTATCATGTACAACAAGGTTTTAAGTTAAATGACAATGCGCTGACGGCGGCTTCTTCTTTATCGTGGGGGAACAACCTCACGCCTGCTACATCGAACGCTGATAAAATTTTGGAATTGATGGCGTGGGATGCGGTAGAAAAAGAACAATTTGCCCTAGGTGCCGGAACTCCGTTTGTATATCGTACTATTTTAATTACACCATACGTGGCCCGCGATTTGGCCGCCAAGTATAAAGATAAAAATGCCTTAGAAAAAGCCCTCGTGGTGGCCGCTCGCCGGCCATTAGCAGAACGTGCCTATGCAAACTTTTGGGCCAATCCCGGAAGTTCTTTTGAAGGTAAGAATTACACTTTATCCCAACATCAAAGCAAACTAGCCAAGCAGGAAAAAGCGCAAACGACGGCTACTCCGGCATGGCTCTCGTGGAGTGGCAAAAAACAAATGGACACAGTGCCGGTAATGGAATTGGGTAAAACGGCTATTATTGTAACAGGGGATGACAGCCGCAACAAAACCATGACAGTCCCCGGTGGCGGACAAGCAACTGTGCAAATTGAACTTCCTGCCAATTGGGACGAGTTAATGCAAGCGCGTGGTTATGAGCCGATAGAGAAATTTTATTTGGATGAAAAAATGTTAAGATCCACGGCTATTCAGGTGAAACCAGCTAGTTCGCCAAATACTCAAAAGTCATATGGCCAACAGCCCCCTAGCCAAGCAAATAACACGCGCGCCGAAAACAGGCAAAACCGTATGAATACTTTCCGCTCTAGACAAACGCAACAAAGCCAACGTCGCAATTCTTCTAACGGACAAAATCGCAGAGGAAACAGACCTTATGGAAATAACGGACGCATGCGTATTGAAAAATAAATGCCATATAAATCAGGGGGTAGTGCCCAAAAGTAGGTGAAACGGCACTAAGCAAGGAGCGATTTTATTTCTTGCTTTACTTTGGCTAAATCACTACAAGAGAGGAGCGGAATAAGTGCATTTATTTCGTCTATGCTCTTATCCCACCATTTAAGTTTGAGTAGTAGGCCAATCAGTTCATCATCAAAGCGTTTGCGGACGGTTTTGGCAGGGTTTCCGGCTACAATAGTGTAAGGCGGCACCTCTTTGGTTACCACGCTGTTTAGACCAATAATTGCCCCGTCCCCAATATGCACGCCGGGAAGTAGCGTTACATTTTGGCCGATCCAAACATCATTGCCCACTACCGTATCGCCTTTTAAGGGCAGTTCTTCTTTGGGGGGGACAGACTGGTCCCAAGTGCCGAAAATGTAAAAAGGATAAGTTGACGCAGCGTTTAGCTGGTGGTTTGCTCCGTTCATCACAAACTCTATCCCCGCACCAATTTGGCAGAACTTACCGATAATCAATTTGTCCCCGATAAAATCATAATGGTGGGTAACGTGTTTTTCAAAGTCTGTGTCTGCAAAATAAGTAAAATCGCCCACCACGATATTCGGGTTTTTAATCGTAGGTTTTATAAACGTAAGAGTTTGAATGTTCGGCAACGGGAAAATAGTGTTAGGGTTCGGTTTGTTCTTCATGCTTTTATTATAGAATTTTTATGAAATTATAGTGTCCAAAACGCTGCCAAATGCGTCCAAACGTGGACACTTCCCATCGTAATTTGCACACCTAACAACAAAAACCCCGTGTTAACGGGGCTTTGTTATTTGAATTTTATCTCAAGCTATAATTCTAAACGATGAATTAGTTCCTTGGAATTTTTCGCACAAAGATCTAGTAATTTCTTGGCCCACACACTTTCTTCTTTTGTTAAGTTTGAATGAAGAATCGTTGTCTGGAGTTGGTCCGGTAATGCATGGGCTAATTTGATGAACTCTTTTTTGAACCAAGCAAACGATAAATCTGTCTCTTGGCAAAATAACTGCCAACCCTTTGCGTTGACCCATTCTGCCTCTTTGGAAGAGCCGATATACATGGCCATTTTAGTTGTCAGTTCCGGATAGACGGCAGTAGACAAAAGATCATAAGCAGGGGCTAAGACAGGTTTTATGTCTTTGTACAATAATGAGGAATTTTTGGCATTGGCATCATTATTGCCAATCAAGAAATTAAACATAACCCGTCTGGCCAGCTCTAGTCTCGCCTTTACCGGATTATCCGTTATAAAAAGCAACTTAAAAACGGTGGCAAAATTAGGGCCGCCTTCGGCTTGGTATTTATTTTTACTTAAAACTGCCAATGCCTGGCAAAAATCCTCTTGGTGCAACCGTTTGACCACATCGTCTTTTAACATCCGGTCGTAGCGTTTTACAAGTAACACACGCATACCCTTTATCGTGTACATAGTGCAATCCGCCACATCTAGCTCAAGTTGTTTGGCCACATTCATACACAAAAATTCGTTCAACACGGAATAGTCAATATGTTGAATAGGAGTTTTCAAAATATGTGTAGAGGGAGTTCCTGCTCTGGGAAGTAACATTTTTCCATTAAGTAGTGTAACGGAAGTTTTATCCTGTGCACCTGCCAAGGATAATCTTCTCGCATTATCCGGCGAATTACCTAACGGACGTTTCGGTAGAGATTGCACATATTTAAGCCATTCTTCTTCCGTTAGGGCAGTACCATCCAACTTCAAAAATTCTTGAGGTGTTATAGGGGTATCCATAGGGACAAAAGACAAGGCCCCTGCACAATCCCCACCGATGGCCTCTAACAGTGAAAAATCATTCGTGGCACTAATGCGAAACATAGCCGCTAGTGTTTTGCAGGTTTCTTCATTTTCGGGAAGTAACCCATTAAAGAACGGGAGGCATTGTTTTTCTTCAAACGGTTTTGTTTGTAACGGCAAACTGTGAGAAATGGCAAAACTAGCATTCGGATTATAAGTAAAAGAAATCTTTCCGGCTTCATCCTGTTTCAAAACGCCAATAGGGTTCCCGTATAACCGAACGGAGAGTTGTTTTTCGGACATGTTACTTGACCTCCGTTTCTAGTCCCAATACGGTTAATACTTTAAGTGCTTTATTAAGTGCAATTGTTTCTTTGCCGGATTCCAAATCCACAATAAACCGAACTCCGACTCCTGCGGCGGCGGCGAGTTGTGCTTGCGTGATTTTTTTATCCTTGCGTGTATTGCGGACCATATGTCCCATATCTTTTGAATTTTTAATAATCATAGTTTTCCCGTTCAGTAAAAATTATTCCCGATAGGTAAATTTTAACATAATTTAGTGAGATTTTGTCAAGTTTTTTCCCGCTCGGGAATATTTTAAGAGAAATGGCAGAAATTTGGAAAAATCTTCCCGTTCGGGAATTTTTATCTTAACATTTTTTTAGTGATAATCTTAACATTTATGCTTATTTATCGTCTAAGATAGGTTTTCGCAAATCTTAACATTTTGTGATAAAAAACCCCGCATTTAGCGGGGATTTTATATGGTCATTAGTAGGTTTTATCTTCTAGATGATTCTGTTAATTCCCGAAAGTCATCTTTGGATAATTTGTTGAATTCTTCACAAAAATATTTGATAGTATTATCTATATCTGCTTTATGTTCAAGAAATTGCATTTCTAAACTTTTATAAATATCTTGCTCTTTATCTTCCATTGAAAGTTTTTCAATATTGAATTGCCACGTTTTAATAGTGGTCCACTTGGGAGTCAATGCTTTTTTGACAAAACCTTTCTCTTTGGCGATAGCATAAATTGTATCGCGTATTTTTTTGTTCTTACTTGGACCAATGATAAGATTACAAGATAAATTATCGCCAGGATTTTTGAATTCAAATAACAAAATATTATTGGAATTTGTCCACTCTACTCCTTTCCGTAAGAAATCATATTTTTTAAATTGGGTTGGATAAAAACGGATGAGTGTTTTAAATGACTGATCTAATTCGTATCCTTGGTCTTTAATAAGTCTTTGTAAAGTTTCCGATATTATTAAGGCCAAATCGGGTTTATATTCAAAAAGAAGGTCTAGTGCATTTTTATGATTTCTATAAATTTTTAAGCATAATTCCTTTATTTTATTGTCATCCATAATATCCTCTTCAATCATAGTTTGGTAATGTTTCATGAACATTAGTATCTCGTTCCCAAGATTGTTTTCAAATCTAGAAAGTATCTTCTGTACTAATGGATGGATATGTTCCTTATAGCTAATGCATACATATTCCTCGGCCATTTCGTCATCTTGCGGACGTTCTCCTGAAGGGGTTAAATACAAGAAAACTTTTGTGTATTTAGGGAATCTTTTATCGATTAGATTTTTATACCGTTTTAATTGTTGGTCATGATCCTTGGTCCATATCTTATTTTCTATCACGTAAATAAATTTTTTCGAATGATTCACAAGTAATATGTCAATCTTATCAGTCTCAAGAAAAACATCTGTATCGGTCAGTTCCCATCCATCAATGTCAAAAATAGAAGGAGCTCGTTCTTCTAACAAAGGGAGAGACTTTAAGAATTCCTTTAGAGGATAGTCCCCTAGAGAGTGTGTTTCATGAGGATCAAATAACCAAGCAAGAAATCGGGAATGCTTCAATTCTTGATTTGAAAGTTTAAGTGTCCTAAAAATATTAAATTTATTTGCCCTAGATTCAATTAAGTCTAAATCTGTAGAGTTAATTAATTTTTTAAGATCTTCTAAGTTTTCGTCCATAAATATCCTTTATATTTTATTGAATCGACGTTTGGGTATTGGATCCTCTCCATTATATCATTAAAATAATTCTTTGTTTATTTCCCAATTAAATCCCCAAAATCCAAGCCAATTTGTTTACATGCTTTATTCCCTTCGCAGACGGTTTTTTCTTCTACTCCCACCAATGTCATCCCGCGCTTGGGCAGATTCATAACCGCCTTGTGTAAGTGAGCAGGGGCTAAATGTGCGTAAATTTCGGTCATTTGGATGGTCCGGTGCCCCAGTAACTTACATACTGTATAGAGTTCTACCCCATTTTGCACCAGTTGGCTGGCAAACGTATGGCGTAATTTATGCAAGAAACTGTCCACGCCTGCCGCTTTGGCTATTTTGTGGTAACAAGCCGTGCGGCACAAGTGACCGACTTTGGGGTGGTTTTTTTAACACAACTTTTTATGGCTTTTTCTTCATAGTTTCTCTCCTTAAGAAGTGTATTTTTGCTTCATACACATTCACGCTCTTATAGGGGAGAGAAGTCAAGTTATATTTGCTATTTAATGAGATGTTTTAGAATTGAACAAAGCGGTATTTGCCTTTGCCCTTTCCTTTGACAGGTTCTAATAGTTTGTTTGCCAACAACATTTGTAGCACGCGCGAAGCCATAGCAGGTTTTAATCCAAGCACTAGTGCCGCGTCGCTTCTTCCAAAATAGGGAGCTGTTTTATAGGTCGCATAGAGTTTTGCGATATGTGCTTTGGTTTTGGTGGTGGCAGTAGGTAATTTTTCTTTGATAAGCTGTTCAATGTCTACTTTTTGACTTTGAATGTCTACTTTTAAAGGAGCAATGTCTACTTTTTCGAACACGTGGCTAATATGCATCATCCGATTAGAAAGCGGATTTTGTTCTTTCAGCAGTAGATTTCTTAAAAACAATTCCAAAAATTCGGTAGTGGCATGTATTCCGTGTTTTAAATCATTATAATTGGCCCGAACTAGAGCATTTCTAAAATACCACGCATGTTTGGCAAAAATGTCATTGGTCACATCATAACCCAAGGTCCTTAAATATTTAATGAAAAAAACGGCGGTTGTACGCGTATTTCCTTCAGCAAAGGCATGTATCTGCCATAAACCTGCTACAAATACGGCTAAGTGGTGCAAGATGTTGGGGGTTGATAACCCTTGGTAAGAAAACTTCTTTTCTTCTGCTAAATCGTAGGTAATCGTGTCTTTCAGTTCGGATGCGGTACCATATACAACCGTATCAACGAAAGGTTACGGACAGCAGTTAGATACGTGGCTAGGAAGTACGGAGGACAACCTCATTTCCCAATGGGGAATACCTACTTCTTCCTACGAAACTGGCGAACACAAATATTTAAAATTTCATAAAAATTATGGTTGGACGCAATATGGGGAGTGGTATTGTGATGTTACAATGACTCTTACAAACGGGACAATCACTAGTTGGGCCTTTAAAGGGAATGCATGTGAGGCAAAAGAAACAAAAGAAAAATAAATTTTAAAGCCCTGCCAAAAGCGGGGCTTTCTTATTTATCGTATTTGTTAACGTATTCTTTTTTCCAAATATAACCACCGGCAGTTTTACGGGTTCCTCGGCAGGCTCCGGCGATATTGGAATCACAAATCCCAGTTTCTTTTGCGGCTTCGGAAATCAAGTCAAATACTTTTAGAATTTTGGAAGTCTTTGCGTCGCACATGTATAGTTTATACTGCTTGGATTTACACTTAATATTACATTTTGGACAAGTTACTTTTAATTGGCTTCTAGTACGAATTATTTTGGGATAGGATGTCCCACATTTTTTGCATATCCACCAAACCTCTTCGTGCGAGCCCACTGGAAACATTTCGGGCGTTAGGGGATAATTCTTTTTATAATCCCATTCTTCCGCCAAGTCGGGCCTCACTACTGCCAAAGATTTTTTAAACGTAGCATTTTCCCTGTACGCATTAATCTTATATCGGTCTCTCTCAATGTTTACGTCTGCTGATATCTTGCGGATAATCATACCATTATGACGCAAATATTGTTTTCGTGGATTCCAACCGAAATCAGACTCTAACATCCACAACAACTCTCTAATAACCTTGTCGAGTCCCTTGGTATTGTCACTATCGTCTAAAGTCGACTCAATAAAAGTGTAATCTGAAGTAAAATTAAAAACATCAGAATTGTCCTTTGCGCATATGCGGATAAGTTTAATTCGATGCTGTCGGCAAGTGTTATACTTAATCTTTTCACGTTTTAAGGATCTTTCTTTTTTGTGGTAAAAAGAGCCATCGTATTCAACAGCAACCCTTTTAGAAGGAATAAATATATCCAACTCCATGCCATTGTCGAAAATATCTCTATATCTGTTTATAGCATCGGGGAAAACCTGCTTGACGTAATAATATATGGCCTGCTCCGGAAATGAGGTTTGATTACCTTCCTTACATTTAGCACAACCATTGTGCAAAACTGATCTAGCACATACTTTTGCCTGGTATTCGTGGCCTTTTGGGCATTTCCACCATACCTTTTTAGCACTTCCTGCGACAACATCTGTTGGCTTTAAAGCCCCGTTCTTGGTAGGATGCCATTCTTTGGCAAGGTCCGGATGCGTGGTAGCTAGGTCATTTTCTCCAACTAATACCCTTTTATTTGAACAATATGGGCAACCTTGACCTATCGTTCTTTTGGCCGGAGTGGCATCATAACTATGCCCTTTTAGGCACTTCCACCATATTTTCCTATTTGATCGAGCTGAAATTTCAGTGGGTTTTATTGTGTTTTTCTCATAATCCCATTCTTTTAATAGTTCAGGATGTGTGGTAGCCAGGTCATTATCGCCAGCCCACACTTTTAAACGAGAACAATAAGGACAGCCATATCCAAAGCTACGTCCATATATTTCTCTTTTCCATTTATGTCCCTTGCTACAAACCCAATGAGCTTTTTTATTGCTTCCGACAGTTAACTGTGTGGGATCAAGCCCTTTTTTATTATTGGCTTCCCAATCCCATTCTTTCATTAGTTCTGCATTTTCGCTGATGTATTTAGGCATAGTGATTATTACCATTATTATAGCATTGTCAAAACAGTCAGTACTTTTCTGCCAAAAAGTATGTAGAATGGCAGAATAAAAAATGTATGAGACAAAGGATATGGCAGAAAATACGGCAGAAAAACTTTCTGCCATTTTTCTGCCGAGCGTCTGTATAGTTTACGTTGCTTATGTTGCTTAAGATTTCTCGACGAGAAAACGCAAAAAAAGAGCCACTCTCTTCTGAGAAATGGCTCTCGTCAATGTATGCGCCCAACAGGAATCGAACTTGTATCTTTAGCTCCGCAGGCTAACACTCTATCCATTGAGCTATGGGCGCGAAAATCTTCGTGTTAACTCGGGTAAACGTTGCGGAAAATGTATTACCCGTTTTTTATTACTTAGTTATTGTAACATTTTTTATAAATCTTTTCAAACATATTTTTATTACTTTGTTTTTTGAATCTTTTTCCGTTTCTAAAAAAACTTGACTTTGTTTTTTTTTTGCTAGTTTTTAATAATGGGAATTTTATTAAAGAGGAGCAAAAAGGATATGGAAAATGAAATGTTGGGTGGTTGTTCTTGTCGTCTTGCTGAAACCCTGCGGGCCGCCGATTCAGCATCTGTTGTTATAAAAAGGTCTGTCATGCCGGAAGGTGGTTATCCGGCATCTTCTTATTTAATGAACAACGAGATTCCGGATCAAGTCCGGGATGACAGCGAAGGCGGGAACGACGAGACCCTGAAACAAGTTCAGGGTGACGGCACTTTTAGCGTTCGGGATGACAGCGAAGGCGAGAACGACGAGACCCTGAAACAAGTTCATGGTGACGGCACTTTAGGCGTACGGGATGACGGCAGGGGCGAGAACGACGAGACCCTGAAACAAGTTCAGGGTGACGGCACTTTTAGCGTTCGGGATGACAGCGAAGGCGGGAACGACGAGACCCTGAAACAAGTTCAGGGTGACGGCACTTTAGGCGTCCGGGATGACAGCAAGAAAAATAATTACGGTTTTACACTTATTGAATTACTCGTCGTCGTGCTCATCATTGGTATACTTGCGGCGGTTGCCGTTCCGCAGTACAAAAACGCAATAGACAAAGCCCGTTTCGCGGCGCAATATTTGCCTTGGTTTGAACGTTTTTATAAAGCCCAGCAACATTACAAATTGGTAGCAGGGGAATTTAGTAGTGATTGGGAAACCCTGGATGTTGATTTTCCCGCCGGTACAAGGTTTGTAACGCAAGGTTCGGGGGCTGTGGCGGCAGCTTTCCCAGGGGGGGATACTTGGTTGTTTTCTCCTCGTTATCATACTATTCAAGTTGAGTATCAAGGGTCTCCGGTCAATATATCTTTGGAATCAGGTTCGTTAACGTGCTACCATTACCAACGAGCGGCGCAAAAACGAATATGCAAGGCTATTGCCTTGGGCGAATTTAAGGCCGGAATCAATGCTGATACCATTGGGCACCTTTAAGGAGTGCTTACTAATAATAGAGCAAGGGGGATATGGGAAAATTCCGCTTTGCCTTTCTAAACTGCTATAATACCCGTATGAATCAAAACGATCCTACGGGTACTTATATTTACGATAAAAAATTAGGCAAAGTGGTGAAAGTATCTAACCGCGTGCCGTCGGTTAATTCGTCCGCCAACGCGTCGCACGCGCATGAGTGCAACGGCTGTTGCGGGCATTGTGCGTGCCATGACGATTGAGCGTCCGGAGCCGATTCCCCTTTCTGCCGACGCGGCCGCGCCTGATTCTTCTTCCGCGCTGACGCAAGGCATCCTTGGCGTCATCCGTTTATTGCGCCGTGTGCTGCTACCGCATTTGGTAGTTGGATTAGGATTTTTTATCTTTTTGTCTTACGTTACTTACCAAACATTTTTTCCGTCGTTATATTTGCCCGCCGGACTTAAAAATATCTTGGCGGTGCTTTTCTTTTTAAGTTATGGGGCAATCGTTTTTTTCTATTCGCTTACGGCGTCCGGGGTGTATGCGCTTTGGTTGGCATGCACGACGTGGGAAAATTTTATTGACGATATGTTGGAGCGCGTGCAAGATAAAATGATTTCCCGTTTGGATGAGTTCCAAGATAGTATCGCCAAAGACCAAGCCAAAGTGCTTGTGCGTGGTAGCGTGCGCGAAGTGTATGAAAACACACGCCGTTCTACTACCTTACCCCGTTGGGGAGTGGCTCTTACGTTAGGTGCGCTGATGCTAGTTGTACGGGCGGTGTTGACGGCGCGGGTCGTAAAAGTGGCCGGCACGACGATTAAAGTCAGCAAATTATTCGCCGGGAAAGCCACGCTAGTAGGGGCTATATTCTTGAATTTGCGGTTGTTTTCCGCTTTATTATTGGGGGCCATTTATCTGATCGGGTGCGTGGCCCTTGTATTAAATGTGGCGTTGGTGTGGGGCCGGTAGTTTTACTATAATAGAAATATGCGTAAGATTTTAGTTACTTTATTTTGTTGGAGCCTTGCCGCCGGAGTATGGGCACAAAGCGGACAAACTTTGCTCAACCAGGCCAAAGTACAAAACGATCCGCAGGCGCAAATTAAGTTGTTAAACAAAGCGGTGGATAAAGCACCTAAACTCGCGGATGCGTACCACTACCGGGGAGATGCTTACCGTGCGCTAGGACGGTATAAACAAGCCCTGGACGATTACTCCCGCACCGTTAAATTGCGTCCGAAAGACCCTTTCCGCTATTATGCGCGCGCGCTGCTTTATATGGACATGCAACGCTGGTCCGGCGCACTAGCCGATCTAAATACCGCTATTTCTCTTAAACCTTCGTATAAAAAATTTTATTTAGCACGCGCACAGGTGCATCTTAAATTGGGCAAATATGAGTTGGCCGTAGCCGATTACGAAAAAGGCCGTCAAGCCGATACCACCCGTCAACAACTTTTAGAGATTATGCCCGCCTATTTAGGAGCGTACCGTTATGAACGGGCTTTGAAACTTTTGGATGATTCGTCCCAAGCGGATAGTGCCGCCGCTTATTATTGGCGCGGGCGGATATATTTGGGACGCAACGAAATGGATGAGGCCATCTCCTATTTTAGTAAGGCAATCAACCGGGACGATTCGTTTGCTCAGCCCTACCGTTACCGGGCGCGCGCGTATAAAGAAATTGGCGATTTGAACGCGGCATTAGAAGATTATACCCTACTTATTTCCTTGCAACCCGAGGCGTTTGTTTATAACCGCCGCGGACTGGTGTATGAAGATCTTGGTTTGTTTGAACAAGCGCAAGAGGATTATACTCAGGCGATTGAATTAAACCCCAAATGGGCGATTGCCTATAATAACCGCGGGTATGTGCGTTTGCGGCTCAAAGCGTGGGACGATGCTAAAAAAGATCTCAAAACCGCTATTTCGCTAGACGACCGCGCCCCAACGCCGTATGTCAATTTGGCGGGGGCGTATTGGCTACATAAAAAAGACCGTAAACAGGCCTACGCTAATTTAGATAGTGCCCTTAAACGTAATTTTAAGGACGTAGAATCTTTATATAAAGAAGACCAAAAGGGCTGGCTGTTTAAGGGTCTTAACCAAACGGCGCAGTTCCGCGCGTTGTTGTATAAGGACTAATATATTATGAAATCGGCCCGTTATACGCAATTTGTACAAAACCTCTCACAAGATGTGTTGTTGTTTGTATTTTGGCTGGCGGTATTATCGGTTTTCCGGGCGGCTTTTGTGTGGTTGTTTGCCGATACGCTCTTGCCGGATACAACGTCCAAAGAAATAGCACTTACCTTCTGGTACGGCTTGCGGATCAGTTTGAAAACGGCAGGCGGTATAGTCCTTCCGGCGTTTGTACTAGGCACCTTGTTGCAAGCGGCTTGGCCTAACTGGAACGGGGCAAAATTTCGGTTTTACTGGGCGTGTTTTGCAGGCGTTGTATTGTCGTTCTTGTTTATCGCGCGTATCCCTTATTACCAAGAATTTCATACGGCTTTTAGTCCGTTTATGTTTAATACGTTCCACGACGACGTCGGCGCAATTGTCAGTACGGCCATAGACCAATATCACGCGCTTGGACGTTCGGCGTGCGGCCTGGTATTAGCGGCGTTGCTGGCCGGGGCGGTAAAAGGATGGCTTAAATACTTGCCTCTCTATGTGGCCCACCCGTTGTTAAACGTGCGCCGGCGGTGGCTAGCCGTAACGGTTTTAAGCGTAGGAATTGCGGTCTTTGCCGTGTTCGTGCGGTGGGGGGGAGCGTTTTCTTACCATGCGTCTATTTATTGGGAAAATTCCGCGCGCCTAAACCAACATTTACTTAACGAAGCCATTTTAGATGATATTCAAGCCATTTATCGGGCGAAAAGTCTGTATAAAAAATTGCGTCGCAGTGCAGTAACAGTCAGCGAGCAGGATGTACGCGCCGCCGCCGCGCGTTTGTTGGGGAAAAGCGAATATACAGCGGATGATTTATTGCCGCTTTTAACGCGCCGGGCGGCCGGACATAGCACGCCTAAGCCGGATCATATTTTTGTCATTATCGGCGAGACGTACATGATGTGGCCGTTGTTAGACGATTATAAAATGTACCCGCTTGCCCAAGGTGTTCGGCGGTTATTAAACCGGCCGGATGCGGCCTTGGCGGCGCATTTTTTGCCGGCGTCTAACGGCACCATGTTTGGGTTGACCTCTGTGGTGTTAGGTATTCCGGAGTTAAATTTACACGCTTCTTCCCGTCCTACTGCGCAACAGCCGTACGAGACGGCGTTGCCGGTACAACTTAAAAAACAGGGGTATAAAACCCGTTTCTTATATAGCGGATTTCCGTCTTGGTACGAAGTGGGTACCTTTATCACGCATCAAGAATTTGAGGAGAGTTTTTACGCGGCTAACTTTAGCGGAGAGTCTAACGTCTGGGGCGTACCCGACCGTGATTTCTTACAAGAGGCGGCCCGGTTGATTGGGCCGGAACCGTCGTTTAACGTTTTATTAACCAGTTCTAACCATCCGCCTTACCGGGTAGATATGAGCCGCGAGCCGGATTTGCCTACCGTGGATGCTTTTGCGCGTATGTTACCCGCGCAGACGGCGGATAAAGAACTCGTGGCCTCGCGCATGTGGCATTTTGCGTATGCCGATAAATACTTGGCCGAATTTGTGGAAACCATGTTGGGTAAATATCCAAACAGTTTATTTGTCATTGTGGGCGATCACGCCGACCGTTGGACCTTAACCGCGACGCCGTCCGACTACGAACGGATTGCCGTACCGCTTGTGTTGGTGGGGCCGGCGGTGCAACAAAAACACTTTGCGGCAGATGCGGCCGGCAGTCATATGGACGTAGCCGCTACCGTCTTGGAGCGGGTATTAACTAAAAATACCCCCTATTATGCTTTGGGGAAAGATATGCTGGCTTCGTCTAAAACCAGTGTGCCGTTTGGACTGTCGGCTTATTATTGGATTACCGCGCGGGAAATGGGGCGCGTCAACGAAGATAAAACCGAGCAATTGCCCGGGGCTGACAAACCGCTTACCCCCGAGCAACGGGCGGACCTGTTGCAACGGATGAAAGATATCCGCACCGTAGCCGCGTGGCGTATTTTGAACGGTGTAAAACTGAAGTCATAAAATTTTTGCCATGCTTTTAAGTCCTGTCGGCTTTTTGAGCGGCAGAACTGTTTTTGTTTTATTGGCTTTTTCCTTAAAATATAAGGAGAAAATTAACCTTGTGTTGGTTTACACAACCCCTTCTTAAATTGCTACAATACCTATAATCCCCTTTTATCCCAAAAAGGGCGGAATTTTTGTCTGTATAAGAGGTCGTTATGCCTAATCATTTACTAGAAGAACGTATCCCGCCGCAAGCCATTGATGCGGAAATGGCTGTATTGGGCGCGATGCTGTTGGACGCGGATGCCGTCAATGACGCGCTTGAAATTTTGCAACCCGAACATTTTTATAAAGAAGCGCACCAGAAAATTTTTGCCGCTATGAAAACCTTGGTGCAACGTAGCCAAGCGGTAGATATCGTTACGTTGAGCGAGGAGTTGAAAAAAAACAACTTGCTTACCCAACTGGGCGGCGAAGTCTATTTGACCCAACTGGTGGACAAGGTGGCTACCGCCGCACACGTTAGGCACTATGCCGAAATTGTCTATAAAAAGTTTGTCGTGCGTGATTTGATTCGCACCGCTACCGGGCTTGTGCAACGCTGTTACAAAGAAGAGGACGACAACCCGCAAATTTTAATTGATAACGCGGCCGAGCAAATCTATAAACTCAGCCAAAAGCAAAAACTTTCCGGCTTTATTTCAGCCAAAGATTTAGCCCCGCAAGTAATGGCCGAGTTGGAAAAATCGTTCCAAAACAAAAATGCTATCCAAGGCGTGCCGACTGGACTGGACGAATTTGACCACCGCACCGGCGGGCTTCGCAAGTCGGACTTAATCATTTTGGGCGCGCGCCCCAGCCAAGGTAAAACTGCGTTGGCCCTTAATATCGCGCACCACGCGTGTGTGGAGTGCGGTATCCCGGTGGCGTTCTTTTCGTTAGAAATGGGACGCAACAGTATTTTTGAACGTATGCTCGGCGCAGCGGCTATGGTAGAAATCCATAAACTGCGTACCGGGTGGTTTGACCGCAATAAATGGTCCGACCTTACCCGTGAGTTAGGGCGTCTTTCCGCCGCGCCGTTTTACATTGACGATACATCCGGCATTTCCATTACCGAACTGCGGATGCGTTCGCGCCGGTTGGCCAGTGAACTTCAAAAACAGGGCAAGGAATTGGGGCTGATCGTCATTGACTATTTGCAATTGATTCGCGGCGGCGAGCGGCGCATTGAAAGCCGCCAACAGGAAGTGAGCGAAATTTCCCGTATGCTTAAAGATTTAGCCCGTACGCTTAACGTGCCGGTGATGGCGCTGTCGCAATTGAGCCGTAAAAACGAGGACAAAGCCCGTACCGACAATAAACCGTTACTTTCCGACTTGCGCGAATCGGGTTCTATTGAGCAGGATGCCGACGTGGTGGCTCTTATTCACCGCGATTGGTATTACAAGCGCGACGACGAATCGCTTAAAAATAAAGCCACGCTGATTATTGCCAAACAGCGTAACGGCCCGGTGGGAGATGTGGATCTGGCCTTTTTCGGCGAGTATGCGTTATTTACCAACCCCGCCCCCGAACACATGGAAACCACCCAAGAAGCCGGTGGAAACACCGAGCTGACGTTGCCGGAGTAAACTATGAATTTGCCGTTTTTACGTCCTACTTTTGCCGAGATAGATTTAACCAAGTTAGCTGCTAACCTAACTACGGTGCGCGGCGCGGTGGGAAACAAAGCCAACCTCTTGCTGCTTGTTAAGGCAAACGCTTACGGGCACGGCGCTGTGCCTGTGAGCCGGTTTGTGCAAGAAAATAAATTGTGCGAGTTTTTAGGTGTGGCGTCGGTGGAAGAAGGTCTGCAACTGCGCCGGGAAGGAATTACTTTGCCCATTTTGGTATTGGGTAGTATCTATCCGTTTGAGGCCTTTGAATATGCCATTAAAAATAACCTCGCGGTAACTATTGCCAGTTTGGAAGCGGCCCGCGCCGTTTGCGAAATTGCCGGAAAACTTAAACAGACCACTTTTTGCCACGTCAAACAAGATACCGGCATGGGCCGTATCGGTACGCGCCGCGGTAAAGTAATTGCCGTATTGCAAGAGTTGGCCACTTGCCCGTATGTGGTGCTGGACGGACTTTATACGCATTTATCCAGCGTAGAGGCCGACCCGTCTTTTACCGAAGAACAAATCGGCTACTACCGTGATACGTTAACCAATATGCAGTTGCGCGGATTGAAAGTTAATTGCCGCCATGTAGCCGCCTCTACTGCTATTCATGCACGTCCGGACGTGCATTACGATATGGTGCGCCCCGGCCACAGCGCGTATGGATTAGAAAAAGGATATCAACCTGTTTTATCGTTAAAAACGCGTATCGTGTATGTAAAAGATGTACCGGCGGGCGGCAGTATCAGTTACGGGCGCAGTTTTGTGGCCGATAAACCCATGAAAGTCGCCACGTTGCCGTTAGGATACGGCGACGGATATTTGCGGGCGTTGTCCAATAAAGCCGACGTGCTGATTAAGGGTAAACGCTGCCGCGTGCTGGGCAACATAACCATGGATATGATGATGGTAGATATTACGGATGTTTCCCCGGTCAGCGTAGGAGAAGAAGTGGTGGCGGTGGGGAAGCAGGGCAACGAAGAAATTACGCTAGCCGAACTGGCCCAAAAAGCCGGTACCATTGATTACGAATTATGTACGCTTATCACGGCACGCGTACCGAGGATTTATAAAAAATAATGTTTAGCGCGATTGGAAAATACATGACGAATTTGCTGAACCAAGTGGGCGGAGCCGCCCGCATGGTCAGTTCGTCTGTGTTTTGGACGTTGCACGCCAAGTTTGAGTGGCACCAGGCCGTCACCCAGAGCGTTACGGTGGGGGTGGAATCTTTTGGTGTGGTGGGGTTGACCAGTTTGTTTACCGGCATGGTATTAGCCCTGCAAGCGGGAAATACCATTGGCAACATTTTTGGCGACCCGATCTTTGTAGGTACGATTGTGGCGTTTTCGCTCATCCGCGAGTTGGGCCCGGTACTGACGGGTGTTGTCATTTCCGGCCGGGCGGGGGCGGCGGTCGCGGCGCAAATCGGTACGATGGCGGTTACCGAGCAAATTGATGCGCTTTATACCCTAGGCACAAGCCCCATACGCTATTTAGTTATTCCGCGGATGTTCGCTTTTGTGTTGACCATGCCGATTTTGACCTTGTTTTCTAACGTATTTGGTATTTTGGGCGGATATTTAGTAGCAGTTTATGCGTTGGGGGTTCCCGGCGAAGTGTACTTAACCGATATCACTACGTTTATGGGCGTAAGTGATTTTATGCACGGATTTATTAAATCGTTTTTGTTTGCGTTTATGATTGGTACGGTATGCTGTTATAAAGGGATCAGCACCCGCGGCGGGGCCGAAGGGGTGGGTAAGTCCACCACCGGGGCCGTTGTTACGACGATTGTGCTGATTTTGGTATTAGATTATTTCTTAACGGCTATTTTAACGTCTTTTGGAATTTAAGTATGATTGAAATACGTAACTTGCAAAAAAACTTTGGTGAAAAACAAGTCCTTAAAAATGTCAATTTGACTATTGAGGAAGGCAAAGTCACGTGTATATTGGGCGGATCGGGGTGCGGTAAAAGCACGCTAATCAAATGTATGATCCGTTTGGAAGATGCCACCGCCGGCCAAATTATCGTAAACGGCAAAGACATTACTAAAATTAACAGCGAAATTAAAATAGCGGCAATTCGCCGTCACTTTGGGTATTTGTTCCAAGAAGGTGCCCTCTTTGATTCTATGACCGTGGGGGAAAATGTTGCGTTTGGACTCAAGTATTTAACCAACGTGCCGGAAAGCGACTATCCCAAAATCATCCGCGAAAAATTAGCCCTTGTTGGCTTGCAAGAGGACGTAGCCAAATTAAACCCGAGCGAACTTTCCGGCGGGATGAAAAAACGCGTTTCGTTGGCGCGTGTGCTTGCCGTCAATCCCAAAGTTATTTTATACGACGAACCAACCACCGGATTAGACCCGATTATGTCGGATATTATCAGCGATTTGGTATTAGATTTAAAAGCAAAACTGGGGGTAACCTCAGTGGTTATTACGCACGATATGCACTCGGCGTTCAAAATTGCCGATTATATCGCGTTTTTATACGAAGGACAAATTTTGCTCTATGGTACGCCGGAAGAATTTCGCCGGACGGATAATCCGTACGTCAAACAATTTGTCAACGGCTCTAGCCACGGGCCGATTCAAATGAAACTCATGCGGGAGTAGCCCGCCGCAAACAGGGAGATTAAACTGATGACAGCAGAAACAAAATTAGGTATTTTTACCGTTTTAGGACTTGTCGTATTTGGCTTTTCACTTTATTTTTTGGGCGGGTTTTCCGTCACGCGCACGTATGATTTGAACGTCAAATTTGACGACGTTTCCGGTTTGCCCGTCAGAGCACCCGTTAAATTGGCCGGGGTAGAAGTGGGGAAAGTCAAACAAATTAAAATTGAAAACGAAGATGTTATCGTCGTGGCCCAACTGAACAAAAATGTACCGATTCACCGCGGTGCGCAGTTTTCCGTGGTGATGACGGGCATTATCGGGTCTAAATACCTCAAAATCGTGCAAGGCGATATGCAAGCCGCACCCTATCAAAACGGCGATTATTTGGACGGGGTCAACGAACTTCCGCTGGATGTGATGCTTTCGCAGACCATGACCAGTATAAGAGATTTTGTAGATAGCGTGAGCAATCAAGGCGCGTTTGGCGCGCGCTTAAATGATACCATGGCCGAAGTGCGCCAACTGTCCGCCAACCTCAATCAAATGGTGGCTACCTTGCGCCCGTACGCTACGCGCACTATGGAAAATTTAGACGCGGCTAGCGTGCGCTTAAACGATTTAATGGCCAAGGCAGATGCGCTTATTACCAGTATTAACGAGGGCGAAGGCGTGATTGGCAGTTTAATTAAAGACCCGCAAATGAAACAAGAGGTCAAAGCAAGTGTTAGCGATTTGAAACAAACTATGTCCGAAGTAAAAACCTTTGTGGGCAAGATGAGCCGCTTTCAAGTGTATTGGGATTACGATTATTTCTATATGCCCGAGGCGCGTGTGTCGTCTAGCGACTTGGCCCTTGAAATTTTCCCTGCCAGCGGTTACACGTTCTACCGTGTGGGGATGGCCAATATTGGTAACGAGGACGACCGTTTAGACAGCAAAGATTATTTAGAGCGCAACAAATTTGACGTGCGTTTGGGCTTGTATAACGATTGGGCCAAAATCTCGGCTGGGCTCATCCGCGGATCGGGCGGCGTGGCGTTGGAACTGACGCCGTTTAAGGGAACCGATTTCTTGGAACGCTTGACCTTTACGGGTGAGTTCTACGATTGGGGCCGCGACCGCACTATTAACGGACGCGAGTTTACAAAACCGAACTTGAGTTACGGGGTAGATTTCCGCTTCAACCGTTTCTTTAGCGTAGGCGCGTGGATGCGTGATTCGCTGGAAACGCACGACGTAGCGGTCAAAGCGAACGTGTCGTTTAACGATCAGGATATATCCTCGTTCTTTGGGTTAGCCGCCGTGGCGGGAAGCCGGTAAACTATGAAATTCAAAACGGTTTTCGTTTGTCAAAAATGCGGGTACGAAGCCCCCAAGTGGGCGGGCAAATGCCCGGAGTGTGGGGAGTGGAACAGTTTGGTAGAAGAAGTCAAAGCGCAGGAGAGCAAAAAAGCCCCGGCGCGTACCCGCAGTTTTACTGATTTTTCTTCCGAGGTAGTCAAACTGGCAGATAGTAAATCGGTCACTGAAACCCGCATCCCCACGCAAATTAGCGAATTTGACCGTCTGTTAGGCGGCGGGCTTGTCAAAGGGCAACTGACTCTTTTGGCGGGCGCGCCGGGGATCGGCAAATCTACGTTAATGTTGCAAGTGGCGGCGGAACTTTCCCAAAATTACAAAGTGCTGTATATTTCCGGTGAAGAAAGCATCAGCCAAATTTCCGGCCGCGCACAACGCTTGGGCGTGAAAGGGGAAAACATTTTTCTTTTGTGTGAAACCGATATCCAAAAGATTGTGGAGTCGGTGGAAAACGTCAATCCCGACGTGCTAATTTTAGATTCTATCCAAACGGTCTATCACCCGGAGTTTACATCCTCGGCGGGTACGGTGGCACAAGTGCGCGAGTGTACAAGCGAACTGGTGCGGCTATGCAAACCCAAAGGAATTATGACGTTTGTACTCGGGCACGTGACCAAAGACGGCGAACTGGCTGGGCCGAAAATTTTGGAGCACATGGTAGATTGTGTGCTGTATTTTGATACGGAAAAAGACAACGTGCTTCGCCTGCTTCGCCCGCACAAAAACCGTTTTGGCTCTACCGACGAAATCGGCCTTTTCCGTATGAGTGCAAGCGGGCTTATTTCGGTAGAAAATGCCAGTGAGTGTTTCGCCGAAACATCACGCGAGCGTGCGTTAAAGGGCCGGGCTTATTCGTTGGCGTTGGAAGGTTCGCGTCCGTTACTTACGGAAGTGCAAGCGTTGGTTTCTCCTACACGTTTTCCGTATCCGCGCCGCGTGGCTACCGGGGTAGATTTGAACCGCTGTTTGATGCTTTTTGCCGCCTTGGAAAAACATATCGGCTTGTCGTTAGATAACAAAGATATTTTTGTCAGTTTGGCAGGCGGCGCGAAGTTAAAAGACCCCGCTTTAGATTTAGCGATTTGCGCCGCGGTAATCAGTTCCTGCAAAGATTTTCCCATAGCACACGATAGCGTATTTATGGCCGAAGTGGGAATTTTAGGGCAAGTCGCCAAAGTACCGCTTATTGAAAAGCGTATGGACGAAGCGCGCCGGTTAGGTTTTACTAAAACCTATACCTCCACACTTACCAAACAAGAGAAGTCTAAATTAAACGGTATGGAACTGGTGGAACTGGCCGACCTAAACGGCCTTGCGCTTAAATTAAGATAATCACATCTGCACTCTCTAAAACAAAGAGATAATCTTCTTGTCCGCTTTTTGCCGTCATCCCGTACACCCAAAGTGCTGTCATCCCGGATACCTCAAAATGCCGTCATCCTGAACTTGATTCAGGATCTCGCCGTTTTACAACAAGGTGAAATTCCAAATCAAGTTTGGAATGACATTATTTTTTGTTGTCATCCCGCAGGGTTTGAACAGGACGGCATTTTATCTTTATGGTCGTGCCAGACTTTACTGTTGTAAACACATTTCCAACACGCGCTCGTGGGCAATAAATGGACGCAAGTTATTAAGTAGTAAATTTTCTACGGCCGCCCTAATTAGTGTGTCCGTATTTTTTTCGCCGGGGGCGTAAAATTTTCCGGCTTGCATAAGGGCTTCTTGCGGTACAAGGCCAATCAGTTCGCCTGCCGTTACTTGTAGCCCGCGCGCGGCGGCCAGTATTTTGCACCGCTCAAATGCGTCGGCTAAACCGGTTCGGATAAAGTCCGTTAAATTGCACGATACCTGCGCGCAGTTATAATCTTTCATATACCAACCAATCGCTTTAACGCATTTTAAGCCGCCGTTTTTCTCGCGCAGTTGCTTGGCAATATCGCGCGCGGCTTGTTCGTCTTGGGTGTTAAGCGACATATTAAACGCTATTAAAAATTTCCGCGCTCCAATAACAGTTGCCCCCGTTTGGGCCATGTGTTCACTCCACGTTTGGGGGCCGTAGTCCGGCGGTAAGGTATGTAATTTTTCCGGCAAACTTTCATACTCACCTTGGCGAATAAATGCCAAATCTTTCCGCGCCGCGGTGCGGGCATTTTCTTCATACAAATAAATGGGGATGTGTAATTCGTCCGCTACGCGCCGGGCCAGTTCTTCGGCCAGTTGTGCGGTTTGTGCAAGAGAAATACCCCGCACCGGTACGAGCGGGCAAACGTCCACCGCGCCCAAACGCGGATGCGCGCCGTGATGGTGGCGCATATCAATTTCGCGCGTGGCGGCTTGCATTAACAAGAAAGCACTTTGCGCTACCGCGCGCGGTTCGCCAGCTAAAGTTAATACGGTGCGGTTGGCGTCGGCGTTGCTGTCTGCGTGAAGCACCCGCACACCCGCGGATTTCACGGCTAAAATCAGGCGCGCCAGGACGTCTTTGTTTCGTCCTTCGCTTACATTGGGTACGGCTTCTAGGAGTTGCATAGTTTCAGTATAACTTTTTTTCTGCAAAAAAGAGTTGCATTTTTTATAAAAATTTATAGTATAATACTAATAGGTACTCCGGTTTACCGGTTACCTAATTTAATTAAGTAAGGAAGTATTAGTAATGCCTAAAGGAAAAGTGAAGTGGTTTAACGATCAAAAAGGTTACGGTTTCGTAACCCCCGAAGATGGTTCTAAAGATCTCTTTGTACACTATCAAGAAATTCAGGGC
>JAZUKK010000028.1:0-1616 GCA_045643265.1 Elusimicrobiaceae bacterium | reverse complement strand
GCCCGGTAGCCGTCTGCATGGCGGAAATAGCGTACGCCGTCCGGCTGTGCCCCAGCGGGTACGGCGGCTTGCGTAGCGGCCAGTTCCTGCAAGCGGTTTTGAACCTCTTGGACGGAGGATTCGGCTGTGGGGGGTACCGGTTGCGTTTGCACGGCCTGGATAACGATCAGGATTATCCCCCAAGCAACCAACATAAACGAAAGAAGTGCTAAAAATTCGCCCACAATGGCGGCCGTTAACCACCCAAAATGTGTTTGGACTTCCGGCAAGTTATCCCCGGGCTTAAAGTTGGTATCCACCACATACGTATGGACGAGTTTGTCATGCAGGGCTTGTTTCTTGCGGGTGGCTCCGGCCATCATATAACCGATGTTGAAGGTAAAAATACCGAGGAACATTTTGCCTAAGTAACGCAAAAACGCGTGGCCAAATGTAATACGGTTGCCCTGGGCATTGACCACTTTAATTTTTAGGGCCATTTTGCCCAAGGTGGCTTGATATTTACTGCTTTCCATCCAAGCAAAATAAACCGCTTGTATAATAAACGTAAGAGTTATAATACCGAGCGAAATGCCCACAAATTGGCCGGCGGTTTGTGCATCCAGCGACTCTGCTTTTTGCAGTTGTTCTGTCCAACGCGTGAGCGGACTTCCGAAGAATAATAGCAGTATCTGAAAGAAAAAAGTTGTTGCCAAGTGTACAACAATGTTGTCTATAAATAACGCACCTACGCGTTTCCAAAATCCGCCATAAGGATAAATAGTGTTCATGTTTAACTCCTTAGTTGGCTGCGAAGGCCAACAATAATATCGGTATTAAAAATACAAGCGCGATTGCAACAAATTGAAGAACAGTTACCAAAATCAGTAAACCCAGATGCGGGGTTACTTCGGGCAGTTCCTCCCCGGGGTTATAAGACTTATCCACCACATACGTTTTGGCTAATATATCGTGCAACGCTTGTTTGCGCCGGGTGGTTCCTGCCATTATATAACCGACATTGAACGTTAAACCGGATACCCATTTGGTGGCGAAACGTCCCACCGCGTGCCAAAAAGATAGCCGCTCCCCGTGAAGCGTTACTACCTTAATGCCTACAAGCATCTTGCCCAAGGTGGCTTGATATTTACTGCTTTCCATCCAAGCAAAATAGACTATATTTATCACAAGCATGCCGAATTGGCATACAGTGGCAAGGCGTTGTTGTTGCATCCGTTGTGCAAGAGTTGGCACTTGGTCATTAAGGGAAAGTCCTCCGGTGCCTATAAAGAGTACCACGAGCAAAACTAGCAGCACGATGGTAGGAATAAGCAAGACGAGGCCGTCTACGATAGAGGCCAGAAACCGTTTCCAAAATCCGGCATACGGATAAATAACGGATGTGTTATTGGTAATCATAAGTTCTCCTTGTTTATATACGCAATTGTACTAAATTTATATTCTTAATTGCGGGGGCTGCCGGGGGTATACCAAGGATAGAGGTAAGTGTCCTCGGGCAAGGTTTCATTTTGGCGGTTTTTAGCCCCGCATAAAATGGTAAAACGCAAGGCAAACGATAAGTTTTTATTGCGGTTGCGTAACGTGAAATCTAGTCGGGCATCGTGGAAATCGCGCGC
>JAZUKK010000027.1:0-1956 GCA_045643265.1 Elusimicrobiaceae bacterium | reverse complement strand
GTTTTTGCATACGACAATGTAAGGCGATTTACACGCTTCTATGTTCTGCACAATTGCGCCGTCGCACATACTCATAAAGCTAGTGCTTCTTTTAATGATTTCCGCGAACGTGATACTTGAAGGCAACGCGTAAATGATATATGCGCCGTCGTCGCTGTCGTCGTAGCAAGCTTTTCTAAAATACTGCTTATTGCTCGCGGTCGTGAATTTGAGCTTGACGGGCGCGCCGTTGTCGTTAATGCCTTCGCCCGCCACCTTGTAAAACTTGTCCGTGATTTTGTCATAGCCGACGCTTCCGCCTTCTATAAGCAAGTCTTTTGCGCGTTGCTCTTTTGTAAAGCTGATTGTTTCGCCGTCCGTTCTCTCAATGCGCACGGCGTTCATTAATAGACCTTTAAACTCTTCATACAAAGAAGCCCCGCAAGCTTCGTCGCCTACGGGGTTAAGGTCTTTAACTTTCTTTTTTGTTGTCATAAATTAAAGCCCTTTCTTTGTTATTTATTCCGTAACAAATAATTCGCTTCTTGCGTTTGCAATTGCTGTAAAAGCGTTTATTTCAAGCACTTTAAATAATGGGTTGCGGAAGTAACAACGTTCAGTTGTCAAGAAGTGATTACTATAAAGTGTTGAACCTACAATGTCTTGTGAATATTCGTATACACGTGTACCGCGTCCCAAAGCACGAACGTCATAAACATAAACAAAATGTTCACTTAATACGCTATTAAATGGAATTTTAACAAGCATTCCCATTAACTCGACTTTCTCTAGATTTAAAACGTTTGCCAATGTTGTAACGTCGATGAGATTTAAAACGCTTTCAGAAATCGCAACACGGATAAATGAAGGGTCTACGGCATATTTTCCCGTTACTTCGCCGTTTTGGTCTTCGGTTGTATTTGACGCTTTTAGATAATTATAACATTCTCTAATAGCATAAATGATAGCACTAGCGTTTTTTAAAGTTTTACCGCTTGCATATGTAAAAGTGCCTTCGTATGTTGCTACTTCGCCGTCTAAATTTGCGAACGCACTAATCATTTTCCCCGTATCGTAATCGGCTTCGCCTTCGTTCAAGCTAGAAAGAATTTTGTTTGTAACGCCTTCGACGCTCTCGCCTTTGCCGTCCGCAATAATTTTGCGAATGTCATTCTTTCTAATGGTTGTTTTAAACTGCTTCTCTTGCCAATTGTTGAAATACCTAGCTTTTAAAGATGGGTCTTTTGGCGCAAAGTTTGGTGTATTCTTGTCAAATGTTCCCGCTTCCGCCATCTCAATAACGCTTTCTTCAATAACGTTCCCGCTTCCGTCTACGTCATACTCATAGAATGCGTTAGCGATAGGGTTTGCGCCCTTTAGCGCTGTAATGTTTTGCACGGCTAATTTTTCGACTAATCCGTAAACGTCGTTTGCTGTTGTTGGAAACTGTGAGCTTCCGTCAAATGGTGTCTTTGCCATAATGTCTTTGTGTCCTTTCTATAGATTTAAAATCTATTTCGGCGGGCTACTCGCGCGTTGATTTCGTCGGCAATTGGCGTTTTGCTCGGCTCTTCCATCGGCGCGTTTCCGCTTACTAATTGTTTAATGACGCTTTCGCGTTCCTTTAGCTTATCTTCGAATTTTGCTTTTTGCTGTTGTAGCTTCGTTTCGTACTCGGCTTTAATTCCCGCGATAAGCTCTGCGGTGTCGTCCTTCTCTTCGGCTTCCGCTTCGGCTTCCTTCTCTTCTGCTTCGGCTTCCGCTTCTTTCTTTTCTTCTTCGTTCATTGTGTGCTTTCCTTTTCTTGATAGGTGCGCCACCGAAGGCAAGTTTTAATTGCGTGTCAGTGGCGCGGGTATACATAGGCAATCAAGCGCACGGCGGGCAAATAATGCAATGCAACGGGCGTATTTTCGTAACGTTTTCCCCGTTGGCGCGTCGTTGGCGCTCGCGTCTTGGTATCTTGTTAAAATGGCA
>JAZUKK010000026.1:0-138229 GCA_045643265.1 Elusimicrobiaceae bacterium | reverse complement strand
GAGTACGACTACTAAAAGTTCAATAAGCGTAAAACCGCTGTTATTAAAAAAGCGGTGAGATTCCAAATCAAGTTTGGAATGACTATTATATTTTTTGTTGTCAGCCCCGATTACAGATTTCGGGAAAGACTTTATATTATTCGCATTTCCTTTTTGCATAAAAAATCTCCCTATTAAAAAATTGCCTAAGAGTATTATTGTTTTTTTTACCTGCCAAGCAAAATTTATCAGCCCGATGGAAAAGAGATGATTTCTCCGGCCCGTAAAAAGCCATAAATGCGGTGTTTGGCGTGTGTTGATTTTTTGGATATTAAAGAGTAGTTTGGTGAAACTGGGGGCCAAGCAGTTTGCCCCGCTCCTTCCGTAAGATGTTAGATTTGCCTTCCGGTAAAACTCCTGACGGAGTTTTCCTACAGGCCGGCCCTCGCGGTACTCGCCTTTGCCTAGCGGCAAAACTCGTACAACGCTCCGGGCTTCAAATCCCGACGCGGGGCAAAGCAGTTTGCCCCGCTCCACTCTCCGTAAAATTTAAAGGGCCCCCTTGCGGGAGCCCTTCAAATTCAACGGAGAGGGAGGGATTTGAACCCTCGAAACCTTGCGGTTTACAGGTTTTCGAGACCTGCTGTTTCAACCACTCACACACCTCTCCAAATAATACTTGCACCGAGTGGCTGGCCCAACTACTTATACCCATTATAGCAAACTTTGCCTTGCTCCGTCATGTCCTTCGCACGCAACCCCCTATTTGCTATAATACCCATATATATTCCTTTGGGGGGAAATCATGGCAGAAGAATGCTCGCACGATTGTGCAAATTGTAGTTCCAATTGTTCTAGCCGTTCAGGCGAAATGCCTAAACTAAAACCACATTTGTTAAGCCGTATTAAGCATGTGATCGGGGTGGTCAGCGGAAAAGGCGGAGTCGGTAAATCTTTTGTAACCGGCTTACTCGCTACCGAGATGACCCGCCGCGGTTTTTCGTGCGGTATTTTAGACGGCGATATTACCGGGCCGTCTATCCCTAAAATGTTTGGCCTGCACGAACGCGCCCAAGGCGACCAAGACGGTATTTATCCGGTTGTAAGTGCCGGCGGCGTGCAAGTTATGTCACTTAACCTGTTATTGGAAAACGAAACCGACCCAGTCATCTGGCGCGGCGCGCTCATTACCGGCACGGTGCAACAATTTTGGACGGACGTCATTTGGAAAGATATTGACTACTTATTTATAGATATGCCACCCGGAACAGGAGATGTCACTTTAACGGTGTTTCAATCACTCCCGTTAGATGGAATTATTATGGTATCTACGCCGCAAGATTTGGTGCAACTTATTGTTGGGAAAGCCGTCAAAATGGCCCAAAAAATGGATGTACCGATATTGGGTTTAGTGGAAAATATGAGTTATCTAAAATGTCCCGATTGCGGCAAAGAGTTAGAAATTTTCGGCCCGTCCAAAGTCGAAAAAACGGCCCAACAATTTAACTTGCCTATATCGGTGCGCGTACCGTTAAACCCGGCTATTGCCCAAGCGGCGGATGAGGGACAAATTGAAACTGTTCGCCAAGAGGCCTTGAACCCGTTAACGGATAAACTGGCGCAACTTAACTCAAATTTGCAGTAATTAAATGGTAAAATAGATATATAAGGAGAATTATGGCTACAACATTAAGCAAACTAGCAACTTTGATTGGGGATTCCCCAACCTTAAAAATCAATGCCGCTGCGCGCGCTTTGAAAGCCGCTGGCGAGCCTGTGATTCACTTGGGCGGCGGCGAGCCGACCTATCCGGCCCCGCAAGCCGCGGTGAATGCAATTATTGCGCAAGCCAACACACGCAAAATCAAATATTCCCCGTCGTCCGGTACACCGGCTATGAAGAAAGCCGTTATCGGATATACACAACGTCATTACGGCCGCACGTTTGAACCGGCCAATGTACTTATTTCCGCCGGGGCCAAACAAGCCTTGTTTAATTTCTTGCTCGCGGCTGTTACCGAGGGAGACGAAGTGATTTTTGCCGCCCCTTATTGGGTCAGCTATCCGGAAATGATTAAAATGGCCGGCGGCAAACCCGTGTGTGTGCGCCCGACGCAGGGATTGCAAGTAACTGCCCAACAAATTTTGGATGCGGTTACTCCCCACACCAAAGCTATTTTACTCAACAGTCCGTGCAACCCTTCGGGTCAAATTTATAGCGCGGAATTTATCAAAACGATTGTGGAATTTGCCGAGAAAAACGATATTTTCCTCGTCATGGACGACATTTACCACCAACTCGTTTTTGACGGAAACAAAACGCCTAATCCGTGCCAATACGCCAAAGAAGGAACCAATATGGTTATCATCAACGGCGTGTCTAAATTGTACGGACTGACCGGGCTTCGTATCGGGTGGGCCGTATCCGCGCGCAAAGATTTAATCGCCGCCATGGGCCGTATGCAAGCGCAAAGCACGTCGTGCAATAGCGACTTGTCCGAAACCGCCGCGTGTGCCGCGTTAAACGGCGACCAAGGTTGTATCGCCGATATGTGCCGCGTGTTAGAAGATAACCGCAACACCTTATTAGAAGAAGTAGCCAAAATCCCTCATGTTAAAGTACAAAAGCCGATGGGAACTTTCTACTCCTTTGTAGATTTTAGCCACTATAATAAATCTTCGGCGGAACTGGCACAGTTCTTGTTGGAAAAAGCATTAGTGGCCGTAGTGCCCGGCGTTGCCTTTGGGGCGGACGGGTATTTGCGTATCAGTTTTTGTGCGGACAAGGCCTCCATCATTGAAGGCGTACGCCGCATCCGCTGGGCGTTGGATAAAACCCAACCCAACGAATTAAAAGCAGGGGACAAAATTCTAAAGAGAGACTAAAATGAAAACATTAAAAGCAACACCGGACTTTTTAAAGCCCGAATTTGGTTTGGAACACGCCGGTATCAGCACCACGAAACAAGTGTACTGGAACTATTCTACACCGGCCTTGTACGAAGAAGCGCTCAAACGCGAAGAAGGTAATGTGGTTTACGGCGGGCCGTTGTGCGTCAGCACCGGCAAGCATACGGGCCGCAGCCCCAACGACCGCTATTTCGTGGAAACCCCGGAAATTGACGGTAAACTCTTTTATTGCAAAAGCAACAAAGGTATTAAAGCTGAATACTTTGACAAAATTTTTGCCAAAGTACAAAAATACGTGGCGGACAAAGACCTCTTTGTACGGGATGCGTATGTGGGCTCTAGCGAAGCGTCGCGCTTAAAAGTGCGTGCGATTACCGAATGTGCCTGGTCTAATATTTTTGTTAAAAATATGTTTATTGAACCGGCCCAAGAGGAACTTAAATCGTTCGTGCCTGAGTTTACGCTTATTTGCTTGCCCAAAATGCACGTAGATCCGGCCACCGATGGTACGGTGTCCGAAACGGCTATTTTAATTAACTTCGCCAAAAAAATGGTGCTTGTTATTGGCAGTGAATACGGCGGGGAAAACAAAAAAGCGTTGTTTACGATCATGAACTTCCTGTTGCCGCAAAAAGGCATTATGACCATGCACTGCTCTGCCAACGTGGGCAGCCGCAACGACAGCGCGATTTTCTTCGGGCTTTCCGGAACGGGTAAAACCACCTTGTCGGCCGATATTACCCGCGGTCTTATTGGCGACGACGAACACGGTTGGGATGATGACGGAGTGTTTAACTTTGAAGGCGGCTGCTACGCTAAAGTGATCCACTTGAGCCAAGAAGCCGAACCGCAAATTTATTCCACTACCCGCCGCTTTGGTACCGTGTTGGAAAACGTCGTATTTGATCCGCAAACCGGTAAACTCAATTTGGACGACGATACCTTGACCGAAAATACCCGCGCGTGCTATCCGCTTAATTTTATTGATAACGCGGTGGAAAGCAAACGCGCTACGCACCCCAAAAATATCATTTTCCTCACTTGTGATGCGTTTGGTGTGATGCCGCCTATTTCCAAACTCAGCCCGGACCAGGCCTTGTACCACTTTATTAGCGGTTACACGGCTAAAGTAGCCGGTACCGAAAAAGGCGTCAAAGAGCCGACCAGCACGTTCTCTACGTGTTTCGGCGGGCCGTTTATGGCCTTGCACCCGTCAGTATATGCGGAATTGCTCAAAAAGAAAATCAAACAGCATAACGTAGATTGCTGGCTCGTTAATACGGGCTGGATCGGCGGGCCGTATGGCGTAGGTAAGCGTATCAGCATTAAATATACGCGTGCCTTGTTAAACGCCGCGTTGGACGGAAAATTGGCCAAGGTAGATTTTATTACCGATCCGGTTTTCGGTTTCCAAATCCCGACCTCGTGCGAAGGCGTTCCGACGGAAATTTTGAACCCCATTAACTTGTGGAACAATAAACAAGACTATATGGCTAAGTATGAAGCATTGGCCCAGTCGTTTATTGAAAACTTCAAAAAGTACGAAGACGGTTGCACGAAAGAAGTATTAGCCGCGACCCCGAAGGTAAAAGTAGCCGCGTAAGTTGTTTTGAAAAAGGGGGGGTTGCTATGTACAACAAGCCCCCATATATACTAGAATAAAGAAAATTAAACTAATAGGAGAACTTTAATTATGGCAAAAGCAAATGCAAAATTTATGGCACCTTTAACCCCCAGCGCTCAGTTGGCGGCCGTAGTAGGTAATGCGGCTCTTCCGCGCACGGAAGTCGTCAAAAAGATGTGGGACTACATTAAAAAGAACGGGTTACAGGATAAAACCAACAAACGCATGATTAACTCGGATGCTAAATTAGCCCCGATTTTTGAAGGCAAAAAACAAATCAGCATGTTTGACATGAGCAAATACTTGTCTAAACACTTGTCCAAATAACAACCTTTTCGGACGAAATAACACGGCGCACAAAATTATTTTTGTGCGCCGTGTTTTTATAACTATTGTTCGCAAAAAAACCCGGGCGTAATCCCGGGGAGTTTTATTTCTTTAAGATATTTTCAGACGGCTTAAACCGTACTTTTTGTTTGGCAGGAACTTGTACTTTTTCGCGCGTTTTGGGATTGTGGCGCGTTACGGGGCGGGCGGTTTTCAGTTGGAACGAGCCAAAATTGCTAATCACTACTTTGCCATCGCGTTTAAGGCCGTGTTTAATAATCTCAAATACGCCGTCTACGGCGGTTTTGGCCAGTTTCTTATCAATTACCTTTCGGGTTAAGTGCCGAATCACGTCATCTTTGTTCATGTGCTTTTCCTTAATTAGGGATAAAACGGCCCAGGCGGGATAATCCGTCCGGGCCTATATTATTTGTTTCCCCGGTTGACAAAACCCATGGCCTGCAACAGCGCATGCGGTTTTTTACCTTGGCAGACAATTTGCCAAATGGCGTCAATAATCGGAGTGTTTAAATGGTTTTTGCGGGCGATATCGTACACGCTTTGTACGGAGTTTACCCCTTCGGCAATCGTGCCGACGGCCTGCTTGGCTTGGTCTAACGTCATACCCGCGCCTAATTTTTCACCCAAGCGGCGGTTGCGCGAAATGGCGGACATGCCCGTTAAAATCGCGTCCCCCAACCCGGCCAGACTATACACGGTGCCGGCTTGGCCTCCTTGGCTGACTAAAATATCGTTCATTTCTTGCAGGGCTTGCGTAATCAGCGCGGCTTTGGCGTTGGCTCCGTCGCCAATGCCGTCAATAACGCCGCAACCGATTGCCAGTACGTTTTTAATGCCGCCGCCATATTCTACGCCGCGGCGGTCCCGGGCGGGCACCACGATAATCGGGTCGCCACTCATCACTTGGGCAACGTCTTGGACTACTTGTTCGTTCGCACCCGCGAGCATAATTTTGGTCGGTACGTTTTGCGCTACTTCCAAGGCAAAACTCGGGCCCGAAAAGGCCAACACGTTGTCTTTAAGTTGCGGGATTTCTTCTTCAATAATTTCGCAAATGGTTTTGAACGACTTATCTTCAATCCCTTTAGACGCGCTGACCACCGGTACCACGCGGCCGTTTAATAACGGTTTTAATTGTTCGCGGCAGAAAGAGCGTATGGCTTTAGAAGAAATAACAAATACAATTAAATCGGTATTTTCCACGGCTTCGGCTACGTTGCCGGTCAGGCGGATATTATCGTGTATTTTGAAGTTGGGGATGTTGGGATGGCGTCCCATGGTTTTTAGTGCATTTAGGAGTGTTTCATTATATTCCCACAACGAAACGGCTATTCCTTTCTTGGCCAAATGTTGGGCAATAACGCTACCCCAAATGCCCGCCCCAAAGACGGTAATTTTGCGAATATTCATCATTTGTTTCTCTTCTTGGCGCCGTCTTCAAATTTTAATTCTTTTTGAGCCAGCAACCGTTTGATATTGGGTACGTGTTTGTAAATAACCAAAGCCCCAATCGCGCTGACCATTAAATTAACGGACAGGGGATGATTGCCGATAAAGAAACTGCACAGCGGCAATACGATACATGCACAAATAGATCCGATAGAAATGCGCCCCCACAAGGCCACACACACAACGAAAGACGCAAAAGCAATCGCCGTCGGGATAGGCAATAAGGCCGCAAACACCCCCGCGGAAGTGGCAACCCCTTTACCGCCGCGGAACTTGAGGTAAATGGTCCACATGTGTCCCAAAATAGCAATAACACCGCAGGCAATGGCTACCCAATAATTATTGGGGCAGAAGTAGCGGGCCAGACACACCGGGATAAAACCTTTACACGCATCAATTAAAAACGTGCTGATGCCGGCCCATTTGCCGACAATGCGGTACACATTAGCCGCGCCCGGATTGCCCGAGCCGTGCTCACGGATATCAATTTTCATCACCCGTTTGGCGATGAGATATCCGGTGGGAACAGAACCTAACAAATAACTAAACAAAACGAGTAAACTTATTGTAATCATACACTTTATTATAGTATATTTGGCTGTAACGGAAAACAAATTTCCCTTAAAAAAAGTGGTTTTTTTTGAATTTTTTATATACACTTATAGTATGAAAAAAATGATATGGAGTTTATTATTTGTCGTGGAAATGACGGTACCGGGATACGTTCAAATGCCGCAAGAAGCCTCCGCGGTGCACGAGGATGCCTTTTTGGCCCAAAAAGAAATTGCGGTTTGGCGTACCGATAAAGTAAGTGCCGGCCGTGCGCGGGTATATTCCTGCCAGGCGGTGCGTATCCACCCGCAGTGGCTGTTGACGGCTGCCCATTGTGTGTACGAAGCGTGCCAAGGCCCTTCCGGGTTGTTGCCGTGTACGGTGGAAGTTACCTTAGCCGAGGCGGAACTGCGCGCGCGGGCCCGCATTTTTAATAATACAGCCGCGCAAAATGTATTTATTTACGGTGGCTTTTCGCCCAGCCAAAACCGCGTGAGCAGTTTGGACGTGGCCTTGGTGCGGTTAGATCCGCAAAATACCGTCTATGCGTACGAAAAATGGGACGCGGGCGAACAGCATTGGGAAGAAATTTCTAAAAAAGATTTTGACACAAAACTTTTCCGCAGTCCCGAAACAAAAATGCAACTTTCTGCGGCGAGTCCGCGGCTAATCAGTGCGGCCAATTTGGCTTCGTCGCGTTTCTTGCCGCAAATTGTAGTGCCGCGCCTTACGGACGGCGAAGTGTCTTATTTGATTGCTCCGTCGTATGATGTGTTTTTTGTGCAAGAGTTACAACATTTTATCTCGCCCGGGTTTGGCGTGCGGCGCGGTAATTCCGGCGGCGGCGTGTTTACAGCGCAAGGCGATTTGACGGGGCTGGTTTCTTCGCTCGTATATTCCAAAGACGGCAGTGCGGCGTTTCAAAATGAGGAAGGAAAAACCGTTCTTACGTTACAAGATGCACGCGATTATTTTTTGTTTACCGGGTTTACCGGCTCTACGCTTAATTTTATCCGCAACCATGTGCCAAATTTGCGGGCAATTGGGGCAGAAAACGGATTTGTGGAGCCGGCGGATAAACCGTTTGCGGATATCGTCAAGGCCATCAACCAAAGTTCGTTAATGTTATAAAAAAGTTTTTGTAAAAAACCTCCGGGCCAACTGCTTTTTTGTCAGCGGTTAGACCGGGGGTTCGTTTTTGCAGGCCGTTAAAATTTGCGTGGCAAGTTGGGGCGCGTTAAAATCTTCTGGTTGCGAGAGGAACAATCGTTGGGCATTTGTATAGCGGTTAAACCAAGTGCGCTGGCGTTTAGCATATTGGCGCGTGAGCGTAACGACGCGTTCTAACGCGGCGGCGCGCGTCATTTCTCCTTGTAAACAGGCGACGGCTTGCGGATAGCCCAAACTTTTAAGGGCGGGCGTTTGTGGCGGGTAACCCGCAGCCAAAAGCGTCTGCGTTTCTTGTACCATACCGTCAAAAATCTGTTCCGTACGGGCTTGTATGCGGCGGCAGAGGGCTTCTTTTTCCCAATCTAAATACACAAAATGGACGTGCTTTTTATCCGGTAATTTGAAAAAATTTCCGCTTTTAAGTGTGCTTGCCGGACGGCCCGTTAGGATATATAGTTCCAACGCGCGCATGGTGCGTTGGATATTTCCGGCCGGAATTTGTGCGGCACTTGTTGGATCTATTTCTTGTAGCCGGCGGTGCAATCCTTCTTTACCGAGTTGCTTGAACAAGGTTTCTACTTCGTTGCGGGATGTTGGCGTGCTGGGGGGGAGTTTATCCATGCCCACAAAATACGCGTGCAAATACATTCCCGTTCCGCCTGCAAAAATAAGCGGCGTATGCGGATGCGCGTGGGCAATTTCCTGCGCGCGGGTACAAAACGCCCCGGCGTTAAACGAGTCGGTTACATCTAAAAAATCTACCAAATAATACGGGATACCGTCCACGCAGTACACGCCGTTTTCCCACGTGCCTGACGGTTTAGCGGTGCCGATCGTAAGACTTTTATAGCATTGGCGCGAATCGGCCGAGAGGATGATGCCGCCCGTTTGCCGGGCGAGTGCTAACGCAAGATCCGTCTTACCGGAGGCCGTCGGTCCGCAAATGACAATAGGTTTCATGGATATATTGTACTTTTTTGTAGGAAAATGCGCCGGAGAAAAAATAGAGTCATGCTGAACTCAAAAAAGGCGTCACCCTGAAACCCTGCGGGCCGCCGATTCAGGGTCTCACCTTACTCCCTGCCGTCCCCCTGAACTTGATTCAGGGTCTGCTGTTATAAAAAAGTCTGTCATGCCGGACAAAAAAACAAGGTCATTCCCGAAAGTTGTAATCGGGAATTCCCACCGCTTGGGAATAACTGTAAGGAGGAGATCCCCGATAGGAACACTCGGGGATGACAGCATTTAATGCGTCCGGGATGACAGCAAGAGAAAATTGAACAACGAGATCCTGAAACCAGTTCAGGATGACAACAAAGGCGGGAACGACAACGACGGACCCTGAACTAAAAAAAGACGTCATGCTGAACTTGTTTCAGCATCTCACCTTATTGCTGTTTTAGAAAGCGATGAGATTCCAAATCAAGTTTGGAATGACGTTTAATGTAAAAAGGAGTCTGTCATGCCGGAAGGTTGTTATCCGGCATCTTCTTTATTTTCCTTTTTTATGTTTAATGGGTTTTCCGTAATAGGCCTTTAAGAACAAGTCTTTAATCTCGCTAATAAGCGGATAGCGCGGGTTTGCGCCGGTGCATTGGTCGTCAAACGCCATTTCGGATAATTTATCTACATTTTCCAAAAACTCTTTTTCCGCAATTCCGTATTCTTTGAGCGAGCGCGGAATATTGAGTTTGTGTTTCAACTGCTCCACCATGTTAATCAGTTTTTGGACTTTGGCGTCTTTATCGTTTCCGAGTTTGTGTTCCGGCAACAGATAGTCAATAATTTTGGCGTAGCGTCCTTTCACAAACGGGTAGCGGTACTGCGGATATAAGCCCTGTTTGGTAGGTTTATCGGTCGCGTTAAATTCAATGATGTACGAGAGCAGCATGGCATTGGCCAGTCCGTGCGGCACGTGGTACATAGCCCCTAACTTGTGCGCCATGGAGTGGCACAAGCCCAAGAACGCGTTTGCAAATGCCATACCGGCTACGGTGGCGGCATAGTGCATTTTTTCGCGGGCGGGTATGTCTTTGGCTCCTAAGTTATACGAGCGTTCCAAATACTTAAAAACTAACCGCATGGCTTCCAACGCTTGCCCCTCGGTAAAGTTGGTTGAAAAAATAGAAGTGTATGCTTCAATGGCGTGGGTGAGTACGTCTAACCCCGAATAAGCCGTCAGCGTTTTAGGCATACCGAGTACAAATTCCGGGTCAATAATGGCCATATCGGGCGTTAAAGCGTAATCGGTAATGGCGTATTTGGTGCCGGATTTTTCGTCGGTAATAATGGTAAACGGCGTTACTTCGGATCCGGTGCCGGACGTGGTGGGTATTGCCACCATAACGGCTTTTTTGCCTAACGGCGGGGCCGCATAAATGCGTTTGCGGATATCCATAAAGCGCATGGCGATATCTTCAAAACTGGTATCCGGGTTTTCGTACATCAGCCATAGCATTTTGGCTTCATCCATTGCCGAGCCGCCGCCCAAGCCAATGATTAAATCGGGCTGCCACGATTTGGCAATAGCCAACGCTTGGGTTACATTTTTAATATCGGGGTCGGGCAGTACGTCGGAAAATACGCGAAATTTGATGTTTAAGTTTTCCAGCACGTCGGCTACCGTACGCACATGGCCTAATTGTTCCATGGTTTTATCGGTAATAATATACGCGCGTTGTTTGCCTTTCAGTTCCGCGAGCGCTTGGGACAACGCCCCCCGTTTGAAATAAATTTTAGACGGCACTTTGTACCAATACATATTTTCGCGGCGTTGGGCCACGGCTTTGATGTTCATAAGGTGTTTGACTCCGATATTTTCACTGACTGAGTTGCCGCCCCACGAGCCGCAACCGAGCGTCAACGAAGGGGCTAATTTGAAGTTATATACATCTCCAATGGCTCCTTGGGAAGACGGTATATTGATTAGCGTGCGGGCGGTGGGCATATCTCCAAACGCTTCAATACGGTCTTCGTTGGTTTCGTCTGTATATAAGACGGATGTATGTCCCGCACCGCCGTACAAAATTAAATCGCGCGCGATATTTATGGCGTGATTAAAATCTTTAGCCCGATAAAACGCCAAAATCGGGGAAAGTTTTTCCCGTGCGAAAACTTCGCGGTCGTTGATTTCGCTGGCCTCGGCGATTAAAATTTTAGTATCCGGCGGAACTTTAATACCCGCCAATTGGGCAATGTGTACGGCCGTTTGCCCTACAATGGCGGAGTTGAGTTGGTTATCTTGCACGATTGTGCGGGCTAATTTTTGGCGGTCTTGACCGGTTACAAAATAACACCCGCGCAACGTAAATTCTTTTTTGACTTGTTGATAGACGGCGTCCTCTACCACGACGGCTTGTTCGCTGGCGCAAATCATACCGTTATCAAAGGTTTTGCTCATAATAATAGAACTGACAGCCATTTTGATATCGGCGGTAGCGTCAATGACGGCCGGCGTATTGCCCGCGCCTACCCCGATAGCCGGTTTGCCCGAAGAATAGGCCGCATGCACCATGCCCGGGCCGCCGGTTGCTAAAATGATGTTAATGTCTTTGTGTTGCATCAGGGCCGTAGATAAAACGAGGGACGGTTTTTCTATCCAACCGATAATATCTTTTGGGGCTCCGGCGGCTACTGCGGCTTCCAATACAATGCGGGCCGCTTCTACGGTGCAAGCCGCCGCGCGTGGGTGGGGGGAAAAAATAATACCGTTACGCGTTTTTAAGGCCAACAAACTTTTGAAAATAGCGGTAGAAGTCGGGTTGGTGGTGGGAATTACCCCGGCGATAACGCCGATCGGTTCGGCCACTTGGCGGTAGCCGAAAGCGTCATCATCCGATAAAATACCGCAGGTTTTTGTATCTTTGTATTGATTGTAAATATATTCGGAAGCAAATTGATTTTTAATCACTTTGTCTTCCATAACGCCCATGCCGGTTTCCGCTACGGCCAGTTTGGCTAGCGGAATACGGTTTTGAGCAGCCGCAATTGCAGCCACTTGGAAAATTTTATCTACCTGTTCTTGCGTGTAGGTAGCATATTTGCGTTGGGCGCGTCGCACGCGTTCAACTAATTTATCTAACGCGGCTAATTGTTCCGCGTAAACCGTTTTAGAAATGGTTGTTTTCTTTTCCCCCATGGTTTTCTCTCCTAACGGTATCATGATGTACCGGTTACTCATATTGTAACTTTTGATTATACGCCTGTCAAAAAAGGAAATGGGCCCAAAGGAGTGTAGGCCTTTTTTAGGAAAGCAGATAGGCCTTTCGGCTCTTATCAAGACGTAAAATTAGCATTATAATAGTAGTATGAAAAAATGGATAATAATTTGTTCCTTCATGCTCGTTTTGACGGGTTCTGCTTACTGCGGTGGCGGACCCGGTAAGGGGTTACTCAAAGCGCTTCGTAAACTGCCGGCCAATTCGTGGGGGGCGTTGCGCGGAGCGCGGCCGCCAGAGCTGGAGTTCCGTACCGATCAAATTACTTTGGGAAACCAAGTGATTAGGCGGAATGTGGCCGAAGCGATAAAAGACAAGCGCATATTTAGTAAAGCGTGGGGAACATCATTAAAAAGTTCTTTTTATGCGGAGTCTGAATGGTACAATGTTTTTACAGGAGCCGTTTTTCAAACTCAATACCAAGGACGGACGGAAGTGTTTGGCGTAATTCCGACACACTCTTTAAGCATTTCCGCGAATACATTCCTTGGTTCAATTATGAATGGCCGCTCGCTAAAGCGTAATTTTACATTACAAGCGTTTGATGCTCAAGGAAATGCCGTCCCCGTACAGGGGGAAGTAGCGGTGTTGGGCGCGTTTGGTATGATGGATATGTCTTTGGTCAAATTGGATCCGGCGGTTTTGTCTTTATTTACGCCGTTGCGTATTTCCTCTACGCCGGCCCGCGTCGGAGAAGAACTTTTTTCACAAGGATTTATAAGAGAGAATACGGTGTATATTCCAGAACGCAAGGTCTTGCAAGTGACTCCCTTTTCGGTGCGTACTACCATGTCGGGGCCTAGTGGTTCCCGTTGCGGCCTATGCGGCTCGCCCATTTTGAACAAGAATGGCGAGGTGGAGGCGTTTCATACCGGAAGTAAAACGGACTTAGAAGAAGATATCGGGTACGGTACCCCCGCCCAACTGTTAAATAAATTAGTAGAGGCCTACCACAATGGCGGAAATGCTTCTATTCCGTTTGAATTAGGCGGACAAATCGTTACGAATTTGCGGGTGGACGAGCAGGTGGTGCGTTACATATTACGGGATGAAGAGGGCGTAGTATTGTGGAATTCAATTGTAGAAGGCAAATGGCCGTTTAATCATGTAAATAAATTATTGGAAAAATGGCATCCCCGTTATATTGATTTAATGATTGGGCGGCTAGGATGGGACAGCGAAAACTCACAATTTGTGAAGTTTAACCCTAATGTTCGCATAGTACGGTACGATTTTGACACCCGGCAACAATTAGATGTAGATCCATGGCAATTAGATATAGATCCATTATACCAACGGCTTTTGGGGGAGGAAGAATATTTCTGAAGAAAGGTGTAATATGCACCGGCCCGGCGGTTAACGTACGATTTGCCAGAGTAACGGTTGAGGTAATATAAATGCGTCATGTATGGAATTTTATTAAAGTAGGGGTGTTATCCGGCTGTTTGCTAGGCGTGGGGTCGGTATCTCTGTTTGCACAAAATTCGCGCGGGCTATTGAGTTTGCTCCGCCGGGGACCTAAGGAGATAAGTTTGCCGAAAATTGAAACAGACCTTCCGTTACCAACCACGGTTTTTCAACGGGCCCATCAAGCCCGGTTGAAAGCCATGGGCGGACACGGCCCCTTGGTGCGTAGTACGTTTCGGGCGGTTGCAAAACCGTCTTCAACGGGTTTTTTCTCCGGGTCGGTAATTCAAATGGAAGACGGGGAAATCTTTGGCGTGATTGCCGCGCACGTGGCTAAAAATGATTTATGTAATCCCTTGGCGCAAAATTTTATCGCGCAGGTATTAACTCCCGAGGGGTGGCTTTCTATCCCCGCCGAGATTGTGCAGATTTCGGCTCCGAGCATGCTAGACCTGGCTTTGGTTAAATTCCGCCCGGAAGATGAAAAGTTATTTGAGCCGTTGGAGTTGGCTGATGAAAAGCCCTCGGCCGGACAATTTGTGCTGACACAAGGTTTTGGACAGGGGCATGAAATCTATTTGGCAGATCGGCCGTTGCTGGCCACTGATACGCCTTTCCTGCTGGCTAAAACGCCAGTCCCGCTAGACGATCGTATTGGGATGTGCGGGAGTGTTATTACAAACCTCCACCATGAAGTGGTGGGTACATATACGGGAAGTGTGTGCAGTTTATCTGGGGATGAGAGTTTTGCCGCGCCTGTTTCTTTCCTGCGGGCCTTGGTGGCGGCCTACCGTGGGGAAAACTATACGTTTCCGTTTATTTTACACGGGCAGACAATCTTGTCGCTGGATGTGGATGAGTATATTTCCGAAGTGCGCTTGGCAGATGCGTTTGACAGGCAGCAAGCGTATTTACGTTTCCCACGCAAATTGTCGTATAGTTCGTTGTCAAGGACTATACTGGACAAGAACCCGCGGTATTTGAATTTTATAGTGCGTAAAGTCCACTGGACCGGAAGGAAATCACGCCGTTTTTTGGAAGAATCGCGCGAGGAGTTTTATGATCCGTACACGGTATATACCTACGATACGCAATTGCGTCAGGTTATTTCCGCAAAAAACAGAATATGGTGGAATCATTGGTTCTAAAATAAGATAGGATATAAAAGTATGAAAAAGAGATACGGATATATTGTAGGTTGTTTTATTTTATTAGGGGGACTTGCCGCAAGTTCCTACGCCGTTACGCCCGGAGGGGGAGGGTCCCGGATAAAAAACCTTGGAAACTTGTCCAAGATAAAAACGCCTTCGTCTGCCGAGTTGACACGGAGTGTCCAAATGGGTACTCAACTGACCTTACCTTTTAATGATTGTAGCAGGGCATTAAACTCTGCAAGTGTGAAACGTGTGTCGCAAGCCCGGCAAGGGGTTGGGAGTGTGCGCAGTTCGCTGGAACAATCTTCGTTGGTGCTGCCGTCTGCGGTGGCTTCTAGGGTGTCGGCTTTGGCAGCCCCTGCGCTTACATCTAGCGCGTCGGCTCATCCGTATTTATCCGGCGTATTTCAAGCGTGGAACGAAGAGGGGGCTTCGCGTTATTCGGGAACGTTATTTGAAGTGGACGGACGAATTTGGGGAGTCGTCGCCGCGCACGTATTTGGCGAGGGGGAACAAAACATTGATATCTTGGGGCGTTATTTTTGGGCGGATGTTTATAACGACGGGACTTTTACTTCCGTACCGGCCCGGGCGGTATTGATTAGCCCGCTGTTTGATGTGGCTTTAGTCGCTTTTGATTCCAAGATTGTTCCATTAGCCAAACCGTTTACCTTGGACTTCGGGGAAGTGACGTTGGGGCAAGACCTTTCTTCCTGTGGATTTATCGGGATGCAACAGCCCGTAGAGGTAAATAACCGGCGGGTGGTAGAATTAACCCCGTTGTCGTTTCGTACTACTATGCCGATTGCCCAATCATTTCGCCGCGGGTTGTGTGGCAGTGCTATCATCAAAGAAGGGTGGAAATTGTCCGGCGTCCATATCGGCAGTACCCGCAAGCCCAACGAACAGGAAGATATTGGCTATGGGGTTCCGGCGAGTGCGTTGTACAAAATGGTTCAAAATTATGCCAAGCCGGGAAGCCAAATGTTTGAGTTAGATTTTGACGGGCATAAAATATACGTCGGTCCCGATGAATATCTGTCTAGATTGACGTTGTTAGATGCGGACGAGCGGCCCCTTTGGGAAGGATGGAGCCATTCGTATTTTTCTTACAAGACATTGCGAACTAAAGTGAAGGAATTGTCCCCGCGGTATGTACAATTTACGATTGGCCGGGTTGACATAACTTTGCCTCAATTGAAATATGAACCGGTGGTGCGTACCGTCCGCTACGAAATATCCGAAAACGATACGGAAGAAAACCATATACCCTAAGACCCAAGCCGTTATAGGCCATTAGGCCCTTGTTTATTCATATAGTTACGACTAGAATATACGTATGAAGAAGTGTTTTCCCGTTTTATTAAGTTTATTTTGTTTGATGGGTTTGGCCCCCCAATTTGTGTGGGGACAAAACCTTGAAAGTGCGCTGCGCAAAGGAATTTCTTCGTTAACAAAAGTAAGTGTGCTAAAAGCGGGTGAGCCGGCAGTTAAAGACGGAATTTACCATTTTCCCCCAAGTATTCCTACCGGTCTCTCGGAGAAGGTCTTGAGGGGGGTGTTCCAGGCGAACGAATTAAAGCCACAAACACTTACTAATTTATTTTCCGGGGTTGCTTTCACATTTCAAAACGAAACCTATATTGCCCTGGCGGCGCATCCGTTTAAAGATGAAAGTTTTTTGTTGGGTAAAACTTTTACTGCCAATATATATACGGCTGACGGCGGAAAAGAGGTTACGGCAGAACTTATATACGCCACCGCGCCAAGTATGCTAGATATAGTGGTCGGTAGGGTGCTGGAAGGAGAAGAAGAATTACGGCCTTTTACAATTAGCCACCATCCGTTTTCCGTCGGCGAGCAAGCGGTTTCATACGGATTCGCCAGACAGAAATTGGTGGAAATCCCCGGGCGTACCTTTGTTTCGCAGACGCCGCTTTGTTTCCGTACCACGATGCCTTTTCCGCGTGATGAGCGCCCCGGTTTGTGTGGTAGCGCGTTACTGTATAATGGAGAGTTATTGGGCGTTCATACGGGAAGTTCTTGTGACGCGAAAGGATGCGATAGTGAAGATGAACGGTTTGATGTGGGGCATGCAACGAAGGCTACGTTGCTGGAGGAGTTGATAAAGGCGTTCCAAAATGATGGCAAAGGCACATTCCCGTTAGTTTTGAACGGGCAAAAAGTATTAGATTTGCCACTAGATGGGTATATTTCTTACGTCAAATTATTTGATCAAAACGGCAAAATGTTGTGGCAACGTGGTTTTGATTCTAAATTTGCTTATGACCAAGTAAACGAGAATATACGAATTTTTAACCCGTCTTATATTGAGTTGACCACTCGCCGGGTGCATCTGCAAGATGGACATCTGCGCGAAATCCGTAATCGTACCGATGGAACGCGCCGGACTTATTTGTACAATTTGCCACAAGGGCAACTGGAACGCGTTTCTAAACCGAAGGAGTGATTTATGCACACAAAGCGGATTTTCGGGGTTATATTAGCAATGTTATCCGTTTGTATAGCGGGTGGCGCGGGGCATGCACAAGGGTTTGGGCATAGTGCCGCGGTAAGTGTAAGTAAACGCTTGGGACGGGTTAAAAATCCTAACAGTTTGTTTGACAAGCCCCGTTATTTGCGGAGCGGTTTTATACGTCCTTATGCCCGCACTTTTCGGCCGCCTCTTAGTAATTTGTCGGGTTCCAACCTGTCTGCTCCCAATCTCTCGGCCTCTAATTTGTCTGCCCGTGTTACCCGCACGGCGGAATCTGTCCAGTCGTATTACAAATCTCTTGCCGAGCAATTAACTCTAACTCCCAAAATACCCAAAGGCCAAGAATCATTATTCCTTTCAACCTTTCAAGCCCGTCCGTCCGACGAAATTGGTAATTTTGTTTCCGGCTCTGTATTTAAGACGGAGCAGGGTGAAATCTATGGCGTCATCCCGGTGCACGGATTATCCTTCTCTAGTACGCACATATATGCGGATATGATCCAACGTCATTTTACAGCAGATGTTTTTGACCCGGTTTCCCAAAAATTTATTTCTTTGCCGGCGGAAGTGGTACAAATCAGTCCGTCAGCATTGTTGGATATGGCACTTGTTAAATTCAAGCCGCAAGATGAAGTGATGTTACATCCGTTATCATTAAGTATCTCAATGCCGACGTGGAATACTCCCTTAAGTTCGCAAGGATTTGCCTCCCGTAAAGCGGTACATATTCCGCAACGTAGAGTAACCAAAATTGAACCGTTTGTCATACAAACAGACATGCTTTTCCCGCGGGAGTCCCGTGCCGGCTTGTGCGGTGGGCCCGTAACGGATAGTACAGGCCAGTTCTTGTGGGGGGTTCACGATGGGAGTTCTTTTGTTGCGGAAGATGAAAAATATGACAAGGGTTATGTAACGCCTGCGTGGGTATTAGAACGCTTGGTGCAAGCCTATAAAAACGGGGGGAAGGCACCAGTGTCCATAGTCGTAGACGGCAAAAAGCTACTTGAACTCAATGTGGATGAATATATTTCTCAAGTATTGTTAAGGGACAGTAGTGAATTTCAAACAGGGTATTACAGCGTTGAACATAAATTTTCGTACCAAACTTTTAAGCAGTTATTGGAAGAACATTATGCGCGGTATATTGATTTTACGGTTCACCGCGTCCGCTGGAACGAAACAGGGGAGTTTGTGGAAGATAGCCGCTTTAGTGAGTTTGCCCCGCCTACTATCTACCGCTACGATACGGAAACCGGACAATTTAGCGAGTTGCTTAATCCGCCGCCCGATATTTCACTTTCGGCCCCGAACAAAACAAATTTACTTTCCCGCTTTTTTAAGCGTAAATCTTCCTTTTCAAGCGGCAAATCAATTAGACGATTTTTTTCCCGCCGATGAAAGTGGCTTGGGGGGTAAAATCGGAATTAAGAAGCGTAATGTCCGCTTGAAAACCGGCCGCTAGCCGACCCCGGCTTTTTAACTGCAATAAGCGCGCCGGGTTGGTGCTGGCACATTGTGCGGCCTGCGGTAACGGATATCCCCAAGATACCAGGTTTTTGATGCCTTGCGGCAAGGTTAAGGCGGAACCCGCAATGACGCGGTCGCTTGCGCGCCGCCATACGCCTCCTTCAAAAGCTACTTCATCTCCGTTGGCCCTAAAAGGGCCTTTGGCTTGCGCCGTAGGAGTCAGCGCATCGGTAATTAAAACGAGTTTGTCAGCCGTTTTTATGCGGCGTAAAAACGCAACTAGTTGCGGGTGTACGTGTATGCCGTCCCCAATTATTTCGCAAGAGACTTCCGGATTCATTAGTACCGCTCCCGCCGCCCCCGGGGCGCGGTGGTTAAACGGACTCATGGCGTTAAACGCATGGGTAGCGTGCGTTACTCCCCACGAGATGCCGCGGCAAAATTCTTCGTAAGTGGCATTGGTGTGTCCGGCTTGCGGCACCAAGTGGTGCCGTAAACAAAAATCAATGACTGGGGCTATGCCGGGTAATTCCGGCGCGAGGGTTATTAGCGCAATTTTCCCGTTGGCGGCCGCGTATAATTCTTCCATAATTTTTACGTCGGGTGTAGCCATGTCTTGCTTTTTCATTGCACCGGCTTTGTGCGGGGAAATAAAAGGCCCTTCCAAATGAAAGCCCAAAATGCGCGCTCCTTTTTCTTGCCCGATAGCGGGAGTTAAACGGCGTAATAAATCTTTTAACCGATCCGGTGCGGCGCAATATAACGTGGGGCAAAAAGCACTCACTCCTTGGCGGGCGAGGGCTTCTGACATAGCCCACAATGCTTCGGGCGTCCCCAGTTCCGGCCCGTATCCGGCCATACCGTGTATATGCACATCAATCAACCCGGGAAGCGCAAAAGCCCCGCCCGCATCTATCACTTCATCTGCTTGCGGTAACGGGTGTTTCCCGGCCGGAAAGACCGATACAATCGTCGGTCCATCCGTCAAAATGGCATAATCTTTTTCAACGCTATCCGGTGTAACCAGTTGAACATGGGTAAGCAATTTTTTGGTCATAACCTATTGCTTTAATTCAATGCACCACGTATCGGCGTTCGGAAATCGCTGTTGTTGGATGAGCAGCGCACGGTGTACCTCTCCGGTAAGCCGGCAAGCGGCCGCTTCATCTACCAGTAAGGTGGCATTTGGATGCGTTTTAAGCGCGGTAATCGGCCAATCGGGGGAAATTTCTCCTTGCGATAAGCGCGCAACGGCTTGCGCTTTTTTCTCGCCCGAGGCCAAAAATAAGAGTTCTTGCGCGTCTAATACGGTACCAATTCCTACCGTAAGGGCTTGGGTGGGAACCTGGGTGGAATCTCCGTTAAAAAAACGGGAATTTGCTTGCCGCGTGTTTGATTCCAGCGTAACGGGGCGCGTGCGGGACGTAAAAGAAGAACCCGGTTCGTTAAAGGCCAAGTGTCCGTTGCGGCCCACGCCGCCTAAAAATAAATGGATGGTGCCGGCTTGCTCAATGGCTTGTTCATAATCATCACAAGCGGCTTGTAAATCGTGCGCTTGTCCGTCCAAAATGTGCGTTTGTTCCGGCCGTAAGTTGACATGACTAAACAAGTGTGTTTGCATGTAGAAATGGTAACTTTGCGGATCTTCTGGCGCAAGTCCGACATATTCGTCCATATTAAACGTAACAATGGACGAAAAATCCAACTGTTTTTGCCGGTATAGTTCGCATAAGCTGCGGTACATGCCCTCAACGGTTTCTCCGGTGGGCAACCCCAGTACAAACGGGCGGCTTTCAGATGGAGCAAAGGCCGCTATTCTTTGTTGTACGAACGCGGCGGCTTGTTGACCGATATCTTTTTTGCTTACTAGTAAACGCATAAATAATTAATTAAGATGTTGTTTAATTTCATCACAGATAAATTCTACTTCCGGGCCAATTACTACTTGTACTTGGCCGCTTTGGGTTTTGACGACTCCGCGTGCACCCAATGTTTTAAGGGTAGTTTCATCTACCCGGCTGGCATCTTGTACTTCTAGACGTAACCTGGTGGCACAGGCCCCCAAGGTTTTGATGTTTTCTTTACCTCCTAAAGCCGCCAGATATTGTTGCCCGCGCTCGCTCGCACAAGCAGAGGGCGCCGTCGGGACAGACGGTTGCACCGGCACTTCGGCTGGCGTGTCTTCCCGGCCTGGCGTTTTCAAATTCCACTTTACAATAGCAAAACGGAAAATCACATAATATAAGACACCCCACACAATTCCAACGGGGAGCAGTAAAAGCGGGCGCGTGCTTATGCCGTAACTGAGTAAATAATCAAACAGCCCGGCGGAAAAAGTAAATCCCAATTTTACGCCAAGCATGTTCATCACGACCATGGAAATCCCGGTCAGCAGCGCATGCAGTAAGTAAAGCGGGAACGCTAAAAACATAAACGCAAACTCTACCGGTTCGGTAATACCGGTTAAGAACGAAGTAAGGGCGATGGATAAAAGAATCCCGGCCGTTGCTTTTTTGCGCGCTGTATTGGCGGTATGCAACATGGCCAAACAAGCCGCCGGCAAGCCAAACATCATCACCGGGAAAAACCCTGCCAGAAAAGTCCCGGCGGTCGGGTCTTGGGCGAAGAAGCGGGAAATGTCCCCATGTACGACGGCCGCAAGGCCGTTTTGCACCGTGGCAAAATCTCCAAATTGAAACCAAACCAAATTATTTAAGATGTGGTGCAACCCGAGCGGGATGAGTAAACGGTTGGCAAAACCGAAGAAAAACAGCCCGATATTGCCGGAGTTAATCGTCCATTTTCCAAAGGCGTTGATTGCGTGCCCGACCGGCGGCCATATAAAATAAGCCAATACCGCAATGAGCAAACAAGCGGCCCCGGTGATAATAGGTACGAAACGCCGCCCGCCGAAGAAAGCCAAATACTGCGGCAATTTAATCGCGTGAAAACGGTTGTATAAAAGGCCGGCTGCTGTCCCGGCAATGATACCGCCCATCACGCCCATATTAACCGTAGCGTCTAACGTCTTTAGTGCGGCGGTTAAAATCATATACCCTACAAAGGCCGCCAAGGCCGCCGCCCCGTGGCTTTCTTTGGCAAACCCGATCGCTACGCCAATTGCAAAAATCGTAGGTAAATTGGCGAATATAGCGTTTCCGGCTTCGGACATAAAGGCAATATTCAGCAAGTCCGGCTGGCCTAAACGCAGCAGTAACCCGGCAATGGGGAGTACCGCAATGGGGAGCATCAAGGCGCGGCCCAGTTGTACCAAAGCCGCCGCGCAAGCACGAAATATATTTTTTAGTTTTGTCATATTTCTCCTTGTAATTTTATTACACAGCGTATTTCATAAGTTCACGTACGGCCGCGGCATTGGGCTGTTGCAATGATTGCAACGCCAGTTCCCGACAGCGGTGATAATTGAGTTGGCGGATGCGGGCTTTGGTGCGGGCTATAACGGCCGAGCTGACCGCCAAGTGGGTGACCCCCAAGCCAATTAAAAAGGGGATGGCATCCGCCTCGCTAGCCAAGGCCCCGCAAACAGACACGGGCTTTTGGTGCGCCAACGCTCCTTCGCATGTTTGGAAAATCAACTGTAGTACCGCCGGATGGAGCGCATCGGCGAGCGGGCTGAGTTCTTTGTGATTGCGGTCAATAGCCAAGGTATATTGGGTTAAGTCGTTCGTACCAATGGAGAAAAAATCTACATGTTGTGCCAACCGTTTGGCCAGTAACGCGGCGGAAGGAACTTCCACCATAATACCCAGTTGGGCCTCTTGTTTAAGCCCCAACGAAATACATTCTTGCTTAAAAATTTGTTTGAAACGGATAATTTCTTCTTCAAAAGAAACCATGGGCAGCATGATGCGTACCCGTTCCTGCGGGATAAGCCGCAGTAAGGCACGAAGTTGGGTGCGGAAAAACTTTTCATTGGCTTCCAACGCGCGCATCCCGCGTATGCCGACGATAGGGTTGTCTTCCGGTGCAATATTGATAAACGGCATGGGCTTATCGCCGCCGGCATCTAACATACGGAAGGTAACCGGCTGACCAGGCAAAGCGTCCAAAATCATTTGATAGGCGGACAACTGTTCTTGTTCGGTGGGGGCAAAGGGACGGTCTTGAAATAAAAATTCCGTCCGTACGAGTCCTACTCCTTCCGCTCCGGAGGCAAAGGCGCGGGCGGCTTCTTCCGGCCCGGCGATATTGCCCTCTACATAAATGCGTAATCCGTCGCGCGTGGTGGCAGGTTCTTGGGCGCGGGCCGAATCTTGTTGGTTGCGTTCTTGGGCTTCATGCAACTGCTTTTCAAACGCTTGCTTTTGGTCGGGCGTGGGGTCAATGACAATCTGGCTGTTGTCCGCATTAAGCAAAATGATCGTTTGCGGCGGAATATCCAACACGTGTTTTCCGGCCCGTACAATAGACGGGATATTCCGGTTACGCAGTAAAATGCCTGCATGCGCGGTGGGGGAACCGTTGGCCAACAAAACCCCGGCGGTATGATCCGGCAAAGCCGAAACGTCCGAGGGCAGTAATTCATCCGCAATGACGATACTTCCGGGCGGGATAGATAATGCGCGGCGCTGTTGGCCGGTTAATTGGCACAACACTTCCCGCCGTAAATCTTTTAGATCGGCAATACGTTCCATTAAAAAATTATTTTTGGTTTGCTTGAGCAAGTCTACACTGCGCCGGATGGCACTGTTAAATGCAAAGGCAGCGGTTTTACCTTGGTCAATAATTTGCCGGGTGGTGTTGGCCAGTAAAGGATCTTTCAGCAGTAATAAATGGGCGTTTAGAATATCGCGCGTAACGGTATTTTTTTCTTCGCGTAGCCGTTGCTCCATGTGTTGGCACAGCGTGTTCAAGGCCTCGTCTAACGCTTTGCGTTCGGATTGCGGATTGGAAGCATTTTCTTCAAACGAGAAGGCACTCGCCTTAAATAGAAACGCCGGGCCGCACGCTGCCCCGCCGCAGGCACAGATGCCGCCCAACGGGGAAAGTTCTTGTTGGGGTTGGGTGGCAGGAATTTCCTGTTGGGTGGAGGAATTATCGCCCAGCACGTTTACAAAGGCTTCTTCCAAACGGGTCAGCAGGGCTTGGGCCCGATCTTTCGGCCCGAACACCCGCAACGTGACCGTATCGTTGCGGTTTAATCCGAGCCCCATTAAACCAACGATACTTTTAGCATCCGCACATTGGCGGCCTTTATGCATTTCTACCAAATAAGGATATTCCGCGGCGATAGCGGCTAAAATGGCCGCCGGACGGGCGTGTAAACCCGTGGGCTTTTTTAACACCAACGGAGCCGATTCTGTCATTTCTAATGAGGACATACTTGTAATCGTGGTTTCCAAATTGTGCACGCTAAAGAAAGGAAGCCCTGTTTTTATTTTGTCATCAGCCAGCGGGGTAATCTCGGCATCGGTGGGCGACGTGATAACAAGCAACACCAGCGGACTGGCGGCTTTTTTAGTAAGAATATCTAAATTGAACGAGAGCAGTTTTTGCCCGGCGCGTACCGTTTGCCCGGGGCGGACAAAAACTTCAAACCCCTCTCCCTTAAGCGATACGCTTTCCAATCCTACGTGGATGAGCACTTCCATATTTCCTTTTTTGATGACCATGGCGTGCAACGCCGCGTTGATGTTGGCAATCGTTCCATCTAACGGGGCAAATACCGTCTGGCTTGACGGAAAAATAGCCAATCCGTTGCCTAACATGTGTTCGCTAAAGACCGGATCGGGTACTTTTTCCAAAGGTACAATGGTGCCATCCAATGGGCTGATGAGTGTGATATTTGCGGGCATAAACTCTCCTTAGATGTTTCTTTCTCCATTATAGTATATCTGCGTCGTTTTGTGACGATATTTTTGGTAAGTTGTGCCTGAAAGAAAATTTTTGCTTGACTATGCGGGTAATATATACCATTTCTATACATTACCCTAATTAAACGTAAAAAACCCCGGATGTTTATATCCGGGGTTTTTCTTATCTATTTTTCTACCTTAAAGGATGAACTTGCACTGTGTGCTCCGTATTCCGGAGCGTACATGGACTGTACCTGTGCGGGTAACGCGTGCAACTGACCGCTGACGCTCGGCCGTAAGGTGTAGCGTAGGGTAACTGTTCCGCGCGGCAACCAGTTGATAAAGAAGTGGGTTGTGTTGTCTTTTACTTCGCGGTAGAAACTAATGTTTTGGTGTGTCCAACCGCTCAGTAAATCGTCACTTTCAAATCCGGCGGGTTTCGGCTCGTCCAATAACACATATTCAAACGCGCTGTCGGTATCTAAGGTTAAATGGACTTCTACTTCATCTCCTACGCGCAACGTATCGGTGGCGGCCAACGGACGCAACTTCGTTTCGGTCCCTTCTTTTACACGCAAGAAGTACGCACGGCTGACGTTAAGGACCCCCTTGGGAGAAGCATTTACGTCGTGAGCGCGGTAAACCGCCGCCAGAGAAGCAAAATCGGTTTGCGGGCTTTGCTTCGTAATTTGGGCGCGGTAGGTGTCCGGGGTGATTTGCGCTCCGGTACGGACAAATTGCAAATCTTCCGTCCAATCCAGCGGCTCAAAGTTTAATTTTTTTGTTTCGCCGGCCCAGTTGATTTGATAAGTAGAGGCCTTTGCCAGCGCGCCTTGTGCCCGCATCACCTGAAGTACCGTAAATACGGCTTGTGTGGCGGCTTTGGTGTCGGTCCAATCGTTTACTTGGCGGTTAAAAAGCAGCCATTGGAGCATGGGGGCAATCTTGTCTGACCCCGGACGTATTTCCAGTAACGTGCGCAGGGTAACCGTTTGCGTGGCGAGAGTATCGTTGTACCAAATCCAACTTTGGGGTTCCGGGGCAAAGTAGGCCCCGCTGAGCGGGTCTTGTTTCAGCCGCGCAAGTACGAGGTCTAAATACGTATTGGCTTTGACGTCGTCTCCCAATCGGTGGTAAACGGCAGCTGCGTAAATTTGGCCAAGCGGCGTCATGAACACTTTTTGCCGGTCGGCATAGTCCGCCCATTGTTGGATATGGGCTTTGGCGTTGCTCATTTCGGGCCACGTTTGCGGGAACGTCGATAATGTGTACGCTGCGTACAACGCATACGCAACGGCGGAAACCGTGTCTGTTTTATCTTGTTTTAAGCGTTGGTCAATTTGCGGCACAATATAGCGTAACGCTTTTTGGGCGGGTTGGTCGGCAATCTTGGCTTGATACGCAAGTGCCTCGCCAAAAACTTGCAAGGCGTAAAGCGTAAGGTAATTGTCGTCCGGGCCGCCTGCAAACCAGGTAAATGCGCCGCTCGCGTTTTGCAACCGGGAAATGTTTTTAAGTTCTTTTTCCAATTTCGCAGAGACGACTTTATCATCAAATAAGTTAATAAGGTCGGCCAGTTTTTCTGTGCGGCCTTGTGCCTGGCGCAACCACGGCGTTTGTTCTAACAGTTGCAAGCGTAACGGGTCGTTTTCGTCCCACGAGGCGGTGCGTCCGTTGCGTTTAGGCAATTTTTTGACGGCTTCTTTCAGTTGCGGTTGCGTTATATAAAATTGGTGTACGACCGCTAACGGTATATACCGGTTTAGCGACGAAACCAAATCGTTATACGGCGACGAAAGCAAGTTGGGCATGGAGTTTATTACCGATAATGCCAAACTGGGGTTTAGCGTTAAAGAAGTGAGTTCCACGTCGCTTGCGGGAACGGTTTGTAATTCCGTTAAAGTCAGGGCGTTTGTACCGTTTTGCAAGGCGGTATGCGTGCTGGCCAGCAAACGCATTTTGCCCGGCAAGACGGGAAGCGTCTTTTGTTCGCCGTCGCTTTGGGTGCCTGCACGGACTACGGCGGTAATTTGGTACAAATCCGGCCGGGCTGGTGCGGTTATTTCCCACGTAACAAATTGGGTAGTGTGGGGGGATAACGTAACTGTTTTTTCCGGCTCGGTAATGCCAAAGGCAGCCAGGGTCGGTTGGTTGGCTTGGGTAATGGTTAGCAAAACCCGGGCCGTTGTTTTTTTAGCCGATTGGTTCGTTAGCGCAACTTGAATGACCCCGCGGTCCTGTTCGCGGTAAAACCGCGGCAGTTGCAGTTGTAACATTAAGTCTTTGCGGGCCAGTACAGAGCCGTTAAACGCGCCAAACAAACCGTTTTGGGTCAGGGCAAAACCAAAGAAGTTCCACGTGGTAAGTGTTTGCGGCAAGGTAAATTGCAAGGCCGCTTTCCCGCCGGACAATGACAACGCCGGATTAAAATAGGCCGTTTCCGAAAAGTCGGTACGGACGGGGGGGGTATCGGGCGAGGAGGTTTCTTCTCCTTGGACGGTAGCGGCGGTGCTAAAAACGGCACCGTCCATGGCGGACTCTTCCTGCGCTACCATATCCGTAACGGCACTGTTTCGCATCATAGAGGCACCGGCCTTGGCGGTGGTCATGGGCATCATAGACATAACAGCCCCTAAACTTTTGCGTCCGTAACCGCGGCTCATCATTTGTAAATTTAAGGTGGGTAGCGGTAACAACGATAAATTATCCGATACGTTTTGCGCCGGGACCGGTTTATAATAAGACGTTGTAGCGGGGCTTTGTTTACTGGCGGAAAGATCCGCGGTGCCGGTGTGTTGCTCGTAAAGTTGGTTAAACTCTAACGGCGTTTTGTTGACGGCGTAATAATCTAACGATTTATCGTAAACGGTGGCATAGATAAGACCGTTGACGGACGCGCCGGTTGCGTCTTTGACGTGTAAGGGCCAATTTACTTTTTGACCGGGCTGTACGGCGGACGGGGTGGTAATACGCACGTCCAGTTGTTTGTTATCAAACGGGACTTGTACGGACGCGGCGGATTGGTGAAATACATAATTGCTTGCCCCAAACCAACGCAACGCTAACCCGCCGCGGTGGTTTTGCGTAACGGGAAAACGGTAAATTTCCACGCCGCCGGATAACAAAGCGCGGTGGGCTAAAAATTGGTTTTCCTGATAAATTTCAAGCCGTTTAGATCCTGCCAAATTACCGGCTCCCACCAGTACGCGTAACGTTTCGCCGGGATAGTAGGTGGCGTGTTGCACCAGGGCCACATCCGGTAGTTGAAGCGAAGATTTTTCGGCCGCTACCACAAAAACGAGGGGTTGGGGGGCGGCTTTATCGCTGGCAAGCGTTAAGCGGTACACGCCTTCGCGCAAGGCCGGTAATTGAACCGTTTGCGCACCGGGTTTAGCAAACGAAATGCTTTGCGTAAGCACCGTAGCCGTGGCGGAAAAATCTTTGTAGATTTCATCCAGCGAATTGGTAGGGGCGCAGTCGTAACACGCGGTCGTAGCGGGCGCGGGTTGGCGGTCTTCCAACCTGGAAATTTGGAGGTTAATTTTTCCGGTTGTAGAATTGCCTTCCACGTCTGTCAAATCAATTTCGGCCAGTTGCGCCGGTTTGTTTTCATCATAAAATCCTTGCGTGAATTGTACCTTAAACAAATGCGGATGCGCGCTGATTTTGTAGGTGCGCGAAGCCGAAATAGCCCGTCCGCTTTCATCATAGACGTTGGCTTCTAATTCGTACCGGGCAAATTCTTCGTCCTCGTTTTGGCGCAGGGGGGTAAAATCAAGGGTAAAATTTCCGTCTTTATCGGTAGAGGTTTTCCCTTGCAGGAGGGTTTTTTCTTCGGCGGTTGGAGCCGGCAGACGCCACCAGTAAAACAGGGGTACATAGTTTTTACGTTTGAGCGTATAGATAACGGTGGCTTGCGCTAACGGCGTACCCATGTAATAGCGGGCCGACCCTGTCAATATGGTTTTTTTGCCATATTCCAACGGACGGGTTAAGGGGGCAAGCGTCAGTTCATAATCGGGCCGTTTATATTCTTCCACCCGGAAAGAGTGATACGCGTAATAGGTTCTTCCGTCGGTGGTTAACGAAGCGTTAATGCTATATGTGCCTAATAAATTATTTTCCGGTACGGTAAATTTCGCTTGTGCGCTGCCGAGTGCATTTGCTTGCGCGGCGGCGGAGAAAACGGCTTTACCGTTGGGATCGGTAATTTTGAAGTGTACCGGTTGGTTGCCCAGCGTCTTTAATCCGCGCGCCAAGCGTTCCAACGCTTGGGCGGACAAAAGCACGTTTTGCCCGGGGCGGTAAATCGGCCGGTCAGTTTGGACATATAATTGAACCGGGGGCTGATTATAGAAATGAAAATTCAGGCGGTTATCCGTGTACGCCGCAGATTTGCCGTTTATGGCTAACACATCTAACGAATAACCCGTATTTTGTACGTTCTCTTTGGGCGATACCGTTACCGAGCGGACCACGTCAAAAAGACCGTCCGGGTCGGTGGTGGCGGTTTCACGGGTACCGTTCCAATCGGTAAGCAGTTGTAGGGGAATATTCGGTTGGGGTTGGCCGTTTTTTAAGTTGACGGTGTAAATGTGAAATAGCGGCGCGCGTAATGTTTTGGCAGACGCGGTGCGAAGGGCGGTATAGTCGGCCGGATCGGCTTGTAAGGCGGACGTAGCAAAAAGGGCCAAGTCCGTAGCGTTTACTACCCAACCGTACACTGAATTTTGTTGGGTGTCAAAATCCGGCTGGACGCAAAGTAATACGACGTAAAACCCTTCGTCTAACGGCTGCAAGGAAAGTTTGCCTTTTTGGGCTTTGCCCACTTCTTCATACGGCACTTGAACCGATTTTTCATACTGCGGGGTACGCTTTGCAAAAAAGGCAACATCTTGCGAATCTAAATGCATTACTTGCCCCCACGTGCTTACGGTGCGGCGGTTGTAGTGAGAGGTATAAAGTTTGGTTAATTCGTCTAGCGTGGTGGGGTACACGCGGGCATAGACCTGGTGTAAATTTTGGCCGGTAAACGGCAATGTAGGAACTTGACGGTTGAAAGGAGCCGAACTTTGTACGGATAATTCTACTTGGGTAATGCGTTGGGCCAGTTCGTTACATTGTTGGGTATAGTACGAGGGGGATAACTGTTGCTGGGCATATTTACAAATTTCCAACGCTTGGGTAAATTGTTCTTGATGATAATACTGTTGGGCCAATTCCCACGCGGCGTAACTGCGGCCGTAACCGGTGTTAGCGGAACGCGTAGTGTAGTTTTTAAGTTGTTTCCACCACGACGCTTTGGCCGTTACCTTGCCCAATAAAAGCAGTAATTGTTCTTCGGCAAATTGGCGGGCTTTGGGTTCGTTCTCTAACACAAAACCGGACGCATCAAACGGCAGAAGTATTTGGTCAACCGCCCAAAATACGCGGGCATTGGCGCGGTTGTTCCCTTCGGCGGTGGCGGCGGCTTCTAACAGTTGGGAAATAAGTAGCGCGGTTGCTTTATATTCCCCTTCTTTAAGGCGTGCGTTTCCGCCTAAATAAGACGGTTGGGAAGGCGTTAACGGGGCTGGCGTAAGCGTACGATTGCGTTGTAAGTATTGAGTCCATTGAGAAACGGTAAAATCAAACAAGGTGGGAATTTTTTGGACGTCGGTATTGGTTAATTGCAAAATGAGGGTTTCTTGGTGGATGGGACTACGGACTAAAGTGTCTTGTAAAGCCCAAAGTTGGCGAAAATCGGCATCTATTTGGCCTTGCCATTGGGCTTGTGTCCAGTGGGTTTTGTCGGCAGAGGTCGAATTGGTTTCAATTTCCGTCGTACTTAATAGAGGACGATAGCCCCCGGCTACTTGTCCGGCCATGTTAATCCGGTAGAGCAAAAAACGTGCTTTCCAAAGCGGGTCTGCTGGTAAAGGGTATTCATACATGGTTTGGGCTGCCGTTAAAAATTCGCCTAACATATAACTGCAAGCCGCGGCGCGTAATTGGGCGTGGTATAAGTTGGCCCCGGTGGCGGCGGGAATCAGTTGTTCGTATTGGGTTTTGGCAACCGCGAAATTACTTTCTTGATAGGACTTGTCTGCCGCGGCCAGCGTCTGCGCGTTGGAACTGAGCGGAAACAGAAACAGAACGAGCAAATAAATTATTTTTTTCATGGTAGTTCTCCTTATTCAAATTGTAACAAAAAAGCATCCCACGCTGAACGCAGGTGCGTAAATATAACCCAGGGATATTTGTACTACGATTTAGGGGCAGCGAGCCATTTTAGGACAAGTGGATAAAGTGCAATTATATAGAACACAATAATAAATTGCGAACAAAACCGTCCCCAATGAGGTCCTAAAGCGGCTACGAACGGGGCTTGCAAGTGGGTGTTGATTACTCCCAGTAATAAAAGTCCAACAAAGCAGAAGATAACTCCTTTTACCGTACATCCGGTTGCTTGAAACCGGATCCAGCGTTTTTCTGTGTAACGTGCGACGCAAAACGCGGCAAGTGCGCCCAGTTCGCTGTAACCGTTGTTCATCATTTTAGCCGGATCTACCAATAATTTACCGTCCACATAATCTAACGGATACGGTTTAACGGTAATGTAAAGTAACGCCAACGCGCAACCAATTAGGCCGCCCCATAAGCATTTATTTTCTTGTTCGGGGTGATGCAGTACCCAAACCGTTATCGCTAACGACACCACCCCCAAAACAAGACCTACGATTACATCTTGCGGAGTGTGTACGCCTAAATAATTACGGGAAAAACCCGTTACCAAAATGGCTAATATACATAATACGCTAAGCCAACGGGTTATTTTCTTCTCCCAAAACCAGAGGGCCATGCCGCCGTAAATGGGAGTAGCACCCATGGTATGCCCGCTAGGGAAGGAGTATCCGGTAGCGGTTTTTATAGCGTCTGCGGCCGGAAAGAGGCGGGCGTCGCGTATCCACGGACGGTAGGCGCATACAGACAATTTAACTACCGCATTAACCGCCATGGATAGAAAGGTGGCCCCTATCGTAAGTAAGCCGTTATGTTTGTTGAGACACCAATAAATGAATATAGGTACTAGGATTAGGTAAGTAACGGCAAAGAGAGACACCCCTTCCAAAAACGGTGTCCACGCGTCGTGGATACTGAAACGGAAGTCTTGCAAAAATAACAAATAATGGATGTCCACAACGGGTTCCTACATTTGTTCCGGTGCGCTTACGCCGATAAACTCCAACCCTTTTTTAATGCGTTCCGCTACGCGACCGCAAATAAACAGACGCGAAAGGGTCAACTCGGGGTGTTGCTGATCTACCACGCGGCAAGTATCGTAGAACGCGTGGAACAGCCCGGCCAGTTCAATAAGATAAGTTGTTAAATGGTGCGGGCTTAAATCGGTTACGCAGTTGCGCAAGACCTGTTTGAACCAAATGAGTTTGAGCAGTAAAGCACGTTCTTGCGGCGAGAGTTCGGTAGTAATACCATCGTAGCGCGTAAACCCTTGCTCGGCGGCCGCTTTGAAAATGGAGTGAATACGCGCGTGTACATATTGCACATAAAACACTGGGTTTTCGTTGGTTTGTTTTTTTGCTAAATCCATATCAAACAACATGTGCGCGTTGGGGGTGCGGCTGGCAAAAAAGAAACGGCACGCATCTGTACCCACATCCTCCATTAGTTCACGCAGGGTGATAAAGTGCCCGGCGCGTTTAGACATTTTGACTTGTTCGCCGTGTTCGGTCAGATGCACGAGTTGGTGAATAATCGGTACGAACGATTTTTCTTCGTGGCCTAACGCGTGAACAGCGGCTTTCATCCGCGGTACATAGCCATGGTGATCTGCCCCTAAAATATCTACTAAAGTGGTATAACCGCGGTCGTATTTATTTTTGTGGTAAGCAATATCGGCCATAAAATAAGTCGGGCGGCCGTCCTTGCGTACGAGGACGCGGTCTTTATCGTCCTGCGCTTCTTGGTCTTGGGTAGAGCCGAACCAAACGGCTTCTTCTTTTTTATAGGTATGTCCTTGTTTGGTTAAATCTTCCAGGGCCGATTGTACAGCGTTGGAACGGTGCAAATCCGATTCGCGGAACCAACGCGTAAAATCTACATGAAAATCTTTCATGTCTTGCTGTTGGGTTTTGATGAGTTCTTCCATGGCCCAACGTCCGTATTGTTCTTCCGGCAAGTCCGCCGGGATGTGCTTGGCCAGTTCCACCAAGTACGAGCCGTGATATCCGTTTTCCGGGGGTTCTTTGCCTTCTTTGCGGGCTTTGAGCGAAACGGCTAATAATTCGGCTTGGTTGCCGGCATCATTGACGTAATACTCGCTGTCGCACGAGTAACCCAACGCGCGGTGAATTTTAACTAAACTGTCGCCCAAACTGGCCCCGCGTCCGCTGGCAACATGCAGGGGACCGGTTGGATTGGCGGATACAAATTCAATCAAAATGTTTTGACGGGAAATTTCGTTTAACGGATCTTTAATCCGGCGGTCTGAGGCGATTTTGATGACAAACGCGTCTTCCAACGTCAGGTTAATAAAACCGGGCGCAACGGCGCAGGCGTCTTTAATCGCGGTTAGTTCCGCCAATACCGCACAGGCCTCCTGGGCAATTTCTAACGGGTTTTTGTGCATCTTTTTGGCGGCGGATAACGCCCACGTAAGGGATATATCTGCTTTAGTATGTGCCGGAGCCGCCACAAAATCTACTTCGGGCAGTTCATAGCCTTTGAAGTACGGGGCGCTGGAAAGTTTTAAATGAATATCTTGTTTGAGTTTTTCTAACATGGTTTATTTCTTCTTTGTGGTCTTTTTGAGAGTAGATTTTTTTGCAACTGTTTTTTTAGCCGCTGGTTTTTTGACACCTGCCTTTTTGGAGGATGCTTTTTTAGTGGTTTTGGGTTTAGCGGCCGTTTTTTTAGCCGGAGATTTCCGAACCGTTTTTTTGACGGGTTTTGTAAAATCAACGGATTTACCAAAACTAAAAATTTTGTCTAACGCATAAAAATCGCGCGCTTCTTGGGTCATGATATGGGCGAGGAAACTGCCGTAATCACTTACACGCCAGCAGTTACTTTCGCGGCCGTCGCGGTTGAGTTTATACAACCCGTGCTCCTTGAGTTTTTTGCTGATTTCTTCTTCTACGGCGTCCAAATGCGGTTTAGACGTGGCCGTAACCAGTAACATAAATTCACACAAAGACGAAAGACCGCATAAATCAATCACTTGGATATTTTCGCCTTTTTTTTCATCTGCCAACCGGGCAGCTAAACAAACCAATTCCTTTGGGTTCATATTTATCCTCACTCTTAAGACACTCTTTTTAGTCTAGCATTTTTAGCGGTATTATGTAACTTAAAGCGGCATTTTGAAATCTTTTCCTAAAATAATGCGGGTATCGCAAATAACGTTGAGGGACGTGCCCGCGCGGATTTCTCCCGTAATGCCGATAGCACTGCTGAGTTGTTTTAACGCAACCGGCTGACCGGAGTAATTTTCTATCCAAGAGGTTTCTTGCAAAGAGGAATAGTTGTCGTACTGCAATACATCCACCCGCAATAATTCTTTGGTGTTTTGTTCGCGCAAGTATTGGGTCAGTTCCAAGGCCAATCCTTTGCGGCCGGAAGCATTTAATACTTCCACAATAATCGGCCGGTCTTGCATGGCTAGCGGGGCGCGGTCCGGTAAGGCCGTCTCTTGCGCCGGGGGCGTTTCGCGGGATTGCCTGGAGGCCCGTTTCGGGGGGAGACGGAGCGTAAAATCGTTGGCTTCCAACTGGGTCAGTTCCAGCGCAATGAGCGTAAATTCCGCTACGGACAGATTCGTCCTTCGGTTATGCAACGCCGAAAGATAACCGCCCGCTGCGCGGAAAACAAATAACGGATTATATCGCCAGTTAGAAAGTGCCTTCTTAAAATCTTCCCAAAAAATTTCCCGTTCCGTTTGGGCGGGTTCAATATATTTAAGCGGCCGTTGGGGAAAAATACGGTCTGCTTCCAAGGCCTTTTTAATCCGCTCTACGGGGTTTTTGAAATGTTTTTTTTCGGATAGCACCCGCACATCTGCTTTGCGGGTAGCCGGGGTATAGGTAATAAACATGGCCGGGCTTGTCAGTACGGCTATTTCCAACGGGGTTTTGTCATGCGCGCTGATCCGCTGGACAATGGGCGAGCGGCTTTGTATCCACGCACTCCAACCCAGGGTTCCCAACAGCAGTACCAGCAAACACCGTTCAATTATTTTTCTTGCTTGACCAGATGATTCCATAAGTCAATTCCTAACGGACAGAGCCATTTTTGCGAGTCAATCGTAAAAAGTAATTTGCGGTTGGCCGCATACCAAAGGGCTTGGTCCAAATCTTGCATGGCTAAATTGCGGATGAGAAATGCATCTTTATATTTGCGGTCTTTAGAGGAAATATCCGCCACGAATAAAATTTTAGAAAGCGTACTCATGTTCAAACTGCCCAATGTATGTTCGGCTACGGCGCGTATCACTTGCGTGTCTTTTACGCCAAAGATGTGTTTGGCTAGCCAAGCCGATACAAAACTGTGCAGTAAACTGGGTTCTTGGCGGCAGATATCGTCAAAAAACGGTACTTTAATTTTATGCATGCGGCAGAACCGGATGAGTTCTTCTCCGCTGTAACCTTTGCCGGCGTCGTGTAAGATGCCCGCGCGTACGGCTGTTTCTACCGGGACATCATGAATATCACTTAATGCGGCGGCCATTTCCGCGACTTTGCACGAGTGTAAATAGCGGTTGGGTTTGAGGTGGACTTTCAGCCACGCGTGAATATCCAGCCCGTAGAGTTGGTATTTGCAAATCGTTTGGGCAATTTGCGGCGGAACTGTATTGGGAATTTGTCCGCACGATAAAATGTGCGCCCGCACGCGGCTAGAGGATAATTTAGGGAAAAACCCCGGCAAAAAAATGTGTTTGAAGTTGGCGGGATTTTCGTTATACCCTTTGCGTTTACCGGCGACGACGGTTGTGTTGTCAAAAATGACTTGCGGATTTTTCCAGTTATGCACGTCATTTAAGCAATCTGTCCCGACGAGTAAATAAATTTCCGGGTTGTTGTAGCGTTTTTGTAAATAGTGGACGAGTTGGTAAGTATAGGTCTTGCCCCCTTGGCGCAGTTCGTAATCGTCAAAAATTATGTGTTTGCTTAAGCCGGACAACGCCAGTTTAAGCATTTTCATACGCAGGCGAAACGGCGTAGGCGATTTGGCTTTGAACGGGGAATGATAAGCCGGTACGACGTGGGTTACATCCGGCGAGATTTTTTTGATAGCCCGTCGCAGTAACGCTACATGGCCTTTATGTACAGGGTCAAAACTGCCCCCAAAAACGAGTACTTTCATAGCACCTCATTTGTTGTTAATTGTTTGGCGAGTTGTTGCCCCTGCAACAGGGAACGCTCTATAAATGAATATTCCCACCGGCCGTATCTTCCCGCACAAAAACAGTGAAAGGATTGTAGTTTCTGCAATATACGGGTTACGGCTGCCGTGCGGTATTTGTCGTAGATGACGTACGCATTGGGCAACGTCTGCCAAAACGAAAATAAAGTTTTATCGTTTACAGATATTATACCTTTTTGGACAAGTGCCCGGTGAATTTGCCGTTCACGCGCAGACGAGGGCCGCACCCGTCCGGGCAGTTCTACATACAGCGCGTAACATCCTTTCGGCGCATTGGCGGCGGAAAAACGGCTCTGCACGCCTACGCGGTAAAACGGATCTTGTTTGTCCGGGCAATAGACCCAATGAAACGACGGAGTTTTGCCTTGCAAGGCCACTTGGTATACGGTAACGTCTTGGGCGGTTAGGTGCCGGCTATCGTTAGCAAAAGCCGGTTTGTTTTTGAGTAAACGTATGAACGTAACAAGCGTCAAGGTATTAACCAAATAATCGTATGAAATAGATTCGTTACCGGCGCGAACCATTTTATTTTCTAAATCAATTTGGGTTACGGGCGTGTTGAGTTGTAAATGGGTTAACCGGGCCGCCAACGCATAAGGGAGGGCCCCGCATCCGCCCTGTTTAGGATAGTAAAACGACGCATTATACCCCAGCCGTTTGAGCGATTTTCCCGCCGCGCTTTGTCTCATGTGCGTAGCCGGAGGCACCGGCACAAACGGGCCGCACCACTCGCACGTTAGTTCGCGTGGCGTACGTCCCCATAGTTTCGTATTGTAGGGCCGCATGAACGCTTGATAAATGCCGCGGCCGAAAGAGCGCAAGCAGAAATCTTCAAAATTTTTAGGGGGCGTATGAGCCGTTTGTTTGAGGGCGGATAACCCTTCTACGCAGGCCCGGCGCAGCGGAGCGGGCAAGGCGTGCAGGTTGGCTTGAAACGGAAAAGGCACCCGGGAATTTTGCGTATAAATCCACGCGCGGCGTTGTAAGCGGTGCAAATTATTGCCCAAAAGTTGGCGTACGAGTTTTTGGGTTTGGGGGGTGTGCAGGTGCAACAGGTGGCCGCTGTAATCAAAGGTAAAACCCTCTTTATAAACGCTTCGGCACAAGCCGCCGGGTTCGTTTTCTTTTTCCAATACCCGGTAATCGGTCTGTCCGGCTTGTTGCAAGTGATAGGCGGTACTAAGCCCCGTAATGCCGCCGCCTAAAATTAAGTATTTAACGTGCGGCATGATGACTCCCGGCTTGAAAAAGCAGGTACCCTGCTACCACCGCACTCACAATAGCGGCAGATAGTATAATGGCGGTCCATACGGGCGGGCAAAACGTAACTACAAACGCCAGTAAATTGCAACAGACGGCGGCGGCGGTAAATAGGCCAAGCAACCAGGGGTTTGTCCAACCGCGGGCGCGCAAGCGTAAGGCCGCGTGGTCGTTACTGCCTTTGAGCGGATTTTTGCCTTGAATAATCCGGGCCAGCGTAACAAACGAAATATCGGCCACTGGCACAAATACGATTAGTAACGGGGCTAAAAACCCCCAAGTGGATAAATGACTGTATCCGGTTGCTAAACACAAGGCGGCAATTAAAAAGCCAAGTAAGTTTGACCCGCTGTCTCCTAAAAAAAGTTGGTGCGTTGAGGAAAAGTTAAACGGCAGAAACGCGCTGCTTGCGCCCAAAAGGGCCAGGGCGGCAAGATTGACGTATATAAATTCGGATGGCAAGGCAATCAGCGTAAGCCCGAGGGCGCAAACACTCGCTTGCGTGGTGCAAAGGCCGTCGGCAATATCCAATAGATTAAATGCGTTTGTCAGCCCGACCACCCACAAGAACGTCAGCGGATAGGCGATCCACGGCGAGGCAAATACCCGTATCAAAATGCCGTAATGAATTAAACACGCTGTGGCCGCTGCTTGCAACGTTAGTTTTATCCAAATCGGCAGGCCTTGCGGTTTGCGTAAATCGTCGCATAGTCCCATGGCAAAAATGAGCGTGCCGCCCCACAAGATACCGCGCAAACTGTGTAACGTGCCTGATGGAAATTGCGTGCATAAACGAATCAGTATCAGTACCACGCATAGGGCTACAAAAATACCGCATCCGCCCAAGGCCGCAACGCTTTGGGCATGGTTTTTAAGCCCGCCGGGTTTATCCAAAACGTATTTACCGAACCAACGGGTTAGCGGGGGCAATACGGCGCGCGTACACGCAAAAGCCGCACAAAATGTAAAGAGATAAAGGACAAATTTTTCCATAATATTTATAATATCATAATAAGGAGGGGTCTATGTTGAAACAATTTTTAACATTTTTGTCAGCGGTATTTTTGTGCGCGTGTGCGGGGGAACAAATCAGGCAGATTCCGCCGGAAGTCCGCGCGGCTAAAAAAGTAGATTTTTTTGCGGGGAACGCAACACAAGCGGCGTTTAAAGTGTTTGGAAGTAGCAACGGTATGGGGGTAGAGGGCGTGCTGATTGTAAAAAAAATCGGCGACGAAGAATTTGACGTGTCAGTGCTGACCGCGGGCGCGTACCGCGTCATGCAAGCCACCGTTACTCCGGCGGGCGTGGCGTACCGGTATTTATTCAAAGATGCCGATACGACTTTAGTACGCGGACGGATTAACCAATTTTTGCATTTGCTGTTATCGGACGTAGGCGTGTATCAACGCCGCCGGGTAGAAACGGACAAATTGACGGTTACCTACAAAAATAAAGAAGCCGCCGTACGCCTGATGTATAAGCCGCAAGCTGTTTATCCGTATGCGGCTAAAACCATTGAAATTCTCAACGCGGCAGACTTGTTTTATAACGAATATGCCCCGGCTAATGAGACGGAATCTATCCAAGTGCCGCATGAACTGATCTATAAAGACGGAACTTTTGAAGTTACGCTTTCCTTAATTCGTTTGAACTGAAAATAACAAACGCTGTTAAATAAGAACGGCTCTGCAAAAAACAGAGCCGTTCGTTGGTGTAAAGGGTTTATCAAAAGGAGAATATCAGGCGTACCGACCGTGCTATTTAGCCGAGGAGGGTGTGGCTTTTCTTCTTAAAATTACCGCCATTATGGCCGGATATAGCGTAAGTAAACTGACTTTTACAAGCAATCCGCCGCCCAGCAGTTTGCACAAAAGAACCGTTGCCGTTGCCAACCCGAAAAGCGCGGCGAGTTTTTTATATTCGTAGGGAATCGGGTAGACGCGGTGCGTAAAACAAAATAACGCTACCGCCATGGCCGCGTAACTGAGTGCTACCGCCCAACCGGCCCCCAAAATGCCCCAGTGCGGTACAAGCGTCAAATTGGTGGTAATACTCACGCACGCACCCAGTAAAGTAATCCACAATAACACACGCGTTTTTTTGGTTAGCACCGGGCCGATCATAAAATTTACATAAAGCCCGTAGCAAAAATAGCCGGTTAGTACGAGCGGAATAACGGATAAGCCGCTCCAATAGGCTGGTGCAATTAAATGGAAGTTGCCAAACAAATTACTTTGGATGATATCCGGCATTAAAAACATAAGCCCCAGCAAGATCCACCCGGCAAGTGCCACGAAAAACGTCAGTACGCGCGCGAACGTATCTTTGGCATCTTCATCTTTGGCGTGGGCGAGAAAAAACGGCCGCCACGCTTGGTCAAACATAGATACAATCAGCATCATAAATACGCCAATTTTGAAATTGGCCTGATAAATACCTACTTGCGCGGGGCCTGCCAAATGCACTAAAATTGGTTTATCAATCACGCTGACAAGCAAACTTGCCAACCCCGACGGCACAAACGGCCACGCAAACGCCAGTAAATCGCGCTCCAACTTGCCGTCAAAACGTAGCGAGAGGTTTTGTTTCAGTTCGCTATACACAACGGGGGAAAGCAGCAGTAAAGACGCTAACGACGCAAAAATGTTGGCCCATAAAATAGACGCTATGCCTTTGTGTAATACGGCAATAAAATAAATATTGCCCAACACGTTCACAACGATAGAGACCGTCCGCACGCCGGCAAAATACCACGCCCGCCGCTCTAAACGTAGTTTGGTAAAGGGAATCATATTAAGAACATCTAAAAATAAAATGACGGCGGCCAGTTTAAGTAAATAGCCCGTTTGCGGCGCAATTCCAATGGCCCGCGCGACGTAAGGATTGAAGGCCCACAATAACCCGCCCAGCACCAGCCCGTTCAAAAGGACTCCGTAAAAACATTGGCGGAATACTTTATTTTTGTCGGCGGCGTCACTGGCGAAACGTAAATAACTTTGGTCCATGCCGAACAAAAACACGACGTTAAATAACGCCACTGCCGCAAAAATCGTGGCGATAACACCATACTCGCCCGGTACTAAATAGTAGGTATAAAACGGAACCAGACAGAAATTAAGCAGCCGCGCCAACACCGTAGAAGTGCCGTACACGAGTGTTTCTTTTCCGAGTCGTTTAATATCTTTTGTCATACGTAAAAAAGGCCCGCGCGCTATTTTCGGGCGCGCGGGCAAATGAGTTATAGTTTAACGAACAAAATCTCCATCAGTTTTTTGAAATTGACTTCCGCTTTTTTAGATTCGCGGATGGTTTGTTCGTGCGAGAGCGGCTTTTTTTCAATGCCGCAACCCATGTTGGTTACTACGGCCAACCCCAACACTTTCATCCCGCATTGGCGTGCCACCAATACTTCCGGCACGACGGACATGCCCACTACGCTGGCACCCCATTTTTTGAACATTTTAATTTCGCTGGGGGTTTCAAAGTTGGGGCCCGTTACTGCGATATACACGCCTTCTTTGGCTTTTAGTCCGATTTTTTTGCACGCGGCTAAAGTGATTTTACGCATTTCTTTGTCGTACGCTTCGGACAAGTCAAAAAACATAGGCCCAAATTCCGGCTCGCGGCTGTTGCCGATCAGCGGGTTGTTGCACATAAAATTGATGTGGTCTTTGAGTACACACAGCGCGCCGGGGGGGAGTTGTTTATCCATAGAGCCGACCGCTCCCGAAACGAGCAGTTTTTCTACGCCTAACATTTTGAGGGTGCGTACGGAAATGGCAAACTCTTTCATTTGGTAACCTTCGTAAAAGTGGAAACGGCCTTGCATGACGACAATTTTACTTTTCTTATATTCGCCAAAAATTAAATTGCCCGCATGACCCGGTACGGTGCTTTGCAAAAAACCCGGTATGGAAGCGTACGGTACAATTACTTTATTTTCCAGCGGTGGAATAGCCCAGCCCAAACCCGATCCGGCAATCAGCCCGATTTGCGGTTTGAAATTTTTTGTTTTTTTGTTGATAAAATTGACGGCTTTTTTAATTTGTGCAAGTTGCGGCATAATTTCCCTCCGGTTTATAACGTCGTTCGTGCGGGCGTGAACGCATGGACAATATGTTCAATCGTATCCGGCAGAACGCATATTACATCAAATCTTATACTATCAAATTTTGGCGTCTTTGCTTTGAGATATTGTATAGCCGCACGGGCAAGACGCTGTTGTTTGGTGCGGGTAACAGCGGCCGCCGGCCCGCCAAAGGCCATAGAAGCACGCGTTTTGACTTCCACAAATACGAGCGTTTTTTGGTGTTGGGCTACAATATCTAATTCTCCGCCGGCCGCCACAAAATTACGCGCCAAAATTTGATAACCTTTTTGACGCAAAAATTGAGCCGCCTGTTCTTCGCCTTTATGGCCGGTTTGGCTCGTGGTCATAGGGGAGTGTACAACAGATTACGCACCGGCGCAAACGTGGTGCGGTGCTCTTTGCACGGCCCCAAGGTTTTGAGGGCTTGCAAATGCTTGGGCGTACCGTATCCTTTATGTCCGGCAAAGTTGTAACCGGGGTAAATTTTATCCAATTCTTCCATATAGCGGTCACGCGTAACTTTGGCAATAATGCTAGCCGCGGCAATGACCAACGATTTGGCATCTCCGTCCACCACGGCGCGTTGGCGCATATTTAGGCCGGCCGCGGTGTAGGGACCGTCTATCAAGGCAACGGCTTGAGGGATATTAACAAATTTTTGCGCGGCGCGGCTCATGGCTAAAAAGGTGGCCTGCAAAATGTTAAGCCGGTCAATTTCGGCGGCGGTAGCAAAACCGACTCCGTATAAGACTTCGCTATGTGTGAGCCGTTCAAACAGTTCGTTGCGTTTGGCGGCGGTTAATTTTTTGCTGTCGTTTACGTCGGAAAACGAAGCCCCGAGTTCGTCGGGGATATAACAGGCACAAGCTACCACCGGCCCGGCTAACGGGCCGCGTCCGGCTTCATCTATGCCTATCAAAGAAGTGGCTTCCAAGTCGCGGGCTTGGATTTTATCAAAATCAAACAAGGGAAGTGTTTGCATATTGTTATTATACCAATAATTTGACGGTGTACCGCTTAAAGATAACCCGTTGGCTAAAAGCATAAGTTTCCTTTATATTTAGAATTTGTGTAAACATGCTACCCTTTTAGTCTAGTACAATAGCCCCAGAAAAAAAGGGCCAAAAGACCTAGATGTATCTAGGTCTTTTGGGAATTTTTGGCCGGACAGACGTGCAACCCCAAACCGCCGTGGGCGATTTGGGGGACAAGGTTTCTATAAGATGGTGTGAAAGGTAAGCAGTAAAAATCCCGTAGAATATATCCCGGGAGCTTAAGACACACCACGCAAATTTCCAAAGGGTCTGCCGGAACTTTGCGTGGAACCAAAAGATAAATGAGGGGTTTACGGAATAGAATCCATAATCTGGCGTAATTCTTCTTCGCTTTTATCGCGCACTTCTACCGTTTTTTCTTTGCCTTTGTTGCCTTTAACGATAATAATGCTGTCTTCCCGTACGTTAAAGAAGTCTGCCAGAAAAGTTTTCATCAGAGCGTTAGCTGGCTCATCATCCACTCGTTTGTTTTTAATTTTCACGCGCAAAACGCTTCCGATACGGCTGATTACTTCGTTGCGTCCTGCGGTGGGAATTAAACGGACTTTAATAATCATAAGTACTCCTTATCTCTCGGCAAACAACTTACTGCCGATTCTGGGCAGGGTGGAACCTGCCTCTATTGCAATTTCAAAATCTTCACTCATGCCCAGCGATAAATACCGCTCTTGCCCGACGGTAAAATCTGTTTCAAACGCTTTTTTTAGCGGGGCAAACAACGCCCGTAAATCTGTTTCGCAAGCTCCTTGCGGAGCGATAGCCATATATCCGCACACTTTTAAGTGGGCCAGTCCGCGCAGTTGCTCTACCAGGGAACGCGCTTGTTCTAACGGTAAGCCCGATTGCGTTTCCCGGGTGGTGAGTTTTACTTGCACCAACACGCGTAGTACTTTGCCCGCGGGGACGTGTTTATCCAATAACTGTGCGGTGGAAAAATCATCCAGCGAGTCAATAAAATCAAAAAACTGTGCGGCTTTGGCTGCTTTGTTATGCTGCAAATGACCGATTAAATGCTTGACGGTGTCAAATGCGGCAAATTCAGGGCGTGTCCAGCGGGATACGGCTTGCTGTACGCGCGATTCGCCGATTTGTTTAATCAGCCCTTGGCGGAGGAAAAACAATACATCCCCGTCTTGGGCATATTTCGTAACGGCCAACAGCATTACTTCGCTGGGGTTACGTCCGGCTCGTTTGCACGCGCGCGACAGGGAGTCCTGTACTTCCTGATAATTTTGAAGAAGTTGTTCTGCCCTGTTCATAAATTACCCTTGACATATTATACCAAAATTTACTTTAATGCGTCATTTCTTTAGGGCCCATACTTATCAGTCGGGTGCTAAATTTCATACAATATATTTATGCAACAAGTTACCCGCAAAGGCATGTGGTTAGTAGCCGTAGCCAATGGTATTTTACTGTTTGGGTATGGGCTGTCCTTGCCGTTTTTTACGATTTACTTGATTAGCCAACAGCATTTACCACCCGCTATGGCCGGGTTGGTGGTAGCCCTGGCCGGGTTGTCGCGCTGTGTGTCTAGCGCGATAGCAGGCGAACTGGCAGATGCGTTTGGACGTAAAAATGTAATGATGTGGGGGTTGTTTTCCCAGATTGTAGCCATGTTTTCGCTGGCCTTATGTATTGAGCTGCGTGTACAGGCCGGGTGGATGTTGACGTGTTATTTCTTTACGACTTTTTTGGGCGCATTTTTCCGGCCGGCCGCCAATGCGTGGGTAACCGATCATACGACTTCCAAAGAACGGGTAGAAGCGTTTGGCATGATTCGTATTGGGCTTAATATCGGGTGGGCCCTTGGCCCGGCGGCAGGGGGATTTTTGGTGCGTTATTCGTACAGCGTGGCTTTTTATTTTACCGCTCTTTTATATGCCACCACTATTTTATATTTAGGGCGGCTGATTAAAGACCGCACTTCCAAACGCGCCGTCCGTTCCCGTGCGCGCAAACCCAGTTTTACGGCCATGTTGGGGTCTTTAGCCGATACGCGGCTAGCCCGTATTTGTTTGTACGTTGTTATGATTACGGCCGTCAATTCGCAACTGGTGGTAGGGCTTTCTATTCATTGTAAACAATACTTACACATGCCGGAGTATTTTATCGGTTGGTTTTTTACGATCAATGGCCTAGTGGTAATTTTGCTGCAACAAGTGGCCTCTAAATGGATGGCGAAACGGCGGCTTTCTTCGGCGATGTGGTGGGGGTGCGCCGCGTACGCGGTTGGGTTTGGTTCGGTGGGATTTTTTAGTTCGTTTGCGTTGATTGCGGTAGGCGTATTTTTGGCCGGAATCGGGGAATTGATTGTTTCTCCCGGCGAGCAGACCCTGGTGTCTAATATCGCTTCGCGCGAAACCCGCGGGCGGTATTTGGGGTTGCTTATGGTGTTTTATAATATGGGTTCGGCGTTAGGATTTTTTATGGCAGGGATATTGGGCGATTGGGTCGCTCCGCATTATTTGCCCGGCCCGTGGCTGATTGTAGGAGCGGTAGCGCTCTTGGCCGGGTTTGGGTTTTGGCGGATGCGTTACCGGCTTACTGACACCGAGGACGGAAAACAAGCCGTTGCTATCCCCATAAAAAAAGATACAATAACTTTAAATTAAATTAGGAGAAAACGTATGAGAGGACTTATTTTTTGTTTACTTACGCTCGTATTAGGAGGCGTGTTGGGGCTTGGGCTGGAAAAACTGGCTTCGTTTTTGCCCGGCCAACTGGCAGGAACCCTTACGCGGATTTATGGAATCGGTATTCATCCGTTGGCGTTACATATCACGCTGTGCGGGATTATCGGGTTAGTAATGAGTTATTTGATTGTATCTAAATTTGTTAAGAAATAACTATGTATCTTGTACTGGCTTCTAAATCACCGCGGCGTATCCAACTGCTTAAAGACTTGGGTTTTACGTTTGATGTGATTCCTTCTCAATGTGAAGAAAAAAGCACGAAAAAACGTCCGGCTTTGCGCGTCAAAGAATTGGCCTTGCAGAAGGCGTTTGATGTGGCCCGGAAATATCCCCATGCCGTTGTGATTGGAGCCGATACGTTGGTTTATTGCAAAGGGGAAATTATCGGCAAACCCAAAAACAAACAGGACGCTTTACGCATTTTGCGCAAATTAAATGGTTCGTGGCAAAGTGTATATACGGGCGTATGCATGATGTGCTTGGGCGAGCAAAAAATGGTTTTTGGGCATGAGGTGTCCAAGTGCAAGGCGCGTAAATTATTGCCCGCGCAACTAGCTCATTTAGCCGGTAAACACATGGACAAGGCCGGCGCGTATGCCGTTCAAGATACCGAAGATCCTTTTATTGAGCGCATTGTAGGAAGTAAAACCAACGTGGTGGGATTTCCGGTAGAATTTTTTAATCATCTGTTTAAGGAGTTTTTAGCATGACCATACAAACTGATTTACTGATTATTGGCGCAGGCCCTGCGGGGTGCAGTGCGGCTATTTATGCCGTCCGTGCCGGCGTAAAAACGGTACTGGCCGGAGGTAGTGTGCCGGGCGGCCAACTGTTGCAGACCAACGAAATTGAAAACTATGCCGGATTTGTAAATCCCGTCGGCGGTTTTGAAATGATGGACGCTATGCATAAACAATGCAAACGCTTGGGCGTGGAAATTTCTTCTGACGAAGTAACTAAAATTGAAGGCGAGCATCCGCCGTTTACGGTTGCGTGCGCGGGGGGAAATGTGTACCAAGCAACCAGTATCATTATTGCTACCGGGGCCAAAGCGCGTTGGTTGAATTTACCCGAAGAAGCGCAGTTGCGCGGCAAAGGGGTTTCCGCTTGTGCCACGTGTGACGGATTTTTTATGCGGGGCAAAGAAGTGTGTGTGATTGGCGGCGGAAATACGGCGTTTGAAGACGCACTCTTTTTGGCGCAATTTTGCCCCAAGGTGTATTTGGTCCACCGCCGCGAAGGGTTCCGGGCTGACCAGGTAACCGTAGAACAAGCGCGCAAAAATCCTAAAATTGAATTTGTATTAAACGCTGTGCCGGAAAAAATTTTAGGGGAAGAAACCGTTACCGGGTTGCGTGTCAAAAACGTACAGACCGGGGCTACAAAAGAGTTAGCAGTCAGCGGCGTGTTTGTGGCTATCGGAGCCGAGCCGCAGACGGCGTTTTTGAAAGATTCATTGGTGGCGTTGTCCGATAACGGACTGGTGCTGGCTGACGAGCGTACCCATACAACCATAGAAGGCGTCTTTGCGGCGGGAGATTGCGCCGATAAGCACTACCGTCAAGCGATTGTGGCCGCCGGAAGCGGTGCCAAAGCCGGTATTGAAGCCGCGGCTTTTATCAATAAACACCGCGCTTGAAAAAGGCCTACCTGTTTGTTGGGCCTTTTGACCCTTGTATCAACCAACTCCTTGTGTAATAATGATAGTGTATTGTACGAAGATTATTTTTAACAGGAGTTGGAAAGAGTATGCCTATTAAAAAAACAGCGGGAATACTTTGTTGCTTGCTGGGACTGGTAAATATATCCTATGCAATAGGTTTGCCTAGGGTTCCTAAAATCAAAATTCCGAAATTAAAATCTCCTCATTTAGAAACCGGTTTTAATCGTATTTCTACCGCTAATGTGCAGTGGGGATTGGCTCATTTACAGCCCTTGACTCTAAGTGGGAAATTGCCCCAGACAGTTCCCTCTTTCATCTCCCCCGTGTCGGTGCAGCGAGTGGTTGGCCGGGTGAGTGAAAGCGGATTACCCGGTTACGAAATTAATTTTCCGGAATCATTACGTGGCTTTAAGAAATCGTCCGGATTGTCCTTGTTCCAAGAAGTGTCAGAAGTATTACGCTCTTACGGCCCGCAAGGGCAGTTTTATGGCAGTTTTGAAACTTCGTTGTCAGATGTATTTCATTCGTCAGACGCGCTGTCTTATCCATGGACAACAGCCGCGGATGCTTTGGCAGATGCCTGGCATGCCGGGATGTCAAAAAAGACCGGTTTTTTGACTATTCGGGTCAAAATACCTTTTAGAGAGGATATTGCAGATATCCTTTTGGTGGATATAGCCAACCGGCAATTAATTTCACTTGAAAAAAGCATTTTAGAAACGCAGCGTCTGCTCTGGCAAGGCGACGGAGTGCCCGCGAATCCCAGTTTTTCGTTTGATTTTGTCCGCATGCTGGAACAAGGCGGTGGTGGGTTGCGCACTCGTAGCGAGGAATACGCGGGGCAAGGGGGGCCTAGTATAACTGAAGAATTGGAAGCGCGAGGTTTTTCGGGCAGTAGATAGTTTGCTTTTAGCGTTGTTTGTCCCCTTTCCGTTGTGGCGGAGAGGGGATTTTTATTTGTTTGAAAAATAATACTTGACTTTGTTTTTTTTTTTGCTAAATTTTAATAGATGGGGATTTTATTAAAAAGGAGCAAAGAATATGGGAAATGAAATTTTGGGCAGTTGTTCTTGCCGTCACCCTGAAACCCTGCGGGCCGCCGATTCAGCATCTCACCGCTTTTCTTGTCGTCATGCTGAACTTGATTCAGCATCTGCTGTTATAAAAAAGTTTGTCATGCCGGAAGGTTGCTGTCCGGCATTTCGCCGTTACCTTTTCCGCCGTCATCCCGTACTTGATACGGGATCTCGTCGTTATCAAAAAAGCGGTGAGATTCCAAATCAAGTTTGGAATGACACTTGGGGGATTGTTTGGAATGACACTTGTTTTAATAACGGAGCAAGAACTTACGGCTTTACACTTATTGAATTATTAGTCGTCGTCCTCATTATCGGCATACTCGCGGCGGTGGCTGTACCGCAGTACCAAAACGCGGTGGAACGCTCACGCGCTACACAGGGGATAACGCTACTTAAAAGTATTGCACAGGCGTACGAAGCCCACTATATGGCTGCCGGAGAATATGCCCGCACGTTTGACGAATTAGCCCTGGACGTACCCTGGACGGGAAATACGAAATTTATATCAGCCGCAACGGATACAAAATCTAACGGGGAATGGTCTGCACAGATAGAACAAAGTTCTGATGGATATATCACGCTGTTTGTAGCGCGTATTAGCGGTAAATATAAGGGAGCTGGATTTATGGTTCCTTGTCAAGCGCCTATTGTAGAAGCTGCTAAAGAGCTAAGATGTATTGAACGGAAATCAGCCGCTAATTTCTTGTTTGACACTTCGTTACCGCAAGGTGCCTACTGCGAAAAAATTGTAAAGGGGGTTTTTACGGCGGAGAGTGCATATAGCCGTAACTATCGCTTGCCCTAGTAACCAGTTGCGGGAAACGCTTTTATATCCCTTCGGGCGTGCCGGGGGGATATCTTTTTTTATATACTTTATTATATGCTTTATATTGTTCCTACGCCGATTGGCAATTTGCAGGATATTACGTTACGCGCTTTGGAAGTATTAAAAAGTGCCGACGTTATTTTTTGCGAAGATACCCGCCGTACGCAAATTTTGCTTTCCCATTTCGTCCTTTCCAAACCGACGGTGCGCTATAACGAAAATGATGACCGCTCTGTCTTGCGTTGTGTGGAAGTCTTAAAAGGGGGGAAAACGGCGGCGTTGGTGTCTGATTGCGGCACCCCATGTATCTCTGACCCGGGGTGGAAACTGGTGCGTGCGGTCTTGGCCGAGGGAATACAAGTGTCGTCGTTGCCCGGCCCGAGTGCGGTAGCGTGTGCGTTGGCGGGCGCGGGTATTACCGGCGGTGCCTTTACGTTTTTAGGTTTTTTGCCGCGCAAACCCGGCAAAGCCGCTAAAATGATTGCGGCCGCTTACGCGTTAAATGTGCCGGTGGTGCTGTATGAATCGCCTTATCGCGTGCTTAAAATGTTGGAACTGATTGCAAAAACGTTGGGCGAAAATACCCCCATGGTTATCGCACGGGAACTTTCCAAAGTATATGAAGAATGGTTGCGCGGAAATGTAAGCGAACTAATGAAAACGCTTTCTGCCCGGCCCAAAGTACAGGGCGAATTTGTACTTATTATAGACCGTCCGTCCGCCGAAGAAAAAGAGGAAACAGATGAAAACCCGTATTTTTAAGGCGGCAGAGATTACGCCGCAACAATTGGCTTTACTCGCGCGCGAAATAGAAAATGGCGCGGTGGTTGTTTTGCCTACCGATACCGTGTACGGAATCGGTACCGGGGCTTATTGCGAAGAAAGCATCCAATGTATTTATCAAATTAAAAACCGTCCGGCTACCGTTCCGCTCCAACTTCTGGCCGCTAGCATGGAACAAGTACATCAAGCCGCCCATGTTTCCGGCGCGGCAGAAAAACTAGCCCGTACGTTTTGGCCCGGCGGACTCACGCTGATTTTGCCGCCTAAACCCGCCGCCCAACCTCTTACGCGCGGATTTACCGGGTTGGGGTTTCGTGTCCCGGGGAATTTATTTTTGGTAAAATTACTGGGGCGGATGAAAATGCCGCTGGCGTGTACCAGTGCTAATTTGCACGGGCAGGACGTCATTACCGACGAAAAAATTTTGCTAGATACTTTTGACGGAAAAGTAGATTATATAATAGGCGTGGGCACGTTAAGCCCGGTGGCCTCCAGTGTGGTGGACATGACCGCCACGCCCCGTTTGGTGCGCGAGGGTACCGTTACGCGGACCCAACTGGAGCAAGCCGCGGGGATCAGATTAGCCGTTAAATAGAGGAGAAATTTATGCCGTGGCAACAAGTGGTTGTATATATTATCATTATTGCGTTGTCGTTATCGTTAGTAACGTATTGGATTACCAAAAAGTTTGTACTGCGTAAAATGAACCGTACGATTATGAAAGCGGAACACAATTACCAACAACAAATTGCGTCGCTGCAAATGCAATTATCCGGCAAGGTAACGGTGTTGGAAGGGATGGTTAATAAACTGCGTTTGTCCAACCAAGAGTTGACGCGGTTAAACGAAATCCGCTCTAAATTTATGTCCATTGTCGCACACGATTTGCGCCAACCGCTTTCTTCTATTCAAGGGTTTGCTTCCGTGCTGATGATGGACGGCCCGCAAGGCGACGGTAATAACGACCAAATTGCGCTTAATAACATTTTGAAAGCCACCGATAATATGAATATGTTAATGGCGGATCTTATGGATATTTCTATGATTGAGTCCGGGCGTTTCAAAATGGACGGGGAAGCGTTTACGTTTAATACGTTAGTGTCTGACGTGGTTATGTTGCAAACTGTCAACGCGCAAAAAAAAGGTATCTTTTTGCAAAAGTATGATTTTCCAAAGGATATTACCATTACAGCGGACCGCTTCCGTTTGTCGCAAGTGCTTAGCAATTTAATCGGTAATGCTATTAAATTTGCCCCGCAAGGCGGTCGGGTGGAAGTAAGTTATTATGATGATGATAAAAACCTCACTTGCCGCGTGAGCGATAACGGCCCCGGTATTTTGCATACGGAGAAAGAAAAAATCTTCCAAAAATTCCACCAGTCCGATAACGACCGTACCCTCAAAAAACAAGGGTGGGGGTTGGGGTTATCTATCGCGCAAGAAATTGTGCACGCGCACGGCGGCGAAATCGGCGTAGAAAGTGCGGGGTTAGGCCAAGGAACCATGTTCTGGTTTACCTTGCCCAAAGTGCCAGTTCCGGTTGCGCCCCGGGCGGCTTAGTGGTGTGACTTGAATAGTTTTTTACAAAAACTCCCGCGTTAAAAAACGCGGGAGTTTTCAATAGTATAGACGGCCGATACCCCAGATTCTGTCAGCCCTTGCGGGCCGGATAACCATTACTCTAGGCGGCCTACTTGGTCGCGAACGCGGGCAGCGTGTGGACCGGCTTGGCCTTGCTCCATGCGGGGTTTGCCCTGCCGCGTTTGTTGCCAAACGCGCGGTGCGCTCTTGCCGCACCTTTTCACCCTTACCCTTGCGGGCGGTATATTTTCTGCGGTACTTTCCATCCGGCGGGGATATGACCCCGTCAGCCCGCCTTTTCAAGCGGCGCATTGCCCTATGGAGTCCGGAAGTTCCTCCCCTGTTTTTACAAACAAGAGCGGTTATCTGGCCGTCCTTTTATATTGTATCAAATTAGAAATTACTAAATAAATCCAGTTGTGTGGGGCGCGGCTTTTTGGCAGATTTTGCCGTTGGGCGTACGACGGGTTTTACTTCTACTCCGTTGACGGTATTGGAAGAGGGGGACGCTGGCAAAATTTCGTCATCCGGCGGTAACTGTTTAATCGGGTTAAACCCTAACGACTCTTTAGCGTCCATGGCTTTGTTGGCTAACGCGTCGGGGGCTTTGTTGAACTCGCGCAAGACGTGTTTAATGTGGATTGTTAACGGCGCAGCCAAACGGCGGATCACTTGCATACGGGCCGCTAAATCTGGGTTTTTAATCTTATATTCGCCTAAAAATTGTTTGACAAGCAGTAGCGAGTCCGACTCAATAAACAGTTCCGTTGCGCCCAGTTCGTGCGCTTTGATGAGTGCCAGTTTCAACGCGGTATATTCGGCTTGGTTATTGGTGCAATGTGCCATAAAATGGCCTTCTTGCGCCAAAATTTTGCCTTGATTGTCGCAAATCACATACGCGGACGCGCCCGGCCCGGGATTGCCCCGCGAACCGCCGTCTATATTTATTTTAAGTTGCATAGAGATATTGTAGCAACTTTATTTGATAACGGCAACGACGAGATCCCGGATCAAGTCCGGGATGACGGCAGGGGGTGGCAACGACGAGATCCCGGATTGGCGGCCCGCAGGGTTACGGGATGACGGCAGGGAAAATAAAATAAAGTCATTCCCGAAATTTGTAATCGGGAATCCCCACCGCTTGGGAACAACTACAAGGAGGAGATCCCCGATAGAAACCCTCGGGGATGACAGCATTTTGTTCGACCGGGATGACGGCATTTTTAGGATTTTCAAAATTTTTTGAAGTCGTTTCCCCGTCGGAAAACAAAAAAAACTTGACTTTGTTTTTTTTTTTGCTAATTTTTAATAAATGGGAATTTTATTAAAGAGGAGCAAAAGAATATGGAAAACAAAATGTTGGGCAGTTTAGGAAAAAATAAAATAAAGTCATTCCCAAAAGTTGTAATCGGGAATCCCCACCACTTGGGAACAACTATAAGGAGGAGATCCCCGATAAAGACCCTCGGGGATGACAGCAATTTGGGTGTACGGGATGATGGAGTAAAAAGCAATTATGGTTTTACGCTTATTGAGTTGTTGGTCGTCGTGCTTATCATTGGTATTTTGGCGTCGGTGGCGTTACCGCAATACCAAAAAGCGGTATGGAAAAGCCGTACAACGCAACTGTTGACGTTGGCCAAAAGTTTGGCAACCGCCCAAAAAAGTTATTTTTTAGCCAATGGTGTGTGGGCTTCTTCTTTTAGCGAGTTAGATTTTTCTTTTGATAATTTGGCGTCGGATACCGTTTCCCGTTTAGGATTAAGTGTTCCCAGCAGAGATGCTGTGCGAAAAACGGATAATTTTGAACTCGTTATCAATACGACAACCGCAAGTACTAAAGGAACTTCAGCGGCCTTCTTTAAAACGGGGCCCTATAAAGGGGGAGGATTTACGTTGATGGGATCGTATCCGCAAGCTTTTATGGAAGGAAACCTGTACTGTGCAGAATTTATATCCCTTTTACCGTCAGGGGCTTTTTGTTCCAAGGTCATAGGGTCGCCCCAGATAGCATATACAGGCGATACGCTACGTTATTGGCAATTACCTTAATTCTTTCAAAATAAAAATACTCCGGGTGTTTATGAACCCCGGAGTATTTTTATAGGATAATTCTTAAAACAACAATACTTTCAATTCGTAAGCAATCGCGGAAATCAACGCGGCGGACGGAATTGTAATAAACCACGCCCATATAATGCGCCGTGCTACGCCCCAATGTACGCCAGACAGCCGCCGTAGCGAGCCAATACCGACGATAGACCCCGTAATTGTATGCGTGGTGCTTACCGGAATTCCCAAGAACGAGGCGAAGAAAATAGAAATCCCCGCCGCCGATTCGGCACAAAATCCATCTACCGGGCGCAGACGCGTAATTTTTTGGCCCATGGTTTTAACAATGCGCCACCCGCCTGAGAGTGTCCCCAGGGCAATCGCTGCTTGACAAATAATTACCACAGAAAGCGGCACCACAAATTCCCCGTTGTGTACGGCGGCTAATTCTTGGTGTGAGTAGAAAAATTCTTGCAAGGGGGCTACTTCGCTTCCGGCTAAACTGCCGACGAGTAACATGCTGATAATACCCATTGTTTTTTGCGCGTCGTTGCCGCCATAACCCAGCGAATAAGCCGCGGCAGAAAACAATTCCGCCCGGCGGAAAAATCCGTCCACTTTAGAGGGCTTAAAATGGTTAGCAATATTGAAAACAATAATGCCGATAATGGTGCTGAGTAAAAAACCCAACAAAGGCGAAATGAAAATAAATGCTATCGTCTTAAAAATACCGCTTGCCACGAGTGCACTGGCTCCGCCTTTGAGAAATCCCGCTCCAATCAGTCCGCCAATTAGCGCGTGCGACGAACTGGACGGCAACCCAAACCACCACGTAATTAAGTTCCACCCGCACGCACCTACAAGCGCGCCGAAAACTAAATTGGCGTCTATAAATTGGGTATAAATAATACCCGCTCCAATTGTTTTGGCTACGGCAGTACCGAAGATCAAAAACGCCACAAAGTTAAAAAATGCCGCCCACCATACCGCCAGGCGCGGAGATAATACCCGCGTGGAAATAACGGTAGAAACCGCGTTTGCCGCGTCGTGAAAGCCGTTGAGGTAATCAAAAAACAACGCTAGAATAATTAGAAAAATAATCCAAGTCATACAGGGCCTTAGTTGTTTTTAACCAAAATAGATTCCACCATGTTGGCAACATGTTCGCAATAGTCGGTGGTGCTTTCGGCAATTTCATAAAGTTCTTTTTGTTTGATGACCATGATGGGGTCTTTTTCGTGTTCAAACAAATACGAAATGGCTTCGTCGTGTAACACATCACTTTCATTTTCCAAGCGGTTGATTTCCACGCATTGGCGCAACGTGTCAGTCATGCTCTTTTTGTGCCGGAGGGTGGCTAACGCTTTTTGCAACGCTTTGGTGGTTTGTTCCAAGGTGGCGGCCAATTTTTGGCTGTATTGCGTTGGCTTAGTGATTTTGTAGAGGTAAAAATGGTTCGTGAGCAAATAAATGTTGTCAATGATATCATCCAACCGGTTTGCCAAGGCCAAGATATCCTCGCGGTCAAAGGGCGTGATAAACGTCTCGTTTAACGTGTTAATGGTGGTGTGGGTTAATTCGTCGCCGTAGTGTTCAAACTCGTGCATTTTACGCACGTTTTCCGGCGTGAAAGAGCCTTCTTCAGCCAGTTTGCGGTAAAATTCAGCCGCGCGGACGATATTTTCCGCTTGCTTGTCAAACAAATCAAAGAACTTATTTTCCTTCGGTAAAAACATAGGGTTATCTCCTTACTTTCTGTTTATAAAAATGCCCGTTTGCTAATACACAAACGGGCGCGTTAAATCATTGTTTTATTTCCTTTAATAACTGTTCGGGCAGATTTATAGCCGCTTTTAACAATTCAGGTTTTTGTTTGGCCTGTGCTACAAATGCTGCATCACGCAGTTTATTGCGGTATGTTTTCTCTTGGAAAATATACCGGAAATTAGTATATACATCATAGGTGCCTTGTAACAGGGCTACAATGTCTTGCACGCCGACGATTTCTTCATCTGTCGGAATTAAAAATACTTTGACTTTGGACTCGGGCGCGGAAAGCAAACACTCCACTTTGTTGGTGTTGGCCGCTTCGTTGCGTTCTTTATCCAAGATAATGCCAAAGTTTTCCAACCCGGCTAGCGAACGGGCGCGTACATCCGGGTCGCGTTCGCCGATACCGGCGGTAAAAACGATACAATCTAAACTGCCTAGTTCCGCCATGTAGGCACCAACGTATTTTTTAATGCGGTGGGCTTGCACTTGGGCGGCCAGTTCACACAGCTCGTCTCCTTCATCAATGCCTTTGCGGATGTCGCGCTGGTCGGAAAACCGGTCTCCGCTTAGCGCATACATACCGCTTTTTTTATTCAAAATGGTGTACATGTCTTCGGGCGACATGTTGAGTTTATGCATCATGTGGAAGCACGCTGACGGGTCAATATCCCCCGAGCGCGAACCCATCACGAGCCCTTCCAACGGGGTTAAACCCATGCTGGTATCAAAACATTTGCCTTTTTTAACGGCTGTTAAACTGGCACCCGCTCCCAAGTGGCAGACAATGGTGTTGAGTTCTTCTACCGGGCGGTCCATCAGCACCGCGGCGCGGCGCGACGTGTATAATACCGACGAGCCATGAAAGCCGTATTTGCGAATGGCGTAATCGGTGTACCATTTGCGCGGCAAAGCATACATGTATGATTCCGGCGGCATGGTTTGGTGAAAGGCCGTATCCATAACGCATACATGCGTTACGTTTGGCAGTAGCGCGCGGGCCGCTTCAATACCCATAATGTGAGCCGGGTTGTGAAGGGGGGCTAAGTCGGCAATGTTGCGAAGTTCCGCTACCACGCTATCGTCCACGATTACTGATTTAGCAAATTTTCCGCCGTGTACGATACGGTGTCCAACCGCGCTAATGACGTTGACATCTTCAATTACGCCGTTTGTTTTATCGGTTAGCGTTTTAATAACTAAATTGATGGCATCTTTATGGTCTTTGCAGTTTTGGTTTACTTCATACGAGGGAAAACCGGGGCGGTCTTGGGTCAGCCGCGTACCGTCAATGCCGATACGTTCCACGCCGCCGGCACACAAACTTTTTTTCTGGTCCCAATCATAGACGCTGTATTTTACAGAAGAACTACCACAATTCAAAAACAATATAATCATGCTTTTTATCCTTAATGCCCCACAGGGGAAAATGAGAAGAAAATCTCTCTGTTATTATTGTACCAAAAAAGCCGTGCCCTGTGCTTGAAAGAAAACCTTGATAAAGGGTATCCCCGAAGTGGGGAACAACGAGAGACCGGAGCGGCGGCCTGCAGGGGGGGCCCGCAGGGTGCGGACGGGTCCTAGTTAAACGTAAAAAACCCCGGATGTTTATATCCGGGGTTTTGGTAAGCCTCTTATAAATTAGACTTTATTTTTTTCAATTCGGCATCGCGTTTATACAAGCGTTTGAGTTCTTGTTCTAATAATGTCGGCGGCACATTACCGATTTTCAACAGTTTAGCATTAAAGTCAGCCTCGTCAAATTTTTTGCCGTACTTTTTGCTAAAGGTGCGGTGGGCGTTTTCCAGCGCGTCCAACCCTATAAAATAACTGACGGCTTCGCCGGGATTAGTAACCACTTGTTTGAGTATATTTTCGGCTTGGGTTTCTTCTAATCCGTGGGTTTGCGTTAAAAAGTCCATCGCATCCGTGTATGAATATTGGCGGAGATGCAGTTTGGCATCTACAAACGCACTCAGCGTGCGGATATATTCATCCCACGCTACCATCAACATTTCCTCGTCCAAACTGATATAGCCATTCCTTTGTGCCAAACGCTTGGCATACGCCGACCACCCGTTGACTAAACTGGCCGACGGATATAACCGCCGTACCGTGCTGTTTTGCAACGTGTTTTGGGCTTGGTAATAGCGCCCCGGAACGAGTTCTGTGCTGACAAGTAACTTGCGGGTAAGCGCATTCAAATCTTGGTTGCGTTGTTCCTGTTGGGCGGTGGCATTACCCGACGGAATCCGTACCAAAAAATCGGCCCGCGGGGTCAGTTGGTTGCCAAACGGCGGCACAAACAAATACGCTTGCGTGTACGCATAGTATTGCGGCAAAGGCGAGAGCGTAAAATCTGCCTTTTTCGCGGGCAATACTTTGCGGGCCGTTAGGAAGGATTGTGCGTTTTGGGCATCTTCGGCCAAGGTTTGCAAGGGGTCTTCGTCCGGGTCGGCGGTCAAGAAAGATTTAATGACAGCATAAAAATCTTGCGCGTTGCGCGGGGCCAGTTTTTTAGATTTGTTCTTTTTAATCGGTTGGGCCGGCGCAAACAGCGCTGTTTGGGTGTCTTGCTCGTCATCTACAACGGTTACTTCGGAGGTTTCCTCTTGTTGCAAAAAAGGTTCTAACGCAAGCGTGAGGGCTTTTTGTGTGGTCTTTATGCGCCGTTCAAAGTCTTTGGTCAGTTTAGCCGGTTTTTTACCTTCCCAATGATAGCGGTTTTTAAGGATGGTAAAATAGTTGTCTTGCCCTAACCGGAAATCTTGCGCAGATTCCTGTTGTGAAAGTTGTTTGAACAAATTAAACATTTTTTTGACGGCTTGTTTGGCTTCATAAACCGTTTTTTTGGCTTGGTTTATGGCATCCGGGTCGCTGGCGTTGGGGTGCAGAGCCGTTTCCCATTCATCGGTAGATAAATAGGCATGGTACGCTTTTTCCATGGCCAACTGCGCCAAGTACGGCGAAACAACGGTCAGATTTTCTTCGGCTTGGTTGGCTACTTGCGTCAGTTGGGTTAGCCGCGCGGCTAAATCATGTTGTTGGCGTATTGGAGAAGCAAGCTGTTTTACAACCAAGTCATACACCGCATCTATTGCTTGGGCGTAATATAAAGGATCATGCCGAAAACGGTTTTGTTCTTCCTGCCAAATGGAGTTGTTGAGCGCGTCTAATAAAAGTTCGCGGTCTATTTGTTTGGCTTGGGAAAGTTCCTTGGAATTGATTTGTTGTACCGAGTCTTGCACCGAGCGTAATACCGCTAGCATTCTGGCACTTTGCTGGGCGGTACGTGACGTAAGTTTGTCATTGGCGGATGAAAAACCGAGCCGGGTGGCTTGTTCGGGTTGGAAAGACAGCAGGACCGAAGAATAACGGTTGGTGGCTTCGTCCAGCAAATTGTCCGTAAGCAACGTATCAATGTTGTCAAAATCAAATGATACTTGCGCATAAGTATTTGAGGTAAGGCACAAGCCAATTCCCAAAATACTTCCTAACATAAATTTATAATTCATGGCGTGAATTTCCTTATATAGATATGGGTATAACAACAATTTATTTTATCGTTTACGGGGGGATATTGTCAAATAAAGTAGCGTAGCCGTCCCCGGATATTTTAGCGGACTTTCTTTTTTGGCACTAAAATATGGTATAATAAATACATCTTCGGGCCATTAGCTCAGTTGGTAGAGCAGACGCCTCTTAAGCGTAAGGTCGTGAGTTCGAGCCTCACATGGCCCACTTTTTGAAGTTCTAACTTAAAAATTAAAACCAACACGGACGGATGGCGGAATTGGTAGACGCGTACGCCTTAGGAGCGTATGGAGTGATCCGTGAGGGTTCGAGTCCCTCTCCGTCCATGATTTATCCGGTTCGTCCGGAGGAAAGGAGTGTAAAGATGTCCATTTTCAAAACCGCCCAAACGGGAGAAGTAAAAACCAAACAACTCAGCAAAGAAGGCTGCCGCGTAACCCTGTCGGTAGAAGCCGCTCCCGCATTAGTTGCTAAAGGTTTCCAAAATGCCGCCGTACAAGTGCAATCCCGTGCCCAAATGCAAGGTTTCCGCGCCGGAAAAGTACCGCTTGATTTAGTCAAACAAAATTTTGCCGGACATATTAAAGAACGTGCGTTAGATTTAACGGTCAAAGCCGCGATTGGCGCTGCGGTGACCGAGGCCAAATTGGATGCGGTCGGCGTGCCGACGCTTACTAAGGCCGACTTTGCTAACTTTAATGAGACGGCCGCTTTTACGTTTGAAATGGCGGTGGATGTTGCGCCCGAATTTGAGGTAAAAGATTATAAAGGTATTGAAATTACCAAAAAACCCGAAACCGCTACCGATCAAGAAGTAACCGACAACTTAAACCGCGTTTTGGATGCCAATGCCCGGTTGGAAAGTGCTCCGGAAGGAACAGCGATTGACGATAAATGCTACGCCGTTATTCACTACAAAGGCCAACGCAACGGGAAAGACGATTATAAACTCAGCGCCGATAGCGAACTGGTGGATATGTCTGCTCCGCAAACCATGCCCGGATTGGCCGAATCGTTGAAAGGTCTTAAAAAAGGCGACGTGAAAGAAGTGCAAGCCAAGGACGGAAACGATACTGTGTCTTACTCCGTTACGGTAGATGACATTAAAAACAAAATCGTGCCGACTTTGGATGATAATTTTGCCAAAGACATGGGCTTTGATACGTTAGATGCCTTGAAAAAGAAAGTCAAAGAAAGTCTGGACGCCGAAGCCAAACAATCGGCCCAACGCGACGAAGTAACCCAGATTGAAAATCACCTCGTTAAAATGAATAATTTTGCCTTGCCGCAAAGTTTAGTAGAAGAATATACCGAATCTTCCTTGCATAATTTTGTGCATAATATGACGCAAATTAAACCTGAACAATTAACCGCCGAACAACACAAAGCGTTTGAAGAACGCATCCGTCCGTCGGTAGAAAAAGATTTGCGCATTGGATATATCGTGCACGCGATTGCCAAGAAAGAAAACTTGCAAGCCACCGAGGCCGATTGGAAAGCCGAACTGGACAAGAGTATTTCGTCTTCCCAAAACAAATCGGACGAAAAGAAAATCAAAGCGTTTTTTGACGAGCGCAAGGAACACATCTTGGCTACGCTTACCGAACGCAAAGTGTTTGATTTCTTAAAAGCGCAAGCCAGTTACAAATAATTTCTGCGCGTTGCAGGCGCGTAGGAAAAACCGTTTTATGTTCTTTTTTTAAGCAAACGGTTTTAACCTCAAAACCCCCGGGATTTACCCGGGGGTTATTTTTGGTTTTTCCTTAAAGGTCAAGGCCCGTTTTATATCCGGGGATTATCGGCCCTATTATGCTATAATAGGTATATGAGAGATTTTTGCCTGTTAGGTATCATTTTATTGGCCGGTGCGGGGAGCGTGTTTGCCCAAACGGAAACCTCCACCGGGCCCGCCGCACAAACGGAGACCAAATCTACGTTGGCCGCCACCCGTTTTACCGGAAATTTGAACGAGGATGTGTTATACAACAGCGTAATGGATTATACGTTGTTGCCGGCGATTAAGTCCGTCAGCCAAAAATGTTTGGCGGGCGAAATGGATGCCTGCTATTTTTCATTTAAGACGTATGAAAATTCGTCAGACCCGCAAGAGGCCGCCGCGGCTAATTTGGAATTAGCACTTTTATCCATGCAACGGGGGCTTGTTAAAAAATCTTTACAGCACATTGAACGGGCGGTTGAATTAAACCCGGATGATCCGTTTACCCAACTGACGCAAGGGTGGCTGCTTTTGGGAGCGGGCAAATATAAAAAAGCACGCAAAGCGTTTGAAGATTTGTTTTATTTAACCGCTGATTTTGAATATGTGTCTTCGGCTAAATTGGGTACGGCACTCGCTTGGTATTTTGACGGAAATAAAGAAAAAGCCGCTTCGGAGTTGCAATATCTCTACACGTCTAACCCCTATGCCATTTCGTTTGTGTCTTATATGTTAGGGCGGATTGCCAGCGAAGTCAGCAACGGCAAAAAACTGGCTCCGGTGTTTTTACAACAGTCGTTGGAGCATGATGAAAAAAATTATCCGGCCGCCGAACTGTTTGCCAAACTTTCAGAAAAAGAAAAAAACCCGTTGCACGCGTGGCAGTATTATGCCACCTTGTACAGTTTGGATACCCGTAACGAACAACGGGCCAAAAAAGTTCGGCAGTACGCGCAGAAATTTGGCGATAAAAGCATTGACTATTTGTTTTATTTACGGTTGGAACAACCCATTGTACACATGATGCCGTCCACGCCTTCTGCGCTTGTCAAAATGGCTTTGTATGCTAACTCCGCGCATGAGCCGCAAGAATTACAGGTAATTACCGTAAGCGGGTCTGGGATGGTTGTTATTGCAGATGAAAAACACGGCGACGTTCTTCACGTCCCTGCGTATGTGGAAAAGACGGTTTCGTTTAACCCGCAGACAGGGGGGGTGGACGTAAAAGACAGCCGCGGTCACGTGGAATTTTCCGCCAAGCGTCCTTTCTCGTTTAGTTTAACGAAAGATAAATACACGCTTCTAATACGTAATGCGCGGGCGGATACTTTGTTTGCCGCCAATTTAAGCGACAAAGAATTAAAAGGTTCGTTGGAAATTGTCCCAACTTCAAGCGGATTCAAACTTATCAATACGGTCCCCTCGGAAGATTTAGTACCCGCGCTACTGGCCACCCAAGCGCAAAATATCAAGCAACAAGCGGCGTTAAAAGCGTTGGCGGTGGTGTTCCGTTCCGCCTTGTTAGACGCGGTAACCAACCGCAAAGAGGCTTCCTATCACATTACGGATAATGACGATAAGTTCCATTTCAACGGAATCAATTTGATTTTTAAAGATTTGTTGGATGTGTCTAAACAATCCAGCCACATCCGCCTTTCGCAGGCCCAAGCCGGTTTTTATACCGACTGCGGTATGATAACGGCGGACGGGGTGGAAAATACCGCATCTAAACCGGGTTATACGTTCTCACCCGCCAACGTCAGCAAATATATTTTGTCTAATCCTCCCGAGGATTTATTTTCCCGCCCGCACGATTTAACCCAGTGGGCCGGAATTAAATGGATGTATTTGTATGACGCCAAAGAGATTACGAATCGTCTGGCCTACACACAACCTATCGGCAAATTGCGGGCAATTACGCCTGTATTATTCTCGCCCACCGGGCGTATTTTGTCGGTACGGTTTGAAGGAACCAAAGGTACTTACGAAACCAAAAACCCGCAGGAAACCGCGTTTATATTAAGCGCGGGGACTATGCGCTCCAACCTGTTTGATATGGTGCCATTATATAAAGGGAAAAATATCAAAGGCGTCTTGGTGCGCGGTTATGATACGGGTTCAGGCGTCGGCCTTTGTTTACGCGGCGCAGACGGACTAGCCAAACAAGGTGCGGACTATATGGCCATTATTAAATATTATTTCCCGCAGGCGCGCATCTTAAATACAAAAACAGGAACGGTGAATTAAATGGAAAAAACAAAAATTCTGTACTTTATTACCCGCATGGACCAAGGCGGTGCCCAAGCCAGCGTGCTGATGACGGTTAAAAACTTGAATAAACAACAGTTTGAATCGTTTTTGGCTACCGGCCCTGGCGGCCGTTTGGACGGCAAAGTAAAAAACGATCCCACCCATGTATTTTTTATCTCTGCTTTGCGTCATCCGATTCATCCCAAATATGTATTTCACGATTTTGTGGCCCTGTTGCAAATGGGCCGCGTGTTGCGCCGCGTCAAGCCGGATATCGTCCACACAAACGCGCCTAAAGCCGGGGTACTAGGGCGTATTGCCGCGCGCATTTTTTGGCGCAAGGCCAAAGTGGTGCACACGTTCCACGGACTTGGGTTTGCTAAAGAACACGGCGAAAAGCAATTTAAGTTTTTCGTAATGGTAGAAAAAATGTGCGCCAAAATGACGGACGTACTCGTCTTTGTATCGCGCAAAAACGCCCTGGAGGCCAAAGAGTTGGGCATTGTGCAGCAAGTCCGTACGGAACTGATCCGGGCGGGTATCAATTTTAATCCCATTTTGCCGCTCAAGTTTGACCCGGTCGCCAAAAAGGGTTCGCTTAAAATTCCCGCCAATGCCAAAGTTGTATTGGCGTTAGCCAATTTTAAGCCGCTTAAAAATCCGGTTCATTTTGTGTTGGCGGCGTATAAGGTATTAAGCCAAATGAAAAATGTATATTTCATTTTTACCGGCGAAGGCCCCATGAAAAAAACGGCCGAGAATTTGGCTAAAAATTTAAGCATTGAAAAACAAGTTTTATTTCCCGGGTGGCGTAATGATCCGCTGGAATTATTGGCTATTAGTGATGTGTATGCCAGCGTATCGCTACGCGAAGGATTGCCCATGTCGCTTTTAGAAGCCATGGCTATGCGCGTGCCGGCGGTCTGTTATAATGTGGACGGTATTAGCGAAATTATTACTAACAACAAAACCGGATTTTTGGTGCCTTCTAACGATATCAACATGTTTGCCGAAAAACTCAAAGTGCTTTTACGCCATACCGCGTTGCGCTCGCGTTTTGAGGCTGCCATTGACCACCGGGATTTTTCGGAATTTACCGTTTCTACCATGGTCAAAAAGCAAGAAAGATTATACCGTAGTTTAGTGCCTCCTACCAAGAAAAACGGCGGTAAACGGCGTTTCTTCCGCCGCAGACGGTCTTTCAAAAAACCCACGGGGGATACCCATGGATTACGCCATTAACGAATTAGAACACGAAATTTTGCGTACCAGCCGCGAACTGGTGGAACGGAAAATCAAACCGTTACGCGCGGAAATGGACGAAAAGGAACAATTTTCCCGCGTGATGTTGGACGAATACCGTGCGTCCGGCATGTTCGGTTTATGGATTGCCGAAGCATACGGCGGCCGGGGAGGGGGGATTACGTGTTTGGCTATGTCGTTTGAAGAACTTTCGCGCGGATGTGCGGGACTTGCATTGACGACGGGCACCAGTGCTTTAGGGGCGATCCCCATGTATTTAGCCGCTACCCGGGAACAACGCGAAAGATGGTGTCCGGATTTGGCGAGCGGAAAAAAATTATGGGCTTTTGCGTTGACGGAAGCCGAGGCCGGTTCGGACGCTACTGCGCTTAAAACAACCGCTATAAAAGACGGCGATTATTATATTGTAAACGGTTCAAAACATTTTATTTCCGGCGGAAAAGAAGCCGATTTTTATACCGTGGCTGTCAACACAAATCCCAGCCGCGGGGCGCGGGGTATTTCGCTACTGGTGCTAGAAAAAGGCATGCCGGGTTTTACGTTTGGTAAAAAAGAAACCAAAATGGGTATCCGGTCTAACCCGACGTATGAACTGGTTTTTAATAACGTGCGCGTGCCGAAGGAAAATTTACTGGGTAGCGAAGGCCGCGGCCTTTTATACCTGCAAGAAACGCTGGACTATTCCCGCCCCGGTGTAGCCGCGCAAGCGGTGGGGATTGCACAAGGCGCGCTAGACGTTACGATTCCGTATTTGCGTACGCGCCAACAATTCGGTCAGCCGCTTATTACGTTTCAAGCATTGGGGCATAAAGTAGCCGAACTGGCCGCCAAGACCGAAGCCGGACGGGCGTTTGTCTATCATTTGACGCACCGCATGGATCAAGAATTTTTGCCAGCCGTTAAAAATGCGATTGCTAACGGAACGGTTATTCACGATGAACTGAAAAAATTAAAAGGCACGCGCTGGACCAAATACAGTGCCGAGGCCAAGTTGTTCTGCTCCAACGTCGCCATGGAAGTAGCCGACGAGTGCGTAACCTTGTGCGGCGGCATAGCGTATATGCGCGATTTCCCGTTGGAAAAATACATGCGGGATGCCAAAGTAACCCAAATCTACGAAGGGACGGTGCATATTCAAAAGAACGAAATTTTAACCGCCCTCATGAAGGAATACGCGTCTGTTACGGCGGAGGAATCTTCCGTTCCTCCAACAACTACCCTGGATGAATTACTGGGGGAGTACCATAAAAAACAGGCGTCTTGTACCCCGGGCAAAGAAAGTAGTGCCGATCTTTCACAAGCCGAAGTGATTGTGGCTGGCGGCCGCGGTCTTGGTAAAAAAGAGGGGTTTGAACTACTACAAAAATTAGCCGATTGTCTGGGCGGGGTGGTAGCAGGCACTCGTCCGGCGGCCGATAACGGGTGGATAGATTCCGCGCGCCAAATTGGCGTAACGGGGAAAACCGTGAAGCCCAAACTTTATATCGCGTGCGGTATTTCGGGCCAAACGCATCATACGGCCAGCATTGGCGGCTCGCCCGTGATAGTGGCAATTAACAAAGACCCTAACGCGCCGATTATGAAAACAGCTACCTATGCCGTAGAGGGGGATTTGTACGACGTTATCCCCGCGCTACTTGCAAAATTGAAATAGTAAAAATTGTATTTGCACATACGCACCACATAAAACAAAGTCATTCCAAACTAACATAATGTTACCCTGAATTTGATTCAGGGTTTTATCTTGTGCGGCCCGCAGGGTTACGGGATGACGGCGGGGGGAAAAGGAACGGCGAGAAATAAAACAATGTCATTCCCGAAAGTCGTAATCGGGAATCCCCACCGCTTAGAAACAGTTATAAGGAGGAGATCCCCGATAGAAACATTCGGGGATGACAACATTTAGTGCGCCCGGGACAACGGCAAAAAACAATGTCATTCCCGCCCTCTTGCGTTATCCTGAACTTGATTCAGGATCTGCTGTTAAAAAAGAGTTGTCATGCCGGAAGGTTGGTGTCCGGCATCTTCTTATTGGATGAACGGACGAGGGACAACGATGAGATCCCGTATCAAGTACGGGATGACAGCATTTTGGGGCGGTAAATGATGGGGGGAGAACCTGCAAAAATAGGGGGTTCCTCCCCTTTTTCCTGTATTTCCCCCCTTATAAATCGCACACAAAACTGCCCGAAAACGTGCTCTGGGGGGCCTTATACCCCCCATACAAAAAAATAAAATCACACAAAGAACTCGTAAAACCCCGCGTACGCAACGCATCACCGCGTACCAAATGCAAGAGTCCAAATCAAGGCAAACGCCAAGGCTCAGCGCGCGCTCAAAACCTCATATCCCGTAACCTATTAAAAGGCCCAAAGTGCGTAAGAGACCTTTTGTCCGGAAGTCCTAACTAACCAAAAATAAGGGAAGTTACCTTTGTTCCGCCCCCAAAAACAAGGGGGGATGGTAAAAATGATAAAAAACCTTAAATTTTAAGTATTTCTAAAATCGCCCATTTTATTTTCCCCATATCCCTAGGTACCTCCAAATCGTTCTGGGGCGTTTTAGCGCGTTTTGTAAAAAAATGCAAAATTTGAATTAAATTTGCATTTTTTATAAAATTTTATTTTACAAAAATCGGCTCTGATTTGAAGTTTGAAAATAAAAATAAAATGCCTTTTTGATGCCTTTATTTTGGTGCGAATACTGCTAAAAAATAAATTCTATAAATCGTATAAGTTTTATATGAAAAAGTTTTAAATATTATGTATAAAACAAATAAATTAAATAATGAATATAGTTATAGTTTACGCCCGTTTTTCCCTGCTTTTATTAACATAATAAAAATTATCGTTAGTAAAATAAACCTGACAAATAACCCCTCTTTTACCCTAAAAATATGAGTTTTGTAAACCGGATGGTCTTGCATCATTAAAATTTGTGAAAATGTTAAAAATCTAATTTGTCAAATTAGATTTTGCGCAAAAAATGTTTTCCACCTCGTTTGGATGAGGGGGTGTAAAATGAGTTCAAAAAGGGGTTAAAACGGGCACAAAAGAAAGGGGGTAACCGGCTAGGATAAACCGCGGGGGCTGGCGGGGGTTTCCTTTATCCAAAGAGTCTTGGCCATGGGGTGGCCGACAAGGGGGCCTCCCCCCACTTTTTAACTTATAGCGTGTTTTGGGCCTTTTTCTCGGCTAGTACAAAGGCGTGCGCCAGCCCGGCCGGGGTGAGCATATACAGACGACTGCGTTTGACCCCTTGGCAGAGTAAGAAATTGAGTTTTTGGGCCGGGGCTAGCAGACGGTCCAAACGCCCCGTTTCAAAGCCGGATTTGGCTAGAGCACGGGAAAGCCACAGCGCGCTGCAACCGTCCTTGCGTAGCAATTCTTTTCCCCCCGCCAACAAAATCAGTGCGGCGTCGTCGGCGGATAGGTGAAATTTGCGTCGTAAATATAGGTTATCCCCCTCTTGTACAAGCAGTTGTTCCCATAAATGCGTACCCAAAAAAGGCCCGTCATTAGATGGCACGTCTGTTGTGGGGGCCGGTTTGGCTGGGGTTGCTGGCTCATACGCGTAGGAGCCGGGGGCCGTAGCGTATAGGCGCGGGGTAAGCGTGCCGGATACGGACGCGTCCTCTTGCAACGCGGCAGATCCGGCTGTTGCGGATGAATTTATTCCCCCTGTTTGGGTGGGGCGGGACAACGGTTTCTTTTTGATTAAAGATAAGAAATAGTCGCGTTGTGTTTCTACAAAATCTAATGATCCTTCGGCCTCAAATTCCTCGCCATTGGCAAATTTGAACCTGATTTTTTGGGTCTTGTCTGTTTCGTTCATAGGTTTAGTTCCGGATGCCGCTTAAAAAGTTTTCCACAGGAGTTATCCACGTGGAATAGACATATAATAAAATTTTTTGTGTCATATGTCAATATATGTTGTTTTATGTCTTTTTATGCCAAAACTTGGGGATAAAGCCATTTTCCAGACGAGAAAAAAGAAATAAGGCGTGTAAAAATTGAGTTTGGTTTGTCAAAAATAAGCGTGATATATGGGGTAAAAAATCTAATATAATAATCTGGCTTAGATTTTTGGTTTAGCGGGTGTGGCAAAAAACGGGGATAATTTTTTTGCCGCATTTTATTAAAAAAAAGGGTTTTATCCCCCCGCGTGAGCATAAAAACGGATTTTGCAAAATCGGGTGCGATTTTGCGGCGAAGAAAAACGCGCAAACAAGATAATCCCCGCCGTCATCCCGTAACCCCAAAGTGTTGTCATCCCGGACTTGATCCGGGATCTCGTTGTTTTCTCCAACAAGGTGAGATTCCAAATCAAGTTTGGAATGACATTGTTTTATTTTTTGTCGTGCCCTTTCCCCCGCCGTCATCCCGTAGAAAAGTAGTAAAATAAGTTTATGAAAGATTTTTCCCCCACTTTGCTCGCGTGGTATCAAAAAAATAAACGCAGCTTGCCGTTTCGTGATACGCACAATCCGTATTTGATTTGGTTGTCGGAAATTATTTTTCAGCAGACGCGCATTTCGCAAGGGCTTTCGTATTACGAGAAATTTGCCGCAAAATTTCCTACGCCTGCCGCGCTGGCCTCGGCGGACGAAGATACCGTCTTAAAACTGTGGCAAGGGCTCGGCTATTATTCGCGCGCGCGTAATTTGCATGCGGCCGCCAAGAGTATGAACGGAAAATTCCCCACTACTTATGACGGTGTGCGCGCCTTAAAGGGCGTGGGCGACTATACCGCGGCGGCGATTTGTTCCATGGCATACAATATGCCTTATGCGGTGGTGGACGGAAATGTCTATCGGGTATTGTCGCGCGTGTTTGGCGTGGAAACGCCCATTGACTCTACCGACGGGAAAAAACAGTTTACCGCCTTGGCGCAAAAATTGTTGGATAAAAAATCTCCCGGAGATTTTAATCAGGCCATTATGGACTTTGGCGCGCTAGTCTGCACCCCGCAAGTTCCCCAATGTAAGGCGTGTCCATTTGCTAAAAAGTGCCACGCGCGCAAAACGAACTGTATAGAGAAATTGCCTGTTAAGGCGCAAAAGCCAAAAGTGTCCGAGCGGTTTTTCCACTATATATATGTAGAGCAAGGGACGTATGTGTGGCTGCACAAGCGCGGGGCGGGTGATATTTGGCAAAATTTGTATGAATTACCCCTGGTGGAAACTACCCGCGGGGGCGTGCTTACCAAAAAACCGACTTGGTGCGGTCGTACTAAATTGACGACGGTGGGTGAGCCTGTCAAACATGTGTTGTCGCACCGTATTTTGTGGGCACGGTTATATAAGGTAGTTCTTCCCCCCTCGGCTAAAGTGCCGACGGAGTTTTTACGCATAAAAAAAGCGGCTCTTTCTTCGTACGCGGTTCCCCGTCTGGTGCAAAAACTGTTGGAAAAGATCTAAAAACATACCGATTTGTAATAACGGCATAATATAAAGTCATTCCCGAAAGTTGTAATCGGGAATCCCCACCGCTTTGGAATAACTATAAGGAGGAGATCCCCGATAGAAATCCTCGGGGAGGACAGCATTTAATGCGTCCGGGATGACAGCATTTAGGGCGTTTTGAATTAGAGCCCTTATTTATCGGACTTGGTGCGGTTGTCGTGCTTGCAGAGCATTTGGCAATTTTCGGCGTTTGTCTTGCCCCCCTCACACCAAGGAGTAATGTGGTCGGCCTCCATTTCTTCCAACTCAAAATGCTTATGGCACTTGGCGCAAATGCCTTTTTGCCGTTCGTATGCTTGCCGTTTCATGCTGGGGCTAAAGGCACGGATATTTAGGTGTTTTTCGTCATGCGTTAGCAAGTAGGCATAAATACCCTTTTTGTTGGTTACGTCGTCGTCTTGCATCAAGGTAGAAATTTCTTTTTCTAACTTTTTACTGTCTTGTGGGGTGTCTTTGTATTGGTTGTATAAAATTCCCCACTCAATTCCTTTCATTTCTTTGCGGTATTTGGGGAAAACGGTTTCCACCCACGATATAACATTTTGGAAGTATAACCGCAATTCGTTAGCGTTGGGTGCAAATTGATTTTTGCTCATGTAATCTTCAATCGTGTCATAGCCCTTTTGGTTGCAGAGCCACCTTAAAGCCGTTTCCAAATAGTCCTGACGGATAGCCACTCCGCTTAAATAATTGCTCCCAATCTTATAGGCCAAGCAACCTGTTTTACTGAATAATTTTTTAGCGTCGCTAAGCCAAGGGCCCGTATAAATGGCGTTGCGCAGTTCCTGGTCGGTCAATTCTTCCCCGGCGATATTGATAGTTTTGAACCAATCTAATTTTTCCGATTGCTCGCCCTTGCAGATATAGACCATTAGTTTATATTGTAAGATTTCGTTTTGTTTATCTTGCGTTAAACTGTGGAAATACTTAGAATCTAGGGAAAAATTGCCCGCGCAGTATTCGCAAATGCTTAAAGTGCGTTGCTGGCCGTCTAGCAATTCAAAGGTACCGTCGTCGTTTTCGCACCAATACATAATGTTAAGCGGAAAATTCTTCTGTACGGTTTTGATAACTTCGTCGCGTTGTTGTTCCTTGTAGATAAACTCGCGCTGATAGGGCGGGCGGATGTTTAATTTCCCGCCATAGCCAAAAACACCTTCTTCGTCGTTATTGCGATATCCGTTGAATAAGTCCTTGATGGTGATTTCGTGTAATTTTATTTGCATATTATCTCCGTTTGATTAAAATACGAGCATAAGGATCCTTTTCCCCCACTTTTTTAAGTGTTAATTGCTTGATTTTTGGAAGTCCTTGTTCTTGCAAGGTAAAGAAATGCGGATTTAGGTCTAAAATTTCAAATTGATTGGGGTTGTATTTATCTAAAAAAGTGATGGGTACGCCCATAACGCCGTCGTAATCGTAGGGGATATCAGCGGTTTTATTTACATTGATAGCGTCGTAATTATCGTAGGTAGGGTATTCTTCCGGTGTGTATTTTTTGTATAAGACTAAATCTTCGTGTCGTTCTCTATAATCTAAATTTGTGAACCAACGCGGTCCTCTAACACGAATATATTTATTTCCTTTTTCATCATAACGGCAATTTTTAGAAATATCATATCCTTTAGGTACCATAAATTCTCTATCGCCATTATGAATACTTGCTCCCAACCACAGTTGATTATTTCTAATTAACTTAAAAATTTCCTTGTAGGTAATAGCATTTTGATTTCCTATGATGAGAAACTTTTTATTATATTCCACCAGTTGGGCCACATATTCCCGAAACAAACTAAAGGGCGGATTAGTTACTACAATATCGGCTTGTTTTAATAATTCGCTACATTCCTTACTCCTAAAATCGCCGTCCCCTTTTAATTGGGTGAGTACATTTTTCTTGTTTTTAATTAAGTGTTCCACATCACTTAAATCAATTGCTCCGTCGTTGTTTTCGTCTTTTACTTCGGTAATGACAATCTTGTGGGCAGTTTTTGTAATTTCTTTATGTTCTTCAAAAAGAGGGAAATGGGTACCGCTGACAGGCGAGCCGTTATAACAAGTGGCAATCAGTTTTTTAAGCCCTAAATGGTTAAAATTGACGGCAAAATACTTAAAGAAGTTACTTTCGTAGGGGTCGTCGCAATTACAAAAAACGGTTTTTCCCTTGAAATGTTCTTTGTAATGTTTTAACTCGTTTTCAATATCTATCAGTTGCGTATAAAACTCATCACTTTTATTTTTGCGTGCTTGGGTGAGGCGTTGATTTGCCATATTCCCTACTCCCTTTTTGTTTTCGGGAATATAGCCATAAAAAACGGCCGTTGCTTTATGAGTACACAAACGCATAAAACAACAGCCGTAGTCTGCCGTTTTTGCAAACGGCAGACATTAAGCATAAAATAATCGGGTAATTAGGCCGTTTATCTTATGCTTTTATAACGACTGTTTTTTGGTTTGTGTACTGTTTTGCTCATCGCAAAACCGTAATCTTTGCAGATTCCCAAAAAAACAGAATAAATTATAGGCCAGGCAGTAAAAACCGCCTGACCCACTTATTATACTAATTTTAATTAGCGGTTATATCCACTAATAAATTTAATTTTCTACGCCGGATTCTTTGGCAATTTTTTTTAGCATGTCGGCAGACGCCTTTAACGCCAAGGCCTCGTTGCCGTCTAAGGAAATCGGCATTTGGAGTTCCACCCCGTTACGGCCAACGACGGCGGGCATACTTAATGTAATATCGTTAATACCGTACGCGCCGTGCATTAAATTAGAAACGGGCAGTACTGATTTTTCGTCGCGCACGATCGCTTCGCATATCCGCTTTACCGCCATAGCAATACCGAAGTAAGTGGCTTTTTTGCGCTTGATAATTTCGTACGCGCTTTGTTTAACTTCCTCCGCAATTTTTTTCATTTGCTCGTCGTGATTATGAAATCCGCGCAAACTGCAAAATTTGTGTATCGGTACACCTGCCACATTGGCTGTACTCCAAACGGCAATTTCGCTGTCGCCATGTTCGCCCACGATAAACGCGTGTACACTGCGGGCATCTACCTCTAAATGGTTGCCTAAAATTTCACGAAAGCGTGCCGTGTCTAATACAGTACCCGAACCGATTACGCGGTTTTCGGGTAGTCCGCTTAATTTTAGCGCGGTATAGGTAAGAATATCCACCGGGTTGGCTACGACGAGCAAAATGCCTTTGTAATTGCGTTTTTTGATTTCCGGGATAATCGTTTTGAAAATGCCCACATTTTTTTGCACTAAATCTAAACGCGTTTCGCCCGGTTTTTGGTTGGCTCCGGCGGTAATAATGATAATCGCCGCGTCGGTGATATCGTCATAGGTGCCAGCGTAAATTTTCATGGGGCGGGCGTAGGCCTCGCCGTGGGAAATGTCCATGGCTTCGCCCTCTGCCTTGCTTTGGTTGGCGTCTAGTAATACCATTTCACTAAAAAGTCCGCTTTGCATAAGCGCAAACGCGCTCGCGGCTCCTACAAACCCACAGCCGATAACGGCTACTTTACGGTCGTTCGTTTCGCAATTTTTCATTTTACGTTCCTCCCCTTTGGGTTCAATTATTATACGAAAAAAACCCACCCTTGCGGATGGGTTTTTATACTATACGGCTAATACTAGAATTTATAACCGAAGGACAGCGCCAATATGTCACTGCTACCATTGGTGTATTCCATATCAAAGGAATGTCCCTTCTTCGGGTAACTTTTGCCTTTTAAGTCCTTAGAAAAAATGTGTGAATAAGCAAAGTCAGCGCTCCAAGTATCTGTTTGATAACCAAGCCCTACGCTGACAATATGGCGGTCATCCACCGGTAAAAGGGTGTCCATGGCTTTTTCGTTAATGGGCGATTTATCATATACATAGCTACCGCGAAAGGCCCAGTTTTCATTGAGTTTATGCTCCACCCCCAAATTTAAGCGGTACACATCTTTGTACAATTTTTTGTTACGGATTTCAGGCGCTTGTTCGGTATCTCTGTATTCAATGACGAGCTGATCATACGCACTCCAAAATGTACCCACAATGCCGGCTTCTAAAATCCAGTCTTCTGTTGGAGTAAAAGAAAGTCCCGCCGATACACTGTCCGGAAAGTTAATCGCCCCATTGACCGGACCGGTATGTATATAATCGTCTAGATTGTTTCCCCAAGTGGGGTCTTGGGTGCGAAAAGAGCCCTTCATATTGTGTTTGATTTTGGTTTTATAGGCGGCGCCAAATTTCCACTTAGGGGCCCATTGTGGGTGGTAATTTAAGGAGAAATTTCCCCCCCAACTGATGCCGTCGCCTTCCATTTCAAAATCTTTGCCAAAGTTTGGTTTTGGAATATCAGTATCTGTTGTTTCTGAGTTTGTTAATTTTTGATTAAATTTAATGGTCATGGCTTCTAGCCCCATGGCCAAAGAGAGTTCATCACTTGCTTTAACGGCAAGTTCCGGAGTAATGGAAATAGTTTCCAAACTTACTTCATAGGCCAAATAAGATCCCGTCCATCCGGCGTGATTTTCGTATGTTCCGCCGAGCCCGTAGCGGGAAAATACGCCTAACCCGAAGGAAATGTCCTCACTCCATTTGTGCGTTAAATATAAACTGGGTAAAAACCAATTCTTGTCTTTAATATCGCGGGCGTCTCCGTTTACGCTAGCGGTAGCATGCGGGCGAACCGCCGTTACGTTGGTTTGCATTTGCATACCTTCTAACTCGGTAATGAGAGAAGGGTTGAGTGCCAAAGAGGCCGGCTCTGCCTTATTAGCTATTACGGCTCCACCCATAGCGGTAGAACGGCCACTGAATTCATACAGGGCAAATCCTGCGCCGAAAGACAACTCGGTCAGCAGAAGGGTACATATTAGTGTAACTATTTTTTTCATAAGACTTCCTTTATTGAATTTTAAGACGAGAAAACACCCATTTCTCGCTACAAAGCCGATAAAACGGGTGTTTTTTGATTTCTATTTCTGTAATTGTGAGATTTTATCTTTAGCCAGTGTGCCAAAGTAGGTTTTAGTGTAATTTTCCAAGAGATATTTGTAACTTTCCAAGGCGGCGGGTTTGTCCCCGGCGAGTTCTTGGCTCATGGCGAGCGTCAAATACGCTTGCGGAAGCGCAAAACTTTTGGAATTTTTTTCAATAAAACTTTTCGCCGCTTGAATAGAACCGTTATAATCTTTGGCGGCTTGCAACGCGGCCGCATGCGAAAGGGCGGCTTCGGTGCGGACCGTTTCGTTTTTGTGGTTCGCCAGTTCCTTATATATAGTGGCGGCTTGCGCAAAATTTTCTTGCGCGTACAAAAGGTTTGCTTTTAACAGTTGGGCATACGCGGCAGCCGGAGTGCCTTTGAAGTCGCTAGTCAATGTATCTAATTGGGCAAAAGCGGCTTCTTGGCCTTCTTGCAAGAACGCAATTTGCGCGTTGTAATAGGCGGCCCAAGAGTCCTCGGTTACTTGTTTACAATGATTAACATAGCAAGAAATCCCTACACCTAACAGGATGACAATTACTACGGTGGCAAGCACGGGCTTGCGGTGTTGTTTACAGAAACGGACGGACTTGGTTAAGAACTCCGTTAAAAAATCTTTATTCTCCGCGGCAGCGGTAGTTTGGTTTTTCATATATTATATTATAGTAAATTTAGCAGGGATGCACACACTCGTCTAAATCTTGAGGGGTGAGTTGGCGGCATTCAATCCCGTTTCTTTGTAGGAAATAAATGCCCTCTTGGCTGCGGTCATATAAGTTTTTGAAAAATACTTTTTTAATGCCCGCGCTGACAATTACTTTAGCACAATGCACACAGGGCGACCACGTTACATAAATTGTCCCCCCTTGCGTGGCGATACCGTTTTTGGCCGCAAAGGAAATAGCGTTCTGCTCGGCGTGCAATTCGTTATCAATAGAGAATTTGCCGTGCAAATCGTAAAAGGTGCGGCTGGCCATAAAGTCTTTTAGCGTGGGAAATTCTTGTTTATATTCTTTCTCGTAAAGTTCTTTGAAATAGTCTTCGCAATGTTGTTGGCCCGAAGCGGTACCGTTAAAACCAATGCTGATGACGCGGTTTTCTTTCACTAACACCGCGCCGACTTGTAAACGTGAACAGGTAGATTGTTGCTCCACCAGTTCTGCCATTTTGATAAATAATCTGTGTTTGTTTTTCATACTCTTATTATAGTTTATGTATGGCGCAATAGATTACCATTTTTTGAACACAAAAAATACGGCGGCTACCAGACATAAAAAACCGACCAGGTGATTCCACTTAAAACTTTCCTTAAAATAAACGGCGGAAAATCCGGCAAATACCAGTAGCGTAATTACTTCTTGCATTACTTTTAATTGCGTAACGGAAAAATACTGCGCTCCCATCCGGTTAGCGGGCACTTGAAAGCAATACTCTACAAAGGCAATCGCCCAACTGGCGATAATTACTAGCCACAACGCGGCATTTTTGAATTTAAGATGTCCGTACCATGCCACCGTCATAAACAGGTTAGCAATACACAGTAGGATAATTGGTTTTAACATATTTATATTATATATAACTTGCCAGCGGTAGTGGAACATCCCCCCATAACCTGCGGGCCACAGGGTTTCAGGGTGACGACAAAGGCAAAAAGTGCCGTCAACCCGTACTTGATACGGGATCTCGTTGTTTGCTCCCTAGCCGTCACCCTGAACTTGATTCAGGGTCTGTTGTTGCCGTTATTATAACGACGGATGCTGAAACAAGTTCAGCATGACCCTGTTTTTTATCCAGCAGGACGGCTTTTTATTTTATATTGTCATCCCGTACACCCAAAGTGCTGTCATCCCGTACTTGATACGGGATCTCGTTGTTTTCTACAACAAGGTGGGATTCCAAATCAAGTTTGGAATGACATTATTTTTTGCCGTTGTCCTTCTTCTATCGTCATCCCCGAATGTTTCTATCGGGGATCTCCTCCTTATAGTTGTTCTAAAGCGGTGGAGATTCCCGATTACAAATTTCGTGAATGACTTTATTTTATGCTGTCATCCCGTAACTCCAAAATGCCGTCATGCTGAACTTGTTTCAGCATCTCGCCGTTCATACAATAAGGTGAGATCCTGAATCGGCGGCCCGCAGAGTTTCAGGGTGACGTCAAAGGCAAAAGTGCTGTCAACCCGTACGTTTCTTTATAACGGTGCAATAAAAAAGTAGCGGGCGGGGTTGTAATATAAGTAGGCCGTACTTAATTTTTTACGAAATTTGTATAATAATGTATATGAGAAAAATAACTTTATTTTTATTTTTTGGCTTGTTTATTGTGCTCGCATCTGACGTGCGCTCGGCGGACGATTTGTTGTACGCCGCGGGGCTGTACGCGCAGGACGCAACGGAGCAGGACAAAGACCCTTTGCGCCTGACTCCGGCCACCAAAGAAGAAATAGACGCATTGCTCGCCGATACGCTGACGGTAGAAGATTGTATCCGTATCGCGCTGGCGCGTAGTCCTAAAGTGGTGAGTTCGCAACTGGCGGTGCAAGAAGCGCAAGTGCAAGTTAATTTAGCCCGCGGCGAGTTTTTGCCGACGGTTAAGGCCGGAGCTTCGCAAGGTTACACCGTGTCTAATCCGGCCGGACAATCGACGTCCGACTTTGGCACGCACAACGCGCAAGCGCAAGCGCAATTAGCCATTTCCGGATTTACCGATAAAGTCCGCGCGGTTAAAATCAGCAATATGCAGTTGGAGCAGGCCAAGTTAGATTTGACCAACCAAACCAATTCCATTGCCCGTAATGTTAAAAAGGCTTATTACGCGTTGGCTTCTGCCCAGCGCGCGGTGGCTATTCGCACCCAGTCGCGCGATTTGTACCAAGAACAGTACGACCGCGCCGCCGAATTTTATAACCAAGGGATGCGCCCGAAAATAGATGTTACGACGGCGGAAGTCAATTTGAATAACGAAAAGTTGCGCCTCATCCGCGCACAAAATTTAGTCAAAACGACGTCTGCCAATTTGGCTAATACGTTGGGGATTACCACCCCCCGGCAGTTGAAAGTCGTGCAAGTAACGGACGTGCAACCCCTGGATATGCCCTTTAACGAGGCAGTTAAAACTGCTTACGAAAACCGGCCGGATGTTTTATCGTCCAAAACAAATGCCAAGATCGGCCAAATTAGAGTTAACCAGGCCAAAGCCGGTTACTTCCCGACGTTTTCGTTTTCGGCCGGATTTAGTAAATACAGCGACGATTTGCGTTTGGATAACGAAGAAACAAAGTTGATGTTGTCGGTGGACGTGCCGATTTTCAGTGCGTTCAAAACGTACAACAGCGTCAAACAGGCGCAGTTAAATTTAGAAAGAATCAATAACTCTAACCGCAGTTTACTTAATGATGTCTTTTTAGAGGTGCAAAACGCTTATATCGCCATGCAGGAAGCCGCGGAAAGTATCCCGCTGGCTGAACTGAACGTGGAAAAAGCCAAAGAAAATTTGGAGCTTTCCCAAGGCCGCTATAACGAAGGTATCGGAGATGTTATTGAATTAAAAGATGCGGAAGTGGCTTATACGGATGCGGAACTGAGTTTACTGACCGCACGGTATGATTATGCGTCGGCCGTGGCCGATTTGAAACAAGCAATGGGGACTAACTGATATGAAACAATTATTCGTAAAATTAAAAAATTTTTGCGTGGGTGTATGGCGCATGTTTTGGACAATGAGCTGGTTGAAAAAACTGCTCGTTTTGGCGGTATTATTAGTGGCGGTATGGGGCCTGAAAGGATGTTTTGTTAAGAGTAGCCCGACGCCGCAATTTCGCTTGGCAACGGTTAAGAAAGGGTCTATCGCCGATATGGTGGAAGCGTCCGGACCGATTAACCCGGTGAATACCACGCAAGTCGGTGCGTTGGTTTCCGGCGAGATTTTGAAAATTTATGTGGACTATAACAGCGAAGTCAAAAAAGGTGATTTAATGGCCGTGATTGACCAAACGCAAATTTTGGCGTCGTTAGCCGAAGCCCGGGCAAGTTTATCGTCTGCCAAAGAAGGGTTGGAGTCGTCCGAAGTATCGTACCGGTTGGCGAAGAAAAATTACGAGCGTTATCAGGCCTTGTTTGACAAAAATTATGTGTCTAAAGTGGATTTAGAAGAACATGAATTGTCCTACGCTAACGCCAAAAGTTCGTTAAATTCCGCACAGGCCAGCGTGATCCGTGCGCAAGCCAATGTAGATACGGCTGAGAAAAACCTTTCCAATACCAAAATCGTTTCACCGATTGACGGGGTCGTGTTGACCCGCAAAGTAAGCGAAGGCCAAACCATTACGGCCGGGTTTTCTACGCCGGAATTATTTGTGGTGGCGCAAGATTTAACCAAAATGCAAATTGAGGCCAAAGTCTCCGAGGCCGATATTGTTAAAATACAGGCCGGACAACAGGCCGAATTTACGTTAGACGGGTATATGGGCGAAAAATTCAAAGGGGTAGTTCGCCAAGTCCGCACCAATTATGTAGATTCTTCTTCTGCAACGGGCGGTACTTCTTATACCGTTATCGTGGACGTGAACAACGAGGACCTGCGGTTAAAACCTGGTATGACCGCCACCATGACGATTTTTACCCAACAGAAAGAGGACGTACTCATGGTACCCAACGAAGCGTTGCGCTTTTCCCCCTCTACCAACAAACGCACGTACGAAAATACGGGCGTGTGGAAATCGGTACGCGGGCAAGCACCCCAACGCGTGGATGTAACGATTGGTATTATTGCGGCTAAAAATACGGAAATTATGTCGGGCGATATCCAAGAGGGCGATAAAATTATTGTAGGTGAAAATAATTTGAAAGCGGTGGCGGGCGCGACTATGAATGTTCCCCGGCCCGGTGGTAACGGCGGACGCCGTCGCTAACATACAGGAGCCGCGTATGGCGTTGATTGATACACGTGATTTGTATAAAATTTATAAACTCGGCGATGTAGAAGTACGCGCCCTAAACGGGGTCAGCGTGTCTATTGAGAAAGGCGAATTTGTGGCGGTCATGGGGCCTTCCGGTTCGGGTAAGTCTACGTTTATGAACATTTTAGGGTGTTTGGATAAACCGACTAGCGGCTCGTATATGTTAGACGGTATTGATGTAACCGCGACTGATTTGTCTAAACTGGCCGGTGTACGCAACCGCAAAATCGGGTTTGTGTTCCAAGGGTTTAACTTGATTAAGCGTACAACGGCGGTGGAAAACGTAGAACTGCCCATGATTTATAATCATACGCCCGCACACGAGCGGCGGGAAAAGGCGTTGGCGGCTCTCCAAGCGGTCGGCCTGGATAAACGGGCATTTCACTTGCCCAACCAACTTTCCGGCGGACAGCAACAGCGTGTGGCTATTGCGCGCAGTTTAGTGTGCGACGCGCCGATTATCTTTGCCGACGAACCTACCGGCAATTTGGATACTAAAATGAGTATTGAAGTGATGGAACTTTTCACCCGGCTTAATAAAGAAATGGGCAAGACCATCATTTTAATTACGCACGAGCCGGATATTGCCGAATATGCGTCGCGGCTTATCAAATTCAAAGACGGCAACAAAATCAGCGACGAGGTAAAATAATATGTGGGATTCTTTTTGTTCCATTTTCAAAATTTCCTTAAAATCTATCTTGGCTAACAAAATGCGTGCCGCGTTGACGAGTTTAGGTATCATTATCGGGGTAGCGGCGGTAATTACGGTGTTGGCGGTTGGGGCGGCCACGAAAAAGAGCATTACCGACCGGTTTTCCAACATGGGTACGAACATTTTATTTTTACGCCAACCGTGGAATTTGGACGAAAGTATTTCTTCCCCCAAAGACGTAACCATGGACGACGTGCATGCAATTCGCGAGGTGGAAGGCGTGGATGCCGTAGCCCCGTATATCCAACGCAGTTTTGATGTTAAATACAAAAATACGAGCGTGTCTTTGAGCGTTTTGGCTACCGATACCGATATTTTTAAGGCGTATGATTGGGTCGTAGAAAAAGGGCGCGAAATGACCGAGCGTGAAATTGCCAATTATGCCCAAGTTATGGTGTTAGGGGCCACTTCGGCCCAAACTATTTTTGGGGATGTGGACCCGCTAAATAAAACGGTGGTTTTGGATAATATCCCGTTTACCGTAGTGGGCATTACCAAAAAAACGGGTTCTACCGGGTTTGGGTTTAATATGGACGAAGGGGCGCTGATTCCCTACACGACCGGAAAAGTAAAAATGAGTTCCGGTTGGAGTAGTACCAGCCGCCGCGCATTAGACCGCGTAGTGATTAAAGTGGCTGATTTTGACCGAATTGAAAATATGAAAGTAGATATTTCCAATACGGTACGCAATACCCACCGCATCCATCCGCTTGGAAAGGACGATTTCCAGTTAGACGATATGGCCTCGTTCGTGGAACAAGCCAAAAGTACCGCTAGCACGATTAGTTTGTTTTTAGGGGTAATTGGGGTTATTTCGCTCGTGGTGGGTGGTATCGGGGTGATGAACATTATGTTAGTGTCGGTCACCGAACGTACGCGCGAAATCGGTATCCGTATGGCTATTGGCGCGACGAGTTGGAATATCCGTATGCAGTTTTTAGGCGAAGCGGTTACCTTGTCTTGTATGGGCGGTTTAATTGGTATTTTGCTGGGGATTCTGTTTTCGCTGTTTGTGTCTAAATATATGTCCTTGCAAACCAGTTTAAGCGTGTGGTCTATTTTGATATCTGCCGGATTTTCTGCCGCTACGGGTGTGTTCTTCGGCTTTTACCCGGCCTATAAGGCCTCTAAATTAACGCCTATTGATGCGTTACGCTACGAATAGGCAAGTCGTCCAGTTTACGCTAAAACGGCCGCTTTTACGCGGCCGTTTTTCTGTGTATAAATGAGTTTGCTTAGGCGTGTGTTATGTGAAACGACGGGGTTATTTTCCCTTTACAAGTCCGGGGTTTTGGCGTAAATAATCTTGCCAGTTTTGCCCGTTGATCAGTAACTTTTTGGCAATGGGTTTTTTGTGCGGTGCGTAGGAATAAACCACTTCAAAACGGAGCGATTCATTTCGTTGGCGGAACAATCGGTCTAGCCCGTCTGCGGACGTTTCCGATATATAAAAACGGCAGGAACGGCCCCAAGTGTCGTCGGTGCAGAACTCTTTTCCCGGCGGACACTTTTTACCCGGAAATTGCGTGCAATCTGTTTGTTCCCAGTCAATTTGATAAGCAATATACCGCCCGGAAAGTAAATCGCGCGGATCGTACCCGGTAATACTTACCGTTACCTCACTTCCGCCAGCGCGCAAGCAGGCAAGGCCCACCACCCACCCGGCCAACAGTACCCACGGTACAAAAAATACAAGGGCTAAGGTGCGTTTTTTCATTTGAAAATCTCCATTTGTTTGATATACCTACTGGTGCGGCGTAAGACCCAAATGAAAAATAAAATCAACAGCCCCCCGCCGATAAACCCTAATCCGGACAGCCCTAAATGCGTAAGATGAGAAGAAAAAATTAAGAAAATATAAATTTCTGCCCAAATGGCGTTTCGCTTAAAAGACGTCAAATTTTGTTGCCGTACCGCCTCAAATATCCGCAACGCAAAAAAGCCAAATACAATGATATGGGCCCCTAGCGAAATTAGTGCGTCGCCCGTGGACGAGATCCCCCAGTTTAGGCCGATAAAACAAACGGTCACATAAACAGCCGCTAAGGTGAGTTTGGCCAACACGGTGGGTAACCACGTGTATTTTTCGGTATAGCGGCTAAACCGGTAAAGCCCCCTATAAACTGCGTACATCCCCGCAAGAGTCAATACGGTAGTGAGGGTAAGTTCCTTAAAAACTGCCTCGTAAAAATCGCTCAACCACTTCAAGGGGAACGAGCTAGCCAGTAACACTAGCCAAACCGTATTAAAAAGGGTCAACCGGCTGACAAATACAAACGGTAAACTTAATACGGCCCAAAACAAGGCCGCCTTTGGCCAACCGCCGGAAAGTTGAAAAATTTGTCCCACCAGTCCAATGGTGGCTCCTATTCCCAGAAACGACAAAATGGCAAAAAACTCTTTTAATCCGTTGCGTTTGTTTTGTAGGCTCCAATAAGTGGCGTAAAAAAATCCGCCTAACAACGCAAAATCGCCTATCAGTTTAACTACGTTGGGTAAATGGTCCCAATTGGCCGCAATAAGTAAACAAAATCCCAGTCCGATTAAACTGCCGGCAATTCCCATGGCGACGTTCCAAAATGTGTGGTTCCCGTGGGTTCTTTCAAAGTCTAAAATCCTAGTTTGTTGTTCACAGGAAATCAGTTGGGCCCGAACCCAAATTTCTGTTTTTTTGCTTAACGACATATTATTTCAAACTCCGTTATCATGTGATGTCCCGGCAGATTTCTTTTTATTATATAACATAAAGGCCTCCGGATATTGAGAATTTATTATAATTTTGGAAAGTGCAATAAAAATTGTAGGTTGGGTGTTATATAACTATGGATTCCAATAAAGACAGACAAAATGATGATGCGTTAGTCGCCGCGTTTTGTGCAGGTAATAACCAAGCGTTTGAGGAACTTGTATTTCGGTATAAAAATGCGCTTTACCAATATATCCTCTCGCTGGTAAAAAACGAAAGTGTGGCCGAAGATCTGTTTCAAGAGGTGTTTATTTCGTTATTTAAGCACGCTAAAACATATCAGGCGCAAGGGAAATTTAAGTCGTGGCTGTTTTTAACGGCGCGCAACAAAGTGTGTAATTACTGGCGTGATGTTAAGCAGACCATTTCCCTGGACCAGACTGACGACGACGGAAACGCTTTTTGGCAGGAAACACTCGCCGATAATTCCCGATCAGCGTTAGAGGAATTAACCGGCAAAGAATTAGAGCGCGCGGTCGCTTTGGCGGCGGAGCAATTACCCCCCCGCCAACGGGAAATGATTTATTTGCGGCAGTTTATGTCGTTTCAAGAAATTGCGGATACCGTTGGCAGACCGTTAGGGACGGTCCTAGCCGATTGCCATCGGGCCGTTAAAAAATTAAGGCAGTTAATCGCGCAACAAACAGCGCAAGAGGAAACAATATGAAACCGTGTGAACAACTTTTATTATATGTGCAAGGGGAATTGGGCCCGGCCGAAAAAGAAGCGTTTGAAACGCATTTGAAATCTTGCCCGGCTTGCCAAGTGGAGCGGCGTTTTTTGGCCCAAGTAGCCGAAGGATTAACCCCCACGCCGGCTCCGGCATCTATGATAGATGCGTTGTTTGCCCGTACGACGCGCAAAAAACCGCTCTGGGCGCGTTTTAAGTGGGAACTGGCGGGATTGGCCGCCGCCGCATGTGCGGCTTGTGTATGGACGTTTTTACCCGTTAATACCGCGTTTGACGCACACGGTTTAGTGGCGTATATGAATGCTTCCGCAGAGGATGATTTCGCAGCCTTTGCGCAGGACTTAACAGATCTGGAAAATTATTTCTAGGAGGAAATTATGAATAAGAAAGTAATGTTGTCGCTCTTGGCTGTGGGTTTATTTATCCCGGCCTTTGCCGCTGAAGAAGTGGCTGTTCCCGCCAAAGCGGATGAACTTCCGGCGATGGCGCAAAAGAAAGGTGAGTTTTTGAAAGCGCAAAAAGAACAACGCAAAAAAATGAAAGCCACCGAAGAAAAAATGGAAAAACTAGTCCAAGAGTATCAAAAACTCAAAGGCAAAAAACAGGAAGCCAAAAAAGCTGAAATTATGGCTGATGTGGAAAAAATCCATGAGGAACAATTAAAGTTCAAACAGGCGCAACTGGATAATTTTGTCAAACGCTTGGACGAAATGAAAAAGAATTTGGAACAAGCCCAAACCGCGCAAGCCAAAAAGGCGTGGGTGGAAGAAAAAACCGAGGCCTTGATTAAAGCAGAAGGCGATTTAGGAGTTCTGTTTGACCGCCCCGCCCGCGATATGCGCCAAGGAAAAGGTACGCGTCCATTTTTCAAGGGGCCTAAAAACGGGAAGTTCCAAAAACATCCGAAGGATCATAAAGTACCCGGCCCGAAACATATAGACGACTAAAAAATTGGCTGCTTGTAAAACCCACCCCCGGCAAAATCGGGGGTGGAATTTTATCTAAGGGGCCGTTATAGAAAGCGGTGAGATCCCGGATCAAGTCCGGGATGACAACACTTTGGGTGTACGGGATGGCATGTATGGTTTTTGCCGTCAGGCCGGATAGAAACAAAGAAAAAACACACTTTCTGTATTTTGAAAGTGTGTTTTTAGCACTTTAATAACAACTACTATTTCAACAATTCAGCCCAGGCGTTTTTTTCGTTTTGAAGCTGTTGTTTGGCGGAATCCAATTGGTTTTGCAATTGTTCTTGTGCCGCTTGCGCCGCGGTCTTTTTGCCGCTGGCTACTTCAGCCGCCGTTTTGGCTTGCTGGTATTGTTGTTTGGCGTCCAGCAATTTTTGGCGGGTTTCGGCCGATTTTTCCAAGGCCTGCTGTAACGTAAAAGTTTGGGCGGCAGATTGGGTATTGGCGGCGGTCGTCGTACCCGTGGTGGCACAGCCAACAGTAGCTAATGCCAAAGTAAGTAAGGCTATTTTTTTCATGATACACTCCTTTTGTGTAAATAAGTTAATACTCTTTTATTTTATAAAATTTTTTACTTTTTTCTCTTACAAAAAAAGTTTGTACAATAAAAACATACCTTAAGGAGAATCAAATGACTATTTTAATTTTATGTATCGGTATATTTATCGGCGGCGGGCTGATGTACGGGTGGCACGTGGCCCAAGTAAAAACGCTGTTGGCGGCTCATACGGGCGCACTGGCGGTAGATAAGGCCCGTTTAGAAGAAGAAAACCGCAGTTTGAAACGTGAAAAAGAGTTGATAGAGCGCAATTTCCAAGCTTTATCTGCTACCTACAAAGCGCAATTTAGCGAGTTGGCCGCCAAAATTTTAGACGATAAAACGAAAGGATTGGAAACAAAAAATGCGGAAATTTTAGCCCCCTTGCGCCAGGATTTGGAAAACTTTGTCAAAAAAGTAGATAATATGGAACGCCAAAATACCGCCGCCCAAGCGCGTTTAGAAAAAGGCCTTGGGGACGTGATTAAATCTACCGAGAAAGTGGATCAAAGTGCCGTCCACCTGACAAATGCCATTAAAGGCGAATCTATCGTGCGCGGCAGTTGGGGCGAAGAAACGCTCAAACGTATTTTAGATGCGGCCGGGATGCAAGAGGGTGTAGATTATTTCCAACAAGTAGCCGACGAGGGAAAACGCGTAGATGTGCAAGTGGCCTTGCCGGGTGATCGTTGGATTGTGGTAGATGCCAAAACGCTGTTTAACCATTATGTGCATTATTTTAACGCCCAAACTCCCAAAGAGAAAAAAGACGCCCTTACCGAACACGTTAAAGATATTAAAAAAACAATTAAAGATTTAAGCGCGAAAAAGTATTATAAAAAATTCCAAGACCAATGCGAAAAAGTCCAGCCCGATTATACGTTGATGTTTGTGTACCCGGAAAGTGCGCTGTTGGCCGCCGTTGAGGCCGACCCGGATATTTTAAGCGAAGCGTGGAAAAACAACATTGCGTTAGTGTCGGCTACGTCGCTAATGAGTACGCTTAAAATGGTTTCTAAACTGTGGGACATTGATAAACAACATGAGTACATGGAAGATTTGAAGGAAGATATTTTGAAACTGATGGAAAAGTTTAACGATTTTCTTGTCAATTTTGCGCGGGCCGAACAGGCCATTACGAACGCGGCAGAGTCGGTCAAAATTGCGCGCGGTCATGTTGACGGAAACAAAGGTTCGCTTATTAACGTAGCGCAACGCATTGTGGATATCTACGAAGTACCGCTGACCAAAGACAATACGCGTTTACTCAAGCGTGGCGAGTATAATTATAATGGATTGAAGGCCAAAGACAAACCCGCTTTAGATGAGCAGGAGTGAATTATGAGCGAATTTCAAGAGGCCGTAAAACTAATTAAAAATGCCTCGTCCGGCGTAGCTTTTACCGGGGCGGGAATCAGCGTGGAGAGCGGGATTGCACCGTTTACGGGCGCGGGCGGTTTGTGGAACCAGTACGATCCAAAATATATTGAAATCAATTTTTTTAGAGCCCAGCCGCAAGAAAGTTGGCGCGAAATGAAAAAAATTTTCTTTAATGATATGCACGATGCAACGCCCAACAAAGCGCATGAAGTGGTGGCGGCGTTGGAAAAGCGCGGGAATTTTACGGGTGTTATTACCCAAAACATTGACGGATTACACCAAAAAGCCGGCAGTAAAAACGTGCAGGAATTTCACGGCACAATTTATACGCTTTCGTGCGAGCAGTGCGGTAAACAATACCGCTTGACCGATATAGATTTATCCCAAGACCCGCCGTGCTGTTCGTGCGGAGGCGTGTTGAAACCGAACTTTGTATTTTATGGCGAAGGCATCCCCTCCGCCGCGTATCAAAACTCGTTAGAAATGGCGCAAAATTGTGATGTGATGATAGTAGTTGGTACGGCCGGACAAGTGATGCCCGCGTGCAGTATGCCGCTGGTAGCCAAAGAGTTTGGGGCTAAAATTATTGAAGTCAACCCGCAGCCCTCATCATTTACCAGTACCATTGCCGATTATTATTTTTCCCAACCAGCGACGCACTTTTTTGCCGCGTTGGAAAAAGAATTGTAAGCATGGCACGCATAAAAAAATACCGCCTTTTCGGGCGGTATTTTTTTGCGAATCTGTTAATTAGTTCTTGGACGGTAAGCAGTAAAGTATCAATAGTACAATCCAACCGATGACCGGTATTAAGCCAAGCAACAAAAGCCACGGGCTAAATCCGCCGTCGCGCAAGCGGCGCGCCGCAATTGCCAAAGAAGGCAACAATACCGCTAACGAGCAGATGCCGGAAATTTTAGCTCCAACGTCGCCAAACAGGCCGATTACCCACAAAATAACCCATACGAACAATACATATAACCAGTATTGTTTGCGAGTAGCACGCCCTTTGAAATCTACATAGTGATTTTTAATCGGATCTACTAAATACGTCTTTAATGCGTTCATAACTCACTCTCCTTTTTAGTTTACTGCTACTAATAACATACAATAAAAACTAAGGATGTGCAAGCATTTTTATTTAAGTATTTTTTCCGGTAGTTGCCCATAGAAAAAGGCCGCCAGGAGCAGGAGGCGGCCTTTCGCTCGTAAAAGATTAGTTTTACGGGCTATTTAATCTTTTTACCTTGTTCCAACATCAGGGTATAGGTGGTGATGTCGGTTACTTCGGCCGGACCGAAAAATTGAATCGGTCCCGGGAAAACAAACACATCTTGTTCGGCCCACACCGGGCGGTTCTTGACGAGGTATTTGAACGGTTCGCCCTTGAGTTCCACCAGGGCTTTTTTGATAACCGGTTTTTCTTTGCCTTTGCGCCGTTCAATATTCATCATCATGGTAAGCGGCACGCCGCCGACTTGCCAGTCTTGCGCTTTGCGGGTGAGTTTACGCACCGAGGACAAATACCCCGAGCATTTATTCAAAGCCAACACCGCGGCGTTGTAACCCAACGCATACGTGTAGGTGGCATCAAACGTGGACGGAACCCCGCAGCGTCCCTCGTAACCAAAGAAGTGGGTAATCGTAGCGAATTTGCCCGTATATTTACCCGCTTTTTTAAGGGAGGCCAGTTCGGTTTTAATCATTTCTACCAAAAGTTTTTCCGTCTCAATCAGCGATACTTGCACATTGCCGTGCGGGTCGCGGTCCAACATGAGTTGGCGGGCGATACCGTCGGGCAAAGAGCACATCAAGTCGGCTAGTTTTTTAGGAAGTTTGGTTAAGATAAACGCTTTCTTTTCGGCGGGGGTTGTGAGTTTAGCCAGGGCCGTTTCGTAATCGGCCAGCGCATCATTGAGTGCGCTAATCAGTTCCTTCATTTCCGGGATAAATTCAATCAATCCTTCCGGTATGAGCACAATACCGTAGTTTTTGCCTGCTTTGGCGCGTTTGACAATGAGGTCCACTAAGTTTTTAACCACTTGCCCGAGCGTCATTCTTTTGGCGAGGACTTCTTCCCCGATAAGCACGGCGTTGGGATGCGTTTTAAGTGCTACTTCTAGCGTGATATGCGAAGCACTGCGTCCCATTAAGCGTACAAAGTGCCAGTATTTGCGCGCGGAGTTCATATCGCGTTCAATGTTGCCTACGAGTTCGGCATAAATTTTGGTGGCGGTATCAAACCCGAAAGAGGCCTCAATATGTTCATTTTTAAGGTCGCCGTCAATGGTCTTGGGTACGCCGATAACGCTGATGTCCACACCTTGTTGTTTCAAGTATTCGGCAATGACGCACGCGTTGGTGTTGGAGTCATCCCCCCCTACCACTACGAGCGCATCTAATTTATTTTTAAGCAGATTGTTTTTGGCGGCGGCTAATTGTTCGTCCGTTTCAATTTTCGTGCGGCCGGATTGAATTAAATCAAACCCGCCCGTATTGCGGTAATCTTGCATTAAAGCCGGAGTAATTTCCATGAATTTATTATCTACAATTCCGCTGGGCCCGCCTAAAAAACCGAATAATTTGTTTTTGGCGTTGGCTTTTTTGAGTCCGTCTAATAAACCGCCGATAACATTATGTCCGCCCGGGGCTTGTCCGCCGGAAAGCACGACACCCACGCGCACCGCTTTTTTGCACAACGCGGTGCTGTTGCCTTTAACAAACGTAACTGCCGGAAGTCCGTACGTATTGGGGAAAATCTTTTTGACGGTGGCTTGGTCGGCAACCGATTGGGTGGCTTTGCCCAATTTGGGTTTAACAAACGCCGGCCCTTTTTTAAGTACGTCAGGCAGCACGGGCTGAAATTTCGCGCGGTGCTGTTGCAAGGGTGAACAAGCACATTTCTTTGCAGACATGTTGCATCTCCTAAAAATGAAATAGAATAACTTCTTTTATATTATACAAAAATGAGGCGGTTAATACGGCGCATTTGGAAAAAGATAATTTACATATAACATGATGTCCGGCAAATTAAATGTTACAATAATACCATGAACGAGCGGAAAACCGGCATCTTGCTTTCCTACTTAAATCTGGGTATCAACGCGCTGATTATGCTGGCCTATGTGCCCATGCTGCTGCATTATGTATCTAAAGAACAGTATGGCATTTATCAGATGATAGGTTCTTTTATTGGCGTGATAGCCGTATTAGATTTTGGGCTGTGTGCTACCGTAACGCGGTTTGTGGCACGGTTGGAAGCCACCCGCGAATCAGAAAAAGTTTCCCAAGTTATTAACGCGGCGTCCTTTTTATACCTGTTGCTTACGGGGTTGTTGATGGCGTTGGGGATCGGCGGTTATTTTTTAATAGCCCCTGTGTATGGAAGGACGTTGTCCCCCGCCGATTTAATTACCGCCCAACAAATTTATTGGATACTCATACTTAATTTTGCGGTTTGCGTGCCGGGCAATTTGTTTTTGGGACTCGTGCAGGCCAAAGAAAAATTTGTATTTTTACAACAACTTTATTTGTGTACTACTATCCTTACTCCTTTGCTAATTTGGGGAGTACTGTGTTGGAAAGCCAACGTGGTGGGCGTCGTGTGGGTACAAACGGCGACTAATGTATGTTTGGTGATCGGCTACTATCTGTATTGCAAAATCCGGCTACATATACGCGTGCGGCCGCAGTATCATAATATGGCTTTGTTGAAACAGTTGCTCGGGTTTTCTTTTTTTGTTTTTTTAGGAAATATTGCCGGGCAGATTTCTTCCCGCTTGGGGCCTTTAGTGCTGGGGCTGTTAGCGGGTGCATTGGCGGTAGCGAATTATTATATAGCCTCGCAACTGTTAATGGCCTTTACCATGATACCTACTTTGATAGGTTCTGTCTTTTTACCGAAATTGTCCGGCGATTTTGCCAAAGAACTTTCGTTGCAAACGCATAACGATATTTTTTGTAAAACCGGACGGTTGCAAACAATAGTGGCCACGCTGATTTTAATAGGGTTTGTACTGCTTGGAAAAGTATTTTTATATTTATGGCTTGGGCCGGGAAACGAGGTGTGCTACGGCCTAGCCGTTGTGTTGATGATTGGCTCGTTAGTGAACATTGGGCAAAGTGTGTCCGGCTCGGTGCTGATGGCTATCAATAAATACCGTTTTTTTGCTTGTGTACTGCTGGCAACGACCCTGCTAAATGTACTGCTGGCTTTCTCGCTCGTCAGGCGTTACGGCACCATGGGCTGTGCGGTGGCGTTTGTGCTTAGCACGTGCGTGGTGCAGGGGCTGTTAGCCAATGGATATTACCATAAAATTGGGTTGCAAGTAGGTAAATTTTTCCGTGCTTTACGTCCGATACTGTGCTGGAGTGCTGGAGTGCTATGCGTTTTAGAGGTGGTATGGCACTATTGGCCCGTGCTACCTACTTGGAGCAGTTTTTGCGCGCACGGCGTTTGCGTTGTAGCGGTATATGGAGCCGTCATGGCGGCGTTTGTGCTGAACCGTTTTGAGTGGGATGTCGTGCGGGAAATTGCACTCAAACTACACCTGCCGTTTTCAAAGTAAAAAATCTCTTCCCATGTTATTAGGGGATGACTATGTTGATTGTAAACTATACAATGTTGTTAGGTTTTGCTGTTTTATTGTGTAGTTTCCAAATGATAAATAAACAGAAAGAGATGACTTTTCGTAAGGAATGGAAGAATAATTGTTGAATTTTTCCATTTGAGTGCTCGGAAATCGGGTACGACATCGGACATAATAAAATGGGATGTTTTACAATGTCTTGGCGTAAGTTACGAATAGTGAAACCAAATCGTTTTTCTAACCGTTGGTGAAAGGTATAATCGTTGAGCATATTGGCAATTTTGAATCTACATAGAAGTGTGCATGCAGGCTTGGGTTGCAAATGATATAGGGCATATGCCATGCAAAAGGGGAAAAAATCCTTATCTTCGTTTGTGAGATTTGCAACGATATTGTCTTTTGGAAAAAGTGCTTGCAACAGTTCTAGCGATGGATTTATATTTAAGAAATGTTGGTAAAACAAAAAATGTTCAAATTGGCAGCGTAAACCAATGATATCTAAGTTGGCAGAACTGCACATTTGAGCATCATGAATACGATAATTGGCCACTACTTCCATTGTACAAGCCAAGGTGGCATTCTGTAGAAGTAAAGATACCCATAGTCCCATGTCTGCTACTTGTACACTGACATTATCAAATTGAATTTGCTTTAATGCGTCTGTACGTATGAAATTCCCCCCGTACGGGAGAGTAGATTTTCCATGTATTAATTGTTGTAAATGGTAGCTGGCTGAGAATAGTTGTGGGGAGGTTGTTTCCCACCAATTTTTGCCTAGAGGTTCATTTTGTTTATTTACGAAGGCAACATTGCCAAATACTAAATCTGCCTGTTCTTTTTGTGCTATTTTAAGTAAAATTTCCAAGCCTTGTACCCGTAATGTGTCATCGGCACTCAGTAATTTTATAAAAGTTCCTTGGGCAATTTCTAACGCTTTTTGCAGTAAAATGTTGCCGGAAGCTCCATAATTTATGGAGCAGTCTATATGTTTAATACGCGGGTCATTAAATGAGTGGGCAATAGTCCGGCTTTTATCCGTAGAAGCGTGGTTAACTAAAATATATTCAAAATTGGTATATGTTTGGGCCAAAACTGACGAAATAGCATCGGCCAAGAAATCCTGGTCGTTATAGTAAGAAGTGATAACGGTAATTAACGGGTTTGTCATTAGGTAACCATTTCCACAGTTTCTACATAATGATACAACTTCGTTAGGCCCGCTGCAAGAGATTTCTTAGGGGGCAAAAAAATACCCCCAATGGGAATCGAACCTATATCATCCGCTTAGAAGGCGGGTGCTCTATCCATTGAGCTATGGGGGCTCATACGATTATTCTACTAAAAATTGACGAAATACACAAAAAAAATAAGACCCGCGCTAAAATGCTACAATAAGACTATCTTGTTTTCGGGGAAATATATGGCTAAAAATTTGTCGTTTTCTTATTCTAAAATGGGGATGTACAAGGAGTGTCCGCAAAAGTACAAGTTCCGCTACGTCCACATGTTGCCCGAGCAACCCAAATGTTATTTTGCGTTTGGTTCGGCTCTGCATGCCGTCATGGAATTTATTTATAACCCCACTAAACCGGTGTTCCCCACGTTGGCGGAAGCACTCGCTTTTTTTGATACTACTTGGAACAAAACCTCTTTTGAACAAAAAGGATATTCCTCGGTGGACAAAGAATTAGAGGGCTATGCCGAGGGCCGCCGCATTTTAGAAACTTTTTATGCCGCCAACGCCGCTACGTTCAAACACCCGCTTTCTGTAGAAATCAAAAGCACTTTGGATATGGACGGGCTGAGTTTAATCAGCATTTTGGACCGTATGGACTATTTAGGCGACGGGAAAATTAAAATTTTGGATTATAAAACCGGCAAAACCGTCCAGCGCGAGCCGGACCAATTGTATATGTACCAAAAAGTAGTGGAAAATTCCCCCGTCATTAAAGCCCTTGTGCAGGCCAAAGATCCGTCGGTCAAAAACGTACAGGTGAGCGAATTGAGTTTTTATCATTTGCCTACGTTGACGGAACTTAAATTTGAACGTGCTTCGGATAAAGAAATTTTTGAATTTTGGCAGGGGGTCTTGCAAATTGCCGATAAAATCCGGGCGGGTCAATTTGCCCCCACTCCCGGCGAAAACCAATGCCGTTGGTGCGATTACCGTAATCTCTGCCCGGTGTTTACGGGAAAAGAATATAACGGCCCCACCGGCTACGGGGCGCGCAAACCGGCAAGTGTTACGCCCCCTTTGGCCGCTACCCTGTCCGCGGCGCAACCGATTAAAAATGAGCCGGAATTGCTGACGGAAAAAATTGACCGTTTAGGTGCGATAAACGAAGAACAAAAAAAATTGGAACAGGAAATTTTAGCACTCTTGCAAAAAAACAAATTTGAACGGCACTTTGGTAAACAATTTAAGGTGGAAATCTTTTGCGCAGATAAAATTTCACTAACGGATAAAACAAAACTGGTGACGTTACTCCAAGCGTTACACTTACTGGATAAAACGCTCGCGCCTACGCCCACCACGATTGCCCGTTTACTTACGGATGCTACGGTGCCCGAGTCGGATAAAGCACAACTGCGCAAGTGGATACATATCACCCAAGAACTACGTTTGCGGGTGGAAAAATCGTCTTAATATAAAAAAGAGATCGGCTAAATGGTAAAGGATATAGTAATTGCGTTAGATATGGGTACGTCTGGCTGCCGCGCGGCGGCGGTGCGGGCCGACGGCACGGTTGCGGCGCAACACTATGTTGCGCTATTTCCGGCGCGTCCGGCGGTTGGATTATCCGAGTATCAGGCAGACACGCTTTTTCAGGCGGCCGAGCGATCTATTCATGCGGTGCTGGATAAAATCGGCCCGCAAAACGCCGCCGCTTTGGCTGTTACTTCCCAGCGTTCCAGCGTTGTGTTATGGAACCGCGACACGGGCGAGCCGGTTGGCCCGGTGCTTACGTGGGAGGACGGCCGCGCCCGGTTGCAAGCGCAAGACGCTCCGGTCAGCCAAGAAGAAATACATCTCAAAACCGGGCTTTATAAAACTCCGTTTTTTTCTGCTCCTAAAATAGCGTGGAGTTTGCAAAACGTACCGCAAGCCATCAGTTTAGTTTCTCAAGGAAAGTTGGTGGCCGCGCCGATAGCATCCTACATTATTTGGAAACTGACGGGCGGGAAAACTTTTGCTGCCGATTATACGTTAGCCCAACGGACCCTGCTGTTTGACGTACAAATGTTGTCTTGGAGTGAGGCCTTGTGCAACGCCTTTAGCGTGCCGCGTGAAATTTTACCTTCCCTGCAACCGTCGGCCGGTGATTACGGAACTTATGCGTATCGGGGCGTTTCTATTCCCATTTGCGCGTGCGTGGGCGATCAACAAGCCGCGGCGGTTTATTTTCAACTGGCCAAACACAAAAGTTTAATCAATTACGGCACGGGGGCTTTTTGGTTGTATAACACCGGCGCGGACGCCCAGTTTTTGCCGGGGATGCTTACGTCGCTAGCGGCCAGTACACGCACACACGCGGGCGATTATTTATTGGAAGGCCCGGTCAATGCGGCGGCCAGCGCGCTTTTGTGGCTCAAGGCGCAAGGTATTTTGTTTGAAGAAGCCGAATTGGATACTTTATGTACGGGTGCGCAACATCCGGTATTATTTTTGCCGGCGTTTGGCGGGTTAGGTGCGCCGTATTGGGATTTTGAAACCCCCACATCTATAGACCATCTATCCCCCCGCACCCGCAAGCCCGATTGGGTAGCCGGCGTGGTGCGCGCAATTGCGTTTTTGCTTGCTGATATTGCGGCTTATTTACGGGATAACGGGTGTCCCGTGGAAGGGCCGGTGCAAGTATCGGGCGGGTTGTCGCACTGTAATTATTTAACATCTTTTCAAGCGGACGTCTTACAACTGCCGCTAGAAGTTTCTCACCAAGCAGATGCTACGGTACTGGGCGCGGCGCAGTTGGCTTTTAGCCAACTGGGCGTAACAAGCCATTTTGCACCGGTATTTGCTAAAGTTTCCCCCTCGCTTCCTACTCAGGCCGCTGGGGAATTGCACGCAACGTGGCAACAATTCGTGGCGCGCGTGCGAAAAAAATAATTCCGGTTTTTTATACGTTGTATTGTTCGTTACGTACAATTAAAAACCCCTGGGGTAAACCCAGGGGTTTATTTTGTGTATAACGTCTTTGTTTATTGCAAAAGAGTAGCGGTTGTTTGCGCGACTGTTTTTTGGGTAGAGGCGGCTTGCGCTTTTACCGCTTTGGCTGTTTTGTTAGCCGTTTGTTTGGCGGCTCTTGCTTTGGCGGTCGCTTTCGTTTGCACGCGTTTTACTTGTTTTTTTGCCGTTGTTTTGGCCGCTTGCGTTTGCTTGACGGCCGTGTTTTTAACGGTGGTAGCGCGGCCCAGTTGTTCATCTACCCGTTGGTCAATTTGTGCTTGCAGGGCCGCAGATTTTTTGGCTTTGGCTTGTTCCAATTGTTGTTGCAGGCGTTGGATTTCCAAGTCTTCTTCTAATGCGGCTTGTTGCTCTTCAAATTCTTGGGCAATTTGTTCCCGCAAGGCCGCTTCTCTTTGGGCGGCTTCTTCTTGGAGTTGAATTTCTTGCGCTTCTTTTAATTGAGATACGGCGGCTTCGGCCTGTTTGAGTTGTTCTTCCAAGGCCTGTACCTCTGCCAATTTTTCCTTTTCTACTTGCAGGGCTTGTTGTTCCACCAATTGGCGTTTAACACCCAGTACGTTGGCGGTCGCTGAAGTAGGCAAAAATTGATTGGCCAGTGTAAAGGCGGTTTCTCCGGATTGGTTGACCGCGGTTAATAACGCACCTTGTTGAATTAAAAATACGGCGGTGCGGTCTTTTTGGGCTTTAATAGCGTTCATTAGCGGCGTGTTGCCTTTGGCATCTGCGACATTGATGTCGGCTTTTGCGCTTAGCAAGGTTTGCGTCGGGGTGGGGTCTTCGGCATACACACTGTAGGCAAGCACACTGCGGCCCAAATTGTCTTGCGCGTTTACGTCAATTCCTTTTTGGCGAAGTAATAACTTTTGGATCTCTTGTTTGTTGGTAGCCGAGGCCCGCATCAACGGGGAAACGCCCGTATGGTCTTGGGCATTTGGGTTGGCACCGTTCGCTAACAGAAAACGGACCATTTCGGTTTGGTCTTTTTCTATGGCGTAGAACAACGGAGTACGTCCGGCGGTATCGGGCAAGTTGATGTCGGCCTGCGCATTTTTAAGTAACCACTTTACGACGGGCATATGACCTTCGGCACTGGCGGCAGATAAGGCACTTAACCCGGTGGTTGGGTTACGGTAATCTACGTTGGCTCCGTTGGCCAGTAATACTTTTACGTTGTCCAGATAGCCGCTTTGGGCCGAATAAATCAGCGGGGTATTGCCCGAATTGTCGGGAATATTCAGGGAGGTTTTATCCAAGGCGGTTAAATCGGCCAGTGTTTTAGTATCGTTAAAATTGGCGGCGTAAATGAGGGCGGTTTTCCCCATGTCGTCTTTGAGGGTGGAATCGGCCCCGTGCTGTAACAGATAAGTTACGGCTTCTCCTTTTCCGGCGGCGGCCGCTGCAATTAACGGGGTAACGCCGTAACTGGATTTCTCATTGACGTCGGCTTTGCCGTCTTCTATGAGCAGACGCAAAATTTCTACATTACCCTTTTCTCCGGCAATGGTTAGCGGAGTAATACCGGCATAGTTCTTTTCGTTGACGTCGGCATGGGCATACAAAAGGGTGCGTACGCGGTCGGCATCATTGATTTTAACGGCGCGGATGAGCGACGTGTCATAAACGAGTTTGGACTTGGCTAGCGGACGTGCGCCGGGTACATCACTGTGATAACTTTTCTGTTCTGCCCCAAAGACCGTTCCGCGGTAAATATCGCCGGGTTGGGTGGTGGCTTGTTGGGTAATGGCACTGGTGGCCGAACGGGAACTTCCGCCTAAAATTAAATTATCTTCCGGTGCGGGGGCGCCCGTTACTAAGATGGGTAATGAGGTAAACGACAACGCTAATGTCATTTGCAATTTGGTGATTTTCATACAACCTCCTATATGAATATATTATAGCAATCCGCGCCGAAGTTGGACGGATTTTTTTATAATAATCTAAAATAATTAGATATAAATAAACCTTTATTTTAGCGAAAAAACTTGCAATTTTGATTTGTACAATGTATCATAAAAAAAAGAAGTAACCGTTTTTACCCTCCAGGACCTTCGATTTACCCCCCGAACGGTTCTGAACAAAAGAGTTGGGCGTAAAGCCCGACTCTTTTTTTGCGCAAAAAAACCCCGCACTAGGCGGGGCTTTATATAAATAACTGCAATTTACAGAGCGATAGCGCTTACCGGGCAGGTTCCCGCGCACGCACCGCATTCAACGCATTTAGAGCCGTCAATGTTGCGTTTGGCGTCTTTTTCGCAAATAGCAGTTACGGGGCAGGCAGATTCGCAAGCACCGCAGTTAATGCAAACTTCCGGATTTACTTTATAAGCCATAGTATTTTCTCCTAATAAGATATTGAGTTACTCTTAAATTATACAAAAAAATAATCGGGCGGGCCGCGTCCGTCGGATAAAAACACTTGCTGAAAAAGGGTTAGAATGGTACAATATAAAAGTAAGGAAAAACTAACTTTTATGGAAAAAAACAATTTTCGTTCGCTTTATCAATTAAAACCCGGACAATCTGCCCAAGTTAAAATGCTTCAGACCGACGCCGCCATGACCGAAAAATTAGCCGCTATGGGCATAGTCCGCGGGCAATTTATCAAACGCCAACCGGGGAATAGTCCGGTGCTCGTAAATGTATCGGGTACGGAAGTGGCTATCGGGCGCGAAACCGCCAAAAAAATTATCGTTACTTCCAAAAAAAATACGTTTTTGCTCGCCGGAAACCCCAATGTGGGCAAGAGTTTGATTTTCTCGCGCTTGACGGGGGTGGGTGTGATTTCGTCCAACTTTCCCGGCACGACCGTTGGCCTTAATTACGGCACGACCCAATTTAACGGAGAATCTTACGACATCATTGATATTCCAGGCTTGTACCGCTTGGAAGAAGAATGGCAGATGGAAGGCAAAAAACACCACCTGTTTCACGAGTTGGAGTATGATTTTATTATCTGTGTAGCGGATGCTTCGCATTTAGAGCGTAATTTGTATTTTTTGTTGGAGTTGTTGTCGCTTAATAAACCCATTGTGCTGATGCTTAACAAGTTTGACGAAGCCCAGCGCAAGGGTATTTTGATTGACGTGAAAAAATTGTCTAAATTATTGGGGATGCCCGTAATTCCTACGGTGGCGACCACTGGGGAAGGGTTGAAAGAACTGTCCAATACGGTGGAGCGGTTAGACTCCAACCGGCCGCAAATTACTATTCCCAAAACAGACGAGGAAAAATGGCAGACGATTGGTAAAATTATCGGTCAAGTGCAAGAGGTAAGACACAAACACCCGTCGGTTTTAGAACATATTCAAGCATGGGCCACCACCCCGCTAACGGGCCTTCCGATTGCGCTGGGCGTGTTGGTTATTTCTTTCTTTTTGGTTCGTTTGGTGGGCGAAAGTATAATTGGTTTTGTGGATCCGCTGTACGAAAATTATTATTTCCCGTTTATAGAAAAATTATTCGGAGCTTGGCGCAATAGTTGGCTGGGGCTATTGTTGGTGGGCGACGGCGGTGCAACCTATTTTGGAGTGCTGACCGACGGCCTAAAAATTGCCTTGGTAGATGTGATGAGTTATGTACTGGCGTTTTACGCATTGTTTGGCTTTTTAGGGGATATCGGCTATCTGCCGCGGTTGGCTATTTTATTAGATGGCATACTGCATAAAATCGGTTTGCACGGTTACGGGGCTCTTCCCATTATGCTCGGTTTTGGGTGTAAAGTGCCCGCGGTGATGGGCGCGCGCGTACTGGAAACGCGGCGCGAGCGTGTGATTGCGCTAGCGTTGGTGTTAGTGCTGGCGCCGTGTATTTCTCAAACGGCGATGATTATTTCCATTTTGTCCCCCCACGGCTTAAAATATGTACTGCTTGTGTTTGGGGTACTGGTGCTAAACGGTATTATAGCCGGCAGTATTTTGAACCGCTTGCTTAACGGTTCGGCCCCGGAACTGTTTATGGAAATCCCGTCGTGGCAAATGCCGCATTGGCGTGCGTTGGGGCGCAAATTATGGTTGCGGATGAAGGAGTATTTGGCCGACGCGTTACCGCTTATTTTGTGCGGGGTGTTATTTGTAGATTTAATGCAACTGTCGGGCGTAACTGATTTTATTACGCGGTTATCCCGTTATCCGGTGGAACATATATTGGGGTTACCCGCGGATACGACTTCGCTTTTAATTTTGGGGTTCTTGCGTAAAGATGTGGCGATTGCCCTGTTAGAGCCGTTTAATCTTTCGGCGCAGATGTTGGTGGTAGCGTGCGTATTTATGGCCCTGTATTTGCCGTGTATCGCTACGTTTTTTGTCATGTTGCGTGAGAACGGCTGGAAAGATACGCTGCGCGTAGTTGCCTTGACGTTGGGGCTGGCCCTGACAACCGGGGTTGTGTTGAGGATGATTTTGTTGTAAGAACGCTTTGTGTTAAACAAAATAAACCCCTGGTTTTGCCCGGGGGTTTATTGTTACTATTTTTTATATCATTTGCTTAATAAAGCCTTAACCGTAAGTGAATTTCTACCGTATTTAATAATAGCCGCTTCGGTAAGATTCACATTAATATCCGTGCGTTGGGCAAAAGGATCGGCCCCTTGTTCAAGTAAAAACCGGACTAAAACAGAACGGTTTTCATCCCAAAATTCCCAATTTTCTCTTGTTTGTTCTTCTAACACGGCAGCCAAAATAAGGGTTGCACGGCTCGCTTTTTCGTTGCTAGCCGCAGTAGATGCGCGGTAGGTCGGTACGGGGTAATCTTTCGGTACCGCTAAGAACGCCTCCAGGGCTTCAAAGATATAATCGGTTTCATCGGGACCAAGGCACGTTAGCAAACTTGCATATAAGAGGACGTCATGGGCCTTTTCTTGGTTTTCTATGCGTTGCGCCATTTCTGTTTTTTGTTGTTTCTCCATACATAGTTGCTCAAGAAAATGCTCAGACGGTTCATAGGAGTCGTCCCGTCGGCACATTTCTACTTGTATGCGGGATTGCGCCAAATTTTGTGCCATTTCCACGACGCGTTCAAATCTTTTTTCGTTAGGAACAGTGTCAACGATTTGGCTTATTATGCGTAGTCTATTATCCTCTTCCTGCGAAATCCGAGATTGTTCGGTCAGTGCGATACGCCTAAGTAGTTTCAATTTGACATGGTCGCTTTCTGCTTGTCCTGCTCTTCTCGTTATATTTTTCGGGGTAACAACCTGCCCCATTGCGCTTGGCACAAAGGGAGCATATACAAACAAAACACACAACATTGCAATTAACCGTTTTATCATATTTTCTCCTGATAATGTATTCTACTTCTATTAGTATAGTCGTTTTGGAGCGGGTTGCCAAGTGGTGATTTGGCCCCACTGCCTAAATAGGCCTTTAGACCCACAAAAAACCGGGCCGAAGGTGTTTCCTCCGGCCCGGCTTAAAGCGTGTGGTGTGTATAGAAAATTATTTCCCGCTACCGAAGCGGCCAATGTCCACCGGCATGGGAATTTCGGCCCCTAGCGGGCCTTCAAAATACATAGTACCCGTCAAGTGATAGTCCAAGGTGGCACTTTTCATGCTCAGTAGTCCCATCAGTTTGCTGTTAAACATACTGAGCGGTACGACAAATTTGGCTTTGGCATTTTTGGTAGAATCCGGCTCAATGTAAATATCTTTTAACGTAACATCTGCCATGTGTTCTTCGTTGACGGTCAGTTCCCCCTCAAAGCGTTTTAATTGGGCGGCTTGTTTCTTGTTCAAGTTAGTAATAGATACCACCACCGTAAACCCTAGCGACGTTAAATTGTAATCGGTCAGTTCCACGTTGCGTAGTGCATATTTGCAGTTGGCTAAATTTTGGGCTTCTTGTACGCCGGCGCAAGCCCCCAGCAAGACGAGCCCGGCTAACACAGTCAGTATTTTTTTCATACATCCTCCGAAGAAATATGTCTTTAAATAATTGTATAATAAAAAGAGAATAAATAGGAGAAAATTTATGAATCCCTTACAACAAAAAATTTATGACCGCTTTGTGCGCTATGTTGCGGTGGAAACCACCAGCGACCCGGAAAGTTCCTCTATACCGACGACGTCCTCCCAAATTTCTTTTGCACATACGTTAGCCGCCGAAATGAAACAAATTGGATTTCAAGATGTGGAAATGGATGAATACGGTTTTGTAACCGGGGTTATCCCGTCTAACACGTCGCAACAAGTGCCTACTATCGGGTTCTTTGCCCACATGGACACTGTATGCGATTACAACGGAAAAGATATCCACCCGGTTTTACATGAAAATTATGACGGCGGTACGTTAGTTATTAACGAAGAAAAGCAGATGCTTTTATCCCCCAAAACCGCCCCCAATTTGAAATTATGTATTGGCGATAATATCGTAACGGCGGACGGAAATACGCTGTTAGGGGCGGACGATAAAATCGGTATTGCGGTTATTATGACGCTGGCAGAACATTTTATCGCACACCCGGAAATTAAACACGGGCCGTTAAAAGCCGCGTTTACGATTGACGAAGAAACCGGAACCGGTATCGGATATTTTGATGTGGAACGCTTTGCGGCCGATTTTGCCTATACGGTGGACGGCGCGCTCTTGGGCGATATTGATTGCGGCAATTTTAACGCCGATTCGTTTGTACTTAAAATTACCGGTAAATCGTGCCACCCCGGTTCTGCCAAAGGATTTATGGCTAACCCGGTACGTATTGCGGCGGATATTATTTCTTCTTGGCCGACGGATAAACTGCCCGAAACAACGGACGGCGAGGACGGATTTATTTTATTCAAAGATATTACCGGCGGGCTGGAAAAAGCCGAAATTCAAGGGATCGTGCGCGAACACGACCTCAATAAGTTTGAGCAATTCAAAAAAGATTTAGTGGCTTTAATGAACACCAAGCGTGCCAAATATCCGGCGGCTACGATGGAACTTATTTTCAAAAAGCAGTACCGCAATATGCGTGATGTATTGCGCGCCCATCCACAAGCCATGGAACTGTTGGAAGGTGCGCTAAAAGAAAATAAAATTGAGTACCATTTGACGCAAGCACGCGGCGGTACCGACGGAGCGCAACTTTCTTTGCGGGGGTTGCCTACGCCTAATATCTTTGCTGGGTACGAAAACCCCCACGGGCCGTACGAATGGCTGAGTATGAATTGGGCGGAAAAGGCCTTCCATATCTTGGAAAGTATTGCCAAAAATGCCGTAAAATAAATTAGGTAATTTCAAGTATAGCCCCGCACCTGGTGTGGGGCTGTTTTTTATATGGACAACTTGTTTTGCCTTTGTCGTCATGCTGAAACCCTGCGGGCAGCCGATTCAGCATCTGCAAAAAAAGCCCGGACTTTTTGTCCGGGCTTTGGTGTGCTTAAAACACTTATTGTGCGGCTTGTTGTACTACTTGCGCTTGGGCCGAATCTAACAGATTTTTAGCATCTGAAATAGTCGGGTCTAACGCCTTGGTTACCGCATTGTAGTTAAAGCGGTACGAGATCTTGAAACTTTGCGGATTCTCCGGCGGTACTTTAACCAAGATAGAGTAATTGTCCGGATCTACCGCGGTAGAAATTTCCCAAGTAATCAGTTCCGTAGCGGCCGGATGTTTGGACTCTATAAAACTTTTCAACGTCACGGCATTGGGGAGCGTATAATTCTTCACTTCCTCCAAAATGGCGTCTTGCGGGTTTCCCACCGCTACCGGGGTGTTCTCATCCACGGTTTGGATGGGCAGTTGCGCTTCCGTCGGGGCCAGCATTTCGTTTAATTGTTCTTCTTGCTGGGCTTGTACGGCCGCTTTCTTTTGGCCGGGTAAGACGTTGAATTGCGGTGGAATAATATTCATGAAAGCCAACATCGCGTAAATGGCCCCCGCCAATAACAGCAGTATCAACAGCCATACGGCGGCTTTGGTCTTTTTACCGGTGGGTTCAGCGTCGGCACTTTTTAAATCGTGTTGGGCGTTGATATCGTCTAATCCATCCACGGACAGGCGGTCGGAATCGGCCGGTTCGGGTACCATGGGGACGGTTTTGATATCTAAAGCTGCCCCGCGTTTGGCTTTAATGGGGTTTTCCAACACAATCTGCGACACGGTTGGTTCGTTTGCCTCGCCTTTTTGTTCGTTTGTTTTTATCGTTTGGGCGGTCGGCGTAACCATTTCTACTAAGCCAGCAGAGGTTGTTTCCTCTTTTTTGTTTTCTTTTTCGTTAGGCTGTTGGGCCGCTTCTGCTTGTCCCGTTTCGGGAGTAGACAGCGTCGGAGGAACAAAGTCCGAAATTAAATAGGTGGATCCGGGTTTAAGTTCCACTTCCGTCATATCATTAGGATTGACTTTGGGATGTTCCTGCGCCAGCGGATCTTCGTTATTGGTTTCATCCAATGACGGTAAAACGCTTTCTTCCGGGGTGCCCGGATTCGTTTGTTCGGCACTGGCCGCCGAAGCGGCTACGGCTGTACTGGCACTGGCTAAGCCAAACAGTTGTTCTACCGATTTATCGTCTTGATTTTTGCGTTCTGTAAACGCGTCTTTCAAATCTGCATCTGTGATGATGTCGTCGCGTTGGGTGACTTGCGCGTTAGGTACTAATTCTTCCAGCACTTCTTCCGGTTGCTCTTGCGCGGGGTCCGCCTTCGCTACAGGACTATCGGACATGTCCAAGGAAGGCAAAACACCTTCTTGAACCGGTTCGCTTTCTGCTTGGGCCGGAGCCGGTTGTTCTTGTGGTTGGGATTGGGCTTCTAATTCGCTCGGGAACGGCGGGAGCATTTCCACTACGCCCATGTCTTGCGTTGGTTCCGGTTCTGCTTGGGTCAGTTCCAAGGATACTTCTTGCACCGGCTCTTCTTGGACAGGTTGCTCAGCGGGTTGTTCCGCCACGGGTGTTGCATTGGCTACGGTTAGAGCCGGAGCATCTGCAATGTTTTGGTCAAAATCTAACGGTTGTTTTTCTGCCGGTTGGTCGGCTGGGGCCGGAGCCGGTTGTTCTTGCGTAGATTTAGTTTCCAAAACGGGTAAATCTTGTTCGGATGATACTTGAATTTTGGTATCGTCTAATTTCTTTTTCAAGCCCACCAAGGCGGCTGCACCCGATAACAGACTCATCATGGTTACAGATTTTTTATGTTTATCTTCTTCTTTTTCGCGGATAACTTGATCCACCACATCTTCTTTCGGGGTTTTTGTTAATTCGTTAACCACCGCTTCTTTTTGGGCGTTTTCTTCCGGCTTTTTATCGGTTTCTTTAGCGGATGTTTGCGCTTGAGCCGGAGTCAGTAAATCTTGGAAGATCTCTTCTTTTTTAGGCGTTACAGGAGCCTGCATTTTACTGCGTAACGAGTTTAAGGCCGAATTTAATACAACCTCATATCCTTCCTTGCCGCCTAACAAGTCATCTTCTGCGGGCGGGAGACCGGCAAGAGTTTCTGTTGCCGGAGCCGGAGTTCCTTGGGTGCTAGGGGTTTCTTCCGGTTGGGCCGTTTGGGTGTTTTCTTGCAAGGCCGGTTGGACGTCTTGAGCCGCTGTCGGAAGTGTATGGGCTAAATCCTCGGTTTGCTCTGTCAAATCTTCGGTGGGAATATTCGTCACGGGTTTGGGAATTTGGGCCATCAAATCGTGTTGCGAGCTCGCTAAGGAATTAAACTGCTTCGCCAGTTCGTTTGCCCGTTCGGCCGATTCTTGGGCGGCTTTTTGTTGTGAAGAAATAGATTCGTCTAATTTAGACTGTACGCCGTCCAATTTAGATTGCATGCCGCTTAATTGTGTTGTCAAGGCCTCTATTTTGGCGAGCAACATGGAAGTGAGGGAGTCGTTACCGGCGGCGGTTGTAGCCGCGGCCGCCGCAACGGGTGCGGCCATAGAGGCGGGCGCAGATTGTTCAAATTCAAATATGCTAGACGCTTTGACCCATGCCTGGTTCCCGCTGTTGGCGGATTCTTCCGAGCAAATCAAAGTATCCGGGGTAAAGCCGTTAAGCGTTACCAGTTTGTCGGCTGTAAATGGCCCTGTTACTTTCTCATTAAGATAAACCCAATATTTCATGATATTTTCACCTTAGCACATAAATATAAAACAGTATGATAACAGCATATCAAATTATGCGATATTTTAACAGTCTTTTTTGCTGGTTTTAAGACTTGGAAGACACCCGGGCTTGTTTATACAAAGCAAGCAGTTTATCCAAATCTTCCTGGCTGGTCTTACGGGTTTGGATGTTGCTGAGCATGTCTGTCATCAATTCTAACGACGAGCCGTTTTCCAACATATCCAATACAAACCGGGAAATTTGGCGGTTATAATTGCCGTTTAATTCCCCCACCAGCACGCGCAAAACGAAGGCGTGTTTGTCTTGGTCGGATTTCCAAAAGGTGTACGGTGCCAAGACGGTTTCAAAAAATTTCAAAATTTCATCTGCCGGTTTTGTACCCAAATAACTTTTCATCAGTTCCGGGGCCAGCCCTTGCGTAAGCGACTTGGCTTTTAAGTCCCGCAAGTATTGGGCTTGCTTCGCGGCTTCTTCGGGGCTTAACGTGCCTAAAAGCACCTTGCAAGCCAGTTCTTTGTTTTCGGTTTTATCTACGCAATAGGGTAAATTTTTAAGCGTATCTTGTAAGGCATCATGTAATTGGTCGGCTGTTTGTTTCCCGCCGAATTTATCCGATAAATCATATTCGTATCCGGCGTACAAATCATTTTTGGACAGTTCCCTGCGCAAAATTTCCCGTTCTTGGCGAAGGGTGGCCGTCCGTACAGCCCGCGTAAAACTTTCGGGTGTTCCGTCCAAAAACACGCGGACGGCTAACCCTAAATTTTCGGCCGCATTATCTACATGGGGCAATTTGTCTAATACGGCCGTAAAAGTATGGACGATATCTGCCGGGGTTTTTGCTTTTAAGTACCGGCAAGCAATAATGCGTAAATCTTCTTCAATAATTTGTCCGTTTAACAGTTTAGATACTAACGCCGTATCTTGGGCATCTTTAAGCGTCATGTGCCCCATCATCACTTGGGCCGCTAGCGAAGCGCACAGAGGAAGATTAGGATTTTGGGTTTGTATTTGTTGCACCAAACGGGTCATTTCCGGTTCAAAAGCGATACTGCCCGGTTGGGTATATAACCGGCATAGAGTATCGGTTGTTTGGATAGATAAATGGTACTTGTCCGCCGCCGTAAAAACGGCTTGTTTATTTTGCTTGACGAGCGGGGTTTGTTGGGTGAGCCAGTTTCCGGCCTGTTGCAACAAATCCAAAACGGCGTGTTGGGCTTTTTCGGTGTCGGATAATTTTTTGTCCGTGGATAATGTTTTTAATGCGTTGGCAAATTCTTGGTCAAAGTATTTACGGGAAGAAAAAGACGCATACACATCTATAAGTTTTTGCGTGTCTGCGGCGGAGATATCCAACGACTCGCACAATTCGGTAATGGACATGGCATTGTTGTAAATGCGCAGTTGCCGCAGTGCGGCAGGAAGGGTTATTTCGTCTAGCAACATTTTGGCAACTAACGTGTCGGCGGCCGGAGAATCGGAACTGAGTTGGGCGGCGATATCGGCAATTTCCTGTTGGAGTTGGGCAACGGTTTTTTTGTCCTCTAATGTATAAACCAAGCGGGCGGCGTAATCGTCATCAATCGCCGGGAGCATGGTATAAATGGCGTTTAACATACCGCTGCGTAAGATTGATTTTTCGGTCATATTTTCCTCAACACGATTTTAGAAAAACGGTGATTTGTTTTTCAAACGAATTTTTCAGATCTTCGTTTTGGATAAAAGCCACATTGGCCCGGATATTTTCTACCGCGCAACGTATGGCGGCTTGCAACAAGTGTTTAGCACAACTCATGTCGGACAATATAATCGGGGCGATATCCGGTCGGATCATTTCCATTTCCTTGAGTACCTCTACGGCGGTGGTAGCCGTAGCGGCCGGAACGCGGGCCGCAAAAGCCAGGGCATCTTGCATGGCTTGGGCGCGGGCCGGGTCCTCTTTGGGTAATTTTTTGGCGGTTAAATAGGCGGTATAGGCCTCGCCGTCTTGCCGGACGTAACTGTTCAACTGGGTTTTAAGAGAAGATAATTTGCGCAGGGCTTTTTCCAACCGGACTTTTGTTTCCGGTAAAGTCGTTTTACGTTTAAGCGTAGTAGCGGCGGACATCTGCACAAGCGCGCATCCCATCGCCGCGCTATGAGCGGCCGCGGCCCCCCCTCCCGGGGTCGGGTCGGACGAGGCCAAAGCGGCGGTAAAGTGTTCTGCGGCGGCAAACCATTCCATGGGGCTAGCTCCTTACATAATTGTACCGGATTCTAAATCTTCGTATTTTTTAATACGCAACATTTTTAAGCGGTCTTCGTCAATACCGGTTCGGCTGAAAAATACGTGTTCAATGGCAGTCGCTGGCATGATATAGCTGCCGCGTTTGACGCCTTTGGGGTCTTTTTTGACGCACAACCATACGCAAAATAAAGCAAAATCTTTCGTAAAATCTTTGGCTTCCAATTCGGCGGCCGCCCGTTGTATTTTTTGTACTTCGCCAAACCCGGTTGTTAAAACAGCATTATGAAACCCGCAGTTTTTGGCGGCGACAATATCGCGGTGCGTGTCCCCAATTACAAATACCTGGTCGGGCGTAAGGCGGGTTTTATATTTCTTTTCGGCCCGTTTGACGGCGGCTTGCAACATTTCTTCGCGGGTGTGCCCGTCCTCGCCATATCCGCCGACGGAAAAGAAAGGCATCAGCCCGCTGGGGGCTAATTTAAGGGCGGCACTTTCTTGCAAATTGCCGGTACCTAAACCTAAAATAATTTCTTTGTCTTGGCTTAAAAATGTCAAAAATTTTTTGATGCCCGGCACCAGTTTGTATTTTTTTCCGCGCACAGAGACCTGTATTTCTTGCGGTAAAATTTCCAAATACTTGGCTTTCAGTTTTTTTATTTCGGGGGCGGTAGTTTTTTTGCCCGGATGCAATAAGTCATACGCAATGGAAAAATTATCTAAATCCGTCCGGCCCGAAAGGAGGGCGGAATCTAACTTGACTGTTTTGCCGTATAAAGTTTTTACGGCGCGTTCTAACGCGTGGCGGCCGCATCCGCCGGCATCTATCAATGTTCCGTCTAAATCAAATAAAACGAGTTTTTTCATACATGAGCTCCTTGTTTTTTGGCACTGTTGGTAACCAGATACGCTCCGCCTACCGCAAGTGTCATACCGAATATTTTATATAAAGAAAGGGTGTCTTGCCCGCATAAGACCGATAGGATAAATGTAAATACCGGATAACATAAGATAATAGCGGTGGCTTTGCTTAAGTCCATATTACGTATGGCGTGATACCACAAAATGTTGCCGATTACGTAATTGATGACCGCGCTGCCGATAATTGTTCCCCATAGGATTGCCGTTCCGTTAAACAGAAGCGGCCCTTGAATCAAATACAACGCGCCCAGTAACACCGCCAACGCCGGCATAGCATAAAAAGCGCGGGCCGCGGCAATTTGCGGGGCGGTTAAATCGGCCGGTAATTTTTTAGCAAAAATATGGCTGACTTGAAACATCCACAAACTGCCTAAAATTAAGAAATCGCCTTTGGCTTGCGTGTAGCCGCCTTTAAGCACAATCAAAATAACTCCCAGCAAAATAAGCAACGACCCGCCGATTTGTTTAAGCGTCGGGCGTTCTTTCAAAATCAAAGCCGACAAGATGAGCGAGTAAATAATTTCAAATTGGTTATCAACAGCACTGTTGACGGGAGTGGTATAGTTGAGGGCCACCATAAATACCGTCATGGTTAAGGCCGTACCGAACGTCCCCATGCCCAGTCCTTTCCAGCGTACGTCGGCCGATAAAATACGTTTCCAACCGCGCGTTCCCACCGTGCCCGACAATACTACACACGCCGTAAAACAGGCAACTAATAAAAACAAAGCCGAGGTAACAAACGGAGTGGCTATTTTGGAAATCACTACATTTGTGGCGGTGCATAAACAGGACAGCCAAATGGCCAACAAGGGCGATAATTTTGTCATATACTCTATTGTACTTAATTATAGACGGGAAAGGAAAGACTAATTGCGGCAATTTGGAGGGACGATTAGACCCAGGTGCGTTTTAGGTCTTAATACCCTGGTTTATAGGGAAATAGTAAAGTAAACTATACAAAGCGGAGGTTTATTTTTAAGAATTATGAAAAAATGTTTAACGTGTGGAATGTTGTGTTTATGTACCCTTCCGGTATTGGCCCAAAACCGGTTGGAGTTGGCTAATAGGGTTTGTCGGGCACTCGCCGGGAAAGGCGTGCCCTCAGCATCTTTCTCCTTGCCTAGAGCGTCCTTGCTTCGTTTAAGCCCTCCTCTGATTTCGCGTTTATCCAGGGGCAGTTTTGATTTGATGACGAAAGCCTCTGAAGTTAGCTCACTTTCTAGCCAAGAGAACTTAACACGGCTAGGCGTCCGGGGCCCTGTCTCGTCCATAGAGCGTTTTAGTGCCGTGAAAGTAACCCCTCCTTTAACTCCTTTAAGTTGGGGAGAACGCAACTATATTCCCCGCTACCCTTTGCTGCAAGCCAGCGAGGCGTTGGGGGCTATGGAAAATAATGCCATTATTTCGCGCGCCGAAGCAAACGAACAACTTCGGCTTTCACTTGAACAACAGGCCGAAAATATCAGCAACGAAATTGACCGTTCGGCACAACTCTTACACCGCTTTGAGACCGACGAATGGATAGTTGAACAACTGTTTAACCGCGGGGCAAGTGTCATAGGTATTGGGCAGGAACCCCATTTTTACTCCCAACAAGGGGTAGATCTGGTGAAATCGTTTTTGGATTATGCGCATAATTTAATGTATCACCGGCCTATCGTGCTTATTACGCCGTTCGTGCGAGGCGTTAATGGAAATGTAGTTACGCAATCTCTGCAAGCGCAAGGAGTGTCGCCCGTAGCCGCTCAAGATGTATTGGGAAAGGCCCGAGAACTCCAAATTACGGTGGTAGGAACGGCTATCTCGTCGCACGGGAAAACTTCTGGCTTAAATACGATCTCGTATGCTAACCCGTTTACGCGTGCGGGTAGTTCTTTTGAAATGACTGCTTTGGGACAATCCGAACAACAAAAGTATTTGATGCGCGTTATCAACCAATACCGTCAGGAAAATCCAACGGCACTTATCATACTGTGGGGTCCCAGTACGTATGTAACGTATAACGGGTTTAACTCGGTTACGGCCCCGCTTGCCCAACAGGGTGAAACCGTGAACGTGTTACAACTTTCCTCCCCGCAAGCCCCGTCCCGTACGGAAAGTTTACTGCCTAGCGAGTTGCAAAGTAAATTAACTTCTTCGCATGGCTTTGCTTGGCCGCAAGATTCCCAAATGCCTGCGTTGCTTGGCGCGGATGTGTTTTTACACGTACCCGGCAACACTAGCGTAGATGAATAGATTGACAGTTTGTTGAAAAATTCCCCGGAAGAAGTTGTTTCCGGGGAATTTTTTGCTCTCATGCGCAGAGAGGGTAAAGACTCGCCCTATGTAAATTTCCTGACGGAGGTTTCAGCCGGGCCCGCCCTCGCGGTACTCGCCTTGCGGCACGGCATAGCACATGCACGCAAACTCGTACAACGCTGCGGGCTTCTCGTCCCCTCACGCGCACCAAGCAGTTGGTGCGCTTCTGCACATAAAAAAACCGAGCTAATGCTCGGTTTTTAATTTATGCGCAGAGAGGGACTCGAACCCTCAAGCCTTGCGGCATGCGCCCCTCAAACGCACGCGTATACCAATTCCGCCACCTGCGCGAAAAAACTTTTACGACGAGGAATTAAAAGAACTTCTCTACTTCTATTCTACTAAAAAATAATACGGATGACAACTCGCCGACGAAAAATTACTATTTTCCTGCGTTCACCGGAGCGTGAGCCGGAATCGTAACTTTATCCATAACCGACGAGGCCGCTTTTTTGTTGGACACAATCGTCAACACAATAGACGTAGCCATCAGAATCGCCGCTAAAATAGCCGTAAATTTATTAACTGCGTTAAAGGCCGTCGGGCTGGCAAACAAATTGTCCGCCCCGGACGCGCCGAAAATACCGGCCGCAGATCCTTTGCCGCTTTGTAAAAGAACTAACAAAATCAACAATATACAAACGATAAAATGCAATGTCAAAATAAGTCCGTACATGAAATGCCTTCTCCTTTCCTGATGATACTACATTATACAAATTTTTTAGGAAAAAAATTTCTCATTTGTTGTTTTCTGCGACCAAATAATAAAAATTTATAAAATACCAGTTAGATGTATAAAATAAATCAAGGAGTTATTATGAAAAAAATAGTAGGAATGTTAGTTGTATTGATTGTGCTTGTCGGGGTAGGATATGCGTATTACACTACGACGAAAAAACCGTCGGTGCAAGTTGCTAAATTAGCCCCGGTACAAATGCCGGCCGCGACGCAAGCAAGCACCCCTGCGCCGGCTCCGCTCCCTGTTATGCCGCAGATTGTTCAAGTAAGTGCCGAAGATGCACCTGATTTTTTAGCACTTAATCATTCTTTGCAAGACTTATCTTATTTGAGTGCTTGTTTGCAAGGCAAAGCGGATGTGTTAGCCGGGTATCATACGTGTGTGTGCGAGCAACAAGATCAAAAAGCAATTTCTATTTTGCAGAGTTGGAAACAGATCTTGGCGAAACATCCTAACTGGGCCGAGCCCGGCGTTACGCTTAATTTGATGCAAGCACCGCAAGTTTCTACGGAAGTTACCACGCAAGTTACCGAGGAAACGGCGTCAACGCAATCTGCGAAGATTCAATTCCAAGCGCATACGATCGCCCTAAATCCGACGGTATTTATGCGCGTTTTAGAAGCCACCAAAGCGTGTGTACCGGAAATTGCAGACTAAGACTCTTTAAGTACCTCAACATGCCCTTGCATTAGCAAGGGCATTTTTAATGGAATTATGAGGCGCAAACCCTGCGGGCCGCACCCTTTTTTGCAACGGCAATAAGGTGAGACCCTAAATCAAGTTCATGGTGACGTCTTTTTTTAGTTCAGGGTGACATTATTTTATGACTTCCCCCTGCTGGTCATTCCGTACTCCAAAGGGCTGTCATCCCGTACTTGATACGGGATCTCGTTGTTCATACCATAAGAAGATGCCGGATAACAATCTTTCGGCATGACGGACTTTTTTATAACGGCAGATATAAAACCAGCCCCGCTATATGACGCGGGGCTGGTTTGTTTAAGCGGTTTAGATGCTGAAACAAGTTCAGCATGACCTAAATTTTTATTTCGCGAGGGCGACAAGTCCAGGGAGTTCCTTCCCTTCCACGAACTCCATACTTGCACCACCGCCGGTGGATACGTGCGAGAAATCTTTGGAGTTGATTTTCCCTTTCTTTAGCACGTTGACGCTGTCTCCCCCGCCGATAATGGAAATCGCGCCGGCTTTGGTGGCTGCAATCATGGCTTGGGCAATAGCAAAACTGCCTTTGGCAAAGTTCGGGAATTCAAACACGCCCATCGGGCCGTTCCAGAAAATCGTTTTGCATTTTAAGAGTTCGTCTGCAAACATTTTTTCGGTTTTCGGGCCGATATCCATGGCTTCCATGTCGGCCGGGATGACGTCCGTTTCCGTAGCCGTTGCTGTTTCGGAAAATTCTTTTGCTACGCGGAAATCTACCGGCATCAACATTTTAACGCCCTTGGCCGCGGCTTTATCCATCACTTGTTTGGCTTCTTCAATTTTGGTTTCATCCAAAAGCGATTTGCCAACTTCTATGCCTTTGGCTTTTAAGAACGTATAAGCCATACCGCCGCCGATAATCAACACGTTGACTTTATCTAATAAGTTGTTGAGCAACAAAATTTTGTCGGACACTTTCGCCCCGCCGATTACCGCCGCAAACGGACGGGCCGGGTTTTCAAGGGCTTTGCCTAAAAATTCTACTTCTTTTTGTACGAGATACCCCGCCCCGCTGGGGAGTAATTGCGCTACGGCACTGGTAGAGGCGTGGGCGCGGTGCACGGTGCCGAACGCTTCTTGCACAAAAATTTCACCATGTTTGGCCAGTTGTTTGGCAAACTCCGGATCGTTTTTTTCTTCTTCGGCGTGGAAACGTAAATTTTCCAAAAGGGCAATTTCGCCGTTTTTCGTTTCGGCAACTATTTTATCGGCTTCCGGGCCGACGCAGTCTTTAGCAAAGTGTACCGGCACGCCGAATAATTTTTCTACTTCGGCGGCAACGGGGGCCAAACTAAATTCCGGGCAGACTTTGCCTTTCGGGCGGCCCAAGTGGGCAATAAGCACTACGCGGCAATTATTTTCAAGTAAATGTTTGATTGTTTTTTCGGTAGCGACAATACGTTTCGTATTATCTACTTTTCCGTCTTTAAGCGGCACGTTATAATCTACGCGCACCAAGACTTTTTTATTTTTCAGATCCATATCTTGCATTTTTTTAATGCTATTAAAATTCATACGTTTGACTCCTTATGTAAAGTTGCGGCTCTTTACAGAACCGTTACGATTCTATTTTACAAAATTTGGCTTAACGGCGTTTTGATTTGGCAAGCAATTTCAAAATTTCAATGTAAAGCCATACAATGGTTACCAATAAACCAAATCCGCCGTACCACTCCATAAATTTCGGTGCATCGCCCTGCTCGGACATTACCCAGATGAATTGGAAATCTAACATCAGGTTAAGCGCGGCTACCACGCACACGACTATGCTAATGCCAATAGATAATTTAGACGACGAAACTAAATAATCAATGTTCCCCCCAAAAAGCGAGAAGATCCATGACCCTAGGTACATAATAGCAATGGCCACAGTGGCAGAAACAACCGCCGTAGTAAACCCTTGTGTTACTTTGATAATGCCTGTTTTATATATAAACAACATCACCGCAAACACAAGCGCGGTAATCAAGACAGCGTTTAATACAATGCCTTGATACATCACGTTATATATGGCAGAGACTGCGCCCAACGCACCGCCTTCTGCTAACGCATAAATCGGGGCGGTAACGGGCGAGACGGACGGCTTAAAACTTGTCCACAGCCCAAGCACAAATGCGCCTATACCTAATATCATCCACGACGCTGAGCCCCACGCCGCCAGTTTTGTCCAACCGATATATCCCCCCGCCACGCATAAGGTAAGCAAGATAAATGTTTTATTGATAGTGCCTTGCAAGGTCATTACTTGGCTATCGGCTTTGGCGCGGTAGCGCGGTGAAAAACCTTGGGCAAGTAAATCATTTTGTTCTTCGGCGCCGGGTGCGAATTGTTCCCTTTTTGCACGCTCAAAGGCGGCCTCGTTTAACATAGGGTTTTTCATTGTTTTCTCCTTGAGTAAGTAATTTTTTATATTCTACAAAATTGTGTTTCAAAAGGAGTATATTTTGAGAAATAAAAATAATACTTGACTTTGTTTTTTTTTTTGCTAATTTTTAATAAATGGGAATTTTATTAAAAAGGAGCGAAAGAATATGGAAAATAAAATATTAGGCAGTTGTTCTTGCCGTCACTCTGAACTTGATTCAGAGTCTCACCTTATTGTAGTGAACAACGCGATCCCGGATCAAGTCCGGGATGACAACACTTTGGGCGTACGGGATGACAGCATAAATAAAATAAGGTCATTCCCGAAATTTGTAATCGGGAATCTCCACCGCTTGGGAACAACTATAAGGAGGAGATCCCCGATAGAAACACTCGGGGATGACAACAGGAAAGACAACGACGAGATGCTGAAACAAGTTCAGCATGACGGCAGGGGAAAAGAGAACGGCGAGACCCTGAATCAAGTTCAGGGTGACGGCACTTTAGGCGTTCGGGATGATAGCAAAAAATATAATAGTCATTGCAAACTTGATTTGGAATCTCACCGCTTTTTTGATAACAGCGGTTTTACACTTATTGAATTACTAGTCGTCGTTTTAATCATTGGCATACTGGCGGCGGTGGCGTTACCGCAGTATCAAAAAGCGGTTGTACGTAGCCGGATCAGCGAAGTGTTGGTTAATATCAAGACCCTTGAAACGGCCGTCAATGCCGTTTACTTGGAAACGGGTGCTTACCCCACCGATTTTACCGTCTTGCCGATAGAATGGCCGGGCGCGCGGTATTCAACATATATGAACGAAAATGACAAACTCATATTACCCAATAGAACTCATTATGTCTTAGAAGTTTCCAACAAATGGATTACGGCGGTGTTACCTGTTCCAAATGGTAGTATGCAGTTAAATTATTTTTTTAGGGGAAATTCACAAGGTAAATATTATTGCCGTGCCGCGAAGGACAATACAATTACCAATCAGGTTTGTAAAGGAATGGGCGGAAGTCCGATAGAGTCTTGGACAAGAGAGAATATCTATTTAATTCCCTAACGGAAATCGGTTTTATTATTCATTTATAAAAAACTCCCAAAACAAATTTGTTTTGGGAGTTTTTGCAATTTGATAGTTGCGTCCAGGCCTTACATCATGCCGGGCATACCACCCATGCCGCCCATCGCCGGGCCGCCGTGGTTATGTTCTTTTTCCGGTGCGTCGGCTACTAACGCTTCGGTCAGTAATACCGTACCGGTAATAGACGCCGCATTTTCAAGCGCGGTGCGTACTACTTTGGCCGGATCTACTACGCCCGCTTTTAACAGGTCGCAATATTCATCTTTTTCGGCATCATAGCCGTCGGCCGCGCCTTTCATGGAAAGTACTTTGTCCACTACTACGGCACCGTCTAAACCCGCATTGACCGCAATTTGTTTCAAAGGAGCGGTTAACGCTTTGCGCACAATGTTGATACCGGTGCGGACATCGTCGTTATCGGCGGTCAAATTATCTAATACGGCTTGGCAGCGCGCTAAGGCCACACCGCCGCCGGGCACAATGCCTTCTTCCACGCCGGCTTTGGTGGCGTTTTTGGCATCTTCCACTTTGGCTTTTTTGGCCTTGAGTTCGGTTTCGGTAGCGGCCCCTACGCTGATGACGGCTACACCGCCGGACAATTTGGCTAAGCGTTCTTGGAGTTTTTCGCGGTCGTATTCGCTCTTGGAGTTTTCAATTTGTTTGCGGATTTGTTCCGAGCGGGCGGCAATGGCTTCTTTGCTGCCTTTCCCGCTGACAATGGTGGTATTTTCTTTGTCAATTACGACGCGGGCGCATTGGCCGAGCATGGCTAGTTCGGCTTTATCTAACTTAATACCGCGTTCTTCCGCGAGTACATCTCCGCCCGTCAAAATAGCAATATCTTCTAACATTTCTTTGCGGCGGTCGCCAAAGCCCGGGGCTTTGACCGCGCACCCTTTCAAGGTGCCGCGTAATTTGTTGACTACTAAAGTGGCCAACGCTTCGCCGTCCACATCTTCGGCAATGATTAAGAATTGTTTGCCGCTTTGTACTACTTTTTCAAGCACCGGCAAAAGTTCGTTCATGGAAGATACTTTCTTGTCGGTAATGATGACATAGGGATTTTCCAAAACACATTCCATGCGTTCGGAATCGGTTACGAAATAAGGGGAAATGTAACCACGGTCAAATTGCATCCCTTCTACTACATCTAATTGCGTGGTAGCGGTTTTACCTTCTTCTACGGTAATTACCCCTTCCGCGCCGACTTTTTCAATCGCTTCGGCAATCATATTACCGATTTCGCGGTCGTTGGAAGAAATGGTGGCAATTTGCGCTTTTTCTTCTTTGGTTTTGACCGGTTTGTGCATTTTGTTAAGTTGCTCTTTGGTGGCTTCTACGGCCATTTCAATCCCTTTTTTAACTAACGTCGGGTTAGCACCGGCGGTAATGTTTTTAATGCCTTCGGTCAGCATGGCGTTAGCCAATACAGTGGCTGAAGTGGTACCGTCCCCGGCTACGTCGTTGGTTTTGGAGGCAACTTCGCGGATGAGTTGCGCGCCCATATTTTCAAATTTATCTTCTAATTCAATGTCTTTGGCAATCGTTACGCCGTCGTCAATGATAAGCGGAGAGCCGAACTTTTTTTCTAACACAACACTGCGGCCCTTCGGCCCTAAGGTTACTTTTACTGCATTGGCTACTTTTTCAATGCCCGATTTCATTTTGGCGCGGGCTTCATCGCCATACACAATTTGTTTTGCCATGTTTTAATTCCTCTTTATTTACCCCAAAATACCCAAGATTTCGTCTTGGTGAATAATTAAATATGTTTCATCATCTAATTTTACTTCCGTGCCGGAGTATTTACCATAAAGCACGCGGTCGCCTTTTTTCACGTCCATAGCGGCCCGTTCGCCTTTATCATTTAATTTGCCCGGCCCGACGGCTAACACTTCGCCTTCCATCGGTTTTTCTTTAGCGGTGTCAGGAATAATGATGCCCCCTTTCATCGTTTCTCTTTCAATGGGTTTGACAATTACACGGTCACCCAACGGTTTAATTTTAACTTCTGCCATAGTTCCTATACTCCTTGTTTATCGGAATTTAAAGTCTGCGTGCTTGACGGCGTTGTTTTTAGCACTCGCCTAAGCATAATGCTAATTTAGCATATCTGTACATAATTGTCAACCCTAATTTACGAGTGCTAAAAAAGAGTTTCTTTTTTTAGTAAAAAAAGCCGTTTATTTGGTAGTGAAAAACTGTTTTACACGCTGTTTAAGCGTAAGCGGTCCAGGCGGTAAAATTTTGATGAGTACCGCGGAAATGTTATCTTGCCCGTCTTTTTCGTTCGCGCGTTGCACCAATTGTTTGCACCGTTTAACGATAGAGGTTTCTTTGTAGGCGCGCAGAATATCGGCTATGTTGCTTTCGCGCAGACCTTTGTATAATCCGTCGGAGCAAAGCAAAATTTCATCCCCGGGTTTGACAGGAAATCTAAGTAAGTCAAATTCAATGTTTTTCTTAATACCCATGGCCCGCGTAAGAATGTTTTGGCTTTTGGAGCGGTCGGCTTCGGCCCGGGTCAGTAACCCGCGGCGAACCTGCTCGTTTGCCAACGAGTGATCGGTAGTGATTTGTACGATTTTATCATCCCGGAACAAGTATAAGCGGGAATCGCCCACATGTACGGCAATTGCACAATCGCGGTCAAAAATTACCCCGGTCATGGTAGTACCCATCATCTTATATAAGTCGGAAGATTGGGCCGTAGAATAAATAGCGATATTCGCCAAATTGGCCGCCATAAGCATTTTTCGCTCGGTGTAATCCAGGTTGGGTAAAAATGAACTTGGAATTTTGAGCTGTCCGTTATTTACTTTGCGTACGGTTTCGGTCAGTACCGATACGGCAATGTTGCTGGCTACTTCCCCGGCACTATGCCCCCCCATCCCGTCGGCCACGATGCCCAGACTCAGGTTGGAAGAAATAAGCACGTTATCTTCGTTCTTTTCGCGGATTTTGCCAATATCAGTAACAGCCGCAAATTCTATATCAAATTGGCTCATAGGTTATCTCCCACGATTAGCGTGCTGGCGCATCCCAAGATACTAAAACAATACAGCATAGCCATCAAAAAGAAGTACGCATCATTTTGCGTTGCATTTTCGTTGAAATGGGATATGGGATAGGTAAGTGCAAACCCCCATATCGCGAATTTCATAGGTTGTTTCCCCCCTTGATAGTACGGAGCCATCAAACGGGCGAAAAGCATACGGGTTTGGTCATTAAACACGTTAGGCGTCGTTTTTTCAATACGGGGTGCCAGTTTTTCGGCCACTTCATTGAGTGTTAGCGGCGTAAATTCGTTAGACTTATCTACATTTTGTAATCCGTTGTTTGGGGACGAGAGCTCCAACTGGTCTTGTAACGCTGAAGACGTCGGCCGTTGCCCGTAGGAAGCCACTTCAATATGGGAAATGAGTGCCAGCGAGGTATTCTCTACCGAAGTAGCCAGCCCGGATACGGTGTAACTCCATATACCAAATACGGCTACCAAAAACAACAAGAACGGCAGTACGATGGCATCTTTGTAGGTACGGGAAACCAAATAATAAACGGTGCATATTCCACAGAATATAGAAAAGTAAAGCAAGGCCTTAAAAAATATATCTTGGCTGTTGGGGGCAATGGACAAATTGGCCGCCGCATAAGCCAAACTCATGCAGAAAATAACAAGCGTAGCCCCCAATATCCCTTGGGCGAGTGAACGGTTGATTGTCCAGCACAAGGAAAGGCCCCACGATAATGCCAGTATTAAATAACACAAAGAATATTCCGGCGAGAATAAAAATTGGGACATTTTGTCCATTTCCATAAACGGTACTCCCGGGGTAAATAACCCGGCTACATACGACGAACCCGCCAAAAATAGCAATAACGTGGTGGAATGCGCATAGGCCTTCACGGAGGCGGAGGCAAAAATTAAAATTAACATAACGACGCAAAGCAGCAACATCATCAACTGGTTGGGTGCATACGGCGCAGCAAAGAACGACCCTACGATATTATCCCATAGCCCGGCGCTAGCCGATACATGGACCGAACATATATGCCCTAACGAATAAAACGCATACGCAATGGCTCCTGCAAATACCGCAAATAACGGCATCCAAAGCAGGAACGATAAAATTTTCCGTTGCGAAGGGGATATAAAATGCGGGCCGTGGCCTTGGCTTTTCGTAAACGAATTATCCGGTTTGGCCGAATCGGTTTTTAACATTTGGACAGACGGCACTTGCGCGTCCAATTTGTGTTGTGTTAATTCGGTTTGGTATTTTTCCGGCGAGACGTTTTCGTTAATCTGCGGCATGAACAAATTATTTGTCGTTGGCATCGTCGGCGTTTTATCGGATAAATCTTCTTGCTTGGCACGCCAAGTTTGGGTGGAGTGGCGTTCTTCTTTAACAACCATCATGGCCGCTTCCCCCCCTAAATCAACGGCTTTTCCGCCGCTGCCGGATTCCAAGCGCAGTTGGTCTTCCGCGCGCATCTTGCGGAAATACAAATAGGTTTCTTTAGCGGTTTGGAAACGTTCGTCGGGGCTTTTGCTCATCAACTTTTGAATAGCCGGCCCCAACCAAGCGGGCAAATCTTTGCGCAGGTCGCTGGGGTTTGGTACCTGGTCGCGGATGTGTTTTTGGATAATTTCAATGGTATCTTTTCCGTTATAGGGGAATTGTCCGGTCAAGACGTAGTATAAACTGGCTCCGACAGAATATAAATCGGCCCGGGTATCCAAGTTTTTACCTAGGGCTTGTTCGGGTGCGATAAAATACGCGGTACCGGCCAATTCATTGATTTTGGCGGAACCGGTTTTATCTACTTTTTTAGCAATACCAAAGTCCACCAGTTTGGCTTGACCTTGCTGATTGATTAAAATGTTAGAGGGTTTAATATCACGGTGGATAATGCCTTTGGCGTGAGCCGCTTCTAATCCTTGCAATACGCCGTCAAACAAATCCAACACTGTTCTGATAGGGAGAATTTTATTTTTCTTGAGCAAGGCCGAAAGCGTTATCCCTTCTACGAAGGACATGACGATAAAATAATATCCGTGTTCTTTTCCTACATTATATACGTTGACAATGTTGGGGTGGTCCAGTTCCGCAATAGCGCGGGCTTCGGTTAAGAAAAGTTCCACCGCTTTTTTGTCGTTAGACAAGGCCGGACTCAAAATTTTAACGCATACAATACGGTTTAATGCACGGTGTTTGGCACGGTAAACAGCACCCATGCCGCCTTCGGCTGTTTTCTCTAAGATTTCACAGCCGGATATGATTTTCCCCACTAACGAAGGCGTATCACTGCTCATAAATTCCCTGCAAAAATAAATTCAAAAATTGTTTTCCGGGGTACACATAAAAACGACTTGATTTTATGGTCCGCCAACATTAAAATATAACTAGTAACATCATATCATATTTTCCGGTTTCGTAACAGAGGGAATATTATGGGGGCCGGTGGGGTGAATTGTATGGGAGAAAGCAGTTTTACTGTATTGCGCGAAATAGGAACGTTGGGGTTGGATAATACCGGCGAAATCCGGTTTAATATTGATGTGTACCGGAATTTCCATTATGTATCTATCCGGCGGTATGTGAATTTGGACGGTTTGTGGACGCCTATGCGCGACGGGCTCACGCTCTCGCCGGAGATTGTGCGTGTATTAGAACCGCGGATTGCCGCTTTGCCGGATACGGAACAAGAAATCAAAAACGGCCCGGTGGGCAAATTTGCCAAGCGGCCCGGTATTTGCGTAGTTGTGGAAGTGGCGAGTTTCAAAAATCACCGCGGGCTGGCCTTGCGCCAATGGGAAGAAGATAAAGGATGGACGAAAAAAGGGATTTGGCTGCCGCTTGAAAAAATGAAAGAAATTAAGGCGTTGTTCCGGGCCACGCGCGAAGCACTGGATGAACATCCCGAGGACGATTTTTAGTAACTGGAAAAACGGATTGGATAACCCAAATATACGTTCTGGGTATTAAAAGAACACCCCGGGTGAAAACCCGGGGTGCTTTTACTGAAAAACAACTTTATTTTTTTACCGGAATTACGCCGGCTTTTTCTAACATTTTTTTGGCGTTTTCAAAAACTAAGTCCGGCGAAATGTCGCGCATACATTTGAAGTGTTTTTTCGGGCATTTCTTCCCCCCGTGCAAAGCACACGGGCGGCAGGGCAGGTCTTTTACTTCCATGACGCGGTGGCCTTCCCCATACGGGAAGAAACCCAGTTCGCGCGTGGTCGGCCCGAAGATGGCGAGGGTCGGCACGCCAAAAGCCGTGGCAATATGCATAGGGCCGGAATCATTGGTAATAAACAGTTTGAAATGTTGCATAAGGGCCATTAAATCGGCCAAACTGGTTTTGCCGCATAAACTGGCGGCGTGTCCAATAGAAAGTTGGCAGATTTTTTCGCCCAAGTCCGTATCTTTTTTTCCGCCGCCGATCAGCACCACTTGCACGCCCAGTTCGGTTTGCAAACGGCTGATTAGTTTTACAAAATACTCCATGGGCCAGCATTTGGTCGGCCACGCGCTACCGGCGTGAATACCGATCAGCGTTTTACCTTCCAAGTTAAAATCTTTCATTAAACGATCTACGTTTTCTTCGGCGGAAGGCGCGTAATTCATATTTAATTTTTCGGCGGTAAAGTTTTCTTTGGCAATCCCTTGCAAGAGCGATAAATTGCGTTCCGCGTCGTGAATCATCCAAGAGAACGGCACCGTTTTCGTATAGAAGAACCACCCTTCGCTAGACGTAAACCCAATCCGTATCGGCACGCGCGAAAGCCACGCAATCAGTGCGCTTCTAAAACTGCGGTGCGGAACGAGCAAAATATCGGCTTGCGTATCGCGGATGGCTTTGGCGGTTTTCCATACGCCGGCAATTTTGTTCCACCCTTTTTTATCGTTCAAAATAATTTGCGATACTTCTTTGAGCGGGCGGAAAATGTCTTGCGTTTGTGGGCGGGTAATGACGACAATTTTAGCGTCCGGGAACAGTTTGGCCGTTTTTTTAATCAGCGGCGTAGTAAGTACGCTATCGCCGATAAACGAAGTTTGGAAAATAGCAATAGTGTTAATTTTTTTGCCGTTGCCTTCTACATTTTTATAGGCCCAATCGCCCAGTTGAAATTCGCGGTATTTTATGGGGATATCCCACACTTTTAACGAAGCCAAGTATTTGTCTAAATTGTGGCTGTCTTTAAGCACGGGCGACATTTTGCGGAAATGTACAAATAACCGCCGGGCGAGGGAGTTTTTGTCGTAGCGGGCGCGGTTAGGCACGCGGCTAAAGAAACTGAGCAAAATGGTTTTGGACGTTACGTGTAAATCCAGCAAGTGGGTAAAGTTGCCGGCGCGAATTTGGCGCACATTAGCCCACAAGCCCTTTTTGGCGACCATAATTTCGTCAATGTACGGATGTCCGGCCAGCACTTGCGCAAATTGGGGTTTGACCATTAGCGTAATGCGGGCTTGAGGCCAGGCGGCCTTGATGTTTTTGTACACGGGGGACGAAAGCACAATATCGCCTAAAGACGATAAGCGGATCACTAATATATTGGGTTGTTTTTCAGTTTGATTTTCGTTCATAATTTTGCACCACTTGATTGATTTTTGTTATTGCTCCTTTGAAACTTAAAGCGGTTCGTCTGGCCTTTTGGGACATATTATCCAGCTGTTCCGGGTCTTGCATTAAACGCAGCACGGTGGACTTAAAGGTATATTCGTTGACTAAAATACCCCCTCCGTTTTCTAGCAGGGCTTGCGCGGTTGACGGGGTATTGAAAAAATGTTTTCCAAAGAGTACGGTTTTGGCTAAAATAGCCGGTTCTAATAGATTATGCGCGCCGCGCGGGGCTACCGAGCCGCCTACAAAACTAAGCGTAGCGCGCGCGTATAAGGCCGGTAATAAGCCCATAACGTCAGCGCAGAGTATATCAATGGGTTTGGTTATGGAAGCATCACTCATAAATGCGTGGGGCAGCGTACTTTGGCGTAACGCCTGGCGGATTTCTTCCCGGCGTTCTAAATGGCGCGGGGCAAAAATAATTTTAATTCCTTTTTCAATCAGTTCCGGCGCGGCCCGTAACAGCATGGTTTCTTCCTGCGGGTGCGTACTGCCCAAAACGAGTAACGGTTTACCTTGCCAACCCAATCCGGTAAGTAAGGTGTCCACTTCCTCGGTCTTGGCGGGGCTTTCGTTTAACGAGTCATACTTTACATTGCCGCAGACGTGGCATTTGTCGTCGGGTAAACCCAACGCACGGTAACGCTTGGCATCTTCTGGAGTTTGTAAGGCGGCAAAAGTTAAGTGCGTCAGTAAACGCGTAAAAAGCGGTTTAATTAAAGTATAGGCCCGGGCCGATTTTTTGGAAATACGGCCGTTGAGCAGGGCGGTAGGTACGCCGGCTTGATAGGCTGCTTCCAATAAGTTGGGCCAAATCTCACGTTCCACTACAAATAAGCGGTACGGGTTGGCTAAGCGGATAAAGCGGCGGCACGAGGGATAAAAATCAAGCGGCACTAAAACGGCTTGTTTGACGAGCGGATTTTTTAGGGCGGTTTCTTTGCCGGCTTGGGTAGAGGTAGTAATTAAAATATCGCGTTGGTAAAAATCGTGAAGTTGGGTGATTACTTCTTTGATAGATAACACTTCGCCTACGCTGGCGCAATGCAACCAAACAGCGCCTTGGATAAGCGTACCTTCTTTTTCTAATCCGAACCGTTCCCGCAGTTCCTGCCCCAAGTGTTTGAGCAGTCCGCGCCGGCCGGAAAATAAAAACCCGAACAGAACGCCTAACGCGCCTAGCGGGAAAATTAGATTAGTTAGTCCTAATAAAAACAAACCCATATAAATTATTATATGAAATTTTATACGGGTTGTTTGTATTATTCGGGTAGAGTTATTCTCTTACAGGTGGATGTCTTCTTCGGCTAGCAGGCGGTCAAAATCGGGGCCGAAAATTCTCCGCCCTTGTGCTACGGCGGCGTTATATATGGGACGGATATACCGTTCATCCGAACGTAAAGTATTCAGCAGGTTATCCAGGATTTGGGCGGAATTTCTGTTATACGCCATGAAGGTTGTTTGTTCTTCCAATAATAAGCTGTACAATTCTCTCCCTATGCTAGATAACCTGGGGTCTTTTATGGTATCCGTTAGAGGCATAAATAATTGCCCGCGTATGTGCGCTCCAACTAATAATTTTCCGCTTGCGATACTTTTTAACAGGGCTGCGGTTAAATTCAACGCTATATCATAAGAAGTATTACCGCGGGACCGTGCCGCTAGCGTAAATGCATCAGTATAGTTATAATTGTTGGTTCCTGCCAAAACAAACAAGTTGATTCCTTCGCGTTGTTCGGCCGGTAACTGGGAAAATTCTAGCAAACAAGCCCCGCCTGAGCAAGAATCTATCTGCACGTTGACTTCCGGCGCACCCGTTTGTTGGCGTAAGCGTTGGACGCTCGCGATGAGACTTTGCGTATAAACCGGTTCACCATTAAAATATACCCGAAATCTGCCGATAGTATCTGTATTCCCGTGAGCCGCTACTTGTACAAAAAGTGGTTTATCCGTTTTTGGGGCGTTTGAAAAAACTTGATTGATTTGCGTTAAAGTACAACCTTTTTCTGGATCTCCGATAAAATAGGGGATGTAGCCTTCTTCTTCAGAAATTAATTCTCCATTGTATTCTTTGGTCTGTTGATATATGTTTTCAAAACCTGAACCTTGGATATAATACGCGTATTCGGTCGCTTGTGGCGCGCGTAAGACGGAAGCATGTTTACGAAATTCCGGGGAAAACTGCACGTCAAACTGCGAGGCTTCCTCTAACGTAAGTGAGCGGAAGTAGATTTCTGCCTCTTGAACGCGTTGGAGTTGCTTGGGGGTTAACTGTAACGAAGACGTAGCAGTTATCGGGTGGGAGGATTGGAGCCGCTGGGCCTGCTCGGGCGTTATTTTGATCGCAAATTTAATGTTATCCAATAGTTTGGAAATTTCCAGAAGGTTGACATGCGCCGGGAGGAACGAGTTTATGGGATAGGAAAGAAGCCCCCACATTTCGGCCAAGGAGCGGTTATCTTTGGGCAAATTTAATTTGTACGTTCCCTGCGGAAAATTTTTTCTACTGAACGTGTGGTGGCGAAAGAAAGGCCAGTGTAACGTTTCGCAAGACAATGGTTCCAGTTCCTCTACACGTTGCTGTACGGTAGTTGATAACGGCGTCTGCGTTGTTGCGCCCGACTCGGTTAGGGGTGTGGCGTTATTGGTAAAACGAGTACGCACGCCACTAGAGGGAATTTTGTATGAAGAACCACCCTTAACAACGAGAGGTGTTGCGGTGAAGGCTCTGCAAACCTGTTTGGCTCCCTTGGGGATTTGGGCGGAGGCAGGGATAGATACCGCTATAAAAAGGCTTGTTAATAAACAAATCAAAAATTTTTTCATAACATTCTCCTTTCCATGAGTATAAAGGGAATAGAGCGTTATGCCAAGAGTCAAAAGGCCCAGATTCTCTCTGGGCCTTTTGAAATAACTTTTGTATATCAACTAACCGTGTAGGGGTTTTTAGTTGGTAGCGGGTTGTTCTTCGTCAGTTGGTTCGCTTTTCTTAAATAAATTACCGATGGCCTTAAAGGTTGCCTTGGCGGCGTTAGCCGTATTTTTGGCGGTACCGGTTGCCATGGATGAAACGCCTTTGGCTGTATCGGTAGCGACCTGCGCGGTCGCTTTTGCGGCACTTGTTCCGGCTGCGGCCGCCACATCCGCACTGCCGGTTACGGCGTCTTTAGCGGTTTGATACGTTAACAATCCCCCCACTATCGAAGTAACCGTATGGAGTACATCTAATTTTCCCGTTGGGTTTTCCATGGTACCGCCAATTTTAATGATGGCCGGGGTTTGTTTAGTCAGCAACGTAGCCGATACTTTCATATCCAGTGCGTGGGTGGTAAAATCTACGGTACCGGTTGCATTAAGGTTTGTCAGTTCCGATTCAAACGTAGTGGAATCTAAATTCATTACCCCGTTTGTAAACGTGTATTTTCCTTCGGCTTTTGTGAAGTCAATTTTACCTTTTTTGGCTTGCGTTTCTTCTTCAAAAAGATTGATATTTAATTTTTTGCCCACTTTATTAAGTAACCCTATCGGCAGAAGAATAATTTTAACAATTTTGCTTTGGGTAAGCAGCGTGTCCATATCGGTAACGGCACCGGGTTGCAAGGTAAACGAAACCGTACCGTTGGCTTTTTGCATATCGGCACTTACCCGTTGTAAGGCGGCTTGTACGTTGGTCCCTTCTGTGCGGAAATACGGGATATTTACTTCGCCCACCGTAACATCTGCGTTGATATTCATATAGGTTTGTTCCTTCCCCGTTTGGGAAGCCGCCGCGGAAGAATCGGGTTGGGTTGACTCGTCCGGGGTGCCTGAGGAAAAGGGCAGTTTGTCCAAAGTAAGTTTTTCTAAATTGGCTTTGAGCGTTAAATCTAGTACCTCTTTGATATTCTTATACGCAAACGAGGACGTGAATTTTTCGTTGTTTAAGCGTCCGGTAAGAGAGGAACAAGAAATATCATCTAATGATTTAATTGAAATCGTACCGTTTGTTTGGGTAAGTGCAAACGGCGGATAAAGCGCGCTTAGATCTTGGAGCGTGAGCGTACCGCGGACGTCTTTGCCGTCTTTTTTGTCCGTAGCACTAAGCGTGGCCGTTAGGGTGCCTTTCGGGTGGTCAAAACCGGTGTCGTCGGTCATTTTGACCAGTTGGGCAATATTGGCTTGTATTTCTCCGTTCAAATTATAGGTGACGGTTTCTTCCCCCCACCCCAGATCGCCTTTGACACGCAACGCGCTGTCCTGTATGTGCAGGGCCAAATTTTGAATATGTGCGGCGGCGTCTTGCAAATTAGCCGAAACTTGCAACGCAAAAGATAAGGTAGGAAGTGCAAAGTTGGGTAAGTTTGGCAATAAATCTTCAAGAGCCGTATTGTCTACCCCGGACAGCGAACCGGATAAATTAACTTGCGGATTTTCAAAATTTTCCACCTTGCCTTGCAGGGTAAACGTAACGTGATTGTACTGGGCTTGTGTATGGGTAATTTCTGCATACGCTTGCGGTTGTACCAAATTAGCCAAAAAGACCGTTAAATTGACGGTAACGGGAATAGAAACCGTCCTCCCGTCCGAATCGGTGGCTTGGCTGGTTAAAGAAACGGTAACCGGGAACGGTTTATCTAAAGCCACATGGGCCAGTTGAATATCTATGTCTTCTAAACTGCCGGAAAAGCCGCTTTGCAAATCTTTGTAATAAAAATCGCAATCGTGTATTTTGATAAATTGGGCGGTAACCGCAAACGCGGGTTCGTCGCTTGATTTGGCTTTTTCGTCGGCGGGTATATTGGGTTCGGTTTCTTCGGACGAAGATAAGAGCCCAAAATTAAAAGAGCCGTCTTTATTCTTTTGAGTAAAAACGTCCAATCCGTCTATGCGTATGGTGGCAATTTCTACCCGTTTTTTGAGTAACGGCCCCAGCGCGGCCTTGGCTTCCACGCGGTCTGCTTTAATAAAAGTACCGTTTGCGAAAGAATCTTCTTCGGACATGGCAAAGTTTGTTAACGTAATGCCAATCAGATTAAAAGATATCCGGTCAAATTTGATTTCGCGGTGCAAGGTGTTTTTGGCGTAATTGAGCGTCATTTGCTTGATTCTTTCCGGCGGGAACATCAAGCGAAGGGCCAATAAGCCCAGCACGGACAGAACTGCTAAAACCAATATAATTTTAATGACTAATTGAGCGGGTTTTTTCATCATTTTTTTTCAACAGCCGTATCTTTATCTGTTTTAATAACCTCAGCGTCTAAAATAACCGCCGGTTTGGCGATTTGTTGTTGGCGAAACGTTCCCAAGTCTTTGTGCAGTAACATCAGCACCCAAACCAGGAAAGCCCCGTCGTCCGTAATACCTAATAGCGGCAAAATGTCCGGCACGACATCCGTCGGACTAATTAAATACACCGCGCATACAAGCGCCCAAATAAGCGTGCCCCACGGCATTTTATACTTGCCGCGCAGGATGGCCCACACCATGGGGAAAAAGGTTTTAAGATCAGTTAATACAACCAGCGGACTAAATTTCATACGGAGTCTCCTTTTCAAGCACAGGGATACTGTCTTGTGCGTGAAATCCTAATAAATTCTCATCAATGCGTAATGCATAATCGCCAATACGCTCTAAATTGTTAACAATATCGGCATACGCCGTAATGGCGTCCGGCGACGAATTTTGCCGGCCGTCTAAAATGCGGTCCCGTCTATCCCGTAAGAGTTGTTTACGCAACGTGTTAAGGTTATTTTCTTCTTTAACGGCCTGCTCAAACTGTTGGCGGTTCGTTTCGGCAGATTCCGGCGATTTCTGGGTCGCCTCTATTAGCAAACGGCGGGGGCGTTTAGTAATTTCTTTTACGGTGCGGGTAATCGTTTCCAGATCTTCAATATCAGCGGGCGAAAAAGGTTCTTTGGTATGGAATTTTTCCAAAATGCGTGCGATTTTTTCACCGCAATCGCCCATCCGTTCAATGCTGGTTACTACATCAAAGAGCATAAACGATTGCGCTACGGCGTGGCGCGATAAGTTTCCATGTGTCAGTTTTGTTAAATACACATTGATTTTATGCTCTAACACATCTGTTGCTTTTTCGGCCTCTTGTATGTCTTCAATAAGTTGGTAGAACATTTTTTCATCTTCTACTTTAAGTGCGTGAATCACTTTATCGCCCATACGCGATACAAACCCCATCATACGTTCTAATTCTTTGCGTATGGCCAGCAACGCCAGTTCCGGGGTTTGCATAAATCCGGTAGCCAAAAATTGTAAATCATATTCGTTTTTGTCCTCGCGTTTCGTTTTGGGAATAAAAAATAGAGTCAATTTGGCCAGCGGCTTTAAGAGCGGTAACATCACCGCTGTATTTAAGATATTAAAAACGGTGTGAAATGCCGAAATATGATAGGGCAAGGCTGCATTTAACTCTGCCGTTTGTTGTAAACTGGGCGACCCGGGTATAAGCCAATCTACTAGACTAATGAAATACGGGAAAATAGCAACCACCCACAATACCCCGATGGTGTTAAATAAAAAGTGGCCTAACGCGGCGCGCCGGGCATTGTTACTTCCCCCCAGTGCGGCTAAGTTGGCCGTTACCGTAGTGCCGATATTTTCCCCTAATACCAACGCGCAGGCGGCGGGAAAATCAAGTAATCCTGCGGCCGCACAGGTTAAGGTCATGGCCATAACCGCACTAGAAGATTGCAAGATAATAGTAAGTATCGTGCCGCTTAAAATCAAAATAAGCAAGTTGCCTAAGTGTAAGGGTGATAAACGGGAAAGCCACGCGGTTAGATGTTCATTAGTGGCTAAATCTGCCGGGATAGCGTCTTTCATTAAGGAAAGTCCTAAAAAGAGCAAACCAAACCCTACCAAGGTTTCGCCTATGCGCCGTCCCCAAGTCCGTTTAGTAACAAACTGCATAAAAAACCCTAACGCAATAACCGGTAACGCGAAAAGCGAAATTTGCACTTTGAAACCAAATAAACTGACGATCCACGCGGTTGTAGTTGTACCGATATTCGCGCCGAAAATAACCCCGAGTGCTTGATATAAGGAAAGAAGTCCTGCGCTTGTAAAGCCAACGACCATAACCGTTGTGGCACTAGACGATTGTATTACCCCGGTAATAAATACCCCGCATAACATAGCCGTAAAGCGGTTAGCCGTGGCGACGGATAATAAATGGCGCAATTTATCACCGGAGGCCTTTTGTAAACCGTCGCTCATCATTTTCATACCATATAAGAAAATAGCGAGCGCACCTAATAAGTTAAATAATTGAAAAATTCCTTTCATAAATTTGTGTAAAGTTTCTTATAAAAAAGAGCAGCCTAAGCCGCTCTAAAATTTATTTAGACATTCTAATCGGGGAGTCGTTTTCGTTCCCGTTGGAATTTTTGTTCATGCGGGATTTTGATTTTTCTTGTTCCCATTTGATGCGGTCCTGTTCTATTTGTTGGGCCAAATCGTCGTCAAATAAAACAGTCGGCATACGGTCTTCTTCGGCATATTTTGCAACGTCGTTATCTTGGGGTTGATAGACTTGATCTAAATGCTGGCCTAGCAGATCTTCCGCCGCCGTTGTTTTGACAGAAGACTTGGTGACCTGTATATCATCTTGCCCGGGTTGTGCAACGGGGCCGGCTCCGGGCGGTAAAACAGCGCCCGATTCCGGGGTTACTTGGGCTTGCGGCAAGACCGGGGTGGCCAAGCGGTTATCTTGGTAATCTAAATTTAAGAAGGCAAGCAGTTTATACGCGAACATAGATGCTTGTACAAACGTAAGCACCAGCAGGCACACGATCCCCACGGCTATCCACGAAGCGGATAAGTGGGCCAGATTAAAACTGTCCGCAAAGTGAAGAGGAATTATCCTATAGAAACCATAGACCATACCGGACGCCACCAAAAGCGGCGTTATGTACGCTAGAAACATAACGGTTAAGACATAAAATATATGGTTTTTGACCAGTTGTACGCCATTTGCTAATGCGGCAAAAGGGTTTTGTTCACGCACGGCAACAAATAGCGGCGCAAAAAATACTGCAACGAAAAAGGATAACATCAATATGAAAAACCCTATTCTGGACGCGAGCGATCCGGCCCCTCTGCCGAGTAAAGATAAGAATATTCCAGCTAATCCAAACAGCAAATATAGAACAATCATGTATAAGGTGGGGAATAAAGAAGATGCCGCCGCATCCGGCAGTGATAAGTTTTCCCCCTCCGCGCGCGCCGCAAGCAATTTATAAAAAACGACCGATACGAAAACGAAATACAACGAATTTAGCAACGCAATTAAAAAATCCGGTACTGGCGTAAACTTGAGTGCAATTACCAAGCCGAAACCGATACAAGTGGCCAGTATGTAAACCAACAAAGTACTGAACGCCTGGTTAATCAGTTGAAAACTGGCAAAAAATAAGGTGATACACGATTGAGGTTCTCTAATATCCATAATTATTTATCCTTTAAGTTACTTTATTATATAAAATAACACGGCAAAGCGGTAAAAAATCTATTTATTGAATTTTAGCAAAATAAATTATTCCCCAAATATGATATACTTAATTAGGAAAGATTACGGATAAGCCCATGGTAACCTCCATACAAACACAACTGGCGGGCCGTTTGGCCGCTTTTGAACAAGCCTGCCGCCAACGCGGTCTACGCGTTACTCGCCAACGCCGGGAGATTTTTAAGACGGTGGCACTGTCTTGCGCTCATCCCAGCGCTGAAGAAGTCTTTTCGCAAGTGCGTAAAACGGTGGCAAACGTATCGTTAGATACGGTGTACCGTACGTTGGCTGCCTTGGAAAAAATGGACTTGTTGGTGCGGGTAGGTACGGCACAAAAAGAGCGTTTTGACGGCGATATGCGCCCACACGCGCATTTTGTTTGTACGGTTTGTTCCAGGGTATATGATGTGTTCCCGCCGGATGTGTCTTGCGAAGTAAAAACGTCGGCTCTTTCCTGCGGGGAAATTAAACGCGTCAATATTCAATTTCAAGGAATTTGCAAGCAGTGCCGCGGGTAGCGCGCTGTATTTTTATAAAAAATAGGAGAAAAAAATGGAACTCAAAGGATCAAAAACTGAGAAAAACCTGATGACCGCCTTTGCCGGCGAATCTCAGGCGCGTAACAAATATACATACTACGCTTCTAAAGCAAGAAAAGAAGGGTTTGTTCAAATTGCTAAAATTTTTGAAGAAACCGCCAATAACGAAAAAGAACACGCTAAATTGTGGTTCAAAGCCCTGCACGGTAACGAAATCCCGGCGACGGCTGCTAACTTGTTAGACGCCGCCAACGGCGAAAATTATGAATGGACCGATATGTATGCAACTTTTGCCAAAGAAGCCAAAGAAGAAGGGTTTAACGACTTGGCTTTCTTGTTTGAAGCGGTTGCCAAAATTGAAAAGACCCACGAAGAACGCTACCGCAAACTCTTAAAAAATGTGGAAACGAATGCCGTATTCCAAAAAGCCGGTATCGTGATGTGGGAATGTTCTAATTGCGGGCATATCGTCATTGGCGAAAAAGCCCCTGAACTGTGCCCGGTCTGCAAACATCCCCAGGCCTACTTTATGATTCATCCGGAAAATTACTAATCGTTTCTTCCGGTTTATTTACTACCACGCACAAGGTTGTTTCTTGTGCGTGGTTTTTCGTCGTGCAAAAATAATACTTGACTTTGTTTTTTTTTTTGCTAAATTTTAATAAATGGGGATTATATTAAAAAGGAGCAAAGAATATGGAAAATATAATGCTGGGCAATTGTTCTTGCCGTCAGCCTGAACTTAATTCAGGGTCTCACCTTATTGTAGTGAACAACGAGATCCCGTATCAAGTACGGGGTGACTGCAGGGGAAATAAAATAAAGTCATTCCCGAAATTTGTAATCGGGAATCTCTGCCACTTGGGAACGGCTATAAGGAGGAGATCCCCGATAAAAACCCTCGGGGATGACCGCATTTTTTGTTTTTGCCGTCATGCGCAAACCCTGCGGGCCACCGATTCAGCATCTCACCGCTTTTCTTGTCGTCATGCTGAACTTGATTCAGCATCTGCTGTTATAAAAAGGTTTGTCATGCCGGAAGGTCGGTATCCGGCATCTCACCATTGTCTTTCCCGCCGTCATCCTGAACTTGATTCAGGATCTCGCAGTTGCCTTTCCCGCCGTCATCCTGAACTTGATTCAGGATCTCGTCGTTATCAAAAAAGGGGTGAGATTCCAAATCAAGTTTGGAATGACACTTGTGGGATTGTTTGGAGTGACACTTGTTTTAATAACGGCGCAAGAACTTACGGGTTTACACTTATTGAACTTTTGGTTGTCGTGCTTATCATTGGCATTTTGGCGAGTGTCGCGTTGCCGCAATACCAAAAAGCCGTCGCTAAAAGCCGGTATGCCAATTTGAAAGCCCTAACAAAAAGTATTTACGAAGCCGAAGTAGTATATTATCTCGCCAATGGCGTTTATGGAGGGTTTGACGAACTGGATATTACATTGTCAGGAGACAGCCGTAGTACCCCTTCTACACAATTTTTTACGTGGGGATGGTGTTCCATAGCGAACGATACAACTCATTATGTCTTTTGCCACAACCCAACAATTCATTTATCATACCTTGCAAATTTGAGAGAGACAGCCAATGGGACACGCTACTGTGTGCCTTACGACGATAATTCCCTTGCCAAGGAAATTTGCCAACAAGAAACCAACAATACGCTTTCATCAAATAATGTGTGGTACCAATACCCCTAATTCCCTTTTCCGTTATAAAGCCCAGGAACAACTATAAGGAGGGGATCCCCGATAGAACCCCTCGGGGATGACCGCAATTTTTTCCTTTTCCGTCATGCCGAACTAAAAAAAGATGTCATGCTGAACTTGTTTCAGCATCTGCTGTTATAATAACGACAACGGCTGCCCCTGAAACCAGTTCAGGGTGACGGCAACGGCGGGAACGGCATAAAATAAAAGAGATGTCATGCTGAATAAAAAAATAAGGTCATCCTGAACTTGATTCAGGATCTCACCTTATTACCGCTTTAGAAAGTGGTGAGATTCCAAATCAAGTTTGGAATGATAAATTGATACAGAAAGAGTAGTCATTCCCGAAACTTGTAATCGGGAATATCTACCATTTATTTTTCTTGGACTAACCGCCGCACGTAATTATAGTACACGTTATCCGGTTGATCCATTAGTTGGACTTTAAGTTCTTGTGGTGTGATAAACGCATGTTGCAAGGCAATTTCTTCCAAACAGGCAATCTCAATGCCTTGGTTAAATTGCATACTGCGTACAAAGTTGGCGGCTTCCAACACGCTTTCGTGGGTACCGGTATCTAACCAGGCAAATCCGCGTTCTAGTGTTGTTACATGCAAATCTCCGGCGGACAAATAGCGTTTGTTAAGGTCGGTAATTTCTAATTCGCCGCGTGCAGAGGGTTGCAGTTCTTTGGCGTATTGAATCACTTTATTATCGTAGAAATATAACCCCGTTACCGCGAAACGGCTTTTAGGAAAGTGCGGTTTTTCTTCTAACGATAGGGCGCGGCGGTTTTCGTCAAACTCCACCACCCCGAACCGTTGCGGATCGGCCACTTCGTACGCAAACACAGTGGCGCCGGATTTACGCAAATACGCGGCTTTCAATAAGCGTTCAAAACCGTTCCCGTAAAATAAGTTATCCCCTAAAATAAGCGCGCAGTTATCTTGCCCGATAAAGTCTTCGCCCAGTAAAAACGCATCTGCAATTCCGCGTTTTACCGGTTGGACTTTATAAGTAAGTTTGAGCCCCCAGCGGTTTCCGTCGCCGAGGAGTTTTTTGAAATTATCATTATCTTCCGGAGTGGTAATAATCAGAATATCGCGTATGCCCGCTTGCATCAAAACGGAAAGCGGATAGTAAATCATGGGTTTGTCATACACCGGCAACAAAATTTTAGAAACTGCGTACGAGGCCGGATATAATCGGGTGCCTGCTCCGCCTGCCAAAATAATTCCTTTCATAAAACCCTCCTCAAGGTTATTATACCCTTTTTGCGGTCAAATGCAAGATGCCTGATTAGCGTTTGGCGGATAAAATTCCCCCCGCCACCGAACAAGCCGCTCCCAGCCATAGGGCGGCTTGATATCCGCTGATAAACGCCGCCGTATGCAGCGTACCGCGAGTTTCCAAATACTGTTGTACCCATACGCAGACCGCTACCGATAACGCGATCCCGCTAATCATGCCTACGTTGCGCGAAAGCGCATTGACGCTGGCTATGACGCCCAGTTTCCCCTTCGGGGCGGCGCTGATGACGGTATTATTATTAGGTACTTGGAACGTGCCGCTACCGGCCCCCATGATAAGTTGCGCCAGTACAATATAAGACAAACTGGGAGCATTTCCGATAAACGCAAACATCAGCGTAGAAATCAGCAATAGTACAAATCCGGCCGTAGTAATGATACGCGCCGGCCAGCGGGCGCATAACGCGCCGGATATCGCCGACGTAATAGCCAGCGTAATGGGGAACGGTAAAATCAACAGACCAATGTGAATCGGATCTAAATGCATAATGTCTGCTAAATAAAAAGGCAACAGAACGGAATTGGAAAACAACGCGGTATAACCTAATACAGCCACCAAGCACCCGTACGAAATGGCTTTAATCTTAAAAATAAACAAACCGATAAACGGATAACCGGATGTTTTTTCCCGCCGGAAAAAGAACCAAAAGAAAACGAAAGACAACGCAAACGAACCTATAATAAAGGGGTTTGTCCACCCTTTTTCGGCCGCGGTATTGAGCGCATATAAAAAGGTAAAACTGGTTAGCGTATAATACAACGCGCCGAGGTAGTCCATTTTAAGTTGTTTGTTTCCTTTGAAACGCGGGATCAGATAAATTCCCCGCCATACGCCCACTATACAAATGGGGAGCGTCAACCAGAAAATAGACCTCCACCCCCATGCTTGGATAAGTGCCCCACCGATTGCCGGCCCGGCGAGCGAGCCGCACGCTACCACCGCTCCAATTGCCCCGAAGGCCTTTCCGCGCGCCGAACCGTGAAAAACTTGTGCAATTAACGCTTGCGAAGTTGCCATCATAGCCGACGAGCCAATTCCCTGTACCGCGCGGGCCAGCAGCATCATTAGTAAGGAATTGGCCAACGCCCCGAATAAGGCCCCCACGCCAAATACAATAAATCCGCCCAAGTACATCCATTTACGACTGTATAAATCGCTGAGTTTGCCAAATACCGGCAGCAGACACGTCAGTACGAGTAAATACAAACTAACCACCAACTGAATGCTGGCGAGGGATACGCCAAACTGCTCCGACATGGTGGGCAGCGCAATATTCACAATGCCCGCCGATAAGGTGGACATAAACGTCCCGTTGGCGGTAACGGAAAAAATCATCCATTTTTTGCTGATATGAGGGGTTTTTACGTGCATAATTATAAATATATTTTATGTTTTTTAGCAGGGAATTTTCAAATGCGTTTGCCGGGAAAATAAGCCGTGGACGAACGGGGCGATTATTTATAGAATATACATATATATTGTAAGGGCCGGGTGTATGATGCAACAAACGATTGACGAACTAAAAGAAATGATTGCTTCTACCATTGACTTGGGCGGTATAGATTGGAGCCGTTGCGGGGCAGATACCCCCCTGTTTACCGAGCAAGGATTGGGCTTAGATAGTTTAGATGCCGTAGAACTGATTATTCAATTACAAAAGCGTTACGGTATTACGTTTGAAAATATGCACCAAAGCCGCGAGATGTTTCACACGCTAGGGGCCTTGGCCGAATATATCCAAACACACCGGACTCAATAGATATGTTACAGCGACAAGATATTTACCGCATTATCGGCGATTTGTTACGCACGGAACTGGCCAGCCGCCAGGCCGATGCGTTAGCCGTTTTTGACGACGATACCGAAGGCCTGTGGACTAATTTGCCGGTTGATATTAAAAAAACCGCCGAAGAAAAAGCGGCTGTTATGTTTGGGTATATGCCGCGTACGTTTTCTACGTTAGAGCGCATGATTGATTATGCGTATGCCTCTTTTCTTAGGAGCCAACAACTGGTTTTTTTAACTTCGGGCAGTATGGGCCAGCCCAAACCGTGTGTGCATACCGTTCGTATGATGTGGGAAGAATCGCACGGGATATCCCGTTTGTTTGACGGAGTAACCCGGGTGGTTTCGTTAGTGCCGTCCAATCATTTATACGGATTTACGTTTACGGTTATTTTGCCGCACGCGTTACAAGTGCCGGTTATTTCCTTGCCTGCTATTCCTACGCAATCGTGGCACGATTTGTTACAGCCGGGCGATTTGGTAGTTGCTTTTCCGCTTTTCTGGAATTATTGGTTACGTTGCCAAAATAAATTTTTGGCGGATATTCACGTGCTTTCTTCTACGGCTTTATGTAGTAACGAAATTATCTCCGGGCTATTTGCTTGCGGTGCGGCCCGGTTTACGGAAATTTACGGCTCTAGTGAAACCGGGGCCATTGCCTTTCGTACGCAAGCCGGAAGGCCGTTTGAAATGTTGCCGTTTTGGAACATTTCCCACAAAGAAAAAGAGCCGCTTATTAAACGTATCGGCAGCCGGGAATGGCAACCGTTGCCCGACCAAGTAATCATGAAAGATGAACGGTTTTTATATCCGATTTCCCGTCTGGATTCTTGCGTGCAAGTAGCCGGGGAAAATGTCTATCCCAAGCATGTAGAAGAAGTCTTATCCGGGCATCCGGCCGTCAAACAATGCCGGGTACGGTTGATGCGCCCGGACGAAGGAACGCGGCTCAAAGCGTTTATCGTGCTTAACGAGGGTTACCACCCGGAACAGTTAAGTGATATACGGCGGTTTTTATCGCAACGCTTGACGGTGCATGAACTTCCCCGCACATTTACCTTTGGGGAAATGCTCCCGGTTTCCGTCTTAGGTAAAGATACCGATTGGTAAAATTTTACATCAAAAGATGATTTTTTTATACCTTTATGTTATAATAGACACATAACGCTTAGGTAGTGTTTATTGCAGGAAAATAAGGGTTCAAAAGTCCTAAATGAAAATGGGTCTTTTGGCCCTTGTTTCTTTTCTTGTTTTAGTCTAGAATTACAGTATAAGTGTTGTTAAATTTCAATTTTACAGAGAGAAGAATATGAAAAAATTACTATCTTTTGTACTTAGCATTTCTTTGTTGGTGTCCAGTGTTACCCCTTCGCTAGCGCAAATAAAGCCAGTGGCGAATGGGGTCCAGTCGTCTGTTAGGGCTTTGTCAAAAGGTGTACGTTACACGCCGGTACGCGTACCGGGTTGGAGCGCTGCGGCAAAGCTGCCGGCTTATTT
>JAZUKK010000025.1:0-2938 GCA_045643265.1 Elusimicrobiaceae bacterium | reverse complement strand
ACAGCCGACGCGAAGCACGATACGAAGCAACTCTATAACGAACTGTTGGACGTTGCCGCCGTCGTCGTCCGTATGGCTGAAACCGTGGCGAAAGGGGGCGCGAAGTGAGTACGTACAAAATCAAAAGCGGCGAATACGCGGGCGCAATCCCTATGGCTGAAACGCGGTATTACGCCGTGGACGACGTGGGGAATGTGCTTTTGCACGGCAACCCGAACGAAGGTTTGGATTACGGCGTTGGCGGTTGGAACTCTATTTTGTACGGCGGCAAGCCCGTGCAATGCAACATTCGCTATTATGTGGATAAGGAACTTGTCAAGGCGCGTAAGAATTGGCGCGAGTATTGGCGCAATAAGGCGAAGCGCGGCGAAATCAATAAACACGCGCTGAATGATAAGAACAATCCCTATAAGCGGTTTCACGCCGTCCGTTGCAACCTTCTTTTGATACCGTTGCCGCCGCGCCAAAAGCGCACTATCAAAAAGGCGAAACCGTCCGGGCTTACGGACTTAAACGAAATGGGGCGTGTATGAAGGATAGAACCGAATACGGCATTATGTACGCCCATAGTGACACGCCAAACACGTATCACTTTTCACAGGGCGCAACGGACGCGGACGACGCGCAAGAAAAAGCCGACTTGCAGAATGAGCGTATGCGCGTGGCGAAACTTCCGTATCACTACGTGCCGTGTGTCCGCACGGTTTCGCCGTGGTGCGAAATGAGAAAGGCGGGTGCATAATGATTACGAAAGGTAAGGCAATCATTACCGCCCCGGACGGCAAGCGGTATGTTATCACGGGCGCGAACGTGCGGATTATGGAACTTTACGGCGTTATGCACCTGTTTGTTATCGGCAAGGGTTGTAGCGCGAAATTGAACCTACGCGAAATCAAACGTGACGCGAACGGGCGAAGGTTTAAGAAATGACAGACGCGAAATTACAGGCAATCATTTCTTTGGTTGCGTTCTTTTCGGTTTTCATTACCGTTTTAATCATTGGCGTTAAAAACAGCAAATGAATATTGCCTGTCTATTGTGCAAGCGTGATAAGGCAATTTGCCCCGCGTGTAAGGCGCGGCACTATAAGCGCATAGCCAACACGCGCCGCATAATCCGCAAGCGCAAATTGGCGGCTTTGGATTTCAACGCAAACCCTACCAATTTCAAAACAACGCTTGACCGCGAAGAATTGCGCGAAGCGTCACTTGAAAACCCGATTGATTATTATTTGCGCCGTGGCGTAAAGGTTGAAGTTGTACAACACCTATGAGCAATAACCTACATTTCAAATTGACGGACTTCCCGCCCGAAACCCGCATTAAACTGTTGCGGCAGTTGAACGGCGGAAAGACACCCAAAATTGGCGACGTGATAGACGGCTACGCCGTCACCGCCGTGGACGTGAAGGAAACAAGGCAAGGCGACTTTTTCAAGCGCGAAGAAAAGACCGTCACCGTGTCCGGGACGTGCGTTGACCCGTCAAAGACACCGCGCAAGCACCCGCCGCGCCCGTCCGTCCCGGACGCGCCGCCGCCCGGTGTAAACCTCTACCCGTACAGGCAGACCAAACGCGCTACACCTTCAACCCGCGCAATCCGGGACGCAGAGTTTGACAGCGCAAACGAAAAGGAATACTTTACGGACGTGCTACACGGCATTGGGCGCGTCCACCCCGTGACGTTCCGCCTTGCCGACGGGCAGAAATACACGCCCGATTTCCTTACCGTGGACGACGGCGTACTCACCTTCCACGAAGTGAAGGGCGCGTATCGGCTACACAGCGCGGACGGGGCGCAATCCCGCTTCAAGCAAGCCGTCTATGAGTACGGCGCGTACTTCAATTTCCTGTGGGTTGAACGCAAGCGCGGCGGCGGTTGGACTGTCAAACAGGCGTTTTACAAAGAGGACTAACACCTATGACAGATAAAGACAAAAGGCGCATAATTGAATACATTGAAGAAATTGAGAACGTTGAACTTGACGGGCGGAATGTGAAGATTACGGAAATAAATTGTGATATGAATTACGGCGTTGGCGAACCTGTTGTTTTTGTCGGGCTAAAAGTTTTGGGCAAGAAGAACAAAGGCAAGTGAATATGCTAAAATACCTTTGGGGCGTATTTATGAAAGGTGTAAACGCCTTGCGAAATTGGGCTAATGGCTTTGAAGCGGACTAAAAAGAAAGACCCGGCGGATATAAAATACGCCTGTCACACTTGCCCCCATAACGGCAAGCGTTCCCGCGCCTGTCTCACCTGTAAGGGCGCGGGCAAGGTAAGCGACAACCGCATTGGCAGACACCGCAAGGCGGAAGTTGCCGCCGACGGCACGATTGAACAGCAAAGCGTTTCCATTTCCTCTATGGCGGGGACGGCGGACGCTTACCTACACGCCAACCGCGCCCGCGAATACGAACGCCCCGCGTCTCTTTCGGGCGAACTCTACGCCGGGGGCGACAACACCCGAACCGTCACGCGCACACTTCCCGCGTCCGTTGAAGATAGGTTTGTTGCCCTGTTAAACGCGCTTGCCGACTTCCCGCGTTCGCATTTTTCCGCCCTGTTGCGCCTGTTGGACGCTTTCAACGCACCCGGCGGCTCAAAGATGACCCTTATTGACTTTTCCGTATTCCGCGCCGCCGTAAACGGATTGCACGAAGCCGAATACGCACGGCAAGAGGGAATATCACGGCAGTTGGCAAGCACCCGTTGGAAAGCGTTTTTTGCCCGCTTCCCGATTTTTCAAGTGATGATAAACGGCAAGTTTGGGCGCAAGGCACAGCAGACCCCGGCGGACGAACCCGAACCGAAAGCACCGCCGAAAGCCCGCAAGCCCGCGTTTGTACAGGGCGAATTGTTGAACGTTCAAGCCCACGGGCAACCGACCGAAGCATAATAATAAAATAGCAAAGGGCATTTTCTATGTCAAGACAAAAG
>JAZUKK010000024.1:0-34222 GCA_045643265.1 Elusimicrobiaceae bacterium | reverse complement strand
AAAATAATTGCGCAAGTGTCCGCAAAACTCGTCAAGTGTTAACTGCATTTCGTGCCCCTCCTAACCCGTTATATTATGCCTTGGGGTGTGCGTTAGCGGAACCAAGGGCCTGTGCTCTGTTGTCAGCGCTGGTCTCAACGATAGAAATTACCTTACCGCTTGCGGCTGTAATGTCTGCGGAACCGTCCCAAGACTTCCATGCGGTTGCACCTGTTCCGGTCTTGATGATCTCGCCGTATTTAACGGTCTTTGCCTCGGTGTCTACTGCGTAGAAATACTTGTCGGTTGCAGCCTGCTTGCTCTCGGTAACTGTAATTTTTGTGTCACCGCTTGCGGTTCCGTCTGCTGCTGTCAGTGTCAATGTGCTAAGTGACGGGGTTGTGTCGATCAGTGATACAACTACGCCGTCAAGTCTCTCGGCAAAAATGGCAATACCGGAAATAATAACGTTCTCGCTTGTAACGTTGTCATACTTTGCGCCGGTGTGAATACCGATAAGGCCAGTTTCGTCTGTCGTGAAATCGAATCCAGCCTCTGCCAAGTCGTTGTCCTTTGCGTCTACGTAGTAAACAACAAGGTTTGATTTTGCTGTTGCGTAAATCTTGCCCTGCGGAACGTTGCTATTTGTAATTACTGTACCAAGGCCGAGGAAATTCTCAACGTATGCCATACCAAAAGCGGTCTGGGTTGTAATCTGTGCTTCGCCCAAATAATCGGCAATATCAAGCGGGTTCATAAAGAACACGGGCGCTGTGTCGTCATCTTCGAAAAGAACCTGAAGCTGTCCCCACGCCTTTGCGATAGCCTTCTGAAATGTAGCGCCGCCGGTTACTGTTGTTCCCTGTGCCATATATGAAAACATATCGGCACGAATTGTTTTCTGTGCGTCCTTCAACAGCTTTTCTGTTGTCATTGCGGACGCCTGATCGAACCCTTTTTCAATAATCGCCTCAGCGGAAACGCCCAAGCGCCACTTGTTCAGTGTGATTTCGCCAAGGGTAACGGGTACAACGCTATATTTTGACAGCGGGATCAGGTCGCCTTCTGCTACTGCGCCGCTCTGAAGCGTGCCCTGTGCCTTGTATGCCTTGATTGTGGTTCCTGCAACCTTCTTTTCTTTACGGGTTACGCCCAGAACCTCCATTAATTTCTTAACGGAACCGGAAAACTGCAACGCAAAGTCAAGTTCTCTCGCTCTCGCAAGGTCTGCTTTTGTAATTAAATTGGATTCAGGATAAGTCTGTGTTGTACTCATAGTTTTTTCTCCTCTCATTTATTGGAATAAGTCTAAATTTTTCGCCATTTCCCTTGTTCGCTCCGTGCGGTCAGCGATTGCCATTATTTCTTCTTTGGTTTTCCGCTGCGGAACGTTTGCGGGCGGCGTGGGCACGCTTGCGCCTGCCTGTTTGGTCGTTTCAATAAAGTCGCCCCAGTTTTCCCTGATTTCGGCCGCCTTTGCGTCCTCGTCTTTCAGTGCGCCTTTATCGTCGATTTCAAGCGCTTCAATGTCGGTCACTCGCAAGATTGCGTCAAGTCGCTTTTCCGAAACGCCGGACCGCTTCAACAATTCCCGGTATGCCGTTTCTTTTGCGCTCTTGGTGGCTTTCTTGTCAATGTCCGCCTTGTATGCCTCGAAATCCTCTTTCAATGCCTCGTACTTTACCTTGTACGGGTCCTTGTTCGCCTTCTCAGCGTCTGCCTTTACCTTGGCAAGCTCTTTTTCCATGTCCTCATACTTTGCGGCCTTGTCTTTCAATTCGTCCCGCTCAGTCTTTATTGCGTCCACGGTCTCGGCGTGCACCTCAATTACGGCCTCGATCTGTTCGTCCGTTAATTGTAGTGATTTTAAAAATTTTCTTGATAAGTTCATTTTTTCGGCGTCCTCCTTTGCCTCGGTGCGGTTGCTGTCGCATTTGCACGCAAAAAAATAACACTTGTAACTATATCTCACATTAGCACAAGTGTTATTTATAGTAAACAACGTATTTTATTTTGTTATTTTCAATCACTTTTCAAAACATTCTCAAATATTCTTTTATATTCGTCTCCGTGGTCCTTTACGGCGTTACGTAGATAGTGCGTTGCGTGCTGGCCGTGTGTAAAATGCCCGTGGCCTCTATCGTCAACCCATTTCCACGGCGTCGGGCGTCCTTGGCCGTTCTCTGCGTAAATACCGGTTCCAAACTCAATATATGGAGCGTAGGTTACATTCGTTCCGATATACGCCGCCATTTCTTCGCTCACTGTTTTTGTTGTTGTCCTGTTCGCAAGGTTGCCCGTTCTGGTCCATGTCGGCGACTGGTTTGCGCTCATGGCGTCCGCCAAGTTCTCCACGGCGTAGCCCCTCGCCTGCCTCCCGCACGTCTGCAACGCCAGTAACGCTTTTCGGTTCAGTTCTTCCAGCACTTCCTCGGAAAAATCATTTATTTCAACGCTCCCGCCGTCAAAATTCATTGTTCTATTTCTCATTTTCTGCCGCCTCCCTTCTCCGGTGTTCCGGTCTTTCCGTATTTCTGTATCAACGCACAACGGCAATTATACACGTTCGCCGGATCAGACGTCATGTCTCCGGGGTACCTGATTTCTCCCACTGAATTTTTAAAACTCTCGCCCACGTTTACCCGCTTTTTGTGCAATTCCAAATGCCACTCCCTCGTCCGGTCGTCCCGAATAGTGATCCATTCCTTTTGAATGTCCAGCCCTTGCGCCTCGGCGTCCTCCATTTCCTCTTGGCGTGCCTGATTTTCCGTCGCCGTAATTAGAGTACGTGCCGCCCTCATTGCCTGAACCTCAGTCGCCTCTATTACGTTATCTAATCGGCCGGCAAGTTGTGCGGGGCTGTCGCCGGATAATAGCGCTTTTTGCATTTCGCTATTGATTAATCGCACATTCCAGCGCTTGTCCTTTTCCTCGTCAATTTCCTTATATGGCAAGTTCAGTACATTCGCCCTTGTGGATAAATCAAACAGCGCTTTTTCGTCGTAAAAAACGAATTGCGCCTCGCTGTCGTGGTCGATTGACTGGCGTGCCATAAAATTGTAATTGTGGGCGTATGTTTCCGGCAAGGCGTCATTAATCACGGCCATTGTAATTTTATTTGTTTCTGTCAACGCCTGCGCTGTGTCGTTCGCCATGGCCGCAAACCGCTCATTCTGCAAACTGTATGTATTGAGCCAAGCCTTGTACTCTTTTTCAGCCGCTTTTATTTCCTTCTCGTCGCCGTTCTCGATTGCCTCTTGCCACGCCTTCCATAATTCGTCGCCCCTCGGCTTGCTGGCGGCGTTGTACTCCTTCCAGCGCATAGAAATTGCGTCCCGTCCGTCCGTGAATACTCTTTCAATTTCTTCCTCTAATGCTGCTATTTTTTCATCTGTCCATTCGTGCGCCTCGTCTATGGTGTTCTTGTCGTCTGCCATTGTCTCCACCTCCAAAAATACGCCGCCTAACGTCCAAAAAGGCGTTAAAACGGCGCTTTTATTATTCCGTTAACTGTTTATACCTTGCGCAACGCAGACAGCTTGCACCACCCTTTAACGCCTACAATGTTAATGTATGCCCAAGTGCCGCCGGCGTCCGTTCCGATCACGTCAACAAGGTTATTATGTCCAAGATATTCATGCGCCCGCACTCGCTCACGGGAACCCGGACCGGTAACGACGGGAACGACCGCCGTTTCTTCCACTTTTGCAACATATCGGCAAGCCTTGGCCGGTGCCGTGATTTTCTGCACAATTTCCGGCGCCTCTTTTGTCTTGTTGTCAATCAGCCGTGACGCCTGCACCCAGCCGTACCACTTTTTCGCAACAAATACATAGCACCAAGTGCCCGGCAAGTTCTGGCCGCACAATGTAACGCCGTTCGTGGCTGCCAACTCCGGATATTTTTCCATTTTTGCGGCTGTCTCTGTCGGTGCTACTCTCACGGCGATATTTTGCCCCGGCGTTACAAGGCACCAAGGCCGCACACTTTCCGGATACTCCACGGCCGGTGGCTCCGTGTTCACGGTTCCGGCGGGGTTTTCGTTCAAAATGGGCACTGTTTCGCCCGTTTCGCAATTGTAGCAAACGGTGGTCTTTGTGCCGTTCCACTCCACCAAAATATAATTTTTTGTTGCGCTCAGCTTCAGCGGGCTTGCGGCGTAGCCTGTAACATACTTTCCGTTGTATTTTACGTCAAAATTTGCCGCCGTGAGCGTGTCGCCCGGTGTGTGTCTGCCCGTGATGTGAATGTCAAATTTTGAATCATTCTGGCGCCCGTCCTCCGTCATTATGATAACGTGGTTACTCGGTGCGTTCACAAGGTCGCCCGCCTTCAAATAACAATCGGTCTTGGTGTAAATATCGTCGGTCAGCATTTCGAAAAGTCCCGTTTTTGCAAGCTCTGCCTCCATTGTGGCCGTAGTCATGCCGCCATTTACTGCCTGCCGCTTTAATGCCGTATTGATACAGGATAACGCAAGGGCGCTACAATCGCACTCGACCGGCGTTGTTAGTTTGGTATATGCGTATTTGTTCGCCTTTAGCCAGTCATTAAGCGTCCAGCGCTCGCTCTGATCGTAGCCGACGGCCGGATTGTCCGCCAGCGTTTCCGCAATTCTCGCAATTGCCGCCGCCAGCGCCGGATCAGTCGCCCGAAAAATCTGAGACTGTCCGAAATAATACCAGTTATCGTTGCGCACTTCCTTGCCCGTCTGGTCTCCGGCTTTCGCCTTTCCATTCCAGCCGGTCGTGCCGTTCTCGTCAAGTCCTGCCCATTCCGCTTTCGTCAGTCCGCTCATGTTTCGCCCTCCATTTCCTTTTTATTCCGTTTTAACATTTGCTTGTATGCCTGATCTGCTCCGGTGCTCGCAAGCCCAGATACGCAACCAACAGCAGCGGCCGTGATTACGTCCTGCGCCGGAAAGTCCGGCATTTTCATATAAAAGGCCAGAACGCCCAGGCCTACGCCGACAACGCCAACGATTGCCGGTATATACTTATCGTTTAATGGTGTCGCCTTAACGATAACGCCCGCCAAGAAACACAAAACCGTAATAGTACCTACTCCAACAATTCCATACATAGTCAGTCAACCTCCCTTAACTCTAATTTTAAAAATAGCTCGTGCACGTTATCCATTACGCCGTTTGCGCCTAAGTTGTGGTACTGCGCCCATAAGTTCTCGAAATCGTCTGTCCCGTGCTGGCTCCGGTATCCCAGATTTTTATACTTGTAATAAATGCTGTAAAGCCGGTCACGTAGTAGCGCCTGCGTGCCCATTTCGTTTGCCCTCATGCGCCGCCATACCTTCTGGCAAAATTTCACAAGTGCCCACAAGAACCCGCCGCCAAGAAGAAAGTTTGCAAGCGGCAAATAATGCAAAATAATTTCAATCATTCCGCCCCGCCCTCGCTTTCCTCAAATTCCGGCATTGTCAAAAGCCCTATTTCCTCTACGGTGTTTTTCGGCGCTGTCGGTGTTCCGGTGCTGGTGCGGTCGGTCAGTCTGCCCATGTCCTCACGCTGTCTGTTTTTTCGTATTTCTTCCACCTCGTCGGCTGTCAAGAACGGCAATTTTTTAAGTACCGTGTATTCGTCCATATAAGAGGCGGCGGCCAGCACCATTTGTGTTACTTCTAACTGATTCAATAACTGGGAACGATTGAACGAAATTTCGTCCTCGATTCCGGCCAGTTCGAAAATATGGTCCATAAACTCAATGATACAATATTCAAATTCGTCCGTTTTGTTGTTAAAATCCTCATACGCTGCCCTGATCTGCGCTTCGTTTACGTTCGAACCGAAAATTGCGGACGTATTCAGCGCCATTGCGTCATGGTATAAGTCCGTTTCAAGTCTTGTCAGATATGTCTCTCTTGCCTGATACGGTACGTCGATTGTGTGCGCTTCTGCTGTCGCTCCCTCGTCTCCGTCCACGGTGGCCGCCTTAACGGTTTTCATGTGCTGAATAAATTTTGCAAGGTCAACGTCGTCCATTCCTCCGGCGTTCGTCAGAACCCAGTATATCTGCGACACGTCGTCAAGGTCATTTGCAAAGCCCGATTTAATCAAGTCGTATGCGTCAATCTGTTCCCGTATTCCTACTAATTCGCTCTGGTGGTTCTCATTTCCCCAAAGCGGCACAATTGGGAACGCCGGATAGTTTTCCCCGTCCAAAATCTCGTCGCCGTCTGCTGGCGTGTTGCGCACAATCTGCGTGTATGAGCGCTTGTTGTGCAATATCTCCATGTCGGCCTTATCCCTCTTGATAAAATCCGTGTAGCCGTCCAGTTCGTACAGTGTGCACCTCAGCGGCTTTTTCTCGTCTATCTGCCAGAACCTGATCCCGGCTTTCAGCGCTCCGTCTTCCTCGTCCCACAAGGGCACAAACTCCGTAATTTTGAAAACGTCGATATGATCTAAATTGAAAAAGCCAAAAGCAACGCCGCCTATTAGCGCATACTTTCCCAGTTTCTGCATATCGTTGTCAAAGTGCCGTCCGAATTTTTCACGTGTCTTTTCGTTTTGGAATTTTACGCCGTTTCCGAGTAAATATTGCGTCTCCTGTGTCACGAACCGATAAAAGAAATTTGACGCCATTTTGTGATTTGCCGTGTAATTGTCCGGCACCGCCTCGCCGGCCATGGTGTAAAGCATTTTACGATAGTTGCTAATCGTAACATTACGGCGTGCCGCATACTCCCACGCAATCAATGCCATTTTGTATTGCTCGCTTGCTTTGTGGTCGCTAATGGCCGCCAAGATAAAATCGGCTTTTGCTCTGTCGCTCGACAGATTGTCAAGTAAATCCTGATACGTTTTCATTTTTCCCGTTTTCTCCCTTCTTCATTTACCACAACGGCACAAAATCCTTGTTGCGGTCGCTATTTGCCTTGTTCCAAAATGCCCGAATCATACAAGCGGCGCTGTCCGGTGCGTCGTCGTGCTCTGCGTTCTCGTTATAATCGCATATCTGGTTTATATATTCCTCGTCGGTTCCTTCACAAAAATAAACGTTTTTCCATTCTGCTTTTAAGTACGTCGATATTTTAAAATATTTGTTCGTGTCCTCATGGTAACTGTGAACCCTCAGCCCTTGCTTTTTTAAATCCTTCGCCAAATATCCCTTGTCGCCGTTAGTCTCACAATGCAAGCGGCCGCAATTGTAGCGGTTGTGTAGGTCTATTATTTCCGGCTCCACGTCGTCCACGTGACGGCGCCACAATTTGCCCAAGATATAATATTTCCCGTCTACCTTCCGGCATATTGTAAACGCCGTGTAGTCCTCGCCCATATAAGCGGCGTCAACGTGCGATTCGCCATTGATTACCATTTCCGGCGGCGCCCCAAGGTTTGGCCGGATAAACAGAACGTCGTCCTCTGCCACGTGCCGCAACTCGTAGTTGGCGGCGAATAACGCCTTCGTCATGCTCTCAATCTTGGCTTGTATTTCTTCCTCGCTCATCAGCCCCGTGTGGTAGCAATCATACTTTTTCGGGGCTGGCATAATGCAAAAAGCGTCGTCGGCGTGCCACGGCGTCCCAGTATTAAAAATCTTTCCGGGGCGTGTAACAATGTTCTGTAATTCCTGATAACTGCTCTTTGTCTCCTCACGCTCTGCCCGGCTTTTTCTGTCCTTCCGGTTCACTATGTCGTCCGTAAACACAAAATCGTAATGTTTGCCGGTCAGTGAGGAACCTATGCCGGCGCCCACAAGCTGCGCCGTTCCTCTGATGTCATTACACAAGTTTGTTTTAATTTCCGTTGCGCTTTCCTTCGTCAGCCTCAGATCGACGCCGTAAATCACTTTGACAAGTTGCAAAGTGTGAGGATCTTTCAGAATGTTCTGAACCTGTCGTATAATTTCCTTCACGTCCTCGTCGGTCTTTCTCAGAAATAGCGTTCTCTTTTGCGGATAAAGAATAATAATCAAGGCAAGGGCGATTGATACGCACGTTGTTTTATAACTTCCTCTGTGCGCCTGCAACGTCTCGTCGTTTATGCCCAGAACCATGTCCCGAATCCACTCGTTGTGTAGCTTTTTTAATTTTTTAAATCCCAGCAAATGCCCGAATAAATAGGGTGTCTGTATTAAAAAGTCAATAGCGTCTCGGCGTGTCAATGTCCTCACTCCCCGCTTTGTTCCGTCTTTTCGCCCGTGTCTGTCTCATACTTGGCGGCGGCTACCATGTCCTCAACCTCGGCGGCGGCCTGCTCGTCAATCTCCGTCACAACAACACGCTCGACGGGTTTCTGGCCTGCTGTGTCTCGTAACACCTCAAAAGCCCGCACGTCTCCGTCTAATGCCTTTTTGAATAACTGCGACGTTAACGCCTCGGCGCCGCTCATTTCTCTCCCGTTCTTGTCTTTTATATTGCTTTCCAGCAGTGCTTCTATACACGCTTTCAGCTCTTTCCGTCGTCTGCGGGCCTCCTGGCTTGCTTTTCCACCGGCGCTTGCGATTGCTCGCTGTCTCTCCGCTGTCATTTCGTCAAACCCTTTGCCCTTTAAATTGTCCGCTCCTGCCATTTATTGTGCCCCCTCTCCTAACTGCCGAACGATTTCTTTTTCCCGTTCCGATAACTCCCAAACCTTGCGCACGCATTCCGATTTCTCCCGCTTTTCTGCTGTCTCTATCGCCTCTTGTTTGCGCTTTGCCGCTTGCTCTGATATGAGATAACCGGCGCCAAAAATCTGCGTTCCCTGTTCCTTCATGGCGTCTAACTCACGGATCATCTTTGTTTCTTGCGCCCGTACTTCCAGCGCTACGCCGTGAGAACACAACGTATTAAGCATTGCGGCAGTTACCACCTCCGGCGGGTAGTCGTACTTCGGCAGTGCTTTGTGTATCTTTCCCCAGTTCTCGGCGTTGGCGTCTGCTAATGCGTTGTATAACTCCGGATCCGTGCGGAACCTTGCCGCCTCCATGTTCGTTACAAACGACGTGTGCACGGTTGCGCCGTTCTCGTAAATCAGGTCGGCGCCGATACATAACACGCACGCCCCAGCGCTTGCTGTTGTAAACTCCGTTAACCCGTTGCAAAACAGGAAAAACGGGATGTCGTTTTCAATGTAATATTTCAGAATGTCCGCCATGATAGAGAAGGGCGGGTTGTCTACCACAACGTCATTTTTTCCGTATTTCTGCGCAAGATAGTCGCCGCCCGGATAAAACGGCCGTACAAAATTCTTGCGCTGCTTGTTGTATCTCTTTTCAACATAGTCGCATATAACGTTGTAAATGTTCTCCGGCGTGTAACAATCGTCTGTCGTGTGCTTTTCCTCGAATTTATCCAAAAACGCCTGATACTCGTCCTCGCCTTCTCTGGCCTCGCCTTTATCTCCGCTTTCAAACCATTCGTGCAAATTTGAGAATCCAAAATCTGCCATTTCTATTGTGTCAATTTCTGCAATCTCGATATTGAGTAAATCGAAATCCCACTCGGCCGCCTCGCTCACTTTGTTGTCTGCCAGTCGAAAAGCTTTTATCTGTTCCTCGTTCAGATCGTCGGCAATGATACACGGAACCGTTTTCATTTTCAGTGACTTTGCGGCCTTGTATCTTGTGTGCCCCGCCACAATCACGCCCTCTGCGTCAATCACAATCGGGACCTTAAACCCGAATTGCTCAATGCTTGCCTTAACGTATTGCACCGCCTGATCGTTGCGGCGTGGGTTTTTCTCGTATGGTTTTATCTCGGTTAACCTTTTCTCGAATATTTGCATAATTTCCGCCCTCCGTTGCGTTTTATGTGATTTTATAATACAACGCCCGTTATTATCCGTAAACAACGCATTTTATTTTGGCAACAGAAAAACGCCCCGCAAAAATACGGAGCGCCCTTCCTTAGCAGTTGGTTGTTCAATGATTATTGATTGGCCTTGAATATCAGAGTGCCTTTATTGTATCATATTTTCGCCACGTTTCAACTACAAATTTTAAACAGCAAAAAGCACCGGCCAAGATTGGGGGAACCGGTGCTTTTTGCTGTTTCTTTTCGAAAGAGGGTTTTTGTATATCTACGTCCGCTATTATAACGCCGTTATTTTTGAAAAACAACTATTTTTTTATTTCCAGTTGTCTGCGGTGTTCTTCTTCCACTCCTGGGTTTTCTTTGTCGAATTTATAAAGGCGTTCGCTTATTTCTTCAATCTCATCATAAAGCCTGTCTTTTTTTTCTTTTTTCGCCTTGCTGTAATAACAAACGCCGCAATCGTCAACGTAAACTGACAGAACAGAGTCCGTCTCTGCCTCTTTATACTCGTTTAATGCTCTCTGTAATTCCTTTACAATCGCTTTTCTGGCGTCTATCAGTTCTTTCATTCGTCCGCCTCCTTTTCGTCGCCGAAATCGTCGTGCAATATCTCATACACATATCTTAACTGCCGCTCCGCTGCAAAACCGCAATCCGCCATACTTCCATACTCTGAGTTTTTATATTTAATAACACTTTCAAGATATACCGTCAGCATATAAATAACGTCCCCCAGTTTTCTAATATTATTCTGTACTTCTGTGTCGGTGGTGCTACATCCTACCGGTTTAATTCCTCCGACTAAGTTCTCGACAACTTTTATTATTTCCTCGCCTGTCACCTTTTCCATTTTTTCAGCCCTCCAAATATTTTTTTTCAACATTGAGCGCACAAACAAAATTACCGGTCAAAATTCCCTTTTTCGTCATTTCGTATTTTGCGTTTCTGGCGTTCTTCTCTGTGTCGAAAAGCCACAAAACGCCCCGCCCGTCCGGGGCTACGTGTACGGCAAGGAACCCGCTTTGCTTTTTGACGAATCTCGCCGCCTCTCTGCTTTCCTTCTTGAACACGTCAACCATTCCGGTTGCAACGCTCCATACTGTCGTGTAGCCCTCCGGGCATTTTTCGACGGTCTCCCGGTTCATTTCCTGCACCTGCTCCCAAGTGTGCTCAATCATTTTCATTTTCCTCCTCGATTTTGTAATGTTTGAAAGTCGCAAATTCTGCCGCCGCTGTCATTACCTTCGCATAATGCGTGATTGTTTCGTCACGGTCGAGCTTGTTCTGGTCAGCGTGCTTGATAATTTCGTCGATATGTTTCGACACCATTCGCTCAAATTCGTCTAACTCTTTTTCTCGGTCAATTTTCGCCATTTTCATTTCCCTCATTTTCATTTCCCTCCATATTCGCATTATATCCGTTTAATTTAGCAATCAGATATACGCCCATCATATCAACCGGCATTGGCATTTCTTCCCCTGATTCGTTCTTGTATGTTGGCATTGCGTTAATCAATTCAATAAAATCATTAACCGCTTTTATATAGCCGTCTCTATATGCTAAAAAACACTCATACTCTTGTGCGTTTCTTTCTTCTTCTGCCTTCTCCATTTCTTCATACCAGTCCGCTTCACTCACTTTTCGCACCTTCTTTCATCTGTTCTGCTATTTCTTTAATGGCAACGATTGCAATAATTGTGCAAATACTAACTTCTATATGGTGTTCTTTGCAAAACTCTCTGTCATATTGTCTTATTTGAATTTCATCAATTATCCTTTGTGTAAATTCATCAATCGTCTTTTCCCGTTCGTCTTTTCTTATCCGTTCCTCATCACTTGCCGTAATCTGCCGGATACAGTCAGCGCACTCAATTTGCTGTTTTTCCGCTTCGTCTTTTCGCCCCTGCTCGTATCCTTTTTCGTACTGATTTCTGTCATAATTCTCCGCCCCTCCTTCCGTGTATGGTTCCGGCAATGGTGCCCACGCTTCAACAATGAAATCAAAAAACCACCCGCCATTTTTAACGCCCTTTTTGTCCTCGTCTCTCAGCCACGTTCTGCCGTCCCAGTATATTAAAAACGTGTCAGGCTTGCTCAACTTTCCACCAAGCAAAAACCGCATTGTCGCCAAATAGTGTCCTTCTTTTTCCGGTAGTTCTTCCACTTCCCAGCCCGGATCGATTTCATACAGATTATTTTTCATTTTTCCCCTCCCAGTTCAATTTCTGCCCGCATTGTCTGCAATAATTGTCTTCGCTTGTCACTTTCTGCCCACAACTGGTGCAAACGTAATAAAAAAATTCTCCGCCCTTGCCCCACTCGTTCATCAGCTTTGCCGGACGTGCTGGCGTTGCCCGCCTCATACACGCAAGCGCAATCCGTAAACAATCTAAAATCTGTTCGCCGTTTGCCTCGTAATTATACTGGCACTCCGTGCATTTTGCTTTACACGTAGGATTGGCCCAGCAGTTCGTGACTTTTGTCAGTTCTTCCCTTGCCTCTGCAATTTCCATTTTTTAACCTCCGTCATTTTTAAAAACGCCGTTTTTACGCCGTTATTTTCTGTCATTGATAATTTATACATTTAAAACGCTATGTGCCAAATTTACCGCCGTTTTGTGCGCCACGTGGCGTTTTATTCGTTTCGCCGTTCCTGTATTCTCGCCCGCACTCTGTCCGTGATATTTTCCGCCGGTGGTTCCGGCATATATTCGACCGCCGGTGTCGTTGGCTCCGCTAACGTGTGCACAATGTCCGTGATATTGTCCGCCCTCCGCTGCTCAATTGCCGCCTTTACCCTCTCCGGCATTTGTGCCGCCTCGGTGTGCCTCTGTGCGATTACGTTGTAAATGTCCCGAAAATTAGCCCGGTCTTTTTGCGTGTCCTCGGATATGCACAAATTACGGAACCCAAGCCGCCGGACCGTCTGCGCTGCTATGTCGTCCAACTGTGCCAGCGCTTCTTCCTCCCGATACATACCCAAATTGCCGATTAATTTGTTGACCTTTTCCCACGCCTCGCCCCAGTCTGGCAGCGGTTCCGTAGACACGCTGGCCGCCGCCTCTCTGATCTCGGCAATACTTGGCGGGAATTTACTCACGGAAATAAGCTTCATAATCGCCGTGTTGGCTGTCTGATAATCAATATCATTTAAAAGGCTGTACCATATCTTGACCGCCTCCATATCCGGCAAGAAACGTTCCGACGTATAAGCGCTTTTTAAGCCCTTAACTAATATTTTCCATTCCTCGAATGTCATTCGATCTCCTCCATTTCTATGTCGTCAATCCAGTCAAGCCGCCCAGCCTTTGCGCCTGCTGTTGTCTTTGGCTCTGCCTTCAAAGGAAACACGCCCTGCCAGCCTTCCCGGATTGACTGCCGCAAAATCTCCGCCTGAACCTCTGGGCGTGCGTCCATTTGCTCTAATTTCTTGATCGTCAATTCTGCCGCCCTCTGCGTCATTGGTTTCCGGATTTTTGCCCGGTGCTCCATAAAATCCGTCATGGCGTCGTTCAGCTCTGGGCATGGCGAAAAGAAAAATTTTCTTTTAGTTAATTTTTCTTTTCCAAAGGGTTTTACATTTCCATTTTCAGTTCCATTTTCAGTTTCATTTTCATTTACATTTTCATTATCATTTACATTATCATTATCATTGGGGGTTGTTTTGGGGTTGTTTAGGGGTTGTTTTGGGGTTGTTTTGGGGTTGTTTTGGGGTTGTTTTCTTGCGTTCTGGTTCCCCTTTGGCGCCCCGCCCAAGTGTCCATACTCCCCGCCTTTGCAACCGTTAATATATTTCGTGTTGTTTGCGTCTATCTGTGGCCGGATCAGCGTGAAAAGTGAAAATTCTATGCTCTGATCGTTCAGCGGTTCCACGCCGTCGAACGCATACAGAAAAACCATTTGAAAAACCTTTTTGTATGATTCCGGCGGCAAGTAGTCGGTCGCCTCCATAAACGATCTATAAAAAACCATGCTGTCACGTTCCATTACTCCGCCCCCTCCGTGTTTTCGTCTGTGGCGCCCTTTTCGTGCCAGTACGTGCCCGAAATAATCGCCAAAAGGCAAATAATAGTACCGGCACAATAACCCGCCGCAAATGTCAAAATATAGCCCGCCATTGTTACACCTCCCTTGCGTCCTTGTCTATCTCCGTCTCGCTCCAGTTCGGATCGGTGTTGATACACATTCCCGTTTTTTCTTTCAGTTCGTCCATCACTTCTTCCCAGTCCTTCTCCCCGTCCGCAACCTGCCGGAAAATCTCGTCTACGGCGTGCAACGTGCGTGGAATCCGCACCGGACCGAACCCCAGATTGTCGTGTAAAACAATTGCGGTCGCCGTGTAAAACCTCGCAACGGTCAAATTGTTCGTCTGCCTCAATGCGTCGTCTATCAGGGCGCCTTCGATTGCCTTTATGCCTTCTTTGGGCACTCCCTTTGCTCTCAGATATGTTTCTACCTGCTTCATGCTGCCAAATTTCATTTTTAACCCTCCGTCTCGTCTGTTTCGTCGTCAATGATAACCCGCCTGTATGATGATCTTGTTCTCCCGTGGGCGTATTGGCTCGCACCACTGGCGACGCTGTTCTTTGTTGTTCCGCATTTGTGCGCCAGTTCTTCGGCGCTGTCCGCCATTTCCACAATTTGCTCGTATTTGTCGAGCGTTACTTTCAGCCAAACAACCAACGCCCCCACCTCCGTTCTATTCAATGTCAATTAAGAAATCCTCACGTATATTCTGCCAAAAGGTAAACTCGCAACAAGCGCAAATATAATAATCGTTATAATAAATCGCTTTATGCTGTTTAATTGTTCGGCCGCATATTTCGCAAATAGGCAAGTCAATAACTTCCTTCATGGTTCCGCCTCCTAATCTAATTATCGTTACAATCGTAAAGAATAAACTCTTCGCAAGCGCTCGTTGCGTCTGTCTTGTATTTTTGGCCCGTCTCTGCCGTCCAGTGACTACATAAACCTTTTATGCCCCAGCCGTCCGGTGGTTGCTCGTCGTCCGGGCAAACCATCCAACATAAGCAGCGCTCGCACCGTTCCGGCTTTTCCATTACCCACTTTTCCGCCTTGTGATATTTGTTATGCTTATATATTGTCATGTCGTTCCGATAACTGCGGTCGTAATATTGCCCGTCTTTTTTGATCAGATATAAAAGCTCGCATAACCGGAACGTAAAAAGCCGCTTTTCGTGGTCTGTGCCGCAATGATAAATATAATTATCGTCTGCGCCCGAAAAATCGAAAACAACGCCGAATGCTTCGTCCTCACAATAAAAATAATGTGTGTTGGTTACTCTGCAGACTAATTTCTTGAAATTTGCCGCTGTCGGTTCTGCTTTCAACTCATCCCAAACGCTCGCCCCGATTCTTGGGAACCGGATATATTTCAAAATCGCAAGCCCGAAAACGTGGAAACAATAATGGTATAGTAAAAATTTTTGCGGGATTTCTTCTTGCTTTCTATGTTTCTTTTCCTCGGTCTCTGTCTCGGTCTCCTGTACTTCCTCCGTGGTCTTTTCTTCTTCCGGCTCCGGCTGGTTCATATATCCCAGCGTTTCGGCCTTTGGTTTCGTGTACGGTTTCCGGTTCTCGATATGGTTGTTCGTGTCCCAGATCGTCATAAAAAAATAGTCTGTTGTTTTTCCCGGTGTGTGTTTTTCTTTTGTAAAAATCGGAATGGGCGAAACGGAAACGACAAGGCCATATTCCTTAAAATGTGAAAAATCAAACTCGGCGTGCTCGTCTCCGTCTGCGTGTACGCTAAACCGCAGGCCGTATTGCGGAACGTGGCTCCATACTTCATATTTTTCGCCCCGAACGTTCTCGGAACCGAACGTCTGCCGCACCTCGTCCAAAAAGGCAAGGATAACCGGCGGCCAGTTGTTCGCCTGCGGCTGGTTCTGTTCCTCGGTCAGCCCTTCAAAACAATCAAATAAAGTCAACTGTATCTCTTCCATTGTCAAACCTCGCTTATATAAATGCCGTATTTGTCCGCCATTAGCTGTTTTTTAATCTTGTAAACGTCCGTCTTAAATCCCTTTACGTCCTCTACAACCTGCCGACCGTCTTTTTCGTAATACACAAAGTCTGCGTAATATGCCACGCCGCTATATCCATTTTTTATCTTTCCGGGCTTGCGTCCGCCTCTCGGTCCGTATGTGTCCGGTTCTCTCTGTGGCGGCACTAACTCGAAACGGACCTGACACGCAAGGCCATATATCACGCCGGCACGCTCCAACGCCTGCAATTGCCGGTACCGGCGGGCCTCTTTTGTGCTGTCGAATGTGCGCCCGCCCGCCTCGGTTTTACGGTTCCCGTATTTGCTGTTGGTGCGTGGATAATACCGCCCCGCCATTAGTTGAACGGCAAGCCTTCGTCGCTCACGTCGTCGGGTATATTCATAAACCCGCCGGGCGCTGTGCTTGCCTTTGGTGCTGCTGTGTATGCCTCAGTGTTTCCGCTTGCGTTCTTACTCTCGCCAAACTCGATTTCTTCAACCATGATCTGCACGGAGTAGCATTTGTTGCCGTTCTTGTCGGTGTAGTTGTCATTCTGCACCCGTCCGCAAATATTGGCCTTCATTCCCTTTTTGAAATACTTTTCAACAAAATCCGCCGTCTTGCCAAATGCCGTACAGTTGAAAAAATCGGCGTCCGGTTCTCCCTCTCTCTTGAATTTTCTGTCAACGGCAAGCGCAAAGCGTGCAACGCTTGTTTCTCCGGTTGTCCGTACTTCCGGATCTCTCGTAAATCTGCCCGTCAAAAATAATTTGTTCATTTCTTTTTACTCTCCTTTTCGCCTTTCTCGGCGTATTTTTCTTTGATTTTATTCAGCCAAGCGGCATTAATAGCCGACTTGTAAAATTTTTCGTCAAATGCGGACGCCTCAAACAGTGCCAGCACCCAAGTCGGATCAATCCCTGCCTCCGCAAAAATGCGGCGGCACTCTGCCTCATAGTCCACGTCATGCGCCGGTTCCTTTGTGCCCTCTCTGTGCGTCTGCTTGTGATATTCGTCGGTGTCTGCGTCCTTTGTGTCGTCTATCGCAAACAGCCCATTTAAAGCATATTTGCGGGCGTAACTGCTCGCCATTCCTGTGATCTGGCTTTCGTCTGATCCTTTTTTTGTTGCCGGTTCCCGTGCGTATGCCGTCGCCATGATTTGCGCCCCCGTTTCCGCCTCTGTTACTGTTGCCGTTGCTTTGATGTAGAAACGCTCGCCCACAAGCTCCACGGCGTCCGATAACGTCAAAACAAGGCCGTTTGCAATGCACAGCGGTTTCGCCGCCTGTAAAATGTCCTCGGCGCTACGGTATTTATAGCCTCCAAAATTGTTGGTCTGATTCTTCGGCGCTTTCAGGTCGTTCTGCACTGCGCCCAGCTTAAAAAATACGCTACTGTTTGCCATTGTTTCTGCCTCCTGCTTTATTTCACTTTCATAGATAAGTTCGTTGTTACCTCAGCGCCCGGAACGCTTGCGCCGTCTTTTATTGCCTTATTGATCGCCACAAGGTCGGGCTCCGTCGTGGTCTTTGTTATCAGATATTCCGCCGGAATGGTGTCGGCGTTGGTTATTGTCACTTTGTCGGATTTCCGGAACGTGACGGAAAAATCAACCGTCTCGTATTTCTCGCCGCCCAGAACGTCCGCCAGCATATCATGCACATAATTGGCCTTGCGCTCATGCTCTTTGATTCTCGCCGTGATTGCGTCTCTCTGTGCCTTCAATGCCTCCACAAATGCCCGCTCATTTAACTCATACTTGGCGCAATTTTCTATTTTGGTGTCACGCTCCAACGCCAGTTTTTCAATGTCGTCGGCGGCGTAAATTTCGCCGGTTTCCGTGTTATATCCAAGTTCAATCGCCTGCATAAAATCGGCGTTGATTTCGTATAAACTCCGTGTCATTTCCGCCCCTCCTTAAACATTGATAAATTTAAAAATAACTCCGCCGTAAAGAATGGCCGTGTAGCCGTCCTGTTCAATTTCCTCGGCGCACCCTTTGGCTTTCATTTCCTCGAATAACTCAGGAAGTGTGGTTTCGTTGCCTCTCTGGTACAGTGAAACGGACACTCTGCGTTCGTTGTCGGCTACGTCGTGAAAATCCAGCGAAAAAGCAAAATGCCTCTCACTGTCTGTCAATGCCGCCGCAAACTCGACGGCCTTATTCATCAGCGTGATATAATCAAATGCGGCCTCCGGTTCTTCAAACGGCAATAACTCTCTCTTGGTGCTGTCCTCTGTGATTTCATTCTTTGATACTTCGTTCATACTCTTTAACCTCTCTTTCGTACTGTTCTTTTGTTTTAAAAAATGGGCACGGCTTGCCGTCGAAATAACTGTCCGCTAAGCAATTACATATAATGTATTCGCCCCGCTCAATGGCGGCGAAACAATCCGCCTCGGTTCTGTGGCACATTGGCGCCTTTGTCAGATATACAAGCCCGCTCGGTCTGTTCTTTTTCCCGCTCATTTTCCGCCGCCCTCCAACGCAAATTTTTTATAGACTTCTCTCTGTCTGCGCCGGCGTGCTATGGTCGGATCGGTCGCCATTAAGTCAGGGCGTTCTGCCTGTATCTGCTGGCGGCACCGTCTCACGCTTTCAAACGGTGGGAGCCCGTATTCCTGCCGGTCAACCATTACGGCCGCAAAACTGCCGCAAATAATGCCGGGGCGATATGCCTCATATACCAAAACAACAAGCAAGTCGTCGTCGTTGCGTGTCTGCTCCTTGCGTTCCAAGATTTCTGTTACCGTGCTTTTCAATTTCCGAAATTGTTTCAAGTCCATTCAAACACCCACAGTTGTTTAATATGTTGTGTAAAAATAAATAGGTCCGACGTTGTAAAGATATTGCAAATTGTTTTTATGCCATGCGCTGTTTACTGTTGCAAAGTATGTCGCCCCGTAGTTCGGTATCTCTCCGGCGTAAACCATGCGCAACGCCTCTGCCGTCTGTGCGTTCGGTGTAGCGGCCGCAAAACTGCCATTTTGCACGGGTGTAAATTGTCCGGGTTGCATTATTACGTCCGCAACATTAGAAGGGAACCTTGGCGAATTTACCCGGTTAATAATGCACTGTATCACGTGCGCCATTGCCTCCGGACCTTCGCCGCCTGCCTCTGCCCACGCTATGCGCTGCAACAGCACGCCGTCCGCCTCGCTGAACGGTGCCACCGTCTCTGTCGGTTCCGTTTCGTCATTCGCAATCCAAGTGCCGCCGGCGTCCTCAATCTGCAGCGTTGTTTCCGTTTCCGGTTCCGTCTTGCTCTCTTTGGGGAATAAACCCACGCCGACAAGTTCAACCATTGGCGCCGGTTCGGTTTCCGGTTCGCTTTCCTCTGTCGGTTCGGTTGCCCGTACTGTCGGTTCCGTTACCGGCTCCCGTGATATTTCGCCCGTTTCCATTAAGTCCTCGGCCATGCTCGCCAGCTCTGCGTCCTCCGGCGTCCACTCGCCACGGAATTGTCGCCAACACACAAAAAGCCCGACGGTCAAAAATAAGATCATGCAAATTGTGAACACATAAAAAACTTTTTCGCTTTTCTCCATAACGCCACCACCTTTTAAAGCTCAAATAAAATGTTTTTGTTGGCCTTCACTGCCGCCTCGTATTCAACGCCGGCGCCGTGGCTATTCTTCCAGCCTCTCAAAAAATACGCTGCGTTGGCCTCTGCCAAAACTGCCAGGCAAAAAGACAAAATAACCGGCTCCGGTACCACGCCTTCGCAAGATTGAAATAATTTTTGCGGGTTGTAAATCGTAGCCCCCGGAAATGCCTCACGCAGTCTGTTTTCCGCTCTCTCAAAACGCTCTGCGGCGTCTGTCGTCCCGTTAATCGGTCCAGCAATATATATTTTTATTGCCAAAATATCGCCCCCTTTTCTGTAAAATCCGGCACAAACTTTTTTGTGTTTCTGTCTCTCAGTTGTCGCCGGTTCGTAAAATAATCTTGGAACACGTCTGCCCGCACTCTTACGGCGTGCCCGTCACGGATCACGGCGCCCACTGGGTAACGGTTCCCCGTTTCTGTTTCTATTTCTTTGATTAGCGTGTCCGTTTTGTACTCGCTCAAAGAATAGAAATTCATAAAAAATTTTCTTGTTTCGTACAATTTCGCCCCTCCTTCGCCATTCTGCTATTTTGAAACGTTTTTTTTAATCACGTTCAAAGGCACAAAAAAAGAATTGACGGTTTCATTGTCGATTTCGTAAAAGGAAATCACGGAAAACAGCCGTCCGGAACCTAAATCCGTTTTATTTGTTCGTTTTCTGTAATATTCCTGTTCACTAATGCCGGCAATTTCCGCAATTTTGCGTGCCGTAATTCCTCTGCTTTTGCGCCAACTCTCGAAATTGTCCCAGTTAAACATTAAGCCTCGCCCCTCCTCTCGTTTCGTCTGCTTTGTTTTTTTTGTTGCGTGATTTATTTCTCACACCGACATAATAAATCACTTTTTATACATTGTCAATAGAAAACTATAAATATTTTGCATTGTTTTTTAATCACTTTTTTGTTATTATATATTTACAACGTTTTGAATAAAGGAGTGTTGATTATGGATAACAAGAAAAGATTGGGGGCACGTTTAAAACAAGCCCGTGAAAATGTAGGATTGACACAAGATCAGGCGGCGGAAATACTCGGTTACTCGAACCGCTCAACATTATCTCAGATAGAAACGGGCGTAAATGGCGTCCCACTTCCAAAGCTGCACCAAATGGCCGAATTGTACGGCGTGCCCATTAATGATTTTTTGGATATTGCAACGCCGGAACCGGGGCCCGTAAATACCATTATTACACACCAAACAATCGGCGAAAACGACGGCCAGCGCCTCGCCCGATATATTGCATATTTCGCAACAATGGAACCTGGATTACAAGAAAAGGTTATTGACTATATTGACCTATTAAGGCGGTGATTGTATGCAAAGCGCACTTTACACCGAAAAGACAAGCGACGGAAAAGCCAGATATAAAATGCCCTATGTGGATTTACTAACGGGGAAAACTCGGCGGGTTTCCGTGACATTCGATAAAGACACGCCCCGTAATAGGCGTGCGGCTGCCGAAATCTTAGAAAAGAAAATTGCGGAAAAGTTGGGCAAAAAATTGCCCACGTCGGAAACGATAGAAAATGCCGCTACGGGCTATTATATGGCGATTTCTCGGCGTTTGCGCCCTCAGACAGTAGAAACATACAAGGCGACGCTGGCGCCCGTATTTCGTCAGTTTGACGCCTCCGCCATTGTGTCACGAATTACGCCGCAAATGTGGGAAAATGCCATATTTGACGCCGCCGGAAATAATGCGGCATACAACAACAAACTAAAATATGTAAAAATGTTTTTAAATCACTGCTACAAAAATAATATAATTCCGAATGATGATGTACTACGCAAATTAGACACGCTGCCCGTTACGGTCTCGCACCGTGAAACGATACAAGATAAATACTTGGAACCGGACGAAATAAAAAAGTTATTGGCCTATCTGCAACGGGACGCCTGTTATTGCCTTTTGACCGAATTTTTGATTTTATCCGGCTGTCGTGTTGGTGAAGCGCTTGCTCTTGATCTGTCCGACGTGGGCGCCCAGTATATCACAATCAACAAAACACTGTCCGCCATAACCGGCGATATATCTGAGCCTAAAACGATCGCAAGCCGGCGGCAAATTTACATACAGCCTGAGCTTGCCGACTGTATCCGGCGCATAAAGCAGTGGCGGGCGTCTCAAATGCTGGCGTACCGATTTAACGCCGCAAATATGCTATTTACTAAAAAGGGCAAATACTTAATATACAATACCTATTTGAAAGCCCTAAAAGCCGCCAGCGTTGCCTCTATTGGCCGTGAGATTACGCCGCACACTCTCCGGCATACATCCGCCTCTCTTATGGTTGCGGCTGGCGTTCCGGTTGATACAATCTCCCGCCGCCTTGGGCACGAAACGGACCAAATAACACGGCAAATATATTTACACGTTACGAAAAAAATGAAAAAAGCCGACGAGGCACAATTTGACAAGATAACGCTACTGGGATAACGTGGTACAATGTCGGCACAATGTAGCACACAAAAACGGGAACCTTTGCGGGCTCCCGTTTCTTTTATGCGTTTTCTAATAAATCAATGATAAATTGTGTTAGCGACTTTCCGGCGGCGTCTGCCTTGGCCTGATATTCTGCCCGTTTGCCCTCCGGCACCGTTATTTTGATTTGTTCGTGTTTCTTCATGTATTGCTTTGTTGCCCTTTTTTGTGCGTCGTTGTACTTTGCGCCCATTTCTTGCCCTCCGTTTCTTTCAACATTTCCAAGATTTGCTCTGCGGTCATATATTTATCAATCCGCCCCAGTTCTGCCTGTGTTCGTGTTTCGTTCTTATCCATAGTAAAACCCCCTTTTTATGTGGCGGGGTTTTTGTCCCCGCCTTGCTTATTTTATTTCAATTTGAAAATGCTGTAAATATAATGTCCGTTTTCGTCGGTTTTATCTTCCAAAGTTGTTAAAATTGATAATGCTTCGCTCATTGGTGTCCCGTATGTTCCTCTTTCCCATAATCCGGACTTTTCAGCCATGTCCCAAAAACAGCCGGTATAAATTCCACCGTTTTCCGGTACACGTTCCGCAAATATTTTTAATATAAATTGCATACATTCTATTTTTTTCTTCATGGTGTTTTTACCCTGCGCCGTTCTGGCGTCCCTTCTTTTTTTGTTGTCCTAAGTATAACTCGCACTTGTATATAGTACTATATACAAAATTCACAAAAAAAAATAAAAAAATTAGGACGGGTTGCACAATGGTTCCATTTTGGGGACCACTCCCCCCAGCTCCTGATCCGACGAAAAAGCGGACGCCACAACGACGCCCGCTCAGTTTCATTTTTACCCGAATTTTACCCGAACCGCATTTTTTACACATTCCAGAACGCCGAGAACCATTGAAAAATAAAGGGATTTCCTCAAAAGGTTAACTATACCTGTAGTATAAATTTATAGTCTTTTGAGTGGTTTCGGTTAGTGCGGAAATGCTTATAAAATAAAGGTTTTACGCATTTTCGACTTTTGGCTTGTTTTGAAAAACTTTCCCGAAATTTTACCCGAAATTTTCCCGTTTTTTACTTTTGGCAAGGGCAAAAATGTCCTTGCCAAACTTTTGCCCCCGACACAAATGTCGGTCGCAACTACCTTGCGTAAACTGTAAATTTTGTGCCGATATCAAACTCCCCACTCGGACAAGTGATTGTGACCGAATTGATATTTGATACAACATTATATCCAAGACATTGAATTGATTTCTGCGTTTGTGTTGTGACATTATTAGGAGATGATGTACTCGAATATCCGTCAACAAAAAGCCGACCGCCTCTAATTTCAAAGTCTGACCAAATATGCTTTTTCAATGTTGTATTCGGATTGCCGATAAAAAATCTCGTTTCGTTCGTGCTTGTTCCGTTAACATAGGCTTTTAAGTAGTTAGGTGCAAAATTTTCAAGTACAACAATCGCAATTAAAACCTCTTTTTTTGCCGATGTAAAATTGATCGTGTGAGAGGTTTCCGCAACGGAAAGTGTGACTTCTTCCATCTTTACAAAGTCATCGCCTTCTGTGGTATATGTGCGGACTGTTCCACTTTCAACAAGTCTATCTGTTGTATTATCTGTGAAAACGCAATTAACAAGGTCAACGGCATATTTGTTCACTTGTATGCCGACAGTATTGCTTTTGAATACGCAATTGTCAATTTTGACAGTTGTGCTATTCTCCGTCATTGAATCTCCGCCATAAATCTGCATACCGAAACGGTTTCCATATACAAAAGCGTTGCTAATATTAACGATTGCTCCATAAGTAGGACTTGATATGCCACCTTTGGCATTGTCGTAAAAATAACCACCTACGATATATCCGGTGCAATCATCGTGATGTGATAACCCATCTCCGACATCAGGATTTACCCTTCCGTTATGGTGTGCAACGCAATCGTTAAAATTCGTGTTGCCGTGTCCGTGAATGTTGAATCCGTCATTTCCGTTATAATCTGCGGTGCAATTCGTCACATTTGCATTTGAATTATCAAGGCTTAACCCTTCTGCCCCGTTATAATAGAAACGGCAAGAATCAATATTTACATTTGAACACTTGTGGATATTACAACCATTTCCGCTTGCGTTTTTAATTTCAATGTCTGCGATATGCAACCCTATTACATTTTCACACTCAAAAATAGCCGATGTGTTTCCGGTATAGTCAAATACAACTTTGTCGGGATCTGCTCTTTCTGTGTCGGCACATATCGAAATGTTGTATTTGTCTTTAATGCTAACACTCTCGGAATAAACACCACTTTTTAATACAACATTCTGTGAAACGGAAATTGCTTTCTCGACTGTTGCGAATGGATGTTCTTTCGTTCCGTCATTGGTATCACTTCCATTTGTCGCAACATATACCTTTTGAATTGACGAAATAATCGGAACGGATGACGGCTTGTCGATTTCGTGCGTAAAAATGAAAGAAAACTCAACGGCACTACTCTGAGGAATACCTGTGAATACAATGATATTCCCACTCTCAACGGATATTGTTCCTATATCTGCCGGTGTCGAACCGCTTTTCCTCGGCGGAATGAATGTAGCTGCTGACGGATTGCCGGAATATATACCGACCATCACATACGAATTATTACCAAAAGAATTGAAATGAACAGTTCCTTTTTCTGTAAATTCGTACTTGTAAGCCTTATAATTGCTTGCCTCAATCAATCCGCCGTCCGCATCAATTCTATAATTTCCAATATATGAATCATTTGTGGCAGAAATTGTTGTATCACCTTTTTGCTTTACAGGTGGAAACAATCTTCCCATGTCTGTATCATAAGTTATAATATCAACCTTTGTTGATAATGCTTGCGATAATGCCGATAAGGTGGCAAGTTCAGACAAGGCAATTCCGCCATCTGTTATGCTACCATCTGCCGTGAGTGTTGCAACATTACCTAATGTAGCAGATGTTACCTTCTGAACATAATTCGACAAGTCGATACTTGCCGTTCCGATTTGCTCCCACTGCCCGTTAATGTAAACAAATTCTTTATAACGGTTTCCAGTTTCGGCGCTTGCGTCCAAAACCAAGTATATCCAGTTTAAATGAATGTCTGTTGTCGGCAATTCGTCCACAACAGCAAATGCAACCGCACCGTCTGCGCCTCTCAGATTGTGAAATGAGAAATGGAAAGAAACAACGCCGCCCTCTGTGCTTTTTGTTACCGTAACAGCAGGCGTTCCGCTGTTCTCGTCAATTTCTGCCGTTGCGGTCATGGCCTCCACGGCGTCCCGTGCGTCCTCAGCTCCGTCCCGTGCTGTTTCCGCCTGATCGGCTGCGGTTTCCGCCTTGGCTGCGTTTTCGGCCACTGCCTCAATATACGGAACCCAGGGTACCGGCGGCTCGCTTGTATTATCCAGCGCCTCAATAACAAACGTTTCAAAAATCTGCGACTTAACAATTTTTCCGTTAACGGTGTATTTATATTCAATCGCCCCGTCGCCAAAAATCGCCGTATCCGTGCTTGAAACAAGCCAAGCGGCCATATTGTCGGCCGTTGTGATATTTGCCAGATATGCGCCGTTTTCGGACGGTCTGCGTACCATTAACGACACGGTGCCGGCGCCGTATTCTTCCGCCCACTCCGAAAAGTCGAAACAAATTTCTGTAATTTCGTTCTCGCCCTGCCGTCCTAAATTCAAACGGCCATAACTGTTGGTGTTTAAGTTAATCTTTTTCATTTTTCCCGCTCCTCTCTTTTATGCTACGCCGCCATTGTAAAATGTAATAGTTATCGACGCATAAACGCCTATTGCCGAATTGTTTTCTGCGTTTGTCGAATGGTTAAAATGTGCGTTTACGTTTATTCCTGCCGGCGTAATGCTTGCGTTATAACTTGCCGGCGAAACGCCCACGCTTGCGTCTGATCCGTGAGTATATAACCCGTTCTGCCTCAAAATAAGGCCGTCCACGCTCTCAATAGATACATAATCGGCAAGTACTGGCCGGTCAAGTGGAATAACGAAATAAACATTCTGCCCGCCGCTCGATACATAACCGGCGGTGTATAACACAAGGTTAATCGTGTCTCCCGCCTGATAATAAGGCCGCAAATTATAAGTGTGCCCGCCGTTTGATATAGAATATCTTAGTGCCTGCGCCCTCAGCGCCAGTTCCTCCGTGTTCTCGACGGTGCCCAAATAAATTTCATTTGCACTGGCTCCGGCGCCTATTCTGATAATATTATTGTTGTTCTCTGTTGCCGCCGCAACAAGCCCACGGAACACGCCGTCCTTGTCCCGATAGTAAAGGCCGGCGCCCGTCTCCATGTAAATATTTTGTGAGAAATAGTGATAAACGTCGGACGTGATACATTGATAGCTTTCCCCAAGGTGTAACGAATGGTAGGCCGGCGCCGTTCCGCCTGAATACGAACCATATTGCGTGCCGTCTATAAGTGCTTTGTACTCCGTCTGCTCGCCCTGATCGAATTTAATGAACCCGTAATTTTTACTGGCGTTTGTCCTGATGTTTCCAGCAGCGGCCAGCGCTCCATTAATACGGGCATAGCCCCAAGCCTCTAAATTCATACAATGCACGGTACCAACGCCTGCAATATTGCCATTAATTGTTACCGTTCCGGATACCATAACGTCGCCCGCTACATTCAACCCGGCGCCGATCGTTACGACGCTGCTTGTCAGCGTTACCACTTCCACGCCGTCCGCTGTGATTGCCCGCCCGTTAAATTTAATCGCCGTCAGCGGCGTTGTTGCTGTTGCCGTGGCGTATGTCTTGAACGTGATTTCGCCGGAACCTATGTCGATTTTACGGTATGCCGTGGCGTATGTCGCCGCCTGTGCAATGGTCGTTGTGTAAACAGTATAGCCGAACCCGTTAATATCACGGGTTGCCGACGACGACGAGCCGGACGCCCACGACACGGGAACCGATACAGCCGTGGCCGCTGCCGAAATTGTGCCAGCGCCTACCCGTTCTGCGTTCAGTGTTCCCGTTTTTATCATATCCGCAACGATTGCCCCGTCCATCGTCATTGCAAGGTCATAAGGTCCGCCGTATCCGTTGGACGAATAACCAAGCCCGTTAATATTAAACCTCCAAACCTTTGTCGCTGTCTCCGGGCTTGCTGTATCCATGATCAGCAATTCTTCCGCCTTGTTATCGGCATTGTAGTTAATTGTAACAATGCCTCCCGTTGCGGTCTTGATGATCTCGGTCACGTTTTCTTTTGCCTGCGCTAAAATGTCGTCCGGTGCGGTCTCTACGGCGTGTGTGCTGGCCGCCGTCTGTGCCGTGAGTGACGTTGCCAGCGTGTCGCCCAGGGTTATTTTGTCCGTTTCCGGTGCGTTCAGGTGGATTTCCTGTTTTGTCAAACGGAAATAACGGTCAATCCCGTGCGCCTCAGATACTACCCGCACCAAGTCCGACAGTTCGAACGCCTCAAACTCGTCCGACGTCAGCGACAGATCAACGGCGCCAGCCTCTATGGTGGTATTAATAAATTTATACTGCGCCAAATACTGCTCCGCCCGTGTTTTTAAGATTGCGGGCGTTGTGATGTCGTCCCACGTTACAACCTTGTATATCCAGCCAAAAGCGTTCACGGCGTCAGCGTCGAAAACATACGGCACGCCGCCAGTGGTTACGCTTGTAATGTCTACCCGCTTTTCGAGCCCTGGTACTGTCTCCGTTTCTAATCGTGTGCCAAGCGGAATCACTGCCGTAACGGTTCCGGCGCTGTCGTTCTTTACGACTAAATCAAGTAAATTTTCGCCAAGGTGGATAACCTGCGCCGCCGTTCTCGGTGCCTCGGCCAAGTAGTCAATTTTGCGGGTTCCGTTGTCGTCTCTTACTCGGATAATTCCGCCCAAGTCGTCAACTAAATCCTCTTTGATTTCCTGCATGGTGCTCTGGTTGTTTGTATAACAAGAAATATAGTTGTTCGGGTCCTCGACAGTAACGGCGCCGACAGCAAAGGAACGCCCAGCACCTACGGCGCTATTATGCTTGTTAATATACGCTGTCAGTAGCTGGCGGACCGTCTGCCCGGTGTAGCGTGCCTGCGGCTGTATGCTGTCATTGAGCCACGAAAGCACGCCCTCGCACTCTACCACCTTTTGCCCAAATATATCCTCTGTTATACGATCAATAAAGCCGTCAAAAATCATTTTGTCGTTGCGGAAAACACGCACAATTCCGGAACGCTCGCCGCCTAAGTCTGCGGCTTTCGGGTGCGTCGGCGGAACCGTAAAACGAAACGTGCCTGCCTTGTTTTCCTCAAGTACAACCACCGGATCAATAATTGCGGTCCGGCGGTCTGCTGTCGTTGTGAATATCTCCCCATTGATTGTTACTACATACATTTACAAGTCCCCCTTTTTGTACGTGACGGCGACGGAAACGGCGCTGTTTGTGGCATTACGAAAACGGAGGCGTGTTTCTCTGTCTACTGTGATTCGTGCCGTTTCTGCGGCCGTTTTGTTCGTCTCCGTGGCAATTACGGCACCGCTTGCGGTCAGAACGTCAACAAAAAAGTATTTACCGGCTGCATATCCGGAACCACTGGCCGAAATAATAAATTCTGTCTGCGCCGCCTGCGGTTTGAATATCATTTCGGCATTGCCGACGGGCAAATTGTAGACCGTTGTTTCTTCTCCGTATCCTTCAATAATTGTGAAGGCGTTATTCGCCCCAAATTTGAAATTATCAGCCGGCGTTATATCCCATTTGTAGGGCTCGCAATCCGCCGATATAGACAGTTTGCCGCCCGTCTTGGTAAATGTGCCCGCCTCAACAGCCCAGCGCCCAAAATAGGCTTTTTGGGGCTCCAAACTGCAAACTGCGTTTATCATCTTGCCGTGGATTGCCGACGCAACAGCGGAAATTTTACTCGGCCACTCCGTTTCGGTGCAAATACAAATAAAATCAAACGAAACGGGGCGGGAACCATAAACCAAGCGCCCCGCCACGCTCTCCGACAAGTCCAGAACGCCGTCACGCCCAGGAACCGTTATATATTTTGTCTGCATTTCGGGAAATTTGATATTTTTACGGGCCAAGATTAGCCCCAAGTCAGAATCACTTCGCAAATTGTCAAATGTTACATACTCCATTAGTAAACCCCCTTTGCCGCTTTATTCGCAAGTCGTCCAAGCTCACGGTCGTATGCCGGCGCCGTCTGTCCGACAAGTGCGCCCGTATCAAGTACGATCTGGCTGTTTGCAACCTCCGGCAAATACTGCTGCAACAATGCCAAAATAGCATTATTTCCGCCGCCTGCCGCTGTCGGTGCGCTCATTGATCCGGAAAAACTCAGGCCGCTTGTAATGTCCTTGCGAACGCCTCCGATTTCGTCTCCCCAGCCTTCGCCCAAACCAAGCGCCATATTTTCGCCGATTCCGGCAAATACTCTGGACGGGGAATGTATGCCCAGAACGTTTTTTACGCCTCCAACAAGGCCATTAATAAACCCGTTCACGTTGCTCTGCAAAGCGCCCCAACTGTTGAAAATACCGGCCCAAATGCCGTCCACAATACGAGAACCGATTGAGACCATATTTCCCGGCAATTGCTCGAAAAAGTCACGAATATGGGCGATAATCGACGGCAAAACCTCAATTATTTTCGCAATCATATCCTGCCGCCACATGGATATTTTTGAAATTGTGCCGGTTAATGCGTTGTAAATCTTGCCCGGCAATTCTGCGAAAAAGTCACGAACCTTGTTTATAATTTTCGGTATTTCCGCCGTAATTTTATTATTCAAATTTGTTGTAAATGTAATTACGTTCCCGATTGCATTTCCCAGATACAGCCCGATATAATACGGCAAATTTGAAAAAATCTCTTTTGCCATATTGATGATTTCGGTTAATTTCGTTTGAATTGTGGTTCGTACCTTTGCCACCCAGTCCTCAATTTTAACCGTCATTTCGGCCAGCCAGCGTGCCACGGTGTCAATCAATCCGGGGAATTTCTCTTCGATTTTCTGGCGGATTGTGTTCAGCCACTTCGGCGCAACCTCCGTAAAGTATGTGGCAATATCCAGAAACGCCTGTAAAAGTTCTTTCCCCAGTTTTGGCACAACCTGCGTAATATACCTTGGCCACTCCTTTACAAGCGCCGTTATTAATTCCGTGATAATTGCAATCGCTGCAAACAGCAGGTCGCCCGCAACCATAACAAGGCCGGATACTACGGCGCCCATAATTTCCGGAAAGTAGTCATTCAGCAGCGGCAACGAATTAATTAACCCGTTCGCAAGTGCTGTTATCATTTCAATCGCTGCGCTCATTAGCGGCTGTATGTTCTCTACCATCATTGTTGCAATCTGTAAAACGGTTTCAATGATTGACGGCAATAATACGGGGTATATTTCACTCATCCGCCCGGCCACTGCCGTTGCGATTTCAATTACTGCGGCCATGAGTGCCGGCAAATTGTTTACAACCATTGAAATAACATTCGCCACTGTGTCCGCAATCATTGGTGCATTTTCCAGAACCACGCCGGCAACGTTCTGCATTAAGTCAATAACGCTTTGAATAATGCCCGGCGCCTGCTCCATGATAATTGTGTAAACAGTCTGCAACATAAGCGGCATTTTATCGGCAAGCGTCTGAATAACGGTTGCAATTCTCGGCAGAATGTTTGTTAATGCCGTTCCGGCGGAATCCACAAAATTATTAAAAAGCTGGTCGAAATCCTGCGAACCGTCCGCAAATGCGGTCAGCATATTCGTAAAAGCGCTTTTTGCCGTTGCAACGGAACCGCTAATGGTGGTGCTTGCCTCTTTGGCGGTCGTGCCCGCAATGCCCAGATTTTCCTGAACGACGTGGATTGCTTCAACAATGTCCGCAAAATTATTTTTACTGAGTGTTTCTACTTCCAGCCCTTCCAGTTCCTCAGCCTTGCGCAATAATCTGTCCATTTCCTCGCCGGTGCCGCCGAATCCAATTTTCAAATTGTCTAACATGGTAAAATTGCCCTTCGCAAAACCGGCATACGCATTTTTAATACTGTCAATACTTGTGCCCATTTTGTTTGCATTGTCGGCCATGTCTACTATCGCCGTTTCGGCGTAGTCTGCACTCTGATAAGCATAAGCGCCCAAACTCTCATTTAAGGCGGCCGCAAAACCCGTTACGGTCTCCATATAGTCATTTACACTCAGCCCGCTTGTCTTGTATGCGTTGGCGGCATTGTCTAACACCTTCTGCTGTCTCTGCTGGTATGCCTCCCACGTTTCGGCGGCGAAATCCAGATCAACGCCCAAACTGTTTGCGTATTCCTCGGCGCTGGCGTATGCGTTGCCGTAAAGTGTCTCCACGCCGCCAATTAGCTGTTCATAATCGGCATATTGTGAAATGCTCGACTTTGCAAGGGCTGTCACTCCTGCGGCGGCGGCTCCAACAGCAGCGGTACCGACGGCGGCGGCTGTCTTTAAGCCTGTGCCGACAAGTCCGCCAAGCTTTGAAAAGCCGTCGGACGCATTGGCAAGCCCTTTTTCATAGTCGTTACTATCAAATTTTAAGCGGGCGAATAAATCAAATACATTCATCTTGTTTTACCCCTCCATTTTTAGCCCCAAACGGTTTATAATGTCGGCCGCTATTTCGTCGCCATCCCGTTCGTCGGCGGGGTTGGTTTCGATCAGATCAATAAAGCGGCGTGTAAATTTCAGGTTGTTCCCCTCATTATAAAATCCGTCTGTAATGTAAATACGGCACGCCTTGGTTTCCTGTTGTTCTTCAAACAAGGCCAAAACGTACCGTATAAAAAATTTTACGTTGTTCCTATTTCCGTTATAATTTCCGTATGCGGTCCAAAAAATGCCGACGCCGTCTTTTATTCCGCAAAGTCGAAAACCGCCATAATTTCCGGATCGTTCAAGATTTCTAAAATCTTAGCCGGCAAGGTTAAAACGTTGCAAGAATACTCCTCAACCGGAACGCCGTCTAATGCCGCTAAAACGGCCATAACGGCGCTTTTGTGATTCTTCAAAACGTATTTAACGGCGGCGATTTTTCCGCCCTCTTTATTGGCTTTTTTCACGTTCTCGTCTGCGGCGATTTCGCATAACGGATCAATGATATTTGCAAGGACGTCTAATGCGTCCTCGTTCTTGATTTCGGTCAGTTTCATTTTTTGGCCCTCCGTTTCCAAAAATTATTAGTCGTTAGCAACTACCGTTGTCTGTCCTGCGTGTGCTGCGTTTCCGCTTGCGTCCTTAATTGCAACCACAATTTCCATGCCAGTTACGGCGGAAATCTCGGCGGAACCGTCCCAGCTCGTCCATGCGGAACCGGCAAGGCTTGCGCCCTGAGCGGGGATAACAAGGCCGTATCCGGTCATATATACAAGGCTTTCTCCGCTTGCCGGTGCCTCGGATACTGTCACGTCGGTCTTGCCGCTTGCGTCGCCTGCTGCGGATACAACGCTCATAATGTAGTCGCCGTCCTCAGCGGTTCCGGCCTGAATGTAAATTTCACACGGAACGACAGTCTGATTAGCCATGCTATAATGTGCCGTAAATTCAAAATCAAATTTGCCCTTGTCCTTGGCAGCGGTCGTCATCTTAAATCCGCCGGTCGACAGCACGTTCATGTATTTAATGGCAATAAATCCGCCGTTTGTTTCGCCGTTCTTGTCGCTATAATCTGCAACAAGCCACAAGTCCGAAAAATCTGCACTTGTAACGTCGTCCAGCGGAATGATTTTATTGCCTACAATGCTTGCGGCTCCGATCAGTTTCTTTACAAGGTTTGCTGTTACGCTGACAAATGTTCCGCTCATTTTGATTTCAATGCTTTCCAGCTTTTTCAATTCCTTCGTGTTCTTCGGTGCGTTGTCGATATCCTCGCCCCAGTCCTTAAAGGTGGGCACAATGTCCGATTTTACGCCGCCGCTTGTAGCTCCGAGAATGTTTCCGATTACTCCGGTCGACGGGTTGAAAGAATCCACCAACACGCCCGCATTAATTGCAAGATTTTCAAAAGTTGTAACGGGAATTTTTGTAAACCTCATTTCCTTTTTACCTCCCTATTATTTTGTTATAAACTCAGCGTTGTAATTTATCACATAACGCCGTATCATTTTGTCGTTTGTATCCGGCATAGTTTGTAAAAACGGCGAACCTTTGGTCAGCCAAATTCCACCGGGCAAAAACACGCCGCCGGCATTAAGCCTCATGGCGATTTTATCCGCAATCCCTGCGGCACGGTCCCACGTTGTGGCACGATCCCAAATGTTCGCCGTCATACCTTGCTTTTCGTCAAAATCCCCTGTCGATACTTCAAAAGTGATATAAGGGAACGGCGGCACGTTCTCAGCGTCGGGAACCGTGTTTTCCTCGAACGCCGGTACGCCAAAAGAACCCCAAAACGTAGCCAGTGCACGCTGTTTGTCGCTCTCTCTCATGTCTCCGTCCCTCCTTCGAATCTTTCCGCCGTAACGCAACGCAAGTCAAGCCCAGCTCCTGCCGGTGTTGTGTTGTCCTGCCCGTCATTTGTCACTCGGAAAATAGCCCCGTCACTCAGCCTTTTAAATACTGTGTGATATGCAAGAAATAAACGGCGCTCCGTGTAAATGCTGTATGTGTCGTTCGGTTTCTCACTCTGTGCTACATTCTGGCCGTTGCTGGCGGTCAGTGCAATCGCCGCCCGGAACGTTTCGCCCTGCGTGTAAACAGTGCGAACGCCGCCCAAGCCGTCTGACTGCGTGGCGGGCTCCAAAATGGCGCATTTATCGCTCTTGCGGTCTAAAAGATTCATTCTACCACCTCATAACTTTCTATACCGATTTAGGCGGGTTTTGAACGCCTCCGCCCACGTGCTAACGGTTCGGCCGTCTCCGCTTGTTGCCTTCGTGTACGAATAGCCGGCAAAACTCTCTGACAGATAAGGCCCAGCCGCTCCGTCGCCATATTTCGCCGCCCAGTCGTTACACTCTGTATAAAGGGCGATAAAGTCCGGAGGTAACTTTAACGCCCAAACGGAACCCGTAAAGGTTTCATCATGTAGCCCGGTTGCCGGCGCCTGATATACGCCGTCATTGAAAACCGAGCCAACAATGCGGAAATATTGGCCGTTCTGCACGAAATCAAGGTCAAGTTGGCCGTTCTCGATTGTGTATTCTCCGGACCTTCTAACGCAATCAAAATAATTGCGCAAGTGTCCGCAAAACTCGTCAAGTGTTAACTGCATTTCGTGCCCCTCCTAACCCGTTATATTATGCCTTGGGGTGTGCGTTAGCGGAACCAAGGGCCTGTGCTCTGTTGTCTGCGCTGGTCTCAACGATAGAAATTACCTTGCCGCTTGCGGCTGTAATGTCTGCGGTGCCGTTCCAAGATTTCCAAGCAGTTGCGGTTGTTCCGGTCTTGATGATCTCGCCGTATTTAACGGTCTTTGCCTC
>JAZUKK010000023.1:0-26098 GCA_045643265.1 Elusimicrobiaceae bacterium | reverse complement strand
ATCAAAGGCGTTTTCGTTGCAGTAAAAGAACAACGCCTGAAAGCGCGCACCGCCGCCAAATTCCATGTGGGAAATTCCGGCGTGGCGGGCCGCTTCTACCGCGGGCATAAAGTCTTTGGTGAGTACGCGCGCTCCGTAAACGGATTGGAAACCGTCGCGAAACGCAGTGAGCATGAAGTTAATTTTTTTCATAGTGTTTTAGTGTCCTTTGTTATAAATGTTATTTACCTTGAAATTTTTTCGCCGCGGCGATAGCCACCGCAAGTAATGTATTATCTGCTCCGGCGGCCGCAGGAACGGCGTCCGGAAATCTCTTTTCCATAAAAGCGACAAATGCGCCTAACATCTTCATCATGCCAATCAGCAAGATTAAGAAGAGAAACACCACCAACATACCTATAACGGTAATGTTGAGGGATTGCAAAAATAAATTTTCTGCACTCATGCTAAAACATCTCCTATATATATTTCTTTTGGCCCTTGGGCAGTGCGTAGCAATAAAGTACCACGCGGGGAAATCCCTTCCACCCGGCCGAAAATTGTTTTATCGCCGTCTTTAACGGTAATTTCTTGATGTAATGCCGCAAAGCGTTTTGTGTATGCAGCGGAAATACTTTCAAATCCTTTTTCACACAAGGGCGAATATCCTTGCCAAAAAAATTGTAAAACGTTTTGCAAAAATTCCTCGCGGCCGATTTTCACCCCTAGTGCATAAAGCGAAGTGGCCGGTTGGCCAACTTCTTTCAAATTGTCTTGGCAAATGTTAATACCTACGCCCAATACCACCGTTTGAAAAACTGACTTATCAAAAACGGCTTCGCTTAAAATGCCGCTGATTTTTTGACCGTTGACTTGCACGTCGTTGGGCCATTTGACGGCGGGAGTGAGCCCGTATTTCTCTAGCGCGTAGCAAATGCTAATTGCCATGAGTTGGGTTAAATTGGCTAAAAAAGGATTGTACGGCGGTTTTAAAAGAACAGAAAAATACAGCCCCCCTGCTTGCGATATCCACCGGCGGTCGTAACGGCCGCGTCCGGCGGTTTGTACGTCCGCATACACAACCGTACCATGGGGCAAATTCGCCTGCCGCTCTTTCAAATAGGTATTGGTGGAATTGACTTCTTTAAAATGCAACAGGCGCTCCATATTTCTATTATACTAAATTGGGGAATGTTCTTTGAGGCCGGTACCGTGAATAACTTAAAGGCCGTTGCCTTGTTTTTGAACGACGAGATCCCGGATCAAGTCCGGGATGACGGCAAGGGAAAAGGGGACGGCGAGATGCTGAATCGGTGGCCCGTAGGGTGCGGCGCGCCGGTTTGGTATCGTTCTATTTCTAGTTGGCAATATAACGAAGTATTTATATTTCTTTGTGCAAGACTTTTAAGGCGGCTTTTTCTTTGGCAACCGGCAAGCACTCTTGCACGCGGTAATGCTGGTTAGCGGTCAGTTGTTTTAACTGTTCAATATCCGCGTCGGTAAGGACTTCTTTGTCGTAGGTGGTGCGGAACTCGTACTCTAAGCCGCTTTGGCGGATGAGGTTCATGGAGCGGGTTAGGATTTCCGGGTTGGTATCTACTCCGGTAATTAAACTGTATTTTTCTAGCGGCGCTTTAAGATCCATGGCAATATAATCTACCAGTTTCTTTTCAATCAGCGTTGCAATCATATCCGGACGGGTACCGTTGGTGTCCAGTTTAGTGGCGTAGCCCATTTGTTTGAGTTGGACCATAAAGGCCGGCAAGTCGTCAAACAAAGTAGGTTCACCGCCGGAAACAACAACGCCCTCCAAGGTTCCTTGGCGGCGTTGTAAAAAAAACATAATTTCTTTTTCGGGGGCGGGTTCGGTAAATAAATGCGGATATACAAGTTCCGGGTTGTGGCAGTAGCGGCAACGGAAATTACACCCTTGGGTAAATACAACCGCCGCAGGCCGGCCCGGAAAGTCAATAAGCGTAAATTTAATAAGTCCGCCGAATTTCACCTTGCCGCGCCCCCTTGAAAAGAAGTTATTTATTGCTAGTGCATTCGCAACCGCAAGAACAATCGCAGTTGGTGACCTTCATGTTTTTGCGCATTTCAAATTCTTCTTTTTTGCCTTTGTTCCAGTTTTGTACCGGGCGTAAGTAGCCAACTACGCGGGAGTACACTTCGCATTTGGAACCATGCACGTTGCTCATTTCTTTTTTAAGTTCGGAAATCTTGTTTTCTACGGCTTGTCTCTCTTGTGCGGTCATACTAATTCTCCTTATTTATCCGGATTGGCCGGATGAAACGGGCCCGTGATTGCCCGTTTCATTATTATGTATTTTTAAAGTTGCGGGTGCAACTGCTTTTTTAGATTACAACTAACCCAAAAAAGGTACTACTTGCTGTAAAGTTGTTCTTCCAGCATTTTTACCTTACGGTCTAATTCCTGCATCCGTTCGGCTTTACACTTGGGGCATTCAAAATGTTCGCCTTCAATGTAGCCGCACTTGGGGCAGACGCTAAACGTAGGTGTGATGGAGAAATACGGCAAGGTGTATTTTTCACACACGGTGCGGATAAACTTCTTCATCGCTTCCAAATCTTTAATGCGCTCGCCGGTAAAAATATGTTGTACGGTGCCGCCGGTGTATTTGGATTGGATGGTGCTTTGCAAATCCAACATTTCAAATACGTCGTCGGTATAGTTGACCGGCAACTGCGAAGAATTGGTGTAGAACGGCTGGTGGCCTTGTTTATATAATTCTTCGTTAGCGCAGATAATATCCGGGTAACGCTCCTTATCTAATTTAGCCAAGCGGTAGGAGGTACCTTCGGCCGGGGTGGCTTCTAAGTTGTAGTTATTCCCGGTTTCTTCTTGAAATTTAACGAGCGTTTCGCGCATAAACGTCAGTACTTTTTCGGCAAATTTGCGGCCTTTTTCGGTACCGATATCTTCGCCAATTAGATTGACAGACGCTTCGTTTAAGCCCACGAGTCCGATGGTGGAGAAGTGGTTTTTCCAATATTCGTTAAAGCGTTGGCGTACCGAGCGCAAATAGAAACTCATATACGGATAGAGGTTTCCATGCGTAAAGCGTTCAATGATTTTGCGTTTAATTTCCAAACTGGTTTTGGCTACTTCCATGCGGTCTTTGAGGTTGGCGAAAAATTCTTTTTCGTTTTTGGACAAATACCCCAGCCGCGGCAAGTTAATGGTAACTACGCCGATAGAACCCGTTAACGGAGCCGATCCAAAGAGTCCGCCACCGCGTTTGCGCAGTTCGCGGTTGTCAATGCGTAAACGGCAACACATGGAGCGCGCGTCTTCGGGGTTCATGTCCGAGTTAATAAAGTTGGCAAAGTACGGGATACCGTATTTGGCGGTCATTTCCCACAGCGGAGTCAGTTTGGGATTATCCCAATCAAAATCTTTGGTAATGTTATACGTAGGAATCGGGAACGTAAACACGCGCCCTTTGGCGTCGCCCGCGAGCATTACTTCGCAGAACGCGCGGTTTAGCATATCCATTTCGTTTTGGAATTCGCCGTACGTTTTTTCTTGTAATTTTCCACCGATAATAACCGGTTGGTCTTTATAATAGGAAGGAACGGTTAAGTCCAGCGTTAAGTTGGTAAACGGCGTTTGGAAACCGACGCGGGTCGGCACGTTGACGTTAAACAAAAATTCCTGCAACGCCTGTTTGACTTCGTCATACGTTAATTTGTCGTAATAGATAAACGGCGCAAGCAACGTATCAAAGTTACTAAACGCTTGCGCACCGGCCGATTCGCCTTGCAAGGTATAAAAGAAGTTGACCACTTGCCCTAACGCCGTGCGTAAGTGCTTGGCCGGTTTGCTTTCGGCTTTACCAACGACGCCGGTAAACCCGCTTAGCAGCAAGTCTTGCAAATCCCACCCGACGCAGTACGCGCCCAACAAACCTAAATCGTGCAAGTGAAAATCGCCTTCCGAGTGCATGCGTTTAACATCCGCCGGATAAATTTTATTAAGCCAATATACTTTGCTGATTTCCGAAGAAATATAGTTGTTTAAGCCCTGTAACGAATACCCCATATTGCTGTTTTCGTTGACTTGCCAGTCAATTTGTTTGAGGTACTGATCTACGAGGTCCACGTTAAACTTGGACGAAATTTCACGCATACGGGCGTGTTGGTCGCGGTACAAAATGTAGGCCTTGGCGGTTTTGTGATAATTGGAAGTAAGCAGTACATCTTCTACGATATCCTGTACGTTTTCCACGTTAGGCACGTTGTCCGAGTATAACTGTTGGATAATGTTGATGACGCGGATGGTCAGTTTTTTAGCGGTTTCTGTGTCAAATTCCCCGGTCGCCTCGGCGGCTTTGGTAATAGCTTTGGTAATTTTGCGTGAATCAAAGGGTTGGGTAGAGCCGTCTCTTTTGACGATTTGGGTAATAACTTCCGAGTTTTCCATAAATGTCTTCCTAGGTAAAAATGTCCGCTGAAATTAGCGGCTCATAAAATTTTGGCAAAAACAAACTAAAAAAGCAAATTACGACGATAAAATTTTTTTCACTTTTCGCATTATTCAGCGATTTTCGTCGGAAAAAATCCTTTTTACATGCGTCCGGACAGGCGTTTTTGTGGTTTTGCTTATTAGTAATTATTACTAATAAAAGGGCCGCTTGTCAATCAAAATTCGTATTTTAGTTAAAAAATAAGCAAAAAAATGGGGCTTGACGGAGTGCGCGCAAACTGGTTTAATTTAGAAAACTGATTACAAGGGGGGAAAAAATATGAATTTGTACCAAGGTTGTGTTTTAGTGGCTGTAATTGCGTTTGTGGTGCTGGTGGTATTTGCCATCCGCACGCTGATTCAAATTTTACATACGGCCGAAGCGGTGGAGTATTTAGCGGTATCGGCTGCTGAAAAAGTAGATCAGACGCAAAGTACGTTTGCCCTGATTGACAATGTGTCTTCGTTTTTTAATTCCGGTGTGTTTCGGGTAGCCAAAGCGGGAATAGACCTTGTGCAACACTTTAGAAAAGGGAAATAATGAGCCGGGTGCTACAAGCACAATGTGCATAAGAGCCCTTCAAATACTTGTTGGTTTGTCAGTAAAAGCCCTGCATTACGCAGGGCTTTTTGTGTGATCAGTTTAACCACCAAGTGGCGGCGGTCAGGTAAGTGGCAAACAATAGCCACAGCCCATACGGTACCAGTAGCCAGGCACTTGCCCGGCGAATTGCGTAATACGCGCGCATCAAAAATACAAGTGATACTACCATCAAAACAATCAGTACCAACGCGCCTGCCAAACTATGCGCTCCAAAAAATACCGGCGTCCAACACGCGTTTAAGACCAGTTGTACGATACATAGCCATAGGGCTTTTTTGGAAAATTGTTTGTCAAAGGCCAAGAACGCACTAATACCCAAGGCAATATATAGTATGCTCCACATGATCCCAAACAAAGCATCAGGCGGAGAAAATATCGGGTGGGTCAGCGTGCGGTACCATCCCATATTACCATATGCATATTGTACCCCTACGATACTGGGCAGTTGCCAAGCCAATAACCAAACGACTAGTTTAATCCATTTCATTATTTTCATATAAGCATGGTAAAACTTTTTTTGTTTCCCGTAAAGTGTAAAAACGCATTAGTTTCTGCCCGAACCGGTAAAAAATGGTAAAATAATCATAAGTATTTTTTATAGGGGTGTATGGGAAAATTGTATGGACACCAAACTTATCAAAGAAGTAACCGATTGGCTTAAAACCACCGATTTAGCAGAATTTTGTTACGAGAAAAATGGCGACTCTATTGAAATTAAAACGCAGGAGGCCTTGCCCGAACCTTCGCAATTTGCGTGTTCGCTCTGCACGGTAACTGCTCCGGCCGTTGGTATATACCACGCGGCGGAAAAAGGCCAAAATCTTACCTTAACCGTAGGCCAACAGATTGAAAAAGGTACGGTGCTGGGGCAGGTGGAAACTTACGAGCACACCCATAAAATTACCGCCCCTGTTTCCGGCATATTGCGGGTGGTGGCCACGCAGGACGGAAATGCGGTGGAGTTTGGGTTACCCCTATTTTTTATTGAACCGCAGGAGCACTAAATGGCTGCCGACTTGCAACAAACAAAATTTCAAAAAGTACTGATTGCTAACCGGGGCGAAATTGCCCTTCGTATTATACGCACGCTCAAAGAGATGGGCATTCAATCGGTAGCGGTTTATTCGCAGGCGGACCGCAACAGTTTGCATGTGCGCATGGCAGACGAAGCCGTATGTGTCGGTCCCGCGCGTTCCGCGCAAAGTTACCTTAATATAGACGCAATCGTTACGGCGGCTAAAGTAACGGGAGCAGAAGCCATCCATCCGGGATATGGGTTTTTATCGGAAAATGAAGAATTTGCCGCCGCGGTAGAAAAAGCCGGCCTTACGTTTATTGGGCCGAGCGCACAAACCATTTCTTTGTTGGGCGTCAAATCTACTGCGCGTGAAATAGCCGTTAAAGCCGGAGTGGCTGTTACGCCCGGTTCGGACGGAGTTGTAGGCAAAAATTACCACGCGGTAGCACGCAAAATCGGTTTTCCGGTTATGCTTAAAGCCGCGTTGGGCGGTGGCGGAAAAGGTATGCGCGCGTGTTTGAAGGAAGAAGATTTGGATCGTATGATGTTCACCGCGCAGGCCGAAGCCCGGGCTAACTTTGGCGACGAACGTATGTATATGGAAAAACTGATTTTAAATCCGCGTCATATTGAAGTACAAGTGGCGGCGGACCGTTACGGCAACGTCGTGGCCTTCGCCGAGCGTGATTGTAGTTTGCAACGCCGGCATCAAAAACTGGTGGAAGAATCTCCCAGCCCGTTTGTGGATGCTAAGACGCGTCAAAAGTTGCAAGAAGCGGCGTGCAAAGTAATCAAAGCCGCCCGATATTGCGGCGTGGGTACGGTAGAGTTTTTAATGGCACCCACTAAAGAATTTTATTTTATGGAAGTAAACACCCGCTTGCAAGTGGAACATCCGGTTACGGAAGAAGTCTGCGGGCAAGATTTGGTAAAACTTCAACTACAAATTGCCCAAGGCGAAAAATTGCCGCTGACGCAAGAAGAAGCCGCGGCGGTTTGTTGCCACGCCATAGAGCACCGTATCAATGCGGAAGACAGCGCGCGCCGGTTTATGCCTTGCCCCGGTACTATTACGGAGTGGATTGTGCCCGGCGGCTTGGGGGTGCGGGTGGACAGCCACATGTACAATGGGTATGTGATTCCCACGTATTACGACAGTTTAATTGCTAAGTTGATTGTAACCGCGCCGGACCGCCCGTGTTTGTTGGCCCGTAGTCGCCGCGCTTTAGGCGAGTTTGTGGTTGGCGGTGTAAAAACCACGCTTCCTTTTCACCAACAAATTATAAATCACCCCGATTTTGTACAAGGTAATACCGATACGGGGCTGATTGAACGTATGCTAAACCCAGAGAAAGCACATGAAAGCGAAAAGTAAAATTTTAGGCCCGCGTTCCCTGAAAAAATGGGTAGAAAATGCCCGGGAAAAAGGGCAAAAAATCGTTTTTACGAACGGATGTTTTGATATTTTACATGCCGGACACGTGAGTGTGTTGGAGTTTTCACGCAGTAAAGGCGACGTGCTTATCGTGGGGATGAATAGCGACGCGTCCGTACGCCGGTTAAAAGGGCCGACCCGTCCCGTTAATCCCCAAGGAGACCGGGCGTTGGTGCTGGCCGCGTTAGAGAGTGTTAGTGCAGTGTGTATATTTGAGGAAGATACACCGTATAACTTGATTCGGCAAATCTGCCCGGATGTGCTCGTCAAGGGCGGGGACTATAAACCGTCGGAAATCGTCGGCCGTGAATTTGCAAAAAAGGTGGTACGTTTCGCTTTATTAAAGGGACGCTCCACCACAAACATTATAAAAAAAGTAAGTGAGTAGCGTACAACGCTACCGTTGCGAGAGGAATAAACTATGTCTGATATTTTTGAGAAGTGCAGAAATTATAAAGACGCCAAAATTGCGATGCGTATGGGCATTTACGGCTATTTCCAACCGATAGAATCGGCCCAAGGGCCGGAAGTGATGCTCGGCGGCAAAAAATATATTATGGCGGGGTCTAATAACTATTTAGGGCTTGCCAACGACCCGGAAATGAAAAAAGCCGCTTTAGCCGCGGTGGAAAAATACGGTACGGGGGTGGCCGGTTCGCGTTTGTTAAACGGGAACACCCAACTGGCTGATAATTTGGAAGCCAAGTTAGCCAAGTTCAAAGGTAAACAAGCCGGGTTGCTCTTTGCAACGGGATATCAAATGAATTTAGGCGTTGTGTCGTGCCTTATTAAAAAAGGTGATTACGCCATTGTGGATAAATTAGACCATGCGAGTATTTTGGACGGAATTAAAATGTCCGAAGGTGAAATGGTTCGTTTTAAGCACAACGACATGGCCGATTTAGAGCGTGTGCTGGCTAAACTTCCCGCCGAAGCCGGAAAATTGATTATTGTGGACGGCGTATTTAGCATGGAAGGGGACATTTGCCCGCTGTCCGACCTTGTCAAAATTGGCAAAAAATACGGGGCGCGTATCATGGTAGATGATGCCCACGCAACGGGAATTATCGGTAAGACGGGGCGCGGTACGTGCGAATACTTCGGGCTGGAAAACGGCGAAGTAGATTTAATCGTAGGTACTTGCTCTAAAACGTTTGCTACGGTAGGCGGATTTGTGGTAGGGGATGCGGATATTATCCACTACATGCGCCACAATGCACGCAGCCAAATTTTCTCGGCTTCTATGCCGCCGTCTTGTATTGCTTCTATTACCAAAGCGTTGGAACTGATTGAAAACGATACGTCCCGGCGCGATAATTTGTTCCGCTTAACGGCTAAACTAAAAAAAGGGTTGGAAGATTTAGGGTATGATTTAGGCACCAGCACCACGCCTATTTTACCTGTTCATGTAGGCAGCAACGAAAACTGTTTTAAGATGTGGCGTGCACTGCACGAAATGGGCATCTTCGCGAACCCGGTTGTTAGTCCGGCGGTGCCGCCCGGCCGCGCGCTAGTGCGTTTGACGCTGATGGCCACGCATACGGACGAACATGTTCAAAAAATTATAGATGCCTTTGCCCAAGCGGGCCGCAGTATCGGTATTGTTAAATAAATAAAACCCCGCGTTTGGCGGGGTTTTATTCTTTAGAAATTATGCAACTTAAAGAAATTACGTCCCAAGCAGATATTCAGGCGTTTGTTGATTTTCCCTTTACCTTATATAAGGATGACCTGTATTGGGTGGGAGAATTAAAAGCAGATACGAAACATTTACTGAGCCCGGCGAACCCGTTTTGGGCGTCTGCTTCCCGCGCGCTTTTTATGGCCTATGAAGGCGAAAAACCCATCGGCCGCATCATGGCTCTTATTAACCGCGCCCACAACGAATATCACCACGAAAATATCGGTTTTTTTGGTTTTTTTGATTGTATTAATGATGAAAAAGTTTCGGCGGCCTTGTTTAACGCCGCCGAAAATTGGCTCCGTGCGCAAGGGGTACAAGCCCTGCGCGGGCCGGCCAACCCTTCCAGTAATTACGTTTACGGTCTTTTAGTGGACGGCTTTGACAGTATGCCCGCAATTATGATGTCGTATAATTATGCTTATTATGCGGATCTGATAGAAAAATCCGGGCTTACAAAAGCACGGGATCTATTGGCGTTTTACCGGACGAAAGACGATCACTTCTCCGAGCGGTTTTTGAAAATTTGTTCCCGGTGCGAGCGTGCCAAAGGCATTGCGCTTCGGCGGTTGAACCTGCATAAAATAGAGGAAGAGGCCGAAATCATCCGTAAAATTTACAATGCGGCTTGGGCGGAAAACTGGGGCTTTGTGCCACTGACGACGCGGGAAATGACCGACGTTGTAAAAGAACTTAAACCGATTATCCGCACGGAAGGAACTTGCGTGATTGAGGAAAATGGCGTGCCGGCCGGATTTTACATTTGTATCCCTAATATGAACCGCGTACTTAAAGTGTTGCGGGGCAGTTTGGCTAATCCGTGGCGGTTACTCAAGGCCTTATGGACGTGGAAACACATTAAAGATGCGCGGCTGATTATGTTAGGTGTTATGCCGGAATTTCGCAAACGTGGGTTAGATTTAATTTTAATTAAGCACATTGTTACGCACGGCGTAGCGGTGTGGGACGGAGCGGAACTTTCGTGGGTGTTAGAGAATAACGCCGGCATGATTCACGCCATAGAGGAGTGCGGTTGCCGTTTGTATAAGCGTTACCGCGTGTATCAGAAAGATTTATAATAAAAACTTGTTCTTATCTTCTATGCGCACGCCACAAAGGCGCAACGAACGTTGCGCCTTTGTGGCGTGTTCCCGTGAAACAATTTTCCATATTTAGGTAATTTTGCGGTCTCGCGGCCTTGACGTAACTAGCATTACGCCTATACGGCCGCCTAAATCCCGCAAAATTTCCTCAAATCTGAAAAATCATCAAAATTTTTGCAAAGTTATTCTTTTGAAACGCGGGCCGTTTCTTTTTTGTCCGGCCCGGCAAGGATGCTTGACATCGTTTTTTTTTTTTGCTACATTTTATTTATGGACAGAAAAAAGTCATCCTGAGGAGTTGTTGCTCAGGATCTGCACTGCTTTTTAGAACGGCAACAAGGAGGAGATGCTGAAACAAGTTCAGCATGACAATAAAATTGAAGGAGAATAAAAATTATGGGAAAAAATAGAAATAAAATAAGATGTCATTCTCGAGGAATGTTATCGGGAATCTCAACCGCTTGGAAAACACAAAGAGGAGATCCTCGACAGAAACATTCGGGGGTGACAGGTCTTTTTTATCATGGCAACAACGCATTTACACTCATTGAATTATTGGTTGTCGTGCTCATTATTGGCATATTGGCGGCAGTGGCTGTTCCGCAATATCAAGTGGCAGTAGAAAAATCACGCATGACAGAGGCCATTATGATTTTGAAAAATATCGGTCGGGCTAACCAAATTTTCTTCATGGCTAATGGACGGTATGCTACACTAAACGAAATGGACCTCTTAGATATTGAAATACCGGGGACCATAGATACCAGTTGGAGCGGAAATCGTATCCGGACAAAATATTTTATTTATTCTCCGGCAGGGTCTGGTGATGGCGGAAAAATCATGGCTATTGCCCAACATGTACCGCAAAACGGAGAACAAAATGTATATTACTTTTCTGTCTTAAAGACAGAACCCGATAGTGTCCGTTGCACCCTATTGACAGGGGCAAACTCCACCCAACGCCAGTTGTGCAATAAATTAAATTCCAAAGGTACACTATAAAAACAGGGGCCTTGTTTTCCCACGAAATAAGGCCCCGTAATTGCCCGGCGTACAAGTCCTCTCTTGTGCCAGGCCGGATAAATTTAGGAAGCCCCGGTGTGTGTCCGGGGCTTCTTGATACAGGTATCGTCTAGTGTAAATACCCGTACTTATCCCCTGTGTTATTGTTCTGCAATAAAGGACGAACCTTTATTTATCCCCCAGAACAAATTGATTACAGTATTATCCTAAAAGATTAGATGTCCTCCGGCAACCTCAAAAAAGGGTTAGATTTGTAACAGCAGGGGCGAGAACGGCGAGATCCCGGATTGGCGGCTCGCAAGGTACGTCCCGTAGGGTTACGGGATGACAGCTGGGGGGAAGTGAACGGCGGTCCCTGAACTTGATTTAGGGTCTTACTTAATTTATTTTCCTGCTTTAATTACTGGTTGCGGGCCGGCGCGTAAGTACGTTTTCTTGACGGGTTTTTGTGGACGGCGACGCGCTTTTCGCATGGAACTTTTTTTGGCGGCGGACGGTACTTTTACGCCGTAAAATTTCAAAATTCCTTCATACAACGCTTTCACAAGCGGCGCGCGACCCTGCTGGGTGCGGGCCATTTGCTCTTGTTTCGGAATCATCATATACGCATTTTCTACCAAGATGCTGGGGATTTGCGGAATACGCGGAATAAATAATATGTCGTTAGCAATCATGCCATTATCGGGTAGTTTTACATTTTTTGTAAACGATTGATATACTGCCTGAGCCAGTTTGAAACTGTGCGGATAATTGTAATAGACCGAGTATCCGCGCGGACGTGCCAACGGGTCAATGGTTTCCGGTAAAGCGTTGTAGTGTAAACTGACAAAGATGTGGGCATTTTCTTGCAATGCTTGATCATAGCGGTCTTGCAAACTTTTGTGGTTATTGCCCTGACGGGTTAAAATGACCGTTGCCCCTTGTTCTTCCAGTAGTGGCTTTAGATCTTCCGCCAGCGCGAGGGTGGCTTCATACTCTAAATAACCGGTCGGGCCGACGGCTCCGTCGTAGGGAATTTTGCGCCGCGGGCTGTGCCCCGCATCTAATAAAATGCGCGCGCCGGTAAGCGGTTTGTTTTTGGTGGGAGTTAAAGCGGGCGTGTGGACAAGGTCTAACACAAAATTCCCGTCTTCAAAATCATACGCATGCCCCCAAGGCAACGTGTCGGGGTGGAAAAAAATTTTGAATAAAATCGTGTTTTTGGCCGGTTCGGACCACGTTACATTTTCTACTACCGGACTGGTGGTATCGGCGGTGAAATTTTCATCAAAGCCGTCGGTATAATAAAATGCCAGTTCTAAACGGTTGTTAAATTCGTGTACGCTCACCGGTACTGCGTGGTGGCCCGCGAACGTGAGGCGCGTTTTATCTGCCTGTACCACCAAGTTCATTTCTCGCAAATGATTGGGGGATAGCGGATCTGTTTGGGGTTCGCGTAATTTATCGGCTTCTAACCAAGCTGTTTCGGTTTCGTTTAAGAAAATCCGATATTGGTTATTTAGACGTCCGTTAATTTGTACGTTTCCGTAGGCGCGGTAAAACGGATACAGGTTTTCGCGGCTGGTGGGAATTTTACGCAGTTTGATTCCGTCGGATAAAATGTGAGCCGTGCGCACGGCTTCGTTAGCACCGAGAATTTTAATTTTTTCTTTCGCGGTAATTTTAGCACTCGTGCGGGTGGCGGGATCTTTCAACCGGTAAACGGCTTTGACGGTTTTAGGTTTTTGGTCGGGGTCAATCACAAATTGTGTGCGGTATGTGCCTGGCGAAGAAGCATCTTCTTTCAGCCCGATATTTTTGCCGTTTTTAAGTCCGGCCAAGGTTACCGTTACTTGCGAGCCCGGCGTACCGCGTGCGTACAAATCTAACGTGTCGCCGGGGAGCATTTCTACCGGGTGGTTGGGAAAAATTTCTTTTTCGTCAAATTCGGCCTCATTTGAAAATTGGTGAATATCTGCTCCCGGCACTGTAATATGCCGTACGGCTTGGTAGGTGTTTGTGGCGGTTTGCGCGGTTAGTTCAAACGCAAAGTCTCCGCTTTTTACCGGAAGAAACGTCAAAAAAGTCCCGTTCTCTTGCACGGGGACGGAAGTGCCGTTAATATCCAAACGGACGGGCGAAGGCAAATTGATTTGCCCGAAGATAAAAATCGCTTTTGCACCGTGGGCAACGGTGGCATTTTCCTGCGGGAATTGTACGGTAATGGGCGCGTTTGTCGGAGCAGTTTTTGCCTGCGCGGGTAAATACGGGGCTACGGGTAACGGTTCTGCCCACGTTACACCAAACGCGGCCATAAAAAGTAAAAGGAAAGAAAGGGTTTTGTTCATTCTTATAAAATGATAACATAATTATATGGGAAATTGTGAAGACATTATCCAGTTTTTAGATACATACCTCAACAGCGCGCATATTGCTGATGCAAGTTGCAACGGTCTGCAAGTGTCCGGCACACCGCGCGTAGAGAAAATTGTATTTGGGGTTTCGGCCTCGTTGGAATTGTTTCGCAAAGCAAAAGTTGCCGGAGCTGATTTGATTATCGTACACCACGGACTTTTGTGGGGGCAAGAACAGCCGCTGACCGGACTTTTCCGAGAGCGCGTAGCGTTTCTGCTTAAGAACGATATCAATTTGGCGGCGTATCATTTGCCGTTAGATAAGCATCCGGTGGTGGGGCATAATGCCTGTTTGTTGCGCGCTGTAAATGCGCTGCAAGTCAAACCGTTTGGCGTCTATCACGGCGAAACGATTGGTTTTAGCGGCGTGGTGGAAAACCTCCCGCTAACGGAACTGGTGCAAACGTGGGAAACTTTTTGCCAAACTAAAGCGCAAGTGTTGCCTTTTGGCCCGTCTAAAATTAACACGTTGGGGGTTATCAGCGGCGGGGCGCATAGTATGTTGCCGCAAGCCATTACCCAACATTTAGATTTGTATGTAACCGGCGTATTGGATGAACCGGTGCAAGAATGGTGCCGCGAAGGCCAAATTAACTGTGTAGCCTTGGGGCATTATAATTCCGAAAAATGCGGCATACTGGCTTTACAAGAATTAGTAGGAAAACATTTCAAAGTGGAAACGGAATTTGTAGATATTGCAAACCCGATTTAAGATTTTGGAGGAAAACAAATGGAAGAAAAGACGTTACTTAAAAAAATTGATACCTATTCGCAAGATGTCATTGATTTACAAACTAATATGATTGCTTGTCCGGCTGTGTCTCCGCAGGCCGGAGGAAACGGCGAAGGCGAAAAAGCCGCCTATTTACTTTCTGTAATTAAACGTATGAAATTTGATGAAGTATGTGTAATTAACGTACCGGATCCGAAAGCACCCACGGGCGTCCGGCCGAATATCATGGCCAAGTATTACGGGCAAAATAAAGAGAAAACTTTGTGGGTCATGGCGCACATGGATGTGGTGCCTGCGGGCGATTTATCGCAGTGGAAAACAGATCCGTTTAAGGCGGTAGTCAAAGGAGATAGAATTTACGGCCGCGGAGCCGAAGATAACCAACAAGGGTTGGTGTCTGGCTTGCTAGCGGTAAAAGCCATGATGGAATGCAATTACCGTCCGCCGTGCAACTACGCGCTTTTATTAAACGCGGACGAAGAAATGGGTAGCGAGTTTGGCCTCTTGGCGATTTTGAAAAAACACGGGCATTTGTTCGGCCCGCAGGATGTGTTTTTGGTGCCTGACGGCGGAAACGAGGACGGCACCATGGTAGAAGTAGCCGAAAAAAATATGCTTTGGGTTAAATTTACCGTTCTCGGTAAACCGACGCATGCTTCTACGCCTAAAGTCGGTATAAATGCGCACCGCGCGTCCGCGCATTTGGTGGTTGCGTTAGATGAAAAATTGCATAAAAAATTTCATAAAAAAGACAAACTGTTTGCGCCGGAATTAAAAAGCACTTTTGAACCGACGAAACGTGAAGCCAACGTGCCGAACGTAAACACAATTCCGGGCCGGGAAGAGTTTTATATGGATTGCCGCATCTTGCCGCGTTACGACAACGAAAAAGTATTGGCGGAAATGCGCAAAATTGCACGCAAAATTGAAAAGAAAGACGGCGTTACTATAACGGTAGAAGCCCCGATTAACGATTGTTCTAAACCAACGGATCCGAAACATCCGGTGGTGCAACTGACTAAAACCGCGGTGCAAGCGGTATATAAAAACAATCCCCGCATTATGGGCGTGGGCGGCGGTACGGTAGGTGCGTATCTGCGCAATGCGGGTTTTCCGGCGGTGGTATATTCCAAGCTGGACGAGCAAATGCACCAACCTAACGAATACTCCAGCATCAAAAATACGTTGGGAGATGCCAAAGTATTTGTGTTAGTGGCGATGCGTTTTAATTAGTAAGAGGTAACCCATGAAAAAAGGTTTTGCAACCGTTGAAATCATTGTCATTGTGGCGGTGCTGATGTTTTTGTTTGTGTTTACCGTACCTAAATTTATGACGTTGGTGCACAAGGCGCAAGAAGGCAGTACCAAACACCAACTGATGCGCGTGCGTAGTGCTATTGCCGCTTATTACGGCGAAAACCAAGGCGTATATCCGATGGATGATTTGTCCAGTTTGGTGCCGCAATACTTGGAAAAAATACCCGAGGCCCGCGTGCCCGGTATGGCACCGTCCGCGAACATTTCTACCGGAAATTTTGAAACTGCTTTTACTAAAACCGGCGGTTGGGTGTATGTCAATGATCCGGCTGACCCGCGTTACGGCGACTTCTTTGTCAACTCCGATAAAGAAGACAGCTACGGTAAAGCATGGTACACTCATTAACCTGATACGGATATAGAACGGTTATGACCACTTTTATTTTGTTGTTTGCGTTTTTGTTCGGCTTGGTGTTTGGCAGTTTTTTAAATGTCTGCATCTACCGTATCCCGCGTGATAAATCTATTGCGTGGCCGCCGTCTGCCTGCCCCAAATGCGGTGCGCGGATTAAATGGTACGACAATATCCCACTAATTAGTTTCCTCGTGTTGCGGGGTAAATGCCGCCAATGCAAAGCGCCGATTTCGTGGCAATATCCGGTGGTGGAATTGCTCAGCGCGTTGTTGACGGTGCTGTTCGTATGGCGTTATGGCATAAGCGTGTGGACGGGCGTGGCGGTGGTGGCGGTGTACGCGTTGCTTGCGCTATCCGTCATTGATTTTGAATTGATGATCATCCCGGACAGGTTTTCTTTGGGGCTTATTGTATGGGGACTTTTATTCGCGTGGGCTAACCCCAATTTTGATGGGATATGGTGGCAGAAGGAATTATATGCTTTGTCGGGCGGCGCGGCCGGACTGTTTGGCGTGTTGGCAATTGCGCTAATCGGTACATGGATGTTCAAAAAAGATGCCATGGGCGGTGGGGACGTCAAACTGATGGGTGGTGTAGGAACGCTAATCGGTTGGCAAGGCGTGCTAACGACCGTCGTTTTCGCCTCGTTTTTCGGGCTCGTGTATGCGGTGTTTTTGATGATTTTTAGAGGTAAAAAACGCACGGACGCTATCCCGTTTGGGCCGTTTTTAAGTTTAGGGGCACTCATTAACTTGTTGTATTTAATCGTGCCGTCTATGTTAGTTATAGAATTATAAAAGAGTAATTTGCAAGATAGAGCGCGGCTTTATAGCCGCGCTTTTTTGTTATGGTATAAACGACGAAATCCCGGATTGGCGGCCTGCAGGGTTTCAGGGTGCCGGCAGAGGGAAAGAAAAACTCAAAAAAGCCGTCATGCTGAACTTGATTCAGCATCTCACCTTATTGCCGTTTTAGAAAGTGGTGAGATTCCAAATCAAGTTTGGAATGACGTTTAATGTAAAAAGTCTGTCATGCCGGAAGGTTGGTATCCGGCATCTTCTTATTTTACTAATAAGATTTTTTGAAGTCGTTTTACTGGTGGGAAAGAAAAAACTTGACTTTTTTTTGCTAATTTTTAATAAATGGGAATTTTATTAAAAATGAGCAAAAAATATGGAAAATAAAATGTTAGGTGGTTTTACGCTTATTGAATTATTAGTCGTTGTGCTTATCATTGGCATACTCTCGTCGGTGGCTTTGCCGCAATATCAACGTGTGGTGGAAAAATCCCGCTCGGTGGAGGCCGTAACTTTATTGAAATCGGCTTATCAAACCGCCCAAAATTATTATTTAGCCAATGGGGAATGGCCCACCCGAATAGATCAACTGGATATAGAATTTCCGACGTTGGCCAGCGGTGCGGGCGGGTGGGTTGGCTCTGGATCAAGTGAGGTGGGGAACGAGCATTGGAACTTAAATTTATATGATAATAGCAATCATTCTCTAAAAGGGGTTTGTGCCGGGCGGATTTCGGGTAAATATGCGGGGGCTGGTTTTTGTATGTTTATTGTGCCGGAAACGTACCAAGGCCAGGTAATGTGTGTGGAACGCGCCTCACATTATACAACTTTCAGCGAACCTGCCGGCTCGTATTGTAATAAACTGTTTGGTGGTACGTATCTGTTTATAAGCAATATGCGTGTTTACAGTTTGCCATAAAAAATCCCCGGTGTTAGCCGGGGATTTTTTATATTGAGTAAAACTTATTTGCAACAGGACGTTTGCGCCACTAAATGTTGGGCAAGTTTAGCAAACGCTAAAGCCCGGTGGCTGATTTTGTTTTTCTGTGTCTCGCTGAGTTCGGCCAGGGCGGTTTGTCCGTCATTTATCATAAAGATCGGGTCATACCCAAAGCCGTTTTCCCCGCGGTAACCAAAACCGATAAATCCTTCTAATACGCCTTCAAAGGTCCGTACGTTGCCTTGCGGAGTGGCCCAGCACGCTATCGTGCGAAAACGCGCCTTGCGTTGGGCCAACAGTTTGCCTTCTAACGCACTTAATAACTTGCGGTTGTTTTCGTCCGTATCGGCATTTTGTCCGGCGTAGCGTGCCGTGTGCACGCCCGGCGCGCCGTTAAGGGCTTCTACTTCCAGGCCGGTATCGTCCGAAATGGCCATTAAGCCGGTTTGTTTTGCCGCATAAATGGCTTTTTGCGCGGCGTTTTCTTCTAGGGTGCTGCCCGTTTCCGGCGGCAGACTTAAACCGTTGAAGTCTGTAAGGCCTACATATTCTAACGGAGTACCCTGTTTGAGTTTTGCAGGCAAAATCTGACGTAACTCCCGCAATTTATTCGGGTTTTCCGTAGCAATTACAATTTTCATAGAGCGTATTATTTATTTTGTTGAGCCACTTTTTGTACCAAGTTCAAGGCCACCAGATAGGACTTAAACATATCGTCCTCGCTGAGCCATTCGGTAACGGCATGCTCATTGTTTTGGCCGGTAAAAACGGTATATGCGCCAACGAGCCCTTTGGTAACAAACATAGCAGCGGTGGTGCCTGCGCGTACTGATACGCAATTGGGCGTTACTCCGGCGGCTTCACACGCCCGTTCGGTTACTTCCCGTGTTTTGGGGTGGCAAACTTCCGCTACGTTACAATAATTCACGATCGTGCGACGGGAAATTTTCACACCATACTTTTCGGCGACCTCTTGGGCGACAGTATCTGCGTAGGCTTCCCATGTGTCCATTTCGTTGGAATCGTACCCACGTTGGCGGATATCCAGTAGAGCGGTAGATACATTGCCTTTCTCGTAGAACATGTGGTGTAATTCCACATACCCTTGATCTCCGGTGCTGTTGTTCGGAACCAGGGTTTCCGTGCAGATGCTTGCACCCATTTCGCATGCCGGAGTCCAAGCGTTGCGATAGCCGTTTGTAGCGGCGGCCGATTGATGGCCCGGACGCCCTTCTACGGTAATGAAAGTTTGGCGGGCATTAAAGTTGGCTACCATAATTTCGCCGTTGGAACCGCCGTCAAAGTCAAACGCGATTTCCGGGCGGTAGGGGATTTCTTCAATAAATTCAGCAGCGCGGCCGACGTCTTCGTTCGGTGCTAACACAACTTGAATCGGTCCGTGTTTGATTTCCGGATGGTGGGCTAACGTATCTAATAAGGTCATTATAATAGATAAACCGGCTTTGTCGTCCGCCCCTAAATTGGTGGTACCATCCGAAGTAACGACCGTTTTGCCGATTTGCGTTTTCAAATAGGCGTCCCGTTCGGAGGCGGGGTCTAATACTTGGTCGTTTTTGAGCGCAATGGGTTCTCCGTTGTATTTTTTAATTACTTGGGCGGTTACATTTTCTGCCGGAACGTCCGGTGTAACATCATAATGCGCGCTAAAGCCCAGCGTCAACGCATCTTGCTTTTGGTTAGAGGGGATATTTACAAAGATGTAATAATGTTCGGATAATTCTATGCTCACATTTTTATCAAAGCCCATTTGGTTGATTTCTGCATATAACTTTTGCGCAGTTTCAATTTGGGAGGGGGTAATTTGTACGTCCTCTTGGCTTTGGCTGTTATAGGTAACATAGCGCAAAAAACGGTCTAACAAGGTGGCGCGGTATTGACTGGCAATTTTGTTAGTAACTTGCGGATTTGTTTTTTTGTTACGCATTCGCGTTTGTGCAACGGTGCGCGTAACGCGGTTGAGTAAAAATGCATCCGAATTAGTAGCGTGTAATGTGCCTGGGAAAAAACCCGTAAACAATACGGCTAAGAATAACGTGAGTGATTTTTTCATGGTATCTCCTTTAATCAAATATACTTTCATTATAATAATCTGCGCTTTTCATAGCAAGGGCCAAAGGGCCTACTTTGGTTTAGGCCTGCGACCATACAAAAGCGAGCGCACAAAAAATAAGATTTGTGGCCCGCTTGTTACATGTAGTGTAGAAGAAAAATTATTTCGTTGGGGTATCGGTATGCAAGGTGCTCAAGCGCAAGACGACGCGAAAAGCGGCTTCCATGACGTCCGCGTCGGCATATTCCTGCACGCCGGATAAATAATACCCGGTAAATAGACCGACGGCCGGTAACCCTTTGGCGGTCAAGCGCGCCGCGTCCGTTGTATGGCGGGCGGCGGTGCGGTGTTCGGCCACTTCCTCTTGTGAAAACGCTTGTTGGGCCAGGCGGATAGCGGCTTGCGGGATCGCGTTTTTGATGTTTTTTTCTTGGTCCGTAAACGTTAGCGCAAAATTTTTCCCTTTGTAGTTCATGCGTTTTACGGTGTTAAACGCTTGGGTAACATCTTGGGTTAAAAGGGCCATTTCTTCGTCAGAAAATGCGCGGATAACGCCGGTAATTTCGCTGCGGTTACCTTGGGTGGTAATATCGCTTACATAAATAAAACCATTTTTGTTAGCGGTCGTTTCCGGGCGTTTGTGGCGGGGGAGTAACGTGTGGAAATCCGAGGCCATCAGTAAATTATCCGAGAAAGGCGCGGAAATCGCATTGCCTAATTCTGCGGTGCGGTCGCCTTCAAAAACGGCCGTAAACGTTTTGGCCGTGGCGGTTTCATCAACGAGTTGGCCTAGTTCGCCCCCGTCTAATGTATAAGCATAATTGGCGTCCAAGGCGGCTACGTCCAGTTGGCGGATGCCGTTACCGATGGTGCTGTCCGGCGTGAAAACCAATTTAATTGTCCCGTGCGGCAGTTGGGGGTGGTCGTAAAAATACTGGGCAACGGTTACCAAAATAGCCAATCCGGCTTTGCCGTCCGCCCCTAATAATGTACCGCCCGACGCGGTGATAATATCATGTCCCCGGGCCCGCATCAGTTGGGGGGCCATATACGGGTCTAACGTAATTTTTTGGGCTGCGTCAATGGTAAGCGTGCCGCCGTTGTAGTTCGTGTGTACTTGCGGTTTTATTTGTTTGGCGGAAAACGCAGGCGGAGTGTCCAAATGGGCGATTAACGCTAGAACCGGTGTCGGCGCGGATAAATTGGACGGTATTTCCGCTGTTACGATTCCGTATTTATCGGTTTTTACGTTGACGGCACCGTTTTTTTTAAGTTCCTTAGCCAGCGTTTTAGCCAGTTTGAGTTGCCCGGACGTACTAGGCACTTTGGATGATAGTGCCGCTTGGGTATCTATGCGGGCGTAACTCGTCAAGCGGTCGGTCAGTTGTTTTTTAACGGGCGTTTTTTCGTAATGGGAAAGTGCTTTCCAATCGGTTTCTTGGGCACAAACGGTAAACGGCCACAACAGGGCGCCGGATAGAACCGCCAGTTTAATTAGTTTATTCATTATTTCAAGTCCTCCAACGACGTGGTTACTTGTGCCAAAGCCAGTTCGGCCGCGGCCAGTTCATCCTTGGTTTTTTGGATTTGTTCGGCCGGAGCGTGCTTGATAAAATTTTCTTGCGACAAACGCGCTTGGCGTGAGGCGATATTGGCTTTGGCTTGGGTTAATTCTTTTTCCAAGCGGTTGCGTTCTTTGTAAAAGTCAATAAGTCCTGTTAACGGTACATAAACCGTTAAGTTCTCAAAAACGGCCGTAGCCGTTTGCGCCGGTTTGGCGGCGTTGGTGCTGACGGACAGTTTTTCAATTTTCGCCATCAGGCAAATGTAATTTTCATACGCACGCACAATGGCTAGTTCGTCCTCGCTTTTGGCGGTTACGACGGCTGAAATTTTCAGGCCCGGCGGTACGTTAAATTGCGAGCGTATGGTGCGAATCACACGCGTAATCCCTTGGATAACGTCCATCTTTTTAACGGCGTCCGGGTGGCAGAGCGTGCTGTCAAATTTCGGGTAGGGTTGGTTGAGTAAAAATTCTTCCGTTTCACCCACATACGGACGCAAAGAAGCCGCAATTTCTTCCGTTACAAACGGGATAAACGGGTGCAACGCTTTGAGCGTGCCGTACAAAATATGTACACACAACGCCATGACGTGTTCTTTTTCCTGCGTTTGAAAGCGTTGTTTGGCTAGTTCAATGTACCAGTCGCAAAAATCTCCCCACAGGAAATGGTAGAGCGTATTGGCACTAAGAGCCAAATTGTATTTTTCAATGCCTTCGCGGGCTGTTTTAATGGCTTGGGTGAAGCGGTCTAAAATCCACTTATCGGCCAGTTCGGTTACTTGTTTGGGCAGGGTAAGCGGGCCGTTGATGCCTGCCATATTCATAAGAATAAAGCGCGAAGCGTTGTAGAGTTTATTGCAGAAGTTGCGCGCGCCGGTAATGCTTTCCTCGGCGTATGGAATATCTTTACTCGGTACGGCTTGCATCAGTAAAGAAAAACGCACCGCGTCCGTACCGTATTTAGCCGTCATATCTAGCGGGTCAATGACGTTGCCTTTGGACTTACTCATTTTTTGTCCGCTTTTATCGCGTACAATCCCGTTCAAATACACATCCTTAAACGGTAGTTTGCCGGTAAAATCAAGCCCGGTCATTACCATACGCGCGACCCACAAGTACAAAATTTCATATCCCGTTACCATGACAGAGGTGGGATAAAAGTGTTCCATGTCGGCTGTTTTTTCCGGCCAGCCGAAAACAGACATGGGCCACAATGCAGACGAAAACCAGGTATCTAACACGTCGGGATCTTGCACTAAATCGTGTCCGCCGCAATGCGGGCATTTTTCCGGCTTGTCAAAAGAGACTATTGGCTGTGCGCCGTCTTCAAACGATACTTTGGTGAGTTGTTCGCGGCCTTGTTGGTCGGTAGCAAAGGTAAGGCCTTTTTCGCTACAATGGCGGCAATACCATACCGGGATGCGGTGGCCCCACCAGATTTGGCGCGAGATGCACCAATCTTGTATATTTTTAAGCCAATTCAAAAACGGGTTTTTCCAGTTGGCCGGGTGAAAAGCGAGTTCGCCTGTTTCGGCCGCTTGGATGGCCGGGGCAGCCAGTTGATCCATTTTGACAAACCATTGTTCGCTCATAAACGGCTCAATGGTGTTGTGGCAACGGTAACAGGTGGAAACATTGTTTGTATATTTTTCTTCTTTGACCAGTAACCCGGCGGCGTCTAAATCTTTGACGGTTTCTTTGCGGCACAAATCGCGGTCCATACCGAGGTATTTTTCGGGGCAGTTAATCATTTTGCCCTTGTCGTTAATGACGGTCATAACCGGTAAATTATGGCGTTTGCCGACTTCGTAGTCCGTCGCGTCGTGTGCCGGGGTGATTTTTAAGGCCCCGGTGCCAAATTCCATTTCTACGGCTTCGTCGGCAATAATGAGGATTGCGCGGTTGGCAAGCGGAATAATCACTTTTTTGCCAATCATACCGGTAAAGCGTTTGTCTTTAGGATTAACGGCAATGGCGGCGTCGGCGTAAATGGTTTCCGGACGGGTAGTGGCAATAACAATACCGTCTGATCCGTCCTCTCCTTTGTAGCGTAGGTGCCACAGTCTTCCGGCGTGTTGTTCGTGTTCTACTTCAATATCGGACAAAGCCGTAGAACACCGTACGCACCAGTTAATTAAGCGTTTACCGCGGTAAATGTATTTTTTGTCCCACCATTGTTTGAAACATTCATAGACGGCTTTGGCGCGTTTTTCATCCATGGTAAAGCGGATATCGCTTAAATCAAGCGCCCAGCCCATTTTGCGAAATTGTGTGTAAATGGCGTTACCGCATTCGTTATACCACTCCCAAACGGTTTTAACAAATTCTTCGCGACCCAAGTCGTGGCGGGATTTATGTTGTTCTTTAGAAAGTTTTTTTTCAATTACATTTTGTGTGGCAATACCGCCGTGGTCGGTGCCGGGCACCCAGTAGGCGTCCTCGCCAAACATACGGTGGGCGCGGATGAGCACGTCTTGCAACGTGTTTGTGGAGGCATGCCCCATGTGCAAAGCACCGGTAATGTTCGGCGGCGGGATAACAATTACAAACGGTTTTTTGGTTTTATCGCCTTTGGCGGCGAAGAGTTTAGCATTTTGCCATTTATCGGCGAGTTTTTGTTCTACTTCTTGCGGTTCATACGCTTTGGGTAACATAATTTTTCCTCGGTTTTCAAAATTGCGTGATGTGACTTCACGCATAACCTATATTCATTTTACTATTTTTGACAGCGTGCTGTGTGCAGAGCTCTTGCGTCCGAAATTAATTTATGCCACAATATACAATAAGGAGTATTTATGGCCAAAATTGGTATCATTTGCGCATTAGCGCAAGAAGAACAACAACTAATTTCCCGGTTGACCACGCAACGTGCGGTGCAAGCCGGACCGTTTCAATTTACACAAGGAACACTCAACGGATGTGAATTCATTTTATTACGTTGCGGTATGGGCAAGGTAAATGCCGCTTTAGGAACGCTGGAACTAATTAAAAATTTTACGCCCGACTATATTCTCAATTCCGGCGTGGCGGGGGGGCTTAACCCCGCGCTTCATACGTTAGACAGCGTGGTCGGGGATCGGTATGTGTACCATGATGTGTGGTGTGGCGACGGTAACGATTATGGCCAAGTGCAAGAGTTGCCCACGTTTTTTCCGGCGTCCTCCGTATTATTAGCGGCCGCCAAGCGGGCGTATGCACAAACCCCGCACGCGGTGCATACGGGGCTGATTTGTACCGGCGACCAATTTATTTCCGGTAAGGAACCAGTCGCCAAAATTTTACATCACTTTCCGCAAGCACTTGCTTGTGATATGGAATCAGCCGCTATGGCCCAAGTTTGCTACCGCTATCACGTGCCGTTTTTAAGCATGCGTTTAATTAGCGACGTGGCCGGTAAGACAGAAACCAATCAAACACAGTATGACAATTTTTGGCAGGAAATGGCGCACACGGGTTTTGAACGGACGTGGGCGTTGTTGACCGCTTTAACCAAGGAGTTTTCACATGAATAAAGTAACGCGTTTTGAAGTAGATCACGAAAAATTAACCCCGGGGGTGTATGTTTCCCGGCGCGACGAGTGCGGCCCGAAAACAGTTACCACTTTTGACGTGCGTTTGAAGGCCCCGTACCGCCAACTACCTATGAGCCCGGCCGTTATTCATACGCTAGAGCATTTGGGCGCGGTGTATTTGCGTGAACATTCCTCGTGGGCGGATAAAGTGCTCAATTGGGGCCCGATGGGCTGCCAAACAGGGTTTGATTTGCTGATTGCCGGTACATGGGAGGCATCGGACGCAGTGCCTCTTTTGTGTGAAACTTTCTTGTTTATTGCGAATTTTGAAGGCCCGATCCCCGGAGCACAATGTGCTTGGCAATGCGGCAATTACCGTTTGCACGATTTAGCCGGAGCGAAACGCGAGGCGCGTGCATTTGCCGAAGTACTTGCCAATTGGAAACCGCAAGATAGTGTGTATCCGCGGCGAGTCCAATAGCCTGTTTCCCCGGGAGTATTTGACTGGGGAAAACGGTATGATGCGTTTATGGATACAAAAAAAACAACAATCATTGAACCGGAAATTATGGACGAAACAGGGCGGTTAATTTCGCCCCGCCCCTCGCAAGACCGGGCCCGCACACAAGGCGACAACGGAGGTCTGTTGGGCGGATTGTTGGTGTTGAGTGTTGGCTTTTTGGCTACGCTGGCCGTTATTTTATTTAGTTTGTTTATCTTATGCCCGCTTATGTTATTGGGGCGGTTATTTGGGATGACGCTACACTCAGTTAGACGGTAGTTTCCGGGGGGAGTTCCCGCAACTTCGTAGAATTTGCTATAATAAACAAGTAGTCATTTGACCGCACACCGATTTTGGAGAGGTGGCCGAGTGGTTTAAGGCACAGTCCTGGAAAGACTGCATACGGGAAACCGTATCGAGAGTTCGAATCTCTCCCTCTCCGTATTTTAGTTTTAAGTTTTTAGCATATATCCCCGTTAGGCATTTCGCCCGACGGGGATTTTTTTTGTGCGCCACTTTCAGCATGTGGTTTTTTGCTGATTTTTGGAAATTGCGGTAAAATTTTTGTTTTTATGCTGA
>JAZUKK010000022.1:0-4244 GCA_045643265.1 Elusimicrobiaceae bacterium | reverse complement strand
GCCCCGTTCGCATTGTATCCGCTTTAGCAATCATACGCTTACATTGCTAAACGCCTAACCATTGAAGAAAGTACGCCGTTGCTTCCTTTGTAGCTTCGTTGTCATAGTATACGCGATTGTCTGCAAGCGCTTCTATGAAGCCCGCGAAATAACGCTTATGCCTACGTACTAAAATACGTAAATGCCTATGCTTCGCGCTTTGGTTGTCTGCATAGACGGGCTTGCTTTCATCTATTCTTTGATTAATGTAAAAATAGCCGTTTTCAACGCTTATTTTGATAGGGTTTGAATTAATATCCACTTGAACATACAACGACGCCGTAGCGGGTGTTTTACGCTGTTTTATTGCGCTTGCGCCCTTGTATTTAGATTTATAGATATAGTCGCCGTACGCTGTGCCTTCCAAAAGGTTAGAAACTTGTTTGTCGTAGCTTGTGCTTGCTTCCTTCACGTTGTTTATTTGCTGAACGACAAAAGACCCGTGTCTATATGACGCAATGCCTTCATAGTTTGCGGGTAATGGTTTAATGCCGAAGTAATTAAATATAGGGTTAGAAAAGCTTTCTTTGTTGCCTATGAAGAAGCATTTAACTATATGCTCGCGCTTCGTTGAAAAGAATATGTCTATAAAGTCCGTCGCTATGTTGCCGTGATATAGACTATACATTTCAGAAGGTTTCGTAAATTCGTCAAAAATAATAGTATCTACGTCCACGTCGTCAACCGAACGCAAAGCGCCCGCTTCCTTTAGGTTATACACCTTTAGAAACCATTGCCACTTATGGGAAGGCGAACGCCTATAATAAAAGCAACGCCCGTTTTGCTTTACGTTGCCGTTAGGGTTTGCGTCTTTGTCATATAGGGAAATACCGCAATATTTTTGCAAGTCTGCGGAAGTGAAAAACTTTTGTACGGCTTCTTTTCGCTCATCTTTAAATAAGCGTATCCATATAGTTTTTTTGTTATGCTTCAAAGCTCTTTTAAAAGCTCTTTTCTTGAATGTCCACGTTTTGCCATAGTTTCTATTTGATATGACAGCCGAAAAGACGGCGTTATAGCTTAAAAGCCTTAAGCCGTCTTTGTCGCTGTAATACTTGCTACGCGGTAACATACGAAACACCTTCTTTTAACTGCTTCGCTATGTCGTCGCGCGCCGTTAATGGTATGTTCTCAATTGTAGCGTCGCACATAATAAACGTGTCCGCGTCCGTTCCTTCGCCTAATAAATCGCGGTCGTCAAGGTTAAGAGTTTCTATATATTCGTCGTAGTTAACGCCGTCTTTTCTTGCGTGCTCTTCTTCGTTGATAGTCGAAGCTACGCCAACGTACACAAACGGCGCTATAACTTGGTCGTCGTCTACCAATAACCAATTATAAGAAGTAAAAGCGCTACCCGTCTGTTCGGTTGTCATTGGGTTAGATTTGCCCAATTGACGCGAAACAGCGCCCGCAATTCCGCCAACACCGCCCGCGATAAGTCCGAAGTTTCCGCTTTGCGCACCCGCATAAATCGAAAGAAGCGCGCCCATTGTTACGGCTGTGTTCTTGATTGTCTTAACAACGCCGTCTATTGCGTCCGTCGTGTTAGAAGCTAAAGTTAAAGGAAGTTCAAAAGATGAAGTTATTTCTTTGTAATTACTTCTTTGCGTAATCGTTGCGCGAGCTTCGCAAGGTGCGAAGTCAAAAGCAATCTTTATAGCTTCGCCGTCATAGTCTACGGGTCTTGTAATGTCTAGCAAGTTACCAACGCAACCGAAAGCCCATTTATGATTTTTTGGAAGGCTTAAAATTGGTAATTGTCTTACTTCGTGAACGTCGCCCATAAAATACAATTTAATAATATGGTCGCTTTCGTCGCCAATTCTCGAAATACCTTCTATATAATTGCTTGTTCGGTATTCGTCAGCGCTTAAAAAGAAGTTAGGCAAAATATAAAGATGATTTATCTTTATTTCGTTATTTCTGAAAAAGCTACCCGTTGACGTTACTTTAGTAATACAACCAATAGCGCCCCTTATAACTTCCAAGAAGTGCATATTTGCAAACATTCCGACGTTTGCAAAATCGTCTAATAAGTCCGCTATGTCAATGTTGAATAGTTGCGTTTTTGATATTGTACGGCTTCCGCTAGCGTTTTCTTCAAGGTTAAAAGTCGCGTCTACGATAATGCTTAAATCTTCGGCGGTCAGCGTCTGCAATTCGTAGTTTTCGCCGTAAGGGTGTACGCCTATAGCTTCAAGGTCGCCACTTGTTAAAATTGTGCCGTCTTGGTCTGGGTTTATGACGTAATTGTTTTCGCAAAAGTTAAATACGCTTGTGCTTCTGAATGGTGTAAAAGTTTCCTTTACGTCGTCGTAATATCCGTTTTTAAGCTTTCTATTACAGCGCGTAACGTGAATGTCTGAAATATTCGCTTTTAGAAGGTATGAAGCCCAATAATCAACGCGGACGTTAAAATATACGTTACCGCTTGCGATTACCGCGCTTTCGACGAAATAGCACATAAAGAAACCCGTTTCAACGTCGCGCTCAATGAAGTATGTAATGTTTTGCCAATTCGTAAGCACGTTACCAAGATACGCAAGGGCAATGCTTCCGTTGTTCACGCGGTAGTTTGTTTCGCTAAATGTTAGGATATTGCGCCCGCCTTGAGAAGCGACGGACATATAGCGCGAAATGCCCGCCGTTGTGTTCTCAATTAGGTAATGCGTAGCGCCTTTTGCGTTAGGCGTAAAATTCTTGTAGCCATATAAATATCTGCTCATAAATACAACCCCATAAAGCAAAGCTTAAATTCTTTTAAAAGCTTTTCGGTAACGTCCGCGACTTCCTTATTCAAAAAGTCGATTTTCCTTAAAAGCTCGTCGCTTGTGTATCCGCTTTCGCGCGTGGTCTGCTCGCTTGTGTTTCCGTTGGTGCTTGCGTCTACGTCCGTAATAGTGTTAGGCGTAGCAACGCTTGCGTTAATAGGCAAGTCCGTAATTTTCGTTTTCTGCGCGCCCGCCGTCATAGTGGCGTTTGCTGTCGTGAAGATTACGCGCGCGTTTGTGTCAATCATTCCCCAAGCGCTCGCAAGCTGTTCAATTCTCGACTTATAAAGCGGAATTTTTAGCTTTGCGATTAGCTCTAGCTTATTGGTAAAAGCGTTTTCGGTTTCTTGCCCTATCTCGCAATCAGTGTACTTTAGTTTAAAAGTATCTTCGAAGCCGTCAATTTCGGCAAAGGAAGCGGGAAGCGTCCCGCCCTTCGCCAAGTATTGCGCTAATGTTAAGGTATAGCGTGCCATTTGTTATTTATCCTTTCTTTCATTTTCTAGAATGTCTACGGCTTTGTCGATTTCGTCCGCCGTAATTTTGCCGTCTTTGCTTGCTTCCTTCCACCACTTCCAAAGCTTGAACGCGATAATTACCGCGCTTGTTATGATAGAAAGAATTAATTGTATTGTCTGCATTGCTTCGTTTGTCTGCAATGTAACGCCCGCGTACATAAGGGCGTTTACTACTACGTCAGCGTGTTTCATATTAAACTGCCTTCTTTCCCGTAATGCGTATGCGCGTTACGTCCGTTTTTGAAATTTGTACGTGTTTGTTTTGCGCTGTGTCGAAGTAAACGAATTGTACTCTATTTGTAGCGTCGTTTAATGACATTAGCGTAACATTAGCCACGCCGACATAAGCGCGTGCTAGTCTAGTAATTTTAACGAAGTCTATTGCTTCCGTCATTGTTATGTCGCCTAATTCCTTATCTTCAGAGCTATAGAAGAAGCAAGACAAAATAGCTAATTGCTGGTCGTCGTTCAACGCTATTTTTGTATTAAATTGTATAGTCATAGTATAAGCGTAAACGGGCTTTATTAACTGCTTCACGTCCATAATGTCATTGTCTAGGCTTCTAGTCTTTTCGTCCACGCGCTCTATTTCGTTTGCGTTTGTTAAAATCTTGTTGTTTAAGCGTCCGTATGCGTCCGTTACGAATTGCTCTAAAGCTAATTCTTTGTCCTTTACGCTATTCACTTCTTCGGAAAGGTTAAGCACTTCTTTAAATTTTTCGAAGGCTTCTAAAAGCGTAATTTCGTCGTCGTGGACGCTAACTAGCGTATTTTTGTTAATTTGTTCCATTGGTGATATTTTCCCTTTCTTCTATTTCGTTTACGTTAGGCTCTTCGTCTGCGTTATACAGCTCTTCAAGCGCGCCGTTTAAGCTCATCTTGTAAGGCAATTTATAGCTTTCGGCTTGTTTGTTGA
>JAZUKK010000021.1:0-6489 GCA_045643265.1 Elusimicrobiaceae bacterium | reverse complement strand
TACGGGTGCTTGCGCTTCGCCCTGTTTACGGCTTTGGCAACGTCAAGCATTACCAATTTCGGGTCGTCCGGGACGGGTAATAGGTTTTCCGCCATAGGTCAAAGTTCCTGTATGTAGGTCACGCCGTCAAACGGTTGCGGCTTCGCTTTGAGTATAACCGAAACGCCGCCCGCGCTGTTGGTTTCAACGCGGCGGATTTCGTCGGCATTTGCGCATATTTCTTCCGCCGTCGGCACTTTGCGAACGTGCCAACTTTTCGCGTGTGCTTCGCACTTCGCAAGGCGGTTTGTGATTTCGTCAAACTGCGTTTCAGTAATGCGCTTGTCGCCAAACTCAAAATGCACGTTCAACTTTGAGATAAGGAAAGCAAGCAACACAAACGCGGCAAAGTAAATGCAACTCTTATTATTCATTTTTCAGCCCTCATTCGGTAGTTCAAGGTATGCGGGTATTTCCGTCGGCGGTGTCAGCACCTTAAAGGCGGCGTTCAACTTTTCTTTGCAATCCGCCGTGCGTTCAACTTCGCCCTGTGAAAAGACGTGGTTGCGCTCCAAGTTATCCAACAGCACAAACGCCTGTTGAAGTGCGCCGCGTATGCTTTCACAGTTCGCCGTAATGTTTACGAAATGTTGCGCCCGGAACGGGTCGGCAAACCGCGCCACTTCGTTATACCGCGTTTCGCCCGTCCGCTCCCCGTTATCATCCATAACTGGGGCGGCTTCAATCACCGGGTAATAAGCGCGGCGGGCAACGCCAATGGTAATATCCATATCAATACCTCGCCCTAATGTACTTTTGGCAACTCCGCGCACCCGTAAACATTTCATTACAGGCGTTCGCCAAAGTCTCAATGTCCGCGTCCTCTTTGATATAGCGGTGATATTCGCCTTTGACGTATTCCAAAGAGGAATTGGAAAGCCAAGTGCGCAATTCGGCTTCGCAATCTTGCGCGGCGGACGGCGCGTTAAAGTACGCCTTGCGCGGGTGGACGGTGACAAGCGGGTAATTCTCCGGGTGATTGACGTATTGGCACGTAATTTGTACGCCCCAACGCATACCGTGAAAATCTGGTTTGTATTCGTCCACGTAGACACGCCCAATGGCAATGTCCCGGACAATGTACTTATTGATACACGGCGTAATCTTCTTTCCACGCGCACCGTGAATACAGCCGACATAAACCGTGCGCCCGATAAGTGACAGGGCAAGGTTTAGCGCGTGTTGGTAGAGTTCCGCCGTCGTCCCCTTGCGCTTGCGCAAACCGCGTTCAAACTTCGCCATATCAGCGTCAAAAAGCGTTTTGACATTCTGCGTTTCGTGATTGTGCATAATGCGCAACGGGCTGTCAAAGTTATCGGGCGTTGCGGGCGGCGGGCAAAGATACGAAACCTTTGCGCTCTTCTTCGTGGTATTCTTTTTCATTGTGTGTGTTTCCTTTCCGGGCTGTTGCCATGTTAAAATGCTTTTATAAACTCGTCGCACACGCGGAACGGCGACGTGATACGCCCGCACGGGGTGCAATAAATACGCATACGGCTAAAACCGCCGCCCGTATGCCCAAACAGGCAACAGGCACAGTTGCGCCCCTTGCACCCGTAATCATAATTGGGTTGCACCTTTCCAATCCCGGACGACGGCGGGAAACCGTGGTTGCGCGTTCTCGCGGACAGGTGGCGGCGCACTTTGATTTTCTTCGCTTTCGCTTTCGCTTTCATTCTAACCTTTCCGGGCTTCGCCCTGTTAGTCATTTGGAAGTTCGGGTATCAGTTCAACCGGGTTGGACGCGGCGCGGAAATCGTGACACGCGCAAGCGTCCCCGGATTGCGGGCAACAGCGGTTTGCACAGCCGCCGCCGCACGGGTCAGCGTCCGTTGCGTACCAATCCGCACATTCACGGCACTTAAACGGCATTGCCCTTGCCTTTCCCATTGAAGTACGCGGCAATGGTAGCCCGCGCCGCCGCTTCTAAATTGTGGCACAGTTGCTTCGCAAGGTCGGCGGTATCTTCACTCACTCCGCTTGCTTCAACCCGTTCAACGTTCGCCGCAACAACCTTGTTATTGGAAAACGTCTTTGCTTCAACAATATCAATGCAAATAGTCATATCAAACCCCCTTCCGGGTAATGAAGTTCCACAGGCGGACGTACCAACGCGGGCGTTCAACGTAGCCGCTTTCGGCTTTCGCCTTTGCCAACAGGCGCAATTCCGTATCACGGTCAAAGCGCGTAAACTTCTTTTCCTGCACCTTGCGCAAGGCGTTGGAAACTTTAAGCAAGGTGATTGTCTCACCTTTGGTACACGGCTTCTTAAAGTCCGTCTTTGCGGACATAATCACGCCGTCTTTCGTCTCTTCAATTTTGAGTTTGAAAACGTACATTTCTTACTTGCCCCTTATGTAATCCATAATTCCGTTTGCGTATTCCTCACGCCCAAACGTCCTTTGGTAGTCGGCATACGCTTTAAGCGCAAGTTTTACCGCTATTGATTCAATAGCGTCCGCCGCGTCTATTTTAAGAACGAAATACCTACCGTTCTTTTCCGTTCCTGTCTTTGCGTCAAGTATTCTATACTTTCCGTAAATCTTCTCACTATTGTTTTTCGGCATTTTCACTTCTCCTTTGTAGCGTCCTCTGCAACTTCGCGCAAAACCGCGAAAGAGTTTTTGCCCTCAATAACGGCGCGTTCGTTTAAGCGTTTCGCCACTTCCGGGCGCACGTCCGTTGAAATGGTGACGCGCCCGTGGCGGTTCGGTTCGGTTTTGAAATACTTTGCCATAGTCCTTTTTAGAGGGGCGGGGGTTGCCCGCCCCTGTTTTGCTCAAACCCAAATCTGCTTCGTATATCCGTATTCGGTTTGAAAAGGCGTACCGCAATTCATACCAAAGTATTTGAGATATTTCGTAGCGGCTTTCGCAACCTCTTTGACAAACTCAATTTTATACTTTGAGTTGTTGCCCGTGATACCAACTGTGAGTTCCGCACCGTCAATGGTTGTTTCTTTTATAAGGAAGTCCACAGCACCTTCAATGCCGCAAATCACGTTTTCGTTTATGCTGTGTTTGAAGCGCACGTAATCGTTCCACGCCGCAATAACTTTGTTGGTGAAACGCACCGCGTTCTTTACTGCTTTAACCTTCTTATTCATCGTTTCAACCTTTCCGGGCTGTTGCCCTATTTCCTGTTTCTGCACATAGTATAGCAAATACTCCGCGCCCGTGTCAATGGCGAAATGAAAGATTTTTTAAGATTTTTTTGGGGGCGTTTTTCCAAGCGGAACGGCGTAGAAAATGCTCCGCTGTTTGAGTTTCGCGTCTATGAATTGAAGTTGCCAACTCATAAACCAACCCTTGTTTATCGGCTTGACGACAAACGGCTTGTCATATCCAAAGGCGACATAGACAACGCGCTGTTTGAGCAAGTCGTCAAACTTCGTAATGGGCGCACCGGGCGCGTACTTCGCTCTGCTTTTCCGCGCCATAATTACTGCCCCGCAAACTTGACAGCCGCCCGCAACGTCCCGTGCTTCGCCGCCGCCCGGTTCGCGTCGGCAATCGGCAAACGGTACGTCCGCGTACCGATATAGGATTTACGCGCCGCGCTAATAGCCGCCGCCTTGCGCTGTGCCATTTGAGCGGCGGACAACTTGCGCTTGCTCTTTCCGTTCTTCGCTTTCATTTCCTCTTTTCCTTTTTCGTTTCCTCATTCATCTTGAAGTGCTTGCACTCTTCGGGCGGGTGCGGGTGCTGTGAGAATTGCGGCGGCACTTTGCAACCGCAACCGCAACAGTTGTGTATAAAATCCCAACACGCGCACCGCTCTTTGCACAAAAGCCAATCTTCGGGCTTGAAGTCCATTTTAAGCGGCTGTTTCTCCACCGGGGCTTCGGGCATTTTTACGCCCTCATTCTCCCAATAGCGGTTATGCAACCACTTTTGCGCCCACGGGATAAACTGCCCGCCGTCCTTTATCCATTGTTCGCTTTGGCATTGCGCCATAATCGCGGCAAGCATACGGGTAAGAAGCGCGTCCTTTTCCGCGTCAGCAAGCCCGCGCATAACAATTTCAAACTTCGCGGCGGCGGTTTTCTTCCCGTCCTTACGCGGGTAAGCCGCCCAAAACTTATCAAACCAATAGCCGTAAGACGCGCCCTTGCGCCCGCGCTTCGGCTTCGACGGGACGGTCTGCAAGTTCGGCAACTCTTCCGCCACGGGCGGCGGCGGCTGTTGAATGACAACCACGGGCGGCGGCGTTGCCACGGTATGCACAGCCCCCACGTTATCGGGTTCGGCTGTTAGCGGCTCTACGTCGTCGCCTAACAACTGCAACCTGTGCTTCGTGGAAAGTTCGCGCAACCGGGCGACGGTAAGCCCCAATTCAGCAAGCCGCTTGAATATCGGCGCGTGTCCCTTGCAATCACGGGACAGGCAACCGCCCGTCTGCATTTCCACAAAGTCCACAATAAGGGCTTTGTCGCCGTAGTGAATGACACGGTTGCCGAAACTGCCGTAAACGTCGTCAAGCGTGATTTTCTCGCCAACGTAAACTGTCAGCAACTCCGGGACGGGTTCAAACGTGCCGACACAATCGCACACGTCAAGCATTACCTTGAAAAGATACCGTAGGCGCGTCGGCAAGCGCAATACCCACGGTTGTGTTATGAAGCCCGTATCTACCAATCTTTTTGCCATTTGCAAGCCCTCTAATTGACGACGGGCGGGAAGTATAGCACACTATCCGCGCCCGTGTCAATGGCGGACAATTACGCGGGCAATTCTTCCGCTTCTGCTTCCGCGAAGGTGTCGCTTTCGCCGTCGTCATCCGGGGGCGTTTCATCTTGCTGTGCGCCCGTGTCGGCGGGCGGCAACTCTTCCGCTTCGGCGGGCTGTGCTTCCTTGCGCGGTCTGCCGCGCTTGCGTCCCGTCGGCGGCGTATCACCCTCACCAACGGGCGACGGCGAAACGGTCACGCCGTCCGCCGGGATTTCGTGCGCCGCGCCCGCAAACAGGGATTGCTTGCCGCCCTTGTTCAAGTCGTATTCGGCTTCGTCGTCGCTTCCAATCATCCCGGACAGGTCGGGCGAAATATCCAACCACTTGCACCCGCGCTTGAACGTCGCCTTACGCGCCATTTCGCCGTACCACTTCGCCCAATTCTTATCCGTCTTTGCGCAACTGCGTATAACGTCCAACTCTTCCCGTTCAATGATTTCGGTCTGCTCCTGTCCGTCGGGAAGCGAAAAGACGACGTAGCAAGCCATAATGTCGCCACGCGGCTTCAAGTAATTGATTTCGTGGGTGACAATCTTGCGGTTTACCACCTTGAAAACGTCGTTTGCCTTGACAAGCGCGGTTTCAACCTTCGTGAAAACGCCGTCACGCTTGCCAACCTTTACAAACGCCTTGAAGTCCCAACTAACGGTACATTCGTCGGCGTATGGAATGAGATTTGCAAGCCGCCCGTCCGGGGAAATGCCCCAACGGGCAAGTTCCAAACAGCACTTTTTGACGGACGCGGGCGTACACTTCAACAGGGCGGGATTGCGCCGCAACTGCTGTTTCACGTCCGCCACAAAGACGGACGCGGTAAACGCCTTGTTTCCGCCTCCCGCCATTTCAACAACTTCGTTGAAAAACTGCGGGGAAGTCACCAACGCTTGAATGGCGTTGGCGGCTGGTTTCTTCGCAACCGCCGTGCCGTTCGGGTTGGCGGGTGTCATAGCCATATTTTGCTTATCCATTTTCTTTTGCCTTTCCGGGCTGTTGCCCTGTGTGTGTATTGATAGTGTATCAAATTATCCGCGCCCGTGTCAATGGCGGATATAGCCCCCGTCTCTCCGGGGTGTCACCGCAATGCCCAAGTTCGCCCGTCGGTCAAGGCGTATGGTGCGCCGCCAAAGCAACCATTGCCGATTGTTCCTATTACGCATTTCCGCTACCATAATCGCGTTGCCATAGCGGACGGCTTGGCAATCCGCCGCCCGGTTAGACAGTTTCCAATTACGCCGTAATGCGCGTAATGGTGATATTGTACTGCGCCGCCGCCGCCACAAACGCTTTGATAGCGTCCGCCGTGCCGACAACCTCATAACGCGCCCGGTACACCTTCGCGGGCGTAGCCGTCGCCTGTGCGGGCTTCGTCGGCGTTGCCGTCGGCTGTGCCACGGTCGCCGTCGGCTGTGTCGGCTTCTCCGCCGCCTTTGCCGCTTCCGCCGCCGCCTTGCGCTCTTCGTCACGCTTACGCGCCGCCGCCAACTCTTCCTGTTCGCGGATATAGGCGTTGATACTGTTCAACGTCTGCGTAAGGTTAAACGCCCGCGCAAGTTCAATTTCCGCTTTAAGGCTGATTTCTTCGGGCTTGTCGGCGTAAATCGTGCGCACCTGTTCAACGGCGTTGCGCGTTTCGTCCACGGTGCGGTTGATTTCATCGTGCGCGAACGTGTCCGTAATGCTTGCGTTCAACAGGCGCGGATAAACGTCGTCAAAAAACGTT
>JAZUKK010000020.1:0-78103 GCA_045643265.1 Elusimicrobiaceae bacterium | reverse complement strand
GGAATCTCACCGCTTTTTTAATAACAGCGGTTTTACGCTTATTGAACTTTTAGTAGTCGTACTCATCATTGGCATTTTGGCAAGCGTGGCGTTACCGCAGTATCAAAAAGCGGTGGACAAAGCCAAATATACCCAAGCCATAACGTTATTTGAAAGCATTTGGAAATCCGAAGAACGCTACAAACTGGCCAACGGTAACTATGCCCTTTCTTTTGACAGTTTAGACGTGGATATGCCTCCCTCACCCACAAACACTACCACAAACAGCGACGGAGAAATCTATAAGTACGACTATCGTTGGGGATCTTGTTGGATACATGATACAGGTTATTTAGCATGCAAAGTTAACTTACAGAATGCTTGGCAAGGGGCTTGGTATTTTGGACGGCCGGGACAAACAGCCAGAGACTGTTGGGCCGAACCGCTAGACAATGCTCGGGCCAACGCATTATGCAAAGCCATGACTAAAAAATCAACAGGAACTCCTAACAGTTCGTATATGATGTATTCATTTTGATACCGCCCAACACGCAGGTACAGTCTTTATATCTAAAAAGCGACCCCAAAACAGGGTCGCTTTTTAATCAATTTTTCTACCTACAAACCGTCTTTATTTTTTCAGCTGTTCCATTACTTTGGGCAAAATTTGGCTGGCATCACCCACTAGCCCATACTTGCACACATTGAATATAGGGGCATTAGCATCTTTGTTAATACCGACGATCACCTCGCTATTTTCAATGCCGACCAGGTGTTGTACCGCGCCGGAAATTCCGCACGCAACATAAAATTTAGCCGACAACGCAACTCCGCTTTGACCGATTTGTTTATCTTTTTCCTTCAGTCCCATATCAATCGCCGCGCGCGAGGCACCTACCGTTGCACCTAACCGGTCAGCCAACTGCTCTAACAAGTCAAACCCGGCTTTATTTTTCATACCGCGTCCGCCGGCAATAACCACTTCGGCTTCGTCCAATTTGACCCCCGCGGCGGGCGGATCAAAATGCGTACTGATTGCGCGCACTTTTGCCGCTTGGGCAGGCACGGCAATCGCTTCCGCCACCACGTACGCCATTTTGCCGGGCGCGGACACAACTTTCTTAAATACGTTCGGGCGCACGGTAGCCATTTGCGGGCGGTAGTCCGGGCATTTGATGTCCGCCATGATATTACCGCCAAACGCAGGACGCGTTTGAATTAAATTACCGTCTTTGATAGAAAGCCCGGTGCAATCGGCCGTCAAGCCGACAAACAACTCCGCCGCCAGCCGCGGCGATAAATCACGCCCGACATAAGTGGACGGGAAAAGCACGACGCTGGGAGTATATTTTTTAATAAGCGTACTTAACGCGTTGGCGTACGCGGCCGTATTGTATTGGGCATACGCGGGCGAATCTACGACGTAAATTTTATCCGCCCCGTATTGGGAAATTTCCGCAAAGAACGGCGCAAGATTACTGCCGATAATAACCGCACATAATTCTTCGCCCACTTGGTTGGCAAGTTCCCGCCCTTTGGATAACAACTCGTACCCAACAGAACGCACATGCTGGGTTTGGCCGTTGTTGCCTACTTCCACAAATACCCATACGCCTTTATAGGCAGATAAATCTTTTTTGGCAGCCGTAGAGGCGGGCAAGGAAAGTGCCCCCACCGGGCATTGGCTCACACACGCGCCGCACATGCTACACGCACCAGACGCTACAGCTTTACGGTTGACAAGCGAGAGCGCCCCAAACGGACAAACGGTGGTGCATTTACCGCACCCGATACAACTTTGGGAAATTTGAATCATTTGACGACTCTCTCCTTTTTCAAAATTTCTACAAACTTACCGGCCAGTTCCACCGCCGAGCCGGAGAACATCTTCCCTTTGGTTCTCGCCGGAGGCGGGAAAATACGGTCCACCCGCGTGGGCGAACCTTCCAATCCTACTTTGTGCGGGTCAGCGCCGATATCCGCATCCGACCAGGTGCGAATCACTTTATCTTGCGCCTTATGCGCCGCTAAGAAAGACGGATATTTCGGGGCGTAATCAGCCTGCATAGTCATGGTAACCAATACCGGTAAATCGGCCTGCAAAATTTGATGCCCCCCCTCTATCAGTTTTTTGACGACTACGGTCTGGCCGTTTGCATCAATGCTTTCACAAAACGTAAGTTGCGGGATATTCAAGTGGTATGCCATTTCCGGGCCGGTTTGGGCCGTATCGCCGTCAATGGCCATTTGCCCGCACAACACTAAATCAAACGAGCCGATTTTTTTAACCGCCATGGCAAGTGCATACGCCGTAGCCCAGGTGTCTGACCCGGCAAACGCGCGTGCGGAAAGCAGCACTCCTTCATCCGCCCCTAACGCCAAGGCTAAACGCAATACCGCCGTGGCTTGTTGCGGCCCCATGGATAAAACGGTTACTTTCGCGCCCGTTTTGGCTTTGATTTCTAACGCCTTTTCTAATGCAAAATGGTCGTACGGGTTCAAAATACTGGGCACGCCTGCACGGATGAGCGTACCGGTTTTCGGATCTACTTTGACTTGGGTAGAATCGGGAACTTGTTTAATACAAACGATAATATGCATACTTTATCCTATTTCTTGAAAATTTCACGCAGTTTAGCCGATACTTGATCCATATCTTCAATTAAACCACGCATTTTATCTTCTATACCCACTAAATTGACGGCTTGGCTCAGTTCAGCCGTATTGATAGCGGGGCAGGTACCCAAAATTAAGCGCAGGCCTTCGCTAGCCGTCTTAAACGCGCTTTGGCGGGCATTGATGCGCGCCATGGTGCAAAGACTGGCTAGGTCAAAGCGGCTACCTTCGGTAACAATTTTATTCGCGCATTGGCGCGTAAATACCGCGGCTACTTCCATTTCGCTAATAAGGTCGCCCAACATAAAGGTAACGTATTGGTGACGGGTAAGTTTATTAAGGCGGCAATCTTCCAACACACGCGCCAACGCACGCAAGCCCAACGCCACGCTGTCCGCCCCTACTTGCGGATTTTGAGCGTGCAAGGCATCAAATTCGGCCGCTTGGTTTAAGTAGTATTGGCCGCGCGATTTTAAGTGTTCCTGCCAACGCCCGCGGAAGATTGTCATTTCCAACACTTCACTGGTGCCTTCGTAAATGCAGGTAATTTTAACATCCCGTTTAATTTTTTCTACGGCAAATTCTTTGGTATAGCCAAAACCGCCCATGGCTTGGATAGCGTCCTCGGCGGCTTTGTTGCCCGATTCGGTGGCATAGAGTTTGGCAATCGCGCCCTCGGTAGCCAGACCGTGATTGTTGACTTCTAATTGTTTGGCCGTCCAGTCAATGTACGCACGCGCCGCTTCAAAACGGACGTAATGCGGCGTGATGAGTTTTAACATAAAACCTTGTTTTTGTGCCAACGGCCCGCCGGCTTGGATACGTTGTTGGGCATATTCCAAAGCGGTTTCTACGGCTTCTTCGCCACCGCCTAAACCAAACGCGGCCACCATTAAACGCGTATAGCCGAAAACGGCCTGCGCTTGCAAAAATCCTTGCCCTTCTTTTAGACCGATTAAATTTTCCGCCGGCACATAGACTTCATCAAACGCCAGCCCGGCCGTATTAGATAAGCGGATACCGTGTTTATCTTCATGCACGTCTTGCGTAAAACCGGGCATACCCCGCTCCACAATAAACCAACTCGGCCCGCCGGGAGCGAGCGCCAACACCGTGTAAATATCGGCTACGCCGCCGTTTGAAATCCACATTTTACTGCCGGTAATTTTGTACCCGACCACTTGCCCGTTTTGAATCACATGCTCGGCCCGGGTGCGCAAAGAAACTAAGTCCGACCCGGCGTCCGCTTCCGTTGCGCCATACGCCACGAGTTTATTTTCTTGGGCAATTTTTTTGAACCATTTGGCTTTTTGTTCGGGGGTGCCGCCTACGTTAAGCGGGTCACTTCCTAAAAATGTAGCAAATACACCAGTAGCAATCCCTAAATCAATGCGGGCTAATTGTTCGCACACGCGGTAAATTTCGGTCGTCTGGCCGCCAAGTCCGCCGTACTCCTCGGGGATGAGGAGCAAATGTACCCCCAAAATATCGTGGTCGTACATTTCTTTCAAAATGTCTAAGGGAATTTCATTTTTCGCGTCGTACTGGCGCAACAGGTTAAAAGAGATGCGTTTTTTTGCGTATTGCTTTAGACTACCCAGCATTAGGTTGCGGGTAATCAAATCGTTTTTAGCCATTTGGTTCTATCTCCCAAAAGATGATATAGAGACATTGTACTATTTTTGGGGAACAGACAAAAGAACAACCTTAAGAGGCCAAACGCCAAAATCTTTGTACGGACCGGCCTGTTAATAACCGGTTTTCAGCCCACAAAACGCCCCATTAACCCCAAACTTACTAAACCGGTTACCCATTTCTTCATATTTTTATTATAAAATAAAACTATGAAAACAACACTTACCCAATCTCAAGTTAATGCATTAGTAGACGCGGCCCAAGCGGCGCGGGAAAATTCCTACTCGCCTTATTCCAACTTCAAAGTAGGCGCGGCTGTTTTGACAGATGACGGAAAAATTTTCTGTGGCACTAATATAGAAAATTCTTCGTACGGCTTAACCGTCTGCGCCGAACGCAACGCCCTGTTTGCCGCGGCCGGAGCCGGGTATCGCCGCTTCAAAGCGTTGGCACTGATTACCCAAAAAATAAAAGGACAAAAATTTAATTCGCCCTGCGGGGCCTGCCGCCAAGTGATAAGTGAATTTTTAGCCCCGGCTACCCCCGTTTATATCGCTGTTTTAGACGGAAAAACGCGCAAAGTCTATTGTAAAAAATTCAGCGAACTGATGCCTTTTCCGTTTGATAAATTCACGGAGAAATAAATGAAAAACATTTTAATTACCGGCGGTGCCGGATATATCGGTTCCCACACCGTGCGGATGCTGGCCGCCCGCGGATACCGCCCGGTCGTGCTGGATAATTTATCCAAAGGCCACCGCCAAGCCGTGGCCGCCTATCCGTTTGAAGAAGCAGACATCCAAGATTCCCCGCGCGTAAGCGAAATTTTACAAAAATACCGCATAGAAACCGTCATGCATTTTGCCGCTCATATTGAAGTGGGCGAAAGCGTGCAACACCCGGCCCAATACTATGCCAATAATACCGCCGGCACCTTAAGTTTACTGCAAACGCTTGTAAAAAACAAAATACCTTATTTTATTTTTTCATCTACGGCGGCTATTTTTGGCAATCCGGCAAAAGAAAAAATAGATGAAAACCACCCGCAACACCCCATCAATCCGTACGGGCAAAGCAAGTTAATGGCAGAAAAAATACTGGCTGATTTTGATACGGCCTACGGGTTAAAATCTACGGCGTTACGTTATTTTAATGCCAGCGGCTGTGATGATTCGGGGGAAATCGGCTCGTCATACGAACCGGAAACCCATGTTATCCCGCTACTGTTACAAACCGCGCTAGGGAAACGAAAAAGCTTCAAAATTTTCGGGACAGATTATCCCACGCCAGACGGTACCTGCATACGCGATTATGTACACGTGAACGATTTGGCACGCGCGCACATTTTGGCCTTAGAAAAAATGGAAAAAGATAACGTCAGCGAGCAATTCAATTTAGGTAGCGGCCGCGGACGCAGCGTAGCCGAACTGATTGCAGTTTCTAAACAAATTACAGGAACAGATTTCCCGGTGGAACAAGCCCCCCGCCGCCCCGGAGACCCGGCCGTATTGGTGGCTGATTCTGCCAAAGCAACCCGTTTACTCGGTTGGCAACCGCAATACGATTTGGAACGTATTATCCAAACGGCGTGGAACTGGGAACAGCACAGCAAATACTAACCTACGTCAGTCGCGCGGTTTAGCCCGCTTGGGGGTAATTTTGCTGGCTCCCGGAAATTTTTTGAGCAACTGTTTAAGTTGGCTGTAACGGTTTCTCCACCAACGAAAACAAGCCACGCGCGCCGTTAATTTACCGGGCATATCCGCCGCTTCTTCATACGCTTGCACAAAATGTTTGAGTTCATTTTGCTCGTGGAAAGGTTGCATTAAATTAAGACTCTGCAAAAAACCGCGTATCGGTTTATTCTTAAACACAAAGCGGTTGATATCAATAAGCGTAAAATCATACCCGTCGCCGGCCCGTGTGTACAAAATGTTATTCAAAATATAATCGCGGTGCATGAGTCCTTTGGCGTGCAACGCCGCCGTATAACGGGCAAATGCGCGGATCAACGCCCCATCTTGCTTGTCTTGCCCGACCGTGCGCGCATCAGACACAAATTCCCCGGCGGAATAGGACTCGCAAATCAGACCATCTTGGCGGGCAATTACATAGCCGTACTGCACCGGAGTTTTGAAGCCGCGCGCTAAAATTGCTTGCGCATTTTCGTAAGTGCGTTTGGCTTTTGGCATGCGCCAACCCCACGAATAAAATAAACGGTTCAAAAACGGCGGCACGCTGTATTTTTTTATACATACCGTGCGACCGTTTAGCGTAAATTTTTTAATCTCGTTACGGCCCTTATAAATTGTTTCGCCTTCGCGGGCAAAAATTTCCGGCAAACGTGCTAAAAAATCTTTCGGCAAGACAGAGGTGTCTGCTTCTGTTACTTCGTAAGAAATTGTATGTTTCATCACAGAAATTCCATTTGGTAAGACTTCCGACGAATATTATATAAAATTTTGAACTACCTTATTACATAAAAAGCAAAAAATTAGTCCCGGCAAGCCCAAAAAACGATTATTTTTTAAGAATTTTGCCAAATTTAGTTGCTTTTTTACCACAAAAAATTATAGAACAAATTATAGAACAAAAATAAAAGTTATACAGGAGCGTTATGAAAGCCCTTCATCCCAAACAAGAAAAATTATTGGAGATTTTGAAATCACACCTAGCCGACCCGTTGACGATGGAAGAATTGGCCGAACAGTTGGACGTGAGTGCCAAGAGTGTGGTTTTTCATCACATTAAACAGTTGGAAAAGAAAGGTTTTCTAAAGCGCAATCCGGCTAACCCGCGTGATTATACGATTTTGAAAGACCCGGAAAAAAACGTAATCTATCTTAAAATGTACGGCATGGCCAAATGCGGCCCGGAAGGTACGATTTTAGACGGCACCCCCACCCGCATTGTGCCGGTGGATCCGAGTATGATTTATTTTCCGGCGTGTAAAGGGTTTATGGTGGAAGCCAAAGGCGACTCCATGGAAAATTTAATTTCGCCCAAAGATTGGCTGATTGTGGAACAAAACCATCAACCAAAAAATAAAGATGTGGTGGTATGCGTCAATAACGGTGAAGTGTTGGTCAAACGCTTTACACAAGACGGCAAGAACGTCATTTTGCAATCGGAAAATCCACACTATACGCCCATCGTGGCGGACAAAACTTCTTTTCACGTAGAAGGGATTGTACGCAGTATTATCAAGCGTAATTTTACGTGCTAGATCTTCCTGAACGTTGCTTTAGCGCACCTAAGGCAATGAGTTGTAACCTCAACCGGAAACGCTTACGTGTTTCCGGTTTTCTTTATGCCCAACTTGCCCCCAACCAGTTTGTTGTTAGCCAGACGACTTATAATAGAACAGGCCCTAACGGTTTGTTAGGGCCTGTTTGATTAAAAATGCACGTTGTTTTAGTCAATTGCCACCACGGAGCGGCCGTCTTTAGACGGACTGTACGGATCTTGGCGGTTTTCACCGTCAATAATATATAGAAATTTGTAGGTACCGGGCAAGATAGAAAGCGTCGTTTCCCAGTAATCGCCTTTTTTCTTGAGAGCTTGCGGTTTAGACATGGTAAACCCACTGACTATTTGCACTTTTTTACCCTCGCCAAACCAGCGGAACGTAACGCGGCGGTATTTGCTTTTGGCGTTTTTGTTGACGATAACGCTTGTCTTTTTCTCGGCCGGGACTGGTGTGGTTTCGGCCGGTTTTTCTTCGGGAGCGGCAATTTCGCTCACCCATGTTTCGGCCGGTTTTACTTCTTCAACCGGTTGGACAGGTTCTACGGCAGACTCTTGGACTACGGCCACTACTTCTTCCGCCACGACCGGTATTTCCTCGGCGGGAGCCGCGATTTCCGGCGCGTTTAGCAAAGCCGCCTGAAATAAATGCGATGAAAAATGCTTATACAAAAAGAAACCAAGCACACACAACAAAACGATATCTACAATAATAAGGAAAAGCCAAAGGTCTTTATTTCCGGCGGGTTTAACTTCTACATCCAGGTTTTCGTTTTCCATAGTTATCCTGTTAAAAAAAGCGGGCGAAGGGAATCGAACCCTCGTCTAAAGCTTGGGAAGCTTCCATTCTACCATTGAACCACGCCCGCATACAAGCGCATTTGACTGCTACTTTATTTTAGCAAAGTTTTTAAGGAACACACAACTTTATTTTGAAGTATTTTTTCCCGCGGCCACCAAAGAACGCACAAATGCCAAGGCCTCTTTTTGGTCTTGCACTTTCCCCTCCACCTGTGCCACCGCCACTGCTTCTAACAGTTCGCCGATCTGCGGGCCCGAGGAAATATGCAACGCATCCATAATATCGCGCCCTGTAATCACGCGCGAAGGGCGCACCACCCGCGGATGCTCAAAAAATTTATTAAACAGTAAGGCAAGCACTTGTAAATGACGCAACGTTTTACCTACGGCGGCTTTTTTCTGGGCTTGGGCCAGACTCATCAGCGGCTCGTCACTATGTGGCAAAATACGACGCAGTTGTTCATCCGTAACATAACTGGTGTAATCGGCCCAACACAAAAACAACAGCGGCAAGGCAGCATCCCCCAAATCGCGGAAGAAATGGTACGCCCCTTTATCGGTTATAAAATCGTTACTGGCCAAATTACTTGGGCGCAAGTGTTCGCCGATCATCGCACAAATTAGCCGCATCTCCGGCCGGCTGTAATGCAACCGTTCCAGCACGTTACGTGCCATACGCGCGCCTTGTTGTTCGTGGTAAAAAAAGCGCAAGCGGCCATCTTTCATTTTAGCGGTGGAGGGTTTAGCAATATCGTGCAGTAATGCCGCCATCTTAAAAAGCGGTTTTTGGTTGGAAATCTCTTTCAATTTTCCAACATATTTAGGGAACGCTTTTTCTGTATGTTCCAATAAATACTCTATGCGTTTAAGCGCCAACAACGTGTGTTTGAGTACGCCCCCCTCGCCATAATACACTTCCGCGCAGGTACGTTGGGCATCCAACTCCGCAAACAACGCCGTCAACAAACCGCAATCATCCATCAACTTTACATTTTCATACGCCTTAGACGTATTAAACAAACGGGTCAATTCTTCATGGACGCGCTCACCCGCCGGTTGGGTGATAAGCGGCGCGTATTTTTTGATGAGGCGAAGCGTCGCCGGAGCAATTGTAAAATTTAATTCCGCCGCCGACCGGAACGCCCGCAACATCCGCAACGGATCTTCGGCAAACACTTGCGGGTTCGTATGGCGGATAAGTTTATGGGACACATCTTCCAAACCGCCGGCGTAGTCTACGATTTTTTTTCGTTGTAAACGCTTCAGTAAAATGTGGGCATTTCCGTTTTTTTGCGGAGTAATTTGGATTTGCGGCAACGCCGTAACCGGATAGGCCAGCGCATTAAACGCAAAATCACGCCGCAACAAATCGGCTTTTAAGTCTTTGCCTTGGTAAGCGGTTAAGTCAATTTGAATTTTATCTTTGTGAGTTACCAACCGCCACACTCCGTACTGTGCGTCCATTTCAAAGGCGGCGGCTTTTAATTTTTGGGCTAACAATAGCGCGGCCGGCTTTACGTCCGCCGGCGGAAACGCTAAATCAATATCGGTAGAGACACGCTTGAGCAAACTGCTACGCACAACGCCCCCCACATAATAGGCCTGGGGAACGTTCTGCGCCAGTACGCGGGCCAAATCCGTATGGATGGCCCTAGGCAAGGGATTCCTCTGCCGCAGGAGCGGCGGCGGTACGCGCAGCCAATTTGGCTACGGCATCCTTGCGCAGTTCGCGTTTTAACACTTTTTGCAACGCGTTCTTGGGCAGTTTTTCTACAAATTCAAAATCGCGCGGGCGTTTGTAATTATCTAAATGCGTTTTGAGGAACATGCGAAATTCTTTTTCGTTGAGTTCCACACCATCGCGTTTGACGGCATAAAGTTTAATAAATTCGCCGCCGCGCCCGTCCGGCACGCCGATAATGGCGCACTCGGCAATCGCCGGGTGTTCGCAGATAATGGCTTCCACTTGGGCAGAAAATACTTTAAGCCCTTTAATAATAATCATGTCTTTTTTACGGTCTTTAATAAAGATAAATCCGTCGTCATCCACTTCTACGATATCACCCGTTCTAAACCAACCATCCGGCGTAAAAGCATCTTTAGAAGCGGCTTCATTTCCCCAATATCCGCGGAACACGTTGGGGCCTTTGATGCACAATTCGCCCTCGTGGTTGCGGGGGACTTCTTGTCCGTCCTCATCTAACACCAACGTACTGACCGCCGGGATAGCCGGGCCGACCGATTTGATTTTTTGAAGTTCCTCGGTATTTACGCTGACGACCGGGCTGGTTTCCGTAAGTCCGTACCCTTCCAATATCGGTACAGAAAATTTTTGCTCAAAACGGCTTTTGATTTCTTGGGTTAGCGGGGCCGCACCCGAAACACAAAACCGAATGTGCTTAAACGGCCAGAAACGCAAGTAAAGTTGTTTAAGCCCTTTGGCTTCTTTAGACAACACCGCATAAATCTGCGGTACGGCCAACATAAGCGTTACATTTTCCGCGCCCATCGCGCCCAGCCATTTGCTGGCCGGCATGACGTTGGCTACGATCACCACTTTCAACCCTAAATAAAGCGGGATAACCACACACGTCGTCCAGGCAAACGAGTGGAACATGGGGAGCAGACACAAGAAAACGTCGTCTCCAGTAATCTTAAAAATCTGCGCGCAGGAAATTACGTTAGAAGCCAAATTCCCGTGGGAAATCATGGCTCCTTTGGGTAGCCCCGTCGTGCCGGAAGTGTACAAAATAAAGGCCAAATCATCCAGCCGCGCTTGCGGAGAAGCCGTTTCGTCGTGATAAGTAGATTTTTCAATTTGTTCCCAGAACAATTGCACTTTGTCGCACCCGGCGGCAGAAGAAGGTACTTCATCCGTTGTAAAAATATAATTAACGGTAGGCGTATCGGGAACGGCTTTTACGTAATGGCGCAAAAATTCGGCTTGCGTTACTACGGCTTTGGCACCGGCGTTATTTAAGATAAATTGGATTTCTTCCTGTTTGGTAACCATGAAGTTTATCGGAATACTGATTGCGCCTAATTTGTATAAACCGTAGTTGGCGATCACGGTATCAATGGAGTTGCGGTGAACAATTCCTACCCGGTCGCCTTTGCGAATACCGTGTTCAAAAAACATATCCGCGGCACGGTCCACCTTCATCAGTAATTCGTGGTACGATACTTTTCTACCGCTGCCGGCTTCCACCAAGGCAATACGGTCAGGGAACCGAAAAGCACTATCCGTAAGTGAAGTATATAAATCTTTGCGACGAATCATAAAAGCACCTCTTTCAAATTAGGACTACATATATTGTATAAAAATCAGACCTGTCTGGGGTCTAAAATATCCCGAAATGCATCCCCCAGCAAATTCCACCCCAACACAAACAGGAAAATAGCCGCACCCGGCACCGCTACGGTGTACCAATAAGCAAACGGATTTTGAGCCGTCCCCAGCACCCAGTTACGCGCCATGGAAATCAACTGTCCCCAATCGGCCGTTCCCGGCTGGGCACCTAATCCCAAGAAGGATAAAGACGCCGCCGTTAATACCACATAACCAATATCCAAACTGGCCACCACTACGGACGGATAAATGGAATTGGGCAAAATATGCCGCAATAAAACCCGCAACCCGCCAGCCCCTAATACGCGCGAAGCCGTTACATAATCGCGCCGCTTGACGGATAAAATATCCCCGCGTACCAACCGGGCATAAGACGGCCATGCCACCGCCGTTAGTGCAATCATCATATTTTTAACATCCGGCCCGAGCATGGCGGCAATTACCATGGCCAATACCAGCGACGGAACGGCAAAGACAATGTCCGTTAAGCGCATTAAAACCTCGTCCGTTTTCCCGCCGAAATAGGCAGCCACCGCGCCAACTATTAAACCAATTAAAAACGCAAAGAACGTAACCGTAATCCCCACAACAAACGCCAGCCGCGTTCCCCACACAACTCCGTAATAAAGGTCGTATTGTTGTTCGGTTGTGCCGAACCAGTTTTGTGCAGACGGCGGTTGTGGCGCAATTGCGTAACTCCTTTGCGGCATTTGATACGGATGATGCGGGTTTTGCACCGGGGCCAAAAGAGGAGCAAACAGCGCAACGAGCGCAAAAAAAGCCACCAAAATAAACCCTGTGAGCGAGGTTTTATTTGTATAAATACGTTTCAAAATACGGTTTTTAAGCATAGTTAATCTAACCGGATGCGCGGATCTACCGCTGTATATAAAATATCCGAAAGCAAATTCCCCAACACAAACAATACCGCTACCATGAGCGAAAATCCCAAAATTCCGGCGATATCTAATTGTTGCGCGGCCAGAACCCCAAAGCGGCCGATACCCGGGTAATCAAAAATCGTTTCCACAATGACCGTTCCGCCCAGTAACCGGATAAACTGAATACTGGCCAGTGTAATTACCGGGATAATGGCATTTTTCCCGGCGTGTTTGTAAATGACTTGCCGCTCGCCCAATCCTTTGGCCCGCGCGGTGCGGACGTAATCTTTCGTCAATTCTTCCAACATACTGGAACGCATCACACGCACCATCAGCGCAAAGGATCCAATACATAACGTAACCGCCGGTAAGGCCAGATGGGACAGCACATCCCAAAACACCCGTCCGTTTCCGTTCAATAACGCATCCAGTAACAAAAATCCGGTATAAGTATGAAAATGCGGCCCGTGGATAATTAGGTCCGTTTGGAACGAATATCCCCCCGGCGCAAACCAACCGAGTTTACCGTAAAAAAGCATCAACAGCAAAAGCCCGAGTACAAAAATCGGCAAGGAAAATCCCCCCACACTAATCAGCCGGGCTATACTATCTTGCCATTTATCTTTATGTACGGCCGAAAAAGCCCCAAACCACACCCCCAAAAACACTACCAGTATCATCGTTACAAATGCTAGTTGCACCGTAGCGGGCAGATACTCTTTGAGGGCTTGGGAAACGGGCATATTAGCACTGGGGCTATATCCCAAATCGCCATGAGCAACTTGTTTCAACCACCGTCCGTACTGCTTAAAGACATGGTCGCGCAAACCATACTGCCGGATGACTTCTTCCAACGCACCCATCTGGCGCGGATCTTTGACATAAAGCGAAGCGCGCATTTCGGGGCTGAGCCGTTGGGTGAGGAAAAACAATAAAAACGTAACCCCCAATACCACCAGCGGCAACAGTAATAATCTGCGGACAATGTATCTAAACATAAACTCCCTTATTTTTTATAAGATGTTACGGCGGCTAACGTAATCTCCGCGCACGAATGAAACTCTTTCAACACCAGTTTTTCCTGCACCGTATGGCATCCGTACACCCCCACACTTAAATTGGGTACGGTAAACCCTTTGCCGGATAATATATTGGCATCACATCCGCCACCGGACGGACGCGGATAAAGCGGCTTTTTAAGCCGTTTGGCCGCAGCGAGCAAGGCTTTAACCACCGGATGCGATTTGGAAATCTGCACGGAAGGATAACGGGAAGTTGCCTTAAAATCTACCACCGGTTTGCAGATTTTTCCATCAATCTTTTTCGTATATTTTTTGACTGCTAACTCAAACGCTTTTTTCATGTGGGCAGTTTGTTTGGCTAGTTTCTTGGCATCTAAACTGCGGGCTTCGCCTATCAAAGATATTTTTTCCATGACCGCGTTAGGCACTTGTCCGCCTTGTACCGCGCCAAAGTTAGCAACCGTTTCTTTATCAATGCGGCCTAACTTCATGTGCGACACCGCATACGCGGCCACTTCAAAAGCCGAGATACCCTTTTCCGGGCAAGCCCCCGCATGGGCGGCAATTCCGGTAATATCCACTATAATATCATTAACCGTCGGGCCTTGAATTAACAGTTCGTCTCCGCCTTCGTTATCTAAAATCATCCCTTCACGGCCTTTGAGTTGTTTATAGTCTAAATTTTTAGAGCCATGCATGCCGCGTTCTTCGCACAGGGTAAACACCACTTCTACCGGCGGATGCGGTACGTTGGTTTCTTTAAGCACGCGCAAGACTTCCAAGATAATGGCTACTCCGGCTTTATCATCCGCGCCCAAAATAGTTTTACCGTCGGAAACAATACAATCTTTTTTGACTACCGGCTTAATACCGCACCCGGGCTTGACCGTATCCAAATGCGCAACTAGCACAAACGGAGCACTTTTGACCGTCCCTGGGAAAAATCCCATTACGTTACCTTTGGCGTTAGTGGTAAATTTTTTACCGGCATTATCCACCACAACGCGACAGCCGAGTTTTTTAAGTTCCGCGGCGACCTGTTCTTGCATTTTTTTCTCGGTACCGGATTCGCTGTCAATTCGTACCAATTGCAAGAGAGTATCTACTAAACGTTTTTGGTTTATGCTCATTTTACGTCTCCTTTTGTAAGTTGCATGCACGCGCAGGTATGTTGCGGCACGGCAGTTTGAAAAACGGGTACGGCTTGACGGCATTGGGCCGTCGCACGCGTGCAACGCGGCGCAAACGCGCACCCTGTAACAGCGGCGTCCTCCGTCCCCAAAACAACCGGGGCGTCGGCAAGCGTGCGTCCTACCTGCGGTACGGCACGCAACAACGCTTGGGTATAAGGATGTAACGGATGAGAAAATAATTCTTCGGCCGGGGCCATTTCCACGATACGTCCTTTATACATAACGGCAATATCATCACACAAAAAACGCGCGACGGCAAAATCGTGCGTAACAAATAGCACCGATAATTTGCGTGCGCGTTTGATATCGCCCAATAAATTCAAAATCTGCGCTTGCACCGATACATCCAGGGCGGAAACGGGTTCGTCTGCAATTAAAATTTGCGGGTCTAACGTGAGAGCGCGCGCAATGCTGATGCGTTGGCGTTGCCCGCCGGAAAACTCGTGTGCATAGCGATCTAAATACAAGGGATCTAACCCCACCGCGCGGAGCAGATCTTTCAAAAACCGCTCGCGGGCCGCTTTATCCGTATAAATGCTGTGAATATCTAACGGTTCTGCTAATAACTGCCGCACGGTCATGCGCGGATCCAAACTGGAATAAGGATCTTGAAATACCACTTGCATTTGACGGCATATTTGTTTGCGTTCGGCATGGTTTAACCGGGTGGTATCTTGCCCGTTTATCAGCACCGTTCCCAACGTGGGTTTTTCAATCCCCAAGATTACTTTGCACAACGTCGTTTTACCGCAGCCCGATTCTCCCACCAGCCCCAACACGCGCTCAGGCGGTAACGTAAGCGTAATATCTTGTAATACAGGTACGGCTGACCCCTTACCCAACAGCCACTTACGGCGGTAATAAGTTTTAGAAAGTCCGCGAATTTCTATCCGTGCGCTCATTTCGCTCCCTCCCAACAACAACGTACCCGCCGCGGGCCTATTTCCCGCAACGGCGGCAACGCTTGGCGGCACCGGTCTGTCGCGTGCGGACAACGCGGCGCAAACGGACATCCGGTAAACTGTTCCCCCGCCACCGGAGGTTGTCCGGCAATCGCCGGTAACCGTTCGGGTCGGGTTTGCATAGAGGTTAACGACCCTAACAGTCCTTGAGTATAAGGATGCAACGGCCGGGTAAATAAATCAGCCGCCGGGGCTTGTTCCATACAAAGCCCGCTATATAATACAAGCACGTCGTCCGCTACTTGGCTGGCTAACGCTAGATTGTGCGTAATAAAAATAACAGCCATGCGGGCTTGCTGTTGGAGTTGTTTGATTAAACGCATAATTTGCGCCTGAATTGTTACGTCCAATGCGGTAGTTGGCTCGTCCGCAATTAAAATATCGGGTGAAAGCGCAAGCGCCATGGCAATCATGACCCGTTGGCACATACCGCCCGAAAACTGAAACGGATATTCATCCAACCGTTTTTGTGCCTGTGCAATGCCGACTTTTTCCAATAAAGCCGCCGCTTCTTGGCGGGCCGCTTGTTTGGATAGACGACGGTGAGCCCGAAGGGTTTCTGTTAATTGTTCACCAATGGTTAAGACCGGGTTTAGACTGGACATGGGGTCTTGGAAAATCATGGAAATTTGTTGGCCGCGGATACGTTGCAAGTCCGCCTCGCCGCAGTGGCATAAATTTTTTCCCTTATATAACACTTCCCCGCTACTTATCTGCGCGCCGGGCGGCAGTAACCGCAACATAGACAACGCATGTACCGTTTTGCCGCTGCCAGATTCCCCCACCACGGCCAGTACCCGTCCGGCCGTCAACGTGTAGGATAAGCTGCGCACCACCGGTACGGGCTTTTTATCCATCGTAAAGGTTACTTGCAAATTATTCACTTGCAAAAGGGGATTTTCGTCCATATTTTTTATTATACTAATTTCCACTCCTATTCCGTACAAGACGGTGCGAATTTGCTACACTTATATATATATGAAAAAACAAGTGGCTTGTATATTATTAGCATGGCTGGTTTACGCATGCGCTCCCGAACAGACAACTCCGGTTACTTTGCCGGACGGGTTTGTCGTATCCGCACAAATCGCCGATACGCCGCAAGCCCACGAAAAAGGGCTCATGTTTGTTACCGAACTTCCCGAAAACGAAGGGATGTTGTTTGTATTTGATAACGAACAAGAATTGATGTTTTGGATGAAAAACACCCTCATTGATTTAGACATGGTATTTATCGGGGCCGACAAAACCGTTACCGGCGTAGCAGCCCAGATGCCGCGCTCTTATACTTACACGCCGGATAACGAGGTGGCCTATACCGAGGGATACGGTCAATATGTACTGGAATTGGCCGCCAAAACGGCCGCGAAACACGGCGTAAATCCCGGCACAAAATTGCAATTTTCGGTGAAATCTAAATGAAAAAGTTTTTCGGGTTAATCGTATGTTTGTGGTGTGGAACCTGGCTGTATGCCCAGCAAGATCTTGGCGCGTGGGATAACCTCAACCAAGAAGCCAAACGCCATTTAATTAACCTTATTAACATTGACACCTCCCAGCCCGATCCGCAAGAAATTAAAGCGGCCCGCTACATTTACAAAGAACTTAACAAACACCACATTGACTGGGATATTTTCCGCCCGGACAAAAAACACGCCAACTTGTTAGCGCGCATTAAAGGGAGTGATCCCACCCAAAAACCGCTGTTGCTGATTTCCCATTTAGACACAGCATCCGCCGCCGAAGGATGGACACTTCCCCCTTTCCGCGCCACCGAAAAAGACGGCAACATCTACGGGTTGGGAGCCACCGACGCCAAAAACTATACCGCCGTTTATTTAACCTTGCTAACGTGGCTTAAAGAACAAAATATCACTCCCCAACGCGATATTATCTTCTTGGCTACCTCCGGCGAAGAAGTAGGCAGTGTGACCGGATTACAATGGTTGCGCGATACCCATTGGGATAAAATTAACGCCGGGTATGCCCTCAACGAAGGGGGCGGCATTATTCACAACGATCCGGCCAATTTGGTATTTGCCGAAGCCTCTACTAAAATGTATATGAACATTAAAGTAACGGCCCGCGGCACCGGGGTTCACTCGTCTATGCCGTTAGATGATAATGCCGTTTATACCCTTTCGCAGGCACTGGCTAAAATTGCGGCTTATCAGCCGCCCGCCCGGCTGACCGCACCGGCACGAACCTTTTTCAAAGCTATTTTGCCCTTGCAAGATGAGGACGGCCAAACAACCATCCGTTTCTTATTAGAAGGCAATGCCCAAAACCGCCAAACCGCGGCAGAAATTATGGCCCAAGATCCGTTCTTCCGTACCCAATTACAAGATACGCTCAACCCAACGGTTTTATCCGCCAGCCAAGATGCCGGTTCCACCAGCGACGAGGCCTCCGCCCTAATTAACGCGCGGTTACTGCCCGGGTCAGATCCGGACCAACTCCTGGCCCAACTGCAAGCGCTTTTCACGCCGGAAGATAGCCTTTCTTTGGAAATTATTGAGCGGCCCCAACTGCCCTTCCCGCAGCCCATGGACGGCACCGACCCGCTCTTTGCTTCTATTTCCCGTACCGCAGAAAAACTGATGCCCGGCGCCATTACGGTACCGGGGCTTAGTCCGGCATCCGGCGATAACGAATTTTTGCGCCAACTGGGTGTAATTACCTACGGGCTTGGCCCGGAAATGGACCCTTTAAGCGAAAACCGCACCCACGAGGCCGACGAATTTATCAGCAAGCAAAATTTATTTAACCAACTTAAATTTGTAGCCGGCGTTGTCTTTGATTTTGCCTACGGGCAAAATTTATTACCGTTTGAGCCGGACGCCGAAAAAGTCACCCCGGACGTTGCCGCAGAAACCTCCGCGGACGAAATGATATAATATACGTACGAATTTCCCCTCAAATTTAATGTAGGAGTTGTTGTATGATTAAGCAAGGAACTTGTTTTTTTACGTCGGAATCAGTCTCTAAAGGCCATCCCGATAAAGTGTGCGACCAAATTTCAGATGCCATTTTGGATGAAATTTTACGCAAAGACAAAACGGCCCGCGTGGCGTGTGAAACCTATATTACGCGCGGGTTGGTAATTGTCGGCGGGGAAATCACTACCCGTACCTGGGTAGATGTAGAGCAAATTGCACGCGACGTTATTAAAGATATCGGCTATGATAATGCCCAATACGGCTTTAACGGTAACACGTGTGCCGTAGTCAACGTAATAGGCAAACAATCGCCGGATATCAGCCAAGGCGTGGACGTAGGCGGCGCAGGCGACCAAGGCCTGATGGTTGGCTATGCCGTCAACGAAACGCCGCAATATATGCCGCTGTCTTTGGTACTTTCTCACGAAATTTTGAAAAAATTGGAAAGCGTACGCAAGAGCCAAAAATTAGACTATTTAGGCCCGGACGCTAAAAGCCAAGTAACCGTAGAATATAAAGACGGCAAACCGGTGCGCGTAGATACCGTAGTGGTATCCACCCAACATACCGAAAAAATTTTGGATAAATCGGGTAACCAAATTACCGCCAAATCTAAAAAAGAAATTGCCGACGACGCTATTTGGCCCATCGTCAAAAAATGGGCGGACAAAAATACCAAAATTTACATCAACCCGACCGGAAAATTTGTCATTGGCGGGCCGCAATCGGATACGGGCCTTACCGGACGCAAAATTATTGTAGATACCTACGGCGGACGCTGTCCGCACGGGGGAGGGGCATTCTCCGGCAAGGATCCGACCAAAGTGGACCGTTCGGCGGCTTACATGGCGCGTTATATCGCTAAAAATATCGTGGCGGCCAAACTGGCAAGCGAGTGCACCGTACAAATTGCGTATGCCATCGGACGCGAAGAACCCGTCGGCTTCTATGTTGATACAGACAGCACCGGTGTATTGCCCGACGAGAAATTGGCACAAATTGCCCGGCAGTTTTTCCCGCTTACACCGCGCGAAATTATAGAACATTTCAAACTGCGCAGCCCGATATACCGCCAAACAGCGGCCTTCGGACACTTCGGACGTAGCGAGTTCCCCTGGGAAAAAACCGATAAAGTATCCGCCCTGCGCGCGCAGGTTAAATAAATTCATGCCCCGCAACAGCGGGGCTTTTTTAGGAGAGTCTATGAAAAAAGTGGCTTTACTTTTAGCAGATGGATTTGAAGAATTGGAAGCCGTTGGTACCTATGCCCTACTCAGCCGCGGCGGATTAGATGTGGATATTTACGCCCTATCGGATAAAAACACCACCGGGCGGTTTGGACTTACCTGCACTAATTTACACGCATTTTCTACTTTCAATGCGTCCTACTACGACGCGCTTGTACTTCCGGGCGGGCCGGGATATGAAAAGTTGGAGCAAAATGAACAGGTGCAACAATTTATTAAGCGATTTTTAGAAGGCGAAAAAGTAGTAGCCGCCATTTGTGCCAGCCCCACCATTTTAGGACGCATGGGATATTTGAAAGGGAAAAAATACACTTGTTTTACGCCTATGGACGCCGATTTTGGCGGCACGTTTACCGGGGAGTATGCCACCACCGACGGCAATTTAATTACCGGCAAAAGCGCGGCGGCCACCGTAGATTTTAGCTTAGCCATTATTGAAAAATTACTCGGCCAAGACAAAGCCGAACAAGTCAAAAAGAGTATTTATTATAAGTAAATACAAAATTTATAATAACCAAAAAATCTCCGGCGTTTTTTACCGGAAATTCTTTTATTCAATAACATAATATGTACTGTTACCTACCTGACCTGTTTTGCCTACGCTAAATGATTTACAAATTCCATAAGGGTCCCCATTATTGCCTCCCTTGCAATATATCCGGTTATCTGAAGCAATACGCATTAAATAATAATCTGCATTATTATTGTTGGCATAACGGTTTGAAATAGCAACACAAGACGGGATACTAGGAGAACTTATTCCGAAATCAAAATATTTTGTTTTCTTACGTTCCTCTCCCACATACGTATAATTTGAGCCCGGCACATCAATATTCAATTCATCAAAGTGCGTAGCATATTGCCCGTTTGCTAAAAAGTAAACCTCTTGGGCATCGCCTATGGCTTTTACCATAATGAATGCTTGCGTGGCGCGTGATTTTTCCACCGCTTTTTGATATTGCGGCAACGCTACCGCCGCCAATATGCCAATGATAAGCACGACGACTAAAAGTTCAATGAGTGTAAAACCCATTAAATGAGTGCCTCTTATCAAAAATGACTCTTTTATATTTCTTTTTAAACCACCCAAAATTTTGTTTTCCATATTCTTGCGCTCCTCTTTAATAAAATCTCATTTATTAAAATTTAGTAAAAAAAAAAAAGACAAAGTCAAGTTCTAATTATTATTTTCTGATGAAAAGATTAGAAAAAACTAACGTTCGTTATATAAGAATTGTTCGGCATGCGTCCAATAATAATACATACTGTACACCGCTATTACCAAACAGATAATTCCTAACGAAGTCAATATATGGCCAATGACAATATCATAGTTCAGCAATCCCAACGGTTGCAAAATATAATGCCAATCGCCTTTGATTACACCCGGGGGGTAGTTGGTCATCATGTCTGAAAGCGTCAATGGCAGCGCACACGCACGGGCATCTGCCGCGTAAATGCCTGCACCATACAAAGTACATCCCAACCAATACCAAATCCCGGGCAAAAGCATGCGCCCGCCCTTAATACGCAAGCAGAACATTGACAAACTCAATGGTATAAATGTTTCCACCCCGTTTCCCATGGCATACCCCCACCATTCCCCAAACGCAGGACAAGAATTATGACAGATCATCCGCCCCATCCGGCCCACTAAATTGTGGCCTACCATTTCATGAATAAGGTAGTTAGGCAAATACACAAAGACATTATCTAAAGACGCTTTCATGAACGCGCCGTCCCAGTGAGATATTCCCCAAAAGCACGCACCGGCTACCACCAAAACACTCCAAAACCCCCAGTGGAAAAAGAAAGGACTTTGCTCATAAGGATCAAAATGCCTTAAAAAATTTTTCATAAAAGTATTGTAGCATTTTAATAAAAAATATTTTTGTAAGGATAAAAAAATCCCCGTACCATAAGGTACGGGGAAATACAAAACGCATGTACTAATTTATTTGGTTTCGGCTTTTTCGTCCGCTTTTACTTCGGGCTTAGCATCACCGATTTTTTCTTCTACCGTCGTCAAAGGATTGATTTGTACTTTGATGGTGGCAGTAACCGTCGGTTTAAGGTAAATACCTACTTCGGTTTCACCCAACGCTTTAATCGGCATATTAAGTTCAATAGAGTCCTTGGAGATATTGTGCCCAAGTTCGTTCAAGGCCTTGTAGATATCCGCTTTGTTGACGGAACCAAACACGACGCCGTCGGCATTAACAGTTTTGGTAAACGCGAGCACTACGCCGGTTAATTTTTCGGCAATTTTGCGCGCTTCGGCCAATTCCGCATCAATGCGTTTTTGGCGGCGTTCGGCACCGAGTTGCCAATTCTTAATAGCCCCTTCCGTGGCGATTTCCGCCAAGCGGTGCGGCACTAAGAAGTTGCGGGCATAACCGGGTTTTACTTCTACGATAGAACCCACCATACCCAAATTTTTGACGTTTTCTTTCAAAATAACTTTCATTTTCGTCCTCCAACTTATTTTTTGGGTAAGGAATACGGCAAGATAGCCAAGTTGCGGTCGCGCTTAATCGCTTTGGTGATTTGGCGTTGGTGCTTGGCGCAGGTGCCGGTAATTCTACGGGAAAGAATTTTACCGCTTTCCATCGTGAAAGACTTTACGAACTGGAAGTTCTTATAGTCTATATTGTCAATTTTTTCAGCGCACAATTTGCAAACTTTGCGTCTGCTTTCAAAGCGCTTTTTCCCAAACGCACGCGCGGGTTTTTCCGAGTGTGCGGCCGGAGCGGCAGAAGCTGGTTCGGCAACGGGAGTGGTTTTAATTTCTTCGGACATTTGATTCCTCTTTTAGTTTAGAAAGGCACGTCGTCTTCCATCACGTCCGTGGTGGGAACGTCGTCCTTTGCGGCCGCTTGTGCGCCGTCATGGTAGGCGCCTCCGGCGGCGGCTCCGGATTCCAATAGTTGGATCCGGCGGGCGGTTACCTGCAAATTTCTGCGGGTTTGCCCGGTGGTTTTATCGGTATATTCGCTGAGGGTCAAGCGGCCTTCCACACTGACAGGCGTACCCTTTTTAAGGCGGTCTTTACACCGATCGGCTGCCGCGCCCCAAACTACAATCGGCACAAAAACTGTGTCATCTTTCCACTCGTTTGTGGTAGCATCTAAGTATCTGCGGTTTACCGCAATATCACAACGGCACACGGCTTGACCTTTCTGTGTAAATGCCACGTTAGGGTCACGTGTCAACCGTCCGACTAGAAGGACTATGTTTTGTTCCGGTAATTTAATAGAGGCTGGCATACTATACCCTTTTATTTAACTACGACTGGAGCCGGTTTGGCTTTCACTTCCACGGCGTTCATCGTCATGGAGCGCAGTACATTTTCGTTGAGTTTCAAAGCAGTTTCAAACTCTTTTACAAAAGAAGGTTCTGCTTTGAATTTCAAGTAGAGATAGAAACCATCGCGAACGTGATTGATTTCATGGGTGAATTTCCGACGACCCAATTTTTCTTCGCTGGTTACTTCTCCGCCTTTGTTCGTAATTAAAGATTTGGCTTTAGTTACGAATTCTCCCACTTCTCCGTCGGAGAGTTGGGGTTTTACGATAATTACACTTTCGTACGTTTTCATAGACTCATTTTTACTAGCGTTTTGTAAGGCAAAAAACACCGCAGGCACAAGCCCTCGGCTTTTTACCTTGTATATATTATAACAAAATTTACATAGAAAAGGGCGGCTATTCAAAAAGGCCGTTGCGCCCCCAACGATTACAATTTCCCTGTATAAATAAGGTAATAGGTCGCACTTGCAGACTGATGGTGTGATACCCCCCCGGCGGCTTGGCAAAATGCATGCTGATTATCTTGTCTGGCAAGACAAAAAAGCATATACGCGTTTGTGGAATAGTGAGCCACCTCAAACCCTACTCCGGCCACTTGACTATGACAGTGTTGTGTATCAGTAGGGCACGTCCACAAAGGGACATCTATATCCAACACATCTTTATCGCCGCACCATCCGCCGGTGGCCAAACGACACCGGACCAACGCATCCAACAATGCCCGCCCCTGTACGATTGCTTCCTGCGCACGGGCCTTATCTACGGTTTTTTTGTATTGCGGTAACGCCACCGCCGCCAGTATGCCAATGATGAGTACGACGACTAATAACTCAATAAGCGTAAAACCGCCCAAAATTTTATTTTCCATACTCTTTTGCTCCTTTTTAATAAAATGTTTTATTTGTTAAAAATTAGCAAAAAAAAAAACAAAGTCAAGTCTTTTTTGTTTTCCGACGGGGAAACGACTTCAAAAAATTTTATTCATGCAAGGTGAGGCCCTGAATCGGCGGCCCGCCGATCCGGGATCTCGTCGTTCACACCATAAAAATAAAATACCCGCCGAAGCGAGTATTTTATTTTACCCCCGGCGGGAGTTGAACTCGCAACCTCTTCCTTAGGACGGAATCGCTCTATCCAATTGAGCTACGGGGGCGTGAAATTATTTTTTGCGGCGGGTGGTTTTAGATGCTTTTTTGGACGCGGTTTTTTTAACCGGTTGTTTTTTAGAACGCGGTTTTTGACTATTTTTTTTAACCGGTTTTTTAACCGACGATTTTTTGGCTTGCGATAATAATTTGGCTAAAGCACCGCGGGGATGTTCTTCCCCTAAGATATTGGTTTGCACACGGGGTTTCATAGCAGTATGCAGTTTACGCGTACGAAAATCTGCTCCCGCAGGCATTTCCAACAAGCCGGCGCGCAAAGCCTCGCGACGCAAAGTATGGATGGCCCGCCCTTCAATTTGGCGCACCCGCTCGCGCGATAAACCCAACTCATCTGCTACTTCACCCAACGTCTTGGGCTCGTTATCATCTAACCCGTAGCGCATGATAATAATTTGGCGGTCGCGGTCGTTCAAATCGGCCATACTTTTTTTGATGCTGTTTTGGTCTTCTTTTTTCAAAAACACATCATGCGGATTGCCTTTTCCGTCGTCGCTGAGCACGTCTTCCAACGTCATATCTTCTTCGTCATATACAACGGTTGCCAACGAATCAATCCCTTTCGCCGCGCTTAACGTGTCCATAATAGATTTAACTTGCCGCGCCGTTAAGTCTAATTCTTTGGCCATTTCCTGCAACGACGGCTCGCGGCCGTTGGCTTCTTTCAGTTCGTTCCACGCGCGGAACCAGCGTTTTAGATTCCCCCACGCGTGCGACGGAATTTTAATGGAACCGGATTGTTCTTCAATATATTTACGGATGAATTGCTCTATCCAATATACTGCATACGTGGAAAAACGATAGCCCTTAGACGGATCAAATTTATCAATGGCTTGCAACAAACCTAAATTGCCCTCTTCAATCAAATCCATTAGTTCCATACCGGGACGCAAAAAGCGTTTCGCCGTCGGAATAACTAAGCGCAAATTACTCTCTAAAATTTGATGTTTAGCGGCCTTGTTACCTTTTTTAGCCAAAGCCCATAACCGCGCAGTTTCTTCGCGGTTCGTTTCTTGGGTTAATTGCCCCAAGCGTTTAAAATACTCGTTGGTGGTATCAAAAGAATCATCCTGTTCCATACTAATATCATATCAAATTTTCACTTCAACTCTACACCGCAAAATCTAACTCTAAAAAAGCAGATAGCAACCGGTTAGAAATCATATATGTTGTATGGACTGGCCGCGCGAGAGAAATTGGCTTTCCCGGTTGCATTTTTACATAAAGTATTTGCCAGATTATTAGACTGGTTGGCATAACAAGTCCGTGCGCCGCGCCGCCCCCAAAAAGAATATTGATTGTAAGCAAAAATCAACAAAATTCCGGGCAAGCGGGGATCGGTAGCATATACCGAATCCGGCTGACTTGAATTAAGTTTGTTAAGATGAAGGTCAAGTCTCCATCCCACCGAAGAGACGCCCTGCGTTAATCCTTCTATTTCTATATCCAGCACTGACCAATCATCCGTATATTCCCCATTGGCTAAATAATACCGCTCTTGCGCTTGCACAACCGAATTTGCCGACGTAACCAATTGCGTCAGGCGGGCTTTGCTTACCGCGATTTTATATTGCGGGAGCGCCACCGCCGCCAAAATGCCAATGATTAAAACGACGACCAATAATTCAATGAGTGTAAAACCGCCCAAAATTTTATTTTCCATACTCTTTTGCTCCTTTTTAATAAAATTCCCATTTATTAAAAAGTAGCAAAAAAAAAAACAAAGTCAAGTTTTTTTATTTTCCGACGGAAAAACGACTTAAAAAAATCTTGAAAACCTTGTCATCCCCGAGGGTTTCTATCGGGGATCTCCTCCTTATGGCCGTTTCTAAGCGGTGGGGATTCCCGATTACAACTTTCGGGAATGACTTTATTTTATTGTCCGGCATGACAGCCTTTTTTGTATCAATTTGTCATTCCAAACTTGATTTGGAATCTCACCACTTTCTAAAACGGCAATAAGGTGAGACCCTGAATCAAGTTCAGGGTGACGACTTTTTTAGTTCAGCATGACAACAAAGGCAAAAAGTATTGTCATCCCGAAACCCAAAAACCTCCCCTTTATTTTTTGCTACAATAGGGCCATGACCAAAAAAATACTGATTGTAACGCTGCTATTTATTGCCGGCGCGTTGGGGATCGGCTATCACCAAGCGCTTATACAGGAACGCAACGAACACTTGATTGCAAGTGCTTATTACGGTGATTTACAAGCCGTTAAAGAAGATATAGAAAACGGTGCGGCGCTTGATTTTACTTTTTATTTTAGCGACGAAGAACGGGAATATACAAACATGGAATTTAACGCCTTGCATGCGGCGGCTTCCGGCGGAAACGAGGATATCATTAACTATTTACTAGAGCAAGGGCTGGATATCAACGCCCAAACTCCCAACGGTTGGACGCCTTTATTTATTGCCGCGCGCGACGGCCAGGCCGAGACCGCTAAACTGCTTATTTCCAGCGGAGCGGATCTTAATATACAAACCGATTTAGGCGCGACCCCGCTTTTCATGGCAATTACTCAACCCTATCCTACCGAAAAAGAACGCACCGCCCTTGTTACCTACATGCTAAAACGCGGAGCCAACCCCAATTTAACTACCCAAAACGGACGCAGTGCCTTATTTTATGCCGCGGCGACGCGTCGGGTAAATCTTGTTAAATTATTACTGGAAAACGGAGCCGAAGTAACCCAGACAACCTATCAAGAAATAACCGATTTATTCAAAAACGCTCCTACGGCAACCGACAAAAAAATGGCCGCCCTTTTGAAAAGAGCGGCACAACACAAACCGATCTAAAATTTCTTTCTTCTCTTATTGCTAATCTCCGGTGGCAGTAGCCCACGCCGTACCTTCAAGTAGAAACGTAGTAGTACTAGAAGGAGAGCCTTTAACAGGAATGCGATTGCGCCACTTCATTCCAGGATCAAAATTCTGCGTTCCCCTATCAAACTGGTCGATGGCAGTAGTGTCGCGGTGAATTATCAATTTATCCTGCGCCCCGGCTGTTTTTACAGACGTCGAAGCTGACGACGAATTTTCGCCTATTACCAATTTCCCTTTACCTTCTTCGTTAAGCTCCAGGTAAGTATCATTTGCATTTACCGCCATTGTATTAGCCAACAAACTGCCCCCGACAACTTCCCCTTTGAGGTTTACCTCCATTCTACTCGCGCGCATTTCTTCCGCACCCAGAGAAGAACCATCTTCAGCATTTTTTGAAGACAAACTGGTACCCTTTTTTAAACTCACGGCCCCTAAAGAAGGGTAGTTAGTCGAGCTCTGCGTTCCGACTATTTGAATCGTTCCCGTTTCAGTCGACCTTGCGCCGAACTGGACAACTTTTGCATGGGTCGGACTGCTACTATCCGCCGTTTCCAAGTTAGCAAACGCACCCACCGGCGAAGACAACACCGTTACAAATTCCATCTCCTCGCCATGGCACACGCCCGCTATTAGTAACATAAAACCCAATAGATAAATCTTCTTAATCATAATCACTCTCCTGTCCGCCATTAAACGCAGACACTTGCCTACTCCACTACTATAAGTTTAACAAACGTTTCAAAAAATTTCAATAGTTTTTATTACGAACCCGCTTGGGCAACGAGCGCATATCCTTCTACGACACCGTTCGTCCCGCGGCAAACAAAAACTTCCCACGGCATTTCTTCGTAAATACCGCTAGGCAGTAAAACTTCAAATTTCACTTGGCACGATTCACTGCCGCCAGCATTGTGAACGGCTTCCTGCAATGTACGGCGGGCAATATCCGCATGGCGGATCCAAGACGAAAACAGTTCCTGGCCTACCAAAGTTTCCCGCGGACGGTTGAGCCATTGTACCAGCGGTTCGTTGACGTAGGTGATTAAGAAGTCCGGATCCACCCGCAAGGCAGGCACTTGCACGTCATTTAAGGTACGGGTAAACATCCGTGCCGCGGCCCCTAAAAGTTTATCGGCTTGCCGCAGTTCAATACGAAAGGCCAACAACCGGGCCATGAGCCCTAAAAACTCTTCCGAACCGGCCGGAAAGCGGCGGCGCATTTCCCGCGCGGCAAAACAGAGTGCGCCCTCTACTTTTCCGTCCACCACAAGCGGAGCGGCCAGCAGCGCGCCGAATCCTTTTTCCCGGTGGAGGCAACGCGTGCACGACAAACTGCCCAAATCGGGCGACAGTACGACCACTCCGTCCGCCACGTCGCGCAAGCATTCTTCCACGGTAAATTCCATAGACGACGCAATACCAAACGTATTTTTCGTTGTATATAAAACCAAACTGTTTATCTGTTCTTTGCGGGGTTCAAAACGTAATACTAACCCGATATCCGCCTGAAATACCTGTTTACCTAACGCCAGTAATTTATCCACTTGCTCTGTCATGCCCAGGCGCGTTTCTTGCGAAAGGCGGTATAAATCGTGCAAGTGTTTATCATAGAGGCGTTTTTCGGAAGCGTCTTTTACCCATAAAATTGCTTCCGGCACGTCTTTTAACGGCGACACATCCGCCTCATAATAGCCCGTCTCGCCGCCGAACGGCCATTCAAATTCAAACCGGGAACTAACGTGTACGGCTAATGATTCTTTGAGCGTAAATAAAGCCCGGGCAGCCGCTTCTGACGGCCAAAATTCTTCCGGTGTTTTGCCTAAAAACAGTTCGCGGGCTTGGGCATCATCTATCCCAGCCAAATTGGAAGAAACTTCCAACACTTTCCCCTTGGCGTCCATCCGCAAATACAACCCGGGCAACGCTTGGCGCAAACTGGTTAATTCTTGGGCTTCTTTGGAGGTTTTCCCCCACATCTGTTGCTGGGCCGTTAAATTACGGATAACAGCCAACACTTCGTTGCGGCTGGGAATATCCATTACACTAAGAGATACCGCCGCCTCAAAAGAGGATCCGTCTTTACACCGAAACGGCAATATAAAAAATGTTTTACCCTGTTTAATAAGTTGTTCTTGCGCTTTGGCCAACGCCAGCGCAGGAGAACGATCTTCCTGACTCGGGTCAAAAAACAAATCGGCAAAAGACAGTTGGCCCACGTCTTCATGCAAATACCCCGCTTGAGCCGACAACCAATTATTAAGCGGTTCCAGGCGGCCCAATTGGCGGCCGTCAAACGCCACCCGCAAAACGGCCCCGTCCGTAACAGCACGCAGGGCGCTTAATTGGGAGGAACGTTCTTCCAAAATTTTCATAATCTGTAAATGGAAAGCCAAACTGCGCAGGATAAACAAATAACGTCCGTCGCTCGTTTTTTCGGCACAGAGCCGGATTTTACAAGTTTCTAAACCGCTTCCTAATTGAAGGGTATATTCACGGTTAAAAAGTTTGCCGTCTTTGGCCAGCAAATTAAAATCTTGCGCAATCAAAGAGTCCTCGTCCTGCACAAATAAATGCCGGATATCCTGCCCTTTCAGTTCATCTGTTTCCAATTCACACAGCGAACAAAAGGGGGTATTACAATCGGTAATAATAAATTTTTCGTTGCATATCGCATACGGCTCACTATTGGGAAGGACCAACCGTTCCCCGTTATAGTTCGCCTCTTTGGATGAGGTTAAAAACGGAGGCGGCGGGGGCAAAGATCCGCTGGCACAGGCCGTTTTAGCAAACGACGTTTTCGGTTGCGCCGGCGCCGGCTTTTCAACAGGTATGACCGGGGGAGTCGGCGGGGTAGTTTGTGATGGAGCAGTTGCCGGCTCAATACACACTAAATAAGCCGCTTCCACCAAACCGTCTTTCGTGTTTCGTTTGGAAAGCGGGGTAAAGGAAAGCGATAAGTCTAATTGGCCTGTTTTATGGATCCGATCCGGGAAACGGCTGGCCAGTTTGTCAAAGTCTAAAGTATATGTCTGTTGGATGCTTTGCCCATCCTTCATGGCACGGCGAACCGGCAATTTAAGGGCCGGGCGAATATAGACACTACTATAAAATTTCTTATCTTCCTCGGTAAAACCGAACAATTGGCGGGCGGACTCGTTCATACGCGTAACATACCCGCGGGGAGAAAGTATTACCGCCGCAGTACGGTTCTTTTCAAACGCCTGGCGGAAGTTATTCCGTTCGTTTTTTAACTCCCGCAATACACGGTTATCGGCCGTAATATCGCTGGCGAAACCCAGCACCACGCGCCGCCCCATATATTTGGCTAACACCGCCGAAAATCTGGTTTCCACTTCGCCGTTATCGGCCTGCTTAAAATGCACCTCAATCGCCGAGGAATTATCTTCAGCACCCGAGCGAACCGCCTCGTATTTTTCTTTTAAGAACACCCGGTGATTGTCGCTGGCAAAATCCAATAAGACTTTGCCCTTTATCGCGTCTAAATTTTCAGCCCCTAGCATGTTGCAAAAGGCATTGTTGGCATAAATAATTTTGCCGTCCTCTACAATCACCACCCCTTCGCGGGCATTGGTTACTAACAGGGTGTTTTTATCGCTGGCTTCCCGAATTTGTTTTTCCATTTTGGTTTTAGCCGTAATATCTTCCGACACAATCAGCAAACAATCCGGCGTACCGTCTGTATTAAATACGGGAGTCTTCACCGTATGCATAATTTTAATACCGGCGTTGGGAGAGGAAATAAGTTCTTGCGGAATATTTTGTTCTTTTTTGCTTTCAAAAACCCGCAAATCGGTTTCGCGGATAAATTCCGCCTGTTCCTTGTTCAAGTCCGCCCGGTACGCGTTTTTACCGATCACATCCTGCGCCGACACGCCAAAAAGTTCCTCACTTTTCTTGTTCCACAAAATATATTGCCCCGCGTAATTCTTAACGGACAAAGATACCGGCAATTGGTTAATGACCGTCTGTAAAAAGTTTTTAGATTCTATCAGTGCGCGCTCTTGTTCTTTTTTGAAGGTAATATCCTCCGCCAACGTAAGCACACAATGCTCTTCTTGCACCGGTGCTTTAACAAGGTGTACTATTTTATTTTCCCCCCGCACATTGATATACTGTTCTTCGGGCAAATCCACAATTTTTCCTTTTTCCAAAATATCGTGTTCCCGTTGCATGTACCGGCTGACTTGTTCGTCTGTTTCATGTATTAAACCACCACGTTCATCATAATCATTGGCATGTGTAGTCCCAAAAAGTTCATTACATTGTTTATTACGAAACAACATACGCCCGTCCGCTCGGCGGGCATACATGGCAATCGGCGCGTTTTCCACAATGGCCGAAAAGAAACTGCTTACGCGTTGGATTTCCTGTTCCTGTTCGCGCCGTTTGGTTACGTCCTCTACAATAGAAAGTACCATGGGTTTGGGCCCGGCATCAAAAAGGGGCACTTTAATCATGTGCACAATCTTTTTCTTACCGGACGAGTCCGTATATACTTCTTCGGGATATTCATACGTTTTCCCGTCTTTTAAAATTTGTTGTTCGCGTATCCGGTATTCTTGCAAACTGCTGTTTTGCTGATATTGGTTGGGGTGATCGGTATGATACGGGTTGGTCTCATTTAAGATCTGCATGCTTTGCTTGTTAAAAAATGTAATTTCTTCATTACAATCACGGGTATATAAGCCAAGCGGAATATTTTCCAGCACCGCATGCAATAATTTTTTACTGCGTTCCAAATCTTGTTCGTGGGAAAGGCGGTCGGTAGCATCTTCATATAAAGTAACCGTAAACGAAGAGGTTGAATTCCCGACCGGTAAATTATATTTGCTAATTGCCAAAATCCGTTCCGGCGTATTTTTGGACGCGCCGAGCGAAAACCGCATCGGCTCGTGACGCATTTTATCTGCTTTCAATTCCTCGTCCAACCCATATACAACGGCGGACAGTTTTTTAGGTAACGATTGGTATAATACCCGTCCCTGGGCTTGCTCGGCCGGCACCCCAAATAACTGCTCGGCGGCTTTGTTCCATAAAACACATTTGCCCGACGCATCTTGCACGGTCAACGCACACGGATACTGACTTAAAACCGCTTGCAAGAACGCATTTTCTTGTTGTATTTTGGTGGGTTGCGCCATTGCTTCCAACGTCAAAATGGTAAATTCGGTATTGGCAAGCGGCTTGGCCCCTGCTTGCAACTTAAGCGGCTGTTTCAAAGAATCGGTTAATTCCACCGTATGACGTGCCCCGTCTTTTTGCCACGCCAGCAATTGTTCGTGAGTGATGCCCAAGCAAGATACCGGTTGTCCCACTAAATCGGACGGTTCTTTTTGCAGTAAAGTAGTGGCGGCCGGATTTACCAGTCCGATTGTCCCTTTTTGATCCACCAGTGCTACCGCTGACGGAAATTGTTCTACAAAATTCAGCACCTCTGCGCCCAAGTGGTTGAGTACAGTTGCGGAAAGTTTCTGTTTTGTAAAAAAAGAAAAAATATTTTTGGACATAATCTCTCTCCAAGCAAAAATGGGACACCACGGTTATATCTTACATAAATAGCGGTCAGCTTGCAATACAAAAACCGAACGCGCGCACAACCGCGTGCGTTCGGTATAATTCTTTTAGACATTTCATAAAAAAAGAAAATTTGCTAGTATGGTAAAGATGAAAAAACGCATCATTTTGATTTTAAGCGTGCTGGGTTGTTTGGGCGCGGCGGGACATACGCCCGCTACAGTGCGGCAAAATGCCCAGTACTTATCTACTGAGATTAGCCAAGTGCAAGATACTTGCCCCGGTAAGGATATTTTTAACCCGTTTACCTGTTCCAAACAAGAGCCGGCAGGGTTTACCTGTTTTGATGTGTACCGCGTACAGGGAGACCCCCTGGGCCAAGAACGCTATACCTTACTGGACCAAACCCTCACCACCGAGCAATCCTCCGCCGAACCGCGTTGTACGTTTGAGACATTGACGTGTGAAAATTTTTTGGCTACACTCAACTATAACTTAGATTTTTCGTGGTTTATTTCCAATTTTCCCTCCTCCTCGTTTCCCCAATGCGGAGAGGCCTACTCTTGCACGCGTATTGCGTGTTTACTTCCTGCGCCCGGCTCTACGCCGCAAAATCTGGTTTCCCAAAAACTTTCTTGCGTGTTCAAAAAGAACCAAACTTTCTTTTTAGGAGCGCAAGTTACTTGCCAAAATAAAAAGACTGCCAAATAGGCCGTAGGGCTAAATTAGTATAATAAGTGTATGCTTTGGATTCATTTACAAACTATTTTTTCGTTCCGTTCATACCATAAACTAGCGTTTGCAACCCGAGGACAGCTCATTGGATTTATCGTATATTTGTGGATGCTGTCGCTGCTGGTATTTTACGGGTGTACCACCGGTTGGGTGAAAAAAAATCTGCCGACATTTTTGAAAAATTTTCCGCAAATTACCTTTGATAAAGGCGTACTAACCGCGCCGGAAAAAACCATTTACGCCTATTTACCGCAAAGCGATTTCAAAATCGCCTTTGAGTCCGCCCGTCAAACGCCCCCTGCTTTGCAAGAATTTGCCCAACAAAATGTACTGCTGTGGGTGGGGCAGAATACCCTTTATATGCCCGGAGCAAACAGCGTACAAACCCGCCCGTTGCCCCCCACATTATCCGCCACCACCACGCCGGATTTTTTGGCTAAAAACCAACCGCTTCTAGGCACCGCTTTAACGGCTACGGCCTTGTTTAGCGCCTTATTTTTTATCCCGCTTGTGTTTATTTTCACTTGGTGTTTGGCGGCCACGGTAGGGTTGTTTTTCAAACTGATTACATTAAGCCCAATTCCCCGGGCAACTATTGCACGTTGGGCGCTCTTATTGCAAGGGCCGCTGGCCCTATTGTGGTATGTACGGCTTTGGTACAATATCCCGCTTTTTATGCTGGCCCAAACGATTTTATGTATTATTTATATGCAACAAATTTTTAATTTACTGCCGGAGGGGAAATAATGCGTATTAAACTCATCCGTTCATTTAGTGCGGCCCACCGCCTGCCCGATTACCAAGGCCCGTGCCACGACTTGCACGGCCACACGTGGAAAGCCGTTTTTGTGTTGGAAGGCCCGGTAAAAGCGGACGGCATGGTGTGCGATTTCAAAGTCGTTAAAAAATTGTTGGACGGTTTCTTGCCGGATCATCAGTTTTTGAACGACTTACTGCCCAATCCCACCGCCGAAAACTTGGCCCAATTTTTATTTGACAAAGTAAGCACGGAACTGAACAAGCAATATTTAACCTTAAAAACCGTAGAAATTTGGGAGAGCGACAATGCCGCAGCCGTTGTGGAAGGTTAGCGAGATTTTTTATTCCATCCAAGGCGAAGGCCGCCACGCCGGAATGCCCGCCGTATTTTTGCGTTTGGCCGGGTGCAGTATGGGGTGCAGTTGGTGCGACACCAAATATGCTTTTAGCGGCGGCAAAGAGATGAATAATTTAGACGTCTTGGTCGGGCTTTCGCACTATCCGTGCAAAACGGTCGTGATTACCGGCGGCGAACCGACCGAACAAGATTTACCCGCGTTAATTGCGTTACTTAAATCGGCCGGGCATACCGTACATATTGAAACAAACGGCGCACACGACGCGGATGTCAGCCGCGCTGATTTCGTTTGCGTATCCCCCAAAAAATACGTCAGCGAACAGATGCTTAAAAAAGCAGACGTGATTAAATTAGTAGTAAATACCGAAACCGATTTGGAAGATTTGAAAAAATACTATAATTACGAAAACGAAAAAACAACGGTTTATTTACAACCCGAAAGTAACAAAGAGGAGAATATCACCCTATGCGTAAAACTGGTCAAAGAACATCCGTCCGCGCGTTTAAGCGTACAACTGCACAAACTCATTCACCTAAAATAACTCAAGCCCAAGCGTTGGAAAACCTCCGCCAGTTACTGGCCTATATCGGCGACGACCCGTCCCGCGAGGGCTTGCTGGAAACCCCTAAACGCATTGTAAAAAGTTGGGATAAACTTTTCGGCGGATATAAACAAAAACCGCAAGACGTACTTAAAACCTTTGTGGAAGGGTCTTGCGAAGAAATGGTCGTATTAAAAGATATTGAGTTTTATTCTACCTGCGAACACCATTTACAACCGTTCTTTGGCACAATTAGCATTGGCTACTTACCCAACGGGCGCGTACTGGGTATTTCCAAATTGGCGCGCCTCGTGGAAGTGTTTGCGCGCCGTTTGCAAATTCAAGAAAAACTCGTCGCACAAATTGCCGATAGTTTAATGGAAACCTTGCACCCACACGGAGTCATGGTCGTGTGCAAAGCCAAACACATGTGTATCAGTTCGCGCGGCATTGAAAAACACAACGCCGTTATGGTAACCAGTGCCATCCGCGGAGCATTTAAGAAGTTGGAAGTCCGCAGCGAATTTTTGGAAATGATTAAATAAAAGCCACCGCAGACAAGGGTATTAAAGTACAATCCGTATGCCGAACATTTGGGGAATTATTAACGCTACGCCGGACTCGTTTTACGACGGGAATCCAAACGCCGCCTTGGATACCCTTGTGGCGCGCGCGCAAGCGTGCGTGCAAGACGGCGCGGACGTGTTGGATATCGGCGGTGAAAGTACCCGCCCCGGGGTTACCCCCGTTACGGAACAAACCGAACTCGCCCGCGTTTTACCTCTTATTAGAACGGTACGCGCGCGCGGCCTAAAAACACCGCTTTCACTAGATACCCGCCACATTTCCGTAGCCGCAACAGGATTGGAAAACGGCGTACAAATTATCAATGATGTCAGCGGCGCGCCCACACCCGAACTTTTTTCACTCGTTAAAAAACACGACGCACAACTCGTCCTGATGCATACACGCGGCACGCCGCAAACCATGCAAACACAAACCGATTATACCGATTTACTCGGCGAAATCAAAGATTTTTTGGCAGACAAAATCAGCCAAGCCCTTGCCGCCGGGCTGACGAAAAAACAACTTATTATAGATGTGGGTTTCGGCTTTGCCAAAACGCGTCAGCAAAATTATGACTTGCTAAAACACTTAAAATTTTTTAAAGATTTAGATGTACGCTTATTGGTCGCCTTATCGCGCAAGCGTTTTTTAAGCCAAGGGACAGACACGCCGCAAATGCGTTTACCGCAAACACTGGCCGCGCAGTTGATTGCCTTGCAACAACAGGCCGACATTTTGCGCGTACACGACGTGAAAGAAACCCGGCAGTTGCTTACTTTTTATAACGAACTGGAGGCCGTCCGATGAAAAAAGTTTACCTGACCCAATGCAACTCGTTTACCGCCGCGCACAGCCACGACGGAGTCTTAAATGAACCCAACCACGAACATCATTTTTCGTACCAGATTACCCTGTACGGGCCGCTGAATAACGAAGGATTTTTGATTGATTTTCGCAGTGTACAACAATTTTTGCAAATACACATCAATAATTATTTGGAACACGCCGACTTAAACGCCCTATTCCCTTATCCCACCACGGAAAATCTGGCTATTTGGATTTTTGATGCGGTCCGGGCGAAATTCCCCCAACTTTACAGCGTACGCGTCGCAGAAGAAGCCGACCGTTGGATAGAATATCAAGGAGAGAATTGATATGTCCCAAGTGGTGTTGGCCCTGGGCAGTAATATCGCCCCGGCCAAAGAAAATATAGACCGCGCCGTAGCCGCCTTGCCCGCCTTGGGTACGGTCAAAGAAATTTCGCCTTATATTATTTCGCAACCGGAAGGATTTGCCCAACAGGCCGATTTTATTAACGCCATCGTCATCTTGGAAACAACGCTCGCTCCCATGGAGTTACTCAAACAATTAAAAGCACTGGAAACCCAACTGGGCCGCGTGCCGACATTTCCAAACGGGCCGCGCGTAATTGATCTGGATATTTTATTTTATGAGGACAAAGTCCTTTTTGAAGATGACGATACATATCCGCTATTTATCCCCCACCTGCGTTTACACGAGCGGGAATTTGTATTAAAACCGCTTTCTTATCTACGGGCAGATTTCGTTCATCCTAAATTCGGTAAGCCCATTTACCAATTGTACCGGGAACTAATGAAAAAAAAAGGCGTACCAACCTGCAGGATATTGTAAAATAAAGAGGTCAAGTTGTATATTTTAGACAAGGAGAAACAAATGAAAAAAGTATTAACTATTTTGGCAGTAGCTTTGTTTTTAGGCGCCTGCCATTGCACCAAATGCACGAGAACACCTAACCGCTCTAACACTTGTGCGAAAGCGGCTATTGGCCACCGGGCTCACTTCCACAAAGCGCATCACCCCAAACCGGTTATGCAACAAGCTCCGGCTCCGGTCCCGGCTCCGGTCGCTAAACCGGCCGTAACGGAAGATGCTGCTTTATCCGAAGTAGCCACCGTCAGCCAAAAGACCGAAACTCAAGCGGTACTTTCGTTCAAAGAACCGATCAACTTTGCTTATAACAGCGATGTCATCCAAGATGATTCTATCGCCCAAATCCGCAAAACGGCTAACGTACTCAAAAAATATCCCAACGCCCAAGTGCGCGTAGCGGGATATACCGATTCGTTAGGGGATCCGGCCTACAACGTAGACCTTTCCCAACGCCGCGCGCAAGCGGTAGCCGACCAACTCGTTAAAAACGGGGTCGCCGCTGAAAACGTAACCTCCGTCGGGCATGGCGCCAAAAATCCGGTAGCCACCAACAAAACCCGCGAAGGCCGCGCTGCTAACCGCCGCGTAGAATTGGAAATCACCAATAAATAAGCGGTTGTTTTAACACAAAAACCCCCGGGGTATTACCTCGGGGGTTTTTTATGTGCGATAATTAGATTAGTAACTAAACTCGCCTTTTTCGTACACCGTTACAGTCGTACCGTTTTTGAGTTTGGCCGTTACGCGTTTATCTTCGGTATTGATCAAATCCCAATGCAACGAAGAATCGTTAAAACCCATTTTCTTTTTGAACGCTTTGGTCATATCGCTTTGCGGGCCGGTATAGGTATCGGCATAACTGGCCCCGACGGCCACATGGCAGTTGCCGTATTTGCCGCCAAAGTTTTCGTCGTATAAAATATCCGCCATAAATTTGGTGATTTTGGAAAACCGCCGATCGGTCAGCGAAAACTCGCCAATTTGGCTGGCCCCGCGATCCATGGCTAACATCTTGCGTACGAACTCGCCGCCTTTTTCGGCATCGGCTTTGACCACGCGTCCTTTTTTAAATTCCAGCCGCACGCCCTTAACATAATTTCCGCTCCGGTACGACGACAAATCGGCAAAATAAATCCCTTTGGTACCGCGCCAGTCCGGCGAAGTAAAAATTTCAAAAGACGGCACGTTGCATCCGCCGCCTGCAATAAATTTCCGCTTTTCGCCCACCAGCACTTCAAAGTCCATGTGCGCAGATTCAATACGCAAGGTTTCTATCGGCAACGACGACAACCACATCCCGATTTCGGTAATTTGTTTCGTCACTTCCGCCCATTTTTTAACGGGGTCTTTTTCGTTTAGAAAGCACGCGCGCACGACTTGGTTGGCATATTCTTTGGCAGATAATCCGGCCCGTTTGGCTAGTTCTTCCGTCGGATAATTGCAAAGCGTCCACGAAAATTTACCTTGTTGTTCGCGCACATCTAAAATTTCGCGTAGCGGTTTATGCGCCACGACCGCTTGGGCAATACGCGACGGATCCACTTGTTTTAGATGCGTCAAATCCTCCGGTGCGTGCAACGCAATTAAACCGTTTATACCGCCTTGAAATTCTTTTTCGCCGGGGGCAATAAAAGAGAGTTGTTTTTTATCTGCCGCCAAATAAAAATTTTTAGCAAAATCTTCCGGCGCGTTAAACCGCAACACCGGTTGCAAGCCTTGTTCAAGCAACTGTTTATAAATTTCTTTGGCTAACGGTCTGGCCCCTACATCACAACGCAGCAGCACTATATCATAAGGTTTAAATTTCCCGTTGCGACGGGCGGCTTTGAGGGCCCAAATCATTACTTGGGCGTATTTTTCAAGTTGAGTTTGTGTGAGTAACATTTTTATTCCCCCTTTTCTCTTATAATGTTATAATACAAAAAAAGGACGTCTAATTATGAAAAAATTATTTTTATCGCTTTTTCTTCTTCTTCCGCTCAGTGCAGCGCAGGCCGACGTATCCCCCAAACCGGAAATGGAATTTTCGTTTGTATATAATACGGTACAAAAACCGGCCATTGATCCGCTCCATAGCGAACAAATCCAATGCACCGATAACCAATGTTTAGAGAGCAAGCCCTTGGGGCATTACGGCATACAAAAATTATACTGCGGCGCAGAAGATTGTTTTTCTGTTGCGTATGAATATACAGATTTTCAAAAACTGATTATCGCCTTTGCAGACGGCACTCAACGCGAAAGCAACATTTTTCCCACTACGCACAAATTGCGCGCGCGGTATAAAGTGCAAGTGAATAAAGACGCGCTTATCGTAGAGCCAACTGACGTCGTGCCGGATTTAGGCGCGTGGGCCCGGACGGACGCGTTATTTTCGTTATTATTGGTATTGCTGTTAGAACTGGTGGCCGCGGCGGCGTACCTTATTTATACGCAAAAAAGTTTTACCATCTTATGGAGCGTAGCCGTAGCCAATATACTTACCATGGCCGTTTCATGGGTATTTTTGGCATGGTACGCGTCTGACACGGCATTTTTGTGGGTGTTTTATGTGGTAGCGGAAGCGTTAATCATCCGCTTAATGAGCCCCAAAAAACTTTCCTTCAAAGATGCGTTTTTCCTCAGCACCGCCATGAACGTGACGAGTTATTCTATCGGCATGATTTTATCGTTTTGGCTAGCGGAACTGATTTTCTAAACGACGGCGAGATAAATATGAAGTTTATAGACTCGCATGCCCACTTAAATGATCCTGCCTTTGATGCCGACCGAACGGCTCTTATTTCCTCCGTTTTACCGAAGGCGGGACTTTGCGCGAGCGTAGAAATCGGCTGTGCGCCCGACGAATGGCAACCGGCACTTGATTTAGCGCAAACCTATCCTAATTTTATCTATGCCGTGTTGGGCGTCCACCCGGAATACTCCCCCAAATACACCCAAGATGCCGTCCGGCAACTGGAGCAACTCGTACAAGATCCGCGCACCCGGGCGGTGGGAGAAATCGGGTTAGACTACACTTGCTTGGATATCGCTGATAAAGACCTCCAACATCAAACTTTATTACAAATGATTTCGCTAGCCAACCAAACGCAAAAACCGCTCGTTTTGCATGTGCGCCGTACCGGCGAAGATTACGCGGCCTATGATGATACGTTTAGCGCACTTAAACAGTATTGGCACAACACCTCTTGCACTTTCCATCCCGGTGTGCTGCATTGTTTTTGCGCCCGGTATGAAGAAGCCAAACGGGCCCTAGACCACGGCCTTTTGCTAGGGATCAACGGTTGTTTTACTTATAAAAAAAACGAATATATCCGCGAAGCTGTCAAAAAAGCAGGAGCCGATAAAATTATTTTAGAAACCGATTGCCCGTACCTATCCCCGCAAGGGAAACGCGGTATGCGCAACGATCCCTCTAATATCCCGCTTATCGCACAATGGGTAGCAGATTATTTGGATATGCCGATTGAACAACTGGCGGCGTTGACCACCGAAAACACAAAAAAGTTGTACGGGCTGTCGTAAATTTGTTATAGTGGGTACAGAGGATTTATGAAAAAAATCAGCATATTGGTTATGGGTTGTGTATGTATCTTGTTGTCCGGATGTACTTCTAAAGAACAAGATCAAAAGATTCGCGCATTTTGGTTTCAGCAATTTTGGGGCGTTGTGCAGAAAAAAGGATCTTTGAAAAACTCCCCCGCAACCATGTTACCCATGTCGTTTGCGGCCTCAGCGGCGGCCCGGCCCACCGTTCCCACCCATACGGAGTCTTCGGCTGTCCCTGTTGTAACGCACGCACCAGCGCCGGTGGCCCCGCGCGTAACAACTCCGGCGGTTTCACGTCCTGCCACCATTTTAGATGTAACCATGGATGATGAGGCCTTACCCGGTAAAGCACCGTTGGAGGATCGCGTACGCATGAAACGGGATTGGACCGCTTTGCAGGTAAACAATCAAGTCACACTAAAAGATTTGCAAGTCGCTTTCGGGGATAAAGTAAAAGATAAGGCCTTTTACATGATGCTCAGCACCGAACAAAAACTCAAGCAAGTTGCTTACTTGGCCCCCGATTACACTACTTATCAAAACCGCCAACAGCAGTTACTCCAAGAGCAAAGCAAAGCCATCAGCCAACTCATGGAACAAAATAAAGCCAGCATCCGCCATTTTAAATAATCATCAAACGAGTAGTACTCTTGGGAGATATTATTATGAGAATGATTGACATTATTATCAAAAAACGTAGCCGCAAACTACTCACGCAAGAAGAATTTAATTTTGTAGCCAAAGGAGCGGCTCATGGTACCGTGCCGGACTACCAGTTATCTTCCTTTTTAATGGCCTGTTTCTTAAACCCGCTATCCGATAAAGAAACTGCTATGTTTACCAAAGCCATGGCCCACTCCGGCGGGCGGTTAGATTTCAAAAAAATTACCAAACTACCCAAGGTTGATAAACACTCTACCGGCGGCGTAGGGGACGGCATTTCTCTGGCACTCGCTCCGTTAGCGGCCTGCGCAGGCGTAGCCGTACCCATGATGTCCGGCCGCGGGTTAGGGCATACGGGCGGCACGTTAGACAAATTAGAGTCTATGAAAAATTTTAACGTGCGCGTACCCGTCAATGATATTTACAAACAAATTAAAAAATTAAACGTGTGCATGTTCGGGCAAACCAAAGACCTCGCCCCTGCGGATAAAAAATTATATTCGCTGCGGGATGCGTCCGGCTCGGTGGAAAGCCGCCCGTTAATTGTGGCAAGCATCTTATCTAAAAAATATGCCGAAGGCGTGGATAGTTTACTCATGGACGTAAAATACGGTTCCGGCGCGTTTATGCAAAAGATAGAAGACAGCCGCAAACTTGCCCGCGCACTCGTCGCCACGGCTAAACTCTTGGGGCTTAAATGCCGCGCACTTATTACTTACATGGACCAACCGTTAGGCCGCGCCATTGGTAATGCAAACGAAATGCGCCAAACTATTGAAATTTTGAAAGGCAATAAAACTCTTGCGCCCGATTTCTACGAATTATTAGTAGAAGAAGCAGCGCAAATGTTGCTGCTTAGCGGCGCCCAAAAAGACGCCCGGAAAGTGCGCAAACTATTAGAAGAAAAAATTGATAACGGTGAGGCCGCTGCCAAACTGCGCGAAATGATTAAGTGGCAAGGCGGCAATCCGGCCGTCGTAGATAAACCGGAAATCTATTTCAAAAATGCCAAATTAACCTACGAACTAAAGGCGGACAAGAACGGATACGTCCAACACATTGACGCTAAAACCGCCGGTTGTGCCGCCGTACTTTTAGGCGCCGGACGCAATACCATGGAAGATGTAATTGATTACGGGGCGGGCATTTGGCTAAATAAAAAAGGCGGAGACTCCGTCAAAAAAGGCGACGTGATTGCCACCTTTTACGCTTCGGATAAAAAACGGTTGGACGCGGGCGTGGCCCTGTTCAAAACCGCCGTTACATTAAGTGCCAAAAAACCAACGGCGTACAAAATCGTCAAAGAAATTATTAAATAGAATTAACATATTGCAAAACCCCCGTTCTAAAACGGGGGTTTTATATATGATATAGCCCGCATATCACTTACGCGCGCCACCCTTTACGCTTCAGGGGACGAATAGTTTAAGATACGTTTTACTTAATACTGGACTTCGTAGCATGGCGTGCTGGCACTACTCATCCGGTCTAGTTTTTTGCCCATACGCTTGCATACTTCTTCCCCAAAAGTTCCTGTTACGGAAGGATAGCACACTCCTTTGGTACCATAATAATCAATAGTATAACCTTTCCCGCCAAAAGAAATCGTATTTCCAGTGTTATAAAGAGAAAAACTTCCTATGGATGTTTTGTAACTTATATTAGATCCCCTGTCAGTTTTAGTGCTATATTGGAGATCCACATCTAATAAATCAATATCATTTGTGTAAGAACCCGTAGCCAAGTAGTAACGCTGATTGGCGTCGTACAATGCCCGCGCTAATGACATACTGCGTACAACGCGTGATTTTTCTACTGTTACTTGATATTGCGGCAACGCCACCGACGCCAAAATACCAATGATAAGTACGACGACGAGTAATTCAATAAGCGTAAAGCCACTGTTATCAAAAAAGCGGTGAGATGCTGAAACAAGTTCAGCATGACATCCTTTTTGTTTAGCATGACGGCAAGAACAACCGCCCAACAATTTATTCTTCATACCCTTTTGCTCCTTTTTAATAAAATTCCCATCTATTAAAAAATAGCAAAAAAAAAAACAAAGTCAAGTTTTTTTTGTTTCCAAACGGAAAAACGACTTCAAAAAATTTTGAAAACCCTAAAAATGCCGTCATCCTGTACACACAAAATGCTGTCATCCCCGAACTCCAAAATGCCGTCATCCCGGACTTGATCCGGGATCTCGTTATTTATAAAACAAGGTGAGACCCTGAATCAAGTTCAGGGTGACGAAAAAGGCAAAAAACGCCGTCATGCTGAACTTGTTTCAGCCTCTCGTCGTTGTCGTTCCCCTGTTGTCATCCCGTAACCTTGCAGGTTGCACCCTGCTGGCCGCCGATACGGGATCCCGTCGTTTGCATCTCGCCGATTTTCAAAATGGTTACCAGTAAAATAAAATTTCTTTTTCCTTTTTAGATAAAAAAAAGTAAAATATAGATACCTTAATTAAGGAGAATATTTCACATGAAGAAATTAGTATTATTAACTGCCGTAGTATCTTTACTCGCTGCGGCTTGCACCACCCCCGGTAAAAGAACCGCTTGGGGTGCCTTGGGCGGAGCGGCCGTAGGCGCTGGCGCCGGAGCTTTGATTGCCCACAGCACGGGCGGAAAAGCCGGTACCGGTGCGCTTATCGGCGGGCTTACCGGCGTAACTGCCGGCGGTTTGTTGGGTAACTACTACGACAAACAAGCCAAAGAACTTGCCGCCATCGCGGACGTTGTCAAAGGCGAAAACGGCATCCAAGTATATCTGAAAAACGATATTTTGTTCTCCGTGGGTAGCTCGGAATTATCCGCTGCTTCCTTGCAAACGCTCTCGGACTTGAACCGCGTGCTCAAAAAATATCCGAAAAACCGCATTGTGGTACAAGGTTTCACCGATTCCACCGGTTCTGATGCCATCAACCAAAAATTGTCTAATGCCCGTGCTAAAGCGGTGTATGACTATTTGTTGGGTTCCGGCTTAAAGACCTTGAGCATTCAATACGTCGGATACGGGGCCGCTTACCCGGTAGCGTCTAACGATACCGAAGAAGGCCGCGCCGCTAACCGCCGCGTTGTCTTGGCTATTACCGCCAACGAAAAAGACTTACAATAAGCGCATTTTTTATTGCTTAAAAAAGCCGGAGTTTAACGACTCCGGCTTTTTTATTTTCCCCGTCTAAAAATAACTGAAAAAAAAGAGTGGAAAAACCGAAATGAATTTGCTATTCTATAAGTATGAAAAACGGCCGGTTAAAAGCACTCTTCAAACTGTTGACTACCGAAGCAACGGCTTACGGCCCGGTACTCCGGCACGAGATTGCCGCCGCGCTAAAAGAAGATCCCGTCGGTGTGCAGACCGCATTGGCGGAGGAATTTTCCGAATCGGCCCCTTTACCTGTTTTACATACTTTAGAAGAAATTTATTGGGAAGAACTTACCCATTTGTTTGCCCGGTTTACGGCTAAAATCAACCCGGACATAGAAGAAGGGCTAATGCTCCTTTCTAAATTTCAAAATCCGGCCACTTCCCGCGAGGAAATCACCCACGCGGTGGATACTATGGCCCGTTCATTACGTCCGGCGTTACTCAACGCCAACGGCTCTATGGACATGGCCCACATTTTAAGCCACTACTTTTTTGACACGTTAGGTATCAAAGCCCTGCAAGCCAATTTGGCTATTCAAGATATTTCTTTTGCACACTTTTTGCGTAAACGCCAAGGTTCCGGCTTGTGCGTAGCGTGCTTGTATATATTGATTGGCAACCGTTACGGATTAGACGTAAACCTCATTGATTTAGCCGGGCGGATTTTAGTGCAGTGGCAAGATAATGCCCAACACCAATCTTTCTTTATTGACCCGTTAGATAACGGGAAAATTTTATCGCAAGAGAATTGCAAAGCGTATTTGGCTTCCCGGCAACTGGCGTGGACATCCCAATGCACGGCGCCGCTCTCCTCGCGGCAAACGGTGCGGCGGTTTATTGCCAATATGATTTTTGTGCTTAACAAAGTACACGATGAACGCCGGTTGTCTTACTTGCGTAATTATTTGGAAATTATTAAAAATTAACAAGGAGTTGCTATGTCCTATTACTTGTATTTTATTTTAGCCGTATGTTGTTTTGTAGGCGAATTATTCACAATGGAATTTTCGCTGACTTGTTTAGGAATCGGCGCATTAGGGGCCGGCTTGTGTTCCTGGCTAGGTTTAGGCATTTGGGGACAAGTCCTTGCTTTTACGGGCATTACTGTCGTATGCTGGTTAGGCATACGTCCCATAGCGTTACGCCATCTTTATTCCGGAGCCAAAAACATCAAAACTCCGGCGGAAGACGTGATCGGACAAGAGGCCGTTGTAGAAACAACTATTGACCCCTCGCAACAAACCGGACGCGTCAAAGTAGCGGGCGAAAGTTGGAAAGCCACCGCCGAAAAGGCCATCCCCGCCGGGGCAACTTGTGTGGTAGAAAAATTAGACGGAGTTACTTTAACCGTCCGTCAAAAATAATTTGTAAAAATTAAATAAAGGAGAACGTCATGGAAACTGTAACTAATTTAGGTTTGTTGTTCATTGCAGCCTTCATCATTTTTGTAGTGGTGTTGGTTGTCAAAGGACTTGTTATTGTCAAGCAAGCCCAAGTAGTAATTATTGAGCGTTTCGGTAAATACTGCAAACTGCTCAGCCCGGGTATCAACTGGATTGTACCCGTTATAGATGAACCGCATGAAATGGAATGGCGCAACAGCCGCGAATATACGGATGCCACCGGGCGTACCCGTTCCGTACCGTACATGGAACTGCGCAACACGATTGATATGCGCGAAACCGTGTATGACTTTCCGCGCCAAAGCGTAATTACTAAAGATAACGTAGGCATTGAAATTAACGCGTTGTTATACTTCCAAATTACCGACCCGCTCAAAGCCGCCTATAAAGTAGAATCGTTGCCGACGGCTATTGAAAAATTAACGCAAACAACCTTGCGTAACATTATCGGCGAAATGGACTTGGACCAAACGTTAACTTCGCGCGAAATCATCAACAGCAAACTGCAAGTGATTTTGGATGACGCGTCCAACAAATGGGGCGTAAAAGTCAACCGCGTAGAATTGCAGGACATTATTCCGCCGGCCGCCATCCGCGAAGCCATGGAAAAACAAATGAAAGCCGAACGCGACCGCCGTGCTATGGTAACAGAAGCCGAAGGTACAAAAACGGCCCAAATTTTGAAAGCCGAAGCTGTGCGCGAATCGGAAATTAAAAAAGCCGAAGGGGGAAAGCAAGCCGCCATTTTACAAGCAGAAGGGGTGGCTGAGGCCAAAATTAAAGTAGCACAGGCAGAAGCCGAATCAGTCAAAATTGTGGCTAACACCGTGGCCCAATCTTCCAACCCGGCCAGCTACATGATTTCGCTTAAATACATTGAAGCGCTTTCCAAAATGACGGAAGGGAAAGATAACAAAATTATCTATATGCCCTACGAAGCGAGCAATGTACTCGGCGCAGTAGCCGCGGTTAAAGACTTAACCGGCGGCATTAACGCTACCCAAAGCAAATAAACGTATTTTAGTAGAACAGCCCCGGACGTAATGCGTCCGGGGCTGTTTTTTAATAAGACAAATAGTTTAAGATACGTTTTACTTAGTACTGGACTTCGTAGCATGGAGTCCCCGAACCACTCAGCCGGTCTGTTTTTTTGCCTATACGCTTGCATACTTCTTCCCCCAAAGTTCCTGTTGCGTGAGGATAGCATATCCCCTTAGTACCATAATAATCAATCGTATAGTTGTTTTTCCTACCAAAAGAAATTGCCTGCCAATTGTTATAAATAGCAAAACTTCCTACGGATGTTTGGTAAAGAACACGAGATCCTTGATCAGATTTAGTGCTATATTGGAAATCCACATCCAATAAATCAACATCACTTGTGTAAGAACCCGTAGCCAAGTAGTAACGCTGATTGGCGTCGTACAACGCCCGCGCTAATGCAATGCCACGTACCGCGCGTGATTTTTCTACTGCCACTTGATATTGCGGCAACGCCACCGACGCCAAAATACCAATGATAAGTACGACGACGAGTAATTCAATAAGTGTAAAACCACCCAAAATTTTATTTTCCATACTCTTTTGCTACTTTTTAATAAATGGGACATTTTATTAAAAAGTAGCAAAAAAAAAACAAAGTCAAGTTTTTTTGTTTCCAAACGGAAAAACGACTTCAAAAAATTTTGAAAACCCTAAAAATGCCGTCATCCTGTACACACAAAATGCTGTCATCCCGGACTTGATCCGGGATCTCGTTGTTCATCAAACAAGCCAAGGACGTATTCAATTTATAACTGTCCTCAAAAAGATATAATATATATATATATGGCCCTGAGTAATATATCCACTTTCTGCCTGTTGCAATCCTTGCTTTGGTATATAGCCGCTTTAGGCCTTTTTAACGTCAACGGTTTTTATACCGACGTATGGGGCCTTTGTTTTACCGTTGTATTCATTTTAGGACACGTCACTCTTTTTGCCCTGGCCTTAGGTTTACTGGGTTGGCTTGCGGGCATAATCGGGCCACGTACCCAGCAAGCCGTTTTATTAACCGGAGGCCTTTTAGGTTCGTTTTTCCTCGTAGCTGATTGGGTCGTATTTTCCCAATATCGTTTTCATATCGGGTTGTCATTATTAGGCATGTTCTTTGGTTCGGCCGGACGGGAAATTTTTATCTTTTCTACCGGCATGTGGCTGATGAGCGGCGCTATTACTTTAACCCTTGTTTTGATTGAAATTTTGATATTGAAAATAGCCAAACGCCATGCGTTATCACGCCGGGCCGTTGCTCTTTTTTTAGGCGGGTGGCTTGGCTGTTTCCTGCTTTATAACGGCTTATATGCGTGGGGTAAATTTTACATGGTTCCCTCTATTATGGCCCAACCGCAAGTGCTGCCGCTATCTTACCCGCTTTCACTCAACCGCCGACTAACCAAATGGGGTTTTTCCCCCCGGCAAGACCCTTATTTTACGGCAAAAATCGGCTCGTTGACGTACCCGCTCACCCCGCTTGCGTGCCACGCACAGCAACCGTCCAAAAACGTGTTGATTATTTTAGTAGATTCTTGGCGCAGCGATATGCTTACCCCGCAAGTGATGCCCCAGTTATCCGCCTGGATAAAAAAATCGGGCATGCACGTATTTACCAATCATTTATCGGGCGGAAACTCTACCATGGGCGGTGTATTTTCGTTCTTTTACGGTTTGCCGCACTCGTATTGGGATGATGTAACCACCCAACACCTCCCGCCGCTACTAGTCAGCCACGCGTTAGAGCGAGGTTACGAACCGGCTATTTTTGCAAGCAGTCAGATCACCAGTCCGGCGTTTCACCGCAATATCTTTTCCCAAATTCCCAATTTACGCATAGGATCGGCGGGGAACTTCTCTTGGGAGCGCGACCAAAATGCCGTGCGAGATTTTGAACAGTTTTTGCAAACCCGCTCGGGCCAGCAACCTTTCTTCGGCTTTATTTTCTTAGATGCTCCCCACGCCTACAATTATCCGCCGAAAGCAAAGCGTTTTACCCCGGCCAAAGAAATTAACTATTTGCTTTTTACCAATCAGACCGACCCGGTCCCGTACCTCAACCAATATAAAAACGCGGTCTATTTTACCGACGGTCTGATTGCCCAAATTTTAGACAATTTACAACAGCGCGGCCTGTTGGATAACACGCTCGTCCTCCTCAGCGCAGACCACGGGCAGGAACTTAACGACTCGCACCAAAACTATTGGGGGCATAACGGCAATTTCACCGATTACCAAACAAAAGTGCCGCTTGTGGTCTATGACCCGTCCGTATCCGGCAAAGCCACTTTATCGCACCGTACCTCGCACCACGATATTGCCCCGACAGTTTTGCAAACGGTATTTGATTGCACCAATCCGCCGTCCGATTATGCGTTAGGAACTAACTTATTTGACGATACCCCGCGTCCGTTCACCGTATTTGCCGGACACACCGAACGCGTCGTGCGTATCTCAGATACCGTTACGCTGTTTGATAACTTCGGCGGTCTTAAACAATACGATAACACCCTGCGCCCATTACAAACCGCACCGGACAGCGCACTCCTGCGCGACGGGCTTAAATCGTTCCGGCGTTTCTACCGATAAGATTATCCCTTTATCATTTGCTATAATAAAGTTATGAACTGTATATTTTGCGGTATTGCGGACGGCTCCGTAAAAAGCCAACTGATTTATGAAGATGACGACGTGGTAGCGTTTAAGGACTTAAACCCGCAAGCGCCTACGCATCTTTTGATTATCCCGCGCAAACATATTGCGCGCCTGTCGGAAGCGGACGGAAAAGACGCCTTGCTTTTAGGCAAAGTCTTACTGGTCGCCAAAAAACTGGCCGACCAATTTTCCCTCAAAGATTTCCGATTGATTACCAATAACGGCAAAGGGGCCGGGCAAAGCGTAGATCATTTGCACTTCCATTTAATGGCAGGGCGGCGGTTTTTGTGGCCGGCCGGCTAAAAATAAGTTATAATATAAGGGAACAATTTTTATTTTAACCTACTAGCCGTAGAAGGTGGTGAAGAACGCAATGGTTTTCGTAAAAGTCAGAGACGCCGAACACTTGGAAGAAGCCCTCAAACGCTTCAAACGTGAGTGCGAAAAAAACGGCATCTTGCGCGAAATTAAAAGACGCGAAACGTATATGCCTCCGAGCGTAAAACGCAAAATCAAATCGCAGGAAGCCCAACGCCGCGCCAGACGCACCAAACGCAGACGTTTTTAAGTCATACTGCATGGCAGGCAATAGTCCGATTTGCGTCGGGCTATTGCCTTGTTTGCTCTAGTTAGAGCCTAAAAGTTGTCGTCGGAACGGATCCAATTTGTGAATACAAACGTCGTTGAACAAATTAAAGACCGACTGGACATTGTAGAGTTTATCCGCCAATACGTACCCAATCTAAAACGGGCGGGCAAAACATACAAGGCCTGTTGTCCGTTCCACCACGAAAAAACCCCCTCGTTTACTTGCAGCAGCGAAAAGGGCCTGTTTTATTGTTTCGGTTGTCAGGCGGGCGGAGATATTTTTGCTTTTTTGATGAAAATAGAAAATCTCTCGTTCAACGAAGCACTTGAAAAACTGGCCGAACAAGCCGGGGTGGAATATAAACCGCAACGGGCCGAGTTCTCCGCCGAGGAACAACGCCGGGCGGGAGCCCGCAAAGCATTAGATTTTGCGCGGACGTTCTATCATAAAAATTTATTATCGGCAACCGGTACGCACGCGCGCGCGTATGTGAAAGAGCGCAATTTAACCAAAGAAACGTGCGTTAAATTTGAATTGGGGCTTGCGTTCAACGACGCCGCCTCCCTAGCGCGCGCCGCTAAAGCCGCCGGATATACAGAGAACGATTTCAAAGAGGCCGGGCTTTGCTTACAAACCGATTACGGCCTGCGCGATTATTTTAGAAACCGCCTGATGTTTCCGATCATCAACCAACGCGGGGATACCGTCGGTTTCGGCGGACGTATTTTAGGGACGGGTGAACCCAAGTATTTGAACTCGCCCGAAACGGTTTTGTTTACTAAGTCGCACGTTTTGTACGGGCTTAATTTTGCCGGGCCGGCTATACGCAAGGCCAACCGCGCCGTCTTGCTGGAAGGGTATATGGACGTGATCGGCTGTCATCAAGCCGACATTGATTACACCGTAGCCCCGCTAGGTACCAGTTTGACCGAAGAACATGCGCGGCTACTTAAACGCTATACCGAAAACGTCATCATTTTGTTTGACCCGGACGACGCTGGTATCAAAGCGGCTTTGCGCGGATCGTTGGTACTGGTTAGCCGCGGATTATTTGTGAAAATAGCCACCTTGCCCGACGGCCTAGACCCCGACGAGTATGTGGCCCAATATGGCAAAGACGCTTTTGAGCAGATTTTGAATAACGCGGAAGATTTTATCGCTTTTCATACGCGCTTACGTTTGGCCGGATTACCCCAGCCGTTCAGCGCGCAAGACAAAACCCATGCGGTAACCGATTTGGCAGAAGCCATTGCCCAACAGCCGGACGCAATCGTCCGGCGTGAATGGGTCAAATATGTAGCCGAGCATATCGGCGTAGAAGAACAATTAGTGCTGGCGCGGATGCGTAAGCCGGGTTCGCACCCCTTCGCAACCGCCCCGGCAACGGCCGTACAAGCACCGGCTAACACCGCCGAAGAAGAGTTGTTTGCGTGCTTGTTGCGCGCCCCGCAATACATAGGGCTATGTGAAACATTGGCCCAAAATGATTTTTCATCCGCAGGCGCTTGGCAATTATTCCAAACGCTGCGCCAAGGTGCGCAAGAAGGGCTTACCGGGCAAACGCTGGTAGAAAAAGTATCGGCCGCGGTGCCGTCTTTAGCCAGCGAAGTGATTAAACTGGCTTTGTTGCAAGCCCCGGCAGATTTTCAGCCGCAACGTGATGTAACTGCTTGCGCGGCCAAAGTGAAACAAAATGGCGTTCAAAAACGGCTTAAAGACGTACAACGCCAGATGAAAGCACTCGGAGCGGGAAATGTACCGCCAGAGCTGATTAAGGAATATATGTTGTTACAAACGAAATTAAAAAAGTAGTTGAGGGAAATTATGGCATCGGGAAATAAATCGTTAAAAAATTTATTACAAGAAGGAAAAGAAAGCGGTTTTGTGGCATTGGAAGATTTGAACCGCTCTATTGCACAAGCCGACATGAGTGCCGAAGACGTAGATGGCATTATGGATACCATTGACGACTTAGGCATCCAAGTTGTTGAACAGAAAAAATTTAAGCCAGCCCCGCAGGAAAAAGAAGCCCTCAGCGAAGAATGGTCTGCTGCCGCACCGGATATTTCCAACTCCATCCGCATGTATTTATCGGAAATGGGACGCGTACCGCTGTTAACGCGCGACGAAGAAATTACCTTGGCCCGCAACATCCGCGAACGCGAAAAAGAACTACGCAGACTGGTATTGGAGTCCCCCATTACCATGCGTGAAATTTGCAACTGGGAAGAACTGGTTGATCAGGAAGAAATGACCACTAAAGAACTCATGCCCCGCGGCAAACGCACCAACCGCGAACTTTCCAACATGCGCCGCAAACTCAAAGAGGCCGCGGCCTTTATCGGCAAACGCGAACAAGAAATCACCAAACTGATGAAGGAAATCCGCGAAGATAACCTCTCCGGCAAACGCCGCAACAACGCCATTGATAAAATGGAAGCCAAACAAAAAGAAGTCGTGGCGTGCATTACCAAACTGAATTTAAACCAAAACAAAATTAAACGCTTGACCAACAAAATCAAAAACTTGGCCGACCGCTTAACCGAAACGTCTAACGATATGAAACGCTTTGACGATTATTTCGGCCCGTATGCGGAAGTAAAAAAATTGGTCAACCAACTTAAAAATCATAAAATTACGGAAAAAGAATTCAAAAAGAAAACCAAATTCACCCAAGAGGAATTGGAGCGCGCCCTTACCAACATTGAAGATATCCGCCGCCGACATACCCAAATGGTAGATACGCTACCTATGTCGGAAAAAGAATTTATCGCTTTTAACGACCGCATTATTTTCTTTGAAGACATGATTTTACAAGACAAGTTAAAACTTATCAAAGCCAACTTGCGCTTGGTGGTGTCTATTGCCAAAAAACACGTCAATTCCAATTTGGAACTTTCCGACCTGATCCAAGAAGGCGGGCTAGGTTTGATGAAAGCCGTAGAAAAATTTGAATATAAACGCGGGTTTAAGTTTTCCACCTACGCCACTTGGTGGATCCGCCAAAGCATCAACCGGGCCATCGCCGACCAGGCAAACACGATCCGTATTCCGGTACACATGAAAGAGTTAGTTTCCAAACTAACCAAAGTAACTAACAAATTCCGCCAAGAACACGGCCGCGAACCCACCTTGGAAGATTATGCAAAAACGCTTCGCTTGTCTATGGAAAAAGTCAAAAGCGTACTGAAAATCATGCAAGACCCGATTTCCCTTTCCACGCCGATCGGCGAAGATGAGGACTCCAACCTGGAAGACTTTATTGAAGATAAGAACGGGCCGGATCCAACCATTGCCGCAGCCGATTTTCTGCGCAAACAAGAAGTGGCCGACGTGCTGGCGACCTTGTCCGAGCGGGAATCTAAAATTATTAGTCTGCGCTTTGGGATAGACTCCGGCTATCCGCGCACGTTAGAAGAAGTAGGCAAAATGTTTAACGTCACGCGCGAGCGCGTACGGCAAATAGAGGCCAAGGCCATCCGCAAATTGCGCCATCCCAGCCGTACGAAAATGCTTAAAGATTATAACGAATAATCTTGTACTGATAAAAACTCCCCGGGTGTAAGCCCGGGGAGTTTTTATATCCCCCCGCGCGTCTTTGCCAGGGGGATTGTTCTTAAAAGCAAAAAACAAGGGCCTCTTTAAGAAACCCTTGTTTATCAAAACACCCGACAACTAAACTTTTACTTAAAGTTGGCGGTACCTAATTTTTGTTGCAAGTAGGTCTTTAAGCCGGAAGTATCCCCGGTATGGGCTAAGGCCTCCTGGTAACTGATTTTCTTTTGGATATACAAGTCCCCCAACGCTTGGTTCATGGTAATCATACCCATACCCACGTTGGTCTGCATGGTAGATACAATCTGTTCGGCTTTTCCGTCGCGGATTAAACTGCGGACGGCCGAGTTAGCCAGCAACACTTCAGCAGCCATAGCGCGTCCGCCGGTAAGCGTAGGAATCAGTTGTTGGGAAATAATTGCTTCCAACACGAAGGACAACTGCGTGCGGATCTGCGGCTGTTGGTTGGGCGGGAACACGTCGACAATACGGTTGATAGACTGCACCGCGTCGTTGGTGTGCAAAGTGGCAAACACTAAGTGTCCGGTTTCGGCCAGGGTCAAGCACGCTTCCATGGTTTCAATATCGCGCAACTCACCGACTAGAATAATATCGGGGTCTTCGCGCAAGAAGTGCTTTAAGGCCGCCGCAAACGATTTGGTATCCGCGCCTACTTCGCGCTGGTTGACGATACTGCGTTTATGTTGGTGGACGAACTCAATAGGATCTTCTACCGTCATAATGTGGTTACTTTCGTTTATATTGAGGTAGTTAATCATACTGGCCAAAGAGGTAGATTTACCCGATCCGGTTGCCCCGGTAACCAGCACCAGCCCTTTGTTCAACTTCATAATATTGTAAACTACGGGCGGCAAATTTAATTCTTCAAATGATTTGAATTCGTTAGGAATAGCACGCAACGCCGCCGCTACGCAACCGCGTTGTTTATATACGTTAACACGCAAACGCCCCAACGATTTTAACCCGATAGAACAATCTAACTCTAAGGTATCTTCAAAGGTTTGGCGTTGGTCGTCGTTCAAAATAGAATAAACCAGCACTTGCGCACTTTCTTTGGTCAGCGGTTGAAAAGGGGTTTGATACAACCGGCCTTGGATACGCAATACCGGCGGTACACCGACCGTGATGTGAATATCCGAAGCGTTTTTCGCTTTCATGAGTTTGAACAGGTCGTCCATAGTGGCCTGCGGTAAATTTTGCGCTGTTTGTTCTGCCATAAAATCCTCGCTTTGTATATGATTGAAAAACTAAATCCGTCCTATTAAATCTAAGGCCACATTATTTAGTGCCCCCGTCAATTTCTCGTGTTCGCCGTCCGCTTGGAAAACATACACGATCGGCTCCATACGCGTTTTCGTCAATCTGTATTTTACAATATATATATTTTTGTGCAAAGGTTCCACCGACCAATTGGCTGTATAGCCCTGCTGCAAATGGGAAGCATAAACACGGTCAAAGTACGCCGCTACTGTCCCCCTATTTTCAGCCAACTGATAATTTTGTACCGACGCCAATGCCTTATCTGCCGCTGTAACCGGCTTGGGCACAGCCAACGGTTGCGGGGCCGGCGCAGGGGTCGCTTCTTTTTTGGGTGTTACCGCGGGAACCCTTGGGGGAATTTGCATAGCCGGTTGCGGCTTCGTTTCTGTACGCGATAAGGCCCGCACATAAGGCACTCCAAAAAACCACCCCGCGCATCCCAACAAGGCAACCAATAAAACACCTAGGGCCGCATGGGCTTTTTTGCGGGTGGGTTTTTCTAAAAATTGTTGTTCCAACATCAAATCTTCCACTTGATTTTGCGGTACCAATCCTTTTTCGGCCTGCGCTACAATAGGCGTTTGGGGACGTTGCGGCGCAACATATACCGCCGGTTCTGTTTCTTTTCCCGGCGACGTAAACGGTTGGTCTGCCACCAAAGTAGCGTTTATTTCGGCCGGTTGGAACGAATCGGCCAACGCCTCTTTCCACGCAAATTGCGGGTGAGCCGGCAACGCCACCGGCGGAAAATCTCCCTCGGGCAATTCCGGCAAATCGCTTTGTATCAAAATTTCATTTACAATCGGCAACGTACAGGTAGAAATAATTTCCGTTTCCGGCACCGGAGTATTTTTCGCCGGCGCGGACGAATTTTCCCCCGACAATTGTTCGGCAGATTTATGGGCACTTTGCGCCGGTTGCGAGTTTTGTGGCAAAATTAAATCCACATCTTCTCGGGCTAACGCCACTGGGGAAAGCGGCTCTTGCAACCGTTTACTGCGCGACAAACGCACAAATGAAAAATCGTCTTTTTTACGCGGCGTAGGCGCAATAACGGGGGTCGGTTTCGCCGAAGCACCAACCGCCGTTTTGGGAGTCGTTTGTCCCGGTGTGGCGGCTACTTGCGGTACCTGCGGGGACGTGGCGGTTTTTTTAGCCGACGGCACCACCTTTTCTATTTTCTCAGGCGGCACCCAGTTGGTATTAGATTCGGTAATCAAATCGGCAGGCGGCTGCCCGGTTTTGACAGGCGAAATAACCGTTTGTTCCGCCGGAATAACCGGACGCTCTTGCGCCGGCGTACAAGTAGTTTGCGCCGGTTGGAAAGCCGAGGGTGGCATGAGCGAAGGAAATCTTTCGGTTTGTTTTTCCGCCGGGAAAACGCCGTCCACCCGTCCGGTAACGGGGTTAAAGCGGAAGGTTTCAAAAAAAGACGCCATCTGCCACCCTGCGGCATCTTCGCTGGCGTCTTCGGCACAAATTAAACTGGCGGCAGAAAAGTCCGGGCGGGAGGCTAACTCGCCTAGGGTAAAAGGTCCTACCACATCATTTCCGTCAAAAAGCCAGTATTTCATATTTATTTAATTATACGTTTACCGTACAACGTGCAAGCGCAGATTGCAAACGCGCCAATACTTTTTCTTTTCCCATGCACGCTAACATTTTAAATAATGTCGGCCCGTGAGTGCGGCCCGAAACGGCCACCCGCACCGGGTGGAAAATTTGCCCCGCTTTAAGGCCGTTGGCTTTGGCGGTAGCGCGGGCCACGGCTTCCAAATTGGTATCTGTAAAATCGTCCAATTTACGGTAAGCATCTATGATCAGTTGCAACGCTTGTTTTGCTTCCGGCTTACCAAACACATTTTCCAAGGCCTCTTGTTCAAAGGCCGGATCTTCAAAAAAGAAACGGACTAAATCCGGGATTTCCGTTAAGAGCTTATATTTTTCTTGCTCTAACGCGATAATGCTTTCCAGTTGCGCGCGGCTTACGCCGGAGACATTAATACCGGCTTTTTCAATAAACGGCAACGCCAAGTCCGTCAAGCGTGCAATCGGCGTAGCGCGGATATATTCGCCGTTCATCCAGTTTAGTTTTTCCGGATCCATCACAGCCGGGCTGGGTTGGCAGCCGGAAATATCAAATTTTTCTTCCAACTCGCCGGGGGCAAATAATTGTTGGGAATCGCTCGTCGCCCACCCTAAAAGTGCCAAATAGTTTTTTAACGCTTCGGGCAAATACCCCATATTACGAAATTCTACCACATTGGTTGCGCCGTGGCGTTTAGATAATTTTTTACCGTCCGGCCCGTGAATCATAGACAAGTGGGCAAAAACAGGTTCTTTCCACCCGAGCGCGCGGTAAATTTGAATTTGCGAGGGCGTGTTAGAGATATGGTCGTCGCCGCGAATTACATGGGTCATCCCCATCAAATGGTCGTCCACCACGACGGCGAAATTGTACGTCGGATAACCGCTTGTTTTTTGGATGACTAAATCATACAAATCTTTGCTGGCGAATTTGACGTGTCCGCGGATAAGGTCGTCCCACTCCACATCTCCTTCTTGCGGCATGCGAAAACGAATTACATATTTACGGCCTTGCGCCTCTAATTCTTTTTGTTGTTCGGGCGTTAAATGAGCGCACTTACCGTCGTATTTCGGGGGGCGGTGTTCGGCCAAACATTTTTGACGGTTGGCTTCCAATTCTTCTTCCGTACAATAGCATTTATAGGCCTTGCCTTCGGCGATAAGTTGGTCAATATATTTTTTGTAAATGCCCATATCGGCGCGTTGGGCTTGATAATAGGGAGCGTCCGGCCCTTTGGAAGTACCGTCTGTCATGGGGCCTTCGTCCCATAATAAATTCATCCATTGCATCCCTTCAAAAATGGCATCGGTGGATGCTTGGGTAGAGCGTTCCTCGTCGGTATCTTCAATGCGGAGTAAAAATGTGCCTTTATTCTTTTTAGCAAACAAATAGTTAAATAATGCGGTGCGTACTCCTCCGATATGCAAAAACCCAGTCGGAGACGGGGCAAAACGAACACGAACAGTCATACTAATTTTTTCCTCTCTTTTCAGTTAAAAAAATATAGATATATTATACCTTTTATTTAGTCATCAGGCTTGTTTTCAAACCGCCACAACCGTTTTTAGCCCGCAAAATTTTGCTTGACAATTCAAAAAAAAAAACAATAATACTGGTAAGCGATTTTTTAATGAGGAAATTTTTATGCAAAAAGGAAATGAAAATAATATAAAGTCATTCCCGAAAGTTGTAATCGGGGATGACAACAAAAAATATAATAGTCATTCCAAACTTGATTTGGAATCTCACCGCTTTTTTAATAACAGCGGTTTTACACTCATTGAACTTTTAGTAGTGGTTTTAATCATTGGTATTTTGGCAAGTGTGGCGTTACCGCAATACCAAAAAGCAGTCGCAAAAGCCCAATTCACCCAAATTCTAACCGCTTCCAAAAGTATCACCGAGGCAGAACAACAGTTTTTTTGGCCAACGGCGAATATACCCTAACCCCGACCTTGTTAGATATAGAGTTCCCCCCCGTATCAGGATACTCAGACAGGGTAGCCGTAGGAGGAAAGGCATTTTGTAGTCTTGTCTATGCTCTTGGACTCGGCGGCGGTTCGCGTACCGCTTGCACCATGGAACAACCGCATACAATGTTACAACAGTATTTTGATAATCCCAGCCACATCAATTGTTGCGTGTATAATACCGATAATTATAAAGGAGAGTCCCTCTGCCGGGAAATAACCGGAAAAACGACTCCCTATTCGGACAGCGGCAGTATGCGTTGTTTTGCCCGCCCGTAACCAAAGACGGCTAAACTGACAGATTAACTTTCCACCTGTACTTTCGTTGCTCTTGCGCCCTAAATTTCTTACAATAAAAAGTTGAGGGAGTTTATGTCGGCTTTTTTTATTGTTTCTACCTTTGTTATTTGGGGAGTATTTACTACAACCGGGCTATGGTTGAAAATTTTTTTCCCCGTGCTTTCCCACGGAAATATCGTCGGGTGGTTACCTGTTTTATGTACCGCCTTGGTGTTAGCCGGCATTACCCTTACGCGCACCCATTACAACCTGTTTACCAGCGTACTTTATTATGTGTCATATATTTTATTTGGGTTAGCGTTTATCGCATTTTGCGTCAGCGCCGGGTTTGCCGTCTTATTTTTAGTGCTTAAACTATTTCACATTTCCGCACGCGCGTATCTAGGAAATATCAGTTTAATAGTAATGGGACTATTATTTATGGGCGCGTTGTGGGGCGGTTTTTCCGCGCCGAATCTCAAGCGCATCCCGATACAAAACCCCGCACTCCCCGCCTTAAAAATTGCCCTCATTTCCGACTCTCATTTAGGTCTGGGCGTTTCCTACGCGCGCTGGGACCGAGCTCTTACCCGATTAGAAGCGCAACGGCCGGACGTAGTTTTGGTGTTAGGCGACGTGTTTGAATACGGCCCGGACGCAGAAAAATACGCCAAGCGGCTAGCCGCTTTCAAGACCCCGCTAGGCACATACGGAGTGCTAGGCAACCACGAGTATTACACCGGCTATGGGAACAGTAAAAACTTTTTCCGCCAAGCCAATATCACGCTATTGGAAAACGAATTAGTTACGTTACCCAACGGTTTACAAATTGCCGGACTCAAAGATATCCCCACGGCCCGCGTGAGCCAACAAGAAGTATCCGGGGTACTCACACAAGCCGACCCCGCTAAACCGCTTATTTTGCTTTCTCACACTCCTTCATACGCAGAAACAGCCGCCGAAAACGGCGTTCACTTAATGCTCAGCGGACACACGCATAACGGGCAGATCTGGCCGTTTAATTATTTAGTGAAACTGCAATTTCCGCGTGTGTACGGATTATTTGAAGTAGGCCGTATGAAATTTTATATTACCTCGGGGATGTTTTATTGGGGAATCCCCTTGCGGCTGTTTGCTCCGGCCGAACTGCCCCTATTAGAGGTTAATTTGTGAAGAAATGGTTGATATTTATTAGCACTCTTTTCATCAGCGCGGGCGCACAAGCCGCGGCGACCTTTGACGAACTGACGTTTGAAGAAAAACTCGGCCAAACGCTGGTGGCATTTGTGGACGTAGACAGTGCCGACCTTGTCCGTCCGGTCATAGAATCGGGCAAACTCGGCGGGGTACTGATTCAATGGGGCAATTACTCCTTTAAGCAAACCGAAGAACTCATCCAAAAATTGCAAACCTGGGCGCAAAACAGCCCGCACAAAATACCGTTACTGATTTCCATTGATTACGAAGGCGGTACCGTCCACACTCCTATTACCTTGGGGTTTGATTACTTACCAACCAATATGATGCTCTCCGCCGCGGGGGACGAAGAATCTGCCGCTACCATTGCCTATTTGGCCGGGCAAGAACTTAAACGCGCCGGCATACACATCAATTTTTCCCCGGTGTTAGACGTCAACAGCAACCCCAACAACCCCATTATCGGCGTGCGTTCTTTTGGCTCGGATCCTAAAAACGTAACACGCATGGGACTGTCGCTAATTCATGGATTTCAAGCCGCCGGCATTTTAAGCGTGGTTAAGCACTTTCCCGGGCACGGCGATACGTCGTCCGATTCCCATTACGACGTACCGGTCGTAAACGCCACCTACGAACAATTACAACGCGTCCACTTGGCCCCTTTTGCCACAGCCGTCAAACAAGGCGTGGACGGCATCATGACCGGCCATGTACGTTATCCAGCACTGGACAATCAAACCATTGCTACTTTTTCTAAACCGATTTTGCACGATTTACTGCGCGAAAAAATGGGTTTCCAAGGATTACTCGTTACTGATAGTTTAGACATGCGAAGCGCCACCGCGTTTTGTACCATTGCCGGCTGTGCCGCCCGAGCATTAGAAAGCGGAGAAGATATGATTTTATTGGGGCGTTATATCAAACCCGTCAGCGTATTTAACCAGATTTTACAAATCGTCAAAACCAAAAAATTAGAGCCGCGCGTGGAAGAAGCCGCCCGCAAAATTGTGGATATTAAAAAGCGGTTGGGATTACTGGATAACTTGCCCCACCCGGAAATGCCCCCCTTGCAAAAAGCGTACCAAAGCGAACTAATCAAAATCAGCAACCGGGCCGTTACACTCGTACGCAACCGCCAACAACTGATCCCGTTTTCTTCGTCTAAATCCAAGCCAACGCTCTGCGCCGTATTTTTTGCCCCGTCGCGCTTTGCCGACCAATTACCCGATTTTGCCCAACCGTTTTTAGCACGCGGGTGGAACGTACGCAGTTACAACGCCGCGCTAACTCCGCACAAAAAAGACAGCCAACGCGCCGCCCAATGCGCCAAAGATGCGGATCTATTGGTGCTGACCAGTTTACAATGGGCCGACCGCACGAACATCAACCAAAAAAATACCATTAGCGGGTTAATTCAAGAAAACAAAAACGTGATATTTATTTCTACCATGAGCCCGTATGATATTCCTAATTATCCGGAAGCCGACACCGTACTAGCCACTTACGGGCTAAACCGCTATGTATTACATACGGCGGCAGATATTATTTTGGGGAATTTACAAGCGCAAGGAAAACTGCCGGTGAAACTTACTTTGCCGGCGACTGACGACGCGCCGCTACAAACTCATAAATAGCGGGCAAAACAGAAATAAAAATAATAGCGGCAACTACATAGTGGAAATGATGCTCTACAACGGGCAAATCCGCAAAGAAATACCCCCCGCATGCAAAAAGCAATACCCACAACAACGCACCGATTATATTATACGAGGCGAAGTGCAAATACGTCATTTTACCAATGCCCGCCACAAACGGCGCAAAAGTGCGGATAATGGGAATAAAGCGGGCTAAAATAATGGTCTTTCCGCCGTATTTCTCGTAAAAATTATGGGCTTTTAGCAGATGGTTTTTATTTAAGAAAAAACTATTCTCGCGCGTAAACACTTTGGGGCCTATCCACTTACCAATTTCATAATTGCAAAAATCGCCCAGTACGGCCGCGCTGAACACCACCGGTATAAGCACCCACAGCGAAATAGCACTACCGTCCCGCGTGGCTAACGCTCCGCACGCAAAAAGGAGCGAATCCCCGGGCAAAAACGGCGTAACTACCAGCCCTGTTTCGCAAAACACCACTGCAAAAATAACAATATAGAGCCACACACCCATCCACGCGGCCCACGCGTTTAAGTGTACGTCTAAATGTAAAAAGATATCCACCGCTTGTGTTAAAAATTCCATATTTATATTATACTTTTTCTCTGGGGGGAAAATGGCGCAGCAGATATCCTGCCGGTTGTCCGCCCAACCCTATGAATTGATATAATATAAACAGAGGGATTATGTCTTTATTTTCTAAATTGTTCAAACTGTTTGTGGGCGTGGTACTGATGCCGTTTGTACCTATGCTGTTGCTATTGGCCTATTATCAGGGGCATTTGAAAGAAAACCTCTTGGAGACCCACGATAATTTGGCTCAAATGGTCTCGGCGTCGCTCAACCAACATATTGAGGACCTCAACTGGCGTTTATCCTTTGCCCAACAAGTTTCTTCCTCGCTTACGCAACACAAAAACCCCCAACCGATTTTACAGGCGGCGTTGGCAGCCAATCCCGATTTTTTGATGTTGGCCGTCATTAACCCGCAAGGCAAAGAACGCTACCGCGCCGGCGACAAACAAGTATTAAGCCAACTCCCTCCGTTAGATTTAAGCGAGGACGAATCCCTGCCCGCGCTAGCCCAAAGCAAGCGACTTTCGGTCAGCAGTTTTGATGTCGTGGCCGGACGCCCGATTAGCGAATTTATTTATCCGCTACCCAACGGAGATTTTCTCTACGGCATTATGAGTTTCTTTGGCTTTTTAGCCCGCGTACAAGAACAGCGTATCGGTCAAACCGGACACATTTATATCATAGACGCCATCGGGCAAGTTTATACCAGTGAATACCAATACAAACCCGATTTTGATGCCCAAACTTTACAGCGGGCATTTCAACACAAAAGCCGCTTGATTAAAAAACTCAAAACGCCGCAAGACACTTACGTCGGCGCGTATGCACCCACGCCCATTTTGGGGGCTTACGTTGCGGTCTTGCAACTTAAAAGCGAGGCCTACCGCGGTATTTATTACACCAATATCATTTTGGCTCTTTTCCTGTTGACCATTGCTACCCTGGCGTATTTTGGTGCGCTGACGTTTGCCGAACAACTGGGCCGGCCCATAGAAGCCCTTTCTTTAGCCGCGCGGGAAGTTTCCGCCGGTCATTTAGGCCAGCATATTGACGAAGATATCGGCTGGGGCGAGTTCCAACAACTTATTGCCGACTTTAACAAAATGACCATAGACTTGCAAGATTACCAAGAATTACAATTGCAAGCCAAAATCAGCGAGATGAAGGAACACGTTTTTCGCGCCGTCGCGCACGATCTGCGCGCACCGCTTTTGGGATTGCAAGGATATCTGCATATTTTGCAAAACGGGAAAAACACGGAAGAAGAAAAGAAACAATACTTGGCTCTTATGCACGAAGCCGCCCGTAATTTATCGGCCTTACTGGAAGACGTGCTGGACGTTTCGCGCGTTGAAGCCGGCATGCTGGCGCCGCAAAAAGAGAAGGTTGATTTACGCGCGTTAGTGCGTCAAGTTACAGACACACTTTCCCCCACCGCCCAAGAAAAGAAACTGGCCCTGGAAACCAACGTGCCGGATGTATCCGTTTGGGCCGATAGCAAACTCCTGCGCCGGGTACTAACCAATTTAGTATCCAACGCCATTAAATTTACGCCAACGGGTTTTGTACGCATAGGTGCAAAAGAAACGAAAAAATGCTACTTTATTACAGTAGCGGATAGCGGGATCGGCCTAAGCGAACAAGAGCAAAAAGGGCTCTTTCAAAAGTATCATCAAGTGCACGCCGACAAACCCGGCTACGGGCTGGGGCTGTTTATCAGCCGTCAAATTGTAGAAGCGCACGGCGGCACGCTGGACATTACCAGTGCTCCCGGCAAAGGCAGTACCTTTACCGTTAAACTGCCCAAGGAGGGGAAATGATTGTTTTTTGGCGTTTATTCTTGGCGTATTTTTTAACCGATTTTGTGTTTTTTCATAAAACCATCAATCAAGTGCGTAAAGAAAACCGCACCCGCGGGATGATTTTACACGCCAGTGTATTTCTGCTTTGGTCGTTGGCCTTGTGCCAAGGGTATTTGACCATGTCCTGGCCGTTTTTGGAACTTATCAACTTACCCGGCTGGGTATGTATTTTACTTTTCGGTACGTTTCACGTATTTACGGACGATTTGTTTCAATTTGGCGGGAAGTGCAAGCACGGTTTTGTAATAACATTTTTCTTAAAAAATGCCGTCAATATACTTTTCCTATTTTTGTGTGTGCCGTTTGAGGTACTTTACGAAACGGGCAACTTCTTTGCCGAACCGTGGATTATTTTTTGTGTAGGGCTTGTGTTGTCCACGCGGGTACTGGGCTGGGGGCTTTTGTCCGTAGAGCAAGACCGCTTTGGCGAACGGGACGTATCTTTTGACGAACGGCTCATGCTGACCATTGTGCGCGCGATTTTCTTTTTAATTATGCTCCTGCCCGGTTGGCGTTGGACGGTTTTACTGGCTGTTTGGTTGGGGACGTGTATGTACGCGCGCAAAATCCGGTTTATGGACATTTCTAATTTTGTGTTTTATGCAGGAACCGTAGGCGCGGTGCTGATTGGTTTTTTGGTGCGTCTGCGCTTTTATCTAATGTAGTATGGAACTAGCCGAACTTAAATTTGCTTGCTTTGATACGGAAACGACCGGTTTATCCCCTGCCGGGGGCGGAAAAATTTGCGAAATTGCCGTTTCCGTTTCCTGCGCCGGACGCCCGGTGGAAGAATTTTCCACCCTTATTAACCCCGATATTCCCATGTCCCCCGAAGTGATTGCGATTCACGGTATTACCAACGAAATGGTTAAAGACGCGCCCATGTTTGACCAGATTTTGCCCCGGCTGATAGGTATTTTTGACGGATGCGTGTTAGTGGCCCACAATGCCGATTTTGATATGTCTTTTTTGCGGGCCGAATTTGAAGCGTGCGGCACGCACTTGCCCGATTATCCGGTGATAGATACGCTGCGTTTAGCGCGTAAGAGCGGTCGGTTTGAGCGCAACCGCTTGGGGCTGATTGCCCAAGCCCTTGGGATTAACTGTGAGGGCTGGCACCGCGCCATGGCGGATACAAAAATGGCGGAACAAATTTTTTATTATTTTCTGGCAACCTTAAATAAATACGGCGTACATACGCTGGAACAGTTGAATCAATTTCAGCAAAAACGCTGGCCGGATTTAATTGGTTGCCGCAAGGAGAGCAACGTATGAAAAAAGTAGTTTTGTTGATTCGGGACGGCTGGGGGAACGCGAAAGCGGGGCCGTACAACGCTGTAAGTTTAGCTAAAATTCCAAACATTACCAAGTATTTAGCGAACTATCCGCACACGCAAATTGAGGCGTCCGGCGAGCAAGTGGGTTTGCCGGCGGGCTACATGGGCTCTAGCGAAGTGGGCCACTTAAATATGGGTGCGGGGCGCATTGTTGTGCAAGAGTTAAAACGCCTTAAAGACACGATTGAGGACGGTTCACTTTTCAAGTCCGCCGCGTTTAGTGCGTGCATAGATAACTGTATTAAAAATCACAAGCCGTTGCACATTATGGGGCTTGTGCAAGACGAAGGCGTCCACGCCCACCACGATCATTTACACGCCATTATCAAATACGCGAGTGAAAAAGGCGTCAAAGAAATTTATGTCCACTTTTTTGCAGACGGGCGCGATACGCCGCCGCAAAGTGCGGTAGGTTTTATTCGCACGTTGGAAGAAAAAATGAAAGAGGCCGGCGCGGGCAAAATTGCCACGATTCAAGGCCGCTACTACGCCATGGACCGCGGGGAAGATTGGAGTTTAACCGACAAGGCCTATAATTTAATTGTCCGCGCGCAAGGCGCACACGGCACGAGTGCCGAAGAAGTAGTTACCACCGGTTACAAAACCTTAAAAACGCCCGACGGCGGCCCGATGGTTGATGAATATATCCCGCCCACCGTACTGGAAGATTACAAAGGCATGGAAGAAAATTCCAGCGTAATTTTCTTTAACTTCCGCCAAGACCGCGCAATTCAATTAACGCGCGCGTTTATTGACGACAACTACGCCGGAACAGCACGCGGTGCACGCGTACCCTGCGTATTTTGCGGACTTACGAAGTATTACGATTCCTTCCCGTACAATGCGTTGCCGTCCATGACCGACGGCGGTGGCATGAATAATTTACTGGGCGAAGTGATTTCCAAAGCCGGCTTAAAGCAACTGCGCTTAGCTGAAACGCAAAAATTCAAACATGTAACGTCTTTCTTTAACGGAAAACTCTTAAAACCGTATCCCGGTGAAGACCGCATTGAAAAGAAAGGCCGTTTTGACCCGGCCACCTTTGCCGACCACCCGGAAATGGAAGCGTATATCGTCAAGGACGAAGCCATTAACCAAATCAACTCCGGCAAGTATGATTTTATCGTCATTAACTTTGCCAACTGTGATATGGTGGGGCATACGGGCAATTTGAAGTCCGTTATTAAGGCCGTAGAAGTGGTGGACGAGTGCTCCGGCGCAGTTACCGAGGCGGCTTTAGCCAAAGACTATACGGTATTTATCACGGCTGACCACGGCAACGCCGAAGAAATGTGGGATGAAAAAATCAATATGCCCAAAACGGCGCACACGACCAATTTGGTAGATTTTATCTATGTAAGCAACCACGATAAATCTGCCCAAATGCAACCGGCAGGTAATTTAGGCGACGTAGCCGCCACGGTATTAGATGTAATGGGGCTAGAAAAACCCGCCGACATGACAGCCCGTAGTTTAATTAAACACAACTAAGGGGGCAAGGGCTCGGACGCCAAAACGTCCCCCCCATACCCTAAAAACGCTGTCATCCCCGAGGGTTTCTATCGAGGATCCCCTCTTTATTGTTGTTCCCAAGCGGTGGGGATTCCCGATTGCAAATTTCGGGAATGACATTATTTTTTTGTCCGGCATGACAGACTTTTTTACATTAAACGTCATTCCAAACTTGATTTGGAATCTCACCACTTTCTAAAACGGAAACAAGGTGAGACCCTGAATCAAGTTCAGGGTGACGGCAAGGAGCAAAGTGAGATGCTGAAACAAGTTCAGCATGACGTCTTTTTTAGTTTTTCCTTCCCCTTGCCGTTCCTGCCGTTGTCGTTCCTGCCGTTGCCGTCATCTCCGAGAGTTTCTATCGGGGCTCCCCTCCTTATGGTTGTCCCCAAGCCCCCAAAAAGGGGTTGACAGAACGGGTTTTTTTGATTAGAATTAAAGTACGGTCTTATGGGTGGGCTTAACCGCCGGCCCAAAAGGCTGCCCGCGAAAGCGGGCCGAAAAAAATAGGACATATAATAAAGGAGATCAGTATGAAAAATCAAAAAGGGTTCACCCTTATTGAATTGTTAGTCGTAGTACTCATCATCGGTATTTTGGCCGCTATGGCGATGCCTCAATACTTCAAAGCTGTGGAACGCTCCCGCATGACGGAAGCCGTAACCTTGCTTAGCAACATTGCCCAAGCCCAACAACGCAAGTTCTTGCAAATCAACAAATACACAACTGATTACAGATCGTTGGACGTGGCCCCGAAAGGTGCAACCGGTAGTCGTTACTACACTAAAGGTAATGCAACTACTGGTGCCAATGGCAACGGTTTCGGTGTAGATCTTTCATCCGCTACCACTTATACTGCGGGTAAAGTGACGGCTACACGCTATGCTTCTGCTGGTGGCTTGCAATACAACTACACGTTGGAACGTTTCTATGCCAACACGGGTACGTCTTGCACGGGTACCGATGCCAACGGTCAGGCCTTGTGCGCTGATTTCTGCGGTATTGATGCCCCGCAAACGACTGCTTGCTGCAGTGACGGAAGCACCTCTACTACTGGTTCCAACTGCGCGACGCCAGTTGCAAACGACTAATACATATTTATTGTGTTAGAACAAAACCCCCTGCCTTCGGGCCGGGGGTTTTGTATGCCGTCATTTTTTATACTCTGCCGTCCTCCCGCCATTGCCGTTTTGTTTCTTTTTTATTATGTCGTCATCCCCGAGTGTCTTTATCGGGGATCCCCTCCTTATTGTTGTTTCTAAGCGGTGGGGATTCCCGATTACAACTTTCGGGAATGACCTTGTTTTATTGTTCAGCATGACAGACTTTTTTATTCAGCACCACATCAAAGGGCAATTGGGCGCACGGCTTTTGTACAATATAAGTATGGAACAGTACCTCAAAGTAAAAGTGCACGCGGGCAAAAAGAAAAACAAACTCGTGGAAAAAACCCCGGACACGTTTGAAATTTGGGTAAAGGCACCCGCCGAACAAGGCCGCGCCAACGGAGCCGTACGCACGTTGCTGGCCGAACACTTAAACCTGCCCGAAAACAAACTCAGTTTAATTAAAGGGGCAACCAGTCCGGCTAAAATTTTTCTTAAACGGTAATTTTATGGATAACGCATTAGTAGAAGATTTTGCCAATCATTTATCCTTTGAGAGGCAACTGTCCAAAAACACACAGGCGGCATACCGCTCTGACGTGATACATTTTTTAGAATATTGCGACGCTAACGAAAAATTACCGCAGGACGTATCCGCCGAGTTTTTAGACCAATACCCTTATCAATTACGCGTGGTGGAGGGGTTATCCCCTGCCAGCGTGTTCCGCAAGATAGAGGCCGTAAAAAGTTTCTATAAATTTTTGATGATTGAACAACATATCCAAGACGATCCGACCCGGTTTTTGAAATCGCCCAAACTGCCCCAAACACTGCCCGAACAACTCACGCGCGAAGAAATGGAACGGTTGCTTTCTTATCCGGCAGAAAAATTTGACGAAGTCCGCACGCTTACGATTGTGGAACTTCTATACGCGGCGGGCCTGCGCGTAAGCGAATTATTAGGCCTTCGCTTGGAAAATATCAACTTGCAAGAGGGGTGGGTGTTAGCGTTTGGCAAGGGCGGCAAACAGCGTTTTGTGCCGATACATCCGTCCTGCTGTAAACGCTTGCAAGCGTATATGGACTTGCGCGCGGCTCATTTTGTAGGCAAAGAGGTAGATTCGGAAGTTTTCTTAAACAACCGCGGCAAAAAATTAAGCCGCGTAAGTGTATGGAAAGATTTAGCCGCACTCGGGCGCAAAGCCAACATTTCGCGCCCTTTACACCCCCATTTGTTCCGCCACACGTTTGCCAGCCACCTGTTGCAAGGCGGGGCGGACTTACGCAGTTTGCAAGAAATGCTCGGCCACGCCAACTTAACAACTACTCAAATCTACACCCATTTGGACGTAACCGACCTTAAAAACAAACACAAAAAATACCACCCGCGCGGGTAGTCCTCTCTTACACGTTTTTCTATACCGGGAATAGCAAAAAGTTATATTCCTAAAAATGCTTTATATCCCCCCCAAAGACCTGCTTAAAATGTTAAAATAAATAGAATATGAGTAACGATAATTTTCCGCAAATCGACAAAAAACAACAAGCCCGCTGGCAAGAGGCCAACCTGTTCGCCAGCCCCAAGATGCCCAAAGGCAAAAAATTTTATTGTTTAGATATGTTCCCTTATCCGTCCGGCGCGGGGCTTCACGTCGGCCACCCGGAAGGATATACCGCTTCGGACATTTTAACCCGTTATAAACGCATGAACGGTTACGACGTTTTGCACCCCATGGGTTGGGATGCGTTTGGCCTCCCGGCGGAAAATTACGCCATTGCTACCGGCGTCCATCCGTGTGTAACCACGCAAAAAAACATTGATAATTTTAGACGGCAAATTAAATCTATCGGCCTCGCTTACGATTGGTCGCGCGAAGTAGATACCACCGACCCCAACTATTACAAATGGACCCAATGGATCTTTTTGCAACTGTTCAAAAAAGGCTTGGCCTACGAATCTACCGTACCGATAAACTGGTGCCCGTCTTGCAAAACGGGGCTTGCCAACGAGGAAGTCTTTAACGGTAAGTGCGAGCGTTGCGGACATGAAATTGAACGCCGCGCCTTGCGCCAATGGATCTTAAAAATTACCGATTACGCCGAACAACTTTTAGAGGGACTTGACGAGTTAGATTGGCCCGAAAGCACGCTGACCATGCAAAAAAACTGGATCGGCAAATCTAATGGGGCCAACGTACAGTTTAAGGTGGACGGACACGACGATATTTTAACTGTTTATACCACCCGCCCGGACACGCTTTTCGGCGCGACCTATATGGTTGTTTCACCGGAGCATCCTATGTTGGAAAAAATCGTTACGTCCGCGCAAAAAGACGCCGTAGCCGCCTATCAAAAAGAGGCCGCTAAAAAGAGCGATTTGGAACGCGGCGAACTCAACAAAGAAAAAACCGGCGTGTTTACCGGCGCGTATGCCATTAACCCGGTCAATGGGAAAAAAATTCCGGTGTGGACGAGTGATTACGTTTTAATGGGCTATGGTACTGGCGCGATTATGGCGGTGCCTGCCCACGACGAACGCGACTATGCATTTGCTAAAAAATTCGGCATTGATATTATTGAAGTTATCAAAAGCGAACAAGGCGTAGAAAAAGAAGCGTTTACCGGCGACGGTGAACTGGTCAATTCCGGCTTTTTGAACGGGCTTCATGTCAAAGAAAGCAAAGCCGCTATGATTAAATGGCTTACCGAACATCACTGCGGTAACGCCAAAACTACCTATAAACTGCGCGATTGGGTGTTTGCCCGCCAACGCTATTGGGGCGAACCCATCCCCGTCGTGCATTGTGAAAAGTGCGGGGTTGTTCCGTTGCCGGAAAGCGAATTGCCTTTGCGCTTGCCCGAAGTGGAAAAGTTTGAACCGTCCGGCACGGGGGAATCTCCGCTTGCTACGGTGGAAGCGTGGGTCAATACCACCTGCCCGCATTGTGGCGGCCCGGCTAAGCGCGAAACAAACACTATGCCCCAATGGGCGGGTTCGTGCTGGTATTATTTGCGCTATATGGATCCGCACAATAGCGAAAAACTGGTAGATCCGGCTATTGAAAAAGCATACGGCCCGGTAGATTGTTATATCGGCGGAGCCGAACACGCGGTCTTGCACTTGTTATACGCGCGGTTTTGGCACCGGGTCTTGCACGATTTGGGCGTAGTTAGCGGCAAAGAACCGTTCAAAAAACTGCGCCACCAAGGGATGATTTTGGCTTTCTCGTACCGCGACAAAATGGGTAATTACCACGGGTACAACGAAATTGATTTTAAGGACGGCAAGGCCTTGTTAAAAACCACCGGGGAAGAATTATCGCCCATGGTGGAAAAGATGTCCAAGTCCAAGAAAAACGTCGTCAACCCCGACGATATTTTGAACGAATACGGCGCGGATGCGTTCCGTATGTATGAAATGTTTATGGGGCCGTTTGAGGCCAGCAAGCCGTGGGATATGAAAGGCATTGAAGGCGTGTCGCGCTTCTTAAAACGGGTGTACGGTTGGAGTGAAAACGTCCAACTGGCCGACCAAGCCGACCCCAAAAAGAGCGAGATTTTGAAAAACAAAACGATTGCTAAAATCGGGGATGATATTGAAAATTTCCGCTTTAATACGGCGGTATCCTCGCTGATGGTGTTTTTCAACGATATCAGCAAATTACCGCAAGTCAGCCGGGCGACGTTTGAAACATTTTTGAAACTTTTACATCCGTTTGCCCCGCACATCACCGACGAAATTTGGCAACAGCATGGCTACCCTGGTTTTCTGTTGCAAACCGTGTGGCCGGTAGCGGACGAAAATTTCTTGCAGGAAGACAGCGTGGAACTGGGCGTGCAAATTAACGGCAAAGTGCGGGACCGCATTTGCGTAGCCGCAACCGCTTCGCGCGAAGAAATTGAAAAAGCCGCCCTGGCCAGCCCCAAAGTAGCACGCAGTTTAGAAGGGCTAGAAATTAAAAAAATTATCGTCGTGCCGGGCCGCATGGTTAGTTTGGTAGCGGCCCCCAAAAAATAATAAGGAGCATTATGAAAAAACTCATATTGGCTATTTGCAGTGCGGCCGCGTTAGCCGCCTGTGCCAGTGAAGGTGCGGTTTATACGCCGCAAGTGCAAACTATGCCGCAACACATTAAAAAATTTGCGGTGCGGCAAATTCTCAACAAAACCGAAGTATTTGCTTTAGAGGATAAATTCTATAACGAACTGTACGACGAGTTTTTGCGTAACGGTTCCTATCAAATCGTGCCGGAAAACGACGGAGCCGAGGGCGTGATTGTTACCACTATTTCGCGTTACTTAAATATCCCGATCCAGTACGACAGCCAACTTATCCCTACCGTCTATCAAATGAACATTTGGTTGGACGTTGTATTTATGGATAAAACCACGAACCAACCCGTATGGCGCGAGCCGGCCTTGATGGGCACGCAGATTTATGCGGCCTCTACCTTACCCGGCGGCATGACCGAAGTGCAAGCACGCGACGTTGTGTTTGAGCAACTTTCGCGCGATATTGTCAAACGCACAGTGGACGGGTTTGGCTCGGTGTGGAGCGAAAACAAAAAGAAAGTAATGAACAATCCGGAATATACCACGATTACCGACTAACTATGCCGAAACTTACTGCGGAAAAATTGCAAGCGGAAGTGTCCGCCCAAAAAATTGCTCCCGTCTATTTACTGACAGGAGAGGACACCTACCGCAAGCAGGAACTGATCAACCAAATCCGCAACGTACTCGCACCGGACGATTTCAATTTTTACACTTCATCCGCCGACAAGGCAGACGTAGGCGAAGTGCTGGCTATGGCTAACACCGCGCCTGTATTTTCTTCGGCGCGTATGATTGTATTAAGCGGCATAGAAAAATTACGCAAAGATCCTAAGGCCGCGCTACTTAAATATGTGTCCGATCCGCTTTCCACCACTACTTTAGTGCTAACCCACAACGACGCTAAAAAAATGAAAACCGAGCGCGCGTTGACCGACGCTTGCGCCGCAAACGGGCGCGTAGCGGACTATGCCGAACTCAAACAAGCCGAACTAACACTTTGGGTGCAAAACAAACTAGCCGCCCGCGGTTTACAGACCGATTTTGACGCGGTAGATTTGCTGTGCCAAAGTGTGGGGGCCGAGTTGGCCGCGTTGGAAAACGAAATTGAAAAATTATACCTTTACACGTTAGCGCGCGAGCCCAAAAAGATTACCAAAGAAGATGTATTGGCGTGCATTGGTTTTAGCAAAGAAGAAAACCCGTTTGAACTGGCTAACGCTATTTTAGCGTGCAACAAAACCAAGGCCGTCAAACTGGTAGATAAACTCCTAGACGACGGCGAAGAACCGGTGGCGGTGCTATCCAAAATGACGTATCCTATTTTGAAAATGGCCCGCATCAAACGCATGAGCGAGGGGGGCGTGCCGTCCGGCGAGATTTTACACGCCGCGGGGCTGTTTCCGTGGGAAAGCCGGCTGGTGAGCGCGGCGCGCAATTACCCTAGCCAAAAGCAATTTTTGGCGGCACTCAACAAAATGATTGACGCGGACGGCGGTTTTAAGTCCGGCGTCGTTGGCGACCCCAAAATCACACTCAAGGGTATTTTACTGACCCTATTGCGATAAGAATTCCATACAAAAAAAGTCTGTCATGCCGGACAATAAAAGAAAGTCACCCTGAACTAAAAAAGACGTCATGCTGAACTTGACTTAAGCATCCGTCGTTATAATAACGGCAACGACAGACCCTGAAACAAGTTCAGGGTGACGGCAACGGCAAGAACGGCAAAAAATAAAAGAGACGTTATGCTGAACTTGTTTCAGCATCTGCGGTTATAATAACGGCAACGGCGAGATCCCGGATCAAGTCCGGGATGACAGCACTTTTGATGTCCGGGGTGACAACATTTTGGGTGTACGGGATGACAGCACTTTTTGCCTTTGTCGTCACCCTGAACTAAAAATAATGTCACCTTGAACTTGATTCAGGGTCTCACCTTATTGTATGAACGACGGGGAAAGACAACGGCGAGATGCTGAATCAAGTTCAGCATGACGGCACTTTAGGCGTTCGTGATGACGGCATTTTAAGGTTTAGTGTGGCGGCATTAGCAGATTTATAGATGAAATAAGGGCATCATTAGGGAGTCGGAAGGCCCCCTAATTAGCCCTTAATTTACAAACTTATTTTTTAAACAGTTTAAGCGCGTCCTCTTTGGAAGAAATTTTGCCTTCCCATTGGGCTTGGCGCACCCGCGTAAGCGCGGCCGAAATATGCCGCCCGGATAGTCCCATTTCTTTTAGTTCGCCACCTTGCACGACGCACGGCTCCAACGCTTTAGGCGGCAAATGCCCTGTAACGGCTTTCAAAATACGCTGTTTCGTGTCCGACAAGGCCGCCAACGGACTTAATTTTTCCTGCGCCACTTTCCACGCGCCTATCACTTCGTGCGTCCAGTTGTTGGGCAAATGCAAACTACGCACAAAGGTTTCGCCGCTTTCCCCCAACTGGCACGCCAACAAACCAATACGCTCTACTACCGAATCTGTTTGCAACAAATTATTTTGCCACACTAGCCCCGGCCAAGCGAATTTTAATAAATCGTATTTTTCCATGAGAGCAAAAATTTCTTTAAGACGCGGCTCTTCCAAAATTTTCAAAAACTCATGGCTAAACCGCTCCCGCGATACGAGCAGCGGATATTCCTCTTTGACCGCGGCACGCAACAACCGCTCCGTTTTAGGGGCCAATTTCCACTCGAAGCGTCCGGCGAAACGTACGGCGCGGTAAAGGCGGGTCGGATCATCTAAAAAACTTTTATCGTGCAAAATACGCACGATCCCGCGCTGAATATCTTTTTGCGCGCCAAACGGATCGTAGAGTTGCCCAAACGATTCCGGCGAAATAGAACAACACCATGCGTTAGTCGTAAAATCGCGCCGGAACAAATCGTCCTTAATCAGCGGGCTGGGTTCTACTTGCGGTAAACAGCCCGGGTACGGATAATTTTCTTTGCGGATACGAACCATATCCAATTTTAACCCGTTATCCAAATCTACCCGGTATGTAAAAAAACGGGAAAATTTATGTTTATCTCCCCCCCAACGCTTGACGCAAAACACGGCCACCGATTCTTGGTTTCCGCTAAACGCCAAGTCAATATCTTGCGTGTCCCGGCGCAAATAAAAATCGCGCACGGCACCCCCCACGACCCACGCCTTCAGCCCCAGTTTACTTGCATACGCTCCAACGGTATATAATGGCTCTTTGTATTTTTCCGGTATCATATCAGTAACGGCGTCGCAACCCCCTCCTGGCTCATTTGGTCCTTAAAGTTCAGCAGTAACGGGCTTTTTAACCCGCTACCGAGTACTTTGCTGGCGGCCACCGCATATCCGTTAGGAGTGGCCTTCCCTTGCGGGGCAGGCACATAGTACGGAAAATGATGCTCCCGGGCATAGGATGGTTTTAGCCGTACCACTTCAAACCCGACCGCAGCCGCCGAAGCCGCGACAGCTTCCGACTCAAACGAGTGTGTTTCTTCTGCTTGCAATAAGCGTTTGAGCGACTCCAACCCAAACACGCACACAGGGGGAAAATCAATGCGTAATTGCTTGGCTAAGGTATTTTTAATTATTTCGTAATCTTGTTGCATCCGAGCGCGGAGTTCTTTTTCCTGCGCGCGGTTCTTTTCGGAAAAGACAAAAACAAGTAGCTCGGCCGGGGCATCAAAATAAATGAGGTCGCCGTCGTGGTGAAAGAACGTACCGCAAGTCGGGCATTGGACTAAATTTAACTCCCCACCCAACGCAGCCAGTTTCAAATCGGGGTCTTGGTCTGCACTGATAAGCGACCAATACTCCACCTCAAATTTTTCACAATGATTCGGGCAGCTGACCGCCGCGCTGTTTTTAATAGATTTCATAGGTATATCATATCCCACCTAGCCCTTTTTTTACCATTACTGGGCTATTATTTTATATTAGATTTTTATATTACCCCGCGGCAATACTACGAGCAACGCCGCAATAGCACATTTTCCACAGAAAAAAATGCCCCGCACGGGATTTGAACCCATATCACTGGTTCCGAAGACCAGTACTCTATCCAGTTGAGCTAACGGGGCAACGTAAGTATTGTAGCAAATTATGCCGTTTATCCGCCCGGTGCAAGCGATGAACGGGATGTTCTATCCGCGGGAAATAAAATTTGCTACAATTAAAGTATCTTATGTTGTAAGGAGTAAACCCATGGGTGGACATTCGCACTGGGCCGGCATTAAACACAAAAAGGCCCTCGTAGATGCCAAAAAAGGCAAAGTATTTACAAAAATTTTACGGGAAATCACGATCGCTGCTAAAATGAGCGGCGGCAACCCCGACCAAAACCCGCGCTTACGCAAAGCCATGGACGACGCCCGCGCCGCCAACATGCCGCTTGATAACATGAAACGCGCCATTATGAAAGGAACGGGACAGTTGCCCGGTGTATCGTACGAAGAAATTACGTACGAAGGGTACGGGCCCGGTTCGGTTGCTATTATCGTAGAATGCACAACGGATAATAAAAACCGCACGTTCGCGGAAATCCGCAAAATTTTTACCAGCCACGGCGGTTCTATCGGCACCGCGGGCTGCGTGTCGTACATGTTTAAGAGCAAAGGCATGATCGTCGTGAAAAAAGAAGATATTTCCGAAGACGACTTGATGAATTTGGCTTTGGAAGCAGGCGCGGAAGACGTACGCACCGCGGGCGACGTGTACGAAGTAATCACCAACCCGGACATGAACGAATTGGAATCGGTTAAAAAAGCCATTGAAGCCAAAGGGATTACCCCCGAATCGGCTGATTTAACCATGTTGCCCGATACGGAAGTGAGCGTTACTGACGAGCACGCCGCCGAAACCTTACTGAAAATGTTGGAAGCGTTGGACGATCACGACGACACCAAAAACGTCTATGATAACTCCAGCATTGACGAGGCAGTGGCAGCAAAATTAAACGCTTAGCGAGGTTGCCTTGACGGAAAAATTAACCACCGTTTTAGGCATTGACCCCGGTTTAGATAGAACGGGATGGGCTGTTCTCACACGAGACGCCCGTTCCGTTCTTTCATTACGCGCCTGCGGCTTAATTCACACCGATGCCGGCCAGGAATTACCCCAGCGGTTGGAATATATCTTCCACGAAATGCAGTATTTACTCAAAACCTATGCGCCCGACCAAGTAGCCATGGAGCAAAACTTTTTCTTGAAACGCGCCATTACTATGGCTAATACCGTAATGACGCGCGGCGTGATTATTTTAGCGTGCGAGTTAGCCAAAAAACCGATTTCGTTTTATCCCCCCCGCCGTGTAAAAATGATGATTTGCGGCACCGGAACCGCCGACAAAAAACAAGTCCAGCGCATGGTACAATTAACACTCAACTTGGATAAAGCCCCGTCACCCGACGACACCGCCGACGCCGTAGCCATTGGCATCTGCCACTTGAAAACCGCTCCGCTCACGCGTCAAATTAACGTGAAAGCGGCATTTTTAGAAAAACTCAAAGCCGCACGCGAACAACAAATCCGCCGCAACTAATTTATTCCCAACATTTTTCCCAACGATTTACCCCCCTTTTTACCTCGGCAAAGCACCCCTCTTTCCCGTCGGGCTGATAAATTTTGCTTGACAGGTCAAAAAAAAAAAAGACAATAATACTGGTAAGCGATTTTTTCGTAGGGAGATTTTTTTATGCAATTCCAAAACACAAATGAAACAAAGTTATTCCCAAAATCT
>JAZUKK010000019.1:0-5175 GCA_045643265.1 Elusimicrobiaceae bacterium | reverse complement strand
GTATCCTTAGGTGGCGGGCAAGGGGCTTGGTATTTTGGATGGCCGGGCTCTACCGGCAGACAGTGTTGGACCCAGCCCCAAAACGGTTCAAGGGCCAACGCATTATGCAAAGCGGTAACTAAAAAATCAACAGGCACCCCCTGTGCCGGCGGGCCGTACATGGTGTATGTATTTTGATATTCCGCGGGCAGTACAAACTACGCACAGGCCAAACTTTTTGTAAAAAAGCACCGTCCGGTTTGTTTTACCGGGCGGTGCTTTTATTTTTGGTTTACTTATTTATTCAAACATTTCCAAATAAGGGCCGCTACGGCAGCACCCACTAACGGGGCCACGATAAACAGCCACACTTGGCACAGGGCTTGACCGCCCAAAATAAGGGCCGGGCCGAAACTGCGGGCCGGGTTGACGGAAGTACCCGTAAGAGGAATACCCATAATGTGTACAAACGTCAAGGTAAGACCAATTACAAGGCCGGCAATCGTGCCCGTCTTTTCACTGGAGGTAACGCCCAAGATGGTCAGCACAAATACAGCCGTTAAAATTACTTCTACGGCAAACGCGCCACAGGCAGATAAGTTTACCGAGGAGGCCGCACCAAAACCGTTGGCACCTAATCCGGTAGCAGAAATGCCGCCCAAATTAGAAGCATTGATGATAGCCGCTAATACCAACGCCGCTAAAATTGCGCCGATAAATTGGGCAATTACATAGCCGGCAAAGTCTTTGCCGTTCATTTTGCCGCTTAAAAATACACCTAGCGACACGGCCGGATTGATGTGGCAACCGGATACATTACCGATAGCGTAGGCCATAGCAACAATGGACAAGCCAAAAGCAAAGGCAATACCCAAAGTGCCCAACATGGATCCGGCAATGGTTGCGGAACCGCAACCAAATAACGTGAGGACGAAAGTCCCTAATAATTCAGCAGAATACTTCTTCATTTATTCTCCTTAAATCCCTAAATAGGGAAAGTATATGACCTTCTTATTATATAATTTTCAAAGATGAATTGTTTTTTGTAGAATTTATGATAATACTTTTATGAAAAAAATTTATTCTTTGTTACTGGCCCTTCTTTTTATCTCCGCGTTTGGTCTTTCGGCCAACACGCAATCATACGCCTCCTTCAACAACGAACTGGAACAAATTTATTTGTTTGATTCGGATATTACCGTCAATACCGACGGCACAATTACCGTTGTTGAAACCATCACACTCCAGGCCAATCACCAAAAAATTCGCCGCGGTATCTACCGCGATATTCCGTTTTCGTTCTCGGAATCAGTTACCCCCCTTTCCTTAGAAATGGACGGGAAACCGCACCCTTTCTTTACCGAATCTAAACAAAGCGTCCGACGCGTTAATTTTGGAAATAACGATTTTATCCCGCGCGGGCAACACACTTATACTTTTACCTACACGTTTACGGGAGCCATTGATTTTTACAAAAAATACGACGAACTTTATTGGAACGTAACCGGGAACGAGTGGGATTTTACCATTGACAAAGCGCGCGTACATATCAGTTTTCCGGCTCAAGTGCGAGTGCAACAAAACGGTATTTCGCGCTACACCGGCTTCAAAGGGAGTCAAGCCAACTATACCGAAAAAACCGGCTATTTGACGTACGAAACCACCCGTCCGTTGCACCCCCGCGAGGGTTTCACTATTGCCATCCCTTTTGATAAGGGAGTCATCCAAAAACCGTCTATTTTCCAATCGTTACGGACATTTATCAGCCCCGCCTCTATCATAGCTCTCATTTTATTAGCGGCACTCTTGATTTATTTTATTACCACCTGGATGGCCGTCGGCATAGACCCGTCTTATCTAGTCGTGCCCCAATACGAACCTCCGCAAGGTATCTCCCCCATGTTCATGCGTTATTTATGTGAACAAAATTTAGATACTACCACGCTTGCTTGCGGATTGCTCAGTTTAGTCATGAAAGGGAATATAGAAATTAACGCCTCCCCTGAACAAGGTAGTACAGCCGAAAGTGTATTCAAACAACTTGGCATTATGAGCCATGTAAAAAGCCGCGATACCCAACATTTATCCGCCGACGAAATTCTGTTACTAGACCTGTTATTCCCAAAACCGACGGATACTGTTGAGTTAGGGTTAAAGATCGCTTCCCAATGGAAGACCATCACTGAACAACTTAAAAAACATTTAAAGCAAGCGGCCCAATTTTATGTAATCAGCAATACTGCGTATATCCGCAAAGCCGTAATAGGAGTCATCCTATTGGGCATCGTGCCGTTTTTACTCTTAGGGCAAATGGGGCCAGTATTTCTATTTCTCAATTTACATTTTTCCGCTTGTTTCTTACTTGTGCCCATGATGGTCTCAAATCTTATCCCCAAAAATATATTTAGGCTTGTCATCGTTTTGTTCTACTCTATGTTTTGGGTTTCCATTTGTTTGAGAACGAATAATCCGGCCGCGTGGATATGTGTGGCGTCCTATGTGTTAGGGATATGGGGAATCTTCCTTTATATTCCGCTCATTCGCAACGTAACCGAACCGGGCCGCCTTTTGTTTTCTCATATTTACGGATTCAAAAAATATATGAAAACCGCCGAAATCAACCGCGTTTACGCCTCCGATCCTACCCAAGCGGAACAGATTTTCTGTGCGTTTTTGCCGTTTGCCTTTTCTTTTGGATTTGAAAACCAGTGGATGAAAAAATTTGAAGGCATCCTCCCTAAAGCGACCCTGAACGCATGCACGGCCCCGGCAGTTGGCATACGGTCTATTACTCACAAATTAAGCAGTCATAGTAGGGGTGGTGGCAGTCACGGAGGTGGCCACGCCGGTGGCGGCCACGGCGGTGGTGGCGGCGGCGGACGATAGATATATTTTGCTAAAATAGTGTTATGGTAAAACTTAACACTATTTTTTTTGGTACCCCCGATATTGCCGTACCGTTTTTGGAACGCACCCACGCGCTTACCAACGTCCGGCTCGTTGTTACGCAAGCCGATAAACCGCGCGGGCGTGGCTTGGAAATTTCCGCCTGTCCCGTTAAAAAACGCGCGCAGGAATTGGGCCTGCCCGTCCTATCTCCCGAAAAATTAAAAGACAGTTTTGATGAAATTTCACGCATCCCCTTTGAAGTAGGTATCGTGGTAGCGTACGGAAAAATTTTCCGCCCGAACTTTATTGCGCTACCCAAACTGGGGTTAATCAATGTGCATTTTTCGCTCCTACCGCATTTGCGCGGTGCGGCTCCGGTACAACAAGCCCTCCTCCAAGGATACACCCAAACCGGCGTATCTACCTTTTGGATCAACGAAGGTATGGACGACGGCCCGTTATTTTTACAAAAACCGCTTGCCGTAGATCCGCAGGACAACGCCAAAACTTTATTTGAAAAACTAACCGCGCTAGGTTTAGAAGCGTTGCAAGAAACGATTAACCAATTAGAACAAGGCAAAATTCTCCGTACCCCGCAACAGGGCAGCCCAACGCTTGCGCCCATGTTGCAAAAAGAAGATGCCCTCTTGCGTCCGGAGCAATTAACAGCCACGCAACTTCACAACCGCATACGCGGACTGGCTTGCGGCCCCAAACCCAAAGTACCATTTATACATAACGGACAAACCGAGTGGCTGCAAATCGTACGCAGTGAACTCGCCCCGCAAGCAGGCACCCAACTCCCCGGCAGTGTGTTGGCGGTTGAGAGAGAACGCGGAATTTTAGTAAAATGTAAGGAAGGCGCCCTATGGTTGAGCGAAGTGCAACCCGCCGGGAAAAAACCCATGCCGGGCCAATCTTTTGCCAACGGACGAAATTTGAAAACGGGCGACGTTGTATTTGTAGAAAAATAATATGCCAAAAACCAACCAAAACTTTGAAGATTTTTTGAACAGTAAACCGAAGAAATCCCGGCGGCTGACCAAGTGGATCGTAGCCGGCGTAGTTGTAGCGTTCTTTATCGCTCTGATTGTGGTCAGTTCGGACTGGGTGGTCGGTGCGTTAGTACACACCCGCAAAGAAGTGTCCGTGCCGGACTTGAACCGCAAATCCGTGTCCGAAGCGTTGGGGTTATTGGCGGCTCAAAATTTGGCCTTAAAACAAGCCGGCGTAGAATTTGCCCAAAATGTTCCCCCCGGCTCCGTTCTTCGCCAAATTCCGTCTGCCGGTTCCACCGTGCGGGAAGGACGCGTGATTCGGGTTTGGCTCAGCCAAGGGAACGAAATGGTGTTCGTGCCCGGCCTGGTCGGCAACGATTTACGCAGCGCCCAACTGGCGGTGCGTCAAGCCGGCTTACTAGTTGGCAAAGTGGACAATGCCTACTCGCTTACTTATGAAAAAGGGCTTATCGTCGCGCAAAACCCAAAAGCCGACAGCATGGTGCAAAAAGGCGAAAAAGTATCGTTGGTTATTTCTGACGGGCAACCGCCGGCCAGCGTGGTGTTAGTACCCAATTTCAAAGGGAAAAATTTATCGGAAGCCACCCTGTGGGCCAGCGCACAAAACATCAATTTAATTATTAAAGAAGACGAAAAATCTATGTTCAGAAACGGCACGATTGCCCTCCAACGCCCCGGGGCCGATAATCAAATTGCACCCGGAGCCAACTTGGAAGTAACCGTCAGCCGCCGCCCGATTACCGAGGACGAAAAAGTCTATCACTTGCATTACGAAATGCCGCAAGGTAAAAACGCCAGCCATGTGCGTGTCGTGTTGGAAGATGAGACGGGCGAAAACGATATTTTGAACGAATCTAAACAACCCGGGTCTAAAATTGACTTGGAAATTCCCTACGCAGGCACCGCCACTTTACGCATCTTTACCGACGGTGTATTGGTACGGGAACGGGAGATTTTATAAAAATGACTTCCAAAATTCCCCCCGCAAATGGTAGAATATGTGTTGCGCCCTCTATCCTGTCGGCCGATTTGTGGCAGTTGGGTGAGGAAGTAACGCACATAGAGAAAGCCGGGGCGGATTGGTTGCATGTAGATATTATGGACGGCCATTTCGTACCGAATTTGAGTTTCGGCCCGGCCGTCGTATGTTCTTTGAAGGGAAAAACAACACTTCCGTTAGATGTACATCTAATGGTAGAACAGCCGGAAAATTTTATAGAACCGTTCGCAAAAGCCGGAGCCGATTTGCTAACCGTACACGCAGAAGTTCATCCAAACGTCGTGGAAA
>JAZUKK010000018.1:0-1743 GCA_045643265.1 Elusimicrobiaceae bacterium | reverse complement strand
GCTAAAACAAAGGATTTTTCCCGTAAAAGCGCTCTTTCCCGTGAGACCGTTATCCGCCTTTTAATCGGCGCAGAGGGCGGCTCTTTAGATAAGATTATCGAAACTGCCGGTATTAAAGTCACTGCGTCCGCTGTTTCACAGCGCCGCGCTCAAATCTCGCCCGACACTTTCCGCGCCGTCTTTGACAACTTCAACGCTTGGTGCGAAGATGATGACCTTTTCCGGGGTTATCGGCTTTTAGCCGTGGACGGTACAGCTATAAATCTTCCACGCAATCCGAACGCCCCGTCTTTCGTCTGTAACAGCGGCATACCAGACGGGGTAAACCAGCTTCATGCAACGCCGCTCTATGACATCCTTGCCCGTACTTTTGCGGATGTCGTTATTCAGCCGGAGCCGAAAAAGGATGAAATCGGCGCATTGGTTGAAATGCTGCAACGCAATAGCTTTGAGGAACCAACGCTTATCATAGCCGACAGAGGCTTTGAAAGTTATAACCTCATAGCCCATTGCATGGCAAAGGAAAACACAGATTTTCTTATTCGTGTAAAGCAGAGCCGTTCTGCTATGCGTGAGGTGGCAAAGCTGCCTATGATGGAGGTGGATTGCAATGTCGGTTTTACGATTACGACAACGCAAACCAAAGAGGACAAAGAGAAAGGTCATGTGTTTATCCAAGTTCCCAAGAAAAGCAAGGCAGGCTCTAAAACGCATCGTGGGCGCTGGGATTTCCCGTCCCCATACTCCATGCGTTTCCGTATCTGCCGCTTTATGCTGGATAACGGGGAATTTGAAACCGTAGCAACCTCTTTGCCGCAATCCTTTACGCTGGACGATATACGAGAGCTGTATCATCTCCGCTGGGGCATAGAGACCAGCTTCCGTGACCTCAAGTACACACTGGGGCTGGTCAATCTCCACGGCAAATCCGATGATTTTGCTATGCAGGAGATATATGCCAACTTGACCGCGTTCAACTTCGCCAGCCGGGTGTGCAAGGCAATCGTCGTAGACCAGCCCAAAGACGGTATATACGCCTACAAGGTCAATTTCAAGTCTGCCGTGGCGAAATGCAAGAAATATATTCGCTCGGAAATAGATGAGAAAAAGCTGGTAGAGGATATAGCGCGATACACCGTTCCCATCCGTCCGGGGCGGCAGGATCAGCGCAATCTGCGGGTAAAAGGCTTTCCCGGTTTTGCTTATCGGGTAAACACTTAACTAAACGGGGCAGGCAAAAGAGGCGCAATAGTGAACGCCTGTCGCAAAATTACAACTAGTCCGGCGGACGCTGTAAATAATCCGCTGTATTCTTCCGGCGAAGCAATAAGCGACGCCTTGCTCAAAAGTTCAACTAGTTTGCAAGACGTATAAAAAAAGTTCCATCAAATTTTTATGAGCTGGGTGCTTTTCCCTTAAAAATTCCATTTTTCGGGGGATAAGCCGGGTAAATGCTTAACTAAACCGGGCAATAAAATGCGCGGCAATAGTGAGCGTCTATCTCAAAAACTCAACTAGTCCGATGAACGCTGTAAAAAATCCGCTGTGTTCTTGGAGCAAAGCAATAAGCAATGCCTTGCTCCGAAGTTCAACTATCTTGTCTTTATCTTTCACCTTTGACCGCACCGCATATACAAAGAAAGTACGTAGCCACGGGAATGCCGAGAGCGCGAAAAAATACCCAGCCCATACAAAACGGGCTGGGTATTTTTTGTTGGGCGTCAAAAGCGTTAGCTTAATGAC
>JAZUKK010000017.1:0-1655 GCA_045643265.1 Elusimicrobiaceae bacterium | reverse complement strand
TGTGTCTTGATTTTGTATTTAATTTATCCCAATAAATGCAGGTTTTATCGTAAGGACTTGCAAAATTACAAAAAAAATATGACACTACCAACTATTTGTGAATTTTTTTTTGTTTTTTTATCATTTTATCCGCAAAAGTCGATAATAAAGACCTTAAATATACGTATCGCGCACGCGAAGAAGTATTTTTTTGTGCTTGTGTATAAAAATACAAGGCCTAACACGTGCCTAACCTTAGCGATACCTTAGTGATACGTTAGTTATAGGTTAGTTATTACTGAAGGATCTCCGTACTTTTTTCGTACTATTTGCCTACTTTTTCCGCGTGATTTGGGCGTGATTTCCGCCTTCTTTCCGCGTCCCTCTAATAGGATTGTCAGTACATTTGCGCCTTAGGTGACTTCGTCACCGTTCTATTAGGCAGCTCTGCTGCCGTTCTACTAGGGCTCTGCCCGTTCTATTAGCAAGCTCCGCTTGCGTTCTATGAGCAACGCGTTCTATGAACAACGCGCCTCCGTTTTCCGCCACATATCCCAGTGGCGGTCGTGGCGGAATGGCGGAAACCGCCACACCGCCATACCGCCATTACTTTTCTATGGCGGTTTCGCCTTATATCGTTCACTTAGCCGGCGATACTATTGCCGATTATTAAGATTAAGAGCCGAAATGCGTTTTGCACTTCGGCTCCTAACCGCCCGTTCACGTCCCGTTCATCGCCCGTTTACAGCACGATGACGAAAAGCGTACGATTATTAAGATTTTGCTATGGGCAGACAGGACGGATAGGTAGTCCGTAAGCGCGAGAGACTCCGATCAAAGTCACGGAAACCGAATAAAAGCCGAGGCAGTACGCGGCGCCCAAGTTGTACTCGACGGGGAGCGAAGAGGACCAGCAGTAGCCGAAGGTGCCGACAATACTGTTGGGCGACGGACCTTCGCGACGGCCGGAAGCGGGCAAAAAGATACTATTGCCATTCGGACCCTTTACCTCGTAGCCATTGATACCATTCTTTTGAGTCCAAGTCCATGTGCATTTCGTAAGTAATTCGTCTTGTTCTGCCCTCGTAGGCATACGCCAACTGCCTCCCCATTTCACATGAGCAGCATCGTCTTCAAGGTCAAGAGTAATCTTGTTATCCACCTTACCCAAATCACTTTGCGTGCAGTATTTCGTCATAGTGTAATAGCTGCCGTTGCACCACTTATATGTACTCCACGAATAATTAGATTTTGAATTTGTTTCGCCCCAAGCATAGAAATTTCCGTAATCGGTTTCATAAGTTGCACCGACATTACCGGCAGCCCATTTGACGCTTAACCCCAAATCAACGGCTGTCTTAGCACTGCGTGGTGGTTGTTTTTCGGTTTTAAAACTCTTTACTTCACCATAATAGAGATTCCCTTCTGTATCCTTTGCGTACGCACAATAATAATACGTGGTATTGCCCATCAAACCGGTAATAGTTGCATTAAAATTGGTATAGGTTCCTGAAGCACGCTTGGTATAATTAGTATATGACATAGAAGAACTCGTATGTACCAGAATACCTGCCTCTTGCAAAGTGGAACCATTTAATGTACACTTACCGGATAATGTTGCAGTAGAAGTGGTAATATCTGTTGCAGTTCCTGTTTCTACAGTTATCCCCTTCGTC
>JAZUKK010000016.1:0-40472 GCA_045643265.1 Elusimicrobiaceae bacterium | reverse complement strand
ATTTTACTTAAATCTTAAATGCTCGTTTTCCGTTTCCCCGTTTATTTCAAGAATTTCTTCCGCCCATGCTCAAAATTTCATTTTCGCAGTTCCGAAACTTAAAGGCCACCGCATGTTGGCAGTAGCCTTTTACCTAGAGCTGATACTGTATCTATTTATGTTGACTGGCCTGTTCAAATAACTGTTTAGCTGTTATCTCTCGTCCCTGTGTACCAATACCAAGGTTATTTTAGCCAGTTAAAGAGCAAGGTGCGGATGCATTCGGGACTAATTAGGGAAAGACGGATTAAACTGATTAAAAAGTTACTATCGCAATCCCAAATTTAGATCCGTTTACCAACAAAAACGCCTATTAGGCCGAAAAAACAAAAAAAGAGCTAGAAGAAATAAAACAAGAGAAGAAAAAAATAGAACAAGAGCTGGAAAAAATAAAACAAGAGCTAAATACAGCCAGTTAGGTGTGTTTCCTTGCCATATAAAAATCAGTTGCTAAAAAGGCCCAGGTTGTGAACCTGGGCCTTTTGACCATTGCCGCTTTCTGGCGTGAATTATTAAAACATATGTAAATCTGTAGGGGGGAATGTGTCATTGTTTCATGAACGGCGAGATCCCGGATTGGCGGCCCGCAGGGTTACGGGATGGGATATTTTGATGCTTGGGAGAACGTCGTTCCGGAAAGGTTACTTAACGTATTGAAACAAATACGGTTTGTAAAACGAACTAAATTTTTCTTGCCGCAAATAAGATAGCCGATACCATGCTAGACGGGTCGGCTTTTTGTTTCCCGGCAATATCAAACGCCGTACCGTGCGCGGGCGACGTACGCAAAAACGGCAGCCCCGCAGTTAGGTGTACGATCGGTTCGCGCGCGGCCAGTTTCATCCCCAGCAACGCTTGATCGTGATACATACATAATAGTCCGTCGTATGAACCGCGGATATGGGAAATCCACGCCGTGTCCGACGGAAGCGGCTCGGAAATTTGCACTCCTTGGCGGTGCAGATTTTTAAGGGCGGGAAGTAAAATTTCGGTTTCTTCGGCGCCGAACCGGCCGTTGTCGCTTGCGTGCGGATTGACGGCGCATAGCCCGATTTTTGGATTTTTACAACCTAATTTTTTGAGCGCATGCAAAAAGTGCAACGCGGCAGTTTCTACCCGCGCTGACGTGAGCGGTAAGCGGGCGAGGGCAAAATGTTCTGTTACGAGGGCGCAACATAACGGGCCGCTTGTAAACATCATCAGTCCGTCTGCGCCTGTTTCACGGCGTAAAAGTTCGGTATGCCCGGTAAAAGGTACGTTTGCCAACGCCCAACTTTGTTTGGAAATCGGCGCGGTAACTAGCGGCGCGCCCGTCTGTAAGGCAAGTTTTATACTGAGTTTAACCGCTTGAAAAGAAATCACGCCGCCCGCCCGGCTCGGCGCGTGCGCGGAAGATAATTTTTCGGAAGCCTCTAATGGAAGCAAACAACCTAAATCGTCTGTCCACCCGGCGCGTAGTAGGGTATCCGGCTCGCCGATTACCACCGGACGGCACGCCCGGCGCACGCGCGCCTGTTGCAACGCGCGGACCGTAATTTCCGGGCCGATACCGTTAGGATCTCCGGCGGTAATAAGGACAAGCGGTTTCTTCATACAATATAAAACCGCCCCTTTGTGATTAAACAAAAGGGCGGCTGTTAAAAACTATTTTTTTACTTCTTCTTTTTGGGCTTTGGCGGCTTGTTCGGCAGCAACTTTATCTACTTCAAACGTCTTGGTAACTTTGACGTCTGCTTTATCGAAGAGTTCGCCTACATAAGCGGCCATGGCTTGCTGAATACGTTTTTGGGCAATATATTGGCCTAAATCGCGTGAAATGTCGTCAAAGGTAACGGTTTTTTCGGCGCGTTTTTCTTTGATTTTAATGATATGAAAACCTACGTCGGTTTTAATCGGCGCGCTGACCTTTCCTACGGCGAGTGTGAAGGCTTTGTCGTCAATTTCTTTGGGCGCAATACCTTTAATTAAAATCATATCGCCCCCGCTGGCAAGCGCGGCTTTTTCTTCGGTATATTTTTGAACGGCGGCGGAGAAGTCCATCCCTCCGTCAATTTCTTTTTTAATTTGTTTGGCAAGTTCTTCTTTCTTTTTAATGTCCTCGGGTTTCATGTCCTTGGTGATAGCCAAATAAATGTGCCCGATACGCACTTGCTCGGCGGTCAGTTGTTTAAGTTTGGCGGCAATAGCTTGTGCTTCTTGCAATTTAGCCGGGTTTTCTTTTTCCAACGCTTTCATTTTTTTAGTGTTGTTTTTTAATACGGCGTTGACGTCTTCAAACAAGGCCTTGGCGTCCGCTTCTTCTACCGGCTTGACGGTGGCGCGGAGTTTTTCTTCCATTAGTTTGCGTACAGCGACGTCTTTTTTGATTTTTTCTTTATAGCGTTTTAGATTCATGCCTTGCTTTTTAAGTGCTTCGTTAAAGCGTTTGTCGGCTCCGGAGGGATCTTCCTTACCGGTTTTTTCGTCTATAATAAAACGGGTTTTGATTTCGTTAATACCACCGTCTATTTCCGAATCTTTGACTTGAACTTTGGCTTCTTCGGCGGCTTGGTATAAGAGTTCTTTGGAAATCAGTTCCTGTAACACTTCTTTGCCGATTAAATCCTGTGCATAGGGCTGTGCGAGCGTCTGCGGAGCGGCTACTTTGTATTGCTCCACCACGCCTTCTACAAAGGCGTTATATTCAGATGCCAACACCGGGCGGCCGTTGACAGTAGCCACGGAGCCTTCCAACACTTTGGCATGTAGCGGGCTGGTTAATAAAACCGCCGCAAAAATAGCTAGTATGTAATTATTCTTCTTTTGCATTGATTAGCACCTCGTATTTATTTTGTAAATTTTCAATTACTTCGTCCAATTTTTTATTTTCCAAAATGGCCCGGATGCGCGGCTCGGCCTCTGCTTTAGACAAACGCTTTTCGCCGGTTTTCATAATGATATGAAACCCAAGGGCTGTTTTAATAAATCCTTGTACGCTGCCGTTGGACGAGGTGGCGGCAATAACTTCTATTTCCGGTAAAAATTCGCCGGGCATAAAAGTAAATTTACTGTTACGGATTTGTTCCGGGGCCACATTGTATTGGCGGGATAATTCCTTCCAGCGAGACGGTGAGCGTTTTAGCGCGCGCAATACTTGGTCGGCTGTTTCGGCGTTATCCACAATGATTTGTTGTACGGTCATTTCGTACGAATATTTTTTGTAATAGGCGGCAATTTCTTCATCTGTTACTTGTAAAGCACCGGAAGCGCGTTGTTTTTCGTACCATAAATCTTCCAATAATTGGCGGGTATAGGCCTGGTAAATTTCGTTGAGGAACATGCGCTTGTCGGTAGATAGTTTTTGGTAATCGGCCGACTTGTCTAACCCTTGGGCCAAGGCGTCGGTTTGGATGAGTTTTTCGCGCAAAATAATTTGAATAAGGTTTTGCCGCCCGATCGGGGTTTGGGCAAAGGCAGCGTCCTGTTTGTCCAATAGTGCCAAGCGGTCTTGCACGTCTTGCTCGGTAACAGCGGGAGCGTCCGGGCGGACACGAGGCTTGGCATCCACTTGGAATTCGTCATCCGGTTTGTGGCAAGCCCCTAACAGTACGGCAAGTACCAATAGATATAACGGACTTTTCTTCATATATATACTATATCATTTTTCCGCTTGTAATAGCGTATGTAAAAAGAGTAAAACTTCCCGGGCAAAATCAAGCGGCGTTTGCCCGGACAGAGGAGTTAAATGTAATCCGTCGCCTTGGCGGGATTTAATAAATTCTACGCGGTCTGCCCCAAAACGGCGAAAAAGTTCCGCCGGAAAGTTCCCCGGCATTTGAAAATGGCGTGAAAATAAAAATTCTAATTTACCGTCTATATAATCTACATGGTAAATGTTTAGGCGGGTGGCTTGGTTGGATAAATCAAATAGTGCGGTTAACTGGATGATTTCCGGTGGTACAGGGCCGCATAAATCGGCTAATTGGTTAAGTAACGTTTGCGTACGGGCCGGGTCTGCCCCCATGAGGGCTTTATAGTATTTGAGCCGTTCGGCATCATCCGGCAAGTAGTCGGGCGGGATATATGCCGCTAGCGGTAAATTAACCGTAGCGCGCCAGGTGGGTTCGGGTTTTCCCCCGCGCAGTTTTTTAACTTCGGCCGCCACCAAATCGCAGTATAAACTGAGGCCCACTTCGCTGATTTGTCCGTGTTGTTTGACGCCCAGTAATTCGCCGGCCCCGCGTATTTCCATATCGCGCAACGCCAAGCGAAATCCGCTGCCCAGTTCGCTAAATTCCATGAGGGCCGCCAAGCGTTTTTTAGCGTCCTCGGTCGGGTCTTTTTCCGCAGAGGGATTCCAATGTGCGGCCGATAAATCGGCAAAGTTATCCTCGGGCTGGTCGGCTTTTTTGAAAAGCCAATCGGGGTGAAACAGGTAACAATAGGCCTTTGTACTGCCGCGGCCAATACGCCCGCGCAGTTGATAAAGTTGGGCTAAGCCAAACTGGTGTGCGTTTTCAACAATCAGCGTGTTGGCGTTGGTAATGTCCAGGCCCGATTCAATAATTGTAGAAGCAAGTAATACGTCGTATTTTCCGCTGTTAAAATTCCACAGCGTTTGTTCCAATTGTTTTTCGTCCATTTGCCCGTGGGCTATGCAAATACGTGCTTGCGGTACCAGTTTTTGCAGTAGCAGTAGGCGCGATTCCATGCTTTGTACGCTGTTATATACATAATATACTTGTCCGCCGCGGGCGAGTTCTTGCGAAATAGCAGAGGCCGCCAGTTCGGTGTTCCACGGGGTAACGACTGTTTTGATGGGAGTGCGTCCGCGGGGCGGTGTGTCAATCAGGGAAATATCCCTTAGCGACGAAAGCGATTGGTTAAGCGTACGCGGAATAGGGGTAGCACTGAGCATTAAAGAGTGGACGCCGGCACATTTGGCGCGTATTTTTTCCTTCTGTTTGACGCCAAAGCGGTGTTCTTCGTCAATAATCACAAGCCCCAGTTGGGTAAATACAATGTCTTTGCTTAACAGCCGGTGGGTGCCGATAATAATATCGCACGCACCTTCTTTAATTCCTTGTACGATTGCGCGTTGTTCTTTGGCGGTTTGAAAGCGGCAGAGCAGACGGATATTGAGCGGAAACCCTGCCATGCGTTTGGTAAATGTTTTGTAATGTTGGGCCGCTAAAATCGTGGTAGGTACTAACAGCATAACCTGTTTGCCGGATAGAACCACTCTTAATGCGGCGCGCATAGCCACTTCCGTCTTTCCAAAACCCACATCTCCCACCAGTACGCGGTCCATGGGTTTTGGTAATGATAAGTCACGCAAAGTTTCGGCAATGGCTTGCTCTTGCCCGGACGTAAGCGTATACGGAAAAGAATCGGCAAATTCCCGTTCCATGCGGGCGTCGCCGGTGATTTCCGGTGCGGGGGTGGCTTGGCGCAAGGCTTCTAATTTCAAAATCTCTTGAGCCGTTTTTTGGGCTTCTTCTTTGACGCGTTTTTTAATATCTTTCCAACGGACTCCGCCCAACACTGAAAGCGTGGGCCGTTTGCCGCCTGCCCCGATATATTTTTGCACTTTCTTAAAGTCGTGCATGGGTACATATAAACGGCTACCGCGGCGATATTCAATAATTAAACAATCGGTGGGGTTATCGTTCGGGTCCATGACTTGCAACCCTAAATAACGGCCGATACCGTGTTCTTGGTGGACGACGTAATCTCCGGCTTCTAATTCCTTAAACCGGACACGTTTGGCTCCCTCTACATCAAAGCGGCGCAGTACCGCAGAAGCGTTATAGCGGCGGTTGAGTAAATCGTTAGAAGTAATAAAAGCCAGTTTGGCGGCCGGGTCATAAAACCCTTGCGTGAGCGGAGAAATGGATAATTCCGCTGTGCGGGCGTGCGGATAATCGGCTAACAATTCGGTTAAGCGGGCCAATTCGCCGCGGTTAAGACAACTGATTTGTATGCGGTAACCTTGTTCCCGGAGCGAACGGATTTCTTCGTCTGCCAGCGCCATATTGGCTTGAAACGGCAGCGGGGCTTTGAAGCCGGCGTTTTGTGCCTGTTCATGTGGAAACTGGGTCATAAAACGGGCGTGCGGATAAGAAGAAAAATCAAAGGTGCTGTCCGGCTCGTCAAAAACAAGTTGGGGGGTACGCAAATAATCGGTGAGTGTGGCCGGGGTCTGTTCAAACGCGAGCGGGAACAACGTAATTTCATCTACGGCGCGTTGGGTGTTTTGGGTGTCCGGGTCAAACGCGCTGAGCATATCTAAACGGTTTCCGGCGAAGTATAACCGTAGCGGCAATGGTTCTTGCGCGCAAAAAATATCTACCACGCTTCCACGGGCGGCATATTGGCCCGGCGTTTCGGTGTAGTCCTCGCGCGTGTAGCCGTATGTTTCTAACAAGTCCAGTAATTCTTGGCGGTGTAGGGTAGCGCCGCGGTGTAAAGTGCGTACGCGGGTTTGAAAATCGGTCCGCTCCGGTAACGGGGCCGCTAATTGATCGTAGGAACAGATGACAAAGTGCGGGCCGTTATGACTGGCAAGTTGATAAAGGGCGGCCATACGACCGGTATCGGTATCCGGTAATGAAAGGACGTGCGTTTTGGGGGGGACAAATTCGCGCGCGGCCGCTTCTATATCTAGCGGGTCATCTGCGGTAACGAATAGTACATTTTCCGTTTTAGGCAGTAATTGCCGGCACACAAAATAGGCTTTAGCCGCCCCATTAGGCAGGCCGTAAATAAACGAAGACGCAGGCGGTTGTAGCATATCTGTCATGATGGAACCTTGCCGCCGGGCCGGACTAGAAACTTTCCGGTTCGGTGCCCGTAATAAAGGCTTCTAAAAATTTGTTTCGGTCGGTAGGCATGGCAAGTTTTCCGGTAGTTGGATTGATGAAAGAAAACGAAATTCCTTCCGGTACCGCAAAATCTTCGTTGGGTTCATCTTTTAAAATTTGTTCCATGATTTCCGTCCACCACCGTGCGGTCGTGCTACCGGTAAAGCGTGCGCCGTTTTCGTGGGAGGTATCGTCGTCGTATCCCATCCAAGCGGCCGCGGCGGTAGAGGGAGTCATGCCCACGAACCACATGTCGCGGTGGCTTTGTGTTGTGCCGGTTTTCCCGGCGATATTGCGGCCCAAACGGCTCACATACGCACCGCTTCCGCGTTGGGTAACGCCCTTCATCATGTTGATTAACAAATACGAATGTTGCGGCGAGAACGCGGCTGTTTCCAACGGGATGTGTTGTTCCAAAATGCGTCCGTTGGCATCTTCTACGCGCTCAATGTAATAGTTATCGGTATGGATACCGCCGTTAGCAAAAGTGCTTAACGCGGTTAAATGTTCGTCCATTTGCACGACGCTCACGCCCAACCCCAGCGCGGGCACATTGGGTAAGTTGGCGGTAAGCCCGGCCTTGCGGGCTACTTGAATAACGGCCCGGGGGGAAACGGCATCAATTAAATTGACGGCCACCAAATTTTTAGATTTTTCCAATCCCTTGCGTAGCGTGACCCACCCTTCGGCTTTTTTGTCGTAATTTTGTGGTACCCAAACATTAAAATCTTTGCTGGAAACAAACGGTTGTTTGGCTAAATCTAAAGAATATAAATCGGCATTTTCGTCAAAGGTGCGCCAATTGCGTCCGTCGTAATAAAACATAGTCGGCAAGTCTTTGACTAGCGTAGCGGGGGTGTAGCCCTTTTGCAAAGCGGCCATCCATACATACGGCTTAAAAGAAGAACCCGGCTGGCGTTTGGCTTGCGTAGCGCGGTTGAATTTACTTTCGCTAAATTCGCGTCCGCCTATCAGCACCCGTACCGCTCCGGTTTTTACGTCGCGCACCATAAACGCACCTTGCAAACGCGGATAGTCGGTTTTGGGGGTGGCTTCGGAGTTTTCTTCTTCCTCGGTGAGAGCAGGCGTGTCGGCCTCGGAGTCGTTGGGGTCAATTTCAATCCCTAATCCTTTGGCGACTTGCTCGTCATACTCTTGGAGTTTTTGATTCATAATTTCTTCGGCCACGGCTTGCTGTTCAATATCAATCGTAGTGTAAATGTTGAGTCCGGCTTTCCACAGTATGTCCATGCCGTATTTGGGTTCTAAGATGCGGCGGATGTATTCAATAAAATATAAGCCGGGTTTTTTATCGGCCACCGGCGGTTTGGTGGGGAGTTCTTCGGCCTTGGCGGCGGCTAATTCTTCGGCGTTGATATAGTTTTGCTCGTGCATAACGTCCAATACTAAATTGCGCCGTTGGCGGGCTACGTCCGGGTTAACAAACGGGTTATATCGCCCCGGGGCAGGAATCAGCCCTACAAGTAAAGCCGCTTCGCCGGTAGTAATTTCGGGCAGTTCTTTATCAAAGTATTTTTTAGCGGCCGCTTTGACGCCATACGCACCGCTGCCTAAATAAATTTCGTTTAGATATAATTGTAAAATTTCGCGTTTGCTGAATTGATGTTCAATTTGAATAGCCAAAATAATTTCGCGTATTTTGCGGATGAGTTTTTTCTCTTGCGTTAAAAATACGCCGCGCGAGAGTTGCTGCGTGAGCGTAGAGGCCCCTTGTTTTGCGCGCCCGGTGATCATATCGTGCAATAACGCACGCAAAATGCCGCGCACGGAGAAACCAGCATGCTTGAAGAAGTCGCGGTCTTCCATAGCCACTACCGCGTTTTGCAAATCTACCGGGATATCTTCCAACGGTACCATGCTGCGTTTTTCAATAGAGAACTCGTGAATCAGCCGGTTATTGCGGTCATATACTTTCGTAGTTAAGGAAGGGGTATATTCTTCCATTTCGTATACCGGCGGCAATCCGGAAAAAATATACCGCATAAACACTGCCGTCAAAATAATACACACGAAAAGCCCGGCTAACGCGGCAAAAATAAACGGTTTGGAAAAATAAAAACGTTTTTTGGCCATATACTAGATTATATCAAAATAGACCGGAACCCGGCGTATAAAATGTAGCCGGCTCCGAAATAAGCCATATAGTAAAACAGGGCCAAACTATTGTAAAATAATAAAGCCCTGTGAAATCTTATTAAAAAGAGTTATCTTATGGTACGTAAATCTGCAAAGGAATGCTCGGTTCGGGCCAAGCAACACACTTCTGCCAAACCGGCTAAGTTTTATGGATACGATTTTGTCTTACTGATAAATCCGGCTACCCGCCGTTTTACGCAGGTGGGAGGCAAGGTGCATGCCCGCGTTACGCTTTACAAAGATAACCCGGTTCATCAGACTGCTTTATCCGAAACACTTAAACATGGGGTTTATCATTATGAATGGGCCGACCCGCACGAATCTGTGCCACGCGTATATCAAACTACGTGCGTGGCGTTGCGTCCGTTTGGGCAGGAAACAGCGACAGGGGTGCTGTCTTTTTCGCGGGAAATAAAAGAAGGATTTTTGCCGGATTCGCCTACGCCCTTGCGCTTGGGCGATGCAGGGGGCGCGCGTACATCTGCACAAATTTTGCTAGCCGCGCGGGAAACCGAAAAGCGCGAAATTTCTAAAGCCCTCCACGACGAAATCGGCTCTAACGCCGTGATGTTAAGCGCGCTGCTTGGTTTGGTGCGTGCCAGCGTGCGCGAGGGCAATACCCAACAAGCCTTGCAAGATTTGGCCCAGTTGGACGGACACCTCAAAGAGAGTGTGGAGCGGCTGAAAAAAGTAGTCGTTTCGTTGCGTCCGCCGGCCTTGGAAAACAAAGGCGGTTTAGGGGGCGCGGTGCGGGATCTGCTAGATAATATCAGCGGCCTTGCCCATGTGTCCTACACGTTTGACTACGACGAAGTGGACGACCGGGAGTCCCTGTCCGATAACGTAAAAATTTTGTTGTACCGTATTGTGCAAGAAGCCCTGACTAACATTGTTAAACATGCACGGGCCAAGCATATCCGCGTTACCTTAAAACAAGACGGAGCGCAAATTTGCTTGAAAGTCTATGATGACGGTATCGGCTTTAAGCCGGCCCGGCAATTATCTATTGAGCATGTGGGGCTTTTGGCTATGAAAGACAGTATTAAATTATTAGGGGGTAAGATTACCATTAAAAGTGCGCCTGGCAAAGGGACGTGCATAGAGGCGTCTTGTCCCCGCGCGATATATGGGGGATAACTATATGAAGCAAATTGTGTTAGCGGATGACCACGCTATTGTGCGTACCGGTGTCCGGACGGTTTTGGAACGGTTGGGCAAAGATATGCAAGTGGTGGCTGAAGTTTCTAACGGAAAAGAACTGGTGGAATATGCCAAAACCCATCCGGAGGCTATTTATGTAGTGGATATTTCCATGCCGGTCATGAACGGAATTGAAGCCGTGGAACAAATTTCCAAATTGCATCCGCAATGCAAAATTATCATGCTGAGTATGTATGATGACCGTATTTCCGTAGAAAAATCACTCAAAGCCGGGGCGAAAGGGTTTATTGTAAAAGTATCCGCCGCGGACGAAATTGTAAACGCCATAGAAGAAATTTGTGCCGGACGGTTTTATTTGTGCAACAAAGTTTCCAAATATATTGTGCAAGGTTTTTTGGGAAAAACGGCTTCACGCAAGCGTGACGGTACCGGGCTTACTCCCAAAGAAAAAGAAGTTTTGCAATTGATTGCCGAAGGGTACAGCAGTAAACAAATCGCCAAAGAGTTTAATTTGTCGCTTAATACGATTCACGTACACCGTAATAATATTATGAAAAAGTTAGGCATCCACAAACAAACGGAATTGGTCCGTTTTGCTATTAAAGAAGGAATTGCCCAATTATAAAGGAAACCACTTATGCGTATTATTGCCGGAAGCGCCCGCGGACGCAAAATATTTTCCGTATCTAAAAATTTGCCCGTAAAACCGATTTCGGACCGGATCAAACAATCGGTGTTTGATATTATCCGGCCACGCCTTACCGGGGCGATGATGTTGGACTTGTTCGCCGGAACGGGTAACGTGTCGTTGGAAGCCATTTCCCGCGGGGCACTACGTTGTGTGATGGTGGATAGAGAACCGGCCTGTATTAAAAACATCCACCGCAATTTGGTGCATTTGGGGTTTGAGGACCGGGCCAAGGTCATACGCGGCGACGTGTTAAAACCGCTTGATTTCTTGTTGGCTTATAGCGATAACGAAGGGTATGATATTATTTTTATGGGGCCGCCGTACCGGGATATCAACAATAAAATGTTGGCTCTGTCCGCTCCGGCCTTACAAAATGTGGCCCAAGCCAAACTGCTAGCCCTCGGCGGAATTATTATTTTGCAGACGCACAAGACGGAAGAATTCGCTGTTCCGGACGGATTGGAAATTTACCGGGTGGAAAAATACGGCGATACGTTGGTGCATTTTTTGCGGGCCGTCCGTTCTGCTACGCAAGGAGAAACCCATGCAAAGTGATCCGCACGAATTGAATTTTTCCAAAATCAAAACATACCACGAATGTCCGTGGGCGTATAAACTCAAATACATAGAGGGTAAAAAGGAAGGACTGACGCCGTCGTCCTCCTTGGGCGTTTCGCTTCACCGTACGTTAGAGGCGTACCACAGCCAGAGTAATGATCCTTCGCAACTGCTTTCCTATTACGACGATTGTTGGATGGGTGCCGGCTATCAAAACGCCGGGGAACAAATGGAGTGGTATTTGAAAGGCCAAAAAATGTTGGACGTGTATATACAACATGAATATGAACGTAAAACCACGGTGGATAGTACCGAGCGTGAATTTATTTTCCAAGAGGGGGAGTGGACGTTGCGCGGAAAAATTGACCGCACCGATAAACACCCCGACGGCTCTTGGGAAGTGATTGACTATAAAACCGGTACGGACGTAGATACGGATGCCCAAATTACCGACTCGTTACAACTGGGTATCTATGCGGTAGGTGCCCGCCGCGCTTGGCACATGGAAAAGGGAAAAGCCACTATTTATTTTGTAGCGTTTGATAAAACCGTCAGCGCGCCGTTTGAAGCGTTTGACGAACAAAAAATTATTGATACGTTTATTGAAACGGGTAAAAAAATTGTAGCGCAAGAATTTCCGCCCAACACGGCCCACTGTGTAAATTGTCCGTTCAAACACCGCTGCGAGCAAGCCGTCTTGCCTGCGGATGCTGATTAGTTGGCTGTTTTATCCCTTGAAATAATACACGGCCAGGATCACAAACCCTATGAGCCAGCGGTAATATACAAACACGTTAAACGTGTGCGTTTTAATATATTTCATCAGCCCGCCGATTACTACTACCGCGCCGAGAAAAGCACTTATAAATCCGCACACGAGCGGTAAATTAAAATCAGCCCAAGTAAGTTTGGTAATTTCCAACACCGCCGCTCCGGCAATGACAGGCGCGGAAAGCAGGAAGGACACACGCGCGCTCGCGGCGCGGTTAAGCCCCAAAAATAAGGCGGCTGTAATGGTAATGCCGCTACGCGATACGCCCGGCATTAACGCCAACGCTTGGGCGCAACCAATTAAAAATACCGTCTTAAAAGGCACGTCAAATAAATCGGTTATTTGTCCGCGGGCCCGTTTATCGGAAAACCACAAAATAGCGGCAAATACAATCAGGTTTATCGCAATCAATGCCGGATGGCGAAACGTATTTTCCGCCCAATCGTTAAACAAAAAACCTACTATGGCCGCCGGAAGTGTAGCGATTGCCAAATACCACAACATTTTTCCTTCGCGGGAACGCGGGGTGGTGAGCCCTTGCCGGATAAGTACGGCCCACTCGCGTCCAAAATAAAGCAGTACGGCTAACAAGGTAGCCACGTGTAACATCACATCAAACGCTAGCCCTTGATATGCTTGCCCGCGCATATACGGCAGCAAAACCAAATGCGCCGAACTGGAAATAGGCAGAAACTCGCCCAACGCTTGCATAAGGCCTAAAAAAACAGCATCTAAAATAGTCATTGGTTTCCTCTGAAACTTTGCATTGGCATACAAAAATGCAATAATAAAGTAAGTCTTTTTATTGTACTATTTATTACTGGTTATGACATTGTTTTACGCACATTATCCGTCTTTGGAAAAATCATTTTTGCAAAGAGTCCGGCAACACCGCCGTCCGTTGGAACCGTGGCTGGTGGTTTGTGCGTCGTCGCTTTTGGCCCAGCGGTTGCAAACACAACTGGCCCGCGCCCAAGGCGCGGTAGCCAATATCCATTTTTGTACGGCTTCGTCGTTATTGCAACGGTTGGATAGCGAGGCTGGTCCCGCATTACCGGTGTTTCCGCAAAATCACTTGCGCGATTTTTTAATCAAAGAAGTACTGGCAAAGCCGGGGTTAGATGTTTATCCGCTTTCGCGCGGTTTTATCGGTGCGCTAAAAAGTGCCCTGCGCGATTTGGCGGACAGTTTAGTTACTCCGGATGTGCTGGAAGAACAACTGCAAAGCGAGCCGGACGACGGCCCGTCCGCCCAAGAAAAACAGCGTTTCGCGTGGCTCGTGCAAGTTTATAAAACGTATTTGGCGCGCGAAGCGGACGTGCCGGGTTACCGCCCTTATCAGGCGTTATTTGAGCGTGCGCTGGCGCAAGTAGAAAAATCTTCTTATTTACATACGTTTTCCCAAATTGTTTGGTATGGATTTTACGATATGCCCGGCCGGCAACTGGAGTTGGTTTACCGGCTTAAAGCGCATTATCCGCTGACGGTATTGGCTCCGTATAGTAAATTCCCGGCGTATCAATTTGCCCGTAAATTTTTTGAAACCAACTGGTTGGGGGCGTTTGTCGGCGGAGAAGATAAAAATACGGACAATTTTGGGGCACTCGCGCAAAGTGCGCCCTATCTGTTTGCCCCGCAAGGCGACGCACCCGCACCGGGCGTGCAACTGGTGTCGGCTGCCCAGCCGTCGGGCGAAGTCTTTTTTGCAGCCAAAGAGATTTTGCGTTTGGTGGAAGAAGAAAAATACCGGTTTGAAGATATCGGCGTACTGGTACGCACTTCGGCCCCGTATCAAAACGACGTGCGCCGCATTTTTACCCAAAACCAAATTCCGCTTAATGCTGCGTTTACTTATCCGCTGGTTCAATGCCCGCTCGGGGCTTTTTGTCTTAATTTGCTTGCGTTAGAAACAGGCGGATTTGAGCGCGAACAAGTGTTGGCGGTGATATCTTCCCCTTATTTCAAAGCCCCGGCTAAACGAACTTGGCGTAAACTGGCGGAAAAATCTTTAGTGAGTCTAAACCTCAGCCAATGGCAAGATTTATTACCGCAAACGAACGATTTTGATCCGGCTTTTTTGACGTGGTTGGAACAATGCCATACGCAGTTGCAAGCCCTTGCCGCACCGGGTTTGTGGCGCGAAAAAAGTGCCCGTGCCGTCCAATTTTTAGCGGATAATATAGATGAAACAGCCCTGCAAGGCAACGAAAACGAAATTTACCGGGAGATTGTGGCTTGTATATCCTCTTTGGCCGAGTACGACGCATTACGTCCCCAAAGCCGTGCGGGGGAATTTATCCGCGAGCTGACAGAATCTTTGTCTGCCCTTGCGTTTAATGAAGTGGAAAACGTGCCGCGCGGGGTTACGTTTACAGATGTGTTACGCGCGCGCGGACTTCAATTTAAGATAGTGTTTTTACTGGGGCTAAACGAAAAAATTTTTCCGCAACTGATGCCCGAAGATCCGATCCTGCGCGACCGCTACCGTTATATTGTGCGGGATGTGTTAGGGTATTGGATCAGCCAAAAATCGGAACGGACGCAAGAAGAACGCTTGCTCTTTTTAAATGCTTGCAGCAGTGCGCAGGAAAAATTATACGTTTCTTACGCCCTTCGCGGGGCCGACGGAAAAGAGACCGTTCCTTCGGTTTATGTGGCGGAATTAGCGCGTGCCACGCGCCAATCGTGGCAGGCGCAAACCGCCCCGCGTATCAGCGCGCGTATGACGCAACAGTTGGCTACGGTTCGTCCGTCATTTTTAACACCTAAAGAAATGTCCTGTTTACTTTTATTACAAGGTAAAACTACCCAACAAGACTGGCAGGACGCTGGGTTGTTTACGCCGGATATCATGCACCAATGTACGGCGGCCCGCGCTCTTAAATTACGCGGCGCGGCTAGTGCGTTTGATGGAATAATTCAAAACGGCCCGGCGGTGTTTGAGGCCGGACAGCGTAGCGGTTTTTCGCCCTCTGCCTTGCAAGATTTGGCGGCTTGCCCCATGAAGTATTTTTTCCGGAAAGCGTTACATTTAGAGGATAAAGAAGAAACCTGTGTGCGTTATGAACTGGCTCCCAATACGCGCGGTACGGCGTATCACCGCGTGCTGGAAGATTTCTACCGCGAGTTAGACCATTTGGGGCTTACACACCAATTGTTTGATAGCGGGGTGGCCCAACAACTTGACCGCGCATTGGATAAACATTATACGTCCGCCAGTTACCGGATATTTGGCATTTATTCGGTCGTGTGGGAACTGCTTTTGGAGCAAATCCGCACGCGCCTAACCGAGTTTGCCCAAGCAGATGTGAAAAATTTAGGTTCGTTTACGCCGGTGCAATTTGAGCGGGAGTTTAGTGCAATTCACATAGAAAATCTGCCGTTTGTTTTACGCGGTATTATTGACCGCATTGACGTAGATGAAACCGCCAAGACGTTTCGCATTGCCGATTATAAATCGTCGCGTAAGGGTACGGGCGATTTGGCTAAATCGTTTTTTACGCATTTAATTTTTCAGCCGTTTTTGTATGCACTGGCGGCTGGGAAATTGCCGGAGTTAAACGGTTTTTCGTGCGCTGGTGCGTGCTTTTTAAGCATTAACAAAGGGTACGATAAACGTGATTTGTCCGCCGGGGAACTAACCGCCATGCGCCCGAAAGCCGAACTGTTTTTACAGCAACTGGCCAGCCTGGTGCGGGAAGGCACTTTTGTTTTGAGCCCGTCGGAACAGTGTGCGTTTTGCCCGTATAACCGTATTTGCCGCAAAGACAGTTTTGCCTGTTTAATGCGTGCGCGTCAGAGCGCGCCCGGTAAGCAATTGCAGGAGGCCCGCTATGGAAAGTAAACTACGCGAAGACCGCGCCCGCGTGTTGCGCGAGTTAAACGTCAATATGGTGGTGGAGGCCGGCGCCGGCACCGGAAAAACCACCCTGCTTATTACGCGCATTTGTTTGGCGGTATTGGCGCAAGGAATTGCGGTGGATAAAATCGTTGCACTGACTTTTACGGAAAAAGCCGCCGCCGAAATTAAAAACCGGTTAGTAACCGCCTTGCACCAACTCGTACGGGAGGTGCAGTCCAAGGCGCAAGGTCTCCCGTTGGAAGAGCGTTCGTTACTCTTATTTATAGAACAGAATTTTGATCTGGATACAACTACCATTTTGCAACGCGCGCAAGCGGCCCTTTCCCGGTTAGACCGGGCCGGAGTGGGTACGATTCACAGTTTTTGTGCCGATATTTTGCGTACATTTCCGTTAGAAGCAGGGTTGTCGCCGCAGGCGGAAATTGATTCCGGGGTGCGTGCTGCGCGGGTATTTAATGCCCGTTGGAACGCTTTTTTGGATGAAGAACTGGGGTTAAACGCACCGCGCAAAGAGGCGTGGAAACGCGTTTTGCCGGAGATTTCGTTACCGGAGTTAAAAGCATTTACGCAAGAACTATGTAGCGGAAAAATAGAACAGTACGATTATTTTTCGCACGCCTCTTTGTTGGCAAACGTATGCACGGAAAAAGCCGCGCAAGCGCACGCGTGGAGTAGTGCTTATTTAGATCCCAAACGTCCGCAACCGCGCAACATTGAGAAGGCCCTTGCTTGGGCAGAACAAACCTTGCAACAAGCGGCGCAATTCTTGCGCGGGGAAACTCCGGCGGCGGATCAACCGGTAACGTTGCCGCCTGCGCTAACTTCTACGCTACCCAAAGGGTGGGAGGAGGACGCGTATGAAGAAGCCCGTTCCTTGGTGCAATTTGCGTGCAAAGTACGCCCGGCCCAACAAGCGGTTTTCCGCCAAGCTTTTGATTTAGTAAGTCCGGTTGCCCGGCAAATCCGGGACGATTACGCGCGCGAAGGTATTTTAAGTTTTGATGATTTAATCGTCAAAACGCGCCGTTTGGTCCAAAATAATTTGTATGTCCGGCGGCTACTTAAAGAAAAATTAGACGTTTTGTTTATTGATGAATTTCAAGATACCGACCCGGCACAAGGCGAACTGCTTTTGTTTTTGGCGGAAGAAAAATCGTGCTCGGCGGCCCGTTGGCAAGATGTCAAATTGGCACCGGGTAAACTGATTGTAGTGGGCGACCCAAAGCAATCTATTTACCGTTTTCGCGGGGCGGATATTACGGCGTACGAACTCTTTACCCGGTTGATTTTAAGTCAAGGCGGTGTGAAGTGTTTCTTGCGTAATAATTACCGCAGTGTGCCGGAAATTGTAACGGTAGCCAACGAGGTTTGCTGCCGGGCTATGGTACAACAAACCGCTTTCCAGCCGGCGTATGAATCCATTGTGCCTACGAAAACACCCGGGGAGCAATCTGTCCAATGGTTGTTTGTTACCCCGCCGGCAGCGTCCGGCGTGCAAGCGGATGATTTACGTGATAATCAGGCCGAACAAATGGCCGCATGGATCAAGCAAAACGTCGGCCGTTTGACGCTGTCCAACGGAGAAAAATTAGCGTACAAAGATATCGCTATTTTAACGCGCGCAGCTACCACGGCCGGCCCTTATATGGACGCGCTACGCCGCCACGGCATTGTGTTTAATTCCGATAGCGAAAAAGATTTTTTCAAACGTCAAGAAATTAACGATTTTATTAACTTTTTGCAAGTGGCGTTAGATCCGTCGGACACAACGGCATTGGTGGGTGTGTTGCGTAGTCCGTTGGGGGGGCTTAACGACGAAGAAATTTATCAACTGGCTTGCCGCGGGGAGTTATCGGTGTATGCCCATACTTCAGACGAACGGGTCAACCGTCTATACAAAATGTTACTGGAGTTTGCCGGACAAGTCGGCCGTAGTGACGTACAATCGTTGTTGGAACAAGTCCTGGACCGCACTTTGCTTCCCGAATTATGCGCCGCGGCGTATGAGGGCGAACAAACCCTTGAAATTTTAACGCGGCTTGTGACGCAGGCGCAAAGCATGTGGGGGGAAGGACCGTCCACGCTCGGCCAATTTTTAGCCCACCTGCAAGAAGTGCTGGAAAATGCTCCCGATACTTTTAGCGCGTCGCCGGCGGATGCGTTAGATGCGGTATCGGTTATGACGGTACACAAATCAAAAGGATTAGATTTCCCGGTCGTGATTTTAGCGGATCTGTCTAAAAAAGAAACCGGGGGAACAGCCGCGCCGTCGTCGCATTTGTTTTCCTGGCAATACAATATGCACGGGCTTCGTGCCGGAAAAATTTGTGATGCTAATTTGGCTTTTTTGGAAGAAGAACAAAAGAAACACGAACGGTGCGAAGAAGTCCGCATTTTATATGTGGCCTTAACGCGCGCCAAAGAAAAATTATTGCTAGTGGCAGACGGACGTAAAGGGGCCGAAAAAACGGCGCGCGCTTTTGTGCAAGCCGGGTTATGGCCCGATGGAAAAACGGAAATTTTACAAATAGCCGACGACCGTGTGCCGGTGTCTTATTTTCCGTACGAAGATCCTGCCCGTTTCGTTTATCGTACGCATGCCGCGCCGGAAACGTCTTGGCCAAAACTCGCGCTTTCTTCGTGGAAAACCAATTTTGAAGCGCGGCGCGCTCGGTACGAACAACTGCGTGCCGAACAAAATTTATCTCCCAGCGCGCGGGTGGAGACCGCGGCGTTACTGACGCCGGCCCAACAGACCGCCGCCGAAGTGGGTACCGTTTGCCACCGGGCGTTGCAACTTATGCTCAACCGCGCGTGCCCGGATGGGTTGCAAGCGGTAAAACGCGCTGTGCAAGAAACCGGACTTACCGCGTGCGCGCCGGACGCGGCCGAAATTATAGGGCCGTTTGCGTCCTCGGCTATTTTTACCGCGTTGCGGGCGTGCAAACTGATTGCGGCGGAAATGCCTTTTTCATGCGTGGCGGGAAACGGACTTGTAGAAAACGGGGTTATAGATGCTGTTTTGGAACGTGCCGACGGAAGTATTTGGGTAGTAGATTATAAAACAGACAAAATCCCCGCACAAGGGACTTCAAAACTGGTGGAAAAATACCGTCCGCAATTAGCGGTATATCAAGCGGCGGTGCGGCAACTTTTCCCCGATAAAACAGTACAATGTTCCGCGGTGTTTTTGCGTGCGGGCGAAAGTGCGGAAGTATAAGTTTAGAAGGAATATCGTCTATTTGCTTCGGGAGCTAAAGAGACTAGCCCGGCTTCTCCAAAAGAGGATTTTTGAGAAACGTATCCCCCATAAAATATTTGGTAAAATTAAATAAAAATAGGAGAAAATTATGTTTGATAAACTCGGACAATTAAAAGATTTGTGGAAACTCAAAGGCCAAATGGAAGAACTTAAGAAACGCTTGGACAATATGGTTATCAAAACCGACAGCCCGCGCCATTTGGTGGAAATTACCATGAACGGTTCTATGGAAGTAAAAGACGTGCGCGTAGATGCGCTTGCCAAAAATTTTTCCGAAGAAGAACTGGCCAAAGATATTAAAGACGCCTTTAATAAAGCCGTGCGCGATACGCAAGCCATGGCCGCGCAGGCAATGGGCGGTTTTGGCGGATTGCCGCAAGCGTAATGAACTACCAAGATAAAGTAATAGCCGTGTTCGGCGCGTCGGAAGATCCGTCTAAATACGGTTATAAAATTTTAACAGAACTGGCAGCCAACGGGCTAAAAGTGTATGGAATCAATCCCAAAGGCGGTCACATTAAAGGAAATACGTTTGTTACGTGTTTGGCCGAAGTGCCTGTTGCGGTGGACGTAGCTATTATGGTTGTGCCGCCCGAGGTGTTGCCTGGTGCGGTGGAACAATGTATCCGGGGCCGGGTGCGGGAAATTTGGTTTCAGCCCGGAGCCCGCTTGGAACACGCCTATCAAACTGCCCAACAAGCCGGCCTAAAAGTGGTCAACAGTTGCTTTATGGCAGAAAACGGGTTTTGGTAATGCGTGATTATGTAGGGGTTGATAAACTTTCGCGTGTGGGGCTTGGCTCGTGGCCGTTTGGCGGCGGGTACGATTGGGGCCCGCTGGATGAGACGGCGGCTGAAAAAGCCGTATTGGCGGCCTTGGATAAAGGAATCTGTTTTATAGATACGGCCCCTGTTTATGGCGACGGTCAAAGCGAATCTTTTTTGGGCCGCGTACTGCAAAACCGCCGAAGTAAAGTCTTTTTGGCCAGTAAATGCGGTCTAGTCAAAAACGGCAGTTGGACCGACCACGATTTGCGCCCGCAAACAATTCGTAAACAGATAACGGAAAGTTTAACCCGTCTGAAAACCGATTTCTTAGACCTTTACCAAATTCATTACCCCGACCCTCAAGTCCCGCTTACCGAAGCGGTGGGGGAACTTGTGCGGTTGCAGGAACAAGGGATCATCCGCCAAATCGGGTTATGCAACGTGTCGGCGGCGCAAATTCAAGCGGCGGCGCAGATAACTTCGGTTTTTTCGGTACAAAACGAATTTTCACTCCTGCATCCGCAGGCAGGGTTTAACGTGTTTGACGCGTGCCGCCGCTGGGGGGCGCGGTTTATCGGCTATGGGGTTTTAAGTGGCGGTATTTTAAGCGGAAAATACAAAACCGCACCGAATTTGCGCCGCGCAGATGCGCGTAATTATTTCTATAAATGTTACCGCGCAGAGGCGTTTGAGCAAGCGCAAAAAACCGTCTTGCGCGTGCAACAAGTTGCCCGGCAAAAAGGGGTTGCCCCGTCAGCCATGGCCGTTGCGTGGGCTTTGTATCATCCAGCAGTATCGTGCGTGCTTTTTGGCGCGCGCAACGAAACACAAGTCGCGCAAAATGTGGCGGGAGAAACGCTTACCTTAACGCCGAAAGACATCACTTTTTTGGAGGGGACAGATGAACAATAACGCATTGGAAAATTACATCAAAACTATTTTGCCGCAAGTCGGCCCGAACAAATTGCGCGAACTGGTGCGGCTGGTATATGAAATTGCCAAACGCGAAAAAATCACCCCGAAAGAGGTCCTTACTCCGTCTAAAAATGATAACTTTGAACGCATCAAAACGGCGCTGCTTAAACGCCGCTATCCCGTTAATTTTAAGACCGCAAACAGAAACCAATTTTATTTGCCGAAGTTGGATTTAGACGAGCGGTTGCGGGCCGATTTAACTCCGCGGCCGTTTTATCCAAAAACTGTTTATGTAGAAACGTCTGTTAAAAATTCGCCGTTGGCGGCGCGCGTGCAGGCTGCTTTCCCCAACGCCGAATTTAAGGAAACCGACGGGAAAACCCAGGTGGGCAGTACCGATTTTTCCCGCCGTACCGAAACGCTTTTAATTCATCAAGAAAAATATGATTTTCTTAAACCGTGTCCGTGCAGTTGCGGTTCGGCGGGTTGCGGGTATAATTTAATCAATTTAGGGTTCGGTTGCCGCTTTGAGTGCGAGTATTGTTTTTTGCAACAGTACCAAAATTTGCATGCTATTTTGTGGCCCGCTAACATCGGCGAGTTTTTGCAAAAATTAGACGGCGGCAGTTTTAGAAAAGGACCGTTTGACCGCCCGCGTATCGGCAGTGGGGAATTTACCGACTCGCTGGTATTTGACGATATTACACAATACTCCCAACAACTCGTACCGTTTTTCCGCGCGCGTCCCCAATGGCAGTTTGAATTTAAGACGAAAAGTATAAATATCGGCGGGCTCTTGCAAGCGGGCGGGTGTGAAAATGTGGTAGTTTCGTGGTCAGTCAATTCTGCAAAAATTACGGACGGGGCAGAACATTTTACGCCTAATTTAACGGCACGTTTGCACGCCGCATGTGAAGTGGCCCGCGCGGGGTATCGGCTTGGATTTCATTTTGACCCGGTGGTTATTTACGACGGATATGAACAAGACTATGCGCGCACGGTACAGGAAATGGCGGACACGCTCCCGACGGATAAAATGGCGTGGATCAGCGTGGGGACGCTTCGCTTTAGCCGCGAGTTAAAGAAACAAATTGAAACGCGTTTTGTGCAAAATTTTATGTTAGACGGTGAGTTTTTGTTGGACTTTGACGGTAAGATGCGCTACGGCGAGCGTGAACGCGTGGCGGTATATCAATTCCTCGTGCCGTTACTACGCAAAACCTTTCCCCATGCACAAGTTTACTTGTGCATGGAAGATCCGCACATTGCCGCAAATTTTTAATGCGTTTATTTGGTAAGTTTGGTTAAGGCTTCGCGGTAGTCGCTAGCGCGTTCCGGCGAGAAACCTTCCCATTGTTTAATCATCCGGTGTTTTTTATCAAACAATATCGTATGCGGTAAACCTTGTACGCCTACGGCCTCGGCCAGTTCGCTGCCGTTGTAAAGCGATTTGACGGTAAATTTATGTTCTTTAATAGCGGCTTGGACGGGTTCTGCTTGCGCGTCCATAAATACAGCCACAATTTCTACTTGGTCGCCAAATTCTCCGGCTACTTCCATTACGGCGGGCATGGTCCGTTTGCACCACGGACACCACGAACCCATAAATACCAACATGACCGGTTTGTTGGCCGTATCGGCGGTATCCCACGTATCGGCTTTCGTTCCCGCAACGGGTAATTGGGCCGCGGGTAACGTAGCTACCGGCGGGACAGATTGCAAACAAGCCGCCAGCCCTACGGCGCAAGCCAGCGTTAAAAGTATTTTTTTCATAATTTCTCCTTATCTTGAAAATTCCCCCAAGGGGCTTTTATTATGATAGAATACAAAAGATGAGGAAAAGAATCAATCGTTTTGGAAGATTACTTGGCGAGCGGGTGGATATTTTGATAATGCCGCGCTTTGGTTCTTCTTTCAAATTCAAGATGCACGTGCTGACGCTAGTACTGTTGTTTGTTGTTTGGATAGCTATTACGTTAGCCGGATTTGTATTTTTTTCCCGTGTGTATGATTGCCAAATTACGAAAGCCGATAATGAACTAATGCGTATGAAAATGAAACTAATCGGCGACGAACTTGAACGCGGACGTAAGTATTTAGATTTAACCCGCACTACCGATACACAAATGCGCCAAATGTTGGGTATGCCCGGCGGTAAATTTATCAACTTGCCCAAAGGGTGGGAAGCCATGAAGGAAAAAGAGGATGCGGATGCCCGGGCGCTGTTCCAAAAAGATTTGAAAGAGTTGTCTGCTGAAGAATTTGCTTCATACATTGATAAAGTGGAAGATAATGCCAAAATGCGCTTGGCCAGTTTCCAAGAAATTGCTTGGTATTTTGCTAACCGCCGGGAAGGGCTCAACTCTACGCCGTCTATCCGTCCGTCCAATGCGCCGATCAGTTCGGGCTTTGGTTACCGTTTAGACCCGTTCGGGCACCGTTCCACCAAGCGGCATAACGGGGTTGATTTTGCCGGTAAGCCCGATAGCCCCATTTTGGTTACTGCGGACGGCGTCGTCCGTCATGCGGGGTGGGTGCCCAGTTACGGGCAGGCCATTTTGGTAGATCACGGATTTGGTTATTCTACGTTGTATGCACATACGACCGGAGTTCAAGTAAGAGCAGGCGACGTAGTCAAACGCGGTGATAAAATTGCCACCATGGGTTCCAGTGGCCATTCCACTGGGACACATTTGCATTACGAAGTGTGGAAGGATGGACAAGCCGTTAATCCAAGAAACTATTTTAAATAATTTGGGAGGAAGTTCTTATGGGTTTTTTGAAAAAAGATTCAGATTTTTCTTCGGGTGAACATTACTCTGTAGTGAGCGCGGAATGTTATTTCCAAGGTACGCTTAGCGTGCAGGGCTCGTTGCGGGTGGAAGGAACGCTGGAAGGAAACGTAGATAACGCCCGCCACGTTATTGTGGGGCCGGAAGGAAAAATTAAAGGGGATGTGTCGGCCCAGATAGTAGTGTGCGGCGGTGCTATTGACGGTAATGTGTGCGCCGAGATGTTGGAGATATTGGGCCCGGCCTCTATCAAAGGCGATATCCGCGCCAAAAAAATGGTAGTGGAAGAAGGGGGCCGGATTGCAGGTCAATGTGTTATTGGAGCAACGGAAGAAGAAAGCCCTGTCGCTTCCAAAAAGCAAGTTGCATAAAGGAGAAAAAGTATGATTTCGTTTCTGATTAAATATAAAAAAATTATTCTCATTATTACGTTATTGTTCTTTTTAGGCAGTATTGTCTATTTAGGATTAGATGCTTATCATCGTGGCAATTTTAGCACGGTGGCTGCTAAGGTTGGCTCGTCGGAAATTTCCTACCGTCGTTTGAATAAACTTACCGAAGACCGCGCCCAGATATTACGCCAACAAGGCATGGATGTGGACGAAAATATGTTGGCTTTTTTACGCCAAAATGTATTAGCGGGATTGATTAGCGAGGAAGTATTGACGCAATCGGCTCACCAAGCCGGTATGGCGGTGTCCGATTATGAAATTGCTTTTGATATCCAACATTCGCCGTTTTTCGGTGGGCAACAAGGTGCGTTTAACAAGGTTGCTTACGAAACAACTGTCCGCCGGGCTACGGGATTTACGCCGGCTGAATTTGAAGCGCAACTGCGCCAAAGCAAACTGGCGGATCGCTACCGCACGTCGTTATATTCGTTTTACAAATTAACGCCGGCGGAAATCCAACATGCGTATCAAACCCAGCATGGTCATTTGAAAAACTTTGATAAAAACAAGGCCGATTTCGCTAAGCAATTGATGGATACGAAAATGGAAACCGCTCAAAAAGCATTTTTTGATGCGTTCAACCAACAAGTTTCCATTAAAACTTTCTCACAGGATTAACCGGTATGTCAAATGAAGTGTTAGTGGTTGGTTCTGTGGCGTTTGATACGGTTGATAATGCCAATGGAAGTGTCAAGCGGGTCTTGGGCGGGGCCGCCAGTTATGCAGCGGTTTGCGCCAGTTATTTTGCACAGCCCTCGGTGGTGGCGGTGGTTGGAACGGACTTTACGGAAACAGACCGCGCGCCCTTTGTAAAGCGCGGAATAGATTTGTCCGGCTTGCAAGTAAAAGAAGGCAAAACGTTCCATTGGGGCGGCAGTTACGATAAAGATTTTAATACGGCTATTACTAAATTTACCGACTTAAATGTATTTAAGAATTTTAATCCGGTGCTTACATTGCAACAACAAAATGCCAAAGCTGTTTTTTTGGCGAACATTGATCCGGAGTTGCAATTGTCCGTATTAAAACAAGTTAAAAAACCGCGTTTGGTGGCGTGCGATACCATGAATTATTGGATTTCGTCCAAAAAAGAAATGCTGTTGAAAGTCATCAAACGGATTGATATTTTGTTTTTGAACGAAACGGAAGCGCGGCAATTGACCGGCGAGTATAATTTGATAAAAGCCGGCAAATTGTTATTAGCCAAAGGCGTAAAGTACGTGATTATTAAGTTAGGGTCTAACGGCTCAATGTTAGTAAGCAAAAAAGGCATTGCCCAGTTGCCGCCGTATATTTTGGAACATGTGCATGATACCACCGGCGCGGGGGATACTTTTGGCGGAGGATTTACCGGTTATTTAGCCAGTTTGAAGAATTGGGACACGCTTAAATCTATTAAACGTGCCATGATGATAGGGAACGTGATGGCTTCGTTTACGATAGAGTCTTTTAGTGTAACGCGTTTAGCGGGGCTTACGCAACGGGATATCAACAAACGGCTTAAAGAATATACGTCTATGTTGTCGTTTGAGTAGTGGCAATTTTTGGACGTAGTTTGCTTTTTGCATAAAATTTGGTAGAATAGATATATAGATTTTGAGCCGGGGTGCTGGAATTGGTATACAGGATAGTCTCAAAAACTATTGCCCGCACGGGCTTAAGGGTTCAAGTCCCTTCCCCGGTAAAATTGAAAAACCACCTATAAAGGTGGTTTTTTTAATTTTACCGGGGAGCGCATAAACTGCTTTATGCGCGTAAGGGACTTGAAAGGCGCAGCGATGTACGAGTTTTGCTACGAAGTATGAGGCGCAAAGGCGAGTACCGCGAGCCCGGCCTGCAGGAAAACTCCGTCAGGAGTTTTACCGGAAGGCAAGTCTAGTGAAAGGTAAATTAAATTTTACTTGACTTATTTAAAAAAAATGGTATATAATAAAGATATGGCAAAATATAATATCTGCTCACTGAGCAAAAAAGAAGAAATTATTCGCTTCTATCAAGAAAATGGCTGGAAAGCTGTTTCTAAGAAGTACAATATTCCGCGTGCTACATTGGCCCGCTGGTCGTTTCGCGTGAAACACGCCAGCCCGTCCGAAGCGCATCCGTTAGCACGCCGGCGTTTAATTCGCCCGGAAACCGTTGCTTTTGTTAAGCAACAACATAAAAAACAGCCGACGCTCTCATTAGAGCAAATCCGGCAGATCGTGTGCCAACAAAAACAAAAAATATCCCGTACGACGGTATGGCACATTATCAATGACCGTTAGTCGTCTGTGAAAACTAAAATCTTAAAAGCCGCGTAATGCGCGGCTTTTTTGCAATCCCCTGTGTTATGAAAAAAATTTGGTTAAGTTTTTGTGTGGCGGTCGTACCGCTTTGGCTGTGTGGTCAAGTATATCACGCTGGAGAAACAACCCCGAGTGTTTCTTCTGCGGCGCATTGGGAAGTGTCTTTAGGTGCGCTTAAATCCAATTACCAAGTGCGCGACGGTGACGGAGAACGTATGTTCAAGGGAGAAGAGGCACTGTCTATCCGGTGCGTTGGTTAGGTATCGGGGCACAAGGTATGTGGTTTGATAAGGAAAATTTTATCGGAGATAATACGTTCAAAGACACCCGTTACGAACTGCTTAGCAAATGGATCCTCACGCCGGACACTTGCCCTCACTTATACCTGCTTTTGGGCGGTGGCCTTCGTATGCAAGAAGTTACCCGCGCGCACCTGCTGACTCACACCAAACATAACGAATATGGGTTGGCGGCCGTCGGTGTGGAAGTGGAAATTGCATACGGTTGGTTTATTGGGGCCGAGGGACAGCTAACGTATTTCCCGCATCGGAAAATAGATGCGCTTTTACAGGCCAACAAACACACAGAACGGGCGCTCAGTGTGCGCGCCGGAGTGCGGTTTTAATTTAAGGTAAGAGAAATTTTTACCCGTACGCGGCAGCCTTTACCGTCCGCCGCTTTTTGATGGTTCCGGGTATGTAACCCGCTCCCACGCGGCTAAAAAATCGTCTGGCACAGCGGCCTCAAATGTTAATTTCTTGCCCGTTAGCGGGTGTGCAAATTCAATGCGCCGCGCGTGGAGCATTAACCGGTCGGCGCTAGCCCCTTCATACAGCCAATCGCCCAGTACAGGGTAGCCCAACCAATTTAAGTGCACGCGTAATTGATTGGTGCGCCCGGTGCGCGGGTACAGTTCAACATAGGTAAATCCGTTTTTGCGCTCCAACACTTTGTAATCGGTAACGGCTTCGCGCCCGACGTCGGAGGCCTTGATTTTACCGCCGGCTACGCGGCCAATCGGCACATCAATCGTGCCTTCGTCTTCCGGCACGAGCCCGCAGGCAATGGCGTGGTAGGTTTTATGTACGTTGCGGGCAGAAAATTGTGCAATCATTTCTGCTTGAAATTCTTGCGTTTTGGCTACAATCATGACGCCGCTTGTTTCGCGGTCTAGCCGGTGGACGAGTCCGGCGCGCGGCATATTTTTGTCAAATCCTTTGGGGGGCTGCGCTAAAATAATAGATACCAAGGTTTCATCTGACGAGAAAACAGTTTCCGGGTGTTCTTCCCATACAGGGCTTTGCGGGTGGACGAGCAAGCCGGCCGGTTTAATAAGCGCAAAAAAATCTTTACCGTCGTGAATGATTAAATCGGACAAGCGGGTCTGGCTATGCGCTTGCGGCAACACAATTTCCACGGTTTCTCCCGCGCTGAGCGGCCAAGAAGGTTTAACCGTTTTCCCGTTGACGGTTACATGACCGTCTTTAATCAGTTTTTGTACCAACGAACGCGAAAGATTTTCCAGTTCGTCGGATACAAAAATATCCAAGCGTTTGGTATAACCGTCGTAAATGATTGTTTTTTTATCAGCCATTTTTGCCGTCCTTTAGATTGATTCTTCCCCAGCAGATTCCGGCCGCTACGGCCAGTAAAAGGGTAATCAGTTGCGCCGGAGAAAGCCCGAAAATATACGCCCCGCGGAAGTCCCCGCGGAAAAATTCCAGCACAAAACGCAACGTGCCGTAACAGGCAATATAGGCTAGTAATACCGTACCGTTTTGGTGCGGGCGTTTATATAAGCGGTGTAATACCCAAAAAATCAGTAAATTGCCAACGGCCTCGTACAGTTGCACCGGGTGGACGGGTACGCCCAGCAAGTCGGGCGAGATCATGGCGTGCGGATCGGTAAATAGCACGCCCCACGGTAAGGAAGTGGGTTTGCCATGGCAGCAACCCGCCAAAAAACAGCCGACGCGTCCAAACGCATGACCGAGCGGAAGCCCGGTAATAATAAAATCGGCCGTAGGCAATAGAGGCAGTTTTTTCTTCTTAATATATACGATTAACGCGCTGACCGCTACGATAAGCCCACCGTAAAACACAAAACCGTACCGGAAATTTTGCACGAAGTAGCGCAATTTTTCCAAGGTGCTTCCCGTCAGTTGCGGCCAGGTAACGAGAATAAACAGTAGTTTCGCCCCGGCTAGCGCGCCCATAAACAGGATAAAAACTAAATTCCAAAACGTATCTGTATCTATATTTTTAGGCAGGCGGCGCAGTAAATAATACGAAGCCACCGCGTACCCCAGCGCGGTCATCACGCCGTAACTGGCCAGTTCAAACGAGCCGATTTGCAAAAGTACCGGGTGCATTATAGTTTCTCCTCGTCGCGCAGGGCATTACGCATAAATGGATTTTGGGTACGTTCGTACCCTATGGCGGAACTGCATTTCCCACCGTAGTTGTGACCAGAAAAAATTTGGGTATCTTCGGGTAAGTGGGCCAGTTTCACTAAACTTTGGCGCATGGCGCGTGGGTTTGAAGTGGGTAAATCTACCCGTCCGCACGCACCGGGAAACAACGTATCCCCCGTAAAAATCACGTCGCCGATTTGAAGGCACACGCTGCCGGCCGTATGACCGGGCGTGGGAATAATATGTAGCGCAAACGGGCCGATTTGGAAGTTTTGCTCGCCGGAATAAGTGTGCAGAAATTGCGGGTTAATGCCGCTTAAAGGGACGTCGTTTTCTTCTAAATATCCTTTTAAGCCCGTTTTTTGTAAGAGCGTTTGGGCAAATTTGACGTGGTCAAAATGTCCGTGCGTGAAAAGCACTGCGCATAAGGTTAATTTTTTTTGCGTGAGGGTATGCTCTAAAAAATTCATATCCCACGCTGGGTCTATCAGCAAGGCCTGCGTACCCTCGCTAACGAGATATGTGCAATTATCCATAGGACCCAAATTGATGACTTCTATGTGCATACTATTTATCCGTAAAGCGAAATTCTACTTCGTTTGGCGCGGCTAAATCATATTCCAAGCGTGCAATTTCTTCTATAAGGGCCGGGTCTTGGACTTCCAGCCGTTCTTTGGTATTCATTAAAGCGGTATATTCTTCGTCCAATGCCGCGTCTTGGTGCCGCAACCGGTTCGTTTCCTTTTTATTATGTACCAAATTAACAACGCTGTTTCCCAACCACAACGCTACAACAGCCAATATGCCTAGCCCAACGAGCAAGGGCTTTCGGTTGCGGATGAGTGTGTTGATGAGTTCTTGCATCTGTTTTCCTATTTTTTCGGTGCGAATACGGCTTGTGGGCCGAGTTCGTTTTCAATTTGTAATAAACGGTTATATTTAGCCGTACGTTCTGCCCGGGCCGGTGCGCCGGTTTTGATAGCCCCCGCATGGGCGGCGGCCGTCGGCAAGCCGCGGGGACCTAAAATTTCCTGTGCGGTGATTTTTTCAATGCGAACCATACCCCTCTCCCGGCCGCACAGGCGGCCTTATAGCATATTGTCTATGATTTTTTTACCTTCTTTGATTAACGCCGCGGGGGTTTTTTCGTCTTGGGATTCGGCATACATACGGATCAGTTGTTCCGTGCCGGAAGGCCGGATGGCCAACCAACTGCCGCCCCTTAAGATGAATTTGAACCCGTCGGTGTTATCAATACGCCACACAGAGGTTTTGTTAATGGAAAGCGGCGGCCGGATATCCAACCGTTCCATAATACGGTTGATTTCTGTCTCCGTTTTGGGAATACTGACTTTTTGGTCAAAGAGTTGTTTGTATTTCTTATAGAAATCTTTGCGCAGTTGTTTGAGTGTTTTGCCTTCGGTGGCCAACATATCTACTACCAATAAACATGCTAACAGGCCATCTTTATCGGGGATGTGATTGGCAATGGCTAACCCGCCCGATTCTTCCATACCCATAATATATTGACCGGAGGTCATTAAATCGGTGATGTATTTGAAACCGACGGGTGTTTCGCGCAGCATAAGTCCGTTGGCTTTAGCAACTTGGTCAATTAAATTGGACGTAATGACACTGCGGCACACGCGGCCTTGCTGCTTTTTGTTGCAAACTAAATGGTGCAGGAGCATAGGCGCAATTTCGTTGGGGGAAATCCAAGTCCCGTCGGAATCAATAAGACCGAATTTATCGCAATCGGTATTGCAGGCGATACCCAAGTGCATCTTTTTGCGGGTAACCAGTTCGGCCAGTTCTTTTAGACTAACCGGCCCGGCGTTGGGGGTAACTCCGCCGAAAAGGACGTCGTCTTCTTCATGTACGCCTTCTACGGTTACGCCGTTTTTTTCTAAGAACGGACGGAAATAATTTTTGGCCGCACCAAAAAGCGGATCTACGGCTATTTTAAGTTTGGCTTTTTGCAGCGCGCGGGTGTTAATCAGTTTTTCCAAATGCGCTAAATAATTTTTGCGTAAATCTTTGGTTACTACAACGGCCGCATTGAGTACGCCAAATTCGGTGGAAGAAGCCTTTAAAATTTGGGCATTTTCGGCGGGAATATGTTTTTCAATATCTTCACAAATTTCGTTGTTGGCAATGCCGCCGTAGTACGAAATCCATTTTAATCCGTTGACGTGATACGGTGCTTCGCTACCGGTAATGACCACGGCCCCTACCGCGCATTGGCTCAGTACGGCCCATTCGGCTACGGGAGTAGGTAAAGATTCTTCGGCTACATGCACCGTAATGCCGCTTTGTACAAGCGCATTGGCCGCTACATAGGCGAGTTGTTTAGATAAAAACCGCGTATCGTATCCGACGATTACCAACGGGTTTTTCAGTTTTTTATTTTGTGTCTTACAAAAATTTTGGTAGCCCGTTCCCTTAAACCCGTAGAAAGGGTGTTCCAAAACGTGCTCGGAAATACCGTACGCTAAACGCTGTACGGTTTGGGCTGTTAGCCCGTCTGCGGTGGTCGCCCGAAAGCCGGCTGTGCTAAATTTGATTTCTTCCATAGTGCAGATATTATAGCAAAATTGGGTACGCTGTTAAATGAATTTACCACAACTTTTCTATAGTTCGTCCCAAATAGATTTTGGACTCTTTTATTACACAGAAACTCCAAAAATAATATTGAATCACTTTTAGGTTGGTATTATTCAAAAAAACGCTTATAAGCCAAATTTCCATTAGACGACAAATTTGACGATTAGTCTGCAATTTTTGTAGCATTTGCCTAATAGAGAGTTTGTGAACTCGAAAATAAAAATCATTAAATTATTGTAGTCGTAATGTGTAATCATTTATAGCGAGGAGAGTAACACATGAGAATAATCAAAAAATAGTATCTATATTGTTTGTTGGAATGTTAGTAATCGGGTGCCAACAACCCAAGTCATTAGAAGATGCCGTAATGGAAAATAAACCAAAAATTGTTCAAGAATTTATTAGGAAAGGAGCCGATGTAAATGCTTCTAACAAAGATGGAAACACCGTATTGATGCTCGCAAGCCAAAAAGGATATGATGAAGTCGTTAAAGTATTACTAGGAGCAGGTGCTAATGTAAATGCTTTTACCAAGGAAGGTTTCACAGCTTTAATGGCCGCAAGATTCCTGGAGCATGCTGATGTCGTCAAGATATTACGAGAAGCGGGTGCCAACTAATAAGGACGGGGTTTTTGGTGTACGCAAGTGAGCGTTTAGTTTTTAGCGCGATCATAAATATCCCTCGGTTTTACCGAGGGATATTTACTACCCATCTAGTTTGCGGAAAATTCTTGTATAACCGCATTTGGACAGGCGGAACATATCACGTCTATACCTATATATGGTAAAATAAAATTATGAATTTTGAACGCGTTAAACAATACATTAAAGATGCTAAACTCCCCAATTTCCGCATTGCCCAAGTGCAAGAGGCGGTATTTAAGCGTGGTATATCCTCGTGGGACGAGGCCTCTAATTTGCCGGCTGATTTGCGGGCTAAACTTAGTAAAGAACAACCGATTTTATCGTTTAAGGTAAGCAAAATGGTCGTTTCCCACCAAGACCGTACGGCCAAGGCCCTGCTTACCTTAAAAGACGGCCTTCAAATTGAGACCGTTTTACTAAAACCGCAAGATACGTGGAGTGTGTGCGTGTCCAGCCAAGTAGGTTGCGCGCTACATTGTTCGTTTTGCAGTACGGGCAAAATGGGATTTAAGCGCGATTTGACCGAAGAAGAAATCACCGATCAGGTATTGATGTGGTATCAGTATATCCGCAAGGAAAAATTAGGCGAGCGGATTTCCAGCGTGGTATTTATGGGGATGGGGGAACCGCTACTCAATTACGGTAATGTCGTTAACGCGGCGCGTGATTTATCCAACCCTGATTATTTTAATATCGGCGCGCGGCATATTTCCATTTCTACGTCGGGAATTGCCGATAAACTGCACAAGTTGGCCGTTGATTTACCGCAAGTGAATTTGGCGGTTTCTTTGCATAATGCCGATAATGCCGAGCGCAGCAAACTTATGCCTGTCAACCGCCGGTATAATTTAGACGAACTTAAAAAAGCGTTGGAAGAATATATTGCTATGGCGGGCCGGCAAGTGTTTTTGGAATATTCTGTTTTAGAAAACGTCAACAGCCGTCCGGAACACATCCGTAAACTGGCCGACTGGATTTATTCCATTAAAGATAATTATTTACTGCACGTAAATTTAATTGCGTGTAATTTGGGGCGGGGCGAAAAGACCGACGAGCGTGTGGTTAAAAATTTTGCCTCGGGTTTAAAAGCGATGGGCATTGGCGTAACGATCCGCAAGAGCATGGGCAACGATATTTTAGCCGCGTGCGGACAGTTAGCCGCCCAGTCTAAATAGGAGAACGTATGAAAGGACTAAAAAGTTTATGCTTAATGGCAGTGCTCCTCGCCGGTTGCGCCACGCTAGAGCAAGGACAAGTTGACTGGATCCCCATAGGGCCGGAATTCCCTCCTACCCAAGTGCAGAACCTTGAAATTGTCAGCGGACGCAAAGATATTACCCGTCCGTACGGTAATTTAGGGTTATTGCGTATTAAAAATTTAAATCCGTCGCGCGACGCTATTTTAATGGGGGTAGAAAAAGGGAAAAAAATAGCCGCGTCCAAAGGGGCGGATGCTATTACGGTGGGTCAATACAGTAGTGCCGAGGACGGCGCGCTTGATCCGCGTGTTACGCTTGTTATTTACGCCATTAAATATGTAGATAAATTAACCGAGGCAGACAAAAAGGCCATTGAAGATTTTGAAGTAATGGGGATACTCAATGAACGTGCTAGTCGCTAAAACTCCTGGCGAATGCGCCGCGTGGAAGGGAACGACCGTAGTAATAGACGTACTTCGTACGGCGACCACCATTTGCGCGCTACTCGCCAAAGGAGAACGCAATTTGGTGGTGTGTCCGGATGTTAAAACGGCCGAAATGCTCAAAACGGCCTATCCGGCTTTTGGCGTGATGACTGAACTGCCGTTTTCCGTGGCACACGAGGATGACTCCCCGTACTTGGCGGAAAAAATTGCTTCACATAAATCTATTTTGTTAGCGGCCAACGATACCGGGCGTGCGTTACAATATGCCCGCCGCGCTTCGGTGGTGCTAGTAGGTGGTTTTTGCAATTTCCGCTCTCTTGTGCAGCAAGCACAAGCAATTGGCAAAGACATATTGCTGATTCCTGCCACCATTTTTAGCGGGCAGGAAAACGAAGAAGATATGCTTTGCGCGCAGGCGTTTAAGGAATTTGTGGAAAATATCAGCCAGCCGGGAAAATTTATTGAAGAATTAAAAACGACGGTGCATTTAGTGGAATTTAGCGAGAAAGGCCCTAAAACGGCTGCTAAAGATTTAGAGTTGGCCCTTACGTTGAACAGTTTTTCCGTCGTGCCGCAGGTGGCCTATCCGCCAAAAGGGAATTGGGCCGTTTGTGTGCCGTTAGGCAAAAAACCCGACCCGGCGTGGGCGACTTTCAAAGAAATGACCGCTGCTACATCCCGTGTACAAACACCGCAATTTAAGACCCAAGAAGATTTGCACTTGCGCCCAATGGTGGAAAAAACATTGCTCAATAGCCAACTCAACCCCCAACCTGCCTTGGCAAACCCATGGCTGATCGCGGGTGACGAGGATGACGCTACGTCCCAAACAAACGAAGTGCAGGACTTGATGAGTCAACCGGGAGCTGAAAAAACAGATAAATCAAAAAAATTTTTCTCCGAACTTATGCTGGAACCAAAGGCGGAAGAAGTAGCGCCGGAAAAGCCGCAAGGAACTATGCCGCAATCCTCGGCGGGGGTATCTCTTTCGGATGATACCGCCTCTTGGCAACTCAGCAAGCCCCGTCCCGGCTTGGAAGAAGCCAACGCCGAAGATAGTATGTTTTCTAAGTCGGTAACGGGCGCTCCGTCCCCGCAACCGGTGCCAAAACAGCCGGTTGAACAAATAGCAGAAAATTCCCAGCCCGAGCGTGCGCCGTCGTGTATGCCGAAATTAAGCGCGTTGAACGAAAAGGGCGCGGAAGGGGCTAAACCGGTACCGACGCCACAACCGTCTGCCGGTAAACGCAAGAAAGCCATTGTACTGTTTTCGGGCGGGTTAGATTCTACGACCTGTTTGCATTGGGCAATTGCCAGAGGGTACGAGTGCGAAACATTAACTGTTTCCTACGGGCAACGCCATGTGCGCGAAGTGATTGCCGCCCAAACCATTACCCGTAAACTGCACGTCAAACAACATATAATTGACTTACGTTTACCGTGGCTTACTTCCAGTTCGCTTGTGGACGAACAGCAAGCATTGCCGGACGTATCCGTTGAGCAAATTCCACAACAGGGGATTCCTTCTACCTATGTGCCCGGGCGCAATTTGATGTTTTTATCTATTGCCGGATCGCTGTTAGACAGTATCGGCGCAGATGCCATTGTGGCGGGCCCGAACGCGATAGATTTTTCCGGCTATCCCGATTGTACTCCGGCGTTTTTTAAGGCGGCGGGCGAAGCGCTCAACCGCGGTACACAACGCGGCGTACGCGAGGGAATTGAGGTGCTCGCTCCGTTGATGCACTTAAGCAAGGCCGAAATTGTGCGCTTGGCTGTTAAATTGCATGTGCCGCTTGAACTGACGTGGAGTTGTTATGCGGGCGGCGATAGACCGTGCGGCAAGTGCGATTCGTGCAAGTTGCGCGCCAAAGGGTTTCAAGAAGCGGGCTTCAAAGACCCGGCGCTGTAAGTTAGACTGCGTATTTAATTAGACAGGCAAGCGGCAGACGTAATGTTTGCCGCTTGCTTGTTGTGCCACTAGCCCTCCGTCTATGCCCGGGGGTTAGTGGCACAATATAAAAAACCCCGGGGCACTCTGCCCGGGGTTTTTGATAAAGGGGAGCGTTAATTAAACAAGCCCGATTCTTCCAACGCGTTTAAGGCCTTGGTGATATTATTGACAATCACAATCCAGCGGCTTTGTCCGTCTGACGTGGCCGAGCCGTAAATGGCGGCGATATTGATATTGTGTTTGGTCAGTACGGAACTGATATCTAAAATCAGTCCGGGCCGGTCTTTCGTTTCAATGCAGATGGCTTCCGTCTTGACGCTAGTAAATCCGGCACGCGTTAAAATATGGCTGATTTCCTGGTCATGGGTAATGGCCAAACGGAAAGTAGCCGCGTCGTAATGCACGCCTTGTGAAAGGGCAATAATGTTTACTTTTTCGCGCATTAAAATTTCGGCTACGTTTTTAAGCGTACCCGGTTCATTGACTAGAAAAACACTATATTGTTTAACGATACTCAGTGACATAGGGACCTCGCTATCATTGTACAATTTTTTTAGAATTACGGCTTTATTTCTAATACGTCTGCCGCTTTTAATTTATTTTCCAAATCTAACATGGCTTTGCAATCGTCCTCATTATACATGAGCACTTTTTGCAAAAGAGCGTCGTTGCCGGTTTTAAGCCAGTTGGTAAAATAGACCATGCTGTCCATTGCGCCGCAATCGTCTTGCCGCCAGTTAAACCCAAACGCAGGCGCGGCTGCTTTAAGCGAAAAACTTGGCGCAGGTAAATAAAACGATTGGCTAACGGCTACTTTTAAGTCGTAACAAATTCCGCACAGTGCGTTTAAGTGCGCCGCTGAGGACGGATTAGCGGCGGCTAATTTTTTCATCTTTTTAACTTCGTACTCCGTCCAATGGTATAACGCGGTGTCCGTAAAATCTTTGACGTAATTGTAAAACTGTTCAAAAATCTGTAATTCTTCTTCGGGTTTTTTGGCTACAAAACTGACGTATTTGTTTTCTTCTTTATCCCAAATGCCGATTAAATACACAAACGATACATTGTCTTTGGTAAATGTTTCGGTGGCCTCAAAATCAAAATACAAATTGTATTTTTTGGTTGGTGGGGGGAAGTGTCCGCGTTCGCGCCAAATCGGCCGGTTGTGTAAATAGGCCTGTGCGTTATAGAACGAATTAGTAGCGTGCGGCTCTTCTAAAATTTCCTGTAATTTGGCTAGGCCTGCACGGGCGACGTCGTCCGTATTAAAAATACCGTTGATCTTTAAGCATTGGCGCATTTCGGTATTAAGGCCGGGTAACATGAGTAAATCTTTGGTCTGGGCCATGACTTTGTTGGCATACACCCGCCACGGGGCACCGGCGGCCTTAGGCGGTTTGTGGGCCTCGGGCTTGGCCTTGCCGTCGCGGATGGCGCGCCAAAAAGCCAACTCGCGTTCCAAACGCTCTTGGTGATTAGCATACGGAATATCTACCGTGTGGCCTTTTAAGTAAATGCGTGTTACTTCCGGGGTATGTGCTTGAATTTGGCCCAAAATACGGCTGAGCAAACAGACTTGCAACGTGTAATGTTCCTTTAACTCGTGGGCGCGTTTGAATTGGCAGATTTCGTAATAAAAAGAGCCAAAACGGCTGGTAGCCGTTTCGTTTTTGACTATCAAATTGACGTTCCCGTACACCGATTCCGGCAAGTTCCATAAGGTGCTGTTGACAATGGCTTGTGCGCCGCTTGCCATAGCGCGAAGCGTATTTTCAAAACGTGCTTGTTCGGTTTGACCGGAAATAAAAACAACTTGGGGAAATTTCTCTTTGATCCACTCGTCGCGGCTACGGCGGTCGGTGCGTATTTTTAGACTTTCGTACCGGTTTTCTTCCGGGACGGCTTCTTCTTGCGGAGCATGAAAATTGCACCAAATGCTAAAAGGATCCTCTAACAAGGCGAACATCCGCGAAGCGTTAAAATCGCACGTGTCCGGCGTGCGCCCGGCGGAAAAATCAATAAAAAGTTGTTGCAAATCAGAATCAGTCATTGTATGTATTGTATCTTTTTTATAGGCGAAAGAGAACTGTTTTTTAACAGTTTACGCAGGGGGCGGCTAAATGATACAATACTTCCATGGCTTTATTACGCATTACTAAATACGGCGAACCGATTTTACGCCAAAAATTAAAACCTGTAAGTTACGAGAAACTTGCCCCGCAGTTACCGCAATTGTTAAAGGATATGGAAGAAACCTGTTTGTCGGTGCGCGGCGTGGGGTTGGCGGCCAATCAAGTTGGCTTGCCGTTGCGTTTAGCCGTCATTTTACTACCCGGCGAAAAAGAGGACGACCCGCCGACCCGTTACGTTATTATCAATCCGGAAATTATCGTTAAAAACGGAGAAAAAATAGAAGAGGAAGGGTGCCTTTCTCTGCCGGGGTTGTGGGCGGAAGTACCGCGTGCGACCGACGTAACCGTCCGGTATTTGGACGAAAACGGACAAGAACACACCCAGCGCGCCCGCGGGCTTTTAGCCAAAGCGTTCCAACACGAAGTGGATCATTTAGACGGGAAATTATTTATTGATTTAGTAGATCCGAAATTGAAACCCGAAGTTAAAAAAGTGATTAAAAAACTGCGGGCCAAATGGGACTAGTTATGAAAATTTGTGTAATGAAATTTGGCGGCAATACGCTGGCCAATAAACAAAAACTTCTTTTAGCGGCGCAGTTAATTAAGGCCCGCTATGACGACGGATTTATCCCTTTGGTGGTGGCCTCCGCTAACGGCAATTTAACAGATGTCCTGTTGGACCATGCGTACAGTATCGCGCGTGAGCCCGACAGACGCGAGTTGGACATGCTTGTCACCACGGGCGAGCGCGTGAGTGTGGCTCTTTTATCTATTGCGCTTCGGGCGCAAGGGGTGCCGTCGGTATCGCTGACCGGTTCACAAATCGGGCTGATTACAACGTCTTCCCATACGGGAGCGGATATTTTAACGCTCAAAGGCGACCGCCTTAAAAAAGAAATGGAACAAGGCCATGTGCCGGTGGTGGCGGGTTTTCAAGGCATTGGCGAAAACAAAGAAATTACCACGTTGAAACGGGGCGGCTCGGATGTGTCCGCGGTATTTTTGGCGGCGCAGTTGGGGGCGAATCATGTGGAAATGATTAAAGACGTGGACGGCGTTTACTCAGCCGACCCCCATAAAGACCAGAAAGCCCAAAAATACGAAGTGTTAGATTTTGATGAAATGTATAAGTTGGCACTCAACGGGGCCAGCGTACTCCACCCGGATGCGGTGCGTTTAGCCAAAGAAAAAGGCGTAGAAATCCGCATTGTGCATTATCAAACGGGTCAAACAGGAACGGTCATTAAATAATATGTATATTAAGTGGAACATTACGGGCGTAATTGCCTTTTTGATTTTGGGCGCGCTCATTTTTTACTTCGGGCCGGGGTTTGGCTCTTGGTGGCGTGCGCTTATTTCCTGCGCGCTATACGGGTTTGTGTTTTTTGCCAGTTTTGTGGTAGTTAAACGCAGATAATTTTAAAATATGGTATGATTTGAATATGCTAGATACAACAATTATTTTACAGATTAGCGGTTTTGTAGTTTGCTTTGTTTTGCTTTTTGTGTTTACGGCCAAATACCGAGCGGCGTTAGCGCACGAAACGGATTTTGAAAGTTCCGTGGAAGAAGTTTCAGCGGCTACGGTGGCGGCCCAACCGGCGTTCAAGCCGCGTGCGTCTATTTTAAGTTCCTTGCAAGGTTCGTCCTCGTTGGAAGTAGCGGACTTAAAAGAAAAAGTAAAAGAATTACAGTACCGCTTGGAAGAAATGAAAATCAGCCACGATAAAATGAGCAACGATTTATCCAAGCAAATTTCCCGCATGGAAACGCGTATCGGCACATTTGAACAAGAATATGTAACCAAATTACAACCAACGCTACTGAGTCTGATTCAAGAATTGGAAAATATGAAAGTAGCGGAAAGCAAACAGGAAAAATAAATAATTGGTTTAGTTTTATAAAAACGCCCCGGATAAAGCCGGGGCGTTTTGCATAGTTAGAATCTGTACCAGTATAGGCCGGATTGTGGGGCGCGGGGCGCATTGTTAGAGATGTGTTTACATAATATATTTCCCAAGGTATTATCCTGCGGGGTAAAGCAGAGCCGGTAACCTGCATGGGCCCCATGGGCATGATCGTACGAAAAGGTTAAATGTAAATATTTGGTGGAGTCTTCGCCATCATGCACCAACCGGGTATCCCACGCCGCAACCGATTCCCAAAAGGAGCCCTCACGGTATGAATTTAATTGTAACGTCCACCCGGAAGGATGTGTTAATTGGGTGCCATTTTGAGTAGTTCCTGCGAAATCTAAATCTAATTCCGTCCAGTCCGTTGTGTATTGTCCGTTAGCCAAGTAGTAGCGTTCTTCCGCTTGTTTCACAGAATTGGCAAGGGTAACCAGTTGTGTCATACGCGCTTTGGCTACGGCTACCTGATATTGCGGTAACGCAACGCTTGCCAAAATACCAATGATTAAAACCACTACTAAAAGTTCAATGAGTGTAAAACCGCTGTTATTAAAAAAGCGGTGAGATTCCAAATCAAGTTTGGAATGACTATTATATTTTTTGTTG
>JAZUKK010000015.1:0-3721 GCA_045643265.1 Elusimicrobiaceae bacterium | reverse complement strand
AATGGCCTATAGTAGAGTCATTAATTGTCTTTTTTTCTACCGGTTTTCCTTTTAGCAAAGTTTTAGAATATATAAAGCTTAGAAATCCATTTTTAATAAATGATTTTGAGAAACAAAAAATTGCGTTTCGCGTGCGTTGTGCAAACCAAACCTGGGAAGCCACCTTTAAAACACGCACGGAAATTGTACACGGAAAAGCCGTGCGCAGAGAAGAAACATTACAGATGCCGGGTGTGAAAAGTTTAGCGCAAGCGTTGGAATTTTTACGTCGTAAAAAAACATGGAAAGGCCTTTTTGTAGACAATTTACAACCGCTTTTTGTATTAAAAAATCAGCGTCAAACACAAGCAATTACTTGGCGTCACATGCAAGCGGAACTGGCGTTTGATACGTGTGAGATTTTAGTGTGCGGCCGCCGGGTACACTTCAAAGAAATTGAATTGGAACACAAAAAAGGTGCGGCGAAAAACTTTGAAGAATTAGCCGGACAACTCACCCGCGCAAGCGGACTTAAAGAGGCGCAAATTTCCAAAGTAAAAACGGCACTTGCTTTGCGCACATTGTGGAGTGAAAAATGATTGCGCTACTTGCGGTATTATTTAGTTTGATTGCACCGGGGTCGGGCCACGCTCTGACGGGAGATTGGACGCAAGCCGCGGTGTTGGGGGGAGTGTTTGCGCTTGGCAAGACGGCGCTCTTGCCGCTTAGCTTGCGCGTGTTTCGCGTGCGGACATTAAAACGTACGTTGCAATTTTTTTATGTGTGTAATTGGTGTTATATCGCGCTTATTTTTTACGCGGTGATCGGTGCGTTTTGGCGCGGGTTAAACGTGCAAGAAATTTATTTTTTGCGTGCGTGTTTGTTTGCGGTTGCTGTTATTTTGGTGCAAAAAAATACTAAAAATAAATTTATTTTTACCGCTCTTTGCGCGCGCGAAGGTGTGTGGGAACTTTTGCACAAAATGCAAAATTCTCCGATGAGAAAATAAAAAAATTAACTTTTCTGACGGTAAAAAATAAATTTGATTTTTTTATAAAAAATTTTTTAAGACGAAAAAATAGTTGCAATTTTTTTTGATTTGTGCTATTATTTTTATGAGGTTAAAACTAGTTGTCTTAGGAGAATAAAAATGGCCGTTAAAAAAACCGTGAAAAAAGTAACTAAAAAAGTAGCCGCTAAAAAACCGGCGAAAAAAGCCTGCGCTAAAAAAGCTTGCAAAAAAGCATGCGCTAAAAAAGTAACTGTGAAAAAAGCCGCTGTTAAAAAAACAGCCAAGAAAGTAGCAAAAAAACCGGCGAAAAAAGTAACCAAAAAAGTTGCTAAAAAACCGGCGAAGAAAGTAGCTAAAAAGAAATAATTTAGTACCGAAGCAAAATACCGCCCGTCATTGTAACGGGCGGTGTTTTTTTGTGCCACTAACCCCCCGGCTATGCCGGGAGATATTTTTTTGTATAAAATTCCTTACTTAAAAAACAGATATTTCAAGTCGTTTTAGAGCGGCCATAACGGAACGGGCGGAAGATTCTAAATCAAGTTGCGCGGAGATTTTCAAACAAAATAAACCCCCGGATAACGCGTTTATCCGGGGGTTATATTCGGAGTTTTTAATTATCCTTAGATAATTATTTCGCCTCTTGCACCGTTTCGGCCGTTTCTTCGGCTTTGCTATCGGTGGGTTTTTTAAGTTCTTGCAAGCGGGCCGCTTTACCGGACAGTTTAGTCAAGTAATTGAGTTTCGCGCGGCGTACTTTGCCGATTTTCAATACTTCAATGCTGTCCACCCGGGGAGAGTGCACCGGGAAAATGCGTTCCACGCCTACGCCAAACGAAATTTTGCGTACGGTAAACGTTTCACCAATGCCGCTGCCTTTGCGGGCAATAACTACGCCGTCAAACGCTTGCAAGCGTTCGGTGTCGCCTTCTACTACTTTTACTTTGACACGCACGGTATCGCCGGCTTTAAAAGACGGCACATTGGTTTTGAGATTGTGTTTAATATCACTAATGTTCATAAAACTACTTCCTCCGAATTGTTTTTTTCTTCGTGACCTTTTTTACTTGTTGAGAGGCGGTTGAAAGTAAATCGGGTCTTAATTTTTTTGTTAATTCTAAAGCTTGTTCGTGTTTCCACGCTTCTATTTCTTTGTGGTTACCGTTGAGCAACACCGCCGGTACCCGCTTGCCCCGCCAAACTTCCGGCCGGGTATATTGCGGGGCCTCTAAGAGGCCTTCTTCAAACGACTCTTTGACCGTTACGTCTTGCTTTTTAAAAGTACCTTTTTGCAACCGCGTAATCGCGTCTATCATTGTGCAGGCGGCGAGTTCTCCGCCCGTCAAAATGAAATTGCCTAAAGATACTTCTAAATCCACCTGCGGATAAATCCGCGCATCTATTCCTTCGTAATGCCCGCACACAAAAATCAGGTGGCGTTTTTTGGCTAACTTTTTGGCCAAGTTTTGGTCAAAGGTTTGGCCGCGCGGGCTGGTTAAAATAACGAAAGACGTTTTCTTGCGTAACTGCTTAATGGCCTGATACAGCGGCTCGGCCTTCATGAGCATCCCGGGCCCGCCGCCGTAGGGGCGGTCGTCAATGGTTTGGTGTTTGTCCGTCGTAAATTTACGCGGGCTTAACGTTCCCACTTTAATTATCCCCGCTTTGCGCGCCCGCCCGACAATACTGTGGGAAAGCGTTTGGTCTACCATTTCTTCAAAAGCGGTGATAACGTCTATTTTCATTAGTCTTCCAACTTTAGGGTAACTTTTTTGTCTTGCTTGGCACCGGCGGCACTCAGTACCGTACGTACGGCCTTAATAATGCAACCGTCTTTGCCAATGATTTTACCTTTATCAGCCGAGCCCACTTTCGTGGACAAGAAAACTCTATTGTCTTCTACTTTTTCTTCTACGACCACTTCATCCGGCGCAGAAGAAAGTGATTTAAGTAACAACGTGGCAAGTTCTTTCATAAACGTGCCCCGAGTTTATTTGGCGCTGGCTTTTTTAATCAAGTTCGCGACCGTTTCCGACGGTTTCGCACCGACTTTCATCCAATATTCCACGCGGGGCATATTGAGTTTTACTTGTTCGGCGGCGTTCGGGTTGCACGGATGATATTGCCCCAACACTTCTTTGGCTTCTTTGCCTACGGCCGACGTTTTTTCAATCGCGACGACTCTGTATTGAGGTTGGGCTTTTTTACCGACCCGTTGTAATCTAATTACTACTGCCATTGTATGACTCTCCTTATTACTTTTACTGGTGTAAAAGTTTGATATTAAATGTACTAAGATGCCTGTTTAATTTGACAGAGGGCTTGAACAGGATCTTTTGCACTAAAAATTGCATGACCGGCCACCAACGCATCAGCCCCGGCCGCTATCACTTCGCGCGCGGTTTGGGCGTTGATGCCGCCGTCCACTTCCAGCCAGATGTTTTTGCCGCTGGCTTGGATGAGTTGGCGCACCTGCCGGATGCGCTCGGGCGAACCGGGCAAAAACGCTTGCCCGCCAAAACCCGGATAAACACTCATTACTAAAATCAAATCGGTATATTCCAGTAGCGGTTGCAAAACGGCGGTATCGGTATCCGGTTTAACGGATACGCCGGCCTTGATACCCAGTTGGTGAATTTGCTTAAGCGTTTCCACGACGTTTGGATGAACTTCTGCGTGTACGGTTAGCAAATCGGCTCCGGCTTTTGCGAACGGTTCTATAAAATTTTC
>JAZUKK010000014.1:0-29944 GCA_045643265.1 Elusimicrobiaceae bacterium | reverse complement strand
GCCTCCGACTTCAATTTCTCCTACGCGAGCTTTACTTACAAAATCAATAGCATCTGAAATCTGTTTTAAATCAGGATCCGCTTGAATTTCTTTATTTATTTCTTTTTCTTTATAAAGGGGGTACGGGGGGAAATTTTCTTTTTCTTGTTTTCTTTCTTTTTCTTGCGAAAGTTTTGCATTTTGCATAAATTGTGCATTTTGCATAACGTTAGATTGTGCATTTTGCATAATTTCGGGGTCGGGTTGTGCATTTTGCATAATGTTAGATTGTGCATTTTGCAAATATCCGCGTTTCTTCAAATCTCTAACTATTGCCGCCGTGCGCGAATAGTCGCGCCCCAGCAATTGCGCAAGTTCCCGCGTTGATAGATAGGGGGACGCCTCACAAACTGCAAGAACGACGGCGGGAGTTATGCCTAGCGTCTTAAATAAATCGGTGTTAATTGTTACGTCCATAATCTATAAAATTTAATTTGCTTTTATAACTTTAATACTGCGTCCGCGGTCGGTTTTCTCTAAATATCCCGCTTTGCATAATGCGGCGATAGCGCGCGACGCGTTAGGGCGTGCTATGCCTAAAATTTCGGCTATTTCTTTGTGTGATAACCTACAAACGCCGTCCTTATCTTTTAAGTTATCTACCAGCGACAACGTTAACGCTTGTAACGGCGTTACTCTCTCTAATAAATCAAGTTCAAAACGTATTTCCATAATATAAAAATTTGGTTAGTATTAAATTGATACCGCAAAATTACAACGCGCCGCGCGTGTTTGCAAATATAAAAACGTGTTTAACTAAAATTTAACGCAAAGGTTAAAAACAAGTTAAATATTGTTTTACCTATTGACAAACGCGTTACAATGTTGTAATTTTGCGTCATGGATATTCCCAAACAATTTTAAATTAATAGAATTATGAGTTTAATTAGAAAACCCAACGAGTTGGTAATTAACCAGCGAATTAAAGCGTTAATTTATGGCGCGGCTGGTATCGGTAAAACAACGCTAGCATTAAGCGCAAAAAACCCCCTGTTAATTGATTTTGACGGCGGCGCGCAGCGAGTACACTACGAGTTTATGCGCGATTGCGTACAGGTGGAAAAATATGATGACCTATTGCAAGTACTAAACCATGAGGACTTAACACCGTATGACACACTCATTATTGACACAGGCGGCAAAATGTTGGATAGCATGAGCGAGTACCTTATTAGACAAAACCCGCGTTTAGGACGTAGTAACGGAATGTTAACACAACAAGGTTATGGACAACGCAAGGCGGAATTTTGCGCCGTGTGCAAGTTGATTAACAGCAAGGGTAAAAACGTTATCTTTGTAGCACACAGGCAAACACAAAACGATGACGATAATGTGCGTTATGTTCCCCTGTTTGGCGGGTCAAACTATGACGCGTTAGTTACTGAATTAGATTTAGTAGGTTACGTTGAAGCGGACGGGCGCAAACGCTTGTTAACCTTTGATGCAACCAGCAAGAACGACGGCAAAAACACGTGCAACCTACCACCACGCCTTGTTATTGACGAATTGACCACAGAGGACGGCGTGCGCGTGAACGGTCTAAATAACGACTACTGGGAGCGCGTGGTAATGACAAAGTTCCGCGAGCGTATTGTTGCCCGCGACAAAGAAAACAAAGCCTTTGCAGCCGCTATTGAAAAACTGCGCGAAGCAATTGACGGCGTTAGTGATGCACGCAGCGCAAACGAATTTGTTGCGAATATTAACAACTTTGAACACGTAGGCAATAGCAAGGCAATGGCGGCGCGCATGATGTCCGACCGTGCAAAGGCGTTAAATCTCAAATTTAACCCCGATACAAAAAAATACTACGAATAATAAACCCGCGGGGCGTGCCAGTCGCGCCCCGCTTAAACTTCAACATCATGGAAAAAGTAAAATATAATATTTATCCGTCTATTTTAGACAGATTTCAAAACTATTTAGACGCGGAGCAGAATTTTAACCGCTACGGCGAAAATAGCGGGGTTACATTTGACGAGTATATGCGACAAAGCACACAGGAGTTATTAGATGCAATTAACCGCGTACCGTTTGAAAGCGAAGCAGCAAACAGGGGTACGGCGTTCAACGAATTAGTTGACGCAATGATAAAAGGCAATACCCCCGACACAAGCGAAAACGGCGAGTATATTTGGCAATATAAAAACAATGTGTTTTGTTTTCCCGCTGCCATTACTGAAGAGTTTGCTAACTATTACAGGCAATGCGGCGCAATTTCTCAAGTATATTGTGAAGCGTTAATAGAAACGTCTTTCGGGGTTGTCAAGTTGTACGGATATATAGACGAATTAACGCCGCTTTGCGTTCACGATATTAAGACAACGAAACAATACCAGCGCGGCAAATACGAGCATAAGTGGCAAAAATACGTTTATCCGTATTGTTTGAACGAAAGCGGTAACGCCGTAAACCTGTTTGAATACAATGTTACTGACTTTAAACAAACATACACGGAGGAATTTGTTTACAACCATGAGCGCGACACAAAAGTGTTACGCGACCACGTGGAGCGGTTTATTATGTTTCTAGAGGTTAGCCGCAAATTAATATATGATAGGAAAATTTTTAATTACATTTAATTACAGGAACAAAGGAGAATTTTTTAAAAAGAATGCTAGAAATAGAGTTAACGCCCGCATCGTTGGGAATGTATAATGTATTTTCGCGCGACACAAAGCGCGGTTTAACATACGACGTTAAGCGCCTTATTGGATTTGTATTTACGACACGCGGGGAAATTATACGTCCATGTTGGCAACGAGTTTTTACACAAAGATACGCGCCCGACGCCGTGTGTGTATGCCACGCGTTTAACGCCGTTGCCCGTGGACGCTTCGGGCATATAAAAATAGTGGAGTGCAACGGCGGTAGTTACGCCGTTTACCTTTCGGGCGTGATTAGCGACGGGGTGCGCTCCCGCATCAATTACGACACAATAACCAAAAATATGTCCGCTATACCATTGATAAACCCAACAACATTAAAAAGGGATTTGCCGTGGGTGTTCACGTCGTTTGACGTTTATGTTGCGTATTGTCTTTATTCTTTATGCAAGAATTAATATTTATTAACACCGCCGCTATTGACAAACGGCGGTGTTTTTATTAACTTTGCAGTCGTAAACCAATTAAAACAAAAAACTTATGGAAACGAAAACTTTACAAGCAACCCCCGAAACATTAGCCAGTGTTATTAACTCACTGGTGACACCCGCGCAAATAGATGTACCCCTCGCAACTGGCGCGCTTGTGCGTGTGTATTATAGGAAATATTACACCGTTCAATATTACCGCGCAAACGGAGAGAAAAAATGCGACTTTGACCTATTAACAAAAGCCGAAGCAATTAATACTGCGTGGCGTTTCGTTCAACGCGCGTTGCACCTGTGGGAGCCTTATTTGTTGCTCCCTAATAAAGCCTATTACACTCCCGAAATGATAGGTAAATTTATTATAAAGGCACGCGACACAAAACACGGTATTATTTACGATATTGTGCGCTCTATCGGGTTTAAAATGACAAACAACCGCGGAATACACATATTTAGAAACTGGCGTTTTGAACGCGTACACAGTTGTTATAATTACCGCCTCGCCTACACAATGCGCGAAAGGTTTAACAGGTGGATATACGAAAAACCTATATTGTTTCGCCCCTGTCGCGGGGGTGTCGCGGTGTGGCTAGATGGGTCGCGCATTAACAACGGCAATGTTAACAAAGAATTAAACGCAAGTTGCATTTATAATATTAAACCGCAATACGGCAGATTAGACAAAATATTAATGGATTTTTAAGATGAGCATTTATAAACATTTAGGCGTTGCGCAATGTGATTTAAACGGCGTGCAACTTGCCGAATACCCCAACATCAAAACCGCCTCCGAAATTACTGGCATATCTTACGCCAGTATATCGCAAGCCCTCGGCGGGCGCGCAAAGACTGGCGCGGGTTTTATTTGGAAACGTACAACCGCTGAAGCATACAAAAACGCTCGCGATATTGATAACCCTTGGTTTAAAAAACCTGTCGTAATGTATGACAGGAACGGAAACAAGGTCGCAGAGTTTGAAAGTGTAAAGGCTGCACACGCCGCAAGCGGCGAAAGTTGCATAACAATATGCCACGCCGCGCGCCGCGGGCGATTTGCAAAAAAGCCAACGCGCAAGGGTCACAAATGGCAATACAAGTGCCTTGCCGCGATAATTGACGAAATGAATAAATATAATAATTATTTTTAGGCAATGAAAGAACGGTTTAAACAAATAGGGCGCGGGTATTGTGTTAGTAATTTCGGGCGGGTTTTTAACCCGCTTGGCTATGAACTGAAAGCGGGGCGCGACAAACGCGGGTATTACCGCGTAACTATTGGGCGTAAAAAGTGCTATATTCATTTAATGGTTGCAAAGTTATTTGTAAAAAACCCCTGTAACTACGCGTATGTGCGCCACATTGACGGAGACAACGCAAACAACCGCGCCGACAATCTTGTGTATTACCCAAACCTCCGACCCTTACAAGAAAACAATAAATTTAACAAATATTTTTAATCACGTTAACAGATATACAACTTTTCCTCGGCGATTGCTTGAAGGGCATGGAAAATATTCCCGACAAAAGCGTTAACGCAATTATTTGCGATTTGCCCTACGGAACAACGAGAAACAAATGGGATTGTGTTTTGCCATTTGATGCACTTTGGAAACAATACGAACGCATTATAACCGACAACGGCGCAATAGTGTTGTTTAGTCAAATGCCATTCACTGCAAAAGTAGTGGCTAGTAATTACCCATTATTTAAGTACGAAATTATATGGGTTAAAAACTTAGCCACAGGGCATTTAAACGCCAATTTTGCCCCGCTAAAAGCACACGAAAATATTTTAGTATTCAGCAAAGCCGCCGCCGCGTTTGGTGAGAATGACATGGTATATAACCCGCAAAAAACAAAGTGCCGCGGGTATGTGTCAAAGTCAAAAGGCATAAACACGAGCAGCAACTACGGCAAACAAAGAGCATGGGAAAATATTATTACGGAGTCTTACCCTCTTAGCGTCGTAGAGTTTCCACGCGATACCGAAAGACTGCACCCAACACAAAAACCTGTTAACCTGTTGCGGCATCTAATACGCACATACACCAACGCGGGCGATACCGTGTTAGATAATTGTATGGGCAGCGGCACAACCGCGGTTGCATGTGTGATGGAAGAGCGTGATTTTATTGGATTTGAGATTGTAGAAGAATATTATAACATCGCTGTTAACCGCGTAAAACTGGCGCAGCAAGAGCAACAAAGAAAATTATTTTGACCTATGAAAATAAGAAATTTTCCTATTAAAAATAACAAATACGGCGCAAAAAAGGTGTACGCCGTAATTGAAGAAAACAGGGTGACAGGCTTTAATACGTTAGATTTGGCGCAACGCTATGCGAATGAGGCACACTTTACCGCGGAGGTTGTTGTGTTTGATAGCGTACACGAATTTAACGTATTTAAAGACCTGTTTGCAAGGCAACGCGCGGGCGAAATTGCGGAATTATCGCGACAAGTTGTATTTGAACTATTGCCCAACCAGTACGAAACCAGTTGCAACAATCGCGGTAAAATCGTGCGCAAACTATTAGAGCGCAAAGTTAATTATACCGCAGATTTTGTATATCGCGAGGGCGGTTGCCTTGTCGTTGTAGATGCAAAAAGCAAAGCAACACGCACACGAGATTATATTATAAGGCGAAAATTAATGCTTTTTATACACCATATCAAAATAGTAGAAATGTGACAAAATCACATAACGAGCAAATAAATAAATAGTTTATAATCAGCCGTTTGCACATTGTGGGCGGCTGATTTTGTATATACAAGCAAATTGGCATTAATATCTTTTAACTATTTATTTAGCATTGTTAACAAAAAATATTTGGTAGGGTTATTATTTGTGTGTAAATTTGCATCAGATAATTAAAACAACAACAATTTAAACATATAAGATTATGGAAACTTTTGAAATTTCTTTCAAGCGATTAGTAACAAACGACTATGAAGTGGTATTAGTTACAAGTCACACAAAGGTAATACGCGCCATTAATAAAGAAAGCGCAAAAGCGTTGTTCAAGGTACACGCAAATGATATGCACCGCATGACAGGCGATATATTCCGAATTGAAAGCGTATATAAAAAATAATAACCAACAGGGGCGGGCAACCGCCCCACAAAAAACACAAAGAATTATGAAAACTCTATTTACAATTTTAGACGTGCAAAACCACATCAAGACAATTGCACACCGCGAGAAATTAACCGATTTGCGCCGCTTCCGCGGTCTGCTGGTGGATATGGACTATTACATTAGCGTGAATAACGCGTTTTATTTCGCGTTCTATGAGGACAAAACCGCCCGCGGCACCTATAACCCCGAATTATTTGGGGCGTGGCAAACCGAAAAGGACAACGGCGGCAAGATTAAACGCCTAATTTCGGTAGAGTATGCAAATTGTGAGTATCATGTAGAAATATTTTAAATTATAGGAACTATGAAAACAAACATTTTTTTATTGCTCATTGTGGTGTGGGCGTGCCTGTGGCAAGAAAGTTTTATTAACGCCATTGCGACAACATTTGGCTGGCTGTCAAACAACGCCGCTATTTTTGGATATATAATTGCATCAACTTGTGCGCTTTTGGCCTTTTGGCGTTGTATGTTTAGCGAAACTAACAAGAAAAAAAACACTAAAAAATAACGAATATGGAATATATAATTTTATCAAGTGCAGTAATAACCGCGGTTTTGTCGGTTTATGGCTTTTGCCGCTTTATAGGTCTTTGCGATAACGTTGAAAGAATACGCCGCAGTTTAGAAACAGGCGCACAGGAAAAGGAAAACCCCGCCACCACAGGCGAGGAGACCCCCAAAAAACAAGAGCCAACATCGCCCGCAAACTGGCACATTTAATAAACATTTAAATAATACAAGTTATGGAAACTAATATTAAATCATTGCGATACACCGCATTAATGCAAGCGTATTGGAGCGGGTATCGTGTAACACAAAGCGGCTCGGTTATATCTCCGCGCGGCAGAGAATTAAAACCGCAGCACAACCCGAATGGTTATATGTACTTTAACATATCTTACAACGGCAAAACCGTGCACGTAGATATACACAGACTACAGGCGTTGCAAAAATTCGGGTGGCACGCGTTAACGCGGTGTGGTTTGGAGGTGCGACACCTAGACCAAAACAAACACAACAACCACGTTAATAATATCGCGCTAGGCACGCACCAACAGAATTGCAACGAAACGCCGAAACACTTGTTATGGAATGTTGACCAACGCGCGCCAGTCGCTTGCAAGCGCGGAAACATCATTAACTATTTCCCATCAATTTATGAGGCGGCAAAGTTCACAGGAGTTAACGGCGGGTCAATCAGCAAAGTTTGCAACGGCAAACGCACAACCGCGGGCGGGTTGGTTTGGTTCTATTTACCCAAAATTAAACCGATAGGCACATATAAATAAAACAACTATGATAGCGGATATAATAGGTTGGATAGCCACAATATTTCGCGGCGCGGGTATGTTGGCAAAACGCGCAAACATGGTTAAATATCTCGTTAGTGTCGGCAATTTATGTTGGCTGATTAACGGCATATTGACCGACAACGCGCCACTAATAGCAAGTAATGGATTTTGTTTGGCAATTATGCTATACGAAATTATCAAGCGTAAATAACAACAAAGCAACGCGGGAGTACGCTTTTATTTGCGTCCTCCCGCGCTTTTATTGACGGTATGATAAATCACACGTCTTGCGGTGTTACATCGCCCTGTGGGGCGTTTGTGGCATTTCCTCGTGTAAATTCTTGCATTTGCCTTTGGTTGTTAATGAACGCGTCATTTATCTCGGATATTTTGCCGTGCGTGTACGCTGACACGCCCAAAACGCTACCCGCGTAAATAAGGCACTGTGCAACTATCCATAACACCGAGGAATGAATTTCGCCCAGCGGGGAAACGATAAACCCCGCGCTCGCTAGAACTATACCAAAGGCAAGCATAACAAGCGCGGTGTATATCGTGATGTTATTGCGCGTTTCGGTTTTCATGGCTTAAACATTAACTTTCGCGTCGTTGGTAGAGCCTACGGTAGTAGTGTATGGGTTGCCCGCGCTTATCGTTACCGTTTTTGTTGAGGTTCTTGTGCCTTTAACGCTACTATTAATAATAATGTTTTGTAGTTTTGTAGTCGCAGTTGCGCCGCCGTTAGACTTTAAGTTAACGTAACTTACACCCGCTTTTACTTCTACTTTTGTTGTGTGACCTTCTACATGTAAGTTGCTCACTTGACTACCTGTATAAATAGCGGTGCAGTCGGGAAAGAAAATTATATTAGCATTTTTCGCGCCGATAATATTTTGTGCGCAACCGTCGTAAAACTCTACCTCTTGACACGCCGCGCCTATTACATTTTCGGTGCAAGTGTTGCCAAATGATATTGTTTCACAATTTTGCTCAATTACGTTATTACTTGCGCCATAACCAATTGTTAAATTTTTACACCCCGCGCCAATATTATTAAAGGTAAATGCGGTTAACACGTCAATATCATGGCAACCTTTGCCAAAAACATTACTTATTACCGTCTCGCCTATACCAATGTTATTGCAATTGTCTGCAAAAGTATTGTTTTTGCAGTTTTTACCCAGTGTTATTTTCTGACACCCAAAACCAAAAGTGTTGTTTATTACGCCGTAATCGTCGGGGATTTCGTCCGCAATATCGTGTATAACAATATCGTTTAACACACGCACGTTGCCATTAAAACAGGGTTTAATAACATTACCCTTGCACATAACACCATTTAAGGAACTATCGCAAACCTCGCCGCCAGTCTCAAGGCTGAAGGTGTAAAGCGTAGCAGCATCGCGGGAAAATTGTATATTTTTGAAGTCGTACGGCGCAATATTGCCAAATTCGTCCTCCATATAATACACTACGCCCTTGCCATTTTCAAGGCTTTGTGGGGGGGTGTAACTATTTACGATTATTGGCAATTCTTCGCCTGTATTATCATACATTTTTTCGCCCTGTGTCGGCGTGAGAGTCATTGTGTATAAGGGCTCGGGGTCATCGTCTGCCACCCATGCAAACGCGCCCTCTTCAACCAAATCGTGTTGGGGCGCGCGGTAGAAAGTAAACATCGTACCGTCAAATTCTGCCGTTATGCTTGCGGGTAATGATACCCAGTCAAAGCGGTTTGCGTCCATGTCTAGCGCATAGCGCAAACGCCACGCAGCAAGATTGCAACCATTAAAATACTCGTCACCCTCACGGTGTGCCGCGCGTGCGTCCTCGTTCAGTGTGTGCGCATCTATCGCAGAAACGATAATATCAAAATCGTGACCCGCTGCCGCCGAGCCACTTCCAGCCGTTAGGGTTGTATAGTCAGTAATGCGGTATGACTGACCCGCTACAAGTTGACCGCCATCGCGCAGAGCCTTTAATTCGGCATAAGTAACCTTTACACTAAGGTCAGCACCACCGCCGCCGCCGCCATTGCGGGAAATTTGCTCGCGGAGTGCGTTAAGTTCGCCAGTTGTAGCGGGTGCGTCACTATCGGTGTAAGCCTGTGCGAATTGCAATACACTATTTTGCGCGTAGAAATATACACCGTTAAAGGTATCGCGCGCGGTTGTTACTTTGTCAGTGATTACAAGGAAACCAACGACACAAGAAAAAGCACGCGCTCCGCGGTCAAGTGTTAACACCACTTTATACACGCCCGCGCCCTCGTCACCGTTAAGCACGAATTTAACGCCCTTGTCGCTAGTTGTGGCATTGTAACCCAGTGCGTTTTTACCCGATACGATGGTAATTAACACGTTGTCTCCAGTGTCCCACGTCATTGCACCGCGTGACAGGTTGCCCGCGTTGTCGTTAATGTAATCAACAGGGACAAAAAGCGCAGATTGTAAATTTTTAGTAATTTGTAACATAATGCAAAATGTTAAAAAGTTGTTATTTCCCAATCATTCGGAATTTTACGCGGTTGTTAGTCATTTTTACACCACACCCCGCGAAAAGTTCCGAATTTTTAATAAATTGTAAACATTCTAGTTTGTAGGTGTCTGCGGTCGCTAACGCATCATTAATAATTGACGCGCGGCGAGCGTGGTCAACGCTATTGCTATAATCGTCTTGTTTTGTCACAAGGTCAAAGCGCGACACAACTGCACCACTAGCGCGACACACACGCGCATAAACGTAGTAACAAAGCGATTTTTTTAAACCACCGAAAACGTGTGCTTTGCCGCCTGTGTCAGTGTATTCTCCACCATTCCACAGGCGCGCAATATTTTCGGGCATAGTATCGGCAAATAGTTGTAAATACAATTCCTCGCCAATATCGTTTTTTATATCCATTGTTTGCGCCTCGTCTATGCAACGTGCAAGCAAATCGGGCTCACAGCGGCAAGGGCGAGCGTTAATGGAAACATCGTGTAAATCAATTAGCGGGCGTGTCATTACTTACAAATTCAAGAGGGTTAATATCATAGTTTGCAAAGGTTTTGCCCATACCTACAACAAGCGTCTTAAACACGCGCGAAATTTGTGCTTGTTCACGCGTAACTAGACTACTATAGTATTTGTAGGTGTCGCTTATTGTCGTACCGCTAAAACCTAATTTCCCGTTACGGATAGACAAAAATGGTTCTTGTTCAAATGCCGTATAAATGCGTTCTATTACGCTTGCATCAGTAACAATAAAATCCTTATCATAGTTGCGTTGCGGGAATGGCACAATTTCGGGCTTTTCGTCCTCGTTGTTAATCGTCATTTCAATGAGGTTGCCTGTGCACTCATCGCCTTGAAAATTGGCTAACTCATCACTAAAGCCGTCACTAAACACGTCGTAACCGCTTGTTATTGCGCTTTCGCCCTGTGGCATTGGCTGCGATTGCTTTGTAATTACCATTGCAGCGGGTAAAAAGTTGTTACGCGCGTTTCTTAACTTGATGTTTGCTAAACCTATATCGGTAGACAATTCCGTTAAAATTCGGTCTGCGCGGGGTATCGGGTATAATGCCTTGCCATATTCGCCGAAATACAACAATTGACCGCGGTATTTATCCAAGCCGCCAGCGCGTTGTATTTGCTGCAACACTACCTCCTTGCGGGGGTTATACAAAAAATATTCGGTGCAAGCCTCGCGTGTCATGTTGTTACGTTTACCCGCTTTTGTTTTTAACCCTTGCCAGTCATCGCAAACAAGTGCGCGGTTTGTGTAACCTGTACTATCACATTCGCACAAGCGTACATAATCAAAAGGTACGTGTGTAAACCCTGTAACATCGCCAAACGCATTAAACGCAACGTGTAGGGCAAAACCGCCGAATATCGCAAAATCTTTAGCGACCATTGCGAGTATATCGCCCGCCGTGTCACCCATAGCATTAACTACAAGCATTTGCAAGTCCTCGGCAAAGCCATCGCCCTCAATAAAACGCGCGTAACGGTCAGCACACGCCGCGCCTGTGGAGGAACTGCGCAACAGGTTTGCAACGTCTTGCGGGTAAAGATTGTTAGCGCCGTAGGACTTCGCGCCAAATTTGGATAAATATTTTATATCCACCCTTTCGGGCTCGCGTTTTAGGGTTTTTATGTTCATGGCGTGTTACTTTTTAGGTTTACGACCTCTTTTTTTGGGGGTTGTTTCTACAGGTTGCGCGGGTTCGGTGTTTTCGTTAACGTCCGAGGCGGGTTCTACAGGCTTCGCGGGTTCGGTGTCTGCGGGGGCGGGGTCGGGCAACGTTTCAAACCAGCGCTCTTTGTCGGGGCGTTGCTCTAGGAATGCGCGCGCAACGTCATCAGTTAAATTTGCGTTTGTGTAAATGCCGTTAAAACCTTTAACGTGATACAATACGCAACCCATTCGCAAACGCGCCTTTGTCTTTGTTATTTTATCCATGTTATTTTTGTGTTTATTGATAAACGAATATAATTCTAACACTGCATCGCGAATTTTGTCGGGGCATTTACACGCGGGAATATCTTTGCGCAAAATGCTTTTGTAAAGTGGTTCAAATTCGCTTAAAAAATGCGCGGGCGAGTCGTTTGCCCACCCGCGCAATTTATTTAATAATTCTGTGGAGTCCATCGCCCATTTAGGTTGCCTCTTGACTCGGTGCCAACGGGTCGTTGGTAGGGTTCAAATAACTATCTATTAGGTCATTTGTTGCAAAAATACCCGCTTTCTGCGCATCGGTTTCGGTTAATGTTACCAACCAACCCGCGAGGGTATCATCGTTATACAATTCGCGCACTGCGCTAGCAAGGTGTAGACCGCTTTCAATGCCGTAGAACTGCCATACATAATGGTGTCCAGTAGGAGAGGGAGCGGTACCCGAGTCCAAATTTGCGGAACGGTTTTTCATTGCTACAACAAACTCACCGCTCGCGAGTTGCTGAACTACGTTTGCGACAAAATCGCCGTGGTTTAACACTACTATTTGCAACGTGTGTGTAAAAGTTGTTGCGTATGTGCCGACAACTGCCTCGGTTTTTGTACCATTAAAGGGGGTGCGCGTGGGTTGCACTACCTTAAAGGGCGTTTTGCCTGTCTTGAGGGGTAGTGTTGTTATTATGTTATCATTTGCACCAGTTGCCATTTCGTCAAGGTCAAGGTCGGAACGGTTGAATATCAACCCCTCACGCTCTGCGCCTTTAATGCTTATGTTATTGCACTCTATCGCAATAATGTCGCGGTCTAATTGTGCATCGCAAAAATTCATATTTTATCAATTTTTTAGGTTTATAAAATGCGGGCGCGTTTCGCGCACGTATCACGCAAACACGCGCCCGCGACAATCATGTTATATTATCGCTGCAATTAGATTGCAAGAGAAACAATGTTATCCTGTGCCAACATTGCGCCGAAGTGGTCAAGCGCACTGATGAGCACGCGCTTTGTAGCGGGGTCATAATCTACCGATAACTCGGCAATTTCGCCCTCGCCCTGTGTACCCATTTGCACGTTTGCCTTTGCGGTATAGAGTGCGCGGTAGGGGTTTGCGCTTTCGTCCTCGTAGAGGTCTATAACCTCATCAAATACAGGCACTACAACAATGTCAACGCCGTTGTATTTGGTCATTTTTACGCCGTCTTTGAGTGCGTTCCACTGCAACTCGCTACCCTTGTTGTTGGTCTTAATATCCCATTCAAGCGCGTCTGCCATCGCGAGAGTCATATAAATAACGCCGTCACTAGACTGACGGAGCGCGGGGTCACTAGTTGTAATGAGGTCGTTAATAATGCCGCTAGGTACGCCCGCAACATACATTGCCTCGCGTTGTTCTGCGCGTGTGTCCTCTTCGTTTGCAGCAACATTAACAACGTGCCCAGTTGTCGCAACAATGTCGGCAGCCTGTCCCCAAATACCCTTAAATGACGCTTTGAGGTATGCGGCGTTAGTGCTTTCTTTGAGGTCTGCGCCAATTGTGTCAGTTGCGCGTGTATCGCCAAACCAACCAAAACGCACGTACATTTTTTTAACTGCGCTTTCAAGGCGGGGCATTACGATTTTGTCAAGGTACGCATTGCGGCGTGCGTCGGCTCCGTCAAGGTTAGAAAGTTGACGCAAGAAAGGCGCGGGAATATTTGCCCAACACTGCGCAATTGATACACCGATATTGTCAAGCGCCCAAGTCTTTGTGCTTACAAAGTCGGCGGTATCCCAATCGGGCGAGCAACTGCCCTCCTGTTTGCCTACCAGTCCAAAATCGCCAACTAAAAAAACCTTATCGCCATTTGCGATACCTTTGTTAATAGTAAAAATTCTGCCGAGACTTTCGGGGTCAGTTACTGCACCAAAAAGCACCTCATTTAATTCGCTTACGACGTTACCATTAACGCCCAAACTTGCAAATGTCATGTTTGCCATAATAAAAATTTTTTAATGTTAATAATTTACTTGTTGTGTGTACGGTTGTAGTATTCTTTGAATGACTCGCCCGCGGGTTTGGAGTCGGGGTCTGTTTTAGGGGCAACAACTAACTCGCCGCTTGTAACCTTTGCCAGCCATTCACGACCGCCAGCCACGTTAACCGCCGCTAATATTTCGCGGTCTGCGTCGCTCTTTGCGTTAGCCTTTAACTCGGCAATTTCTGCGCGCAAATCTGCGTTTTCTTGTTCAAGTTCCGCAACGCGGTCGGCGTTGTCGTTTTCGGGCTCGGGCTCGGGTTTGTCCTCCTTTGCGGGGATAATCTCAACCAGTACACCGCCCTCAATTACATAGGTTTCGCCACTAGGCATTAAATAATTACCATCGGGCGCGTTAACCTTGTCACCTGTTTCGGGGTTGCCGTCCTCGCGCTCAAATTCAAGCGTTACACCGTCGGCGGTTTCAACGCTCAACGCCATAACGCCAAGCGCGCGACCCAGTGCCAAAAATGCACTTTTAATAGTTTCTTTCATACGGTTTTTGTTAGATAATGGGGTTTTTATAGTGTTAATAAAACCCAATTGTAAAGCGCGTTGTGCGTCAATGGGTTTGTTTTCGTTCATTATCGCGGTTAACGTTTCTGCGTCTGTGCCTGTGCGCTCAACATATATATTAATAAATTTGTCGGTTATAGCCTGTAACTCGTCAGCGGTTTTTTGCAATTCGCCCGCATCGCCTACGGTATAACAATAAGGGTTGTGTATTAATATTGTCGCGTTGGGGTTAGCGGTGCGGTGTCCTTTGCCAGCCGCCAAAAGCAAAAGCGTTGCCGCGCTTGAACACTCGCCGACAACGTGCGCAGAAATTATTCTACCAGTTTCGCGCAACGCATCGTAAATTTTAAACGCTTCAAAGCACTCGCCACCGTGGGAGTTAATAAATAGGTTAATTTCGTTATCGTTGGCGGGTATTTCGGCAATTTGCGCGACAATGTCGTTAAAATTAACGGGCGCAAACTCGCCTATATCGTCAAATATCTTGATATTCATAATAATAAAATATGTTTCACGTGAAACAATGTTGCAAAATGGTTTCTCTTGCAAAGATACAAAAATGTTAACGCGACGCAAAATTTAAGATAATTTTTTATATTTATCCGTTAACAATATTTAACAATAATATTAACGAAAAAGTTGCATTTTTAACAAAATATATTTTGCCACGTCGGGGAAAAGCGGTAATTTTGCATATCGAAATTAAGTTAATAACATATTAAAATTTTAGAGTTATGAAAACGGAAGAAGCAAAAGAAGTGATTAGCGCGCTTAATAAGTCAGTGTTTAAGGCTTACGAAATGATTAGAAAACGCCCCGACATTCATAGTTATGTAGTTGTGACCGCAGACGGCAACCACATTGCAACGTACAACGACGGCATAAACGGCACGGGGTTTGAAATTCTCACGCTTGAAACGTTGAAAGATGCAAAGACGTTTACCGATAGAAGCGACGCGCAGTGTATTGGCATTGATTTATACCTTATGGACGCGGACAACAAACACATACCGCAAAAGGTTGTAACGTTGTATGAGGTTATAAATAAGGAAATTGATACAGCGTTAGAGGTTATAAAGTATTTAGAAGAAAAGTGTTAAACATCGCCCCGACGCTGGCGGGGAGTTTCCCCGCCAGCGCAAAGCGTTAAACGCGTTTGGGTGGAAACTCGGCACGCATTCAGACGTTAACCCATTCATTTAAAGCGTGTTATTTATGTGATTGTTATGTGACTAAACGCCCCGCGGGAGATTTCCAGCGGGGCGCATTGTTTCACGTGGAACGCTTAAAGCGTGGCTCCCTCTTTAATTTTTGTTAGTCGTGCATTGGTGTTGTTAATCTCTACGACTGACACCACAGGCGCGGGAAGTGCCGCCGCTCCTCTAGCAAACGCACGCGCTAACATTGCCTCGCCCGCTACGTTTGCACTAGTTTCGCCCGCCTGTATTGGCACACCGCCGCCAATTTGATTTAGTGACGATAACAAGCCAGTAAACAACGCAGTTGAATTTGCATTTATGACGCTTTCGCCGTTGCTCAATCGCGCGGGTATTGAGTCACTTGTAGCAGTTCCCGCGCCGCTAACATAGCCACCTGTGGCAAATTTTGCGCCATTAACCGCGCGCAGTGCCGAAGTAATGCCCGCGAGTATTGATGCAATAGTAGTCGCAATAGCGGCGATATTTGCGGGGAAAGGCACACTTTGCGCTTGCTTGATACCCGCAGCAATTGCGACTCCTTGATTTACTGCAATTTCGCCCAACGCTAACGCTTTACCCGCTACCGCTGCCGCCTTGCTTTTGCCCGCAAACATTTGTAACACATCGGCGGCGTTGCTCATCGCGCCCGCAATACTTTGCGCGTTGCTTGTTAAAATGTCGCGTGCCGCCTGTGCGTATTGTTGTTGTATTTCGTTGCGCTTGCGCTCATTTTCGGCGGTTAACGCGGTGAGCATTTCCTCGTTGTCTTTGTGCATTTGCATTTTCTGCTCGTACTGCATTTGCAATAATTCAAGTTCTAACGCCATTTTTTCGGGCGAATTTTCGGCGGCGTTCTCAATGTTTAGCGTTAGTGTTTCCTCGTCTTGCGCCTGTAATTTTGCTTTTATTTCTTGCTCGCGTTTGTCTGCATCAGCAAGAAATTTGTTAATAGCCTCGTCACGTTTAGCGATTAGGTTGTTATATAATGCGTCATACGCGTTTTGTTCCTCATCGCTCAACACGCCCAATTCCGCAAAATGGTTGTGAAGTGCTGACAATTGAATGTTATAATATTTCGTGATTGCTTCAACGCTATCGTTACCCGCTTTTTCGGTGTTTTCTTTGAGTTTCGCGTAACTTGTTAAAAGTTCATCGCGCAATTTTTCAAGGTTCTTTGCAGCCTCTTGCGCGGCTTTTTCTGCGGCTTTTTCCTCCGCGGTTTGCTTTGTCGGTTTGGCGGTTGTTGTCTTTGTACCTGTGGAGGTTGGCGAGCCTGTTGTGGTTGTGCCTGTGGCGGTTGGTTTTCGCTTTACATCAACGGTTTGTATTTTACTACGTTCTTTTAATAAATAATTCCATTCTCTAACCGCGTCTATATATTCGCTATTTTCCTCGCGAAAGACTTTAACACGATTTGACGCAGCGGCGCGCGCTTTTTCCTCTTCCATTCCGTAACTCTTGAACATCTTGAAATAGCGCGCATACACCTCGCCCAAATCTCGTTGAGTCTTCAGTATGGTTTTATAATTTTCTACCATCATATCCTCCATTGCGCGAGCCTGTGCCGCCGCCACAATGTCACCCGCTAGTTGTCTGTATGCGCGTGATATTTCGTTAACACTGGCGTTTTCTGCGTTCAGGTTGCCGAAATATGCGGGGTATTCTTTTTGCAGTGCTTCAACCGCCTTACGTCTTTCATCTGTGCCGTCTTTCGCTTTGATAGCGGCGTTATATAAAATGGACAGTTGCACTTGCTCATTTGCCGCGTTTTCTATGGTGTTTTTTGCAAGTGTGTTCATTGTTGTGTTTAGCGTTTCGGTCGCGTCTTTTGCGCCCCCACTAGCATTTGAATAAGCAATTAACCCACCAATTACTGCGGCAATACCAGTTGCAAGTAATACATACGGATTTGCGTTTGCCACGGCGTTAAATGCCGCTTGTTGTACGGTTGCCACACCCAACGCAACGCCGTGAGCGGTTGTCGCGGTTGCCGCGGCGGTTTCTGCCTGTGTTTTTGCCCACGTTTGCACGGTACTAACTGCGCGCATTACGTTAGACTCCTTTTGTAACAGGTTTTGAATTGTTTGTAACGAGTTAATGGTCTGCAATACTACCGCCATACGTTTTGTGATTTCCTCGGCATTTGCCTCGCTTACGCCGAAAGCCTGTGCAGCGGTGTTCATAAGTCCATAACCCGCGGCGGTTAATTGTGCTGCTTCGTTTAGTGCATCAAATGCGCGTGTATCACTCGCCGCGCTTCTAATTGCGCGGTTGCTATCGTCCATCGCGTCACGCATCGCGCCCGCCTTTTCGGTCAAATCTTGTATTTTTTGGCTCATTTGCCTACCTTGCGCGGAATTGCGTTCCTCGTCCGACAATTGCGAATAAGCAAAAGTTAACGCGGTTAATTCTGCTTTTGTATCTCGCAACGCTGATTTAATGCTATTTTCGTAGTTACCCACATTGCGGTAATATCTTTGCGTTTCTTCTTCAGCCGCCTTTAATTCGGTTGTTATTTTATTGATGTGCTGGCGCATTTCTTCGCCTTTTGCGCCGTTGCGTTCAGCAGCGCTTAACTCGTCATATTGCTTTGTCATGTTAGACAACTGTGCGCGCAGTCCTTTCAAACTAGTTGCCTCCTCACGTTGTAGTTTAACATCGTTTTGGATAACCTTTTGCAATTCGTTGCGCTCGCGCTTTTGGGTCGCGAGAACTTGCGAAAGTTTCGCAAACTCTTCTGTACCCTGTTTGTTAGCCTGTTTTAACGCGTCCATTTGCGCCTTCGTGGTATCAATTGCGTTGTTATAGCCTGTTAGCGTCTTTATTGCCGCGTCTGCTTGAATTTCAACGCGGAAAATTTGTTCAATGTTGTGGGTTGCGTCCATAATTTATAATTTAATTAGTGAAACTTGCATTTTAGACTCTTTGCCATTCCTAAAAATCTTTAACACCGCATAACGTTGCGCGGTTGTTGGTTCATAAACCGCGCGCGTTGTGTCTATTTCCTGTAATGGCATGGTAATATTTATTATTGTAGGTTTGTTTATAGCGTTTAACAACACGTTAAATCGCGTTGACAGGTCGCTAAATGGCAGCCATTCACGCGCCGCCTTGCAGTAGTCAAGGTATGGAACAAATGAACATATAAACGGCGGTGTGTCTAACGTTGTTATTTTATCGTCTTCAACTTTATATATTTGCGCTTGTCCTCTTTCGCCGACAAGCGCAAAAGCGCTAACAAACCAGTCTTTTGACGGCGTGAGCGTGTCATCGTCACACAACGCGAAACCCTCATTAACTTCGCCCGCTTTCGGTGTTGCATAGGCTATGCGGTTGCTTTGCGCTAAATTGCTGTCATCAAATTCGCAACTTGTTATTTTTGCGTCTTTTATTTTTGTAGGGGTGTCAATTAATGACGAATCCCACGAAAGACAATTTATATATGTCATTGTGGCGGTTTCGGTAGTGTTAACCATTGACACGCCCGCTATAACACAAATGTTTTTAAGAAAATCAAAACAATTCATTTCGGGCAAATTTACCGCGATAGAATACTTTGACCGCAAAGAATTTGTATTGTTTTCGGGTGTTATTGTCATTGTAACGCCGCCCGTTAGACTTGCTAAAAAAGTGTCGGGGGCGATGTCGCTACTTAATATTGGGTCTATCCTCGCACCTTGCTCTACGTCATAATTTTCTAAATCAATTTCAAGCCTATACAAACCGCCCGACAAACGCGCAACCTCGGTGTGTCCTAACACTGACGCATAAAATGGCAATAAACTTGTTGCGTCAAAATGATAGTTTATTTTGCCCTTTGCCGCAATTCTAAATGTGTTGTCTTGGTTGTATATCGTGCCGCTTTCATTGTTTTCGGTAAAATGATACACCCACCGCGGCGGGTCGCCCTCTTCGCGCTCGGTTTCTAGTTGTAATTCTGCGGGTATGTCGCCATTTAGCGATGCTTTATTAGTGGTTAACAATATAGCAAGGGCGCGCACATCGGGCGCACTATCGGGCAAATTTAACGCCACGTGGTATTTCTCGGCGATGCGGTCTAATATCCACCCGACTGACACCGCGGGCAAGTTCAGCGGTTTGGAGTGTTCCGCGGCTTTATAGGTGCTTATTCCGCTATCGTAAACAACAAAGCCGTAACTGTTGGCAAAATCTGCCTTTTCGGTGCGCATTTCGCTTACAGATAACTGCACAAAGGTGCTTTCACGCGTTGCAAGGGTGTTTAGTTTTGCATCTTTTGCCTTTATCGCTTCAAGCCCATTAAAGCCCCAATAAACGCAACATTTATAACTATTCGTGTCAGTAGATATTACTTTTAACTTGCCCTTTATAACAATTTTACCGTTTTGATAATATTCGGCATAATAATATTTATGCGCCCCGCGTTCAATAAGGTTTAGCCTATCGCAATAACCCAAAATTGCATCATTGCGTAGTGTTTTGGGCAAATCTATTGAATATGTCCACGACGATTTAACGCCGTCGGCAATAGATAATAGATTGCTTTCAGTGGTCATGCCCAAATTTAAACCAGCGTCGGGCATATCCACCGCCTTGCCGTTTATTTTTAATAACTCGCTCATATTATTTCTAATTCGGGTAAATACAATTTTGCATTGAAATTAAAAACGTGCTTTTTGGGGTCTAACGTTACCGCAAAATCTGCAATTGTTACCTCAACGCTTTCGGGGTCGGCAATATCTAACCAACATTTCACGCGTGTTGCGGTCGCAAGACTCGCAACATCGTCGTAAAACTCGCTAGGTATTGCGGTGTCACCAAATTCAAAATAAAGTTTGCAGTCTTTTTTTGCGGTCGTTTTTTCGTCCTCGTAGTTGGTAAACGCTACACTTGTTATAGTTTCGCGCGTTGTTCCCATTATGCCGCGCACGCCCTTTGCAAATGTGCGCGTGTGCGCCATTCCGTTTGTGTCATACCACGACAAAACAAGCGCGTTATTTATACGTTTGTCAACGACACCACGCACGACAAGCGAGGTGGAAATTCTTTCGCCGTTGATAATTTCGCCCGCGCCATCTATGACAATGTTAAATTTTTTGTCGTTTAGTCCTATCAAATCCTGTAACGGCAAATTACCAAATACGCCCGCCACAGGTATTGAAATAGATTTTGTTGCGCCTGTTACCGTATTAGTTGCGCGCACATTTCTCGCCGCCGCCAGTACCGTTATAAAATTTTGTTCAGCGTTTGGGTTATATGTAATATGGCGGTTTTTAGCAAAAGACGTGCGCGGCGTGATTGTGCCGTAAACGCATGAAAAACGCGCGTTTGCCTCGTCCACCAGTGCGCCTGTGTTGTCGTACAATTTTACGTTACCAGTCAATAACACGCAACGCGTTTGTGTTATTTCGGGCGGGTTGTCGTTAAATTGTTGCGCAATTGCTGGCATTATTGACAACTGACAAGTGCCGTTGCCGTCGGGCGTGCCTTCAAAAGTCATAGATTGTATAGTTACAACGTACCGCGCAACAGTGCCTGTGTCATCGTCAAAGCGGAGGTAATGCCCATTGTTGCCAATACTCAAAAGCGCGGGATATGTTAACATAACATCGCCATCAAATAGGGGTATTTCCATTATTTTTGCGTTTTTTTGATTAATAATTAGTGTTTACTTTAAAATTGTATCAGCAATTTTTTGCTCAAAAAACAGGTTTATTTGATTTTCTATATCGTTAACGGCTCGCGTTATTGCGGGCGTGTAAATGTCTGTGCGCGGGTTGCGGTGTGTTATTGTACCCTTTTGCATTATCGCGCGCGCAATTAAAAAACTCGCGCTTTTGATATTGTCAACAATTAACCCCTTGTCCTCTATCCACTGCGCGATAATACCGCGGAATTGTTTTGCGGTACATTTGCGACCAGTGCGCCCAGTCCATGGAGCAGTGCCATTTTCTAGGGCGGCGAAAAACTCGCGCCCATATAATATAATTGCATCGCCCTCGCGCTCCACACGCAGCGAGTTTTGTGTGCGACCACTAGCGCGTAAACCTTTTGCGGCTATTTCTTGCGAAATCTCGCTTTTAAGTTGTTCCACGCGAGCGCGTACTGGCTGCCATAAGTCGGGTGACCCATTTTGTAATGTCGTATCAGTTATCATGTTACTTGCAGTTTAGCGGGGTTGTGGTTGTCAGTGACACGCGCACACCACATAAATTATAGTCCATAAAATCCAATACGGCGTTATAACGTAGCCGCGCGGGTACATCAATACCGTGCAACGCACAATATTTTACTATAAACCTTTGCGCTAGTTCTAACATATCGTTTATTTTGTCGCTTGCTTCATGCCCTGTAAAATCAAAGTTACAGGGCGTTAAGAAACACACTATAACATTTTTTGTCGCAGTCATAGCGGGGGCGTGCGTGCAAATTATTTCGCCGTCAGTCGGCAACGTTTCGGCGATTAGCGGGTAATGTGTTACTTTATCCGCTAACAAGTTAATACGCGCAAAATCGTCGTGTATATACGAGCAATTTAACTCGGTCGCTATTTGTTTTATTTCGTTCATGCCGTTTTGTTTTGCATAATATTTCGTAATCGTTTTTCGTAATCGCCGCGCGCTTTATCCATTGACAAACATTTAAAGATACGCGCCCACGGCGTGTTAAATGCGGTTTCGTGGTCGGTTATTCCCATACGTTGCGCGTAGTAGTCAGCAATACCAAACGCGCCAAACTGCAATAAATCTACGCCCGCGCGTTGTTCCTCGGGTGTCGGGTCATCGTTAAGCGTTGCAAATAGTTTGCCAATACGCTCCATTTCACGCGAAATCATTGACACCACGCCCAACACATCAGCGGCGGGAGCCTTGTCTATTTTTGCGCGTGACAGGTCGGGAAATAACGCCATTACCAAATTAGTTGCGGTTTCGTAGTAACTGGCGGCGGGGGTTGCCTGTAGCGTTACCAACGTGCCGTAATTAACGCGCTGCAAACTATCGGGGCAATCACACCCGCAAAACTTGCGAGGTGCGTGGAGGTCTTTTATCGCTTTCGTGGTTTCCGCGCTTAACGCGGGTAACAGGGCAGCAAACTTGCACCACGGCAAGCGCGACAATTTGCACTCCCACGCTGCGCGCCTTTTCATTAATTTTTCGGTTTTATTCATTGTAATTACGTTTAATGCGTCTAACGCGCGGTTTTTGGTAAACAGGGTTAACCCATAAGAATGTATTAACGCCGTACCTTAACGCGTCTAACGCGTGGTTAAACTTGTCTATTGGTTCATTTAGGTAGTTGCCATCTTTGTCACGTTTAAACATATAGTTTCGCAGTTCTTTAATTAGATTGTCGCTATCACTTGTTACACGCAACTTGTACGACTGCACCGCGCTAATGCCCGCGGAAATGCTGCCCGCCCCTTTGACACAGGGCACTATATTAAAGCCGTGTGTGTTAATCTCGTCAATGCTTTTGCGCTCGGCACTATCGGCAACTATTGACGTGTAACGTGTTGCGCCCGCCTGTTTAAGTTCCGCGGCAATATCGGCGTTTAACATTCCCGACCTGTAACAAATTTCTTTTATATATAATGCGTCTGCGCCTTGCCTTACTTGTAAAATCGCCGTAGGGTCGTTTGTATAGCCAAAGTCTACGCAGAAAAACTCCTTTTTGTAATCGTTGGTTAATGTGTCGCATTGTTCCCAATCGGTATATATTAACCCCTCTACGCTACCAGTTTCGCCCAAACCGTACACGCGCCAAAAATTTGCGTCGTTTTTATAACTTTCAATTTCGGCAACCTGTCGGGGTGTTAAATACGGATTGTCGCGATATGTAGATTGTATTAAAAACGCGTCCTCGCGGGCGGTGAGGTAATCGTCCACCCAAAACCGCGCGCGCGGGTTGTAGTCAAGTAAAACGAGTTTGCGTGTACGCGTAGACAGTTGTCGGTAGGTTTCAAACCTAATAAAAAAACACTCGTTTATAAATAACACATCGCGCGCCGCGCCGTGTATTTTACTATCATTGTCAGCACTAAAAAACTCAATTTTTGACCCATTTGGAAACGTGCAAACGTTGTCGGTTGCGTTCCACGCGTTAGGCATTATCGCGCCTTTCGTAATATCTAAAAAGTCACGAATTGCACCACGCTTTAAAAATGGTATTGTTTCGCCGACTACCGAAATAACAACATTTTCAAATGTTTGGGCGTACCATATAAGAAACTGCAAGGAGGCAAAGGTCTTGCCGCTACGCATACCCCCTTTGTTTATTATTATTGTATGCCCACCCGCGACACCGCGGGCAATGGCGCAAAATACTTTGCCAGTTTCCATTTGTCAAACTTTTAATATATATATGTTGTCACGCTCGTTTATCTCGCATTGTGCAGCGCGTTCAATATCGCGCGCAGTCTGTTCTCTTTTTTGCGTTGCGTGTAACCTGTTACGTTCACACCACGAGCAAATGCGGGCGCGACAAGCGGCACTAACCAACTGCGCGCCCCTGTAAGGTTTGCGGTGTTCTTTGCCGCTATTTATCGCCTTTGTTAACATTTTTTGTTATAGCGTTTAACGCTTCGTTTGTTTCACGTGAAACATTTAACGTAATAGGTTTTAAATTCACGTCTTGCGTTAATTTGTCTTGCCACTCATCGGGTGACAGGTTTTGCAATAGATAAATTATAGCCTTTACGTCGGGGGCGTTGTCAACCTCTTCGCGTACGGTTTCAACCAAAATATCGTAGCCGTGCTCGTTGGGTACGTATTTTTTGCGGGTCTTGACCGTCTTTGCGCCAGTCGCGACCGCAACCAGTGACTTAACCAAACGCCCGCCCAACGTAGATTTAAATTCGGCATTTGCCTCGGCAATCGCGGCGGCAAAATCTTTATCTTTTTGCCATCGTGACCACGTTGGGGGCGATATGTCAAACTCGCGGCACAACATTCTAGCGGTTACACCGCCCTTAACAGGCTTTAAGCCGTGCTCACGGATATATGCGCAAATCTTTTCGCGCTTTTCGTCATTCAGTAACATAGTGTTAAGTATTTATATACCAATATACTATAGTAGAAATTCAATACCACAAAGATACAAAACAATTGCGACAAAAGCAAAAAAGGCGGGGAAAATCTCCCCGCCCCGCCGTTGTTATGCAGTCATAGGCTCGGGCGCGCTATTGTGCAAATCTGCGGCGTATAGTTATTTGTTTTCCTGTTTCCACATCTTGAACTCTTCGCGGAACGTCTCAATTTTAAACGATGGACACGCTTTGTTAGCATATTCGTAATGCCCGCGCACATGGTGGAGGGGTATGTCGTAATTTTGCATTAATGTTGCAACCAGTTCTAAAAGCGCGCGTTTTTGCTCGGGCGTGCGCGTGTCTTTTGGCGTTTTGCCGTCGCTCGCAACGCCGCCTATATAACACACGCCTACACTAGTGCTATTGTGCCCTGTGCAATGCGCGCCCGCCGCCCACACAGGGCGGCCCTCATGTATTGACCCATCACGGTATATTACGTAATTGTAGCCAATACCCGCAAATTGGCGGGCGAGGTGTGCGCGGTGTATCGCATCTGTTGAAAAGTCCATGCCCTCGGGCGTTGCTGCACAATGCAAAATTATCTCGTTGGTTTTGGCACGTTTGCGGAGAGCCTGTGTAAATTTGTACTGATGTTTTACGATGTTCATAATTAAAATATGTTTCATTTTATGGCAAAATGCCATGTTGTTAATAAATCCTGTGTCAAAATGCTATTTTATTTCACTTTTCGTGGCAATTTGCTATTTTTTGCGTCCGAAACGGAAATACATAAACAGGAACGCGCAAAGTAGAGCCGCAAAAATAACATAATTCCAAAAATTTACAACCTTTGCGGGTTTTGTGGTTTTGGTTTGCGTGACACTTTGCCCCGATTGCACCGTTATAGTGTCATGATGCACTATTGTTTGTATGTTGCCTTGTTCCGCTTTGTACCTGTCGCGGTATTGAATTTTAACAACCTCTCGGACACGTTGCGCGGTGTCGTAAACGTATTTTATTACATCGCGGTCGCGGTCTTGTGTTATTGTCAGCGTGTCGCGGGTGTGGATATATACAAGGCTATCGTGCGTAACGGTTAACGTGTCATGCGTTATTATTTGCGCGGTTGTGGTCTTACAGGAATGCGCGCCCGCCAGTAGAACGAGCGCACAAGCGAATAAAAGCAATTTTTTCATTTCTCGTTGTCGGGGTCTAGGAAAATAGCAGCGAAAACCGCTATTAACATGGTTGTTATACAATAGGGTAGTGTTTGCGGGAATACCGCCGAAATGGCAAGGCAGCAAAGCGCAATTATTAGCGATAACAGGTTAATGTTTTTCAGTTTCATTTCTTTGTTTTTTTTATGTCGCGGAACGTTTTCCGCGAGTGTTTGTAATTCGGATTTGTGTCGCGCGTTGTTATCTTTTCATGTGTTGCTAGTATTAATTCGTCAACTGGTAGACCGATAATGTAACATACGTGCGTTAAAATTATTGTCACATCGCCCAACTCGTCAAGTAATTCTGTTGCGTGTTTGGGCGTAGGGTCTTTGCAGTAGTCAAGGTATGCGGTTTGCAGTTCATCGCATTCCTCAAATAGTTTTTTGAACCTGTCGGGCAAATGTGCGCCGTATCGGTTGCACATATCGCGGTAAATGTTTGAATGTTTCATAATTCAATGTTAAAATATTTTTCAAGTTCTTTTTTTGTGTCAATTCTATCGCCCCATAGGTCGGGGCGTGCTATTTCAAAAAATTCGGATAAGTTTCTATCATAGAAAAGATTAGCAAAAAAATAATCGTAAGCGTTCCCGTTCCAGCGTTTCGCGCTTTTCCCGTCGGGGTGCGAGTCCAAAAATTTTTTTCCCGCATCTATCCATAATTTAATATAACGCGGGTATTGTTTAAATTGCTCAATTCGTTTCGCCTTACTTGCCAGCGGGCAACTGATACAACCTAAACGGCGCGACGCGTCAAAGTTCCCGTTTTCGTCGTAATATAGCGGGTGGCATTTAATACCGCGGTCGGCGATGAATTTTTTAACGTCGTCGTCGCTCCAATTTAGAATTGGCAAACAAACTTGAACATTATTAGTTTTTTTTTTGTTGTAAATGCGGCAAATAATAGGGTCGTCGGCGGCGTATTGCTTTGCGCGTTTGGTGCTTTCTGCACGTCTCACGCCGTGAACGGCTTTATTTAAAACCTTGTATTCTTTCAGCGTCGCGCAACAAAAGCGGGCAAATCTTGACGGGTAACCTTTGCGCGCTATCAGTTGGAAAAACGTTTCGTTTGGTCGCATGACCTCAACGCCGTTACTTTTCACGTGGGCGATAGTTCCGCGCGGGTCTATCGTCGTACATTTGTAGATTGCGCGGTATTTAATTCCCGCTTCACGTGCGAGTTGTAAAATAACGTCGCTATCTTTGCCGCCGCTATACGAAATTTCAACTATATCGTTACCAGCGAATGACCGCAACAATTTTAAAGCGGTCGTTACTTTCTTTTGTAATTGTTCGTCCATAGTTGTTTACATTGGGAGATTAAACCGCGGGTTTCCGTGTGTGCCGTCTTGCCGTATATAGTCCAACGAGATACCTTGCGTTTTATATTTTATTAGTCGTTGTTAAACTGGTTACGTTTACACCCATACACGCCATTTTGTTTGATATAATCAAGTGGCACATTTTGTGTATCGTCGTGTAGGTCACCATCGGGGCGCATTGTAAAAGCCTGTATAAATAACAGGTCTTTGCACAAAGTCGGGCGCAAAAATATTTTAACCTCGGTACGATGTGCGCGGGCAATATTAAAAGCCATTCTAAACGCCTTTTCTAGCGATACGGAGGTGAAATTTTGCGTGCTATAATTGTGCGCTAATTTTATATCGTAGTCGCGTTTTATTTTAATGTAGTCCTCAAATGTTTTCATATTCATTTTGTTTTATCCCCGCGCCCCTGTGTTAAGTTGCGCGGGGAGGTTGTTTTATTGTACTGGTGTAACATTCCAAGCCTTTAACGAGTTGAAAAATTTCCCTTGCCATTCTCGCGCATCAACATCACACCTCGCAACTAACGCCGTGCCTATTGGGCATTGACAAATGAAATTAATAACATTGTCGTTTAGTGTTTCAATCGCGATTGTTTGCGGGTATTGTGCGCCCTCTTGCGGTAGGTTTAGCACAAATGTTACTTTGTTGTATATCTTGCCCGCCTTGCTTGTTATAGTTTCGGGCGTTGACACGCTTTTGAGTGTACCTTGAAAGTCCATAATAAAATTATTTTTGTAATTCGTTAATAAATTTGCGATATTTTTTTACCTCGTTATAGTCTACGCCTTTTTTGTTATCCATCAATCGCGCATGAAAAATAACATCGCTTTTTTCGTGTTCATGTGCAAAAAAATGAATAAATAACTTGTCTCCCATTTGCTCAAAGTCATAAGAAAACGCGCCCAATAACCCCTCCTGTTGCAACGCAATTAGCGTAGGAACATCGGCAGCAACTAAATTGCTAACTAAATGAATAAATTTTGTTTTTTCCATAATTGATTAATTTAAAAATCATACGCAAAGATATAAAATAACCTGTGTTTTGTCAAGAGTTTCGGCAACATTTAACCATAATTTAACATATATGTTAACAAACTCGCAATATTTTTAACACGTTTGTGCTAGACACACAAAAAACCCGCCCTCGTTATCGCAACGCGGGCGGGGTCTGTGCTTATGGAAAAGTCCTTTGCTGGGAAGAAGGAAGTGGAAATTTTACAAACAAAACTAACTAACTATGCAGAAATCAATCACGATGCAAAGTTAATACATTGTTTTCCTGTTTGCAAATTTTAGTGCAAAAAAGTTACAAACGCATTTTAAGCGTTTTTAAGCACGTCAAAACGCGAAAATGATAAATTATACTACCCAACACACAAAACGCCCACACAGGGCAAATGTGGGCGTTTTGGGCGGTGTTATTGGTTTTCGTCTGGTTGTGCCATAATTATTTGTTTAATCATTTCGGGCGGCACGGTGTCGGGTAACTCATCGGGGTTAATACCCGCGTTAAATGCAATATCGGGGCGGTATTGCTGCAAGAATTGTTTGCACGATATTGCGCGCCCCGCCTGTTCATCGCGTGCCAGTCGCTCCGCGTTGCTGCGCAATTCAATTTCTAGCGGTGCGATATAGTTGCGTTTAAACTCGCTTAACGCATCGTGCAATATTGCGGTGTCAAAATCGCGGTAAAAGTGTTTTGAAGTTTCGCCGTTGCAAAAAGCGGTTAACGCTGCAATAAGTTGCGCGGCGGTAAAAGTAAAGAACTCGCGCCATATCATGTTGGCGGCAGTTTTATTTGTATATTCGTCTGCGGTCTTACCTGTGGCGGTTGCAACCTCGTCACACAGGCGGCGAATGAAGTTAATTAACTCGTCTTTGCCTAACTGGTTGTAAATTTCCGAAAGTCGCGGCGCGTCAGCCCTTACAAGTTCATCACGTCCACGCCCCGCGTACTGGCGCAGCGAAATTTTTACAATACGTTGGCAAAGTTCTTTTTGTTTGTTTGTTGTTTGAGTCATAATGCAAAATTTTTAAAATGGTAAATCTTTTTCGTTTTCTTTCTCTATGCGTGCGCGGCGTTCTCGTTCCTGTCTATATGCTTCGCGTTCACGCTCGGTGCAGTCGGGGCGCAAATACAAACGCTCATCGGGTGACCATGTTAATTTCTCTGTGCGTCCTAGAGTTTTTGCGCGTTCCTGTCGCAACTGCGCCGCCTTTTTGCGCATGGTGTTGTAAAAGTGGTTGCGCGCATCGTAGCAGTTAACACTTGTAACGCCTGTTAATATCCATTCCGTTTTAATTTCTTCCGCTAGCCGCGCGAAGTCATCGGCGGTCAAATAATTACTCATGCAAAATTGTTCAAGCGCCACAGGGTGTAATTTGGCGTGTTGTGCGACCGCCTCCAAACTTTGCTCGGCGTTTAGGTGGGTTATAACTGGTTGTTGGTTTATGCTCGTTAATTCGGTTTTAACATCAGCGGCGGCGGCGGCCTCGCACACGTGTGTGCGTACGCGCGTTTCGTCGTCGTCGCTTTCTTTCTCTTTTTCTTTATTTATTTCTTTTTCTTTAGGAGTGGGGTTATAGGGGCGAACCCTTTCTTTGTCTTTCTTGCTTTCTTTTTTTTGCGTAAAGTTGCTAATTTCGCAACTTTTG
>JAZUKK010000013.1:0-54042 GCA_045643265.1 Elusimicrobiaceae bacterium | reverse complement strand
AGCTCTAGGTAAAAGGCTACTGCCAACATGCGGTGGCCTTTAAGTTTCGGAACTGCGAAAATGAAATTTTGAGCATGGGCGGAAGAAATTCTTGAAATAAACGGGGAAACGGAAAACGAGCATTTAAGATTTAAGTAAAATAAAAAATCCACGACGATGGGATTGAGTGTCGTGGATTTTGTCTAATTAATTTGGGCTAACTGGCGGAAGGGGAGGGATTCGAACCCTCGGTAGAGTTGCCCCTACATCAGTTTTCAAGACTGACGCCTTAAACCACTCGGCCACCCTTCCCAAATTTAGTGATTTTTCCGACGGACAAAATTGGTTTATTGTATTACGGCAAGATATATACGTTCCACGTGGCGGTCGTATGTCCCAAACTGCTGTCGCTACGCCAAGTATTGGTGCCTTGTTGTACGCCGTCTAAATTTAAGCACACGCGGTTGGCCAGTTCGTTACTGGAATCAGCCCAACATTCGCGTTGGTTACGCTTGGCAAAAGTAGGTTCTTCTTTGAGATATTGAATATAGGCCAACCCTTGTTTATTACCTAAAAAACCTCCAACGGGTTTTTCCGCCGCGCTGATACCAAAAGCATACGCCGTGCCTTTGGTGCAATTATACACGCCGTCGGAAACGGTACAACCGCCAATGCCTACGTCCAAATTGGATAAATCGTTATCGGGGTATTCGTTCATGGATAAGTAGTAGACTTCCAAACTGTCTGCAATGGTTTTTACGTTGGTCATTACAGAACTTAAACGACTGTTTAAGACCGCCGTTTTATATTCCGGCACAGCAACGGCCGCCAACACGCCAACAATCAAGACGGTCACTAACATTTCCAGTAATGTAAAACCTTTTTTGCGTAAATACACACGACACCCCACAATGAATAATTATATTTTCATTATAGAAGTTTCCTCTCTAAAAGTCCAGCAATTCTTGTTTTGTATGGGTTTATTTTCAGCGTAGCGAAAATAGTATAATACCTATAAGGGGTGTTTTATGAAAAACGCTGCGATTGTGTACCGTTTTCAAAACGGGGTATATATCAATTTGACGAACCGTTGCCCGAATTTGTGTACGTTTTGCATTAAGACCAAGTGGAAGATGGATTTTCACGGAAATAATTTGAATTTGTCCGCCGGAGAACCGACCGCGGCAGAAGTAATTGCCGCGTTGGAAACGGAACTGCCTAAAGCACCGTTTAACGAAGTCGTTTTTTGCGGCTACGGCGAGCCGACTATGCGTTTAGACGTACTTTTGTTGGTAGCGCATACGCTGAAGGGCTGGCAGGCGCAAGCCAAATATCCGCCGTTTCCGGTGCGGCTTAATACCAACGGGCTGGGAAATGTGATTAACCACAAAGATATTGTCCCGGCGTTGGCGGAAGTCTTAGACGCGGTCAACATCAGTTTGAACGCGCCGGAGGCGTCCACGTGGCAAAAGTTAGTCCGCCCGGAGCCGGAGTACCAAAATTCTTACGATGATGTATTGGAATTTATCCGCGCATGTGTTGCCGCCAAAATTCCCAAAGTCGTAGCCAGTTGTGTAGATAAAACCGGGGCTGATCCTCAAGCGGTGGAGCAGGTGGCCCGGTCGTGCGGAGCGCAATTTTATTTGAGGAGTTTTTTAGATGCCCAAAATTAAGCGGCCCGGAGTTTTCTTTGCGTTATTTTTATTTTTACTCATCTTGTCGTTGGTGTGGTTTTTGGTTACGTCGTCCGACTATTACGACTATGCTGCTAACGCCATAGAAAATACGGCCTCTATTGCGCCGCTCAATAAAGAAAGTTTGCTTTCCCGCCAGCGTGTTAGTAGGCCTGCGTATGATACGGAAGTAAAATACCGCAAATTTTATTTGACGGTACCCGGGGCCCAAAAAGTGGAATTAGCCGCCGATTTTAACCGTTGGGGCAAAGACCCTATTGAACTGAAAGCATACCGCAAAGGATATTTTGAAACGTCCGTCGCGCTGACGGCCGGCGAATATAAATATGTCTTTGTGGTGGACGGGGATGAAGTATTAGACCCCATGAACGAGGACCGTCAAACTGTGGACGGCCGCCGGGTATGTATTAAAACAGTTAAATGATGAAACAAGGAAAACTGATTACCTCCTCGCGCGAAGAAACGCTGGATTTAGCGGCGCGTTTTGCGCGCACGTTACGGGGGGGAGAAATTATTTTTTTACGTGGGCCTATCGGCGCGGGCAAGACGGTTTTTGTCAAAGGCATTGCCGCCGCGTTGGGGCTTAAAAGTTCGCCCACCAGTGCGAGCTTTAGTTTGATGAAAAGATATCACAACAAATCACACCGGTTATTTCACATTGATTTATTCCGCTTGAGCGAAGGCGAAGTATTTAATTTAGGTTTTGAAGAAATGTTAGAAGATGAACAAGCGATTATTTTAGCCGAATGGCCCGACCCGATTGCTCATCTGTTGCCGCAAGACCGGTTGGAAATGGATTTTGTGTTACAACACGGTAACGTGCGGGAAATCCGGCTTGCCTCGTTTGGGCGGGTATCGGATCAATGTTTGGAGGCATTATGCAAGGCAGTAAAGCCGTCACTTTAGCGTTGGACACGTCCGGTTCGCCGCTTTTAATTGCGGCACAACAAGGGGACGTGCGCGCGGTGCGCCGTCAAAAAGGTATTAAACAAGAGCGGTTGTTGTTTCCGCTTATGCACCGGGCTTTAGAGGCCTGCGGGGCTACGTTACAGGATGTAAAGAAAGTGTGTATTGTGCGCGGCCCGGGGCGTTTTACGGGGATACGTATTGCCCTTACGTTTGCGTCTATGATGCAGTATTTGAACCATGCGGAAGTTTACGGCACGACGGTTTTTGAACTGTTGCGCCACCAAACGGAAAATTCAGCCGCTTTCAAACGCTTTCAAAAACAACACACAAACGGCGTGTTGGGCGTAGTGTTACACGCTTTTCGGGAAGAGTATTTTTTGCAAATTTTTGACGGGCCGGCCAGCCAACCCTGTTGGTTGTCGCGCGAAGAATTACTGGCGCGCTTGGCGGACTTTCCGGCGCCGTTGTTCTTGACCGGGAGCGACAAAAACGGTGCCGGTTTAGCCGAGTTGACCGGCGGGAAATATCCGCTGGCGGCCGATAAGGACTGTCGTGTCCGTCCGGATACGTTACTGGCCTTGGCTGAAAAAGATGCGTGGAAACAAGGGGCCTTGGAGCCGCTTTACTTAAAGCCGGCGCGTTTTGAACTTATTCAACCGAAATGAACTATCGCTTCGCCGTAAAAACGGATATTACCGCTTTAGCGCAAATTGAACAGTTACAGCCGCGTTGTGCCCAATGGGGCGCGCCCGGCTGGACGGGAGAACTGGCCGAAAAATCGGCCCGCATTTTTTGCGCGGAAGAAAACGGGCGCGTGTGCGGGTTTGTGGCGTTGCGGGCGGCGGCGGACGTGGGCGAAATTTTAAATGTCGGGGTCCATCCGGACGTTTTACGGCGGGGAATTGCCGAGACGTTACTGGAGCAAGCGTTAGCGTGGGCGCGTCAAAACGGCGTAAAACAACTTACGTTAGAAGTGGCCGCTAGCAATAGCCCTGCGGTGCGGCTGTACCAAAAAGCCGGGTTTGTGCAAACGGGTCTGCGGAAAAATTTCTATGCGGGCCGGGAAGATGCGTTGATTTTGGGGCGTGCATTATGAAAGTGATTTTATTTTTGTTGTTGTCATTACCGCTAGCCGCGTTAGATATTAGCGCGCAGGGCCGCCAAGAAGCCGAACTGTTTACCACTTATTTAGAGTCTATTTATACGTACGCAGAGGACGACGCGCGTGCATTTACTTCCTTGCAAAAGGCGTTAGCCCTCGCGCCCGATTCCAAGTATTTGCGCCGCTCGCTAGTTGCCCTTGCCTTGCGTATGGAAAAACCGGCCCTGGCCGCTCCTTATGCCGATTACATTGACTTGGGCGAAAACGAGGCGGAAGATTGGGCGGTATATGGGACTTATCAAGTAGAGACGGGCCACCCGCAAGAGGCGTTAGCGGCTTATGAAAAGGCCGTTGCGCTTGCGCCGGAGGACATGGAACTTTTGTACCGGTATTTATTACTGCTTTCTACGTCCGATTTTGACAAAATGGTAGCGGTACTGGAAAAAACGGCCCAAGATCAGCCGTCGCTTGCCGTGCAGTCCTATACCCAAATCGGGCATTGGTATATGCGCCGCCAAGAGTGGGCAAAGGCTTTGTCCTATCTGGACAAAGCCGTGGCCGCCGATCCTAACGATCCGGCCGCGCGGTTAGCCAAAGCGGATATTTACGAACATACTTCCCAATTCTTTTTGATGTTACACGAATTTGAAGAATTGGAAAAAATAGGTTATGGAAATGCCGGTACATTTTCCCGCATGGGTGCGGTGTTTGTGGTGGTAAAAGATTTTGAAAAAGCGCAAACCTATTTCTTAAAAGCCAAAAAATCTGACGACCACGACGTAGCAGCCAATTATTTTTTATCTATGATAGCCGAACAACAAGGGGATTTCGCCTCGGCCATTTCATATTTAAGAGACGGCGCAGATTACCCCACCAACGCTTCGCATTGGTTGCAAGTCAGTTTTTTACAGCAAAAATTAAACCAGCCGGACGCGGCTTTACAGACGTTGGCAGAGGCGTATAAGCGGTTTAACGATCATGTGGAAATTGCTTTTTTCTACGGGCTATTATTAAACGACCGGGAATCGTATAAGCAAGCAGCGTATGTATTTAACAAATTATTAGCCGTCCGGCCCGATTATATAGACGCGCATTTGCATTACGCGTATGCGTTAGAGAGTTTGAAGAAATACAAACCCATGGAAGAACATATCCGCTTTATTTTGGCTAAACAACCCCAACACGCGGCGGCGTTGAATTTACTGGCGTACAGTTTAGCTGAGCGGGAAACCCGCTTGGACGAAGCACAAGAATTGGTTACCCGCGCGTTGGCCGTTGCGCCGGAGGATGTGTCGTTCCAAGATACGTTAGGGTGGATCTATATTAAACAAGGCAACCTGCAACTGGCAGAGCAGATTTTTACCTCGTTTGCAGAGCAAACCGTGGCGCAATACCCCGAAATTGCTTATCATATAGCCGTACTGCGTTTGGCACAAGGACGTAGCAACGAAGGTCTTACGCTCTTACAGCACGCCCGTTCGGGTTGGCCCGCCGCCGAAAAGTTATATAAAAAACTTTCCCGTTAGGAATTTGAATATTTGAACGTATTTAAGTGTGTGCCGGACAAAAAAATACCCCCGTTTTACCGGGGGTATTTTGGATGTTAATTGTGTCGTTAGGCGCAATGTCCGTTGTGAAAGTTTAAGGGATCACTGTTCCGCAGATTCAATCGGTTTTATTCCGCTTACGGGATCCTGTTCGGAGTGGCCGGCCTCTATGAACCGCCCTGTCGTACCGTACCCCATAAAACTGGACATCATAGGTAATATAGATTGCATTTCGGAGACGGGTGATTGTTCCTCCGTAGAGTGTGTTTGGCTAGCAGATTGCGCCCCCAAGTCTCCCTCGGGAAGTTACATTATGCCTTCCCCAAGCGCTTCCTCCTTGATAATATTTAGGTCTCCTGGTACACTAAAAGTGTACCGCGGGTCAGCGAAACGGTAAAACGGGAACGGATGGCCTGATTACTTAGCGTACGGGTGGTGCCTAACGTCAACCGGGCGTTTTTTAGCGGATATTTTAGCCCGGTGAGGGTAACACCGCTACACGTTCCTAGCGGCAGTAAACTCACCCGCGCGCCTACCCGCGCCGGACAGGTTTTTCGGTGGCACACCGGGTATATTTCCCACCCGTCGCCGAACCAAGTGATGTCCATTTTCCGGGCGTACGGATACAAGGCCAACACGTTACCTAACGAGAAATCTACCCGTCCGCCGCCAAAACCTACTAAAGTGCAGTGTTTGCATTGGTGGGCAACTAAATAATCTAACGCCTTTTGCAAATCGGTATTGTTTTGGTTATCTACAAAAATCCACTCGGCTTGTGCGAAGTGTTTGCGGGCGGTAGCGGAAACAGAATCTAAATCGCCAATGACTACGTGGGGGGAAATGCCCGCTTGTAAAGCGGTGTTGGCTCCACCGTCTGCTGCTACAATTAGGCCGGCTGTTTTAGATAAACGGAGCAGTTTATCCGGGAACTCACACGGCCCGTTACCGATCAGTAATGCGTGATGAAATGCTTTCACGGCGGCTCCTAAAAATAACTAAAATCAGCAAACTGATGCTTACTCCAATATAAAACGGATCCACGGCCGTGAGCCAATTTCCCGGCACCAACCAACGCCACAGCGTCATGGCTCCGGCACTGGCGAGCGAGGAAAAAACAAATAATTTATCGCTGATTTTACCCGGGAAAACATAACCCAGCAAAATCGGCAGCAGTAAACAGGCGGAAAAATACGAGCCCAACACAAGCCAAATTTCTTTGAAACTGTCGTGAAATAACTGGGCCAGTAAAATAGAGGCCGCCCCGACCGCAAAAATGGTAATACGGTTGGATAAAATAACGTTGGGGAATTGCTTGCGTAGCAAGTCAAAACTGAGCGTGTTTGACGCAATAAACAGAAACGCGTTTAAGGTAGATAAAATGATAGATAAAATACCCGCGACAAAAAATCCGCGCAGTCCCACCGGCAGTAACTGAATAGCATAAAAGAAATACGCTTGCCCCGGCTCGGCGTGCGGAAGCAGGGCCCGGGCATACAAAGAGCCGGCGGTGGCGCAAATATCAAAGCCAAACCAAATAAGGGTGGAAATCAATACGCCGCGTTTAACGACGAGAGGACTTTTAGCCGCAAAACAACGCTGGTAAAAACTGGGGTCAATCAGCGTGGCTAACGCAATAAAGCCCCACACAAACGTATTTAACCACGAGTTCCCGCCCGTTAAGGTAAAATGGGTCGCCGGTAAATTGGCTTTTAAGAAATCTAACCCGCCAAAACTCTGCACCGAGAAGATAACTACTAATAATACGGCACTGCACATCACAAAAAATTGAACAAGCCCCGAAAATACGACCGAGCGAAAACCGCCCCACGCGGTATACAAGCACGTAAACAGAGTGCCGATTGCCATGCCCAATATAATGCTGATACCAAATACCATGTGCAAAAACATCCCCAAACTTAACACATAGGCAACGGGAACAATATAAAAGAAAGTAAATATAGCAGAAACTTTGGCCGATTTCGGGCCGAACATTTGCCCGGTCAAATCGGGCAAGGTCATGGAATTATAACGGGCGATTTTATCGGTAATAAAGAACGCAAAAATCAAATAGGCCACATACCAAAATATACCTTGGGTAACAAAATTGTAAATGCCGTAATTAAAGGTAATTTCGCTAATACCAAAAATGCCGCCGTACCAAGTGGATACTAATGTGGCTACAAATAAAGGCAACGTCAGTTGCCGGCCCATAAGCAAATAATCTAGCGGGGTCGGCTTTTCTTTTTGCTGGGATTTTTTAAGTTTAACGTGCCCGTATACTGCGGCAAGTACGGTAGCCAACAACACCGCACCGAATACTAACCAGTCTGCGGCATGAAAAAAAGTTACTGTTTGTAGTTCGTTTAACATAAGAAAGGAGCCCTTTTTACAACGGATCGGGCTTCTTTCATTTTACTAAAAAAACACGCAGGGTGCTGTGCTTATTGCCACTTCATAAAATACGGCGGAATAAGCAGTAAGAACGACAGCAAATACATGGTAATCAGTAACGGTAACATCCACTTGAGCCATTTGGGGTAAGCAATACGCGCAAACCCGATAGCCGCAATGGTAACCGGATCGGTAGGAATTACCATGTTCATCCAACTGCCGCCCAGTTGAAAGGCCAACACCATGGTCTGCCGGGTAATGCCGATTAAGTCCGCTAACGGGGCTAAAATCGGCATAGTCAAAACGGCTTTGCTAGAACCCGACGGAATAAAGAAATCAATAACGGTTTGCAACATCATGGCCGCCCAAGAGGCGCAAATCGGGTGTAAGTGTTTGATTAAACCAGCCATAGCATTTAACAACGTATCCAGAATATGACCGTTATTGGCAATAATCACAATGGCTTGTGCAAAACTTAACAGCATGGCAATTTCTGCCATACCGCGTACTCCGCTAAAAAACGTGTCGCTAAAAGTTTGCATGTTCATTTTGCCTAAAAATCCGCACACAAAACCAAGCCCTAAAAACCAAGCCGCAATTTCCGTAATGTACCAACCGGAATTTTCCCAATGCAGCCACTTGATTAAATCAATGCCGAACGTGCCGTTCAAAAACGCACAAATTTGCGGTTTAAGTACGCCGCATACCATGCCAACCATCCCCAACCCAAAAGCCAACAAAACGGCTTTTTGGCGTTTGGTCATGCGCGTTTGGGTTTTATTTAAGTGCAACTCTTTGCGCTTTTCTTGGTCAAATTCGTAGGTCAAACTTTGGGTGGGGTCTTTGCGTATTTTGCGTGCATAAAAACCCAGCCATGCAATAATGACCGACGTGCAAATTACCCAAATAATCAAGCGGTAACCTAACCCGGAGTAAAGCGGCACTTGAGCAATCCCTTGCGCAATACCGACGGTAAACGGATTGGTAAACGCGGCCGCAAACCCGACGCCCGCCCCTACAAACGGAATCGCCGTTCCAAGGGCCGAGTCGTACCCGAGCGATAATGCCAGCGGAATAAAAATAGGAACAAAGATAAGGGCTTCTTCACACATGCCAAAAGTTGCCCCGCACAGCGAAAACACAATAACGCCCAACGGAATAAATAAAAAGCGCAGTTTGGGGTTACGGTTAAAAAATCCGCTAGAGGCCTGTATGCCGGCGGCAATAGCACCGGTTTTTTCAATCAGCCCCAACACGCCGCCAATGATCAACAAAAACACAATAACTTCCGACGTTTTAGAAAAACCTTGTATGGGGGCTTTGAGCAAATCAAATAAACCTTGCGGGCTGGCCGCTACCCGGTGGTAAGTACCGGCAACGGCTACGAGTCGGCCGTCGGGGTTGGCGACGCGGTCATACGCGCCGGACGGGACAATCCAAGTTAGCACAGTAACAATGGCTAACACCGATAAAATAATCGTGAAGGTGTTTAATTTGATTTTGGATAAGAACTTAGACATTTCGGGTCGTTTTTTCTCCTTGTTTTAATGAATTATAACAATTACTTATTGTACCAAATAGCATGCCATTATTTTTAATTATTTTTGGTTTTTAGCTGTTTTTTGTGAAAAAAATTAAGGGGGTTGACTTTGTTTTTTTTTTTGCTAATTTTTAATAAATGGGAATTTTATTAAAAAGGAGCAAAGAATATGGGAAATGAAATTTTGGGCAGTTTAGGAAGAAATAAAATAAAGTCATTCCCGAAATTTGTAATCGGAAATCTCCACCGCTTAGAAACAGCCCTAAGGAAGAGATCCCCGATAGAAACCCTTGGGGATGACGGCAAAAGCGAGAATGGCGAGATCCTGAAACAAGTTCAGGGTGACAGCATTTTGGGCATTCAGGGTGACGGCACTTTAGGCGTTCGGGATGACAACAAAAAATATAATAGTCATTCCAAACTTGATTTGGAATCTCACCGCTTTTTTGATAACAACGGTTTTACGCTCATTGAATTACTGGTCGTTGTGCTTATCATTGGCATACTGGCGGCGGTGGCCGTACCGCAATATCAAATATCGGTGGCTAAAAGCCGTTACGCTTCCCTTAAACATTTAGTAGAAACTATTTGGCAAGCCGAACAAGTTCATTACATGTCCGCCGGAGAATATACTGGTAATTTTGACGAACTGGATATAGATATTCCCAGTGTTTCGTCAAGCGACGGCTACAGAAATATTGACGGCAAAGTAGGCTGTTCCATTGAGCAAGAAGACGGATACATATATTGTAAAAACAGTCAAATTTCCATGTCTTATTGGAGAGCTTATTCCGGACGGCGCAAATGCCTTGTTTACAATAATAACGCAATTGCAGAAACAATCTGCAAACAAGAAACCAACGACACGCCTGTCCACCATTCCGGAGCGCAAATGAGCGGCGAATATGATTATCCCTAATATCCTTTCATTTCCTGTTAATTAAAAATCGCTTACCTCAATGGATACTAAAAAGACAAAAAAATAACAGCCGCAGTCAAACCGACTGCGGCTGTTTTTACGTTTTTATAACTTATTTTACTCTGCCGGCGGAACCAAACACGTTTTCGTTCTTTTCGGCATACATTTTAATCAATTCTTCGCGGGCCGGACCCAAGTATTTGCGCGGGTCAAACTCGGCCGGTTTTTCAGCGTAGATTTTGCGGATGGTGGCCGTCATGACCAAGCGTCCGTCGGAATCTACGTTAATTTTGCATACCGCCATTTTGGCCGCTTTGCGCAGTTGTTCTTCGGGTACGCCGGCGGTGTTTTCCAACTTGCCGCCATATTGGTTGATTTGCTTAACGGCCCATTGCGGTACGGACGAAGAACCGTGCAACACAATCGGGAAACCGGGCAAGCGTTTGGAAACTTCTTCCAAAATATCAAAGCGGAGTTCCGGTAATTTTTCGCCGGGTTTTACTTTGAATTTGTACGCGCCGTGGCTCGTGCCGATGGAAATAGCGAGCGAATCTACGCCCGTGCGTTTGACGAAATCTTCCACTTGGGCCGGATCGGTATAAGTGTGGTGTTCGGCGGCGACTTCATCTTCAATACCAGCCAACACACCCAATTCGCCTTCTACGGTTACATCATGTTGGTGGGCGTATTCTACTACTTTTTTGGTTAACGCTACGTTTTCTTCGTAGGGTAAGCTGGATCCGTCAATCATTACGGAGGAGAAACCATTGTCAATGCAATCTTTGCACAGTTCAAAACTGTCGCCATGGTCCAAGTGTAAGCAAAGCGGGACCGGTTTGCCGATTTCTTTCATCATTTCTACTGCTCCGCGGGCCATCCAACGTAGCAAGGTAGCGTTGGCATAATTGCGGGCCCCTTTGGACACTTGCAAAATGACCGGAGAACCGGTTTGCACACAAGCCGTTACAATGGCTTGTAATTGTTCCATGTTATTAAAGTTATAAGCCGGAATGGCGTATCCGCCAGCCATAGCATCTTTGAACATCTGCCGGGTATTTACTAACCCCAGTTCTTTGTAAGAAACTGTCATGTAATTCCTCCTAAAATAAACTTCTTCGCTTTATTTTACTATTTTTTTTGTGTTATGGATAGTTTTTAACTTGCAAAAAAAAACATTTGAGAGTATAATGTAGGTACTTAAATTACACACAAGCGGAGGATTTATGACGGAAAAATTAGACTTTTCTCTTCTAAAGACCTTAACCAATTTGGCAGGCGTTTCCGGCCGCGAAGCCCCGGTGCGGGACTATCTCAAAGAAAAATTAACTCCGTATGCCGACGAAATTCGTACGGATGTGATGGGTAATTTAATCGTATATAAAAAAGGTACGTCGGGCAAAAATTTATTTCTCTGCGCCCACATGGACGAAGTGGGGCTGATGGTCCGCTATGTGGACGATAATGGCTTTTTATATTTTGTAACGGTGGGCGGTATTGACCCGCGCACGTTGCTGGCGCAACGGGTGCGCGTGCAAACCAAAAAAGGCCCGATTTTAGGGGTAATCGGCACAAAGCCGGCCCATATCACGACGGAGGCAGAGCGCACAAAAGCCGTTCCGCCAAGCGATTTATACATTGATACCGGCCTTCCCGCCGGACAAGTACACGAGTGGGTGGAAGTCGGCGATACGGCGGTATTAGACCGTCAGTATGAAGAATTTGGGGATGGGCGCATCTGTGCTAAAGCGTTAGATGACCGCGCCGGAGTGTTTGTGCTGGCGGAACTCGTCCGTACCCTTAAAAATCCGTTTTACAATATATATGCAGTATTTACCGTGCAGGAAGAAGTCGGTCTGCGCGGAGCCACTACGGCGGCTTTTGGCATTGAGGCCGATTTGGGCTTTGCGTTAGATTCTACCGGCGCGGCGGATATCCCTGACTGTGCCCCGCATAATCAGTTAGTCCGTGTGGGCGGGGGAGTGGGCGTTTCGGTTATTGACGGCCGCACCATTACGCCCGATTGGTTGTTTGAAAGTTTGAAAGATATTTGCCGCCAAGAAAAAATCAACTGGCAGGTGCGTTGCGCTCCTCGGGGAGGAAATGATGCGGGCGTTGTCCACTTGTCCAAAACGGGGATCCCGGCGTGTGCGTTGTCGCTCGCGGCGCGTAATATTCACTCGTGCGTGGAAGTGGAAGCCAAGTCCGATATAGAGGCACTTTTCCGGTTGGTGGCGTATGTCGCCAAACGGGGCATAAAAGGAAACTAGATTTTGTATGAATAAAAAAATGGTATTGGGTTGCAAACGGTCGGTTTTTGTAGATGTTTCCGATTACAGTAAAAAAGCAAGTTACGCGCTAAATGCGCAAGAAATTGCCGCATTTACCAAATTAGATTTGGCCTACCGTACGTTGGTGGCTATTCTGTATAATTATGTGCCGACGTCCGGCCACCCGGGGGGAAGTATCTCCAGCGGGCGTATCGTGGAACACCTCTTATATAGAGAGATGAATTACGATTTGAAATATCCGCATAAAAACGAAAACGATATTCTTTCGTATGCCGCCGGGCATAAGGCCTTGGGCTTGTATGCTATGTGGGCGTTGCGTAACGAGTGTGTGCGGATGGCCGCTCCGGCGTTGCTGCCGGCCCAAAAAGCACAGCAACTTCGTTTGGAAGATTTGTTGGGTTTCCGGCATAATCAAGTGCAAAATACGCCGCTATTTGTTAAATTTCACGCCAAACCTTTGGGTGGACATCCGGAGCCGCTTGTGCCGTTTGTGCGTACGAGTACCGGGGCCAGCGGCGTAGGGGACGGATCTGCCGTCGGGCTGGCTTTAGCCGCCGCAGATGCGTACGGTAAAAAATGTCCGGTCGTACACGTGATAGAGGGCGAGGGCGGGCTTACCGCCGGGCGTGTGAGCGAGGCGGCCGCCATAGCCGCTACGGCGCAACTGAAAAATGTGGTCTTTCATATTGACTGGAACGAGGCCTCTATTGAAACCGAGCGCGTAACTGCCGACGGAGAAAAACCCGGCGATTACGTCCAGTGGAATCCGTGCGAATTTTTCCGCATCCACGATTTTAATGTTATTTATGTGCCGGACGGACACGATTTTAATCAAATTCATATTGCCCAACGCTTGGCGGCGCAATTGGATAATTCCCAACCGACGGCTATTGTGTACCGTACGGTCAAAGGGTGGAAATACGGCATTGAGGGAAAGGCCTCGCATGGGGCGGGCCACAAGTTCGCTTCCGACGGTTTTTATGCCGCATTAGCCGAGTTTGAAAAAATATTTAAGGTTTCGTTCCCGCGCTTTGAGGGAGAAAAAACGCCCGCCAATATTGAAAAGTATTTCTGGGCCAGTTTGGCGGTTATCCGCAAAGCCCTTGAACAAGAAAAAACGACGGCACGCTATATGGCTAAATTGGTGGCCGCCCGGGCGGGTGCGCTTAAAAAAGCCAAACGCTCGGTGCGTAAAGGACTTGGAAATAGCCAAGACCTCTATACCCAATTTTTACCGGCTAAAGTGCCGGCAGAATTTGTTTTTGAACCGGGTAAACCGTACGCTACGCGCGGCGTGTTGGGTGGTGTGCTATCCTACTTAAACAAGCATACAAACGGCACGTTGCTAGTCGGCTCGGCCGATTTGTACGGCTCTACGGGCGCGGCGGCGGTGGCAAACGGTTTCGCGCCGGGCAATTTTAATGCGGTGTCTAATCCGCTTTCGCGGCGTGTAGCGATGGGGGGAATTTGCGAGGACGGTATGGCGGCTGTGTGCAGCGGTATTTCGTCCTTTGGTGCGCATGTTGCAGTCAGTGCTTCTTACGGGGCGTTTGTCGCGTTTGAACATGTGGCGGCGCGTTTGCACGCAATTGGTATGCAAGCGGCGCGGGAAGCGGGGCTTGCTCCCAATACGCTTGTTTTGTTTAACGGACATGCCAGTTTGCCAACCGGCGAGGACGGCCCGACACACGCCGACCCGCAATCGTTGCAACTGTTGCAGGATAACTTCCCGCAGGGAGCGTGCATTACCGCCACTCCGGCAGAGGTAGATGAAATTTGGCCGCTCGTAACCCGTGCGTTGTCGTTGCGCCCGGCGGTGTTTGCGCCGTTTGTGGCGCGGCCGTCAGCGGCGTTTGCCAACCGTAAAAAACTGGGTATGGAGCCGGCGCAAAATGCGGTAAACGGACTTTATTACATGCACCGGGCCAAAGGTAAGGCGGACGGTACAGTAATTGTGCAGGGGGCCGGTGTCGGGCGGATTGTGATAGAAAACATTTTGCCCGTGCTTGCAAAAAACAAACTCAATGTCAATGTGGTGTATATCACCAGCCGTGAGTTGTTTGAAGCGTTACCGGTACGCACGCAAGAAAAATTATTACCGCTTGAACTGCGGCGCACGGCTATGGGAATAACCGACTTTACCCGCCCCACGTTAGAGGCGTGGATCCTTAGCCAGGCAGGGCGCGAACACACCCTTTGGCCGCATAAAAAAGGTGCGTTTTTGGGGAGTGGCAGCGCGGCCAAGGTATATGAAGAAGCCGGGCTAAGCGGCGCGGATATATTGGCCGCTATTAAGACGTATGTAAAAGATTTAAAGAAAGCCAAACATTGGCTATAATTTTGGAGGAAAAAACAATGGCAGAAGAAAAACCTTATTTAACGGGACGGACGTATATTTTCAAACTTTCCAAAGGGAAAGATTTATTGGAGGCGTTGGCCGATTTTTGCCACGATAACCAAGTAAAATGCGGTATCGTGAGCGTGGTGGGGACCGTTGCTAACGCGACGATCGGTTATTATGATCAAGCCAAAAAACGCTACGAGAAACAAGTGATTAACCAACCGCTTGAATTGCTCAATTTAACAGGTAACATTTCTATTCAAGATAACCGCCCCATGGTTCATGCGCATGTAACGCTGGCGGACGAAGAATATAATGTAATCGGCGGACACTTGATGCTGGGTACTAAAATTCACGTTTGCGAAGCGTATGTGCAAGAATTAGTGGGCGAACCGAAAGTGCGCCGCACCGATAAAGTAACTAAACTGGCCTTGTGGAGTTAAATTTTCGCGGGCGGGTTGTGTGTTAGTTTGATGTAGTATATCCCCTTTCCGGTTTAACGGAAAGAGGATTGTCTTGGAGAAAGGGGCTACTTATCGTCCCATAAGGACTCTAATTAAACATAAAAACACCCCGGGGGTTCAACCCCCGGGGTGTTTGGCGTGTACAGAAACTATTTAATGTGGTATCTTTTAGCAATAATATCCCACGCCTCTTCGGCCGTGTTTACAATCGGGCAGAGGTTTTTGTCTTCCGGCGCAATCATGCCGTAGTCTGCCAAGGCATCTACGTTGATGACCTTGTGCCAAAATTCGTTCCCTACCAAAATGACCGGGATATTATTTTTCTTGCCGGTTTGAATCAGCGTTAAAATCTCAAACAGCTCGTCGTAGGTTCCAAAACCGCCCGGGAACACTACACACGCTTTAGCGCGCATCACAAAATGAATTTTGCGGATGGCGAAATAGTGGAACAAAAACGCCAGGTTTTCAGTAATATAATCGTTGGGGCGTTGTTCATGCGGCAGGGTAATGTTTAGCCCAATGCTGGTGCCTTTATTTTCAAAAGCACCGCGGTTAGCGGCTTCCATGATGCCCGGTCCGCCGCCAGTAACAATGGCAAAGCGTTTGCCGGCTTTTTTGGTTACGATAGCGGCAAATTTGCGGGCCTCGTCGTAATATTTAGACAAACTGAGTCTGCCTTTGGCAATTTTTACTTGGTTTTGTAAGTTTTTGCTTTTAGGATGTTTGGCCAGTTCTTTTTCGGCCTCGGCCAGTTGTTTTTTGGCGATTTTTTCTTCGCGGATACGCGCACTGCCAAAGCAGATAATGGTTTCATTGATGTTAAAATACTTGAGGTACAATTCCGGCTTTAACACTTCCAATTCCATACGGATCGGACGCATAATGTCGTGTTTTAAGAGGCGTACGTCTTCGTATGCTTTGATATAGGACGCGTCGTGAGCAGGAACGTTCGGATTTTTTTTCATATTTATTTCTCCTTGAGCCAACTATAAATTTTATCGGCTTGGTGTTGTGCGTCTAAATGGTATTGCTCGTACAACAGGGCCGCTTTTCCGTGTTCTACAAATTCATCAGGATATCCCAAGCGCAGCAAGTGGAACGGGGCTTGTTTGTCCGCTAAATATTCCGCCACCGATGAGCCAAATCCTCCGGCCAGCACATGGTCTTCCACCGTTACCAAATGCGACGTTTTTTTAAGGGCTTCATCTATGATAGCCGTGTCTAACGGTTTGATAAAGCGCATATTGATAACGCCCGCTTGAATCCCTTTTTCGGCTAACAATTCAGCGGCTTTTTCAGCCGGGTGGACGCGGTTGCCGAGGGCCAAAATCGTTACGTCGCTTCCTTTTTTGAGCCACGTCCCTTTGCCCAAGGGTAACGCCTTAGGTTTATCGTCCATGGGTACGTTAAACCCGACTCCGCGCGGATAGCGCAATACAAACGGCGCTTTGGCATCAAACGCGGTTTTTAACAGGTGTTGCAATTCGTTTTCGTCTGCCGGAGTAGCCATTAAAAGGTTTGGAATTTCGCGCAAGAAACTAATATCAAATACCCCGTGGTGGGTCGGGCCGTCTTCGCCCACAATACCGGCGCGGTCTAAGGCAAATACAACGGGCAAATTTTGAAGTGCGACATCATGCAAAATTTGGTCAAAGCACCGTTGGGCAAAGGTGGAATAAAGCGCGACGACGGGTTTTAAGCCGTTGGCTGCCATCCCGGCCGCAAACGTGGCGGCGTGTTCTTCGGCAATGCCGACGTCAAAATAACGGGTGGGGTAGGTGTCTCTAAAAGCGTCTAACCCCGTTCCTTCGGGCATGGCCGCTGTGATGGCGTTAATTTTTGTGTCTTTGGCGGCTAGTCTTAACAGCGTTTTAGAAAAAGATTGGGTAAACGTCATCCGGTCAGGTTTCGTTAAATTGTCCCCCGTCTCCACATCAAAAAGACCGATTGCGTGAAATTTGGTAGGGGCTTCCTCGGCGGGTTTATAGCCCTTGCCTTTTTTGGTAACGACGTGTAAAATGACCGGGCCTTTTACGCCTTTGACATTTTCCAACACGTCAATCATAGCGTCTATATCGTTGCCGTTTACCGGGCCGAAGTAGCGAAAGCCCATTTCTTCAAATAGCGTACCCGGGAATAAAATAGACCGCGCGCGTTTGGCTAATTTGGCGGCATTGTTGCCCAGTTCGTCAAAACGCTGTAAAAAGTTGGCGGCTTTTTCTTCAGCCAATTGTACATATTTGGTGGTGAGCAGTTTGGTTAGGGCTTTCCCTAACGCGCCCACACGTTGGGAAATAAACATCTGGTTATCGTTTAAGACAACGAGTAAATCGGAGCGTAACAGACCGGCATTTTGCATGGCTTCGTAGGCCATGCCGCCCGTCATACACCCGTCACCCACGACGGCAATAACGCGGTCGGGAGATTTTTGTTGGTCGCGTGCAATGGCCATGCCGAGCGCGGCGGAAATAGCGGTAGAGGCATGCCCGACGCCAAAAGTGTCATATTCGCTTTCGTGGCGTTTGGGAAACCCGCTGATGCCGCCTTTCGTGCGGATGTGGGCAAAATCTTTTTGGCGGCCGGTAAGTAATTTATGGGCGTAGGCCTGATGCCCGGTATCAAATACGATTTTATCGTCGGGCGTGTTAAACACATAGTGAAGCGCCGTAATGAGTTCCACCACGCCTAAACCAGAGCCCAAATGCCCGCCGTTTTGGCTGACGGTTTTGATAATTTGCTCGCGCAGTTCCTCGCAGAGGGTGGGGAGCAACTCCTTTTTAATTAACCGCAAGTCGCGGGGAGATTTGATACTGGGGAGAACTTTCATTTTCACTCCTTAATACGTCCGTGTTTTGAAAAATTCGGCCATGGCGTACAGCGGCCACAAATTGCTTTTGCGGGCGGTTTTTAATTGGTCCAAGGCCTTTTGGGCGTTGGCAATTAACAATTGGGCGTGTTTGCGGCTACCCTCTAAACCGTATAAACTGACAAATGTGAGTTTGCCGTTTTCGCTGTCACTATTAGATTTGCCCAACTGTTTGGCCGTGGCGGTAACATCCAAAATATCATCCACAATTTGAAATACCAGTCCGATACAGTTGGCATAGGTTTTGATGTGTTTTAAGTCGCTGCCTTTTACGCCGGCAAGTAACGCACCCGTTTCCACGCTGCCGCGGATGAGCGCGCCGGTTTTATTGGCGTGAATATAATTCAAAATTGTTTCCGGGGTGGTTTCTTTAACGGTTGCCGGCAACATAAAATAGTGTAACGTTTTTTTGGCGAGCGGTTTAGAAGTTTTGCGTAATTTGTCGGCGCGGAAACTGCACGCCTCTTGCGTGCCCATGCCTTCCGCGTACACATCAGCCGTTTGTCCGCCGACCATGCCGGACGCTCCGGTACAATGCGCAAAATTGAGTAACGCATTTAAGGTGTGTTCGGCTCCTATCGTTTTGGTTTTTCCGTTTTGGGCAAAGACTTCAAAAACGTAAGTTAGCAAAGCGTCTCCGGCGAGCAAAGCCAAATCGTCGCCGAAAACTTTATGGTTGGTAGGTTTGCCCCGGCGCAAATCGTCGTTATCCATACAGGGCAAATCGTCGTGAATAAGTGAATAGGTGTGGAGCATTTCCACGGCGCAGGCGGCGGGCATAACATCTTGTGCTTTTTTGCCAAACGCCTCGGCGGTAGCCATCACTAAAATGGGGCGCACGCGTTTGCCGCCCGCTTGTAACGAATAGTCCATAGCGTCGGTTAGAATTTTCGGTGCGTTGGGAATGGTCGCGATATATTTAGACAGATTTTTTTCTACGAGTTTAGCACGTTCTTTTAGGTAAGTATCAAATTTATTCATATTCTCCCCCGATAAACGGTATATGTTTCTATTATACCTTATATAACGGGAAATGGGGGCGGTTGTGATGAAGCAACGACCGCTGGTCCCCGTCGTCATCCCGTACGCTAAAAAAGCCGTCATCCTGAACTCGTTTCAGGATCTCGCCGTTATCTTCTCTGTCGTCACCCTGAACTCGTTTCGGGGTCTGTCGTTGCCGTTTTTATAACAACAGATGCTGAAACAAGTTCAGCATGACGGCAAAGGCAAAAAACGCCGGAATGACAGACTTTTTTTATAACAACAGATGCTGAAACAAGTTCAGCATGACGTCTTTTTATTGTTCAGCATGACAACTCTTTTTATAACAGATAATGTTCGCCTGACGGTAGGTTGTAATTTATGAGTCGTTATAAAAAGGGTAGGAACAACGGAAATTGATTTTGCTATACTAAAAGTATGATTAAAACAAATCGGCCACATATTGGCATTTTTGGAAAAATGAACGTGGGAAAAAGTTCCCTCGTTAATGTACTGACCGGGCAAGATACCGCGGTGGTGTCCGACCAACCCGGTACGACAACTGACCCTGTCAAAAAAACCATGGAAATTTTAGGTATTGGCCCGGTGGTGCTGATTGATACCGCCGGGGTGGATGATACGTCGGACTTGGGGGCGTTGCGTATTCAGCGCGCTTACGAAGCGTTGGAACAGGTAGATTTAGCCGTCATTGTTTTTACGGGAGAGTTTGGCTCGTACGAACACAGTTTGATGGAATCGTGCGTGGCGCGTAAAGTGCCGTTCTTTTTTGTGCATAACAAAGAAGATATCTCTCCGTTGCAAGATGATATCCGCGGGGCGGAAGTGGTGCGTTTTTCGTGCCGCAAACCAAACGTGGAGATTTTACGGGATAAAATTAAACAACTCCTGCCCAAAAGTGCCTACGCGCAAAATGTGCTTTTAGATGACTATGTCCGGCCCGGGGACGAAGTGGTACTGGTTATCCCCATAGATGCGTCCGCGCCCGAGGGCCGCTTGATTTTGCCGCAAGTGCAAACGCTGCGTAATTTACTGGATATCGGGGCGGTGGCTGTGTGCTTAAAAGATACCGAACTGCGTGAGTATTTGCAAACGCATACGCCCAAATTGGTCATTACCGATTCGCAAGTGTTTGAATATGTCAATGCGTTGGTCCCGCCCGAAATTTTGCTGACGAGTTTTAGCATTTTGTTCTCGCGCTTGAAAGGCGATTTTGATGCGTTTTTGAAAGGAACGCGCACCATTAGCCGCTTGCAAGACGGCGATAAAGTGCTGATTATGGAATCGTGTTCGCACAGCGTCAACAAGTGCAACGATATCGGCCGCACGAAATTGCCCGCTTGGTTGCAAAAATTTACCGGAAAGAAATTGCAATTTACCGTAATTGCCAGTTTGGATACGCTCCCGCCTGACGTGGAAACCTACAAGTTGGCTATCCAATGCGGGGGGTGTATGGTAACGCGTACGCAAATTTTACGCCGCTTGGAAATGCTTAAAGAAAAAGGCGTTGCGGTGTCCAACTATGGTTTGGCTATTGCTTACTGCAACGGTATTTTTGCCCGCGTAACCGAGATGTTTAAGAAATAAATCCGGGCTAGCCGCCGTTGGGCGCGGTGTAAAATATCAATTTAAGTAGTAAAATGTCAAGCCGAAAATTAAAAAGACTTGCAAATTGTTTTGTAAAAAGTTTTAATAGAAGTGTAGGAGTAGTTAAAATTAAATTAGGAGGAAGTACTTAGCATGAAGAAACTACTAGGTTTGTTGGCTGTGGCCGCTTTGTTGCCGGTCTCTGCTAACGCTGACGTATTGAAAAACGTAAACCTCAAAGGTGATATTCAAACGATTGCCTCTGATGTAAAACACGGTGAAGGGATATACGCTCGTGGAACGAGTGCCCGTGTATTAGCCGGTTTATCTGCCGATTTAGTGGAAGATGTAACCGCCAACTTGATGTTCCAATATGCCAACATTTGGGGCGCTGATGATTCTATCGGCAAGACCACCCAAAACTATTGGGACAACATCCGTTTAGTGGAAGCCAATGTTGTCTTGCACAACTTGTTCTGCTGCTTAGAAGCCACGGTCGGCCGCCAATTCTACGGTGACGAAGACAGCGCCGTAATGTACATTGGTCCGAACCACTACAATGCCGAATTTAACGGTTATGTAAGCTCCGTTGATGCCGCCAAAGTTACCTATGCGGATGACGTCAAAGCGTTAACCTTAATCGCTGGCCGCATCAATGCGTTGGCTGCTTTCGGTGCAAATTCTACAGACGAAATCGATAACCTAAACAACACTTTGAGTCCTTTCGGTTTACCGTCTTTTGACTTTTTCGGTGCGGATTTCCGCTTGAACTTGACCGAAAACTTGACCGCTCAAGTCTATGGCTATGATCTGCGTGGTGCTATGGATTCCGACGCTGGTTTCTACGGTGCCAAATTGAGCTTGAACACCCCGGTTCGCTTGAGCGCTGAATATGCGCGCAACTTCGGCGGTGACAGACTCGTCAAAGAACACCACGATACCGGCCACATGGTTAAAGTAGATGCGGCTACTGACTTGGAAAAAGTAACCGTACGCGGTACTTTCTACTATGCTAACGAAAAATTCTTCGCGCTTGGCAACTATACTCCTGGCTTGTTAGTTGGTCATTTGTTGGGTGGTCAAATCAATGGCTATAGCGCTGATGGTGTAGCCTTGTTTAACCTCGGTTTTGACATGAAACCGGCGGACAAATGGACGGTTGCTTTGGATGGTTATTCCTTCCAAGATCACCGCTTGAAACACTCCGCTACTTGGGAAGCTGACTTAACCGCCAAATATGCCCACAACGAAAATGTGGAATTGTTTGCCGGTGTAGGTTATGCTGACTATGTGGGAACTGGCATGGACCATGGCGAAAACGTCAAAGGCCAACTCGGCATGTTAATCAAATTCTAAGTAAATTAGAAATTTGTAAAGCCCCGCTCGTATGAGCGGGGCTTTTTGTGGTGTGTATATCGGGATACGGCTGACATAAAATTAGGTCGTCATGCTGAACTTGTTTCAGCATCTTACCTTTGTTAAAAACCCCCGATAGAAACCCTCGGGGATGACAGCATTTATAAAAAAAGTCTGTCATGCCAACCATCCTCCGTCGTCATTCCATGCATCCCCCGTTGTCATTCCAGGCATTCCTCCGTCGTCATTCCAAACTTGATTTGGAATCTCGTCTTGTTTTATAACAATGAGATGCTGAATCAAGTTCAGCATGACAGCAAAAAACAACGGCAACGGAAACAATAACAACGAGATGCTGAAACAAGTTCAGCATGACAGCAAAAAGCATATAAAATAGTGTCATTCCAACCATCTCCCGTCGTCATTCCAAACTTGATTTGGAATCTCACCTTTGTTAAAAACCCCCGAGGAAAAATCCTCGGGGGCTTTGCTAATCTTTCAAGCGGTTGACTTAAAAATACAAGTCGCGCTTGCCCGATTTGATTTTCGCCAAATTCTCCGTAATCAACTTGTGAATAGGCGAGTCCTCCGGGAAAGTGTCTTTGGCTGTTTTTTCAATCAGCGCGTACCCTTTGGCCTTGAGCGGAGCTGGCGCAAAGTCCTCTAAATACTCGGCAAACGTAAACATAGCATTGGGCAGACAATGCGTCTTAATTAACCCCGGTTTAGCCATATCCATAAAGTCCTTTCCCACGCGCCCTAACCGATAGCACCCCGTGCAGAACGACGGCATGTGTTTAGCATCTACCACCGCATCAATCACTTGCGCTAAGGTGCGGTCGTCCGTTAGGGTAAACTGACTGCCGTTTTCTTTATCGTACGAGTAACCGCCCGGATTTACGCGCGACGCGGCGGAAATTTGCGAAACGCCTAATTCCAAACACGCATTACGCATAAGCGGGGTTTCGCGCGTACTTAAAATAATACCCGTGTAAGGTACGGCTAAACGCAAGACGGCCACGCATTTTTTGAAATCATCATCCGATAATACATCATTGGGATGATTGCTAAAATCACTCCCTTCGGCCGGTTCAATGCGCGGAATAGAAATTGTGTGCGGCCCAATACCGTATTTTTTATCTAAATACCACGAGTGTTCCAGCGTGGCTAAAATCTCGTATTTGTGGTCGTATAAGCCCAGTAGCGGGCCAATGCCTACGTCGTTGATACCCGCCTCTATGGCGCGTTCCATGGCGTCTAAACGGAATTGGTAATCTTTCTTAGCCCCGGCAATATGTAATTTTTGATAGGTTTCTTTATGGTACGTCTCTTGGAAAAGTTGATACGTGCCGATATTGCATTTTTTGAGTTGTTCAAATTCGGGGTCCGTTAGCGGAGCAATGTTGACATTAACGCGGCGAACATTTTGCCCGTTCCAACATGTATCGTAAATGGTTTTAATGCTATCGTACACATATTGCAAACCACCGCCGGGGTAAGATTCTCCGGCTACCATTAACACGCGTTTGTGGCCTTGTTGCAACAGAGCGGTAATTTCTTGCTTGATTTCGTCTTGCGTGCTGGCGTGGCGTTTTAATTGCGTGTTAGAGCGGCGAAAAGCACAATATACGCACTCGTTACTGCACAGGTTAGAAATATAAAGCGGCGCAAAAAGTACAATGCGGTTGCCGTAAATGGCTTCTTTTACAAATTTAGCCGTATCGTAGAGTTTGTTGAGTAAGTTGCGGTCGGTTAAATTAAGCAGAACTGCTGCGTCTGTGAGCGAAATGCCTTTTAGGGCTTTCGCTTTTTCTAAAATAGCCGTCACGTCGGAATCAGTATGCGATTTGGCATTTTCCAGCGTTCGTTGTAGTTTTTCATCATCAATGATCATATTTATATGATATCATTTTAGACGCAAGTGCGCCCGCGGGGGCGGCACAAGAAATGTGCTATGTAACTGTTAAAACTTGTTATAATAAACATAGCAAGGAGAATTTATGACAGAAAACCGCATTAACATTATGCAAGAAGAAGTACCGGCCGTTGCCACACAAACGCCGCAAACACCAAAAGTAACGTATGCGTCTGTTTCGGAACGGTTTGTGGCGTTGCTGATTGACTATGGGGTAATTTTTCTTTCCTGCCAATTTTTGGTTTGGTTGTGGGTCAAATTGGCGAATCCGGAATTGATGCTGTGGCAAGCCATTGGCCTTATCGGGTGCATCAATACGCTATTCGTTTTATACGAAGCCGTGCTTTCGTGCGGCGACCGCATGACGCTGGGTAAAGCCCTGGTGGGAATAGCTGTAGTAAAAAAAGATTTGAGCGGTTCTGTTTCCTTCGGGCGGGCGTTGTTGCGCGCCATTGGATATTACATCAGCGGCGGCCTGCTCATGTGCGGATTTTTACTTGCGTTTTTTGACGATAAACACCGCGCCCTGCACGATTTCTTGGGCGGAAGTGTGGTCGTGCAAATCCGCCAAAAAAGCGGGGGAGAAAGTGCTTTACTGCGCGTGTTGGGCTCGGTATTGTTAATTGCTTTCGCGTGGACGGCTTATACGCAGTTTTTCGGTGGGGGGGCCTTGGTGGACCAGTACCTCGTGCGCCAAGCCCGCAAATACCTATATAAGGTGGCTTTGTTGGAAGAAGGACACAAGGCCCGCTATGGCTATTATACGAACGATTTATTGCGCTTGTCGCTCTTGTCCGGCGACCCGGTACAGTTCCAGCGCGATACGCAAAAAATCTTGGCGCCCAAAGGTTTTAAGATAGGCGTTACGGAAGATAGTTATAAAATCAGTGCCGTGGCAAAAGATAAAAAGCATACGCCGGTTTTCTTTAGCCCGTCGCAAGATTAAATAGATTTAGGCGCTAATTAAACACCCCGGCTTGATGTTAAGCCGGGGTGTTTTCAAAGAGGATGTAGCCCAACTTAACCGTGGTGGTGTTCGTTGGTGTGTTGGCAGTTGATGCAATAGCGCGCAAACGGCAACGCTTTGATGCGTTTTTTAGGAATCGGCTGACGGCAATACTCGCAAATACCGTAAATGTTTTTATCCATTTTGCGCAACGCCGCTTCAATTTGTTCAAGGGTGTTATGCGCGTTGCCGGAGAGTTCAAATAAAATTTCTTTGTCTAAACTGCGGGTCGCGTCGTCAATCGGGTCGCCCACTTCTGCTTCCGGCATATCCATATTTTTTTTGTCTTTTAAGCGTTCGGTGGCTTCTTCTCTTAACTGCAACAGGTGTTTTTTGATTTCTTTGAGTTCTGCTGCGGTCAACAGTTCTTTATTATTTTTTTTAATTACCATAAATCTAATCCCCTTCTAAAAAATGAGGCGTTCGGGCGATTTATGCCGGACGCTGTTTGATAGTTTAGCAAAGTACGGTGCGTTTTGCAAGTGTTTTTATGTGTAGCAAAAAAGAGCCCCCGCGTTTCTATAACGCGAGGACTCACTTTGCCGACATGTTCATGTATACTCTCTTACCCCGGAACGTACAGTTGAGAATTTTATCGTGCCGCATACCACCCGAGGCGGGGTGCTCCGGTCCATATCCCCAAGAACTCCCGGCATCCTCAAACGCCGGGCTTAGGGCTTGTGCACCGATTTCGGCATCCGCACCGTCTTGCGTTACCGCACATTTATAAAGAACTCTCATGCCTGCCACGCCCGCTGCTTACGCTACGCTCTTCGCGCCTGCCTAAACCGCGCCACGCAACAGCCCTCCAAAAACGGATCCTTCCAAACTCCAAAGCACCCGCACGGAGCCTATCCCTGCAAACCGTTCCAAGGATTACTGATAGTATAGTGACTTTTCGGCAAAAATCAAGGGGTAAATTGAATCGTGCTAATTTCCCGGCTGACTATGCCGATAGGCAATGCGCGGGAAATAGCCGTTGTTTTCTTTACCGGTTGTAAAATAAGTTTCGGCTTCACTTGCTGTACGTACGCTAATTGATAGTCATTTTCTTGGCGAACGAGCATGATTTTCCCTTTTTTCCAAGAGTGACTATGCCCTAAAAGCTAGACCAGTTTAATATGAAGATTATATCAAATTAGTTCTATTGATACGTTTGTCTTTACGTTTACATCTACGGTGCCGTGCGGAAAGCATTTTGGTAATCCCCTTTTTCCATAGTGATTATGAGGTTGTCTAGGCCTTTTTCAAAACCTAAATAGGTCTAAAGCCCTATGTAAAAAATGTGCTTATGGATTACAATATGAGTATGAACAAAAAGGGAATCACTTTGGCAATTTTGGCGTTGGTTAGCGGTTTGGTGGTGCAGGCACAGGAAATTCAGTTGGTGCGTTCGCTAGCCCGTCCGTTTGCACGGGGCGGCAAAGCGTTTGCCGTTGGAGTAGGCAATTATAAGCTGTCTATTCCCAACGTCGCCCGCCAAGTAGCCAATGCCGATTTAATACACGATTATTTTACCTCGTTTTCCGGGCTTAACGCACAACGCTATCCAAAACTGACTGCGCAAAATAATATCCAAACGTGGAAATCTTTTCAAAATTTTACTGTGCATGCCCGGCAATTCCAAAGCGAATTTCCTCGTCTGACGGCCAACGTTCAGACAGAAATATGTGCCGGCCATTTAGACTATACTAAGTGGTTACCGGACGATCCGGGAATCATTTATTTGGGCGAAGTACACGAAATTGACAATGTGAAGCGGGAAGTCGTGTCCTTCTTGCGTCAATTAGCCAATCAGCATCCCCAAAAACCAATTGTGGTAGCGACGGAATTTTTATCATTTGATCCGCATATTTCCTTGCCGGAAAATTTAATTTCCGACAGAGAAGAATTTGATTTTTATTTTGATCAGGGTAAAAAAGCCGCGAATATAGAGGTGTTGGAAGAATTGGTGTCCATACCTAATATCTATTTGATCGGATTGGAAAATGAAACGGTTTTGCAACGTATTTTAACACGTCCCGACGACAAAATAACCCCGGAAGAATATTTTGATTTTATGCAGACGTATGCGGGGATGAATTTACGTAACCGATTATGGGCCCGTACGCTTACGCAGTTGCAAGAACTTGCCCCGGATGCCTTGATTGTGGCTTATGGCGGAATTGCCCATTTTTCTTTGCATGAAGACGGGGCAGTTCCGTCGTTAGTGCCGGGTAAACATTTTATTATTCAACTGGCTACGCCCGATACTTTGCCGTATCTTAATCCGCTTACGGCCTCGCTTTCCATTAGTGAACCGTCGCTACACATGTTTGAGAAAAATCCTCTTTCCAAGATTGCAGTGGGGTGGAAAACTCCTTCCCCCGATTACCGTCCCCTGATTGGAAATGATTTGTCTGTTATCGTACACGATTAAGCTATTAAAGGATACTAAATAAACTGCAAAATATCAAACCCATAATGGTCTTTTGATAAACTGAGGTAATAGTTTATTAAGAGGCGGTAGGCCACTACATAATAATCGGTTCTATGGATAAAAATACGCAGAACAATCCGGCTTTCTTACCCAGGCCAGATCCCTAGCGTAATATACGCCAAAGCCATGACCAATAAGGCTGTTAAAATTACGGTTGTCCACACGGCTGAGCGTTTGCTGTTTTTTGGAAACACTTTGCGCGTAATGATGTAAAATCCCGGTACTGCTATGAGTACCGCAAAAATAAAAATTGCCACAAGTCCGATCATTTTTCCCTCCAGCCTTTTTTTATATAATAATAAATTTTTTGTTTAATTGCTTACTAAATAATACATTGTTACGGTTGAAAAGGGCTTTGGCTTTTTAACCGATATCATTTATTTGGACTAAGCGTTGGGCTTGTTCTCTAATCTGTTCACAAAATCCTTTAATTGGGGCAAATAAACGGCCGATTGGGTAAACCAAAAATAGGAGATAAAAAACCTTTTTGGGGTTAATTTCTGTATAGTTAAAGCCAAAAAACAGCGTTCGGAGCCGTTTTTGCTCAAAAACGGAGTAAAAAAGAGGTTTTGTATGTGACAAAGCCCCATTTGGTCCTAAATTCTTCTGCAGATATTGGATGCTTTATCAAAGTATCCGTGTTTTTTAAGTTTTTATCTTAGGCTTTTATTGATAAATAATCTAAATTAACTAGTTTTTGGCAGAGGAATGACTGGAAGTATTGCAAATGTTTTTAATGTACATTATGGAAAATAGGTTTTATCTAAAAATGATATTAAAAATAAAAGTACTTAAATTTTAAGTATTTATAAAATTACAAATAAATTTTATTTTATTTATTTTTAAATAAATATGGTTATAAAAAATAATATTTAAAAAAAATAAATAGTTAAAATTTCAATAAAAATAAATTTAATATATAAAATATTAAATAATTTATAAAAAAAATTTATATTAAATAATAAGTAAAATTAAAACAAAATATAAAAATGATAACAAAAAATAAGTATTTGTAATCTAGCATTGAATCAATTGGTAAATCTACTATTGCGTCTTTGAAACAGAAAAATATAAGGGCGCTCCGGCTTAAATTTGTTGTATGCTCCGGTACGGGATGAAGTGCTTCGTATCCATTATTGAGCTTCTTTGGATATATAAGAACCCTTAACTTTATTAGAACGCTAAACCGATGTGCCGGGCATTTTACATGCAAATATCTCTTGGATGCACAGTTTGTTTGCCATATTTTTGAGACTAGTTGGCTTCGTTTAACTTTTTAGGAATTTTTGGGATCACAATCTCTGCATAGCTGAGGTATTAAGAAAAACTGTATATGTTTTGGCCGACGAAAACCTGTTTGGGTTTTATGGTAGAGAAAGGCCCTCTCAGTTTCCATATGTCGTGAATTGCGTGTGTGAGGAACTGGCGTAGGCTACATCTAGATGTGCCACTTTCCGGCACGCATATATTTACGCCATCTCGGGCGTATTTACCAACTGTATCCCTGCCTGTAACAATTTGCTAGCGCTACTGTGCTAAGTAACCTAAAAAAAGGGCTTGTTTTACACAAGCCCTTAAAAAATATCCCAACAAAAATTTAGTTATCAGCCGGCGACGGAGGTAATATGGGCCGCAAACTGGATACCAAGTCTTTCGCCGCTTGGGAGGATGTCGCATCATGAGTGCTCATGTCTAGCGCATGCACGTAGATAACGGTCCCCGGTTGGTACAGCCCTTGCATATATATCGGTACAGCAGGCCCTTTATCCGAGAGGAGTTGGCCCCTCATGTAATAGGCCGGGTATCCGTCAACCGTAAAGGACGATTTTTGTTGAATATCCAAACGAATATCCGAACGGCGGGTTTGGAAGATTTTGTTTTCTACTTGTTCCAGGGCGGCAAAAGGATGTTGGGCGTCTATCTTTTGCGTTTGCCTGATCAACATTGAAAATAGGATGGGTCCTTCAATATTTTTGCCCACTTCATTTTTCTTAAACAAATTGGTATTGATGCCTAATTTAATGGAAGCACCCTTAAATGAAATCCAATCGGAATAGTCCATCCCGTCGGGCACTTGCAAGGTAAACGCATATTGCGGGTCGGTATAAGTCCGGATGCCGTACCGGGGCTGCGGATTTTGGATGATGCGTTGTTGCAACGGTACAAACGGTTTGATAATTTGGCGTACACCCCACCACGTGAACATGGCCAGTAAAATACCGGACAAAACCGTACTGAGGCCGGCTAAAATAAGCGGCCATTTGTTGGTATGTTTTTTGCATAACAACCAAACGATTTTGAAAAACAGAAAAAATACACCGTACACGCCGGCGATAGCGAACAGCAACAAGAGCAATAAACTGGTCATAAATTCTCCTTAACTATGGTTTCTTTTATTATACGTTTTTAGGGGGAAAAGATAAAAATTTTTTCAGCACTTTTTGAGTATATCTTAAATGTAGGAGGAAAAATGGGAGATATTTTAGATGGCGTAGAAAAGGAGTTAAACACTTTTCTGCAAGAGTTGCAAAAAAACCGCGCGTTTACAAGCCCTTAAACAAGAAGCCCAAGAGGTTGCCCCGTGTTCAAAATATCATGCAACGTGTGGATCGTTTGCCTTACTGCTACTGTGCGCGAACGCTTGCGCCGTTCCGGGCGTTAAACACACCCGGGTGTTGTGCCAAATTCAGTTTGATACGGCTGACGAGCAGTTGGCATTTATCAACGCGCAAAATGCGCGGGCCATACTGGCTTTTGAAATGGCGTGCGGACGAATCAAATAAAAAAAGCGGAACATATGTTCCGCTTTTTTCCGGTAAAAGTTCTTGAATTAAAATCTGTCCGGATGACCGCTGGTAACGGCGTTGCAGAATTTAGCCGCGTCGGAATTATCCGCAGGGGTAATAGCGTTGCCATTGCTGCGGGTGCATTCACGAACCGTGGAAAATGTACCATTGCGTTCTTCCGTAATGGTTGTTTTTAACAAATACTTTTGGTTAGGGTCGCTTAAGCGGCGTGTCGCGGTAACAACGCAGGTCCCGTCTTCATTAGCCATAAATCCCATTATAAAATTCGTTCCTCCATTTGCGGGGTTTCCCTCAAGGTCTAAGGTCTCCGGAATTTCTACGTCCAATTGTGTAAACCGCTCCGGCCAGGCATCTTTTTGTAAACGGTAGCGTTCAATGGAGCCGGTCATGGCACTCATCAACGTTAATGCTTCGGCGGCACGGGATTTTTCCACAGCGGTAGTATATTGCGGCAACGCGACCGCGGTTAAAATACCGATAATTAACACAACTACTAACAATTCAATTAATGTAAAACCTTGTTGGTTTTTCATAAATTTCTCCCTATATTAAAATCCTACTGCTTTTCATAGTATAGCAAAAAATCACTTAAACGCAATAGGGGAAGATTTGTTCTTCATTGGGGGGCGTAACGCAACGGCGGTACCTACTTTGGCGGCTCACAAGTTCGCACGCAAACTCGTACAACGCTGCTCCTTTCGTTCCCCCACGCGCATAAAGCAGTTTATGCGCTGTCTTGACTGAGATTAAAAAAGCACCCGTTGGGGGGAAAATACATTTTAGTTGGGGGATCGCCTTCCGGTAAAACTCCTGACGGAGTTTTCCTGCAGGCCGGGCTCGCGGTACTCGCCTTGCGGCTCACAAGTTCGCACGCAAACTCGTACAACGCTGCGCCTTTCGTTCCCCCACGCGCATAAAGCAGTTTATGCGCTGTCTTGACTGAGATTAAAAAAGCACCCGTTGGGGTGCTTTTTTAATCTCAGCCAAGACGGGGGATCGAACCCCGGACCTATCGCTTACGAAGCGATTGCTCTACCAGCTGAGCTATCTTGGCAAACAAATTCTTACTACCCATATATTCTACAAAAAAAGGAATCTTTTTGCACGCAACTTGTTGGCACAACGCGCGGAGCGTTATTTTCCCCGTCGGGTTGCTTGTTGGGCGCGGCGTGCATTTACTTGCTTTTGTAATTGGTCGGCCTGCGGATAATTTTTGTGCCGTTGTAAAAATTCTTCTTCTGTTACACCGTTTGGCCCTTGATAAAATTTGTCCAACCAGTGTTGGGCTTCGTCCACGTTGTTTTCCAATAAACCAATTTGCACCAAATACATATACGTTTCGGGGTTCGTCGGATCGCTTTGCAAGGCGCGCTCAAACGATTGTTTGGCTTGCGCCATGTGAGCCAAGGCCTCTTGTTTGAACCAGTCATACTCGGCCGGGCTGTGCGCTTGGGCCGCTTGGTCCGAGCGTAGCAACGCCATTTTATAATACAGTTGCCCGCGGTTGTGATACAACAACGGATGATTCGGCGTGCGGTGTTCCACCACGGCATAATCGGCTAATGCACGGGAAAAATCGTCGGACGGCTCTTTCCGGTCTCCGCGCGCGGGGGAAAATTGTTTCGTTAAATCTAACACTGCTGCAAACACATTGGCGCGAAATTGGCGGTACTCGGATTGTAACGGATTAAATTGTACGGCCCGGGTAAAATAACTGATGGCTCCTTTGGCATTTCCCAAATTATTAAGCGTAATGGCTACGCTGTAAAAATGATTGGCTTGAAACGGTTTGTACGCGAGTGCTTCTAACGGCAACAGTATAAAAAGCGGTATAAAGGCCGTTACCGTGCGTAAGCGGCGGGCACTTTGCAGAATAACATAACCGGCTCCAACCACACTCCCCAAAAAACATACCCACGCGCTGACAGCCAATATCCAATCGCCCGGCGTTTTTAGTATGAGTACATCTGTGGCTTGGGCAAACAAACGCACCAACCAAATGGCTAATACCGCTATCCCGGCCCCGAGTAACAGCCACCAACCGAAAAGAGACCGCGCCGGGGCTTGTTTTACTTTTTCTTCGGCCGCGTGTTGCGGGGCGCATAGCGCAATCAGTACGCCCATAAAAAGCGCCCAGAAAAATCCGCTGGAAGCAAACCGGATAGAAATATCCACTAAACTGTGTGCAAACATGCCGCCTAAAGCGGTGGTATATCCTATTAAATAGAAAGATTGTTCGGGCGGGAGTTTACGTTGGCGCAACGTGCGTAAAGATAAACTAAATAAATGGTATAGCATCCACACAAAAACCAACAGCCCCACGATACCGGCAACCGCGCCTTGTTCCAATAGTTCATTTTCGGCGTGTTGGGTTTCTACGTTGTGTGCGTTTTCAATATAGAAAATTTGCGGCTTGCGGTAAGCGGAGTAAATTGTTTTGAAGTTGCCGGTACCTACACCCATAACGGGGTGATCTTTAATCAGTTGCCAGGTGGCCTGCCACGTGTGCGTGCGGAAACTGACCGATTGAAAGCGTTTGGCTGTATATACGCCCGCCAGTACGCACACGCCCAACGCCGCCACCAGCACAAGCCCGTTTATTTTCAAGCGGTATTTTTGTAAGGCGGGTATCCCATAATTAGTACATAATAAAGTACCTAGCGTTGCCGCCGCCGTGTACGCAAGCCAAGCGCCTTTGCTCTCAGTAAAAAAGAGTGCCACCGCGCCCAGCAGACCTAAAAAAAGGTACTTTTTGGAGCGTTTTACCAAATATACACTGCTTAAAATGCAAGATGAAAAAATGACAAAATCTGCAAAGAAATTAGGGTTAGCGTGTGTGGAAAAAATACGTTTCGTAAAAAATCCACGCCACAACATGGGGTCTATTCCGGGGAAAAATCCGTCTAAAATTTGTACGGCGGCGTACGCAAACGAAATCCACACCGCTCCCAACAGCCACCGGGTGAGCAGTTTAATATCTTTGAAATCAAACTCCGTAGCCGCCAAGAGTGTAATAATACTGTAGAGTAAAAAGCGGATAAATTCCTCGGCGGCTTCGGTATGCAGGGGGGCGAAAATATAGCAAATTATGTTCCAACTGAGATAAACAAGAATAGGCAGCAAAAGCGGCATATTTTGCTTGGATAAAAAACTTTTGCGCCGGGTCAGTTGCAAAGACGCCCACAACGCCGCCAACAACAAACCGCCCATGTGCAAGAGCGTTAATTTTACTTGTGCCGTATCGTATGTGACGGTAAAAAAAGAAATGCTGATCAAAAACCCCAAAGCCCCTGTGCTATGCACAAGCGCGCGGTGCAAAAAGTTTTCGGCGGTACTCATTTTGGACATATTTATATGGTAACAAATCTTTTTGGGATAATGCACGGGAACGATACTCTTTGGGCTGTACGTTTAAGGTAACCTTATTTTTTATTTGTCTGTTTCCCGTCGGAAAATAAAAAAACTTGACTTTGCTTTTTTTTTTTTGCTAATTTTTAATAAATGGGAATTTTATTAAAAAGGAGCAAGGAATATGGAAAATAAAATTTTGGGCAGTTGTTTTGGTTGTCATGCTGAAACCCTGCGGGCCGCCGATTCAGGGTCTGCCGTTATAAAAAAGTCTGTCATGCCGGAAGGTAGTTATCCGGCATCTTCTTATGGGATGAACGACGAGACCCTGAAACAAGTTCAGGGTGACGGCACTTTAGGCGTGCGGGATGACAGCAGGGGAAATAAAACAATGTCATTCCCGATAGAAACCCTCGGGGATGACGGCAAAAAATATAATAGTCATTCCAAACTTGATTTGGAATCTCACCGCTTTTTTGATAACAACGGTTTTACGTTGATTGAATTATTGGTCGTTGTCCTCATTATCGGTATTTTGGCCGCCGTGGCTGTTCCGCAATACACTAAAGCCGTGGAAAAATCACGCATGACAGAAGCGGTAAATTTAGTCCGTACGATCGCAAATGCCCATCAGGTGTATTACATGGCAACCGGGCAGTATTTAACAGAAGATGATATGGAATTATTGGATATAGAAATTCCGGGCACGGTGGATACTTCGTGGAGTAACGGCCGCGTTAAAACTAAAGATTTTATTTATGCTCCTAACGGACACGCGGAGGGCCGGCCTGCGGCTGCATTAGCTATTGCCCAACGGGTTCCGCTTGTGGATAACGTACGGGGAATATACGCCATAGGAATTGCCCAAAGTAACCCGGATAAATTCTACTGCAAGATTTATAATAATGCGTCTTCTATACAGCGGGAACTGTGCAGCCAATTAAACGAGAAAGGCACGCTGTAAAGTCCGTTTATAGCAACCGCCCAATTCTATCCCGAACCAATCTGTCGGCGACCGGACTAGCGGACTTTTTTTGTTCCGTTAGTCCTATGCGCTTGCAGATATGCTTTGACCGCTTCTAATTCCGGCTTTAAGTAGTGGCCTGTGTATGATTTTTTACAAGCGGCTACTTCGGCAGGCGTGCCCTCGCAGACGATTTGTCCGCCTTTGTCGCCGCCTTCCGGGCCTAAATCAATCAGCCAATCGGCGGTTTTAATTACATCTAAATTATGCTCAATAATAAGTACGGTGTTCCCACGGTTGGCTAAATCGTGCAACACGTGGAGGAGTTTATCAATATCAGCAAAATGCAGCCCAGTGGTTGGCTCGTCTAAAATATAGAGCGTGTTGCCCGTACCTTTGCGGGAGAGTTCGTCGGCAAGTTTCACGCGCTGGGCTTCTCCGCCCGATAAAGTCGTGGCCGCTTGCCCAAGTTTAATATACCCAAGTCCTACGTCGTTAAGCGTTTGCAGATAGCGTTTGATCTTAGGGATTGCCCCAAAAAAATCTAACGCTTGCGATACGCTTAAATTTAATGCTTCGGCGATGCTTTTTCCCTTGAATTTTACTTGCAACGTGTCTTCGTTAAAACGCTGTCCGTTGCACTCCTCGCACTTAACATAAATATCGGGCAAAAATTGCATTTGAATTTTCAAAATGCCGTCGCCTTGGCACTTTTCACACCGTCCGCCCTTGACATTAAACGAAAACCGCCCCGGTTTATATCCGCGCCGTTTGGCTTCCGGCATTTGTGCAAATAAATCGCGGATGTGCGAAAATACCCCGGTGTAAGTGGCCGGGTTGCTGCGCGGCGTTTTGCCAATGGGGCTTTGATCTACAATAATAACTTTATCTATATTATCCAGCCCTTTAATGGCGGTATGTTCGCCGGGTAACTCTTTAGCGTCATAGAATTTGCGCGCTAATGTTTTGTATAAAATTTGGTGTACGAGCGTACTCTTACCCGAGCCGGATACGCCCGTTACGCATACAAATTTGCCGAGGGGAATTTTGACATCAATGTCTTTTAAGTTAAATTGCCGTGCCCCGCAAATGGTTAAAAATTTTCCGTTTCCTTTGCGTAAGGTTTCCCGCGGCACAATAAGATTCCGTCCGTTTAGATACGAAGCCGTCAGCGAGGTTTTGTTCTTAAGGAAATTTTTTGTCGGCTCCGCCGCTACAATTTGCCCGCCGTTTTCGCCGGACGCCGGTCCGAGTTCCACAACATAGTCTGAAGCCAAAATAGTGTCTTTATCGTGTTCTACAATAATAAGCGTATTATCTAAATCGCGTAAATCTTTTAAGGTAGCAATCAGGCGGTCGTTGTCACGCGGGTGCAAGCCGATGGTCGGCTCGTCCAACACATATAATACGCCGGTAAGGCCGGAGCCGATTTGCGTGGCCAGGTGGATGCGTTGCGCCTCCCCGCCCGAGAGCGTTTGGCTTTTGCGGTTGAGCGTCAGGTACGAAAGACCTACACTATTTAGAAAATCTAGCCGCGCGCGAATTTCTTTAAGCACATCTTTAGCGATAAATTTATCTTTTTCAGATAGGCAGATGTTATCAAAAAATACTTTGGCGGCGGACACTTGCATAGAAACAATTTCGTCTATGTTTTTCCCGTCCACTTTAACGGCGAGTGCTTCGGGTTTCAAGCGTTTACCTTGACAGACCGGACACTCAATTTCGCGCATAAAGCGTTGGGTAACTTCTTCTTTTACAAAATCACTTTCGCTTTCGGCCACGCGGCGTTTTAAGTTGGTGATGACACCTTCAAATTCTTGTTCTCCACCGGAGATAATGGAGGTGTACGTCGCTCCGCCCGTACCGTACAAAATCAAATCGCGTTGGGCTTTAGACAGTTTTTTCCACGGGGTCGTCATGGAAATATGCTGTTGGCGGCAGACTTGCTTTAGCATATCGTAATAATAGCCGCTCCACGAGTTTTTCCAACGGTGGGTGCGCGTGGTAACCGGGTTTTCCCACGCTTCTATCACACCCTCGTTTAAGGATAATTCCGGATTAGGAACAACGAGCGCTTCATCTACTTCAATTTTTACGCCCAGGCCGTTACACTCCGGGCAGGCTCCATAGGGCGAGTTGAACGAAAATAACCGCGGTTCCAGTTCGCTAAACCCGATGCCGCAATGCGCGCAGGCGTTGCTTTCGCTATAAGTCAAATCAACGGGTTTTGGGCCGGACGTTTCCAAAATATGCACGAGCCCTTGCGCGTATTTTAAGGCCGTTTCCAAACTTTCCACCAAGCGTTCGCGGTCAAATTCATCTACATAAAATTCATCTACTACTAATTCAATGGTATGCTTTTTGTAGCGTTCTAGCGTGGGAACGGTATCTAAGGTTAATACAGTTCCGTTCACGCGCGCTTTGGCGTACCCTTCTTTTTTGAATTTGGCAAACAGTTCTTCGTAAGTGCCGGCGCGTCCGCGTACAACGGGAGATAAAATATAAAGGGTTTTATCGGTAAATTTTTTCAAAATATCTTGTGCGATACCTTGTACGCTCCAGGTTTCTACCGCCCGCCCGCAATGCGGACAATACCGCTTGCCCACGCGCGCAAACAATAAGCGTAAATAATCGTAAATTTCCGTAACGGTGGAAACGGTAGAGCGCGGATTTTTAGACGGGTTGCGCTGTTCAATGGAAATGGCGGGGGAAAGCCCTTCAATGTGCTCTACATCCGGCTTTTCCATTAACTCCAAAAACTGCCGCGCATAGGCGGACATACTTTCCACATAGCGGCGTTGGCCTTCGGCGTAGATCGTATCAAAGGCCAGCGAACTCTTGCCCGAACCGGAAAGCCCGGTAACAACGGTCATTTTATCTTTGGGTATTTCTACCGTAACGTTTTTTAAGTTGTGGCCTTTGGCTCCGATTACTTTAATGGACTTCATACCTGCTCCGTGAGAAAAAATAACCGCTCTTTAATTGCGGGGAAAGTGTTTTTTTATCCTAAAATAAATTATATAATTTATAAATAGAATTTGGGAGTTGTGACGTGAAAAAATCGCTTAAATATTTTTTATACGCATTAGGGATTTTATTGTCCGTAGGCGTATTGGCTTTTTTAATTTATCAGGCCAAAGACAGTTTTGTTAAAATCTGGCAAACGGTTCAAACGCGGTATTTGTTTTTATCGGTCTTGTCCTCGGTGTTAATTTACATAGCCATGGGGATGAGTTTGTACGAAGTGCTGCGTATTATGGGCCGGCGTATCGGCAAAGGGGCGGCAATCGGTATTGCGCTAGTATCTACCACGGTCAATTATGCCGTGTCTTCGTTTGGGGCAAGCGGTTTTGCGTTGCGCGCGCACCTGTTAAACCGCCGACGCGTTCCGTTTGGCACGTGTGTAACGGCCAGTATTGTCATTACGGTACTCTTGTATTTTGTGCTAGCCGTTATTATTTTGCAAGGGTCGGTGCTCATGCTGTTTCACTCGTCCACCACACCGGTACAGTTACTCAAAAATTTTGTTTTAATTGTGGTTATGTGCGCGGTCTGTGCGGTGGTAACGGCGTTTTTATTTAATAACGAATGGCGGTATAAGTCTATCCGCAAAATTTTCCGCTTGCTCAACAAAATACTCTTTCACGTATTTGGTGCGCTGATTCCCAAAAGCCGTTGTGACGAATTTATGGACCAACTGGACGAAGGTATTGCGCTCATACACAAAAAAAAGAAAAAAATGACGTGGACGATTGTATATGTCTGTGCCGATTGGTTATTTACGATTTTAGTTTTATTTTTTGCATTTCGTGCGGTAGGGGTACATATTGCCGCCGGGGTGCTTGTGGCGGGATTTGCAATTGGCATGGTTACCACGCTGATTCCCATTTTACCGGGCGGCCTGGGGGCTATGGAACTGGCCATGACGGCTGTTTACGCCCAAATGGGTATTGACTGGGACGCGGCTTTAATGGCTACGCTGATTTACCGGGTAGTTTATTATATGATACCCGGCATGGTGAGTGTCTTTATTTATTGGGGTTTACAACTTTCCTCGCCGCCGAAAATGATTAAACGCAAAGGAGTCGCCCATGATAGAGCGCATGAAAGATAAAGAGCCGCAAATAGCCGCCAGCAGTTATATTCATCCGTCGGCCGTTATTATCGGTTCGGTGCAAGTAGGGGAAAATGTATCTGTTTGGCCGTGTGCCGTGTTACGCGGCGATATCGCGCCTATTGTGATTGGCGAAAATTCTAATATCCAAGATAATGCGTGTGTACACGTTAATTACGACGCGCCGGCTGTTATCGGCAAAGGGGTAAGCGTGGGGCACGGAGCGATTGTCCACGGCAGTAAAATCGGTGATAATTGCTTAATTGGCATGAACGCCGTTGTCATGGAAAGTGAAATCGGCCCGAACTGTATTATCGGGGCAGGAGCGGTTGTCCCGGCGGGAAAAAATATCCCGGCGGGTTCGCTGGTGCTGGGGGTACCGGCTAAAATTGTGCGCCGGCTGGAAGAGGACGAAGTCAACGCGATTATGAAAAATGCGCACGATTATGTGTCTGCTATTTTAACGTATAAACAAGATGTCCGGAAAATATAATGATAAAGAAAATTGTAATGATTGAAGATTCCAAAGTTTTAGGAACGGCCTTATCCGGCGCGCTTAAAGTGGAAGGGTTTGAAGTGTTTTGGGCGCAAAACGGCGTGGAAGGGGTATCGCTTGCCAAAGCCGAAAAACCGAATTTAATTTTGCTGGATTTGATGTTGCCTAAATTAAGCGGATTTGATGTGTGTAAACTGTTAAAGACGGATAACGACACGTGGCGCATCCCCGTAGTGGTTATGTCCACCCTGTCCGACCCGGAGTCGCGCGGGCGCGCCCAAGCGGCCGGGGCAGATTATTTTATCCCCAAACCGTACGATTTGGCCGATACGTTAGCCGAGATAAAAAAATATATTAAATAGGAGACCTTATGTCCAAACCGGATGTGGAAGAGTTGAGTGAACTGTTGGAACAAAACGAACCTGCCCGCGTGCTTACGTTACTCAAAAAGCAACGCACCAAAGACGCGCAAGGTTGGTTTTTGCAAGGGGAAGCCGAGCGGCAGTTGGGTAATTTTGAAACGGCTTTGCTGACCTATGCCAAAGGTCTTAAACTGGCGGACGTGGCCGAAGAACGCATGGATATTTTGCTGGCTATGTCGTCTTGTTACCGCACGCTAGGACACGCGGCCGCGGCGTATGAACTGGCGGATGAAACGTTCCAAATGGCCGGCGAATTAGAGTATGACGACTACACCGTGCGCGCCTTGCAAGAAATGGGCATGGCGTTGCGCGCGTGGGGAAAACTGGACGACGCGTTGGAATTATTAGATACCGTTTTAGCGGCTTATACGCAACATAAAGATTACGCGGGCATGAGTTTTATTCATTGGGCCAAAGGGGGAATTTTCCGTCTGCAAGGCCATTTTGAAGAAGGAATTGCCCAGTTCAAAAAATCTATTGCGCTTGCCCGTAAAATTCACGATAAAATTAACGAGGCCTACGGCTATTGCGGTTTGGCGGGCATCAGCCGTATTTGCGGGAAAATTAATGCCTGTGTGGAAAATTACAAGTTAGCCGAAAAGATTTTCAAACATACCCAAGATGTGTTTGGCAATGCCTACACGCATTGTGGTATGGCCAATGGGCTGCGGCAACAAGGTAAATACAGCGAGGCCTTGCGTCATTATAACGTGGCCGATACGCTCTATTCGTCCATACACGATACGGTAGATTTGGGATTTGTGAAATGGGGCCGCGCCGACGTGTTAAAACGCAAAAACAAAATGCAGGCGGCGTTAAAAGATTTACAAGAAGCGAAAGTCTTGTTTGATAATTCCGACGAAAAACGCGGGCAGATTTTAACGAAACTTTCGCTCGCGCAAGTGCTGTATGCGTTGGGAAATACGGCCGAGGCGGAAGAATTATACGCCGCCGGGGTAGCGCAAGCGAAAAAAGAGGGCTTGCATACCTATTTGGAAAGTTACACGTAAGTTTAATTTTGCTTTCCTAATTACAGCCGCCCCGCAATTACGGGGCGGCTTTTTACTGTTTTATCAGGTTTGCCGGTAACGGCCAATTTATTTCTTATACCCGTTATAATGGGCGATTTCGTCCAAGGTTTTGCGGGCGTGCGGTTTAGTTTGCAGGGCTTCCGGTGCGGGATATCCTAGCGCAATTAAATGTTCAATTTTTTTACCGCTTGGCAAGTGGAAAAATTGGCCCGCTTTCTCGCAGTTTAGCCAACCGATCCAACACGTTCCCAGGCCTTGGTCCCATGCGCGCAGTACAAAATGTTCGCACGCAATACCGTGGTCTATTAAATAAAACTCTGTGCGGCGTAAAAACCCGCCCAAGCGGCTGACAAAATTGCCCTTATCCGATATGGCCGCTACGATAACGGGTGCCTGGGCTACCCACGCACTCATTTTATAAGTGCCGCTAAAAGCCGCTTTGGCAAAATCGGCCTTGACTTGCGGGTCGTCTATCACAATAAACTCCCACGGTTGTGCGTTGCAGGCCGACGGGGCTAAGCGCGCCGCCTCCAAACAGGCGTTAATTTTTTCCCGTTCTACGGGTTTATTTTGATATTTACGCACGCTGTGGCGCGTGGCAATTACTTTTTCTAATTCCATAGCAGACTCCTTGTAAAATATAAAAATAAGATAACAAAATTTTATAAAATAAATTTATGCATTTCACAAAGTATAATGGGTTAGGAAACGATTTTATTTTTTTAGACGGGGCGACGGCCTTATCGGCGAAGAATCCGGCTTTGCTGGCCCAACGCTTGTGTGACCGCCGGTTTGGTATTGGGGCGGACGGACTGGTGTTGTTGCTCCCTTCGGCGCGGGCGGACGTACGGATGCGTATTATCAATTCCGACGGAAGCGAAGCCGAAATGTGCGGTAATGCGTCGCGGTGTGTGCCGTTGCATTTGTATCGCCGCGGGTTGTGCCGCAAGACGGCCGTTTCATTGGAAACTTTAGCCGGTATTATCCATACTGAAATTATTGACGAGCCGTGCGGTTTGGTGCGGGTAGATATGGGAACTCCGCGTTTGACGCGGGCGGAAATTCCCGTTACGGGGACGGCGGACGACCAAGCCATTGGTATCCCGGTTGGCGTAGGGGGAAAAACTTTTTTCGGCACGGCGGTATCTATGGGAAATCCGCATTTTGTTATTTTTACGGATGATGTGGAAAGCGTGCCGTTGGAAGAAGTCGGCCCGGTGATAGAAAAACATCCCTTATTTCCGCGTAAAACCAACGTAGAATTTGTGCAAGTACTCAGTAAATACGCGGTCCGTATGCGCGTGTGGGAACGCGGCGCGGGAATTACGCGGGCGTGCGGCACGGGGGCGTGTGCGGTAGCCGTAGCCGGGGTACTTAATGAAAAAACCGTTGGAAAAATTACCGTTAAATTAGACGGCGGAGATTTACAAGTTGAGTGGCCGGACCGCCAACATGTATGGATGACCGGGCTGGCACAAGAAGTTTTTACGGGAGAGTACCGCGATTTATGACCGCTGTTAATGAAAATTATCTTAAGTTACAAGGCAGTTATTTATTTTCCACAATTGCCAAAAAAGTGGCGGCGTATAAAGAACAGCATCCGCAACAAGCCGTTATCAGTTTAGGGATAGGGGACGTTTCGCAACCGTTAGTTCCGGCTGTTATAGAGGCCATGCACCGCGCCTGTGATGAAATGGGCCGGGCCGAAACTTTCCGCGGGTACGGGCCGGAACAGGGCTATGCGTTTTTGCGTGAAGCCATTTTGCAGGGCGATTATCTGTCCCGTCATATTTCTTTATCTGCCGACGAGATTTTTGTGAGCGACGGTGCCAAAAGCGACGTAGCTAATTTTCAAGAATTACTTTCGCCTTCTGCCAAAGTGGCCCTGCAAAACCCGGTGTATCCTGTTTATTTAGACACAAACGTAATGGCCGGGCGCACGGGGAACTTTGAAAACGGCCGTTACGGCGGAGTTATCTATTTGCCGTGTACGGAAGAAAACCATTTTACGGCTCCGCTGCCCAGCGAACACGCCGACATTATTTATTTATGTTCGCCCAATAATCCCACGGGTACCGCGCTGACTAAACCCGAGTTGCAAAAGTGGGTAGATTATGCACGGGAACACCAAAGTTTGATTTTATATGATTCGGCTTACGAGGCGTATATTACCCAGCCGGATACGGTGCACTCCATTTATGAAATTCCCGGAGCGCGTGAAGTGGCGGTGGAGTTCCGTTCGTTCTCTAAAACAGCCGGATTTACCGGTACGCGTTGTGCTTATACGGTGGTACCTAAAGACGTACAGGTTACCGCGGCCGACGGAACGAAAAAGAGTTTGCAAGCCCTTTGGTTGCGCCGTCAAACTACCAAATTCAACGGCGTGCCGTATATCGTGCAACGGGCGGCCGAGGCGGTTTATTCGCCGGCCGGGCGTGCCCAAACGCAAGAAGTGATACGCGGCTACCAACAAAATGCACAAGTTATTTTGGCGGCACTCAAACAGGCCGGTATTACTGCGTACGGGGGTATCAATGCTCCGTACATTTGGCTCAAGACTCCGAAAGGGCTTGATTCTTGGTCATTTTTTGATAAACTATTAGTAGAGGCACAAGTGGTGGGTACGCCGGGGGTGGGTTTTGGTGCATGCGGAGAGGGATTTTTCCGCTTGACGGCGTTTAATACGTCTGCACTGACGGCCCAAGCCGCCACGCGCGTGGCCCGGTTGCAATTTTAAGCAGGCAGGAGAAGATATGAATAAAAAAGGTTTTACGCTGATGGAATTGTTGGTTACTGTTTTGATTTTAGGTATTTTAACCTCTGTTGCGTTGCCGCAATATATGCGCTCGTTGGAACGCGCCCGCGCGACAGAAGCCATGACGGGTCTTAAAGCCCTTAATGATGCCGTGTATGCCTATGCGGCCGGACGGACGGGGCCGGACAGTTGCCCGACTTTGTTTCGCAAATTATCCATTACCGTACCCGGTACGTTGGGGACAGACGCTGAAGGAAGAGAAGTTTTGCGTTCTAAAGATTTTGAATATAGACTCAATGCGGCTACGGGGGCTATTATTCCCGGGACCGATTGTTCTGGTGTGACAGCCACACGCTTGGGCGTTGCGAAATATGACTATGTGATTTGGAACCCGTATGTTGGAGGCCGGGCGGGTAGGGGGGCTTCCTTGGCGTGTTTCAGCCCGGGTGATTTAGAAACCAGCCGGGGGGTGTGTGATTCGTTAGATTTATATACCCCCGATGCGACCCCCTATCGGTAAATTGACAAAAATAAAATTATATATTGATTTTTTGTTTTTTTTAACTAAAATATATAGTGAGAGGTTTTTATGGTTAAGGAGTCTTTTATGAAAAAACTATTCGGATGTATATTAGTGCTGTTTTCTGCAGGTGCTTTGTGGGCTGAAAACAGCATCAGCATGGTAACCTATTTCCCGGTACCTTACGTGGCGTATAACCGCGTGAATCCTGGATCCGGCGAGCACAATGAGATAGATGAAATGGCTATCGGCGTGACGAAGAAGGGGGGGCATTTATCGTTGGGGTCGGCTAATCTGTCCGACAAACCCTTAGACGCGGCTAAAACCACGCTGTTTGGCGGCAATTTGCTGTTAAATTTTTCATCTTCCACCGTTACGAATAAGCGTTTTGTGCAAGTAGCAGGAACAGAATTAGGAGATGGAACTATTTCGGTGGGGGATGATTCTGTGCCTACTACTACTTCTGCGGAGAGGCTTCCTGTTACAGCCAATCTTTCCTTTGGGAATTTACACATCAAGCAGATTGGGGCTTCTTCGGGAAACGACCCTGCTCCTCGTAGTGTTAACGGATTCTCTTCTCTTAATACGAAAAAATTGGAGGTTGATAACCTATCTCTCTTTACAAAAAATTTCCCGAGTTGTTACGAGGCTAACACTGAGCTTGAAAACCGAGGCCAAATTGCCTGGACGTTGAAGCGGTTAGAAGGATCTGACGAGGCGCGTCTTTATTTAACGTGTGGTAAGGTGTTAACGTGCCCAGGTGATCCGGAGATGCAAGAGTTGCCCTGTACGGTGGATGATTATTCTGAACGTATGGGAAGACCGGCTTCAGGCAGAGGCATGGCTTGCGGCAAGAAAACACGAACCCAAGTTTGTACAGATCCGCCTGTTTGGGGGGGGTGGAGTGATTGGAACTTGGAGAGTTGCGGGTTAGTGTCCGAAACCAGGGTTGATGGAGAATCGTGTAGTAACTACATTAACAGAAATATTAGGTCCTATGAGCCGGAACAGTGGCTATCCATTGCGATAGGGGGTCCTACTCAGTGGGCTGATGATATTGGGGACACTTTTACTGGTCATGTAAAAACAGTTACGCGCGTGTCCAGAGGTCCAGATGGAGAGTGTGAGACGACGGTAAGCTCTGATTATACTGAGTGTACGGGGGTGGTTTCCCTCCCTTGCAAAGGGCCAGCCGAGTGTACCGGCGGTAACGGAACGCTCGGAGTGGCGGTTGATGCGTCCGGCAATGTCACAATAACGCCCTCTAGCTCCGGGTGTAAATATTATCGGTGGGCTTACGTCAGCGGGAACGTCTCAGCCGGAAGTGGTTATCATAATTGCCCTGCTTCTGGATTGGATAGTGAATGCCGCACTTTACCTTGGTTCCAAAATCAATATTGTGGTAGCGGTTCCTACACAAACGGCTCCTTCATCAATGTGTATTACCGAGCAAACGGCAGTTATCAAACGTCTAGTGGTAATCTCGCGTATACGTATATCGCTACGAAATTTCGATGTGATGAGATTGTCGATCGGAATCTAGCGATAACTGTAAATAACGGCGTTGAAAAATGTATACACCGTAACCAATACTAGCGTATAAGTATATGGCTGCAAACCCCTCCGAAGATGTTTTTTCGGAGGGGTTTTGCTTTTTGCCTTTGTCGTCATGCTGAATTTGACTTAAGCATCTTTCCTTGTTGCCGTTTTAGAAAGTGGTGAGATTCCAAATCAAGTTTGGAATGACGTTTAATGTAAAAAAGGTTTTTCATGCCGGCGCTTTTTGCCTTTGCCGACATGCTGAAGCCCTGCGGGCCACCGATTCAGCATCCGTTGTTATGATAACGGCAACGACGAGATCCTGAAACAAGTTCAGGATGACGACAGGGGTGGGGTCCCGGATGACGACTCACAGGGTTCCGGGATGACAACACTTTTAGTATACGGGATGACGGCAAGAGCGTACGGGAGGACGGCATAAAAAAATGACAAGCCTTAATGGAAATCTTTACATCTTAAAGTCTTGCCCGAGGTATAGGCGGCGGGCATTGGTATCGTTAAGTAGCGTGTTTTGGTCGCCCTCTACCAAAATTTTACCGTCGTAAATCAAATACGCCCGTTCGGTAAGCGGCAGCGTCTCGCGTACGTTATGGTCGGTAATTAAAACGCCGATTCCTTTGTCTTTTAGTTTGAAAATCATTTGCCGTAAATCGGCTACCGTAATCGGGTCAATACCGACAAACGGCTCGTCTAACAAAATAATTTTCGGGTTACTGATCATACAGCGCGCAATTTCCATGCGGCGTTTTTCTCCGCCGGATAACGTCCACGCTTTTTGCTTGGCCAGTTTGGTCAGTCCAAACTCGTTTAACAGTTCATCTACGCGTTGTTTTTGAAATTTTTTATCTTCGCTGATACGTTCCAGTACCGCCAGTAAATTTTCTTCTACCGTAAGACCTTTGAAAATCGTTGGCTCTTGGGCCAAATAGCCTAACCCGTGGCGGGCGCGTTCGTACATGGGCAGAGAAGTAACGTCCATGTCGTCAATAAATACGTTTCCGCTCGTCGGGCGGATAAAACCTACCATCATATAAAACGACGTTGTTTTCCCGGCACCGTTGGGCCCCAACAGCCCGACAATTTCACCCGAGCGGACGTGCAAGTCCACCCCTTTTACTACCATACGGTCTTTATATACTTTGACAATTTTTTCACTACGCAGTTGCATAATTTTCCTTAAAATTTAGTATTGAGTTTTGTGTCGTTAATCTGGGGCGAAACAAGCCACCCTTGCACCTTGCCGTCCAAATGGACGACGTTTCCTTGCGCGTCGCTTTGGAACTGGTCCGCTATGACGGCAAACGTGCCTTGCTCGCTAGTGCCCTCTACGAGCGGGCGCGCCCCATACGCATACGAGGAGTTGTGTTGCCCGTCGTAAATAATCGTATCGGCGCTGAGCGTGCGTTGTCCGTCCGTCGCCCGGGCGTTTCCTTCTAACAAAGCGTACGTTTCTTCTTGTTTGAAAGTCGCTTTCTGGGCAAACAGTTGTTCCGTCCCTTGTTGGGTCGGGCGCGTAACCTGTACGTCTTTTTCTAATATATAAATTTTTTGTGCAAGATTGAAACGGGCTTTTTTAGCCGTAGCCGTAATTACTTGGCCTTTTTCGTTGCGGTAAACCAGTTTAACCGGGGTTTTGGCGCGGCTTTGCAACGTGCCTTGTTGGGTATGGTAATTGTATTGGCCTTGGTCGGCGTGCGCTTCGTAATAAGAGCCGTCGGGGTTGTTTTGGCGCAAGAACACGCCGCCGCGGGCCGAAAATGTATAGTGGGCCCGATCGGACAAGGCGTAATCGGCCCGAAACACATACGCTCCGTTATCGTACGAAACATGCCCGGAAAATTCTTCTTGTTGTTCGTCTTTGTAAATGGTCCAATTATCGCTTTGGATAATTCCGCCCAGTACGGGGGGAATCTCCTGACTGGAAAGTTTAGGCGGCGTGAGGGCTTTTTTGGCTTGTTGCAACGCGGGCTTGGGGTGTACGATTGGCGGTTCGGGCCCGTCTATTTTGACCGTGCGGCACGCTCCGGCCAACCCTAGGACGGCTAACCAACAAACAAAAGGAAAAGAGACGCGTTTTATCATTGTTTTTTTAACTCCCGCGCATCTTGCGGTACGCGGGTGGTGTGTTGTTTAAGCACAATTTTTTTAAGTTTAGAATCGGTTTCTATCCCGCCGCGCGCAACCGATTTTCCGCTGCCGCGGGTAATAGTTGTTTTCTGGTCAGACCAGACTTTGTCTTGGTTGACGTCGTAAAAAAAGCGTTCGGTGGTGATGAACAGTTGCTCTCTTAACGAATTGATTTGGGCGTTGCCTTCTACCGTGATGCGTTTTTGGTTGTAATCAAACGAACCCGTATCGGCGGTAACAACCGCGCTGTCCACTCCGTTTTGTTTAAGTAGTAAGTTCGGGTTTTTAAGGGTGGCGCGGGTCAGATCCGCAAAGTCCACCGCTTCGGCGGTCAGCAACCATTGTTTTTGGTTGTCTTTAGATTCAAAAATAGATACCCGGTTTGCAATTTGTGCGCCGTCGTTGTCGTCCGGCGAGAAAGGTTCTTTTTTCCCGCAGGCTCCCAACCATATCAGCACGCTCATAACGGCAAACAATCGGTAACGAGAATTTAACATACTTATTTGAATTTTTTGACTACCGCATCAATTTGGCACAACTCGCGTGCCATTTTGGCGGTCAGTTTCAAATCTAACGAGTTTGGCCCGTCGGATAACGCTTGGTCTGGCGTGGGGTGTGCTTCAAAAAACACGCCGGCAATACCCAGCGCGGCCGCCGCTTTGGCAAGTACGGGGGCCATTTGACGGTTCCCGCCCGTACACGTGCCTAAAGCACCCGGGCGTTGCACGGAGTGCGTTGCGTCAAAAATAACGGGGTAACCAAACCCTTTCATAATTTCCAGCGAACGCATATCTACAATTAAATCTCCATAACCAAAACTGGCCCCGCGTTCGGTTAGCAAAATACGGTGGTTGCCGCGGGATTCAATTTTTTTGATTACTTGTTCCATGGCACCGGGGGCTAAAAATTGGCCCTTTTTTACATTGACGGCGCATCCCGTATCGGCGCACGCTAGTAACAAATCAGTTTGGCGGCATAGAAAAGCGGGAATTTGCAGAATGTCGGCTACTTGGGCGGCTTCTTCGGCTTGCCACGGTTCGTGTACATCTACTACGGCGGGCAATCCGGTTAGTTGTTTGGCTTTTTGTAAAATAGCCAACCCGTTGGCCAGCCCCGGCCCGCGGTACGCATTGACCGAGGTGCGGTTGGCTTTATCAAACGAGGCCTTCAAAATAAACGGGTGTTTGGTTTTGGCTAAAATTTGTTTTAACTTCTTAGCGGTGTTAATATAATGCGCTTCGCTTTCAATCACGCACGTACCCGCCATAAACGCCAGCGGACGGGTGTTAGAAAGTAAAAAAGAGCCGATTTTAATAGTTTTTTGCATATCTTTATCATAGCAAATTTTAGGCAAATACTAACGGGTATTAGGCAAAAAAACTTGTTTTGTGTGTCTCTATTTTATACCATAGAGTAAATTACACAAAGGAGTGTTTATGCAAAAAGGTTTTACGTTGATTGAACTGTTAGTGGTGGTGTTTATTATTGGTGTATTGGCCTCGGTGGCTTTGCCGCAATATAGCCACTCGGTAGAGCGGGCGCGTACGGCAGAGTTGCTGTCAAACGGGAAAACCCTGCTAGATAGTATGAACCGGGCCCTGATGCTCCAGCCTAATACTCCTCCGAACACAAAAGACGTGCTGGACGTAAAAATCGGCGGGGGTACTTGGACCGATAATAGCACATACCGCACAAAAGATTTTGAGTACGATATCAGCAACGACGAGTATTTGTTAATTACTCGGATTCAAGGGGACACTGTTTTGTACAAAGCCTATATATACACGCGTTTTAACTCGCTAAAAGAAAACCGGCGCGAGTGTAAATGGAACACCGAACTGGGAAAATCTTCCTGCAGATTGTTGAGTGAGCACGGTTACTCTGTATCGCCGTTAAACTAATTTAAGTGGAACAAAACAACCCCCGGCAAAACCGGGGGTTGTTTTTTGAGGTGTTAAATAAACGGGGTTTAGCGGTTGCCTGTACTGCCAAAACCGCCTTCGCCGCGGGCTGTGCTGGAAAGTTCGGCCACTTCGGTAAAACCCGGATAGAGGGTGGGAAGCACTACTAATTGGGCCACTTTTTGCCCGGCTTCAAACACAAATTCCGTATCATTTAAGTTATACATACATACAATCAGTTCACCGCGGTACGGCGCATCAACAAGCCCGGCCATGGCTTTAATGCCTTTACTTTCTACCGAACTTTTCCCCCAAATAATGCCGGACGTTTGTTCCGGTAATTCCACACATACGCCGGTATGTACATGGGTAATGGCCCGCGGGGGCAGCACCGTGCGCGTTAAGGCAAATAAATCTGCCCCGGAATCGGTGGGGTGGGCGCGCAAGGGAAGTTTAGCCGTCGGGTCTAATTTCTTTACGTTGATTGTCGGTTGCATAAATTACTCCATCAGTTTTTCAATTTGTAAAAGAGCGTGGGCGGCATATTCTTTTTCCGCTTCGTTGCCGGATTTTTCCAACGCCTTTAACGGGGCGATTAACCCCTTGAGCAAATGAATATCAAAGGCCCGGTCTGAAGAATAGGCAAAAGCGTTGGGGTTGGATAGCACGTTGGCCATGTACGCCGCGGCGCGGGCCGCGTTAATAGGGGCGTTTTTGTGCGTGGAAGTTAAATTTTTACGCACGGTATCTATTCCATTCCCCGTCATAAAACCGAGTGCCAGCGCACAGGTATTAGCGTAGGGAGAGGTATAATTTTTGCGCAAGCCTTGGCTTACCGTGGCTAACGTATCCTCCCGTTGGGCGGCTAGTCCGGTGGCAATGGCGGCTTGTACGTCGGGCGCAGATTCTTTTTTGGCCATTTTAAGCAGTTGTTTGGCCGAGGCGGCCGAGTGTAACGAACCTAACCAAGCGGCCGCGGCGGCGCGGACTTGTTCGTCGTCAGACGAAGAAACTTTTTGCAGCGTTTTGAGCGGGTTTTTTTCTTTTCCGTTTTGCACGTTAAGCGCGCGTTGGGCAAACGCGGGATCAAAAATATACAAACGCACGATATCGGCGGTATGGGTGACATCTTGCGGTTGCACAAGCGCATAAGCCGCGGCCGCATAGGCACGCAATACCGGATCTTTGCCGTTGAGTGCATTTTCCAACGCGGGGGCCAATTCTTCATGCACAGATCCCATCGCGGTAATAATCACGGCCGCAAAGGTTTGTTTGAGCCCGTCTTGGGTGTGCAACAATACGTTAAATAACGCCGGTTCTTGCGTTTTGGCGGGCGGTGTTTTAACTAAACTGGCTCCGGCGGCAAAAACGACTTCCGGGTTTTTAGATGAGCGGAATAAATTAAGTACCGTTTGGTTTTCCGCGGCGGATCGGTTATTCTTTTGCAATAAGGGCAACACTTGTTGCAAAGCGAGTCCGTCGGCTTGGGCCGAAATGGAGACGGCGAGTAAAGCAAATAGTACGCATAATTTTTTCATAAAGTATCCTTTTTTTCTTTTTATTATAACATTATTGTACGAACGGCTTAACAGTTTTTACGCTTGGTTGGTGTGAAAGTGTTGCAAATGCTACAATAACATTATGAAGAAATTATTTTTAGTGTTTAGTTTGTTTGTGTGCGCGGTAGGGGTGTTTGCCCAAGAAGAAGATTCGCGCATTTTTATTCATCCGGGCCGGGAGACATTTGTTTATTTCCCTTCGGCGGCGTTAGGCAGTACGAATACGGTTACTTTTTTCTTGCCGGAAGATTTCGTGCCGCTTAAAAAAAGTTATCCGTTGGTGGTGATGTTGGGCGTAGTGCCTAAACAAGCCCAACTGGTGGCACAATTTCAGCAACAATATCCGGCAATTGTGGTGGGTATCAATTTTGAAGAAAAAGATTACGTCAACCGTGCGGCGCAAATTGAACGGTTTTTGACGCACGAATTACTGCCGTATGTAGATACCAACTATTTAACAAAAACCGGCCCGGAAAACCGTATCTTGGCCGTGCAAGGATCTTCCGCCGCGCAAATTGCGTTACGCGTGGCCAACACGCCTAGTTTATTTGGGGCGGTAGCGTTGGTTTCTCCCGGGGATGTGTGGAAAAATCAACCGCTTCCCGCGGCCCGTTTGTTAGTGGTAGGAGAACAAGAAGAATTGGCCTTGGCCCAACAGGCGTTAGAACGCCGCGGCAAAACGTACGGGCCTGATTTTGCCTTGCGCTATATAGAGGAAAAACCGGTATGGTTTGATCACGTTGATCCGGCGTATTTATGGGTACCGGCTGCCCAAACGCGTATTGCGTATGCCCGGGCAGATGTGTTGCAAAATGAACTGTCTTTATCGGCCCCGCAAGCGCAAGAAACGGCTTTGCGCGTGTGGGTGGTGTTGAAAAATAACAGTCTGTTTCACTATGTACCGTCTGCGTTACGTTTAAGTCCGCCGATGTTAAACTGGCAAGCGCAACGCGGTGTGTTAAACGTCATTTCTGGGGCGTCCCGGGGCAAGGTGCGTGTGTGCAACGCTGTGGATAACCCGGCTTTTTGTGTAAAAATTAAGTTGAAAAAATAACAAAAAACACAAAATTTAGGGGTTTTTGTCCTAAAAAACAGGATGTTGTCAACAGTTTTTTGAAAAAGTGTGAAAAAACAGGCTCAAAGGGCACGCACGGTTGATCCCGTCGGGGGAAATAAAAATTTTCGTTATTTTTTGGCTGAAAAATAAAAGTTATCCACAAAAAAATTAAGTTATCAACAGCCCTTTTTCCAAAATGCCCTTATGTGTTCAAACGGGCCAGTTATAAAACCCGGAAATGTAGAGTAAAACGGGGGTTATCCACAGGTTATCCACAGTATGTGGATAAGTGGGGAAAAGTTGGATTTGTTACGCAAGATAACCGTCTTATGCTATAATGAAACAGGAGGAGTTATTATGAAATTCAAACCCTTTTTGATGGTGTTGTGTGCCGCTCTATTGGCGGCGTGTACTTATGTCCAAACGGAAGAGGACGATTTAACCCGGCCTAAAAAAACGGACCCGGCCATTGCTGACCAGCAAGTCCGCAATGAGCACTTGGCGGCCCAATCGGCCGCGCAAATGGGCAAGACTAAACAACTGCCTTGTGTCAATTACGATTTTGATTCTATCCGTCCGCCGGAGGAGGCGTATGCGCTTTTGGATAAAATCGTCACCGTATTACAGGACGAACCGAAACTGCATTTGATTATTGAAGGCCATGCGGATGTTATAGGGTCGGAGGAGTATAACTATTGGATTTCCGGCGCACGGGCCGCGGCCATGAAATCGTACTTGGTAAGCCGCGGTATCAATGCCGAACGTATCCGCATACACGCTTACGGAAAAGACCGCCCAATCACGCTAGATACTTCTAGCGAGGGCCGGCGCGCTAACCGCCGTGTGGAGTTTAAGTTGACAACGCGCGTGTGGCAAGCCATCTACTAACGGTATTCTCTTTGCAACAAGGCCGGACACTTTTTTTGTGTTCGGCCTTTTTTAGCGTTTGGCGTGCCGCGGCGGAAATACGGGCTTTTATGGACGGAGTTTGTAGAAAAATATAAAAAAGACTTGACATTTGTTTTTTTTTTTTTTTGCTACCTTTTAATAGATGGGAATTTTATTAAAAAGGAGTGAAAGAATATGGAAAACAAAATTTTGGGCAGTTGTTCTTGCCGTCATCCTGAACTTGATTCAGGGTCTCACCTTATTGTAGTGAACAACGAGATCCCGTATCAAGTACGGGATGACAGCAGGGGAAATAAAATAATGTCATTTCCGAAAGTTGTAATCGGGAATCTTCACCGCTTAGAATCATCCATAAGGAAGGGATCCCCGATAAAGACACTCGGGGATGACGGCATTTATAAAAAAAGGTCTGTCATGTACGGTTTTACGTTAATTGAATTGCTTGTCGTTGTCCTTATCATTGGTATTTTGGCGTCGGTGGCGTTGCCGCAATACGAAAAAGCCGTCATGAAAAGCCGCTATTCTACCCTCATGGCGATTACCGATAGTATTGCTAGTGCCGAAGAAGCCTACTACATGGCGACTGGAGAATATACCCCTGATTTTGAGTCACTGGCCGTGCAACCGTCGGGCTGTACGCTTGAAGATAACAATGTCATATGCCGATATCCGTGGGGGCTTTGCCAGATACGCGATATAGACGACGATCCGTGGGCGCGGGTATCATGCGGAAATACGCAGTCCTTAAAAAATGCGTACGTTCATTATTTACAATATGGCCAACATGGCGAATGGGGAAGGGCTTGTTTTGCTTTGACAACGGATAGAACGGATAAATATAATAAATTATGTGAACAAATGGGCGGAACATACCAAGGTTCAGGGACCTGTCCGCCTTATTATCCAAGGAATTGCAATATTTATCTTTTCTAATTTACTCCATTTTTGGGACGCAAAAAATTCTCCCTTGGCTGGCATAAGCGGGGAGAATTTTTTGTCTTGCAAATTCTAGACGGTTATATCAGGCATTAGCGGTACCGGTAGCGCGTACCGCTTAAAATAAGTACAATAAACGTATGGAAAATACCAA
>JAZUKK010000012.1:0-7105 GCA_045643265.1 Elusimicrobiaceae bacterium | reverse complement strand
TTGCTTGAAAGATTAGGCATAGTTCTTTTTACCTGTGTGTGGTTTACTTATCAAAGAAAACGTACTTGACGCGCAAAACAACCTTTTCAGCGTCCGTTGCCGACAGCGAAAGCCCGCCCGGATAGACAAGGTTGCCAAAGTCCCAAACGCCCGTTGCGGCGGACGTTCCGTTAGTCAGCGTAAGCGCGGAATACGCCGACGTTCCATTTTTAACCGTCACGTTCCCCGTCGCCGGGATAGACGAAAGCACCGTGTCCGTCCGCTCATATCCGTTGGTGGCAAACGCCGTCCAAACGGACGTGTCAATGCCATTGAGCGTAAGCACGGTATTCGTCACCGTGGACGTGTGCGGCACAGGCGTAGAGACAATTACGCCGTTCGTCACCGTCCGCACGTAGTTGGTTTCGTTAAACGTCGCCGTGATAAGGTAGTTGGTCGGCACAAAGACGGTTTCCGTAGTCGTCCCGGTCTTTGTAGCACCCATAACCTCAAAGGAAATGGGGCAAAGAACGTGTCCGGGCTTGACGGCAAACGCCGTGGCGTTCGTCAGCGGCTTGCCCGTTTCAACGGTGACAATATCACAGCCCGCGCCCGTGGCGTAGAGGTGATTTTGATACGTGTCGCCGTCCGCATAAACCCCAAACAGGGCAACAGCCGCCGCAAGGGTGCAAATAAACTTCTTCATTGTTTAGGGTCTTTCTTAAAGGGTTGGTGTTTGATACCAAACAGGGGGCGGGGTTTCCCCACGCCCCCCGTTTTCGGTTCGCTCACGCGGCGGTTAGCCGAGTTTGCAAACGAGTTTGACAACGCGAATGTCCTTCACGTCGTAAACCTTGCTCCAATTCGCCACGGTCGCAAGTTCCGCGTTGGACGGGGTAGCACCCGAACAGGTGTTAGCCGTCCACTTGAAGCCGCGAACGTGCGCAATGCCCGCGTGACGGGTGACAATGTAATCCTCACCGCCGTTTTTGAGCGGGTCGCGTCCCGCTTCAAACTCATTCTTGGACGGCACGTCATTGAGCGCAACAGCACCCATACCGAACAGGTAGATTTCCGCAACCTTCGTTTCCGGGTCATAGGCAAGGTTATCGTCCATAACAATGCTCTTCCCGTTGAACGTCGCAAGCATACCCGGTTGGGTAGACGGACGGTAAAGGGTGGATTGCGCGTCAAGGGACGACAAATAGGTTTCCGCCGCCGAGTTCATCGCAATAGCAACAAGGTTGCCCTTCTTGTCGCCCAACTTCTGCGCCGCCCAAAGGAGCGTGTCCTTGCCGAGAATAGCCGCCGTGCCTTCCTCGCTTGAAATGTCATAAACGAGGTCTTTGCCCGCGCCCGTGCCGCTCTTGAAGATACCGCCGAGAGTGGCAAGCACCTTCGCTTCGTCACGCCGCGCCCAATACGCGCCGACACGAGAAGCAATCCACGCCATAGGGTCGTCGCCCGCAAGGTCAACGGCAAGGTCGGTAATGCCGAACGCCTTATCACGGCGCGTAATAACGGCAACGTCCTGTCCCGCCGAAATCTTGTCAATGGTAATGTCGCCCGTGTCCGTGGAAACGTTGTCGTCCCCGGTGAGGTCGCCCCAAAACGGCATATTGACGGTCTTACCGCCAAAGCCCGCCTGCGCACAGCGCGAAGCAATCAGAGGGTCGGAAGCCGCAATGCCCGATTTGAGAAAGTTGCTGTTATCGTGGTACGCCTTGCGCACAAACAGCGTGAAAGCCGCCATAGACGCGGCGTTCACAACATCAGAAAGTTTGGTGATAGCCATTTTTCGTATTCCTTTTTGGAATTGTGATTGTTTCAGTTAAACGCTACGCTGTCGCACCCGGCAACGTCACGCCCGCTTCCGCCGCCAAACGCGCCGCTTCCGTTGGGTTTTCCTTCAACAGTTGCATTTGCGCCGTAAGGTTTTGGCTGTCCTTCGCAAAGGGGTTTTTCCCGCCGGGAAGCGCAATGGGGTTTTTCGCCCCGCCGCCCTTCACCGCAACGCCCGGAATACCGCTATCAGCAATCAAAGCCGGGTTGCCCGTCTTAAACGCTTCAAGCGCGGTTTTCATAGCGTCCGCGTCGTCCAACTTCGTGTCACCAACGGCAATGTCAAGCAACCTTGCGAAAACGTCCGCCGAAACCCCGTCCGCCGCCGAAATGCCCGCCGCCTTTGCCGCCGCATTGATTGCGTTGGTACGCGCAACCTTCGCGGCTTCGGCTTCGTACTTCTCATTGGCTTTTTGAAGTTTGGCAACCTGTGCTTGCAACTTTGCAAGTTCGGTGTCATTCGCCGGGTTATTATTGGCTTTCTTCGCTTCTTCAAGCGCGGCTGTCAGTTCGGCAATCTTCTTTTCGCTTTCGGCTTTGGCTTCGTCTGCCTTGCGCCTTGCGGCGGCGGCAACCTTGTCAAGTTCGCCTTGAAGCGAAAAACCCTTTAACGCCGCCTTTTCAGCGTCCGTCAAGGTTTCACCGTTCGCAACCTTCGCCAATAACTTTGCAATATCCATTGCTGTTTTTTCCTTTGCTTCCGCGCCAATCGGGGCGTGTCCGTGCCTTTCGGCTTCTTTTTCGCGTCCAATGAGCGGGCGGACGTGTACCCGAAATGGTGTGTGCCATAAATACGCCCGCGTGTAAAATGATTTTTTCGGGTGTCTTTTATTGCTTACTAAATTACTTGCTTGAATAATACACACTCTTTGTATCTCTATTCTATGTCTATTTCTTATTCTATGTCTATGCGGCTATACCCTACCCTATCGCATACCCTATACCATACCCTATCATTTATAAACAACGGCGCACAGGTTGCCGACAGGTTATGACAAAGAAAAGAACGCGGACATTTACAGCCCGCGCCCTTTTATTCACAGGTTATACAACCTGTTTATTACTCCGCCGGGTCGTCGCCCTCTTCGCCGCGCTTTTTCAGCAACTCTTCAAACGGGTTGGCGACAACCGCCGCCGTAAGTTGCTCATTCGGCATATTATTGATTTCGTCAATAATCGCGTCGTATTCCTCTTGCGAAATCGCGCCCAACTCCAAAATGATACGCCCGCCGCCGCGCAAACACGCCTTTTTCATAAGCGGGGTCACGTTCGGCAAATTGATTGTCGCCGTGATTGCCGCCGAAAGCGCGGTCACGTCCACTACGTCAAACTTCTTATTATAAACGGGCTTCCACTCCTTAAACGTGGGGTCAAAAACCTTTGACAGCGCAATAATCTCTTTTTCCGCCGTTTCCAACAGCAACGCCCGGTAGCCCAACGTGGAATTGGTGTCTAATTGGTCAAATTGCTTGCTTTCGGCGGTTTGGATTTGCCGCGTTTCCTTATTGAACAGGGCAAGCCCCGCCATATCAAACAGCAACGCCCGCTTGCGCCCCTGTTCGTCCGTCACCATTTTAAGGTCGGCGGACGACGGCGTAAGATAGCGGGTCGTCCCCCTATCTTGCGGTTCTTCATAGAACGGGTTTTTGCGCCCCTTGATAAGTTCGCGTTGAAGGGTAATAACCTCTTTCGCGCCCATATTGTCAAGGGAAAGGTTCGTACTCAACTGCCCCAAAAGCGACATAGGCACAACCAACTGCGGAAAAATGCTATCCGTAATTGTCTCATTGTGCATACTGTCGTAATTCATCACTTGCGCCTGTATGTTCTCCACGTCGTCAAACCACCAAGCGTCATACGACGGTTTGCCAATCAGCACAAACGGAATACGGTCAAGCCCCGTAAACTCCCAATGGCTTTTAAGTTGCATATCCTTCGCGGCGGTGGCGTCGTCGCACTCTTCCGTCACGTAAACCTTGCCGTCGTCCTCTTTGCGGTAAAGCGTAGAGATTTTGACGGTCTTTCCGGGCTGTGTCGGGTCGGTGTTGATATACTCTTCCGTCCGCACAATCAGCCAAACAATCTCACCTTCCGGGGTAATGCACCAATCCGGGATATTGACGCTTTCCCACAGCCGCCACGAAACGCGCCCCGCGTTCGCAAGCGTCTTTGCAAGGGGCTTGCCGTCCGCGCCGTACTGTTGCGGGGTGCGGTTTACCTGTACCCACGCCCATTGCCCGGTGGTAATCGCGTCGTTTACCTTCCGCATAAACTCATTGACTGACAGTTTCTTGCCGACGTTATCCAAAAACGTTTGGTCTGCACCGTCACGCTGTGCCGGGGTCTTGAAAATGTACTGCGAAATCTTGTCACGAATACGCCCCGCGTCATTGATAAGGCAACTCCGTTGGACGCGCCCGACAATCCCCTCTTCCGGGTCGCCCTTCCATTGCGTATCGGTTTCATTCGGCGCGCGCCACAGGCGGGTTTTAATGTACGGTCGCCCGCCGTTCGCCGCCAAACGGTTCATTTGCAACTGCCAATTCCTATCCACAAAAATAGGGTGTTGCCGCGAAGTAAGAAGAGAAGCGGGTGCGTCTGCCATAATTGCCTTTCAAGTGCGTATTTACCTACCAATACGCCCCAAAGTCAATTATCACATAGCAAATTGGCGGGGCAAGTTGCCGTAGCGGATTTCGTTTACATAGGCGTACCGGGTCGGGTCTATGCAATGGTTGTCTTTGTCCGGGATAAGGTTTGTAAGTTGCCCGTCCTTTGTGCGTATGTATTCGCACATACTGTATTCTTCCCAACTGTGCGGGCAACGCTTCGGGTCAATGATAATGCGGTGCTTGCGTAGCCAATTTATGCCGTCGTCCACGGCAATGCCCTTTTCGTTTTTCGGGACGGGGACAACCAAACGGCAACCCAAAGCGTTCAAGCGGGCAATGGCGCGTAATTCCGCGCTGTCGGCGTAGATTGTCCGCTGTGCCAATTCGCGCCGTTTGATTTCCGCCGCAATCTGCTCTTCAAACTGCCCAAAGGCGTACCACTCACCCCAAATGTAGATTGTATTCGTCTTACGTTCCAACGCCGTGCAAATGATTGTGGACGGGTCATTGCGGAAGCCAAAGTCAATACCGTAGCGGCAACAGGTGAAGCGGGATATTTCCTCATTCGTGATTTCACGCGCCGTAAGGTTCGGGAAAACCTCTGCACCCGTCCCGGTTGGAACGCCCAAGTATTCGTGTTCGTACAGGCGCGGGTTGTCCTCTTTCAAATCCAACGCTTCCTGTAAAAACTCATCCCCCAACCATTCGGGCGGAACGTCAAGGTAGGTGCTTTTATAAACCTTCTTTCCCCATTTCGGCTTCAACGCTTCCTTATTCACCCACGCCGCCGCCGATATGGGCGGGTTGTACGAATAGAACGTTTGGGCGTAGCGTCCGCCGCGCAATACGGATTGCTTAAACTTGCGGATTTCCTTTGTCCCGGCGAATTGGTCGGCTTCTTCCAACCACAGGTAGCGGACGTACCCGAACGGCAATTTGATTGATTTTGATTTGTCCGCGTCGTCCAAGCCCTTAAAGATTATTTCCTGTTGGGTGTCCTTGCGTATGATTTTCAGCGGGGACAACTGAAACTTGAAGTAGGGGCGCATACCCAACTTGTCAATAGCCCAACACATTTGGTTATAGACGCTTTCCCGCAACTCATTACCGATTTTACGGGCAATGACAATATGCCAATCCGCCCGTTCTTTCGGGCAACCCGCCATAAGCGCGGACAACTGTACGGAAATGCGGGTTGATTTGCAACTGCCGCGCCCGCCCGGATACCATTGTTCTTTAATCGGTTCGTCCGGGTAGGGAACGCCGTTATCCTTGCAAAACTCCCTATCCACCATTAGGCAATCATTCCAACTTTCCCGAAACACGTCCGGGAATAGCCCCATAAATCCGTTGGGTATGCCGTGTGGATATTCAACGTACATTGCTAAAACACGCGGTCACGCTTGCCACGCGGCTTTTTCGTCAAATGGTAGCCGCCGCAATAACGGCATTTGTAGCAATACAGGATAGTGCCGCGCTTCATTCCGCATTGCAACGCGCTTGCGGCGGCTTCCTCTTCGGTTTTGTACCGCTTTTTCGTGCCACAGGAATAGACGACGAATTGGGCGGCGTGACGCTGTGAGCCGGGGGATTTGTCAAACTTATAGAATGAGCGGTTGAAATCGTGAAGCCGCCCCTTGAAACTGTGCTGTCGGCGGAAACCCATTACTTGCCCCTTTTGCCCGTAAGGAAAGCAAGGGCGGCGGCTCGGCGGGCGGCGGAAACTTGCGCCTGTGCCGTGTCCGTATTCTGCCGCGCCTTGCTTGCGATAAAGTCCCGCGCCTGTCTTTTAACGTTCTTTGCCATTTCGCTTTGCCCTTTTACTCTGCACCGCCTTTGGAATATGCTTACGCTCAATATCCGCAAGCGGCAAACTGTCCGGGACATTCGCGGCGTGTATGTTGCCGCCGCACACGCGCCCGCGCCATTCAACCTTCATTTTTTCAACCTTGCCTGTTTGATAATGTTATCCGCAATTCGCTTACGCTGTTCTGGTGTCAGTTTACTGAAAGTGTCATTTACCGCTTTGTGTGCCGCCTTTAAGCAAGCGGCAAGCGTATTTGGGTCAATCCTCATATTTCACCTTCTCCCTTGCGGGCTTCCGGGTCTTTGTGAAGTTCGTACTTTTCGGGCGCGTCGCCCTGTTTCGCGGTCGGCAATATGCCCAAAATGAGCGGCGGGGTCGGCGCAATTTCCTCTACCTTGTCCACGGGCTTTTCCCCGATTGTGTCCCGCAACCATTCCGCCGCCTTTGGGTCTTTCGCCGCCTTTTGAAGCATACCGCAAAGGGGTATATCCTGTGCCGTGGGTTCTCCTTCAAGCCCCAAAGCAACCATTGTCTTTTTGGTCTTTCGGTAGAGTTCCGTACCCGGTTTCAGTTGGCTTTCAAGTATGATTTTCAACGCTTCGGCAAACGTCTTGCGCTTGCGCTTCGTCACCCCGGACGCTAAACCGCCTTTTCGCGCCATTTCCCGTGCAATCTCCACGCTACCGAACGGTTTAAGGTTTTCAACGCGCCCCGGCTTTTTTTGCTTTTGTCTTGACATAGAAAATGCCCTTTGCTATTTTATTATTATGCTTCGGTCGGTTGCCCGTGGGCTTGAACGTTCAACAATTCGCCCTGTACAAACGCGGGCTTGCGGGCTTTCGGCGGTGCTTTCGGTTCGGGTTCG
>JAZUKK010000011.1:0-149660 GCA_045643265.1 Elusimicrobiaceae bacterium | reverse complement strand
AAGCCGCCCGGCAATATGTACAAGGCAAATTAGATGCGGCTAATAAGGTGGTTGCGCAAGAAGGGGCGAAACAGGCTGTAATAGATCAATTATCTATTAATAAGGAAGATCTCCCGGTTGTAAACACGCGAGACCCCAAAGCGGAAGAAGTAGGAGTAAATCCTTGGAACATAGGTACGGCCGGATATGTTTGGGCGGGTGGTAACAATCAAAACCCGCCGGTTCCGCCTACGGAAGAAGACGGTGTGGAAATGCCGGAAGAACTCCCCGGAGAAAACCCGTCTGCAAATTCGCCGTCGCCGGAAACCCCTGCAAACAATTCTACCATTTCGGATGAAGTTGTCACGAAGACCATTGACAACGCTGTTCGCCAAGCCCGTTCAGATTTCCAAACTCGTTCTATTAAAAATGATGGAGTGTATGCTTCTTTGCTCTCTACGCAGGTGCGTGAGGCGTTGTCTGCGGCGGGAATCCAGTTGGACGCGCCGGAAACGGTAAATGCTGTCAACTTTGCCTTATTAGCGGAATTGTCGGATGCACCCCTCCTTCGCCAACAAACAGTAGATGCTATAACGGGACGGATGTTATCTCCTTTCAAACAGGCAGGGCGTTACCTCGCCAAAGCGTTAACCGGTAAGAAAGGGGCCAACTATTTGAAAGAAGAAGATGTGCCAACCTTTGAGCAAATCGTGAAGTCCTTGCTAGGGGACGAAGCAGCCGTTCAACAAGTTCGTTCTGCCATTGAGCAAAATAAAGCGTTGGTAAGTTCCGAAAAAACCAGTTTTGTTGAAAAAGAGAACCCCAATATTCAATATCCTTATACAAAAGAAGTACGTGATTATTACCGTGTATTCAAAGATTTTATGCCGGGAAATGTCCGCCTTAACTCCTCCGCGGAACTGGGGTTCCCTGTAAACGGTTTGAAAACAGGCATAGCCGATTTTCCGTATGCTTACTCCGTAGTACTCAAAGAAAGAGTAGCAGATTCGGACAAACGTACCACCTTCCGTACCAATAGCCATACCTTGATTATATCTGATGAAAAAATAAAGTTAAAAAAGGATGAGTCTTTAGTGCTGGATACTTACGGTAACTTGTATAAAACAAACGGAAAAAAGCAAGAGATTCTTTATAATGTGAACGCAACGGTAGTTCGTCTTAAAAATTTGGGAGATATGCCCGTCGTAATTGTGCAAAAGACCAATGACCGTTTGAACGCACTTAACTTGGATGCCGGAGCTATGGGTTTTGGAAGCACCGGGCGTTACTTAGAGCTTGAAAAACAATATGGAGGACTTTTTAAAGGCAATGCCGCAGGGGTGTCAACCCTCATATCTACGGGGGTATATTTTACCAACCTGTTGGCATTTCTTTTCAAACCTTGGGTGAATAAATCCGGGGCTGCAAAGGTGCTGAAAGTTTTAATGCCGATGAGTTTGGCTGCGTTTGCTTGGGCTACGGTAGCCAATATCGCGGGAGATCCGCATGGTTGGGGTACCTTGGCACCGGTAATTATATCTATTTTTTTTAGCGGTGCGCTTGCCGCGGCCCTACAACAAATAGTCAACCCGGCTGCCCAAGCAATGAACAAAGGTAAGGCCGCCGATTCGTTGGTGGCAGGCGTACAACTGTCCAAAACGCTTGGGTCTTTGGGATCCTATTTGGCGTATGCGGTGGCGGCCGCGTTGTTAGGTAAGTGGCAATATATGTACGGTATATTAGCAATTCCGATTCTGCGGGCTTTTTTGGCACGGTGGACTACTGATGTGCCGTTACCCGGTGCTAAAAAGATCCCGGCCGTAAATAAAGAAGCCAAAGGGAGCTCCTTGTCGCGCCTGTTCCATCCCAAACCCACCACCCCAACCGTAAATCAGGCCGCGCCCGTAGCTACAACCGAGTCTGATGGTAAATTTTTCATAAAATATGGACTGCTCCCCATGTTCACTGCGTTGCTTTTACTCTGCGGCTCGGAAACGCAAGCCAGTAGAGCGACCAAGGGTATTTTGAAAGCTATGATTGATTCTGTGGAAGCATTGGGTACAGGGGTTGATTGGATTGCTAATGCTATCTCCCAATCTTTACCGTGGATGCGTGATGTCGCTCCTGCGGTAATTGCTGATGGCTTGAACGTGGCGGTTGCCGGTATCTTTACGATGGGACCTGTGTTTGCGGGGCGTTTAGCCGCGAAGTGGGCGTTAGCCAAATACAAAGATGTGCCCCAAATTAACGAAAAATTGATGCTGGGTTCTGCCCTTGCTGCGGTAGGCCTTATGGGAGGTATGTTTGGGTTAGGGCCGAACGCGGGTGGTTGGTTAATTCCTATGGTAGTAGGCGTGAACGCGCTGATGGGTAACATGTTTACCCTCATGTTTAACCTTATGAAAGGAATTGATAAGGCGCATGGTAACCACCATTCTGTATTTGTAGGGGCCTTGTCCACCGCGGCCGTAGTAGGGTGTTTCTTGGTCCCTACCGCAATCGGCTTATTCTTTACAAATCCGATCCATGATGTAACGGGTTTGGCGGAGGAAGTTGCCAAATCGCAGCTGGTGTTTGACCAATTGCTCGTACCGATGGTATTGACTCTTGGGTCGCTAGTCATGAACTATCGTCTATTTGCCGATATGTTTAAGGGAAAAGGATCGCACGGTAAACCGAACGGTAAACCGCAGGGTAACAAGTGGGAGGAGATGCAAACCAGCGTGGCAAGCCAGATGCAGGAGGTTGCTTCGCAAGATAATCGCTCCAAAATAGTAAAGGAATTAGCCAAAGCCAATTCGGATATTGCGGTGGAAGAGATTGAGGCGCAAGTTCTTGAACAGGCCGGCCATATGGAAGAAGAAGTAGCAAAAATGTTCGGCGTTTCCGTAATGGAATTTAACTCACTCCTTCAAGAAAAAGCCGTTGGCTACTTAAACAAGAAGGGCCTGCGTAAATTGTGTAGAGCATTGGATATTCCTTTCAATCAACTTGCTAAAGACGGAACTTTGTTACAAGCAAGTTTGAATAAAGAATTAACGCGTCGGGTGCAAGTAGTATTGGATCATAATGGTTCCAGTTCGTTAAATGTGGACGGTCTGACCTTGCAACCGACTCATTAAAATAGTACTGGTATATGTGTGTATAACGCAACCCCCGGTTTCCCCGGGGGTTGCGTTGTTTATCCGCAAAATTTTTAGTACAAAAAAAGACGTGTGCTAACGTCTTATTTTTATGCGTCAAGCGCAAAGAATTATGATATAATGAGGAGGTAGTAGTATATTATTTTATTCAAGGAGAAACTGATGGGAAAATTGCTTAGTTGGTTTAAACCTCTGCCTGATGCTCCGCGCATTGAAAGTGCCGAGGAAATTGCTTGCCAATATAAGTACTGGCGCATTCGTACTTTTCTAGCACTGTATATTGGCTATTGTGCGTTTTATGTGACTCGTAAAAACCTCACTCCTGCCTTACACGTATTTAGTGAAAATTTAGGCATTGATATCGTGGATTTGGGTATTATTTCGGCCACGTTTTCAATTACATACGGTGTAGGTAAATTGTTCGCCGGTATCTTGGCTGATAAATCAAATGTGCGTGCATTTATGGCCATTGGGTTGTTCTTCTCCGGCATCATTAACTTGTTTTACGGTTTTTTGACTTCTTTGTGGCCGTTGGCTTTTTTCTGGGGGCTTAACGGATTTTGTCAAGCTACGGGATATCCTCCGGTTGCTAAATCGTTAGTGTATTGGTTCGCGCCCCGTGAACGCGCCAAAATTTGGAGCTGGTGGTCTTCTTCCCATACGGCCGGTACCTTTGCCGCGGGCGGTATTATTGCCATTTTGCTTAAATATTGCAACGATTGGCGTGCCGTGTTTTATGTGCCCGGTATTATCGGTATCGTAATTGCGGTGTACATCTTTTGGTCGTTGCGCGATACGCCGGCCTCCATTGGTTTGCCCCCGATTGAAGAATATAAAAATGATATTATCCCTGTAACGGTAGATAAAAAAGCCGAGGGTAGCCAGTGGTCTATTCTCAAGAAATATGTATTTGGCAACCCGTATGTGTGGTATTTGTCTTTAGCGTTAAGCTTCGTATATTTTGTGCGTTTCGGTACCTTGGACTGGGCTACTAAATTCTTGTATGATGTTCGCGGTATTGATAAAGTAAGCGTAGTCTGGTTGTGGAACTTGATGCCGCTTTTCGGTATGCCCGGCGGTATCGTGGCAGGGTATTTGGCCTCTAAGTTCTTCAAAGGCCGTTGCGCTCCGGTTACGATTGCTTATTTGGTGATTTTGGCCTTGTGTACGTATGGGTATGTCGTTTTTGCCGGTGCCTCTCACCTGTGGCTGACTTGTTTCTTTATGGCCGCCATCGGTTTCTTTGTGGACGGTCCGCAAGTGCTTATCGGCGGGGTAATGATTTCCCGCGTTACGGCGCAAGAGTCCGCCGGTGCCGCTGCCGGATTTAGCGGCTTCTGGGCGTATATCTTGGGTACGGCTGTTTTAGCCAATATGGGCGCGGCTTTCTTGGTAGAAAAATATGGGTGGAATGTCATGTATTATACCTGTATCGCCAGCGCGATAGTGTCTATCCTGTTTGTGGCCTTAAGTGCCAAGAAGGAAACCGCCACGTTAAAGCAAACTAAATAATACGTTCTAACTTAATCGTTTAGTCTAAAAAAACCCCATGCATGCATGGGGTTTTTTTATGGGTTAATCTTTCCCGGAAAGGGAATTTCCCCCCTTTCTTTTTAGGGGAAAAAATAAATAATAAATACGGTTGACAGCAAAAAATCAAACAGATATACTAAACGCGTGAAGTATCAGACCGTATGAATAAGAGGAATCTTATGGAAAACAAAAAACCAGTGGTCGTTGGTATCGGGGAACTCCTGTGGGATGTTTTCCCTACCGGTAAACGGGCAGGCGGTGCGCCCATCAATTTTGTCTATCACGCCACGCAACTTGGCGCGGAAGGATATGCGGTGAGCGCGGTGGGAAATGACCTTTTCGGTACGGAAATTTTACAAGAACTGGAAAAGAGTCATATTGCCTATTATGTTGACTCGCTTAACTATCCGACAGGTAGCGTGAAAGTGGAGTTGCATCAGGGAATCCCCAGTTATACCATTATTGAAAATGTGGCGTGGGATCATATTTCGCTTACGCAAAAGGCCATTGAAATAGTCAAAAGAGCAGATGCTATTTGCTATGGGACGTTGGCGATGCGTCACCCGGATTCTAAAAATACGATTACCGCCCTGCTTGCTTATGCCCGCCCGGAGGCCTTGCGCTTTTATGATATCAACTTGCGCCAACATTACTATTCTAAAGAACTGATAGAAAAACTGTTGGGGTTAGCCAATATCGTTAAGGTCAACGACGAAGAACTTTTGACGATTAGTAAAATGTTCAACGTCACTTCCGGGGAAGAAGCGTTTTGTAAATACCTATGTGATACGTACCGCTTGAAATATGTAATCATCACCGCAGGCGAAAAATATAGTTTTGTTTATTCCAACGCAGAAACATCCCGCCTAAACACCCCGCAAGTAACCGTGGCCGATACCGTCGGCGCGGGGGATGCTTTTTCGGGCGCGTTTGTGCAAGGCATTTTGGACGGGAAAACGCTTCAAGAGGCCCATCAACAAGCCGTAGAAATATCGGCCTTTGTTTGTACGCAAACAGGGGCTTGGCCGGAATATACAAATAAATAGGAGTTGCTATGAACACACCCAAAAACACTTCTTTCGTGGCTAAATTAGTGCCTGTGATGCTCGCCTTCTTTGCTATGGGGTTTGTAGATAGCGTGGGGACGGCGGCAAACTTTGTAAAGAAAGACTTTGCCTTAAATAACTTTCAGGCCTTTCTTTGCTCGTCGGCGGTATTTTTCTGGTTCTTGATTTTCTCCGTACCGACGGGGATGCTGATGAATAAAATCGGCCGGCGCAAAACGGTACTGATTAGTTTATGGGTTACCTTGGGGGCCCTTTTGTTACCGCTACTGCCTGTAAAAAGTTTAGGGCTGTTAATGGTTTCTTTCTCGCTGCTTGGTATTGGAAATGTGCTGATGCAAGTGTCGTTAAATCCGTTAGTGTCTAATATCGTCAGCGGCGATAAACTTGCCAGCACCATGACTTTTGGGCAATTTGTTAAAGCAATTGCGTCGTGGAGTGCGACGGTGATTGCGCCGTTTTTGGCCGCCAAGTATAATAATTGGGCTTTGATGTATGCGATATTTGCGGTGGAATGTGTGCTGGCGTTAATCTTGTTGGGTAAAGAGCAAATCAAAGAAGAAGAACTTACCGGCAAACTTTCTAAATTTACCGAATGTTTGGCATTGCTTGGCGATAGTACGATTTTATTGTGCTTTATCGGTATTATGTGCCATGTGGGGATTGACGTCGGTACAAATACCGCCGCGCCGCAAATTCTAATGGACAAAGTGGGCCTGGCTACGGAAGCCGCCATGAAAGCCACCGGCATTTATTTCATTTTTCGTACGGTTGGCTGTTTGACGGGATCGTTTCTGCTGTCTAAAATTTCTGCCAAGGTGATTTTTGCCGTCAGTGTAAGTTGCATGCTGCTAGCGATGGTGGGCTTATTCGTATTTCACGCGCAAGGAGCGTTATTTGCTTGTGTGGCACTTATTGGGTTGGGTAATTCTAATATCTTCCCTATTATCTTCTCGCAAGCCATTTTGCACACACCGGAAAAAAAGAACGAAATTTCCGGCTTAATGATTATGGGGCTTATCGGCGGAGCAATTTTCCCGCCGATTATGGGTTTCGTGTCCGACGTGATGGCTTCGCAGACGGGGTCCGTCATTGTTATTTCGGTAGGAGTGATGTATTTGTTAGCATTGATTGCTAAAATTAAAAAAACTGCTTAACGTGTACCAGATTGTAAATAGAGAGTGCCTGCCTTTGCGGGTGCTCTTTTTTATTTGAAGACACGCGCTAAATTCGTTAAAATATATTTAAGACTATCCCCGTGATATTCTTTATTTTTTTCTAACAAGGAGTTATATGAAAAAACTAATTATTTTTGTGTTGCTGGCGTGTTGTGCTGCCGGGGCCTGGGCCCAAGACGGTAAACGCGGTTGGCAAGTGGAACTGAAAAAACTCGCGTTTGATTTAACTTCTACCGAAGTAAAAAACGCCACGGATTACCAATCTTTTTCCGACGCACGTTTGACGTCCGATTCCCAAACGGCGGTGCGCGGCAGTTGGGATTCTATCGCGGACTATCACGCCGAACCTTTCTTGTGGTCTAACGAACTGACTATGGATTACGGCCGCACGAAAATCCGCCCGGTAAGCGGGGATCGTTTGGTGAACGAAAACGCCGATAAAATTTTGCTCACCACCGGTTACACCCAAAAATTATGGCACGTGGATGATTTTTTAGGCGGTTTTGAAGCCGGCCCGTTTGCTAATCTCGGCTACGAAACCGAATTTACCAAGCCCGATAATTCCCCCCGCACCCGCATTTTGCGCGGTATGGCCGGGGCCAAATTATTTGAAGGTAAATACTTGAAAAGTTTATATGCCGCGGTCGTGGGCGAGCGTGATTTTACGTATGACCCGTATGCTACTAAATTAGCGTGGGAAACGGGTATTAAATTGGAATTGCCCGTCCGGGAAGGTGTTGCCTTTAAGTGGGATGCCATGTACCGTGATTATTTGGATGCTACCGAACATCACCCGACCGATTTAGATTGGGAGTTTGAAACCAATGCCCGGTTGGATGTGCAAGTATATAAAAACTTATTCGTAGCCCCGTTTATCAGTTATTATACCGCACAAGGCAAATATGTGGGCCCGCGCGGCGAAAACGTGTACGTAGGGGTTTCCTTTTCGTTTAGCCGCATTTTTGTTGCCGCAAAATAAGAGATATTGATTAGATGCAAAACCCCCGGCTTTGGGCCGGGGGTTTTTTTATGGGATAGTAATTTTTATTTTCGTTCGTAGGGGGTAATTTTGAACGTGTCCCCTTCCAATTCAATTAAACACCAAGTGGGTTGTTGTTCAATGTGCAGTAACCCGATCACTTGGTAAATTTGACTAACCGGAATATCGTGCTGGACGCGTACAATATCACTATATTCGGATTCTCCGGTTACGCTAATCATAATCGGTAATTTTCCGGGTACTTGTTGTGCGCTTCTAAAGGCATAATTCAACGCAAACTGGGGCGATTTTGCTAAATTAGTGTATTTCGTAGAAGAAATAGCCGCCGCATCTTGCGGGGTCGTAGCCAGCGACACCAAAAAACTGTTGGAAAATCCTCCCGCATCTTTAAGGAGTAAACCGTGGCGTAAAATTTGGCGCAGGCTGGTGCCGTCGTGCTCTAATTTCAAGCCCCGGTATAAGTAATTATGACGCGTCATAAACGGTACTTGCGGGGCGCGGCTTAGAGAGATTTCCGGCACCAGCCAATTGGTTAAATCGTCCGTAAAGAAAACTTGTTCTGTTCGTAATTTAGGTAAGGCAGCCAACTCTTGCGCGAACGCTACTTGTTTGGAGTGTTCACGTTTGAGCTGCCATGCTTTTAGATTACGTTTTTGTTGCTCTAACCAAGAACGAGTCCGCGCCGGCGATGTCGTTGTGGGCGGTATATACACGGGTTTTAGGGCGGGAAGCGTAGGAACTGTGGTAAACGCCGGAAACGCGGGGGCATATTCGCTTGCATTGGAAGCCAATGTATTAGCATGCGTATATTGCGCGCATGCATTGCGGCTCACTGCTTGCGTGAGCGCGTTGGTGGACGGCAAATTCCCGTTTTTTAATAATGCTTTTACCGCTTTTACGCGGGGGCTTTGGGCATAGGCAGGCAGGGCCAGTACACATATACCCAAACAAACAACAATTCCGTAATTTCTTTTCACTGTTTCTCCACAATAAAAACCCGGACTTTAATTTATTAAGTCCGGGTTCAGTTGTTTTTAATTTAAAAAATTTTTTCTATCAAATATCACACAACTTACCGGACGGGTTTTGTAGCAAACCCATCAATAGCATGGCTAATTGATGCATAGATACGCCAATAACCGGCGCGATAAATTCTCGCGCGCGGGTCGCTATCGGGTAAATAAAATAATTTGTGTGAATACTCATACGCTTTATTATACTTATTTTTGAAAAAAATTTACAAGTTATTTTTATGAACAACGAGATCCCGGAGCGGCGGCCTGCAAGGTGTGGCCCGCAGGGTTACGGGAGGACAACATTTTTTGCCTTTGTCGTCATGCTGAACTTGATTCAGCATCTGTTGTTATAAAAAGGGTTGTCATGGTTATCCGGCATCTTCTTATTGTAAGAACGACGAGATCCCGTATCAAGTACGGGATGACAACAAGGGCGTACGGGATGACAACACTTGGGGAGTACGGGATGACTGCAGGGGAGAGAACGGCGAGACCCTGAAAACCCTGCGGGCCGCCAGTTCAGGGTGACGGTTTTTTTTAGCGTACGGAGTGACGGCAGTTATATAAAAGGACGTCATGCTGAACTTGATTCAGCATTTGTTGTTATAAATTACGGGATGACAACAGGAAAAACAACGACGAGATGCTGAAACAAGTTCAAGATGACGGCACTTTAGGCGTACGAGATGACAAATTTATATATAAAAAATCTGCATAAAAATAATCCCCGGTTTTTACACCGGGGATTATTTATAAACAAAATGCTAAACGCAAACTTATTTGTTTACGCTAGCCATGTGGGCGATTAAATCAAGCACTTTGTTGGAGTAGCCGATTTCGTTATCGTACCAAGATACTACTTTGACGAAAGTATCGGTTAAAGCAATACCGGCTTTGGCATCAAAGATAGAGGTGCGTTTGTCGCCCAAGAAGTCGGAAGACACAACGGCATCTTCGGTATAACCGAGTACGCCTTTGAGTTCGCCTTCGGAGGCCGCTTTCATGGCTTTGCAGATTTCTTCGTACGTGGCAGGTTTAGCCAAGTTGACGGTCAAGTCCACAACAGACACGTCCAACGTCGGTACGCGCATAGACATACCGGTTAGTTTACCGTTCAAGGCCGGAATAACTTTACCTACTGCTTTAGCAGCACCGGTGGAAGACGGAATAATGTTTCCGCAAGCCGCGCGGCCACCGCGCCAATCTTTCATGGACGGGCCGTCAACGGTTTTTTGCGTGGCGGTTACAGAGTGAACCGTCGTCATTAAACCATCTTTAATACCGAATTTGTCGTTTAATACTTTAGCGATAGGAGCCAAGCAGTTGGTGGTGCAGGACGCGTTGGAAACAAATTGTGTACCTTTCACGTACGTTTTTTCGTTGACACCGCATACGAACATCGGGGTATCGTCTTTAGACGGAGCAGACATCACTACATATTTAGCACCGGCTTTAATGTGCGCTTGCGCTTTTTCTTTGGTCAAGAATAAACCGGTAGATTCTACCACATAGTCCGCACCGACTTTGTCCCAAGCCAAGTTGGCCGGATCTTTTTCGGCGGTTACGCGAACTTTTTTACCGTTGACGATGAGTTGATTGTTTTCAACATCAGCTTCTACGGTGCCTTCAAATTTACCGTGCATTGTATCGTATTTGAGCATATAAGCCAAATAGTCCACCGGGCACAAGTCGTTAATAGCGACGATTTCAATGTCTTTGCGTTCTTGAGCCGCGCGGAATACAAAACGACCAATGCGGCCAAAACCGTTAATACCTACTTTAATCATAATGGTACATCCTCCCTAGATTTTTACTTCCCTTATATTCTACAATTTTTTGGCGCGTGCGATATAGTATAATTTACATACCCAAGGAGTTGCTATGAAACGAATTTTCCCCCCCGTTAAAAAAGTACGTTCGCCGGAAACGGTGACGCCTAAAATGTATGTGAAGTTAACCGCCCGCGGATTAAAATTGCCCCCGAGGGCTGTTCTCTGCCCGATTACGCTGCTGGTGCAATCTTACCTAAAACAAGGTAACTGGAAAAAGCATTTTGTGGCGGCGGATGTATATGTTTCGCCGGAACATGATTTTTGTTTGATAACGGGTTTTGGGTGCGGCGGCCCGGCGGTAGCGTTGGCGGCTGAGCAAGCCATTGCGCTGGGCGTAAAAGAATTTATTTTGCTGGGGCTTGCCGGAAGTTTACAAGAAGAAGTAGAAGCCGGCGACCTTGTTTTGTGTAATGAAAGTTTTGGGGCGGACGGTACTTCTCCCCATTATACACGTCAAGAAGTGATACGGGCAGATAAAAAATTAACGGCCCGTTTAAGCCAACAATTGCGCGGGCAAAAAATCAATTTTCATATTGGAAGAAACTGGAGCACGGACGCTATTTTCCGTGAAACAAAAGCGGAAATCAAACATTATCAAAAACAATCTGTTTTGACGGTGGATATGGAAACATCGGCCTTGTTGGCGGTGTGTGTACGGCGAAAAGTAGCCGGGGCGTGTGCGTATGTAGTAAGTGATTTTATAGGCGGTAAAACGTGGCAACCCGATTTCAAAAATCCGCTTGTTTGGCAAAATTTACGCCAACTGTTGGCACTCAGCCATACGGTTATGAAATAAGTATCGTTGTAATCTGTTTATAAAAAGGCCGAAGACGATTTGTCCTTTTGTGTTTGTGTTATTGAAAAATTAAAAAACTTGACTTTTTTTGCTAAATTTTAATAAATGAGAATTTTATTAAAAAGGAGCAAAAGAATATGGAAAACAAAATGTTGGGCAGTTTAGGAAAAAATAAAATAAAGTCATTCCCGAAATTTGTAATCGGGAATCTCCACCGCTTAGAAACAGCCCTAAGGAGGAGATTCCCGATAGAAACCCTCGGGGATGACAGCACTTTTTGCCTTTGTCGTCACCCTGAACTTGATTCAGGGTCTGCCGTTATAAAAAAATCTGTCATGCCGGAAGGTAGTTATCCGGCATCTTCTTATGGTATGAACGGCGAGATCCTGAAACAAGTTCAGGATGACAGCAAGAGAAAACTGAACAACGAGATCCCGGTTCGGCGGCCCGCAGGGTTACGGGATGACAGCAGGGGCGTACGGGATAACAACAAAAAATATAATAGTCATTGCAAACTTGATTTGAAATCTCACCGCTTTTTTGATAACAGCGGTTTTACACTTATTGAATTACTAGTCGTCGTTTTAATCATTGGCATATTAGCGGCGGTGGCATTGCCGCAATATCAAAGGCGGTATATAAAAGCCGCTATGCCACTATGAAAGGTATAGCCAGGGCGGTTGCACAGGCACAAGAAGTGTACTATATGGCCAATGGGACATACGCCACCGGATTTGATGAATTGGCCATTGAACTTCCCGGCGGAAATACTTCGCATTATATAAGTGACTCACAAGAAAATTATATGTATCCTTGGGGAGTGTGTGCAATTTCTATTGGTGCAACTGAACAAGTCGTCTTTTGTGAAAACACGCAGATCAAAATGAGGATTCAAACTTATTATCAGCATAGTCCAGCTTCACCTGGATCTTCTTCGTGCATTGCCGAAAACAGTGCCGCGACTTTGAATTCTATTCAAAACCAAGTTTGTAAATCGGAAACCGGGAAAAGCAGTCATAGTAAACATATAGAAGGTCGCTTTACAATATGGAAATACTAATATCTATCTTTTCAAATTCCGGTTCCAATCTTGATTAAAATCCCGACGCGGGGCAAAGCAGTTTGCCCCGCTCCACTCTCAGTAAAATTAAAAACCCCGCAAAAAGCGGGGTTCTCAAATGTTCGGTAAGGGGATTTGGCCACAAGTCGGCTCGTTGACCCTCGCCGCTCGCGGCCCCGCCTCGCCATGTTCGCCTTTTACTTCGTTCAAACTCGCATAAAGCTGCGGCTTTCAAATCCCGACGCGACACCAAGCAGTTGGTGTCGCTCCACTCTCTGTTAAATTTAAAGGGCCCCCTTGCGGGAGCCCTTTAAATTCAACGGAGAGGGAGGGATTTGAACCCTCGATACAGGAATTAACCTGTATGGCGGTTTAGCAAACCGCTGCCTTCAGCCACTCGGCCACCTCTCCAAAAATAACAGCAAAATGATTGACGGATATATTATACCAAAATTTCTGGTTGTCGTGTCCGAAATTTTACGAATCAAAACTTTTTTTAAGTCCTTCCGTAAGCGGCGTAAATGACTGGCCCGTCAAAACTCTCCACTTTTCACTGGAACAAATCCAATGGCCGGGAATTGTGGCCTCTACGACTTTATCGTAGTTTAACGCAGGGAGCGTACCCGTTACGCGCGCGCAGGTTTCGTAGCCAAAGGCGGCTGCTTTAAGCAACCACTTGGGCGCGCTTGGCATAAAGGGTTTACTGCATTTCATGGCGCGGGCCATTTCGGTAATGAAATAATCCCAACTATACACATCCGGCTCGGCGATAAAATACGTTTCTCCGGCGGTATCTTTGCGCACATACGCTTGCCACAAGGCACTGACTAAATCGTCCACATGGACAAAACTGAACATCCCGTTGCCCGACGTGTTTACCATAATACCGCGTTTGACCCACGACGCAATTTTAGACACGCCCGAATCGTTTTTCCCGTACACAATGGGCGGGCGGACAATCGTCCATTTAATACCGGGGCGTAATGTTTTAACGGCATTTTCTCCCCCCAATTTGGTCCGTCCGTAGTCGGAAACCGGGTTGGGAATCATGCTTTCCGTACGCGGGGTTTTATCGTCGGACGCAAACCCGCTGGCGGCCAAACTGGATACGTGAATAAAGGTGCTAATACCGGGCGTTTGGTTGGCGGCTTGCACGACGTTTTGCGTGTGCAGGACGTTGGCTTTTTCAAAATCTTTACGGTTAAACGCAAAAATAGCCGCCGCCAAATGGAACACCCCCGCGCACCCTTCCATAACGTGCTTGAGGGAGTTTACGTCGTCGTAATTGGCTTGTACTAAAGTAACGGCCGGATTGGCCGGTTGTGCTTTGGGCGTTTTGCGCGTAACGATGCGTACGTTAAACCCTTCTTGCAGTAATTTGTTAGTTAAGGCGCGGCCAATAAACCCGTTGCCACCGGTAATTAAAAGTGTGTTTTTCATTTATTCTTCCAAATAAGAATCGGTTTCTTCATCGGCAACTTCAATAAAAGATTGGGCTTCTTCTTTAATATGTTGGGCGGCTTGTTGCACTTGTTTTTTGGCGGCTTTTAATTCTTGATCAGCAAATGCTTTATTGTCATTTACGCCGCGGGTGGCAAAATTAACATTAAAGGTAAGTTTGTTTATTCCTTTTTTGATGTCTTGCGTGGTTGGATATTCGCCATATTTTAATTTGTTGATGGGCGAAACTTTATCCGTCTGCGGGAAGTACCACAACAGCGTGTACATAATACCGCAAAATACCGCCAAGGTCAACAGGCGGTTAATCCAATCAAAACGGTCTAATCCAAACAGATTAGCAACGAACGATACCATCACAATTGCTCCCGTCCACATCAGCATAATTAAGCCAATAAAAGTCCACCCGGCTTTATCATATTCCGGAAACAGCATCATAACACCAAAACAACACAAAAACAAAATACCGAAGCGTAACCATCCGTTCATAATCAATTCTCCTGTTTGAACTCTACCGTAACGGTGAGTTCGTCTTTTTCGTAATACATGGGCAGGGGCGCAAATGGCCCTGCGTTAATAACGGCGGATGAAGCCGCAAAGTCAAAGGTTTCATCGCCTGATTTTTTTTCTACTTCCAAATCGTGTATTTTTCCGTCGCGCGCAATAGCAAAAGAAACCACCGCACTTAACACGTTTCCCGCCGGACGGCGTTTTTCCCACTCACTCCACAAACTGTTGCGTACTTGCGTAATATACCACGGGTAAGGGAAGTTTGCAAAATCGGTTTGAATATTCCCCCCGCCAAAGGCATTGACTTGCTCGCCTTCGCTGTTTTGCGCGCCGGAAAGTGCGTCGTCCTCGTCTTCTTCCAACATGCTTGGAGCGGCCAGCGGCACTTCTTGGGCTTTGGCTTTTTGGGGCTTGGGTTTTGCGGCAATCTCCGCTTTGGCGGCGTAGGCTTTTTTAGCCGCAGGAGCCGGGGGCTCGGGTTTGGCTATGGCGGCGGAATCCGGTTGCGGGGTTTGCACGCCGGCGGGTTTGGCGATTCCTTGTCCTTGCGTAGCAATGACTTTACCGGTGCCGATAAAATCAATCGTGTACGTGGCCGACGTCTTTTTGACCGGCCCTGCCAAACATACCAGCACTAACAATAAACCCAAGGCGTGTAATCCGCCGGAAAATACTAAATAACGGTTCATTCGCTTTTTGAAAGTACGCCAATCCCTAATTTGGCGGCACCCAACTTTTTGGCCACGTCAAAGACATTGACCACTTGTTGGATCGGTACCTCTTTATCCGCTTGGACGAGAATAGTTTTCTTATTAGCTTTCCCCATCCGTAAAATCAGTTCCCGCTCTAAATTTTTAAGCGTCAATTTTTTGTTTTGTACGGTAATCGTGCCGTTTTTTTCTACGTCAATGCGGATCACATCATCTTCCGCTTGCGTATTTACGGAATTAGATTTAGGCAAGTCCACCGTTAATTGCATTTGCACCAAAAGCGGGCTCATTACCATAAAAATAATTAACAAAATCAGCGTGATGTCTATAAAAGGCACCATGTTAATTTCGGCCATGACAGTTCTGTTTTTATGTGTACTCATACGTTTAGCGGTAAATAAAATTGTTGGCGGCGTTTTCCAATTCTTTGGCAAAATAATTGGTCTTGGACAAGAAGTAATTGTACGCAATTACTGCCGGGATAGCCACAAACAGCCCGGCCGCCGTGTTGACGAGGGCCTCGGCAATACCGGCCGCTACCACAGACGCCCCCCCCGCTACCGCGGTATTGGCGGCTAAATCTTTGAACGCGTGCATGACCCCGATCACCGTTCCAAATAACCCGATAAACGGCGTAATGCTGCCCAGCGTACCTAATACGCTCAAACGGTGTTGGAGTTTAGACGTTTCCCAATCTATGACGTGAGAGGCAATTTTGGTTAGTTCGTCAGCCGGGCGCGTACGCGAAGCCAACAGTTCCTTTAACAAATGCGCCGCCGGCGTGTTTTTAACCATTTCTTTGCGGCAAGCATCTTCTGCTTTTTGGTAATTTTCCGAGTGAATAGGATGCTGACAGTAACTAATCAGTTTGCGTGATAAGGAAATAGCGGAACGTAACTTAAAAAACCGCTCTAAAATAACCGAAATGGAATAAACGGACAACAACACCAGTATAATCAGTACCGGGCCGCCCGCGGCAATCAGTTCACGTAATGTAGATACCTGCATATTCTATATATTCTCCTTGGGCTAAGCCCGTACGACAAAAATAATAAAAAGTTGTATTAAGATATTCGCTATCAGCCCGGCCGTTACGTCATCAAAAACCACCCCGAACGCATTTTGCATATTGTCAAAGGTTTTAACGGGGCCCGGTTTTAACGTGTCAAACGTGCGAAACAGCACAAAAGCGGCGACTAAATACGGCCAGGTGCGCGGCAAAAAAGCCATCGCTGACACATAACCGGCAATTTCATCAATGATAATTTTGGGGTTATCGTGTCCGGTTTCCCCCTTAAATTGTACTTTTTTGCAGATATATACCGCAAACGTCCACAAGACCAGCATGCTAATTGCATACAACAGCGTATCTTGCGGAAATAACAGCACAAGCGGGATTCCCCACAACGTGCCCACAAAACCGGCTCCCGTATTTTTTTTGAAAGGGAAAATAAGCGGCGGCAGATAACTGATAAAAAAGCCCGTCGCCAAGCATCGGATTAGTGTTTGCATGCGGGCAAACTCCATGATTTTTTAAGCAGTTCCCAATTATTACGCAGATACGAAAAAGCACTCACCCATGTAATAACGGCGGCTATCACGGTAATAGTATAGGGAATTTTGCGCAGTAATACGAACAAAAACACACAAACGGCCTGTGAAATACCGTTTAGCAAGTGGGACAAGTGGAACATAAGCAGTACAAAGAAAATCGTTCCGATAGCGGACATTTGAATAACCGTTTTGAATTTTCCCCACCGTTCGGCGGCCATAACTTTGCCTTCCAAGGCAGCAATCGCGCGCAAGTTAGACACCATCAGTTCGCGCAGTAAAATCAAAAAGACGGCCCAAATCGGTACATTGAGTTTCGGTATGCCGACAAACGCAAAGAACGCGGCAATCACTAAAATTTTATCTACAAACGGATCTACAATCGCCCCAAACGGCGTGCTAGTGTGGGTTTCGCGGGCAATTTTTCCGTCCACCCAGTCGGTACTGGCGGCCACAGTAAAAATAACAATCGCCACAATGCGCGCCCACGCGTAGGGCAGTAAAATAAATAAAAACATCACTAACGCCAGTGCGGCGCGGGTAAGAGTAATTTTGTTAGCAAGCGTCATCATTTTTTTATTTCTCCGAATATGTTTTGAGGTAAGGTTTTATTTTTTTGTGTATTTATTAAATCTGCTTGGGTGGTTACACCGTCGGAAACCAGTTTAATAGCGGTGGGAAACGCGTCCTGGGCCGAGAGCGTTAAATACAGCGTGTAACCGTTGCCCGATTTGGGGGTCAACGCAAAATAGTGAGGGCGCACCGCTTGAATATGGTGGCGGTTCAATAAGTCCGTATAATTACCGAAATCAAACAACGCCTGATTCGGTTGGCTTTGTTGCCACTCTTGCCACGAGAGTTGGGTAATTAAATGGTGTTTATTATCAAACATAAATAAATTTTTCCGGTCGGTAACGGCGGATTGTATCAGCGTGCCGTCGCTATCTTGCGTATCTAACCGCAAAAGCCGTTTATCTTGCTGATAAAATAACCGGCCTTTGGAGCGGCTGATTTCTACGCCGTCATACGAAGTAACTTGTGTAAAATCGGTTCGCAAAAAATGCAAATTTTTATCCCACTCTTTCAGACGTTCAATCGTTTCATCCGTCGACGGTACATACGCTTTGGGAATAGACGGTTTCGGCGTAGGAGTAACCACCGGGGTTGCCACCGCAAGAGCGGCTGTTTCTGCGGAGGGAGCGGCAACTGACGACGTGTCTTGCGCGGGTTTGGCATGGGAACATCCCGCGGCTATCACTCCAACGAATAATAGCATACACACCCTATTTATAGACCGATTCATACGTTTTCTCCTGATAGTCTTTCTCGTAAGGTGGGTTCTCCAATTCTTCAATGCCTTGGTCAATTAAATCGTAGTGGATTTCCCACCGGTTAGATCCTTCCGGTTTAGTAATGTAGCCGCGCATTTCCAGTACGCTAAGCATATTGGTCGCGCGGGCTGACGAACCAAAATGGGCTTTTAATAAATCTTGGCTGACGCGGCGGCGTTCTTTAATTAGGCGCAGGGCTTGTAATTGTTCTTCCGGTTTAGTACCCAAACCGTCTTGCGGGCGTGCGCCGTTAGCCGGTTGTTCGCTAACGACTTGTACCGGGTAATCCGGTCCGCCTTGGGCGCGTAAGAAATCGGCCACCGCTTTTATTTCGTCCGGCGCGACGTACGCCCCTTGAATACGAAGCGGCGTTTGGGTGGAAGAATCTAACAAAAGCATATCGCCGCGGCCTAATAAATCTTCCGCTCCAACGCCGTCCAAAATTACTTTAGAGTCAATGCCGGAGGCCACCTGTAAGGCAATGCGCGAGGGCATATTGGCCTTAATAATACCCGTTACCACTTTGACGGACGGACGCTGGGTGCATAAAATTAAGTGGATCCCCATAGCGCGGCCCATTTGCGCCAAGCGTTGGATAGAATCTTCAATAGAGGCCTTGGTTTGGAGCATTAAATCGGCCATTTCGTCAATGATAACAAAGATGTAGAACATTTTTTCTTCGTTATTTTGTTTGGCCCATTGGTTATATCCTTCTATATTTTTGACCTTAGCCAGTTGGCATAAATCCAGCCGTTTTTCCATCACTTTGACGAGCATTTGTAATGACTTGGCGGCGTCGGACGCTTTGGTAATAATATCAGCGTCGTCGCACGAGGTTTTGGGGTCATACAAATACGGGATGCCCTCGTATAACGTAAGTTCTACGCGTTTAGGGTCAATAAGCAGGAATTTAACTTCGTCCGGGCGGTGCTTAAACAAAATGGACATCACAATGGTATGCACGCAAATAGATTTACCGCTGTTGGTAGCCCCGGCAATAAGCATATGCGGCCATTTTTCGGCCACGGTGCCGGCCGGGTCGCCGTTGGCGTAACGGCCCAAAGCGATGGGAAGCACCGCTTTGGAGTTAGCATATACGGGCGATTGTAAAATCTCTTTCATGGTTACCGTGACGCTGTGGTCGTTGGGAATTTCAAAGCCCAAGGTGCTTTTGCCCGGAATCGGGGCTTGCACGCGGATAGAACGGGCTTGCATACTGGCTTGAATATCTTGCGTTAGTGCAGTAATGGACGACATTTTTACCCCCGCGTCCGGTTGAATTTCATACCGGGTAACGACCGGGCCCGGAGAAACCCCGGTTACGTGCGCGCCGATATTAAAGTTTTTAAGGGTGTCTTCCAAGCGTTTGGTGGCTTGTGCAATTTCTTCGTCCGTCGGCCCGACAACGCCGTCGCCTTTCGGGTCATGCAGTAAATCTAAAGACGGTAGTTTGAAGGTAGCCGGATCAAATTTTTTCACTTCGCCGTTTTCGTCCGTCGGTTTTTCTACGGCCTGTTCCGGTTCGGCAGCGGCCGGTTTTTCCAGCGGTTTTGAGGCGGCCGGCTCGGCTTGCGGACGACGGACCACCGGTTTAGCGCGGTGAATTTCCGGCATGGAGTGTATTTCTTCCGCTACGGCAAGCGGGATATCTTGTTGGGCGGCTTTTTCCTGTTCGGCTTTTACTTTAAGGACGTTTTTGCCCTCGGCCACTTTTTGTTTGAGTTCGGCGCGGGCTTCCAACCAGCCGCTAAAGTCGTTACGGATAAAATTGAGCGTCTGTTGAAATACAACCGCCCACGGAATAGCTACCAAAATTTGTAATCCTACCAGTAAAAAGGCGAGCGAAAATAACGCCGCACCCACTCCGCCGGTTACGCCCTTAAACGCATAAAAAATACACTCGCCGGTTTTCCCCCCGCTAAGCATAGAGCCGGAGAAAATCAAGTGTAAACACGTTAACAGACTTGCACACGCGCACAGAAAGATGCTGCTGCCAATTAAAAATAGTAAAAACGAGGAACTTTTCTTCCGTACGGTTTGTATGAGCCAATACGCTAACAGTACGGGGATCAGCCCGGCCGATTGCCCTAAAATTTGAAATAAAAGCGTAGAAATATTTTTGCCTATGTTTCCGCCGGTGCTGTTAAACCACAAAATGCAAAATAACCACACGCATAGCGCACCGCCTAAAATATATAAAGCGGAGCGTACCCAGGCGGTAGAAGATGTTTTTTTGGTTTTTTTGCGTGATTTTTTGGCAGCGTAGTAATATCGTTTGGGCATATAGGATATTCTACTTTATTTTTAGGGCTGTTTGGGAAGGTTTTAGAAAGGAATTAACTTTTTTGTTTACATTAGTTGGACCGGTTTACAAGCCGGGGTCCCTGATTATTGTATAATAACGGTATGAATAAACCGTTTCAAAATCCGTATTTTAACGAAATTGTCCGTCTGCTGGAACGGTTGGAAAATTCCCAGCAGAGCGTGATGTTGCAAGCCGCCCAACGGATAGCCGAGTGCCTCAAAAACGACGGGCTGATTCATACGTTTGGTTGCGGTCATAGCGGCAGTGCCGCGTTGGAGCCGTTCCACCGCAGCGGTTGTTTCGCTGCCGTAGATGCTATTTTGGATCCGGGGTTGATGTTCCAACTCGGCGCACATACCGGAACCGATTTAGAACGCCAAGAAGGTTATTCCCCCACCATTTTGGCTACGCACGATTTGCGCGCGGGAGATGTTTTGCTTGTTTTTTCCAACTCCGGGCGCAATCCGGCAGGAATTGATGCTGTGCTGTATGCCAAGCAAAAAGGCGTGTTTACCATTGCCTTTACCGCCGCAGGCGCGCACGCACAAAGCAAGAGCCGCCACTCGTCGGGGTTGTTATTAAAAGACGCGGCCGATTTGGTGATTGATAATTGTGTGGGTAGCAACGAAACGTGTTTGACCTTAGCGGATACGGAAATAGCCCCTATTTCTACGCTTGCTTTTTGCGCGGTATTGCATCAAATTTTATATAAGGCCGCGCAGATACTGGATGAACAGGGAATTGCGTTACCCGTCTATAAAAGTAGTAACGCAGACGGGGGCGACGCACACAATAATGCGCTAGCCAAAAAATATGCCGGCCGCATTAAACAGTTGCGTTAATTGGCTGTAACTAAAAACACCCGCTCTAAAGAGCGGGTGTTTTTTTCACTTAAAACTTATTTGTTTTCGGCCGGAGCGGGTTGCTTCCACATTACGTTATAGTTAATGCCGTCGGCCTCTAACGTAATTTTGCCTTGCCCATGCAGTACGCCTAACGCCAAGTATAATACCGAGCTGGATACTTTGAGCATTACTTTTAGTTGCCACGAAGTGGCTTTTTGGTTTTTAGCCAAATATTCGCTGATTTGGTTGACTGCTAACAGAATGTTTTCTTGTAACGGATTCATAATTATACCCTTTCAATAGCAAATAGCGGTTCGCCTTGTTTAACGGGCTTGCCGTTTTCTATTAACACTTTGGTAATCACACACGGGAATTCCGCGCGCATTTCATTAAATACTTTCATGGCTTCAATTAAACAAATTACGTCGCCTTTTTTCACTTGCGCTCCTTCTTTTACAAATGGCGGAGCACTGGGCGTAGAGCCACGGAAGAAAATACCCATCAGCGGCGCATTTAAGACTTCTTTATATTGTTCTTGCGGGGCGACGGCCGCGGCGTTGGCGGCTACTTGCGTGCCTGCCTTGACGGCTACCGGCACCGGCACAACGGCGGGTTTGGCTTTTACCAAACGTACATACAGCCCTTTTTGGTCGTACTCTATGGTTTCCAAATTGTTGTTTTGCATGAAACTGTACAGCTGTTTAACGTCTTTTAAAATGGGAGAATCTTTTACAGCGGGTTTAGCCGTGGGTTTTGCTTTCTTGGCTAAAACGGTTTTTTTAGTGGCTGTTTTTTTCATAATAACCTCACTTAACACATTGTACATAATTTTTAGCGCGTTGGCGCAGACGGCGGTGTAAAAACATCTGGATGTTTACGCAGTTGCTCGCTGATATCGTCTAAAATTTCTTGCAAATGTGTTTCAAATTGGTGGCGAAGTTGTACGCCTTGCAGTTGGGTATAAGCCGGTAATAATACCGGTGAAAGCAGGTAAAGCGTATGTTGGTTGATCCAACGGATGACGGTGGCGGCACCGGGTTTATCAAACTTGTTCCAACGGCGGGCGGAAAACGTACCTAACGCGCTGTCCTGTCCGGCGCGGCGGATGGTAAGCGTCAGTTGGGTGCAAAGTCCGTTTTGGCGGGCCGCTAAATTTTTTAGTTCGCTTGTGCAATTACTGCGGGTGAGTTCGCTGGCAAGTTTTACATCAGCCGCCAAGTCATAGTTGGGTTCTAACGTATGATTTCCCGCATCCGCTTGGGTAACAAAAGCCCCCAGCGCGTCCGTTACTGCTACGGCTGTTGCGTCGGAGACATCCAACGTAAAACCGTACAAAGAAGAATTGTTCGGGTCGGTAATAGAAATTTGTTCGGGAATATATTTATCGGAAATAACTAACAAAGAAACGGCTGCTTTTTGAGGTTGAGCGACCCCTTCGTAAAGGCCGCGGCGGACGCGTCCGTGATAGGAACACGCCGTCAGTAAAACGGACAACCCTATACACGCCAACGGACCGAAAACTTTAACATAACGCATGAGTGTATTATAGCAAAACCGACGAAGATTCACACGAAGCGGTTTATAAGGCCTAATAGGACAATAGGTCCAATAGCCCTTGCGGATAAAACATTTTTAAAGCAAAATAAAAGTATGAAAAAGATATGGATGATATTTCTGATGTGCTTGTGTATTACGCCTGCTTTTGCGCAAAGTTCGTTGGTAAAAGCGGTTGAACGCGCCGTGTTTTCCTCTAAACCCCTTATTCAAATCAATCGTTTAATGGGAAACCCGACCGCCCGGTTGTTGTCTGCGGCCGAGAAAGGGAGCGTTACGGCAACGCTCAACATACCTGGTACTAACCTGATTCCGGCCCGTACGTTGGAACCGGACGAATTGCGCAAAGTTCTTACGCCCCGCTTTCAAACCTATGTGCCAAGCCCTTTTATCCAAGCGGAAAATTCTGTCTATCGGGGGATGAAATTAAACGAATTAAGTGAATTAAAAAAGATTTTAGAGCATGGCCTTAAAATGAATAAAAGCCTTTATGCAGGTAAGATTTTTGCTTCCCCCACGTATGAAGTGGCTATAAATTACGCTATCCCCCGTATATGGGACCGTTGGGGAGATCAACAGCTGACCGATTTGCCGGTAATGGTGCGTATATCTTCTGCGGGTAAAAATAAGCCGGAGCCGTTTGCGGGCCAATTGGTTTTCCGTCGGGACGTGCCTGCGGATCAACTGGCTGACGTGATGATTTTTTTGGAAGTGAACGGCACGCCCGGTTGGTATAGAGCCACCTTGAACGAGGGCGAAGTGGGGTTAACGGAAGTGGCTAGCCAGTATGTGCCTGTTTCCGCAGGTTCTATGCCGTCCGCTAATAGTGTGCGCGTATTGCCCAGTACTTCTTCGCTAAACGCTCCCGGGGAGAAACTTAGGGTGTTTTCGGAAGAAAAATTGCGCGCGGCCATTAGTAATGATGAAGAAATGCGTTTGTTTGTACCCGAAACGTTTGTACAGCACGAGCAAACCTTGTACCGCGGACTGCGGCTAAATAATACGGAAGAATTGTACCGCATTTTAACTAGCGGTATGGAAGTAGCCAAAACGAAGCACGGCATGATTTATGTTTCCCCCAACGTCAGTATTGCCATGGAATATATGTTTCCTTCCCAGGCTGAATGGCTGTTAGGCGTAGCAGAAGGCGATAAGTTACCGGTGCTGGTTAAAATTCCGCTAACGGAGCGTTTAGAGGCCGATAATCCCCCCCTTAAAACACAAGAAGAATTTGGCGGCCGGCGCATATTGTGTAAAGATATCCCGGCAAAGATGATTAGCGAAGTTGCCGTTTATGCGGAAATTGAAGGCGTGGCTGGTTGGTATAAAGTTACGTTAGCGGACGGGCAATTAGTGTTTACACCTGCTCCAATTAAAACCATGCCCGGTTGGATTGCTAAATAATATGGAAAAAAAGTTATGCGAAATCTATTTATAATTGTACTGGTTAGTATGTGTATAACTCCGGCCTTGGCGCAAAAGCCGTTGTTGGGCCAGCTGGGTAAGGGCTTAACGAAAGAATTAGAAACGAACGTGACCCGTTTGCTGGAGCAACGTTCCTTGCGGTTTGCTGACGCGCTTGCAAACTATCGGCTTGTTCCCTTAAAAATTGCCGGCACAAAAACGACTATCCCCACGGCGTTGGCTGTTGCGCAAGGGCTCACGCGGCCGCAGGAGGCCGTCGGTACTTTGCTGCGCAAAACCTATCTCCAATATCAAGCGGCTGATGAGGTTTTGGACAGTTATGTTGCACGCACAAAACCGGAAGGCACCGATTTTTTATATCGGGGGATGCACGTAGCCGATTTAGGCGATATAGTCCCTTTATTTAACGGATTGCAAGTGGACAAAACGGGTTACAACAGTATTTATATGACTTCTAATCACGCCGTCGCCAGGCATTATGCCACGGTGGAAGACGGCATCCCTGTAGTTGTGTCTATGGATAGGAAGAGTGTAAAAAATTCTTCTTTAAGGCCGGCAAATATAGGTGATTTTTATGTGGAAAAAGATGTACCTGCTGAAGCAATTGGTGATATTTTTGTCTTGCTAGATGTGAACGGAACGCCAAATTGGCACCGCGCTATGTGGCAAGATAAACTGGTTTTTGTGCCGCTAACTGAACCCCAAACCGCTCCGGGCGGGTTTTCGGTTCCTCCAGTCCAACTGTCCGCATTGCCCGAAAACCCCCTTGAGGAATTGTACAACGGAGTTGATGGGTGGCAGGCTGTACAAGCGCAGATGCAATTTATTTGCCGGCAACTCTCGTTAGACGCAGAATTAGCAGCGTACGCCTTGATCCCGTTAAAAATTGCCCAAACAGAATCTTCTAGTCCGTTAAAAGTTGCAGTTCCGGAAGAAAGCGTAAACGAAATGACCACCGCGTCGGGCTCGCTCCTATTAAGAAAAAGAGGTATGGACTGCTATAAGGAGGCGGATAGGGCACTGATCCGATACATTAAGCAACAGTCCAAAGAAGAAGATATAGGGTTTTTATGCCGGGGGATGCGCCTGACCCGTTTAGACGAAATAGAGAATATTTTGCTAAATGGATTGGAGGTAAACAAAACGATGAGCAAGTTTATTTATACAACCCCTACTCTTTTTTACGCATTGTCTTATGCAGAATCAACAACGGAGGAAACCTCTATCTCCGTACTGATAGCCATTGATCAAGATGCCGTAGCCGAGCAATTAAAACCCACTGATCTCAGATATGAATTTTATTCTAAAATGGATATTTCGCAAGAGGCAATTGCCCATGTGTTTGTCTTTTTAGATATCAACAAACAGCCCGCTTGGTATCGGGTGGTATTGCAAGGCGATGACATGGTTTTCATCCCCTTACCCCAAAAATAAGAACTATCTGATTATTAAAAAACCTCCGCTCATTAGAGCGGAGGTTTCTATGCGTAACTTACAAACTATTTGAGTAACGCTTTGCGCGACAAGCGCACTTTGCCGTTATTGTCAATTTCCACGCATTTGACTTCAATAATGTCACCCAAGTGGAGGACATCTTCTACTTTGTTAATGCGGTGTTTGTCAATCTCGGAAATGTGCAAGAGACCGTCTTTGCCGGGCAGAATTTCTACAAACGCACCAAAGGGTTGGATAGAAACCACTTTGCCTTTGTAGATTTTGTTGACTTCGGCTTCGGCCGTCATCATTTCAATTTCGGCTTTGGCTTGGTCTAACTTGTCGGCATTGGCGGCCGCAATCGTTACTGTACCGTCTTCCTCAATATCAATTTTGGTTTCGGTAGCTTCGGTAATGCGCTTAATGTTTTTACCGCCGGGGCCAATGAGCGCGCCGATTTTGTCCACCGGGATGCGCAATTTGTAAATGACCGGCGCAAAGCGGGAAACATTTTTGTTCGGTTCGGCAATCGTTTTTTCCATGTGGTCCATGATAAACATGCGGCCTTCGGTGGCTTGTTTAATGGCTTGGCGCAACACATCCAACGGAATACCCGTTTTGAGTTTTACGTCCATTTGGAAAGCCGTAATACCTTTGCGAGAACCGGTCAGCTTAAAGTCCATATCGCCCAGGTGATCTTCCAGCCCCATAATATCGGACAGAACGACAAATTTGCCGTTGCCGCTAATGGCTCCCATGGCAATACCCGAGCAGGCCGATTTCATGGGTACGCCGGCGTCAAATAACGCTAGCGAGCCACCACAAACACTGGCCATGGACGAAGAACCGTTAGATTCCATAATGTCAGACACTACGCGAATCGTGTACGGGAATTCTTCTTCCGACGGAATAAGCGGCAAGAGCGCGCGGCGGGCAAGTTCCCCGTGGCCGATTTCGCGCCGTCCCGGCGAGCGGTCCGGTTTGCATTCTCCCGTAGCAAAACCCGGGAAGTTGTAATGCAACATAAAGCGTTCGTAGGAAGTTTCATCCAATCCTTCCACCATTTGTTTGTCGTCGGGGGTACCGAGCGTGGCTACCGCGAGCGATTGCGTTTGTCCGCGGGTAAAAAGAGCGGAACCGTGGGCGCGCGGCAAGAGCCCTACCGTAGAACTTAACGGGCGGATTTCGGTCGGTTTGCGGCCGTCCACGCGCACGTTTTCGTTGAGTACCATGGCACGGGATTCTTCGTACATGATGTTTTCCAGCGCAATACCGGCATACGTAGCGGCATTATCGCCATAGGTAGTGGCCAATTCTTCGGTGAACGATTTTTTAAGTTCGGCCACTTGTTTGTCGCGGGTTTGCTTGTCGCTAAACGCGTGCAAAATTTGTTTGGCTGTTTCGCGGAATTTCCCGTTGGCCAGGTCGGTTACTTCTTGCGGCAATTTTTCTACCACATATTCAAATTTCGGTTTACCGGCCAGTTCGCGCAATTTAAGTTGCGCGTCGCACATTTTGTCAATTTCCGGTTTGGCGGCTTCCATCGCTTTGATGATGGCTTCTTCTTCTACTTCTTTCGCGCCACCTTCTACCATCAATAAACCTTGTTTAGATCCCGCAATAACGAGGTCCATATCACAGGTTTCGTGTTGGTCTTTAGTCGGGTTGACGATATATTGCCCGTCTTTGCGGCCGATACGTACAGCGGCTACCGGCTCGTTAAACGGAATGTTGGAAATGACCAACGCGGCGGAGGAAGCGAGCACCGATACGATATCCGCATCATGTTGATCGTCGCTAGAAACGACCATGGCGGTTACGTTGGTTTCGCACGCAAATCCTTCCGGGAAGATCGGGCGCAAAGTGCGGTCAATAATACGGGAAGACAGCGTTTCTTTTTTGCTCGGTTTCCCTTCGCGTTTGAAAAAACCGCCGGGGATTTTTCCCGCGGCATACGTTCTTTCTTTATAGTTTACGGTCAAGGGCATAAAATCGGAAATGCCCGGTTTTTGTTCCTTGGTGGAAACGGCGGTGGCCAATACCATGGTATCGCCCAAGGTAGCCATTACCGCGCCGTCGGATTGTTTAGCGATTAGCCCCGTTTGGAGTTTAATCGTTTGCCCACCGACATTGACTTCCACGGTTTGGATATCAAATTTGTGGTTAAAATTTTCCATTTATAAGTCCTATTTTCTGAGTTTGAGTTCTTTGGTAACGGACTGGTATTTTTCAAAGTCCGAGCGTTTCAAATAAGTCAACAAGCGTTTGCGTTGACCTACGAGTTTATTTAACCCTCTTTCGCCCGCAAAGTCTTTCGGGTTGGTTTTAAGGTGGTTAGAGATATATTGGATGCGTTCCGTAATCAGCGCGATTTGTACGGCGGCAGAGCCGGTATCCGTCGGGCTGGTTTGGAATTTGCTGATGATGTCTTTTCTGTCTTTTACTGAAAGTACCATATTACTTTACACTTAGGGCTGCAACCTAACGACCAAGCCGCATTTATCCGAAAAACGACCGAGCCGCAGCGGAGCCCTTCTCCTATTTTTAATTTTATCGTACAAAAGTACAGATCTATTATAACAAATTATGGTGCATCATGTACGCGGCGTTGCGGCAGCGTATAGTGGCGCATGTAGTTGTCCATATATTGCCAGAACCAGTTGCGGTAGATTTTCATGATTTGGTGCGGCTTTTTTTGGTTGACTAAATTATGGGCGCTGATATACAGGATATAACTGATGTCCGGCTCGGTAGAACCGTCCGGTTGTATTTTTTCAATGTGCAAGTGCAAGGTGCCGGATAAGGTATGCCGTGTGGGCAAATCGTTTTGGATACCAAACTCGTGCGGACTCATGCGGACGGTGTATCCTTCCGGCGTGAGTTCACGGACGACTTGATCAATCTCTTGAGTGGTTACGCCTTCCATTAGTACGAGTTTCTTTATATGCTGCTCATCATGAGAAAACCGTATATGCGGGGCCATTGCTTTTAACTTAAAGATTTTTTTCATGCTGGGCAGGGTAATACCGTTTATTTTTATAACCGGGTGAAAGTATTTGGCAAGCGGCAAAGCCGGGTCATCCCCGCGGTAGGTTAGACTCATAAATAACTCCGAAGGGTGTTGCATCCCTAACTGCATTGAGTACAGTTTATCTAAGATGCGGTAGGTTTCGTCATCCGGCGTGCCGTTGTGGACGGCTTTTTGTAACGCTTCAAAAGCCACGGTTGTTTCTTGCGTGACCATAAGGGCGTGTTGGTTTTGGAAGTACCATTGGTCAAAATACAGCGGATCATCCAGGTAGTTTGAAGGAGTCAGGAGGTGTTGGTGGGTTTGCGTCCACGGAACCATGCCGTAATGGTCAGCCCGGGCTTGCGCCGCCTGCCGTTCCACTTCCGGTGCGATAGTTTGCGCCGGATTTACGCGGGATAACTGTTTTAACGAAAAACTCGTGGGCGTTGTGTGGCCTATGCCGTTGGGTTGTTGGAGCGAAAAGGGGCTCGGCGCGGTGCTTTGCACGGTACTGGGGAGACGGGTTGTCTTATTCCAATCGGGCGAGTGGTACATGAACGATTGAACAGCAGGTTCTACCGGCTCGTACGGGGTGGATATTTCCGGCCTTGGTAAATTTTTGGCCGCTTTCTCTACCGTAAAATCAGGGACCAAATCAGATAATTTCGCTGTGCCTGGCAAGGTAAACGAAGGCGTCGCCCATGATGTGTCCGCCCGCACCCGCACACCCGTTTTTGTAACAGGTACAGTAAGATAGGGCAGTTTACTGAGGATAGTTGGTTTGTGCCTAACTTTATTAAAACGGGATAATCCCTTTGGGGGTTTAATAGCATAAGCGCATATATTCCCCACAAAAAGTACGGCTAGGGTAACATATAATTTTGATGAACGAAAATATAACATAGTACTCTCCATATATTAAAAATCGGGTTGCATTCTTTCCGTAAAAAGTGGTCCAAAATAACGTTGCAGAGTTTTCCAAAGTTGCCTTTCCGGATTTTGTACTAAGTCTTTACCTCCCGGCAACAAACTCCTGAGATCTATTTTTAATGAATAACAAATTTCAATATTTCCATTTGTACGGGGTTGGCCCGATTGGGTAAAATGCATGTGTATATAACCTCGTCGTGTTTCTTTTCCAAACACCAATTCGCCTGTTTGCTCGTCTCTTACAAGCCCCAGCTCATGTTTTCCCATGCGTATGTCCCACTTACTGCCATGGCGCAGTGAAACAATGAGGTCGTTTATTTCTTGCGGAGAAACCCCTTCTTGCAATTGAACACGGAGCAATACTTCTTTCCCATTTCGCTGTCTTTTAGAAAATTTTATATGGGGCAAGAGATCCGCTTGCATTTCCTCCGCCAAAGCAAATAAATCTCTAGGTAAACCATTAACTTCGTTTACCAAGTAAAAATCATCTAAATGGGGCTGGAAAGGATTCTTCCCGCGGAAAACTACCAGGTTGTATGAATCAACCTGCTTTCCCAACGGCATACGGGTTAAGTTCTGGACAATATCTTTAATTTCTTTATCCGGCATTTTGGCTAAACTTCTTAAAGCTTGTTTTGTTTGTTGCGTATAAATAATGTGTTCCGCATGAATGTCTAGCCAGTTTGTGAGTTGTGAGTGTGCCGAGACATTTATAGGAGAACTGGAATAAACACTTTTTTGTGATATCCGGGGCCGCGGGGTGCGTTTGGACTTATCAATGGTGCTTGGAGTTTGGGCCGGGGACGGTTGGTCGTCGGATTTTAGGGAAACAGGGGCCTCTTTCTGGGCGGAGTGTATCCGTACACCACCTCTCCCGGGGCTGTATTTTTTCCACAACTGTTTCAGTTTTTTAGCAATAGGTAAATCAGGCTGAGCTGAAACAAATCTTTGAACAGTCATATACTGCGTTGTTTTGATCGGGTACCAACTTCCGGTGTTTTGGACATAAGATGAGGCCTCGGCATACAGTTTTTGCCCGCGATTTTCAATTTTTGTTTCTTGGGCAGTTTTTTTCAAGGCGTTCAACGCTTCGGTAATAGGCGAATCGTGCCTATTGCAAAAACGGGCAATCCTGTGGTATAGGTCAGAAGATGCGTTAGGCCATTTCCCGTTTTCTTCCACAAATTGTTTGGCCTCATTTAACAATTCATTGCCCAACACGGTTTCTTCTTCAGGCATAACTTCTTGGAATTGTCGGCCTGTATATTGACTCCGCAAAGCTATTATTGTAGAAGCAATGGGTAAATCTTTGTATTTTTTAACAAAATATCCTACACTATTCGCTTGGCTGCTATCTGTCTTGTACCATCTTCCGGTTTTTTGGGTATAAGCCAAGGCCGCGTTATACAGTTTTTGCCCGCGCTGTTCAATTTCTGTTTTTTGGGCAGTTTTTTTCAAATTTTCCAACTCCTGTGCAAAAGGCGAGTTGGGGTAACGTCTGCAGAAAGTGGCAATGGCAGCGTATTCGGAAGAAGTCGCTTTATACCATCTCCTGTTTTTTTCTACAAATTGTTTGGCTTTCTTCACCAGTTTTGCACCGCGCTTTGGTGTATCGGCATTTTGTTTTTGCTCGCGATTTTGAGTTTCTATTTCTCTAACTGTTTTTTTCAAATCGTTCAACTCTCGGGTAATGCGCAAGTTGGGGTAAGATTTACAAAAGGTGTAAATCTTGCGGTATTCTTTAGAATTTGCTTCATACCACCTTTCGTGTGTTTCTACAAATTGTTCGGCCTTCTTCAACAGTTTTTTGCCGTACGCTTGCGTCCGTTTTCTAGCGCGATTTTCTTGTTTGGCTTTGAACGCGTTTGTTAGTTTGGACGAAACCGATTGCACTTGATTACTCCTTACCGCTGGGATGGAGCCGTCAGCGACAGTTGTTGCACCCGCCGACAAAGAGGTTTCGTTCGCTTCAACATTTTCGTTTCCCTCCTGAGCCGGTTCTAAATTAGTTGTTTCTGTTAATTGCGGCTCGGAACTTTCTGCCATGGGAGTTGCGCTGTGACCGGTTAGTTGACTTATTACATCTTGCCTTGCCCCTTCTTGCGCAACCACCTTATTAGCCGCATCTAATTTGCCTTGTACATATTGCCGGGCGGCTTGTAAGGATTCTACTTCTTCTTTCGGTAACTCATTACCCCAAGCAATGATTGGTAATGTAATATCCGGAGCTACTTCTTTTACACGCTCCCAAGCGCGACCTCCCTTAAAACCGGCTGCTTGCCGTTGCGCCGCCAGCTCCCGTAAATACATGATTCCCGGTTCCCCGAGCATCAAACATACCATAATAGCTACTCTATCCGTTTCTGACCACAGAGAACGAGGTAATTGGTTTACAAATTCTTGTAGTACATCTAGTACCGCTTGTTCCGAGCCAGATACAATTGCCAAATCAAGTAAGGCCCTTTCCTGTAACGCCAACGGTGCCTCTGCTTGTACCACTTCGCGCAATGTCAGCTCCAACCATAACATCTGCGCTGTACTCGGCACTATATCCGTTCCAAATATTACACTCAGGATATTTTCTTCAACATACCGCATCTGTTCCTGCGGTGTTAAGGTGAGTATGGTGGGAAACCTTTGGAAAGTTTGCGAGATAATGGCGTTCGCCGGTTCTTTTCCCCCCAGCGTACCGGCTTTGGAAGAAGTTACAACCTGAGAAGTCCCTTTAGATAATCCGGCCTGACTCTGGACAGAAGACTGTAAATGTTTCGGCAATCTTTCCAAAGGTTTACTGTTCGGTACACGAGTCAATTCGCTACGCACCAGGCGCGGCAACTTCTTACCGGCATTGGCAACGCCCCGGAAGCTGGTCGGTTTTATTGCTTGCGCCAGCGACGGGGTAACACTGCTTACCAACAAGCAGGCACTTAAAAGGATATATAGAAACATTCTCATAAGTTTTCTTTACTTATAGTATGAATTATAAACACAAAAAAACCAGGTCCAAAAGTCCTATTTCTATATAGTTAAAAGGCCTATACAAAACCGTATCCGCTACCGGCTTGTTAACAAAGCGGACAGTTGCAAAGCGGTATTAAGCAGATTTTGAACGGCCCGGCGCAAATTTTGTTCCTCCGGGTCAGTGCTGTTTTCGCTAGGTATGCGGCCGTGTTCCTTGATAAAACGGTTCAGTTTCTCTTGTAATTGGGCTAGGGTTTGTTCGGGCGTTTGGGCCGCGGACGGATCAACTTGTTCCCGGGGAGTAGAAACAGTAGAAACATTGTGGTTGGTGCGTTCCCCTTTGGGGGTTTTCCCAAAATCTTTTATGGCCTGTATTTGCTTTTCCTGCCAAAACTGTTTGAGGGCTTGTACATAGGGGTCGTTTTGAAGTTCCGGGTTATTCATCCTTGCATAAGCGAGCGTGTATAACTTATGGACCCCTTTAGGTAAATGTCCGTTTTCTTCATAAAACTTCACTATATTTTGGTACACTTCTTGCGTAGTGTATCTAGGTAGTTGTCGGCGCGACTCCCACAATTGTTCAATGGCCAGTACGGTGGGATCTCGTTGGGGGTTTTTCTTATCTTTCTGGAGTGCTTTTCTCATCGCTTGGTACAATGAACCGTTCGGCGGTAAAGTTTCGTTCGTTTCAAAATACGCCGTCAACTCGGCCAGAATTTGTGCGGGCGTGTGGCTGTTTCGCGGGGCGCGAGTGGGGTGTTTTTGATAATGTTTATCCCATAATTCCCGTATGGCCTTGATGTCTCCGTTTTCATCCGTCGGGTTTTGTTTTAATAAACGGTATATGGCTCGGGTTAACGCGCTACTATTAGGTGGATAAGAGCCGTTATGTTCGGCTACATACTGTTCCAATTCCTGACGGGTTCTGTCGTAATGGTGCGCTTGGCCGTTAGATCCCCCGCGCAACTTTAGGTGCGATTTCCACAAGTCGCTAAGGGCTTTGGCTTCCGGGTTATCGGGGTCGTTCTTTTTCACATCCTTCAGTATCCGATACACGGCAAAACGCAGGGCATGCCCGTCTGGCGGAAGTTGGTCATCATGTTCTTTCAAATAGGTTTCCAACGTCAAATGAACTTGTTGTATTTTGTTAAAATCGTCCGAAGAACGACGGGCGCGCGTTACTGTGTTTTGCGGTTGCACGGCCGGCTTTTTTGCGGGCGGTTGTACCGATTGTTTTTTCCGGGGCGTTTTTTCCTTTGGCGGGGTGGGTAATGCGATAGACTCCGCGGACGAAACGGTTGGCTGGGCCAGAGCCGGTTTTGCAACGGGTGCCGTTTCCGGGACGGGCTTAGCGGTAGGCGTTACCGTCTCTGGGGCCGGAGTGGATGATGTTTTAGGTTTGACAGTTGGCCAGTTAAATCCCGTACCAAGTTTAACAGCGGGAATTGTGGGCGGCGTAAACGGGGCAGGCCTTTTGATTGATAAATCCCTTCGCAACTGCGACACGACGTTCTCTTTCATGACGGCTTGGTTAAATTGTTCATCTATACTGTCCCGCAACGCCAGCCAGTCCCTTGTTACTTTTTCCGACGTATTTGCCAATACATAAGCAAATGGGTGACGGGCGATAATCTCCCGGTTCACAACATCTGGAGACGTTTCCCATGTAGAAGCAATGCGTTCTGACGGAATATGCAAGTTTTTCTTCCGCTCTAGCATCTCTTGCTGTACCCCGTTCCATACGGGAGATAAAAGGACGGGTTCTTTGTTAGAATTTGTTTCTGCTAAACGGATTTGGGCCAGTTGTTGCAATTCGTTGTAAGCCCTTAAACTGAGTAAGGCACGGGTAATAAAGGCATCTTTAAAAGGATTAAAAGATTCAAAGTCCGCCTGGGCGAGATTCAAAATAGAAACGGCATCTTCCGACGTACCAAACAACCCCAGGTTGGTTACGGCGCTCATTTGTTGCGCAAAACGCCCTCTTGGGTCTGCTAGGACTTGATGATAATAAGTAATCATTTCACTTAGTTGCGCGGCTGAGGGCAAAACAATTTTTTCTTCCGCAGAAGTAACTAAATAGGCCGGTATGGCTGATTCAAAAAGTAACGTCTTAGACGGCGGGAATTTCCAACCGTCTTCATTTTGGCGGTTTGTAATTAAGTTAGGGACGTTGTCTTCCAGTTTTTTTAGCTCGCCCATTCCTTCCGGAAGGAACAATTTTCTTTTATTGGGAAACAGCGATTCATGCATGGCTATAATGGAATGAATATTAAGCCCGTAAGTATCCAGTGTTAGAAAGGAGGAGCGGTCTATTGCGTGGAATAAATTGCCAAACCCGGGTACTCCCACGCTCGCCAGGCGTTTCGTAATTTGCAAGGGTAAGGGGTTTGTTCCCCGCGCTAAACGCGTTACATAGTACGGAACGCGTCCTTGTGCTTGCGCCGAAGTAGCGTCCAAAATAAGAAAGGCTGCAATCAAAATAAAAATTTTTCGTATCATACGCTTATGCTAACAAATACATCTCTAATTACACAAGGGCCAAAAGGCCTATGGTTTTATACTTAAAAGACCTATAAAAAGGGGGCGTCCGCGGGTGATGTGCGGACGCCGGGGTTTAGGAGGTCAGTTATAAGTTGTTTGTAAATAAATTTCTGTTCAGTTCTTGGGCCATAGATTCTATATCCAGTTGGGTAGCCCGGTACCAATCGGAAAAATTGTAATTGATATCCGCAAACGTACGAAATAAGCATTTTTGACGAATATCGGTCATTGTTTTTTGTTTCCGTTTTGCCATGTTCGGCACCTCGCTGTGTGAAAGTTAACTATACTTTTAGTGTAGCGGCTTTGTTTTTTTATACGAGGGTCTTTGGGTCTAACTGCCTTTTGTTTTTAGGCCTAATTATTTAGCCAAACAAGGCCTATGCTTTTTCCCCGGGCAAGGCCCAGAAGGAACTGGGTAGAAAGACCCACATTTTTGATATACTTATTACTATGTTAGACGGTATTTTAGAAAAAGCGCGTACCTTACACCGGTTATCTAAAGCAGAAATTGTGCAACTGCTACTCCTGCCGGATGCTACGGCCCTGATAGCCGCGGCGGATGACGTGCGCCGAAAATTCGTAGGAGACGGCGTGTATTTGCGCGCGTTAATTGAATTTTCCAACTATTGCAAAAATAACTGCTTATATTGTGGTATCCGCGCCGCAAACACACACGTCCAACGCTACCGTTTAACGCCCGAACAAATCATTACTACCGCCAAACAGGCCGTCCAATACGGATATAAAACCGTTGTGCTACAATCGGGCGAGGATAGTTGGTTTGATACGGATAAACTGTGTGGTATTATCCGCGAAATAAAAAAACTGGATGTGGCCCTTACGCTAAGTATCGGCGAGAAATCGCGCGAAGAATATGCCGCCTACCGCCGGGCCGGAGCCGACCGCTATTTACTACGCATTGAAACGACCGATAAAAATCTGTATGAGAAATTAGACCCGTATATGAGTTGGGATAACCGCATGCGTTGCTTGCACGATTTGAAATTTTTGGGCTACGAGGTCGGCTCCGGCTCGTTGGTAGGGCTCCCCGGCCAGACGGTAGAAAGTTTGGCGGATGACTTGTTATTCTTCCAACAATTACCCGTAGATATGGCGGGAATTGGTCCGTTTATCCCCCACCCGCAAACGCCGTTGGCGCACGAGAAGGCCGACGGGCATTTTGAACTTGCCTTAAAAATGATGGCCATTATGCGGCTCCTCTTGCCGGATATCAATATCCCCGCTACGACGGCAATGGAAACGCTTTACCCGCAAGGGCGGCTACGGGCCCTGCAAGCCGGGGCGAACGTGGTAATGCCTAATACCACCGATACCGGATTTCGCCCGCTTTACGAGTTATACCCCGGTAAAACCGGTACAGATGACTCGGCCGCTACCAGCCGTGATAAGACAGAAGAAAAAATAAAATCTATCGGCCGTTTTGTTTCCCGTGCAAAAGGGTTTCACGGCGATTATTTGAAAAATCGTTGATTACCATTCTTTATATTTTTCCAACAGGATACTGAGTTGTTTGGGGTTTTGGGAATCGTCTATTACGGCTTGTTTGCGTTGCGAATTGAGCAAACACAATTTGCCAAAACAGTTTTCAAAAATCCAAAAAGAGGCGCAATTTTGCGCGTATTTCCCCGACGGACACGAAAAAAAAGTAGTTTCCCCTACTGATATCACGCGTTTGCGATAATATTCATCAAAGCCGAGTTCTTTAAACATTTTCTTAAACGCCCGCGTATAGGCCGACGAATACGGACATCCGGGATAGGTAAAAAATAAAACATATTTGTGATTTGCGGTTAGATAGCGTTTGAAACGGGTATCTTGGGTTAAACTGTCATATACCGTTTGCGGAATATCTACCACTTGGACGGCAGGTAGTGTTTGCGTGTGAAGGATTTTTCCCTCCATGTGAACAGGGACAGGCGAATCTTTTTTAAATATATTTTCAAAATCAATTTTCTCTGCGAAATGCGCACCCAAAAGAAGCACGCACACACAAAATACGACTATTTCCCACTCGCTAACTTGTGATAAAAAATCTCTCATACTTGTTATATTCTATCACAAATGTTTGTCTAATTTCAGCATTATAAAAAAGTCTGTCATGCTGAACTAAACACCATGAAACCCTGCGGGCCGCCGATTCAGGGGCTCACCTTGTTGTGGTAAACGGCGAGATGCTGAATCAAGTTCAGCATGACGGCATTTGGGGGTGTACGGGATGCGTCCGCAAAAAATAGCAGTTTTACGCGCCTTGAATGACTTACTGTAACGGGAGAAAAACGGAATTTCCATTTCCCCCCCAAATATACTACAATATATGGGTAATAAGCGGACGCGTTCCGCGGCAGTTTTATTTTATCTAGGAGAACAAAAACCGAATATGGTAAAGAAAACCGTAAAAAAAGCGGCCCCCAAAAAAGCCGCTAAAAAGGCAGTAAAATATATCTACTCTTTCGGTGCCGGTAAAGCTGAAGGCAACGGAAAAATGAAAGAACTCTTGGGCGGTAAAGGCGCAAACTTGGCGGAAATGTCCGGCCAATTAAAATTGCCCGTTCCTCCCGGCTTCACGATTACTACCGAAGTCTGCACCTACTACTGGAATAACAAACGCACTTATCCGAAATGCTTGCAAGCGGATGTGCTCGCCAACTTGCGCGAAGTAGAACGCAAAGCCAAAAAAGTGTTCGGTTCTGAAACCAACCCGTTACTCGTGTCCGTTCGCTCGGGTGCGCGTGCTTCCATGCCGGGGATGATGGAAACCATTTTGAACATTGGTCTTACCGAAAAAACAATTCCCGGTATGATTGCCAAAACCGGTGATGCGCGCTTTGTGTACGACGCTTACCGCCGCTTGATTATGATGTACTCTGACGTAGTTATGGAAAAAGCCGCCGGTATTGAACCCAAAGACGGCGAAGGCATCCGCAAAATTTTAGACGGTATGATGGGGGATGTCAAAACCAAACTCGGCGTGAAAGATGATACGCAAATTCCGGCCGAAGAACTCAAAAAACTTTGTGTGGAATTTAAGAAAACCGTTAAAAAAGTGCTCAAAAAAGATTTTCCGGATAACCCGATGGAACAACTTTGGGGCGCGATTGGCGCGGTATTTGCTTCTTGGAACGGTAAACGCGCTATTGCCTACCGCAACATTGAAAACATCCCGCACGATTGGGGTACGGCCGTCAACGTACAAACCATGGTGTTCGGTAACATGGGTAACGACAGCGCCACCGGCGTTGCTTTCACCCGCAACCCCGGCAATGGGGACAGCCACTTCTACGGCGAATATTTAATCAACGCGCAAGGCGAAGACGTCGTCGCCGGTATCCGCACCCCCTCGCCGATGAACAAATGGTCTACCAACGCGCACTCTAAGGGACTGCCCACCTTGGAAAAAGTAATGCCCAAAGTGTACAAAGAATTAGACCAAATTCAAAAGAAATTGGAAAAACACTTCCACGATATGTTGGATATTGAATTTACGATTGAAAACCAACGCTTGTGGATGCTCCAATGCCGCGTCGGCAAACGCAACGGTACGGCCGCTGTACAAATGGCATTAGATATGGTGAAAGAACGCTTGATCACCAAAGAAGATGCCGTCTTGCGTGTAACGCCTGCCCAATTAGGCGAACTTTTACTCCCCGCCATTGACCCGAAAGCCGAAGCCAACGCCAAAGCCGTTGCGCAAGGTTTACCTGCCGGCCCGGGCGGTGCGTGCGGAAAAATCGTATTTAACTCGTTAGATGCTATTAAAATGCAAGAAGAAGGCATCAACGCAATTTTAGTGCGCGAAGAAACCAACCCCGAAGATATTGAAGGTATGCGCGCGGCGGCGGGTATTTTGACCCAACGCGGCGGTATGACTTCTCACGCGGCGTTAGTAGCGCGCGGTTGGGGTAAATGCTGTATCGTCGGTTGCGGCGAACTGGAAATTGACCTGAACAAGAAAACCGTTTCTATGGGTGGCAAAACCTATAAAGAAGGCGACGAAATCACCTTGAACGGTACGAAAGGGTATGTCTATGCGGGTGCGCTTAAAATGTTAGCCGCCGGCGAAGGCAATAAAAACTTGGCCGCGTTCTTGACCTTGTGCGACAAAGTCCGCACGCTTAAAGTCCGCGCCAACGCCGATACAGAAGAAGACGCTGTCAAAGCCCGCAAATTTGGGGCCGAAGGTATTGGATTATTCCGCATTGAACACATGTTCTACGGTAAAAACTCCGATAAACCGCTCTTTATCTTGCGCAAAATGATTCTCTCCGGTAACGAAGAAGAACGCAAAGCCGCTGTCAACGAACTTTTCCCGCACATGAAAAAGGAAATCAAAGCCACGATGAAAGCCATGTCCGGCTTTGGTGTAACGGTTCGTTTGATGGATCCGCCCTTGCACGAATTCGTACCGACCTTGCCCGAAAAACAACAAGAACTTGCTAAATCGTTGGGTATTTCCATGGAAGTATTTAAGGAACGCGCCGCCGGACTCCACGAAGTGAACCCGATGATGGGTCACCGCGGTATCCGCTTGGGTGTAACCTATCCGGAAATTACCACCATGCAATCCCGCGCGATTTTTGAAGCGGCGGCTGAACTAATCAAAGAAGGCGTCAAAGCCCAGCCGGAAGTGATGATTCCTTTAACCTGTGATGTCAACGAAATCGTCACCCAAAAGAAACTCATCCGCGCCGCGTACGAAGAAGTAGTCGCCAAAACGAAAGTGAAAAAGTTGAACTACTCCGTCGGTACAATGATTGAAATCCCCCGCGCGGCTGTCCTCGCGTATGAAGTCGCCGCTGAAGCGGATTTCTTCTCGTTCGGTACGAACGACTTAACGCAAATGACGTTTGGTTTCTCGCGCGACGATATCGGTTCGTTCTTGCCCGAATACCTCAAACAAGGTATCTTGGAAAACGATCCGTTCCAAACGCTGGACCAACGCGGCGTAGGTATGTTAATTCAACACGCCGTATGCGAAGGCCGCGAACAAAAACCGCACTTGAAAGTAGGTATCTGCGGTGAACACGGCGGCGATCCGGCCAGTGTGGAATTCTGCCACCGCGAAGGGTTTACCTATGTGTCGTGCTCTGCCTTCCGCGTACCGATAGCGCGTTTGACTGCCGCACAAGCTGCCGCCAAAGACGTGCTTGCGCACAAAAAGAAATAAATTCAGTTGTTTAGATGACCTAGCGGCCCAAACTTTTTAGTTTGGGCCGCTGTTTTCACACGGATAGCAAACGGTTTCTAGGTCCTTTGACCTAGAAAGTAATAGGTCCTTTTTTCAGTCAATCTGGGCCTTGTAAAAATACCGATAGTCTGTTATACTATAAGGTAAGGTGGTTTGCGGTTACCGCAAAAAGATAGGCGCCATTGATGACCTTTTACAAACTGGTACAACTTGGCGATACTATCAACACAATAATACAACGGAGGAACCCTTTATGAAGAAATATATCATTTTAATGTTGGCAGTTGTATCTGTCGGCGTATTGTGTGGAACTTCCCGCGCCGGTACGGACCCCAAAGAAACGCAGGAGACACTGACCCATAAAATTCTTGGCTTAGTGGTTCAAATGGATGAAGCGGCGGATGATGACAATATGCCCCTGGTCATTGAAACGGCTAGCGCAATTAAGGGAGAAGTCAAAAAACTAGAAGGGAAAACAACCCCGCAACAACGCCAACAGGTGGCACTGATCCAAGTGGCCACGAATGACGGCTACGAGGACAGGTACACACCGGGTTATGCCCTATTTCGTGCGGCTTTTGCCGACGAGTTTTTAGCATTGGCGCGGGTAATCAACGGGGAAAAAACATTGGCGGACACCATTCGTGAGAACCCTTCCTTGGCCCAAGACGGCGGGGTAGTAGGGTACCTGCAGGGAAAAGTAAAATATATGAATGTTCGCTATCTTCCTATTGCCGAGGCCTTCAAACGGTGGAAAAATTGTGCCTATGAGGTGGCTGCCGCTCAAAAAGAAGGCGTTGTAGCCAAATCGCCAAAAGACTTTTGTGGCAAATAGGGAAAGTTGTAATATTTCGCCCATTCTTTAAGGTGTCAAAACCGCTTTAGATTTTCCTAAGGCGGTTTTTTATGCAGTTCCAAATTCAGTTTTAGACCATACATCATTCAATATTCAATTCCGAATCCTTCTCTTTTATCGTATGTAGTATCGCCACCAAAATTCTCTGTGCGCCATTATAAAACTTATCTGCCATTGGATGCTTGATTTGCACCCGGGTTTGTTTTTTATTACAATGATTGAGTAGTCAAATTTGGATTATTTGTTGGAAGTGCAGGGAAAGCCTGCGCAGCGCCGGGTGCCGCTAGGCACGAGGAACATTTCCGTCCAGCGAATAATCGTCTCCTTTTGCCTGTTCCCGCGGGAACAGGCAGGCGGCGGTTATTGCACGAGTTACGGAAATGGCTCATGCGATAATGTGCCGCTTTTTTTGCGCTTTCCAAACGGAGACAAATATGCAAAACACAAAAACCGGTTTTACCCTGATAGAGTTGCTCGTCGTTGTCCTCATCATCGGCATTTTGGCGAGTATCGCTTTGCCGCAATACAAAATGGCCGTCGCCAAAAGCCGCTACGCCGCGTTAAAACCGCTAGTGCAGGCCCTCGCCACCGCCGAAGAACAATATTTCATGGCCAATAACCAATACACGGACCAAATGAGTGAATTATCTCTAGAAATACCGGGCACCCCTTTACCGGATTCAGATAACTATCGGTCCTTTGGAAACGGTAAATATTGTTCCATAACTATTGGCAGTACTGTCAACCAATACCTGTATTGTAAAGATTCCTCCGTCGGCCTATCCTACGGCAAAAAACTGGTAGGGAACAAAAATTATTTCTGTGTCGCCTACTCGGATTCTCCCTACTATCCAATAGCCAAGAAAATTTGCCAAAACGAAACAAACAATACGTTGGATGAAAACGGTTCCTGGTATTCCTATCAGTAACAAACTTTCTCCCCCCGTAAGCCGTTTGACCCGTTGCCCATTATTTACTACAATAGGTATATGAAGGCTTTTCCCATTATTGTATCGTCTCCGTCCGGGGCGGGAAAGACGACCATTATTGACGCAGTTTTGAAACGTAATAAAACGGTGGCACGTGTTGTTACTGCCACCACCCGTGCCCCGCGCAAAGGCGAAAAAAACGGAAAGGATTATCACTTTTGGACGATTAAACAATTTGAACAAGCCATCAAAAAAAACCAAATGTTGGAGTGGGCGCAAGTGCACACGTCGTACTACGGTATTCCCAAAAAATCCGTGGACGATTTGCTAAACAAGAACATCTGCCCCATTTTGGTCATTGACGTACAGGGGGCGCGTACCGTCAAGAAAATTTATGAAGGAGCCGTTTTGGTATTTATTATTCCGCCCAGTTTGAAAGAACTTAAAAAGCGCATTTTGGGCCGGAACGATAACACGCAAGACATTGAACTGCGTTTGGAAACCGCTAAAAAAGAAGTGCAAGAGTTGGACCATTACGACTATGTACTGTTAAACGAACAATTAGCCAAAGCCGTAGACGATATGGCCGGTATCATAGCGGCGGAACAATGCAAGGTAGCACGGCAAGATTTGAAAAAAATTAAAAATCTGAAATAATTACGAGGGAGAAATATGTCCGTAAAAAATGACAAAGAATTAGATGCTAAACTGATGAACTTTGACGGCGACCGCTATGATGTAGTGGTGCTTGCGTCTATGTGGGCCAAGCAACTTCGCAAAAAGAACGAATATAAAAACCAACCGCATGCGGTGGTTATTAAAGTAGCGTTAGACGATATCTTATCGGGCCGCGTATCTAAAGAAGATGTCTTGCACGTCAGCAAAGACAACTTGGAAAAAGAACTCAAAGCCCAAGAAGAAGCCCGCTTGGAAGCGGAACGCAAAGCCAAAGAGCCCATGAAATTATAATGGATAAACAGGTGTTGCGACAGCTGGCCGGAGACTTGAAAGTTTTTCTCCAAGCCAGTGACGAAGACGACTTTATTTCTACGGCGGCCCCCGCACTTCAAGCATCGGCCGCCGTAGTTTCGCGTGCCGAAAAGCCCGTGTCCGAAGTGCCGCCCATGCCGGAAAATGCTACGTTAACTATTGATTTCCCCCGCACCCAACTCGTGCAGGAAGTTCCGGCCAAGCAACCCGTAGCACCCCAACAACCGCTTATGACAACTGCCCAAAAACAAGCCGCTTTACAAGAATTAGCCGACACTATTAAACAATGTTCCCGCTGTGCACTAGGGGCTACACGCTTAAACGCCGTACCCGGTGAAGGAAATGTAGATACGGAACTGATGTTTGTTGGCGAAGGCCCCGGATATGATGAAGACCGCCAAGGCCGTCCGTTTGTGGGCCGGGCCGGACAATTGTTAGATAAAATGATTGCTGCCATGGGGCTTACGCGTGAACAGGTGTTTATTGCCAATATCGCCAAATGCCACCCGATGGTGGATCCGCAACATCCCGATAAACACGGTAACGACCGCGCCCCCAACGCCGGAGAAATTGCCTGTTGCCGTAAATATTTAGAACAGCAAATTGCCATTATTTGCCCTAAATATATTGTGGCGTTAGGCGGCGTAGCGGCTAAAGCGTTAATTTCTGATGCTAAATCGTTAGGCGCTTTACGCGGGCAATTTTACAACTTACAATTAGACTCCGTTTCACTCCCCCGTCCGGTGCAAATTTTAGCCACGTTCCACCCGGCCGCGTTACTACGCAACCCGAATTGGAAAAAAGACGCGTGGAAAGATTTACAACTGGTGATGGCCGCGCTGGGACTGAAAGGGGTTTCCCGTTAAGATATGTTTTGCAAAGTTGCGTTTGATGTGCCGTTGGACCGCGAATTTGACTACCGCGTGCCAGACGAACTGGCGGATCAACTCCGCCCCGGTATGCGTGTAACCGCGCCGTTCGGCCGGGTACTAACTGGCGGCATTGTAACGCAAGTGACGGAAATCTCGGACGCTCCCGCCCACATTACCCTCAAAGACATTGTTGCTTTAATAGACAAACAACCGGTTTTCGGTTCGGATTTTTTCCCGTTAGCGCGGTTTATTAAAAACCAATGGGGCGGGCCGATCGGGCAAATTTTAGGCGCACTGATTCCCTTAGCCCCCTACGTCAAGTTCCAACTTCCGCCGCAAGAAGTATCTATCCGCCTCCAACATCCGCCGTTTACTTTAACGCCCTCGCAAACGCAGGCTTTGCAGGTGCTTGCCGATCGGCCCGCGTACGAATTTAACGCTTTTTTATTAGATGGTCCGTCTTTTTTCGGCAAAACGGAAACTGTCCTGCGCGCCGCCGAAGGGGCGTTGTCCGGCTATGGACAGGTGCTTATTACCGTGCCGGATATTTCGGCCGCCCGCCAGTTTATCTGCGAAGCGGAAAGCCGTTTCGGGGCGGATAATGTGTTTTGTTGGCACAGCCGGATGCTCCAGAGTGCCAAGCGTAAACAATTTGCCGCTATTTCTTCCGGACGGCCTTGCGTGGTAATTGGGACCCGTTCGTCGGTATTACTGCCCTTTAAGAATTTACGTCTGGCCGCCATGCTGGCAGAAGGCGACGATAATTATAAACAAGAAGAAAATAAACCTTATTACCACGCACGGGAAGTATTGTTGTTTCGCGCTAAAACGCATGGAGCGGCGGTATTATTTGTGTCGGCTACACCTAGTGTGGAAATAGAACATTTGACCCAACAGGGCCGCATCCGGCGTTTGGCATTTACGTCGCCCGTACCGGGGCATAATTTTTCTGCCGCTGTTAAATTAGCCGAAAAAAAGGGTACCCAATCGCGTTTTTTGTCCGATTTATTAGTCAGCGCACTCAAGGAAAATATCCAACGCCGCGAAACGGCTTTACTCATTTTGAACCGCTTGGGCTATGCAAAAGCGTATGCGTGCGTTAATTGCGGGACGTATGCCCGCTGTCCCCAATGCGGCGGTATTTTAGCCCACGAAAAAGACTCCACCGGCAGCGTGCTTGTCTGTAAAAAATGCGGACAAAAAGCTCCGCTTGAGCAGGAATGTCCCAAATGCCATAATTTGGTATTCAAATCGCGCGGCGGCGGGACACAAAAAGTGGCGGCAGATATTGCTAAAATTTTCCCGCAAGCAAAAATTTTGCGCTTGGAGTCCGATACGCTTAGCACCAAAAACGGACAGGGCTTTGCCGCGTTGGACGCCCTCAAAACCGGCAGTGCGGATATTATCGTTGGCACGCGGGTAGCGGCCGGGGCGTTGCGCGGGGCAAAAATTACATTATGCGGCGTATTGGACGCCGAGTTGGAGTTGTCTTCCCCCGATTACCGCGCCAGTGAAAAATTTACCCGGCTTTTGTTTGAACTGCGCGGGCAAGTTGCCGGACATAAAAACGGACAGCTGATTATCCAGACCGCCAACCAAGACGGGTACGATTACGCCCCGCTGTTTACCAATAATTATAAAGACGCGTGCGAAACGGAAACGGCCTTGCGCGAAAGTTTTGATTACCCCCCCTTTATCCGCTTGTTCAAAATGACGCTCAAAGCCAAAGACGTTAAATTGTTAGCCGCCGAAACCGCCCGCCTTAAACGGTTGGCCGCGCCGCTTTGTACGGAAATTTTGGGGCCGGTGGTGTGTACCCAAAAAACCGATATTCTCAAAAAACAATACCTGCTTTTTAAGACGGATGAAGAACGCCGGGCAGACTTGCTGGCCCTGCTGGATAATTTTGAACCGGCTAAAAAATCAGCAGTTAAATTGGCGGCAGATCCGTACGACTTTTACTAGATTTGATAAAATATAAATAATCTGTTTGAAGGAGTTTTTTATGACGATTGATGAGCAAATTTCATTTTTAACACGCGGATGCGTGGATATTGTGTCTAAGGCGGACTTAGCCAAAAAATTAGAAAGCGGAAAAACGCTGAAAGTTAAACTCGGTTGCGACCCGACAAGCGCAGACTTGCATTTGGGGCATAGTGTGGCGTTGTCGTTAGCGAGACGGTTTCAAGACTTGGGGCATAAAGCCGTGCTTGTTATTGGCGATTTTACCGCCGCGATTGGTGATCCGTCCGGGCGCGATTCTACCCGCCCGGTATTAGGCCGCGAGCAGATTTTACAGCATGCCAAAACTTATACCGACCAGGCCTTCAAAGTATTAGACCCGTCTAAAACGGAAATCCGTTTTAATAGCGAGTGGTTAGAGCCGTTTGTGCACGGGAAAGATTTATTGCAAACCCTACAAAAAATTACCGTCGCACAAGTGTTGGAACGGGATGATTTCAAAAAACGCATGGCGGCCGGAAACCCGATTAGCATGCTGGAAGTGCTGTACAGTTTGTTTCAAGGGCAAGATTCCGTCGCGTTACAAGCCGACGTGGAACTGGGCGGAACCGATCAAATTTTCAATTTACTCGTCGGGCGGCAGTTGCAAAAGAATAACGGCCTTGAGCCGCAAGTTGCGCTGACAGTTCCGCTGTTAGTCGGGTTGGACGGCGTGAAAAAGATGTCCAAGTCATACGGAAATTATGTAGGGCTTAATGATGCGCCCAACGATATGTTTGGCAAACTGATGTCTATTCCGGATGAACTGATGCCCATGTATTATGAACTACTCACCACGGAGAATATAGACGAAATCAAAGCCCTGCACCCCATGGTCGCCAAGAAGAAACTGGCCGGTATTTTAGTAACGCGTTTACATAGCGCCCAAGCCGCGCAAGAGGCATTAGCCAACTTTGAAAAAGTATTTTCCAAAAAAGAATTGCCGACGGATATTCCGGAATTTAAGCCCGAAGCAGGAGCCACCATTTCGGCGGTGTTATTTGCCGCCGGAGCGGCTGCCAGCAAAAACAAAGCCCGCGGACTTATTGAACAAGGGGCCGTGCGTTTGAAAGGCGAAAAAATCACGCAAGACGGGCCGCTTACGTTTGAAAACGGAGATGTATTGCAAGCCGGCAAACGTCATTTTATTAAACTGGTTAAATAATACATGAAGAAATTTCTTTTGCTACTGCTGGGGGTTGTATTGGGATTAGTTGCACTTACCTGGGGTGCAAAAGTATATTTCTTTAGTGCGGGCACGCCGGGCGTGGTAACCATTGAGGCCGGGCAGAGCGGCGCGGCCGTTGCGCGGCAACTCAAACAAAAAGGCATTATCCGCAGTGAACTTATCTTCAAACTGGTATTAAAACTCACGTCGTCCGCCAGCGATTTGAAAGCCGGGAAATTTGATTTGCGTAAAAATATGTCCGAATTTGAAGTCATCAACTGCATCAAAAGCGGACGGTGTACCCACTACGAAAAAATCACTTTTTTAGAAGGATGGCGCAGTGAAGAAATTGCCGAAGAATTAACAGAACTGGGCATTACGGATGCACGCGAATTTTTGCGTATTGTGCGCCAAGAAAGTTTAGAAGGCAAGTTGTTCCCCTCTACGTATTTGTTTACGGTCAACATGCCGCCGCGCGCGGTAGTTAATAAAATGTTATCCCAGTACGAACGGACGGTAAAACCGTTATTTCAACAATATCCTACTACCCTAACGGAAAACCAAGTGCTTACGTTGGCCTCTATTGTGGAGCGCGAAGCGGTCGTACACGACGAACGTCCTAAAATTGCCGCTGTCTATCTCAACCGGTTTAATATCGGCAAAAGACTAGAGGCGGACCCGACTGTTCAGTATGCGTTGGGATTTTTCTTAAAAGAAAACCGTTATTGGAAAAGAGGGTTAACGTATGCCGATTTAAGAACGGACTCGCCTTATAATACCTACCGCTACAACGGGCTTCCGCCGGGGCCGATTTGCAACCCGGGGTATGAATCTATTAAAGCCGTGCTGACGCCGCAACCAGATTTTGATGCCTTGTATTTTGTGGCAGAATCGGGCGGTCGGCACGTATTTTCCCGCACGTTTGACGAGCACCGCCGACACATCCGCCGCATCAGAGGGAAGTAACGTTGTTTTTCTTGATGTAATCGTTGGGACGGGCTTCATCCCATGAAATACCAGTTTTGACCACCTTGGCCGGATTTCCTGCAATAACACAATGTGATTCTGTAAATTTTTTAGTTACTACCGAGTGTGCGCCAACAATACTATTGTTGGCTATATGTGTATTTTTTAAAATAGTACAATGCATCCCTATCCAACAGCGATCTTCTACAATAATTTCTTTTCCCCAATTAACCAACTTCTTTGTAGTAACATCATAAATACTATGGGTGTCACTCGCCCAAAATTCTATACCCCAAGAAAACATACAGTTATGTCCAATCTTTACCGAAGAATTATGTTCACATAAAAAAATAGATGTACCATTAGAACGTGAATTTTTCCCTACATAAACGGTACAATCATCAACTATTGTATCACTATCCCCTCCTATAATAATTTTCCCTCTCCATGCTGATATAGACGGATCAAAAAAAATACGGTTATTATTCCCAAAAATAATAATTTGACAGTCGGAAGGAATATTAGAGAGCTTGTTATTCTTCCCAAAAATGATAGGCTGTATTTTTTTATTATGATGATATACATTTTTGATATATCTTCCAAATAAGTGTATGCATAGTAAAAATTTAGAGTGCCCATATTTTAGGTACAATTTTTGCCTTATTTCTTTATTCATTGTTTTCCTCTTGCATATGATATTTTTTAATTTGCTCAAAGACATCCTTGGGAAACAAAGACGCCATACAAGTATATTTCCCTCTGATACACTCTTTTTGCCAGTTATTAGAATAAAATTCACAACAAATATCACATCCGTTCCCACGTAAATTAATGTTTTCGCTATATCCCAAAACTTTTGGGTCAGACGGGCCAAAAAACACCAAAGAGGGCCCGCCCTGCAAGGCGTGGCGCAAGTGTACCAGTCCCCCTTCGCTGTCTATATGCAACATGGCGTGTTTTAAGATGACTTTTATTTCTTCCAGCGTTGTTTTCCCGGTTAGATTGACATGGGTATTTCCGATCCGTTCCCCTTTTCCGGTGCCGATTTCCACTATCGTATATTGGGGATAAGCATGTTTCAGTTTTTCTATTAGTTCCCGGTAATACGCCGGTGGCCAAAGCTTGGTACTGTTTTGTAAATGAGAATCCCCAACTTCACGATTAACAGTAATATACAAGGATGGTTTTAAGTTAAATTTTTGTAAAGTTTCTTGTTCTTTTTCCAGATGTATCGGTAATAAGAATTTTTCACCTAATTTAAATTCGCCTAACACGTCGGGATGTTGCCACCATTTTTTTGCATCCGATACGATATTATGTGTGATACTGTCCCGATAGGGGAGCATAAGGAAAACAGGCCTATATTTTCGCTCAAATTCTAGCAAACGTTCCACATACAAACACAATTGCCCCGTAAGCCTTTTGGCTTGGGCATATTCAACTACCGGCACGCGTACATCAAGGCTGATAATTAAATCGTAGTTTTGTTTTTCACACTCTTTGAGGGTAAGTATCTTAGTTACAAAAGGGGGCGCAAAGGATTCCGCCAATTGTTTGCGTGCTGTACTCAATTCTATGATCATAGGATAAGAAGAGCTAAATTTTTCATAAAAAGCACATAACCAATTTAAACGAATAAGCACATCCCCAATTCCGCCACCTAATTTTATACAGATTTTTAAAGGTCCTGTTAAATTATGCTTTTCACTTAGGCAAAAGCGTAAACTGACTAAACACGCATTAGCCATATGCAAAGCAATTTGCCGGACAGACGTGTACTTTTCTGAATATCGCAGGAGCCGTTTTTGTAAGTAGGATATTTGGCGTGCAGTATTTAAACGCTCATGTAATCTGTTTTTGTCATTCATTGGTAATATTCCTTACAGGCGTTTAGAATGTCGCGGTCCGTGCGTACGATTTGAGTGCGCTCGTGTGCGCGTTTTGCAAAAATAGATTCCCGCATTTTCCAGGCATACCACAATGCTTTAAATTCCCCACGTAATACGCTCCACGCCAGACTGGAAAACAACAGCCGTTTATCGTGGATGTTTTTCCACACAAATATTACACGGTTTCGGCGGGAAAGAAATTGGGTAGTACGGTTTGTTTTGCTGGCAATCGTTCCCCCGCATTTATGGCGGCATTTTGTGTCTTGGGCAAGGATAATTTTCCAGCCGCGTTTTAGCCCGCGGTAAGCAAGGTCCGTTTCTTCCAGCAGATAGGGCTCCAAGAGTTCATCAAATCCTTGTAATTTGTTGAAATAATGCGTTTGACAAAAGAAATAAGCACCTTGTACTCCCCAAGAGAGATAGGGATTTTCTGGGGTTTTATCGGGGGGCGGAAAATAGTTTACGGTAAATCGCGGAAAACCGCGTTTCCAATAAATGCGTTTAGCACCATCCAGAGCTTCCCATGCTCCGGCCTGTTTGGGGTAAGCCATATACCCGGTACACGTCACGCAAAAAACATCCGATTCAAGATAAGGCAACGCGGTATTAAAAAAATCCGGCTCTACAAAAACATCATTGTCTAAAAAACAAATCCAATCGGCCGGGTGTTTTTTTACGCCGTTATTGCGAGCAGAACAGGCCCCTCTAGCCACATTGGGCATAAATATTACTCCGGGGAAAAGCGTGGGCGCTTGCTGCAGAGTGCCGTCAGTACTATTGTCATCCACGACTACAATTTGTACCGGTACGACACTGCGTGCGGCTGCCGTTACCACGGTAGGCAAACACTCTTTGAGATGGTGTAAGCCGTTTTTAGAAGGGATTACAACTGAAATTTTCATGGGAATTCTCCTGTAGTGTTAGGGAGGCGGAAGGGCTTGGCGGAGCCACTTCCGCCCCAAGGAGTCCCAAAAAAACAGGACTCCAAATACTTGGAATCCTATTTTTGTAGTAAAAAACGGCTGAATAATGACAAGTCTAATCCAGTGCCTTGTACACTAAACAGCCGTGGTTTCGCATACGTATATATGCGAAACTCTCAGCAAAATACAAAGGGCTCATGACTTCCCTATCTATTTTGCCTATAACGGCTATTTTTGGACTGGATTAGAACTCTGTTTTATCAGAGCCCACCTATTCTACATAGGATTCCAAAAATAAAAATAATTTATCCACTCTCTCAGTGGGATACTGCTTTACTCCTCTTAAACATTACATATTCTAACATATTTATCTTTTATTGTGTATTATGGGTAATACATAGTTTTGCAACACAAATTAGCGAGATGCCAACATCCGCAACATCAAACGAATTAGAGGGAAGTAAAATTATCTTGCCTTTCCTTGATTATGGTTTAGCAACTGTAAGGGATGGTTTTTGTTCCCCCTAAAAAAACCGCTTGAGAAAATGCACAAAAATTGTATACTATAAAAGAAGTTAAGTATAGGAGAAAAAAATATGAAAAAAGGTTTTACACTTATTGAAATGTTAGTCGTAGTGCTGATTCTTGGCATACTCGCGTCAATTGCCCTGCCACAGTACGAGGTTGCTATTGAAAAATCGCGCGTGGCCGAGGCATTGGTAGTTCTGAAGACAATTGTGGATGCCGAACAACGCTATTTCCAGGCAAATCCGAACGATACTAAAGTTACCTGGAGAAGCCAAATTGCAGACGTAGATTTGAAAGGTGGTTGTTGGGTAGATGGCGGTTCTACTTTTGGGGGCGATTCTTATCGTACTCGCAATTTTACGTATGATTTAGGGGGAAACAACGGACATGTCATTGTTCTCCGGCTAGATAGGGACGGGGATCCTTGCGCGGGAGGAGAAGTAACAGATCCTGAATTTAGTATGTATAAAATGACTTGGGGACCCGATGAAAGCCGTGAATGTGGTACACCGGATGGTGATGAAACCATGGAGGCAATTTGTAAGTTTGTAAAAGCTATGAACTAAACGTATTAAAAAATAACCCTCGGTGCAGACCGAGGGTTATTTTTTGCGTATAGCGGTTACAAATTCATCAGTAGCCGGGCAATGTTACGAGCTGCTCGTATCGGGCTGGGAATGTTAAGCCGTAAGTACGCATAGCGCATGGCGGATAAACGGCGCGGATTATTAAGTTGGCTAAAAGCCGTTTGCAGATGTTGGAATAATTTATTATCTTCTTTTGCAATCACCGCACAGCGACCGTCTGCTAAAATTTTAGCGTTATAATACTGGTGATTAGCCGCCGCATGCGGGAAAGGCACTAATACCGCCGGCAGTTGGCAATGCATCAATTCGGCTAACGTACTGGCCCCGCTACGGCAAATGGCTCCGTCGGCTATTTTCATTAGTTCATAAATTTTATGGCTATACGATAAAACCGCTACCCGCGGGTTATTGCCGTGTAACTCCCGTACTTCGCGGTACCACTTTTCCCCGGTCAGGTGGATAAATTGCCACGCGGAAAATTGCTTGGCAAGTTTCGCTACGGCCGCGTTTAGGTTCCTCGCTCCTTGGCTCCCCCCCACTACCAACACCGTTTTGCAACCCGGGTCTAAATGTAATTTGGTTAATACCGCATTACGGTCCACGTCCTCGTCAAATTCGGGGCGGATAGGTGTACTCATCAGTTTATAAGGCGAATTTTTGCGGCACCGTTTTTTGTACAACGGCAACCCCAGCATAAATAAATCAGCAAATTTACCGCATACCAAGTTGGCTAGCCCCAGTTTGGCGTTGGAATCGTGCACCGCCGTTTTAATACCCATCAGATGGGCTATAAAAATAAGCGGAAAAGAAATATATCCGCCCATGCCGAGGGCTAAGTCCGGATGAAATTTTTTAATAATTTGGCGCGTTTGAAGTAACGCCTTAAAAAATTTACCTATAAAACGCAACTGCCGTACCGGGTTAATAGAACGGGGCAAGCCCATAAAATCAATTTCCCGGTAATTAAAGTTGTTCTTTTTCAAAATTTGTATGGCGGGATCTTCCTTGCGGACGATAAACATCACTTTTATCTGGCGCGCCCGAAACGCTTTGCCTAAAGCAAACCCGGGATAAAAATGCCCTCCGGTTCCGCCGGAAGCGATAATAATACGTTGATTCATAAGTTATTTATTCCTGTTTTTATAATTTGTTACGTCTTCGCGCACTTGGTTGCGGGTGTTATCTACGGCGGCTAAATTAAGGATAATTCCCATCATTCCTAGCGTCATAATAACCGACGAGCCCCCGTAGGAAAAGAACGGCAACGCAATCCCTTTGGTGGGTATCAGCCCGATAGCCATGGCCATATTAAAAAATGCCTGCAAACAAATCGTTATGCTCAGCCCGAAAATTACCAACCCGCGAAAATGCGTCTTGGCTACACGCGCTAAACTGATGCCGCGTATGAGTATCAAACAAAAACCGGCCAAGATAATGGTAATAAGAAACAAGCCAAATTCTTCGCACATAACAGAGAAAATAAAATCGGTATGGGCGGCCGGCAAATACTCCAATTTCAGTTCGCTGTTTCCCAACCCTTTGCCAAACCAACCGCCTGACCCTACCGCTATTAACGATTGGACCAGTTGGTAACCGGTAGAACTTTCGGTAGCAAACGGATTTAAGAAAGAAAAAATACGTTCCCGCCGGTATTCTACAAAAAGGAGTTGGTGAATCACTACCGGAAGAAGAATAGCCGCCGGTACCAAAAGATGCTTCATCCGCGCGCCCGCTACTACTAACATACACACAAACACAATGCCCATCAAAAACGGAGTACCAAAATCGCGCTCGGCCAAAATAAGCCCTAGCGTAATTCCGGCTACGCACAGGGGTTTTAATAAAAGTTGCCAGTTTTTGGCTAACTTCCCGCAGACGCTTTCCAAATAGTCCGCCACATAAATTACCAGCGTTACTTTGGCTATTTCGGAAGGTTGCAATTTGAAAAAGCCAAAATCAATCCACCGGTGTACGTTTGCTTGCGTACGGGTAAACAAAACAACAACTAGCAGTATCCAAGTAATATATACCAGGTTAATCGGGCGGAAAATTTCATATTTCCCCAACCACTTAAACCGTTGTATCCGGTCGTACGTTTGCGACAGCACAAACGCCGTTAATAAACCAAGTGTATCAAAAACAAGTTGCCGCTTAAAAAAAGCCGACGAGTCAAACGCACTGGAAGAATAGGTAAACACCAATCCCGCCATCACAAACGCAAGGGTAATGACGACCAACCTCTTATCCAACCGCCGCGGACGCCACCCGTTATTTTCCTGCCCGCGCCGCCGTCTGGCGGCCGAGGCCTTATAGGTAAAAGTTGCGCGTTTGCGCGGAGCTTGGCGAAATAATTTAACCATAATTACCTGATTTTAAGCGAGGCCAGTGCCAGTAACATCAGCATAAGCCCTACAATCCAAAACCGTACAATGACTTTTGGTTCTGCAATCCCGAGTAGTTCAAAATGGTGGTGAATCGGCGCCATTTTGAATAGCCGTTTGCCGTGGGTCAATTTGAAATACCCCATTTGCAACATAACAGAAAGCGTTTCCAACACAAAAATACCGCCGGCAATCGGCAACAGCAATTCTTGTTTAACACACAGCGCCGCCGTACCGATTACGCCCCCTAAAAAGAGCGAACTGGTATCGCCCATAAAAACTTGCGCAGGATAGGCGTTAAACCACAGAAACCCTAAACACGCCCCAATAAGAGCCCCCATAAATACGGTAATTTCCCCCGCCCCGGGCACATAAATAATTTTTAAGTAGTCCGCAAATTGTACGTTCCCCGCTACATACGCAAAAATACCGTAGGTAACCGCCGTACAAACCATGCACCCGCTGGCCAGGCCGTCCAATCCGTCTGTTAAATTGGTGGCGTTAGAGGAGCCGACAATCACCAGCATAGCAAAAGCGAAGTAAAAGACCGATAAATCAATAAACATTTTGCTCATGTAAGGGATAATAAGCGAGGTGGAATAATCGGCATTGGGCGGATTGATGCCCAAATAACCCACCACCACGACGGCCGTAAATAATTGAATCGCTAATTTGACGGACGATTTCATCCCTTCGGGGTTTTTCTTAACCAGTTTTGTGTAATCATCCATAACGCCCGCAATCCCTAAAGAGACCGTCGTAAAAATAAGCAGCCACAGGTAATTACTGTCTAGCCGCGCCCACAACAGCACGCTGGCAATTAAACTGATGAAAATTAAAATGCCACCCATGGTCGGCGTACCACTTTTGGACAAGTGCGAAGCGGGGCCATATTCACGTTCAATTTGTTGTATTTTGTACGAACGCAATTTGGCTACCACGCGCGGCCCGATTAACAGGGTTAAAAAGAACGCTGTAAAAATAGCCGCGCCCGTACGAAACGTAATGTACGTGAATATATTTAGAAAACTAAAATCATCTTTCCACAGGGACAAGTAGTATAACATACCGATTATAACTCCTTAAAGATATTTTCAAAACTCATGGAACGCGACGCTTTAATCAAACAACAACTGCCGCGCACGAGTGATTTTTTCAATTTTGCCAGCCACGCCCGCGAAGACAACGCATAATGCGCCCGTACTCCGCACGCGGTGCGCAAAACCTCGTAGGCATATTTCATTTCCGGGCCGGCTAAAAAGACTTCGTCTATTTTATTGTCCAATACATACCGGGCCAACAACTGATGATAATTTTTAGACGTTTTCCCCAATTCCTTCATATCCCCCAGTACGGCAATACGGGCAGTGGCTTTCTCGTGCCCTAAAATTTCAAGCGCGTTTTTCATACTGGCCGGATTGGCATTATAGCAGTCCAAAATAAATTGGACGCCGTTTTTGCTGCTGCGTTCCAAGCGCATGGGCATAGGGGTAAAATTAAGTAAGCCCTGGCGGATATTGTCCATATATAGCCCTAACGAAATGGCCGCCGCGGCCGCCGCCGCCGCATTTAATTTATCGTGGCGTTCAAAGTGTTTATTAAACATATAGGCCTCCCCTTTATACGTAAAGGAAAAGTTCTCGGTTTCCAAGATACGCAGGTCGGCCCCTTCACTAAACCCAAACGACAGACTTTTTCCCTTGAACTCCGTTTTTAAGCGGGCTAAAAGTTCGTTGTCTGCATTGTAAACTAGCGTACCGCCAAAATTAAGGTGCTGGGCAATTTCGGTTTTGGTTTTATAAACAGTTTCCAAATCGTGGAAAAATTCCAAATGCGCCGCCGATACGTTAGTGATGACGGCTACGTCCGGCACGGCCAGCCGGGCCGTTTCGTCAATATCGCCCGGATGAGAAGCCCCTAATTCAAACACGCCAAACGCGTGTTTGGGTTGTATTTCCAACAGCGAAAACGGCACGCCGAACTGATTGTTAAAATTTCCCATGTTTGCTACCGTTTCGCCCGCCGTTTGACAGATAGCGCGTAACATTTGTTTGGTGGTACTTTTACCGTTGGAACCGGTAATGGCGGCCACTTTAAGCGTGCTGTTTTGGCGGTGATAGTGGGCCAACGCCTGTAACGCGGTCAACGGATCTTTTACTAAAATAAAGGCCGCTTTAGTGTGCGCCGGAATGGTAAAACCGTCCTCCTGCGCCACCACGACGAGCGCTCCTTGTTGTAAAACTTGTGCAATAAATTGGCGGGCGTCATATTTTTCCCCTTTTAGCGCAATAAACGCATCTCCCGGCGCAACAACGCGGCTATCCGTAACAAAAGATGTTACTTTTTCTTCCGGGTTCCCCCCAATCAATTTTCCGTCCATCACTTCTGTAATTTTGCGAAGTGTTAAATTTAGTTTCATACTGGTTTCTCCTTAAAAAATTAAAATTTATTACTCAAAATCTAATTGGTCCGGCTTGACCCCTTTGCGCGCCAAAAGCGGCTGGGCTATGGCCTTAAATACCGGGGCCGCGGCCGTACCGCCAAACGTATATTTGGCCGGATTATCCAAAATAACCAAAATGGTAAATTGCGGATCCGTCGCCGGCACAAAACCGCAAAACGAAACCACGTGACTACGCTTACCGTAACCGCCTTGCGCGCTTAATTTTTCAGCGGTGCCCGTCTTGCCGGCCACGTTGTAGCCGGTAATTTGGGCCCGCTTGCCCGAACCGTTCTCCACCACGCTTTGTAATACTTTCGTTACAATCGCGGCCGTTTGCGGATGCTTAAACACGTTACGTATTTTGACGGGTTTAGCGTATTTGGTTACTTTCCCGTTGGCATATTCAATACGGTCTATCAAATGCGGCTGCATCAATACGCCCCCGTTGGCAATAGCGGAATAGGCGTTAATCAACTGTATGGGGGTTACCGCCACGCCGTAGCCGTATCCTTTGGTAACGGTATCTACTTTGGTCCATTTATTATAGGGAAGTAAACTTCCTTTAGATTCCCCGTTAAAATTGATATCGGTTTTGGAACCGAAGCCAAACGCCTTGATATAAAAATATAAGTTTTTCGCCCCCAAATCAAGCGCAATTTTTCCGGCCCCGATATTGGAAGAAAGTTGCATAATTTCCGGGATGGACAAAAACTCTTTTTTATGTTGGTTATCCCGCACGGTAAACCCCTTGATTACTTCCCATTTGCGTCCGTCCATATCAATACTGTCCGTTATGTGCACCGTACCGGCGTCCAACGCCGAAGAAATCGCAATCGTTTTGAACGTAGAACCCGGCTCGTAGGTAAACTGAAACGCCAGCGACTGCCCGTCTTTCACCGGGTACGAGGCCGCTGCTAAAATACGGCCTGTTTTGGGCTCTTGTACTAAAGCCACCCCGTGTTCGGCTCCCACTTCTTCTACGGCTTGCTCAATGGCTTGTTCGGCATAGTATTGGGCCACGCTGTCCAAGGTTAAATAGACGTTCCCGACCGAGCGTTCTTCCTTGAGTTTGCGGTCGTAAATAACGGCTCCGAAGCGGGCGTGCTTGGCCCGTTTTTTACTGATATCTTGGCTGAGTTCTTTATTGAACATTTGCTCAATACCCGACAACCCGAAATTTTTAGAATTGGCCGCACCCAATATATCAAGCGCACTTTGCCCGTAGGGGTGGATGCGTTCGTACTCCGGGGTTAATTCTAACCCTTGGCCCAGCGGGGTGCGCAAAATTCCTTGTATTTTGATATAGGTGTCTGGCTTAATTTTTTTGGCAACAAAAAAGAACGGGGAAGGTTTATTCCATTTATCTAAAATTTGTTTTTTAGGCATATCTAGCGTTTGCGCTAAAAAATCAACCGTTTTATTTTTATCTTTCACATAGCGTTTACTGATACCGCACGAGTGCGTACGCACCGATTCGGCCAGGGTTTTGCCGTTCGTATCCAAGATTTTGCCGCGCAACCGGTCCTCGGCCAAGTAGTTGTAAATGGCGTGTTCGGCTTTAGAAACAAAGGATTCATGCAAGAAAGTTTGTATGTAAAAAAGCCGTATAAAAATAATCAGCGGAATAAGCAACATCACCCACCCCATCAAACGCATACGGCTTTTGATGTTAAATACGACCGGGGAAGCTACGGATCTTTTGAACATAACTAATTATCCAATACAATTACCCGCGTCGGGTGAATAGGCGTCAAGCCGAAGGTTTCTTTGGCTTGTTGGTTAATGCGTTGCGGGTTAGATAAACGTAAAATTTCCAACTTCAAATACTGGTTGCGGGCTTCTTTAATTTCCACTTCGTTTTGAAGTTGCCCGATTGTGCGGCCCGACCGGTTGACTTCAATACGCAACCACACGACCCCAAAGGCCAACACGGCTGTTATAAACATAATTTTAAAAACAGGCATTTATTGCACCCTCTTTATTACACGAAGTTTTGCACTACGGGCCCGGCGGTTTTGGCGGACTTCTTCGTACGAAGGGGCCAGCGCATGTTTATTGATTAACTGCCAAGCCCCGCTTTGGGCCAACTCCTTAAACCGGTTTTTAACGAGCCGGTCTTCCAGCGAATGAAACGTAAGAACCGCCACCCGGCCTTGGACGCGTACGAGTTGCGGTAAACAAGAAAGTATCTTTTCTATGGCCGCTAATTCGCCGTTACAAGCAATCCGCAGGGCTTGAAACGTCTGGGTAGCTGGATGTTTTTTGCCGTACCGCGGCACCACCTGCTCCACAATTTCTTTTAAAGCCTTCGTCGTTTGGATAGGCGCTTGTTTGCGGGCAGACATAATGGCTAGTGCAATTTTAGCGGCTTGGCGTTCTTCGCCGTAATCGGTTAAAATACGCTCCAGTTCGTCAAGCGGCCAAGTATTAACAATATCGGCCGCACTCAACGTAGCAGACAAGTCAAAACGCATATCCAGCGGCCCGTCTTGCAATAAACTAAACCCGCGGGCGGGGTTATCCAACTGATACGAACTTAACCCTAAATCTAATAATAGTCCGTCTACCCCGTCTATTCCGGCTTGGCCTAGCAGTTCGGGGGCCTGCGTATAACTGGCGTGAAAAGTTTGCAACCGGTCATCCTGCACCCGTTCGCGGGCCATAGCAAGGGCTTCTTCATCTCTGTCAAACCCGACGAGCCGCGCGTGAGGCCCTAAACGGCTTAAAAAATAACGCGCATGCCCTCCTAGTCCCAACGTACCGTCCATGTATATACCGTCCGGACGTTGTAATAATAAATCGGCAATTTGAACCGCCATAATGGGAATATGCGTCCATGTTTGAGTCATAGTACTCTCCCCCAATATTTACTGGCATCCACCGTTTGCAACTTGTTAATTTTAGTTTTTTGCGGGGTAGATTTTTGGGCCGGTTTTGAGGCCGGTTTAGAAACAGGTTTAATATCCGTTGGGGCCGTAGCCGGTGCGGGCGAAACAGTTGCCTGCGGTTTGGAAACCTGACTTGCCGGCTGGGTGTTTTGAACCGTTGCTGGGGCAACCGTGTTAGCGGCCGGTACCTGCTTGGATAATTGCGGGGACGGTAACTCGCTTAATACACTTCCCTCCTGATAGGTCTTTTGCAAGTCGTGCAACCACACATTTTGCAAGACGCTCACTTTATTAAACGGCATCCCATACGCCCGGTAAAGGGATAAATGTAGCGGAGTTTTACTTTTCAGTTCAGTGCAAAATTTATAAAACTCATCCCGCGAACGGTTATTAAGCAAATAATCTACTAAACTATAGGCCTGCGTGTACCAAAGTTCGGCTTGAGCGGTATTGTACGTATTTAAGTCTTCCACGCCGGTCATTTCCTCTAGCGGGATAATATCCCCCGCCACAATGCGGCGCAAACTGTTATCTATCCAAGACGGTTTTTTCTTAGACTCGTAAATTTGCATATAAACGGCGATCCCCTCGCTAAGCCACAACGGCGAAATAGTGGGTAAAAAATAACCGTCAAAATACAGGTGGGTCAGTTCGTGTACGGAAAGCGGATAAAAACTCCCCCCCTCAATTACATACATGGTATCTGATTGCAAATCGGACGACGCCCCTGACCAAGACGGCAAATTGGTAAAATTGTGGTAACTGTTTTTATCCGCAAACAACATGACCAAAATTTTGCTGGGTTTAACAATCAAGGTAAAAGGGGTTAAGTCCAACATCAAATTACCGTGAATCGTATCCAACGTCGTTTTAATAGTAGCCGTAACGGAGTTGGTTTGACGATAAATTAAATAGTTAAACGTATCGGCCGTCATAAAACCAGGCGGTGGCGGCGACCAACGCACCTTGTGGACGGAATCTACCGGACGAATTGCTTGCGTGGGGATGGCCTCAATGCCGGCGGTTTGTTGCGCTACGGACAACGTGGTAACCTGGATATTTGCAGGGGGTTTCGGCGTGCGAACGGGGGGCGTATTGGGTTCGTTATTTACCGGACGGCTGAGCGCGTACGGTTTGTCGGAAAATATCGCTTTGACCACGTCTTTTAGATCCCACGCGTTTCCCACGGCCAGGCCTACGCCCCCTATCAGCATAAACACCAACCCGAATTTTAGAAAGGAATTGTCGTTCATTTCCCGTCCTTTGTAAAAATCACTAATTTCCGTTCCCGGCTTTCCTCAGGCAACGTATAAACCGTCTCTTTTCTGCCGGCCGTTTGGCTTGTAGCGGCCTGACTTTGATAGGCCACAAACGCGCCACCCGGTTTAACTGCGCCCAAACAAACCGTTAAAATATCGTCTAATTGCCCCATGGCGCGTTCGGTTACGAAATCGGCCTGTAAATCTTTTTGCTGGCCTAACCGCACATTTTTAACACATGCATTTTTTAGGCCAAGTTGCCAAATTACCCAATTCATAAACGCACAGCGTTTTTCTATACTTTCTATCAGCGTTACCTGTGCGTGCGGCAAAGATACCGCTATGGTTAAACCAATATACCCCGCTCCGGCCCCAGCGTCTATGAGCGAAAAAGACGCTTGCTTCTTTTGCGCTGCCAGTTGTTGTACGCAAGCGGCCCCTTGTAATCCGTCGCAAATATGGCGGGTTAAAATTTCGGTTTCATGGGCTACGCTTGTTAAATTAAGTACTTCTTTTTTTTGCCAAACCAGTTGGGCATACTGCACGAGTTGCCGGGCTTGTGCTTCGCTTATCGGACAATGAATTTGCCGCGCAAAATCAGCGAGCATTTGCCACATGTTTTAGTCTCCTAAACCGCTCAATATGCACCGCCAAAAGTTGAATATCCGACGGAGTAACCCCCGGGATACGGCTGGCCTGCCCCAGCGTTTGCGGTTTTATTTCACGCAATTTTTGCGCGCTTTCAAACAAGAGCCCGCGTACGGAAGCCGGATCAAATCCTTCGGGGATTTTAATAGCATCTACTTCGGCTAATTTTTCGGCATCTTTTTTGTTACGTTCGTAATAGCCCTCGTATTTATGATGAATTTGCGCGTGTGTGCGGGCTTTTTCTAGCGACCACGGGAACAAATCCGGCTCGTCCGTTACCGGCGAGTCCAAACGGTTTTTAAGCGTATCGGTCAGTGCGCGGTATTTTTCAAAAGCGGGTTTGTATTTTTCATCTAATAACCCCAAGCGAAACGCATGCGGCATCAAACGTAAATCGGCGTTATCATTACGCAGTAAAATGCGGTATTCGGCACGCGACGTAAACATACGGTACGGCTCGTTGACGCCTCTAGTCACTAAATCATCAATCAGTACGCCGATATACGCCTCGTCGCGGCGCAAAACAAACGGCTCTTTGCTTTGCACTTTTAACGCCGCGTTAATACCGGCCATAAGCCCTTGGCCGCCGGCTTCTTCATATCCGGTGGTACCGTTAATTTGGCCCGCGCAAAATAATCCGGGCACGATTTTGCTTTCCAAATGCGGGTATAAGTCCAGCGGGTTGGAACAATCGTACTCCACCGCATAGCCGACCCGCGTAATGGATGCTTTTTCCATACCGGGTACAGAAGCAATCAGCGCACGTTGGACGTCCTCGGGCATACTGGTAGAAAAACCTTGAATATAAAATTCTTCGGTATGCGCGCCTTCCGGCTCTAAAAAGAGCGGGTGTGAAGTCACTTCCGGGAATTTCTTTATTTTGTCTTCCACCGACGGACAATACCGCGGCCCCTGGCTGTGGATATTACCGCCGTACATGGCGGAGCGTTGGAAATTTTCACGCAAAATTTTATCGGTAGTCAGGGTGGTGTGGGTAATGTAACAACTTAAAAATTTTCGTTTTTGTTGCTTTTTTACGTCGGTAAAATGAGAAATGGGCTGTAACGGATTATCGGACGATTGCACACGAAATTGGGAATAATCTAACCCGCGTGCGTTAATACGCATGGGCGTACCCGTCTTAAAACGAAGCAGGTGCAAGCCCAGTTCTTCGCTTAAATTTTTGGATAGTAAATTAGACGGCATATCGTTATACCGTCCGCCGGGAGTCATTACCGTACCGATATGGATCGTGCCGCCCAAAAAAGTACCCGTAGTTAAAATGACGGTTTTAGCATGATAAAGCGTATTGCGTAAGGTAAGTACGCCGTTTACCGCGCCGTCAGAAGTGGTAATTTTGACGGCTTCGTCTTGCATGATATCTAAGTTGGGTTGAAGTTCCAAACAATGTTTGAAGGCAAACTGATAGACTTTTTTATCACATTGTACGCGCGGAGAATGGACGGCGGGGCCTTTACCCGTATTAAGCATGTGATAGTGCAAGGCGGCAAAATCGGTTATGCGGCCCATAGCACCGCCCAACGCATCAATTTCGCGCACAATTTGGCCTTTGGCAATTCCGCCGATAGACGGGTTGCAGGACATCTGGGCCACCGTATCCAAATTCTGCGTTAAAAGCAAGGTTTTGGCACCTAATTTAGCAGCCGCCAACGCGGCTTCGCACCCGGAGTGTCCGCCCCCGATAACTACCACTTCATAGTGTTCATCACATACAAACATTTGTTACTTCCCCATACAAAATTTGGAAAAAATCACGCCTAAAATATCATCCGGCGTTACTTCTCCCGTTAAATCTTTCAAATGCGTTAAAGCCCCGCGCAAGTGTTCGGCGTAAATTTCGCCTCCGGCGGTTTTGCCGAGTTGCATAAGCGCGCTTTCCAACTCGGTTTGGGCACGCAATAATTCTTCGTAATGGCGCAAGTTGGAAATCATCAAACCGTCTTTTTCCCCCGCCTGTATCGGTGCGGTAAGGGCTTGTTTAAGCGGACCCAGGCCCTCGCCCGTTTTGCACGAAACATGGTGTTGGGGATAGGCCGATACGTCTGTTAATTCCGGCACACCGGCAGACGGTTTATCGGCTTTGTTGAGTACCAATAGCGTGCGTTTACTGGCTTGTTGGATATCAGCCCACAACGCTTTTTCTTCCGGCGTAACGGAGCGCGAACTATCCAATACAAATAAAATCACGTCGGCCGTTTGCATGGCACGTTTACTGCGGCGCATGCCTTCTTGCTCGGCCACGTCTAACGCGTGGGAACGGATGCCCGCCGTATCGGTTAAAATGATTTTTTGTCTGTTCATTTCCAGCGTTTCCTCTACGGTGTCGCGCGTGGTACCGCATACATCGGTAACAATGGCACGATCAAACCCTACAAGTGCATTAAGCAAACTGGATTTGCCGCTGTTAGGCGCACCGACAATAGCCACTTTTAACCCGTCTTTAATTAAACGCCCGACGGAAAAAGTATCGGTTAACGCCTTAATGGACGTAAGAACGGCCGTAATTTCTTGTTGAATAAAAGACGGACTGAGCGGGGACATTTCTTCATCCACGTCGTCTAAACGCACTTCTATTTGGGCCAGCAGTTCGGTCAGTTTGGTTTTGATTTCGGTTAGGCGTGCGCTTAATTTACCGTCCAGCGAATGCATGGCTAAACGGTGGGCGGCTTTGTTGCCGGCGGCGATTACGTCGCACAGCCCCTGTGCTTCTACTAAATCCATTTTACCGTTTAGAAAGGCACGCTGGCTAAATTCCCCCCGCTTGGCGGGAACGGCCCCGAATTGGCACAACAGTTCTAACAGCCGCCCGACAATATAGGGCGAGCCGTGCAAGGCAAATTCTACCACGTCTTCCCCCGTAAAAGAGTGCGGGGCTTTGAAATAGGTAACCAGGGCCTTATCTAGTACGTTTTTTCCGTCGTAAATAGGGCAAAAAGTCTGGCGGCGCGGCTCAAAAAGCTGCGTTTTAGAAGTGAGCGTATGGGTAATAACAAGCGCGTCCGGGCCGGACAGCCGCACCAAAGCGACCGCCCCCCCTTGTCCGCTTGCAAGCGCACAGATGGTAGATTGCATATAGATATTTTATCAATTTTAGGGCGTGTACGCAGGGTTTTTTAAGTAGAATTTGCCTGAAATTACAAGGACAGCGTAGGATTCCCCATCTATTCCGTTAATCTGTGTAATACCCGCCAATAGAAAACCGCCCTTTTCGCAAGGAAAAGAGCGGTTATAAAGCGTAAGAAATAACTATTTATTTTCGTTATTTTCGCCGGCATTTGCAAACAGCGGGCCGCAATCTACGGCCGGAGTTTGCGGTTGTTCGGCCGGTTGGGCCGTTTTTTCCGCTTGCACCGGTTTAACAAGGGAGGTCTCTTCCGCCACGGTTTCGTTTTTGGTGTTGGGTTGTTCCGCTACCGCTTCCACAGGAACTTCTACTTCTTGCGTGGCAGGTTGTTCGGCGGGTTTATCTTCACCAATGACGCCGGGTACAAAATCGGCCGGGGCTTTTTGCGCGTTTAACAGTTCGGCCACTTTTTCCGTGGGGCGGAACGTTACTTTGCGCCATTTACCTTCCCCTTCCGAAGCCGTCGTTACAAATTCGTTGCCTTCCAATGCGCGGTGAATATAGCGGCGCAATTGCGAGGACATAGGGCGGAAACGGAACACGCTGTGTCCGCTTTTAATCAGCGAAATACCGTGTTCAATTTCGGCGTTTAATTTATCTTCGGCCTTACGCCAATAGTTTTGCGTATCGGTAATGACCGAGATCGGTTTGTCAAAATGGCGGCTCAACGCAAGCGTGGAAAGATATTGAATTGCTTCCAGCGTTTTTCCTTCTTTGCCAATGACAATGGCCGGATGGTCGCAATCAAACGTCAGCAAAATGCGTTGTTGTTTTTCATCCCACCACGCATTTAAGTTTTCCACTTTTACGCCCATGTGCGTAAGCACTTGTTGCAAATATTCTTTGGCCTCTTGCATGGGAGTTTGTAAATTTTCCGGGATGACCGCGTTGCGGATTTCATCACACGGCAAGAGTTGCGGTTCATTTTCTTTAGGCGCTTTGGGAGCACGCGGGATGCGTACTTCTAAATCTTCCGTCCGGCGGCGGACAGGACGGCGTCCGCGGCCATGACCACCACGACCGCTTTTGCGTTTGGGTAAGTCCATGTAAATTTGCGCGTCTAAATCGGCCGAGTTCCAGCGTTTGGCCCGTAATTCTACAACGGCATCTTTCGCCCCAATTCCCAAAAACCCTTTTTTGGGATGTTGCAAAACGGTTACTTCCACTTGATCGCGGCGTAATCCTAATTTTTTAAGTCCTTTTGTAATGGCTTGCGATACTTCTTTTGCTTCTACTCTAATTTTGTTTGGCATAAATGATGGCTCCTTTATTTAGTTTGCGCCATACGGCGGTTTAATACGGTTTGAATTCCAAACGTAATCAGGCTGTTAGTCAACCAATACAACACCAAGCCCGACGGGAAATTCATAAACACCAGCGTCAATATCAACGGCATATACTTAAACATAGCCGCTTGGGCCGGGTCGGTTCCGGCCGGCATGGAATTACGCTGCTGGAAAAACATAACAGCACCCATTAAAATGGGTAAGATGTAATACGGATCTTTGGAAGACAAATCCGTAATCCATCCCACAAACTTCGCTCCGTGCAACGCCCACGACGTACGTAAGGCATTAAACAGGGCTAAGAAAATCGGCAACTGAATCAACAACGGCAAACAACCCGAAAGCGGATTAACTTTATATTGCCTATACAAATTAAGCGTTTCGCGGTTGAGTGCTTGCCGATCGTTTTTGTAGTTTTCTTGAATACGCTTCATCATGGGTTGAATCTTTCTCATTTGGGCGGCTGATTTAAGTTGCATCAAGGTAAAGTGTAGCAAGAGTAATTGAATTAGCACCGTCATTAAAATAATAGCTACGCCGTAATTGCCCGTCCAACCGTAGAGCCGTTCCAACACGTTACGCGCCAGTTTACCCAGCCCGCCAAAGAAACCAAACGCAATACTGCGCTCTAAATGATAAGGCAGTTGAAGAAACGCTTTATATTCTTTGGGGCCGAAGTAGAAATCTGAATTATAGGTGTAAGTAGTGGCGGGAGATAAGGTAATTCCGTCCATCGCAATTTGAAAGCGCGGGCCTTTTACATCACCTTTCCATAACCCGAAAAACCGTTTTTGCGTATCAATTTTTACTTTATCGGCAGACAACGGGCCCGGCGTCCACTCTTGCGGAATCAGCACCGCTAAAAAGTAACGGTTTTCCAATCCAGCCCACATCCACGGCAACGTAGGTTGTTTGCTTTTAGCATCAAAAGTTTCCAAGGTTGGTTTACGTTTGCCTTCTTCTTGAACGAGATAAACGGCTTTAGATTCGCGTTCGTTATCTTTCATCTCGCTCTTAACGGTAGCCAAACCGGGGCCAAAGTTCCAGTTCCAAACGTTCAGTTGTAATTCCCGCGCGGTTTGGTTATGAAACGTAAGGGCCAGATGGTTGATACCGTCGTTTTCAAACGTATAAGTTTTCTGTACAGAAAGGCCGGGGATAATATCCCCCGTAAACGTAATGGAATTTTGCGTACGGGCCGATTCGGTAAAGTCCACTTGCGGCAACGTAGTAAAATAGCCTTCCCCGGTGTAAGGGGTTAAATCTACCGTACCTAAACCGTCCTTAAACAGATAGGTTTTAATACCTGCTCCCTTGGACGAAAAGGTCACATCCGCTTGCGGCAAACGAAGCGTAAAAAGTTCTTCCGGTTTGGGGGCCGGTTGTTCTTTGCTGACAAAACCGCTGACTAAACCCGCCGCGGTTTGGGCTTGTTTTTCTTGGATTTGTTGCTTGAGTTGTGCCTCGGCGGCTTGTTGGGCGGCACGGGCACGCGGAACAACCACAAACTGATTATATCCTGTTAAAACTAACAGAAAAAGCATCAGCGTGATTAGGGGCTGTCTATTCATAGAAACTCCTTGCTCGTCCTAATTGGTCATTAGGAAAGCGGAAAGAACAGACGGATAGAAAAGACTAAGGTACCGGATCGTATCCGCCCGCATGGAACGGATGACATTTAAGTAAGCGCCGGACGGCTAAATAACCGCCTTTGAACACTCCGTGTTTTGCAACTGCTTCTTTAGCGTATTGGCTACACGTAGGCGTAAAACGACACACCCCGCGCGGCCCTAATAACGGACGAACAACGAGCATAATACCCGTAAGTAAGCCTATGATTATTTTTCTACAGAGAAGCGAAATTGGTTGCATTTAATTTTCCCCTTGTACGGGGACGGATCCTTTTCCCAGTAATGCGGCCTCACCGCAAATTGACTTGAGCGCATCCTGCGCTGCGTGCAAATTACCTAATCGGGAAATGTCCCTCGGGCTAACGATCATATCAATTCCGTTGCCCCAGTTTTTTCTATTAAGTCTGAATGCTTCCCGCAGCAGCCTCTTGGCGCGGTTGCGCACAACCGCGGGGCCTAGCTTCCTGGAAACTACTACCGCAAAGCGGGCGGGTTGTGCGTCCTTTCTAAACTGGCACCACAACACGAGCCCATGACCTTTTAATTTAATGCCGCCCGATATAATACGCTTAAAATCGCGTTTAAGATGTAGGCGGCACCTATGCGGCAGACCCTGAGGCTGCATAAAACTTAGGCCCGGATTAACTCGTGGCGTCCTTTGGCACGGCGTGCGCTGAGCACTTTGCGGCCGCCGGCGGTAGCCATGCGAGCTCTGAAACCAATGTGTTTAGCACGTCTTCTTTTGTTAGGTCTGTATGTCGGTAACATGTTATTCTTATACGTTATTTCTGGCCCGCAAAAGCGAACTGGAAAAAACGTATCTCCTGTAATTAATTTAAAAGGGTTTTATAAAAAACCTCTTTGTTATTATATCTTTTCCGAAGAATCTTTGCAAAATTTATCACTTCCCTTAAAAAACCGGGATATTTCCCCGTATGAAAAAGTATTACCTAAATGCCCAAAAGCCCGCATTTTTCCTACGCACTTGGTTTCCAAATTTGCTATGCTTATTACAAATGATATTTACAGACAGCGGGATTATCTTACTCAGGCAAAAATTTAGGGAAGCAGACCGGATTGTTTCCTTATATACCCGCGAGCATGGCCGCATTAACGTGCGCGTGCCGGGCGTACTGCGTACAACCGGCAAATTAAAAGCCCTCAGCGAGCCGTTTACCTGCGGCGATTACCGCATATACGTCAAACGCGGTGGCGTGGTGGGTACGTTAACCGGCGGCAAATTACACAGCGTATTTCCCGCCATACGAACCGACTTAAAACGCCTGACGCTGGCCTTACATTTTTGCGAACTTTTCTTGCGTTTAACCCCCCTGCACCAACCGAGCGAACAAAAATTTGATTTATTACATCAAGCATTAACCGAGTTGGAAATTAGCGGCACTAATCCGGCCTTTCAAGCGGCGTTTACGTTGCGCCTGATGATGTTAGCCGGGTTCGGGTTGGATCATCCGGTCCTGCAAATTACGCCGCAGTTTTGGCAAAAAATGCACGAAGATAAATTTAGCAATTTGCTTTTTACCGAGCCGGAAGATTTACTGTTTTTAGCCAAATGCAACAACGTCTGCCGACGGTTTTTGAACCAGTACCTGACGTATCCTTTGCATACAACAGAAAATGTGGGACTTAAAGAAGATGACTCCCTCGTTTGCGCTACTGCATTAGAAAAAGTTCCTGTCTTACATTAAAAAAACCTTGATTTTCCGCATAAAACCTCTATACTATCGTTTATACTATTGTTGGAATTTAGCTCATGGGAGGCAATCATGAATAAGTTAATTAAATTCGTCTGCCTAGTTGTGTTCGTAGGGATGATGCCAGTGCCGGCGGCGGCAACTTGGCCGGGTGTTCCGGATGCCCCGGATCAAATGTCTATAAGAGAAAAAGTTTTGAAAAAAGTAGATTCCAGCGTAGAAAATTTTTTCTCGGCGATTAAGCGCGGGGACGCAGTCGCTTTTTCCAAGTTATTGGACGCAGATCCTTCTCTTTTGCGTGCGAAGGATGAACGTGGCTTTACGCCTCTTATGGCGGTCTGTTCTTACGCGGCTGATCCTAACTATCAGGGATCAATTCCAAATGAAAATTATTCTGAAATGGTCCTGCATATGCTTCGTTTAAAGGTTGATGTTAATGCAAAAAATGATCAAGGGGTAACAGCTCTTATGTTAGCGGCGTCTTCTAACGACCTGGACATCGTAAGGTTCTTATTGGTAGAAAATAACAAAAGTAACGTCAATGCAAAAGATAATTTTGGCCGTACGGCGTTATTTTACGCCTTGGATTTCCGAAATAGTTATCGGGGAAAATCAAAGGAAGAACAAATTAAATTGCTCCAAGCGCAAGAGGCGATCGTCTATCTACTGTTGAACATGGAGGACGGAGCCAAAGCGAATATCGTCAGTAATGACGGAAGAACGCCTTTGATGGTGGCCACGGAGTATTTGGCATACCTTGCGAACACTCCTTCCCACTACGCCCCGGATGAGAAGGATAATCTGCAAGATCTTCAACGCCGTCAAAATATCGTGCGTCACGTTGTACATGCCCTGCACGACGAAGGGGTCTACAAATAAGATTGCAAAACCCCCGGGAGATACAATTCCTCCGGGGGTTTTTAATGCTTTCACAATACGCACGAGCGTAAGCCCGGGAAATTTTAGAGCGTTATTGGCTTATTTTAGTTATTCCAGCAATTCATCTACATCCAGGTAAATATCTTGTAAAGACCGGTATATTTTGAAGGCGTTTTCTGACACGAAGGTATCGGGCTGTTTGATTTGCGGCACTACACAGGTGCGAAGCCCCGCCCGGATAGCCGCCGTTGCGCCGGCTACCGAATCTTCAAAAGCCAAACATTGCTCGGGAGAAACCCCCAACCGGGCCGCCGTCATCAAATAAATTTCCGGGTCCGGTTTGGTTTTGCGCACGTCGCCGGCGGTAGTGATTACGGAAAAATAATTTTTTACCCCTTTTTTGGCTAGCATGTGTTCCACCCATTTGCGGATATTAGACGACGCCAACGCCAACGTACACCCGCGTCCGGCAAAATATTCTACGGCCTCTTTCGCCCCGGGGCGGAAATTGATTTCCCCGTCGCGAGCCAAATACATCTCAAATTCTTCGGACGTCTGCTGATACAACGCGGGCACATCCACGCTACCCTTATAATAGTTATCAATAATCTGCCGCGAATCGGCCGGGCTCATCCCCACACACGCTTCAAAAAGTTCAAACGGAAAATCTTTCCCCCTCTTGCGTGCGGCACGTTGGTAACAGATATAATAAATCATTTCCGTATCCAACAAAAGGCCGTCCATATCAAAAACAATATGCGTAATCATAAGAACATTGTATAATTTTCGGCACTTCGCCGGATAGTCTCTTATTTTATATAATATAACTAGTTATGAAATACGGAATGAATTTTCAGGATATTATATCCGCTTTGAACACGTATTGGACCAAACAAGGATGCATCCTTGTTCAGCCCTATGACGTAGAAAAAGGAGCCGGTACGTACAACCCGGAAACTTTTTTCGGCTCGCTAACGACTAAACCCGTTAACCGCGCCTATATTGAACCTTGCCGCCGTCCGGCCGACGGCCGCTACGGCGAAAACCCTAACCGCTTGGGCAAGTATTACCAATATCAAGTTATTATGAAACCCGCCCCGGCGAACATCCAAGAACTTTACTTAAATTCGCTCAAAACCATTGGGCTGGACCCCAAAGAGCATGACGTGCGGTGGATTGAGGACGATTGGCAATCGCCCACGCTCGGTGCTTCCGGCGTAGGTTGGGAAATCTGGTTGGACGGTATGGAAATTACGCAATTTACGTATTTCCAAAACATGGCCGGCTATGCCTTAAACCCCATTACGGTAGAAATTACCTACGGGTTAGAACGTATTGCTATGTATTGCCAAAAAGTGGACAATGTCTTTGACGTGCGTTGGAACGACGAAGTAACCTACCGTGATGTTCACCACGAAGGAGAACGGCAATTTTCGCACTATTATTTTGAAGAGTCCAACGTGGAACACTTGCGCCGTTATATCCAAGAATGCGAAGAAGAATGTTTTGCACTTTGCAAAAAAGGGTTGTATTTACCGGCATACGACAACACCATGAAACTCTCGCATTATTTTAATATGTTGGAAGCGCGCGGGGCTATCAGCGTATCCGACCGCACCAACAACATCACCAAAATCCGCAATTTGGCCAAAGCCTGCGCCAAAGCGTATGTGGAAAGTGTAACGAAAAAAGAGGAAACTAAATGAACGCTTTATTGGAAATTGGGGTAGAACATTTACCTGCCCGGTTTATGAAACCGGCCCTAACGCAACTGGAAAAATTAGCCGCTGATTTACTGGCGGAAAAACGGATTACTTGCGGACGCATTCAGGCCTTTGGAACCTACCGCCGTTTAGTGGTAGAAATGGTGGATATTGCCGACCAATCGGCCGACGTACAAAAAGAAGTCAAAGGGCCGCCAGCTAAACTATTAAAAGACGCGAACGGTCATTTTACCCCCCAAAGTGCCGGGTTTGCCCAGAAGAACGGAATCGCACCCGAAAAACTAACCGTTGTAGAAACCGATAAAGGGCCTTTTATTTATGCCAATATCAAAATTAAAGGCGAAAAAACGGCTAAATTACTGCCGGAAATTTTTACGCGGCTCGTTACCGGATTGGAATTTGCTAAAAATATGATTTGGGAAGAATCGGGCCTTCGCTACGGCCGCCCGATCCGCTCGCTCATTGGATTATATGGCAACAAAGTGATTAAATTTACCGTAGCCGGGGTAACCGCTAACCGCAACACTTATCCGCTTTCCTCCTTCGGGCGCAAGCCGATTAAAATAGCAAGTGCCGACGGGGCCGCCTACGCCGAACTGCTACGCAATCAGCCGCAACCCATTTTGGCACTTCCGCAAGAACGTAAAGAAGCACTTATTAAAACCGTTTCTAACGAAGCCAAAACGCGCGGCTATCAAGCCGATTTGGACGAAAATTTAGTAGAAGAAACCGTTTGGTTTACCGAACACCCGGTTGCCGTAAGCGGAGACTTTGAAATTAAATTTTTAACCTTGCCCAAAGAACTCGTTACCACCGTCTTAAAAAAACAAATTAAAATGTTCCCGGTGCTAAACGCCAAAGGCGAATTGCAACCGTATTTTATTGCGGTGCGCGACGGAATTTCCGTCAATCAAAACGAAGTGCGTGACGGATTCAAAAAGGTAATGTCTGCCCGGTTATCCGACGCGGTTTTCTTCTTTGAAAACGATAAAAAAGAAGGACTGGAAACTTTCAAAAATAAACTGAAAAACATTTTATTTTTAGAAGGCCTTGGCTCTATGTACGACAAATCGCAACGCACCCAACAACTGGCTTTATGGCTATGCGAAAAGGCCGGGCAAAACACCTTGAAAGAAACGGTCTCTTATGCGGGCTCGCACGCGTATGCCGATTTGGCAAGCCATGTGGTCTATGAGTTCCCCGAATTGCAAGGATATATGGGCGGGCAATACGCCGCTTTGGAAGGGCATAAAGAGGCCGCCAAAGCCATGGAAGAATTTTATTACCCGCTGACCAGCACGTCCGCTTTACCATCGGACAAAGCCGGACAACTGGTCAGTTTAGCCGGTAAAATAGATACGCTCGTGGGCAACTTTTTAATCGGTCAAATTCCTACCGGAAGCGAAGACCCCTTTGCCTTGCGCCGTCAAGCGTTTGGCGCGGTGCGTATTTTATTGGAAAATGCGTTGCCGGTTTCGCTCAAAGAATTGGTGGAAAAATCGCGTTCGTTGTATCCGGTCCAAACAGCAGACAAAGGCACCCGCGAACTTCCCGCGTTCTTGCAAGCGCGTGTAGCGTTGGTACTGGAACAACGCGGTCATCAAGCCGCGCTGTTAAACGCCGTTTCCGACGGATATGCGCTCCCGCTTACGCAGGTGGAATCCTTGGTAAGCGCGTTAGAAACCGTCAAGACCGATACCGCGTTTGCGGCCGTGTTGGAAGCCGCCAAACGCGTTACGAATATCCTTAAAAAGGCCGACTTGCCCAACGGGCAAATTGAACCGGCCCGTTTTGAACTTCCGGCGGAAAAAGTCTTGTTTGATACCGTGCAACACGTAGAAAAACAATTGACCGCGTTAGCACAACCGACGGATAAAAACGGCTATTTAAGCCGCCTCAAAACGTGTACCGCGTTTCAGGCTCCGCTGAAAACTTTCTTTAAGGAAGTTATGGTCAACGCCGAGGACGCGGCCGTCCGCAACAACCGCTTATCTTTGCTAGCGCGTGTGCGTGCGTGTTTGGCCAAAACGGGAGCAGATATTACCCGGTTATAACTTGCATTTGCTACGAAAAGGGACGCGTAAAAAGCGTCCCTTTTTTACTTTTCTCCGTCGTAAAAATCAGTAAAAAAATAATTTCAAAATTACCCCTTGACAAATTTTCATTTTCCCTTATACTAACAGTATGGTTGTACATCCGCAGGCTGGTTGGGTGTCAGGCCGGTAGAGAGTGTCCGTGAGATGGCGCTCGTTAGCAGGTGCTGATTGCTGGTGAGCCGTGCGTGCGGGCCTTGTTTAGATGTGGCTGTCGGTTGTTCCGGCGGTCGTGGTTTGGGCAGGGTGCGCGTGTGGTTGGCTGGCCGGTGCGTTCGGTGGTGCGCGTATCGCGTGTTGCAGGGCGTGCGGGAAAGATCGGACATCTGTGGCGTGGGGCGGGTTGTATGCGGCGGTTACTGCGTCGCGCTCCGTGCGGGTTCTGTGCCCGGTTGATGTTATGGTTCGGCTGGGAGAAAGAACGGTTGGGCTTGGCTTAAATCCCATGGTGGCCTGTAAGTCGTAGATGCAGTAAGGGAGTAATGATGAAGGAGGAAAAGTAGACCCCTCGGTTGTGTAAACCGGGGGGCCTTTTTTTGTGTAATTGTGGTGTTGTTATAGGGGTGTTAGTGATTCCCTTGTAAAAGAAATGCCTGTTTTATTCTTCTAAAACACTGGGCGCGGGGAGTTCGTCCTCCGGCGGAACGACGCTTTGCGCGGACTCATCCCCGGAGTCGTTTTCCGCTTCTTCATCTTGTAGCGGAGTAATGGTCATTTCCTCGTACGTTTCATCTTGCAACGAAAGTTCTAATTCTTCCGGCGTACGCACCGGGCGAGTGACTTTTGGTTGGGTTTGCCCAACCGGATGTTGCGTATTTCCCGTCAACGGGCGCGGATTCCACCACACGGGCGGCATTTTCGCACACGCCGTTAGAAACAGCACACTCCCCAAAATTCCTATTTGTTTTAACATACGTTTATTATACTTTATCCGGCTAAATTTGTTCACCTTTTGCGAGCAAACACGCCGCTTGATAAAGCGCGCCCGCGTGGTAACTGCTACGCACCAGCGGTCCACTCGCTACGCCGAGAAACCCCAACGACCGCGCATATTCTTCCCACGCGCGGTACTCGGCAGGATCGGGGTAACGCGCCACCGGATAATGTTTTACGGACGGGGCCAAATACTGCCCGATGGTCAGTAAATCTACCTCCGCCGACCGCAAATCGCGTAGTAATTGACGGATCTCCGCTTCCGTTTCACCCAGTCCTACCATAAAACCGGACTTCGTAAAAATCTGCGGGGCTATTTTTTTGCTGTTTTCTAATACGGCAAGCGTACGGGTATATTGCGCTCCGGCGCGCACCGCACTGTATAAGCGGGAAACCGTTTCTATATTATGCGCTAATACGTTTGGCCGCGCCTCCAGTATGGTACGCAACGCCTTGGTATCACCTTGCAAATCGGAAATTAACGGTTCAATGCGTACTTGCGGTGTACGCGCGTGAATAGCCCCTATGACGCGGGCAAAGTGTTCCGCACCGCCGTCTGGCAAATCGTCCCGGGTGGGCATAGTCAGCACCGCATAGCGGATGTGCCACTCGTCTATCGCTTGGGCGACGCGTTGCGGTTCTTCCGGGTCCGGCGGGAGCGGTTTTTCGCGTGAGACCGTACAAAAGCGGCACCCGCGCGTACAATGATCCCCTAGTACCATAAAGGTAGCATCTGCACAATTAAAACACTCCCCCCTATTGGGGCACTTTGCCGCGTGGCATACCGTATGCAGCGCATGGCGGGACAACGACTCTTCCGCCGATAATGCCACCGCAGAACGTAACGCCGCTTTATTGCGGCCCACCATTTCTTTTAACCAGGTAGGAATCGGTAAAGTCATATATGTATTATACTAAAACCAGCCCGACGGTAATATGATAAAATAGAAACGAGCGGAAAAACGTATGAAACCATTGATTCAAAAACTGGCTCTCGTGTGCTGTTTACTGCCGGTATATGCACACGCACAAGAAATTTCCACCGCGGATAAATTACAAGAAGCGGCCCGGTTATATTTTGCCTACGAACCGCAAGAAGCCCTCAATGCCTATATAGAAATTTCCAAACAAACGCAAGACCGGGAAGCGTTTTTGAACGCGGCGTTTATTGCCCTAGAACAAAATAATCCTAAACTGGCCGTTGATATCGCTACGGCCGCTTACCGCGCCCATCCGCAAGATAACGAAATCATCCAAACCGCCGCCGAAGCCTATTTGGCCGACGGGCAATACACCAGCGCAGAAATGTTACTTTCCCAACTGTCCGAAGAACCGGGCCGCGCAGAATTGTTACACATCAATTTGGCCCGTGCACAACTGGGCATGAACGAAAAAAAACTGGCTAAAAACAATCTTCAAATAGCCACCCAAGGCAAAGTACATACGGCCTTGTCCAATTATTTATTAGGGCTTTTGTACGAAGACGAACAAAACTACAAAAAAGCCGTCAAGCATTTTCAAATAGCTTCGGAATATGACCACCAATTTATAGAAGCCAAAATGCACTACGCCGCCACCCTGGAAAAGGTACGCGATTATAACGAATCTTACCGCCAGTACAGCATGATTTATGCGCTGGAAAAGAAGAACGACGTCGTACGCAACGCGCTGGCCCGGTTACTGCCTAAACTAACCCGTTCCGAAAAAGAACTGACCGCCGGCAAAACCCGCCACGAGCATACACTGGTTAAAATGATGGTTGTGCCCGACGGGAAAAAATATCCTCAGGAAATTAAAGTGGGGTTGGGCATGAACCCGAACGGACGTCCCCCCCAGCGCAGTACATTACGCTTTGTGCCGTCGCACTCCTTTGTCGTTTTAGACGAAAAAGGGAACGAACTTTACCGCGGTCAAGCGAAGGAAAACTGGACAGCCGTATTACGCAACGGAAAAACGTATTTAGAATCGGATACAGGCAAAAAAATCCCGTTTCATAAGTCGGCGACGATTCGCCCTATTTCCCACACCGCCGGAGAAGGACACACTATTTTAGTAAAGAAACTAATGAGCGGCGCAGGCATGACGTGGGCCAGCGTGGACGATAAAGAATACCGCGGTAAATTACAAATTTTGCACAACGCGCGGCTAAACACGCTCGTGCCTATTAACGTGCTAACGGTAGATGAGTATTTGCAAGGAGTTATTTCCTCTGAAATGCCGGTGCAGTTTCCCATGGATGCGTTACGCGCGCAAGCGGTATTGGCGCGAACCTACGCCTTAAAGCACCTGGGCAAACACAAAGCATACGGGTACGATTTGTGCGATACGCAAAACTGCCAAGTATATGGCGGAGTAAGCGCGGAAAACGAACGCGCTAACGCCGCGGTAGAATCTACTATCGGCGAAACTCTCGCCTACAACGGCAAGCCGATTGAAAGCGTGTTTTCGGCTAATTGCGGCGGTATTACACAAAGTTCCAAAGACGCCGGATGGAGCGATACGCCGTATTTGCACCCGGTATCGGACTATAAAGATTTTGATTTTAACGCCCTCCAACCGTATCACTTCAAAAACTTACTCCAGTATTACCACGACGCGTACAGCCGCTACGATAAAAACGTCAGCATGGCGGCGTTTCGCTGGGTACGTGTAGTGGAAGAAAAAGAACTGCGTGAAGTTATCAAACGCCAGAAAAAAGATATCGGCGAAATTAAAGCGTTAATTCCCTTGCGGCGCGGAAAATCGGGCTATGTCAGCCGGTTACTGGTGCAAGGCACCAAAGGGAGCGTTACCCTTAATAAAGAAAACGTGATACGCAACAATTTAAGTTTAGGGATGTTGCGTAGCAGTTATTTTATTGTAGAACCCAATCATGAAAACCGCAAACTGAAATACTTTGTATTTTACGGCGGCGGTTGGGGACACGGCGTAGGATTTGACCAAACCGGCGCGGCCGGACATGCCGACACCGGGCAAGACTACAAAACTATTTTGAAACACTATTTCCCAAAAGCAGAATTAGTAGAACCAGCAAACGAATAAGCACCGTATTTTTGGGTTCAACAGGACGCCAACGTCCATACAGGGCCTCACGGTTTCCACAGACACAAAAACGCCTGTCCGCTAAGACAGGCGTTTTCACTATAAGTCTATATTTATTTGCCTGTCAGTTGGCGCTGGGCATCTTGGTAGGCTTCCTGCACTTGTTGCTGGCGTTGTTGCTCAGACAAATCCGGATTATTCAAAATTTCATCTATACGCGCACCCGTTTCATCAAATACAGAACGGACGTGCTGTTCCATTTGGTCTGCTATTTCGGGCGCTACGCCTTGCATGGTTTGACGCAAGGCCTCCACCGCTCTTTCTTCGTGCAATTTTACTTCGGCACGGGTGGAAGTATCATTATTCTTTTTAAGTGCTTTTTGAGACAACTTTTCCTTTTCCTGTATAGTTGTTTCCGGATCGGCCCAGATGGCGTCCATTTCATCCGCATATTGCTGATGAATCTCTTGAAAGACAGCCACCCCTTCCTCTCCGTATCTCTGCCGCACGTCTTTCAACAGGGAGTTGGAACGTTCCGCAATATCTTGGTGACGGGTCTGTTGCTCCTTTTCGGAAGCACGATACGCAATGGGCAATTCATCTTCTTGTTGCGATTGATCTTGTTGCTGGGCGGAATTATAACCCACAAATGATTTGTTGTTATCCGTTAAATACTTACGCATTTGCGCGTCCCGTTCGCGGTAAAGCGCAAACGCTTGTTCAAAATACTCGTCGCGCGTAAGGTCTTGCTCGGCCAGGGCCATTTCGCGGGCGCGGGAGGCATCCATGATATCCCCTAACGCGGCGGCCGTTTGGGCATCATACGTTTTTTGATAATGGACCAATAATTTTCCATCGCGCTCGTTTAAGTTTTGTTGCAATTGCTCTTTCCCTTTTTGCGCGCTTAAATTTTTCAGTTTATCGTTATATTTTTTACTGATTTGGCGGGTTTTCGCTTGGCGTTCTTCGGGCGATAAATTCGTTTGGTTAAGCACACTCATCAATTCCTGTTGGTACGAATCCATCAACTGCCCGGCTTGTGCGGCCGCTTGCGCGCCAAACGCACTTTGCATATTTTTTACAAGACTATTTTTTTGACGGGAAATTTGTCTGGCTACCGCTGCAAACGGGCCAGCCGTTTCGGCGGTAGCACCGGCGGCACCTGTTGTAGCGGTTGATTTTCCGTCAGCAGAAAAATTGCGCGAGAGATATTTTTCTATATTTGCATCCTTTTTACTTTTAGGTAGCAGCGCACGCAAAACCGCTTCTTCCACGCGGTCGGTAAGCCCGTCCAATGTTTTTTCCAACTTGGCAGATTCTTCTTTCGTTAATGCGGCCATATACGGCGAGAATAAGGCCTGGCCTGCTTTTTCGTCTGCTTGGCCTGAGGCGGTAGTAGGAGCAAAATTTCCCTCCATTTGATACGCCCGTTGCGGCGCGGAAGAATAAGACGACGGCAATCCAACGCCCGCCTTCAAATTTTGGGTGGCTTGATTATACAGCGACGGGTTATCAGCGGTAGCATAAGAAGGGGACATAACCCTAGGAAATTGGCCGGAACTCATCAAAGACGGGTTGAAGGCCGCAAGAGAACCGTTTGTCCGGGACGAAGCAGGCAAAACCGCCGCCGAAACCACCGGAGCGGACGATTGCGGGTCATTTCCGGTTTTCTCGGGCCGGCCGGCTTGCGGCGCATTTAACCCCAAAAACTCTTGTTCTTTAAGTTGTTCCAACGCCGGATTTGCCGCCGGATGCGTAACTACGGACGCACGGCGTGTGCGTCCGGGAAAGCCATTAGATGTTTCCTCATCCGACTGTTTGGTGCTGTAAAAAATGACAGCCAACAACGCCGCCAATACAAGGGTAAGTATAAAAAAAGATTTATTTTGGTTCATACTATTATTATAACCGAATTTAACAAAAAGAAAAGCCCCGTTTTAGCGGGGCTTTTTCATTTATTCTTTTGCAATTGCAATACCGAGTTCTTGAAGTTGCTTTTCGTCCACTTTATTGGGCGACTCGGTCAGCGGACAAACCGCTTGCGCTGTTTTGGGGAAAGCAATTACCTCGCGGATAGATTCTTCCCCGGCCAGTAACGCCGTAATGCGGTCCAGCCCGAGCCCGATTCCCCCGTGAGGAGGCGCACCCGCTTCCAGCGCGTTTAACAGCATGCCAAAGCGGATAGCCGCATCTTCTTTGGAGTGTTTCATTAGGGCCAAAATACGTTCTTGCACATCACGGCGGCAGTTACGCACCGAGCCGGAGGCAAGTTCATTTCCGTTAAGCACGAGGTCAAATTGATACGAACGCACAGAACCCGGGTCTTTCTCCAAATTCGGCAAATCTTCCTCTACCGCGGCGGTAAAGGGGTTGTGCGCGGCATCCCAACGGTTTTCTTCCGGGATATATTCCAATAGCGGGAAGTTAGTAATCCACGCAAACGCCCAATCGGTTTTTTGCGGCAATTCTTTGACGAGCTCTTTGCGAAGCGCGCCCATAAAAGTTTGGCAAGTGCGTTTATTCATATCGCTGCCCACCAATATCAAATCACCGTCGTGCACGTCCGTCACTTTGGCTAGTTCAGCCAGTTCTTGCGGCGTGAAAAATTTAGCGGACGGGCCTTCGCAGGTTTCGCCTTTTACTTTCAACCACACAAGCCCTTTGGCTCCGTTTTTCTTGGCTAGTTCAGTCAGTTTATCTAACCGGCCGCGCGAGTAGGCCGCGCCTTTTTCGCCTTTGAGCGCATAAATCGCCCCTTTGGCAGATAGAACATCGTGGAACACCTTAAAGCCCGTTTTGGCAAACACGTCTGCTACGTTTACCAGTTGTAAATCATAACGCAAATCGGGCTTGTCCGAACCGTACTGATCCATGGCTTGGGCAAACGGCAATTTAACAAACGGCGTTTGCAATTCTTTGCCGGCCGTTTTGAAAATTTCCTTCATCAGCCCTTCTACAATTTCGTGGATATCGTCAATGGTTACAAACGACATTTCCATATCAATTTGTGTATGTTCGGGTTGGCGGTCGGCACGCAAATCTTCATCACGAAAGCACCGCGCCAACTGGAAATAGCGGTCAATACCGCTAGCCATTAAGGTTTGCTTGAACATTTGCGGGCTTTGCGGCAGGGCGTAAAATTCCCCGTGGTGCACGCGCGACGGCACGAGATAATCACGCGCGCCTTCCGGCGTAGAGCGGGTTAAAACAGGCGTTTCCACTTCCAAAAATCCTTGTGCGTCTAAATAACGCCGAGCCGCTTGCGCGACCCGGTGGCGCAACAATAAATTGGCATACATCTTGGGATTACGCAAATCTAAATAACGGTATTTAAGACGTATTTCCTCGGCCACGTTGCGGGAATTATCCACTTCAAACGGTAAGGGGATACACGTATTTAATACTTTTAAGTCTTCCACTAAAATTTCAATTTCGCCCGTTTTCATATTCGGGTTTTTGGCTCCGTCAACACGGGGCTTGACCGTACCGGTTACTTCAATGACGTACTCGTTGCGTAGTCCGTAAGCGGTATCAAAAAAAGGGCTGTTCGGCTCTACGACTAATTGGCACACCCCGTTACGGTCGCGCACGTTGATAAAAAGTACGCCGCCATGGTTGCGGTAACTGTCCACCCAACCGCAAAGCGTTTGTTTAGTACCTACTAATTGCGCGGTAATATCGCCGCAGTAATTGGTTCGTTTCATACGATTTTTTTAACCTCGTCTACTAAAACGTCAAAGGAGATTTTTTGTTGTTCTCCCGTCTGTAAATTTTTCAAAGTTACTTCGCGGGCCGCAAGTTCGTCCGAGCCGATAATCACCGCATAAGCGGCGTGGCAGCGGTCGGCCTGTTTCATTTGGCCTTTGATGTTTTTATCAAACAGCCCCCCCTCGGTACGGATACCCACTTGCCGGAGGGTTTGCATTAAATTAAAGGCGGTTTCGTTGCAAGATTTATCCATGGATACGAAGTAAACACTTTTGAGAATTGGATTTTCCACTTCGCCGCGCGACGCAATCACGCGTTCCGCGCCCATGGCCCACCCGATAGCCGGTGTAGCCGGGCCACCCATATTTTTGATAAGAGTATCGTATCTTCCGCCGGCGGCAATCGCGTTTTGGGACGTATCGCCTGCCTGAAATTCAAACACGGTACGGGAATAATAATCTAGTCCGCGCACGAGCATCGGATCAACGGTAAAATTGATTTTGCCCGTTAAAAGACGTTTGACTTCGTCAAAGTGAGCTTGGCACTCGGGGCAGAGTTGCATAGTCGGTACGCGGCCGGCAAAGCGCGCGCCGTCAATTTTGCAATCCAACACACGCAAGGGATTTTTTTCCAAACGCGTTTGGCAATTTTCGCACAGCGTATCTTTTTCTTTGGACAAGAAATCAATGAGCGCTTGGCGGTATAACGGGCGGCATTTATCGCACCCCAAACTATTTATTTTGACGGTATAATTTTTCGCGCCGAACCGAGCCACGATATCTTTTAACATCAAAATTACTTCGGCATCTGCCGCCGGAGCGGAATTGCCGATATACTCGGCACCGATTTGTTCAAATTCGCGGTAGCGGCCCGCTTGAGGGCGTTCGGCGCGGAACATATTGCCGATATAATAGAACTTTTGCACGGGAGCTTGTTGGACGAAATTGTTTTCCAAATACGCACGTACCACGCCGGGCGTGCCTTCCGGGCGGATAGCCAGTTGGCGGTGGCCGGCATCTTCAAACGCGTACATTTCCTTTTGGACGATGTCGGTCGTTTCCCCGGTAGATTTTACAAAAAGTTCTTTTTGTTCTACCGTCGGTAAGCGTAGTTCGCTAAACCCGTAAAGAGAAAACACTTCGCGGGCGCAAGTTTCTAACTGAGTAAAATTTTTTGCTTGGGGCTCAAAAATATCCCGAAACCCTCTAACTAATTTTGCCATATAGGATATTTTAGCATTTTCTATGCGTACACGCGTGAGAAGGTTTCACACAAAGATTTTTGAAAAACAGCGCAAGATTTGTTATAATAAATATGTTCTTAGAGAAGAACACCGTTTTACGGGCGTGTAGCTCAGCTGGGAGAGCGCCTCGTTCGCAACGAGGAGGTCGTCGGTTCGATCCCGATCACGTCCAAGATTTAAGAGCCCTACGCAAGTAGGGCTCTTTTGATGGTTGCTTGTTGCTTTTCCCGCCGTCACCCCGTAACTCCAAAATGCCGTCATGCTGAACTCGTTTCAGCATCTCGTCGTTGTCTTTTCCCCGCGCGTCAAACGTATTTCTTTTTCTATCGTAAAAAGATAAAATGAATATATACTATTTATTTTTTCTAACGAGGTTTTTATGTTACACAAAATTCGCGTCAACGAAGTAGGCAAATACGTCGGGCAAGAAATTACCTTGCACGGCTGGCTGTATAATAAACGCTCCAGCGGTAAACTCCACTTTTTACAACTGCGCGACGGTAGCGGCATTATCCAATGCGTAATGTTCAAGGGCGAAGTTTCCCCCGAACTATTTGAATTGGGCGATAAGGTTACCCAAGAATCATCTATAATCGTTACCGGAACCGTGCGCGAAGATAAACGCTCCCCCCTCGGTTTTGAACTGGGCGTAACCAATTTACAAGTCGTGCACATGGCAAAAGATTATCCCATTACCCCTAAAGAACACGGGCCGGACTTCCTCATGCAAAACCGTCATTTATGGTTGCGCTCAGCGCGCCAAACTGCAGTGCTGCGCGTGCGTGATGAAATCATTTTCGCCATCCGCGAATATCTGCATAAAAACGGATTTATTCTGTCCGACTCCCCCATTTTAACACCCGCCGCTTGCGAAGGCACCAGCACGCTGTTTGAAACCGATTACTTCGGTGAAAAAGCATTTTTATCCCAAAGCGGACAACTCTACGGCGAAGCGTCTGCTATGGCACTTGGCAAAACCTATTGTTTCGGCCCGACGTTCCGGGCAGAAAAATCTAAAACCCGCCGCCATTTGACCGAGTTTTGGATGGTAGAACCCGAAGTCGCCTACAACAATTTGGACGACAATATGGACTTAGCCGAAGATTTTATCAAATATATCGTGGCACAAGTCTTAAAAAATTGCGCGGCAGATTTGAAAGTCTTGGAACGTGATACATCCAAATTACAAGCCACAGTGGAAAAGGAATTCCCGCGTATTGACTACACCGACGCAATTGAAATTCTTCATAAAAAAGGAAACGATACCCCGTGGGGCGGAGATATCGGCGGCGACGAGGAAACCTTACTCGGCCAAGATTACGATACCCCCATTATGATTCACCGCTACCCAACCGCCATCAAAGCGTTTTATATGAAACGCGACCCCCAAAACCCCAAAGTCGTTTTGGCCGTGGACGTGATCGGACCGGAAGGAGCCGGCGAAATTATCGGCGGTAGCGAAAGAGAAGCCGATTACGACGCCTTGCTCGCACGTATTAAAGAACAGGGATTAGACCCTGACGGTTATTCGTGGTATTTGGATTTACGCAAGTACGGCAGTGTGCCGCACGCCGGATTCGGTATGGGTATTGAACGGATGGTGCGCTGGATTTGCGGACTCCAACACGTACGCGAAACTATCCCGTTTGCCCGTATGATGGATAAAATCCATCCGTAACCCCCTTGCCGGGGGCAGGCACGAGGGCTTGAACCTCTGCTTGCCTTTTTTGCAAATCTCTACAATACGCAACCCCGTACTTTTTGTACGGGGTCGTGTTTTATATACCAGATAGATTTGTTATCGGACAGCAACTACGAGTTTACAGATGAGAGGGCGTTTCCTCCAAGTTACGATACCAAACAGCTAAATTACTTAAATAATTGAATACTCTTCTGGCCTCTTGGCTAGTTAGCGCAACATCAATACGCCCCAAGATATTGTGGCTCATTAAATAGTCTGGGGTAGCTCCGGCCGCGGAATAAAAAACAACCGGCACAGGAATTTTTTCGTTATATACTTCTATCCCCAACATATCAGCGGTGCCACCATTCATAACATAATCACACAAAATAGCATCATAGGAATCACCAGATTTCAACTGGCTAATTATTCCGCTAGGGCTCTGAACCCAAGTAACCTCTATCCGCGAATCTTTAGCAGCCACATCAAATAAAGGTTCTATGATTTCGCGTTTATCATTGACCACTAAAACGCGCAATTTCCCTATTTTAGAATTGAACGGAGTGGTATATTTATCATACACAAAATTTTCCGGGGAATAATCGGGTTGGTTATGCATCCAAACTTGACGTTCTGTTTCACTATTTCCCTCAAAGAGAGAGGCCACTTTCGCACCGGACTTAAAAACGCCATATACGTGTCATAAAATTCTTGCAAGGCATCACGGGTCCATACGTCCGCATCCGGCGGCAAAGCCCCTTCCTCCGCTAACGCTAAACGCAACGCAAACGAGGACATCTTATTTCCGCCGGACGGGGTTGGCCTATCTGGAAGTGCCCTCATTGGTTTTCGTTCCAAGTTTATGGGCACTATTACGCTATCGTTATTATCAGCATGAAAGGCCGCCACCATGCTCGGCACCCGGGCTTGTTCAGCGGCGCGAGATACCGACAAAACCGTTGACGCCGGTAAAACCGACCTGGATAAATTACTAGATACTAGGGGATAACTGTGTACCGGACGGGGAACCATAATTCCGGTGATTTTTCCCGGTTGGCGTAAGCGGAAAATACGGGACGGATTTTTCGGCACCGGCGGCTTGCCGCCCGCACATAATTCAGACGCGCACCCCAAAAACAGTGCGATTAGAAAACCAGGTAAAATAAATGATGTATATTTTTTCATATTAGTTTTGATATGCCTTACCCGTGGCCACAATGTTGCTTAAATAATTAAGCACTTTCTCGACGTCGTTCATGTCGTACGCCACCGGGATTTGTCCCACCATATTATACTTAAATAACGTATATTTACTATACGCTTCACACGAATAACAAACAACCGGTATACGAAGTTTTTTGTTCCAAACATACATACTTACTTCTAAACCGTTTCTGTCTCCCAACGCAAAATCTGCCAACACGATATCGTAAGGAATCACTTTTAATAATTCCAACGCTTCGGGCACGTTGCTTGTTCGGTCCACCATGACCCCGGGGTAATCTTCGGCCAGTTTCATCAGTTCGCTCCAGCCCGAATGTTCATCCCGCACTATCAATATACGCAATTGTCGGACCGGATAAAACGGTGCTTCATATTCAATCCCCATCAAGCGCGGAGAAATATAATTCCCTTCCACAAAATCCGGTTGTAATTTCGCCCAATCGTAGAGAGCATGCAAACCCTCTATCGTATTTTCAAATTCTCCCTGTTCAAAACGCGAGCGCACTTCTTTGGTAACATCCATTGCTTTGTAAGAGTTAATAAAATCGCTTAAATCTTGGCGCGTGTACGTGGCCAAATGACGCTCGTCTAACCCTAACGCACGGGCCTCTAATTGCAACGATTCCAGCGGACGCACCGGCGCGGAAACGCCTTTTTGGGGTGCGGCGGGCGCGGGGAATTGAGTAACGGGCTCGGCTATTTTGCCCGAGCCGAGCAAATGAAAATATCCAGCCACGGAAACACCCGGTACGACAGACGTCACGCCTTTCCCAAGATTACTAAGTTCTGCTCGAGCTACCTGACGGGAAACGGCGCCCGTCAACGTAGACACATTGGGCAATTTCCCTCTTATTTGTGCCTGGGCAGACGCGACCGATAAAATAAAAACAAACAGTAAAATATATTTCCTCATACTTTTATTATGTCAACCTTATGCGAAAAAAACAAGAGCCAAAAGGCCCAGTTTTTCACTGGGCCTTTTAGGACGGAAATACAACAAATTATTTCTTTTTGGGAGTCAGTTTTTTGGCTTGCGCGGGTTTGGCTTTACATTTAGCCATTAAGTCCACCGGAGATTCTATCCCCAAGATATTGGGCGAAGTAGCGTGAACGCCCGGTTTGGCTCCGACGGATAATAAATAGTCATACATTTCTTTATCGCAATTGACGGCGGCAAGCCCCAACGGCGTTAATTGTTTTTTGCCCGCCAAATTGGCTTTATATTCTAACATCAAGGCCAGGCGACCTTCCTGCCGGGCCAGTTGCACGAGATGTTTGAGCATATCCATATTCTGCGCTTGCACCGCCTGGTGAAAGACGTTACCCTTGGGCGACGCTTCAAACAAGCGCGCCATGTTACTAAGCAGATAATCTACCATTTCGGTTTGACCGTTTTGCACGGCTACCAATAAGGGCGTATCGCCCTCTTTGTTTTTATCAAACACAACCGATTTGTTCTGCGCCACTACGCGGCGGGCCAAACTGACGTCCCCCGTCTGTGCGGCTTTGAAAATGTCCGTATCTGTAATAGCCGCTGTTTCTTGTTGGGCATCCGGCAATTCGCGCCCTTCGGCCTTGGCTTGGGCAATCAGCGCGGCATTATCTTCTTCAATAACGGTATTTTTTACAACGGTTAAATCTTTTTCAAACCACGGGAGCACTTCGGTACGCTTTTTCTGACGGGCCGCAGCATACGGTACTAACCCGTCATTTGCCGCCAAGGTAGCATCCGCATCCGCCGATAACAAACGTTTTACAATGTCCACATATCCTTTTGTAGCCGCCCAGTATAAGGCCGTTTGTCCTAATTTATTTTGAGCATTTACGTCCACCGGGGCTTGCATAGTTTGCGGTTTTAACAGCTCGCGCAACACTTGCGGCTGATTGTAACGCGCCGCATAAATAAGCGCAGTATTTCCGTCGTTATTGGCCGCGTTTACATCCGCGCGGTAGGCCAGCAAATCACGCACGCTGTCTATATCGCCTAACGAAGATGAAATGATGAGCGGCGTGTTGCCTTTTTCATTACTGATATTAGGGTCAATGCCGCCTTTGAGCATGGCCAGTACGCCCATGTTATTCTTCTTAGCACTGGCCCGGAATAAATAGTCGCCGTTTAACCCTTCCTCCACCCCGCTGGATAAAAATAAATCCACCATATCACCGCGTTGTTTTTCAAGTGCCAAAAACATAGGAGAATGATTATAATTATTGACCGCGTTGATGTCCGCCCCGGAAAACACCAACAAACGGGCTATTTCCGTATCCTCTAAATAATACAACGCCCGCAACAGCGCGGTATCTTTGCTAAATGCGTTTTTCTTGTTGACATCCGCCCCGGCCAAAATAATTTGCCGAACGGCCTCGCTATTCCCTAAGGTAACCGCTACCAACAACAGCGGATCGCCTTTACTGTTGACAATATTTACGTTGTTACCCAGCTGTTGTTCCAACATCTCTAAAAAGCCGGCGGTATCACGATGCTGTAACAATTCGGTGGCTTTATCGGCTAATTCGGTAGAAGTCTGACGGATTACCAATTTCTGTTTTCCCGTAGGCACATGCACTTGCAAACCGCTCTTAAACGTAAACGCTATAAGTATTACTAGCGGCAACGCCGCAATAATTAGTAACACTAGCCAAGGTTTTTTGAGGGTTTTACTGGCCAACTTACCGGATGTTTTTTCCGGCACAATGGCCACAGATTTAGAAGGCTTGCTGGGAAACGGCATAGAACTCCTACTACTTTTTGAATTGAGTAAGTGCGTTTTGTGCGGCGGCCTGTTCGGCTGATTTTTTATTGTGTCCTTTTCCGCGGCCTAATACCCGGCCCGACAAACTTACTTGCACCGTAAAAACTTTGTCATGCTCCGGGCCGACGGTTTGTACGACTTCATACACCGGTGTTTGCGGGCCGCGTTTTTGTAAAAATTCTTGCAAAACACTTTTGTAGTCTTGTGCATCTTGGGTGAGCGCTTGGGTGCGTACCCACGGCAAAATGACCGATTCCGCCGCCGGATACCCACCGTCTAAATACACCGCCCCCAATACGGCCTCCACCGCATTGGAAATGATGCTGTCACGCTCGCGGCCACCGGTGCAAATTTCCCCATGGCTTAGCAGCATAAAACGCCCTAAGTCCATTTGTTTGCCCCACACATAAAGGTTCCGCCTAGAAACCAAATTGGACTTTATTTTAGAAAGCACTCCCTCTTCTACATGAGGGCATTGGTTGTAAATATAATTTGCAACCACCGCCCCTAATATACTATCCCCCAAAAACTCAAGGCGTTCGTTATGTTTAACATTACGACGCTCGCCCGCGAAGGATTTATGAGTGAGTGCTTCCTTTAAAAAGTCTTTGTTCTTAAAGCGGTACCCGATGATATTTTCAATATCCGTGTACACGTTTATTTTTTAGCGTTTTCTTCAATATAGGAAATCGCTTCGCCTACCGTTTTAATTTTTTCGGCTTTTTCATCCGGGATTTCGACGTCAAATTCTTCTTCCAACGCCATAATGAGTTCCACGGTATCCAACGAATCGGCCCCTAAATCGTTTACGAATTGGGCTTCCGGCTTTACTTGGTCAGCTTCTACTCCCAATTGTTCTACGATAATGTTTTTTACTCTTTCTTGTACGTTTTCTGCAGACATGTTGTCCTCCGTATTTTTAAAGGGTATTCCCTTCTAAATTCTACATATACAGCCCGCCGTTTACAGCGAGCACCTGCCCCGTAATATACGAGGCATCTTCTGAAGCCAAGAACAAAACTGCCTTGGCGATATCCTGCGTTGTGGCAAACCGCTTAAGTGCAATTGCCGCCAACGCGTTGGCTTTTACGTCTTCGGGCAAAGCGTCCGTCATGGCCGTTTGCACAAATCCAGGCGCAACCGCGTTTACCCGCACATTACGCCCGCCAAATTCTTTGGCTAACGTCTTGGTTAGCCCGATAATCCCCGCCTTACTGGCCGCATAATTGGCCTGACCGGGGTTTCCCATTTCCCCCACCACAGAGGAAATGTTTACAATACTGCCGCAGCGTTTCTTAAACATAACTTTTAGCGCGGCTTTAGACATCAAAAAAGTTCCTTTCAAATTGACGGAAATTACATCATCCCAATCTTGCTCGCTCATACGCACGGTCAGATTATCGCGCGTGATGCCGGCGTTGTTGACTAACACGTCCGCCGAACCGAGTTCCTTTACGGCATTTTGCACAAACGATTCACAATCTGCCGCGCTAGCAATATTAACAACTTGCGTATAAATTTTAACGCCGCAACCGGCTAATTTTTGGGCGGCTTCTTTTAAGGTATCTTCGCGCGTAGCACACAAGGCCAACCGGGCCCCCGCTTGCGCGAAAGATTGGGCCAAGGCAAAACCGATCCCGCGCGAAGCGCCGGTGATTAACACGTTTTTACCTTTCAAATCAGCCATACTTATTTTTCCTCGTGAATTTCTTGCTCTATTTTTTCAAACGTCGGTTTTAACGCCGCTATTTTAGCAACAACATCCCCGATAAAATCTTTTTCTACCAACCGAGCCGCGGTTTTAATGGCATTATAAATAGCAAAACCATTTGATTTGCCATGCGCAATAATCGCAATACCGTTTACCCCCACGAGCGGAGCCCCGCCGTAACAATCCGGGTTGGTATGGTTTTTTACCGCTTTGAAAGCCCCCAACGATAACAACGAGCCCAACATGGCTAACGGACGTTTTTTGACCTCGCGTTTGATCATTTTGATCATAGCTTTAGCAAGTCCTTCAGCCATTTTAAGCACAATGTTTCCTACAAAACCGTCGCACACAATTACGTCCGTGTCGCCGGTATTAACGTCCCGTCCTTCCACCGTCCCGCGGAAATTTACGCCAATTTCGCGCATGTGCGGCACGGTATGTTTGACGAGCATATTACCTTTTGTTTCTTCTTCCCCGATAGAAAGTACCCCCACCGAAGGCGCGGGAATATCAAATACTTTCTGCATGTAGGTAGAACCCATGACCGCAAATTGCAACAGATGAATCGGTTTGCAATCGGCATTGGCTCCGCCGTCTAACAACAAACTGACGCCTTTATAAGTAGGCATCGGGGTAGCAATAGCCGGACGCTGGACGCCTTTAATGCGTCCCATACCAAACAAAGCCGCCACCATCGCCGCGCCGGAATGTCCGGCCGAGACGAAGGCATCCGCACGGTGTGTATGTACCAAATCGGCACAAACCACAATGCTGGCATCCTTTTTACTGCGGCACTCTTTGGCAGGTTCGGCCCCCATATCAATGGTGTTGGGGGCATGCACAATGGACAAACGCGCCGGTAACTCTTGATACCCGCACGCATACAATTCTTCTTGCAAAACCGCCTCGTTGCCTACCAGAATAACTTCCAGTTTGGCATCTTTTTTAAGGGCTTTCAAAGCCCCCTCTATGTTAGGTTTTGCTCCGAAATCGCCGCCCAAAGCGTCCAAGGCTATTTTCATACAAAAGTTTATTTCGTTTCGTTATTTTCCGCTTCGGCTTTTGCTTTCGGCGCAGCCACTACGCGGTCTTTATAGAAACCGCAAGACGGGCAAACGTTGTGCGGCAAACGCATAGCTTTGCAGTTGGGGCATTCCACGAGCTGCGGAAGTTCCACTCCCGAGTTGTGTGATCTTCTCATATCCCGGCGGGAACGAGTGTGTTTTTTCTTTGGATTCGGCATTTGTTTACTCCTATTTTACTCTAGAACAATTCTAAAGAATTATTATTTAAATTTTCCTTTCAATGCAGCAAACGGAGATAAATTCTCTGGCTCACATGTGCACGTGGCCACATTTAAATCTTGCCCGCACATAGGGCACAACCCTTTGCAATCCGGCTTGCACAAAAAACGAATGTCCTCGCTCAGGGCCAGTGTTTGCCGCACAAGATACATTATATCAATTATTTCTTGTTTGTTGCTATAACTTTCTACAAATTCTTCTTGAAAAGATTGCTTAGACATCTTCAAGCAACGCGCGCATTGTACTTCGCGCACCGCCGACAAGCGGCCTTGTACTAAAATTTCTTGACTAGCTACGGAAAACGTCAACTCCACCGCCGCTTTTATAAGGCGGTTAGGGGCTTCAAAAAGTCCTTCTAAAAAGGAGGCCCCCACCACGCACGAACAGTTAAGTCCGCCCGCGCGCAAAATATCCGCCGTTTTGAAACGCAGATCTTGTGGCACATCATAATCGTGATAAAAAGATTTTTCCGGCATGGTTATATTTTAGCAAATTAACAGCAAGAATAAAAAACTCTTCCGTCTTAATTAAATTGGGCTTCCAGTTTTTTTACGTCAATAAGGCCGTATCCTTGTTTTTCGCGCGCGATACCGGGCACTTGCTCCGAGGCGGAAATTAAACTTTGTTTTACTTCATCCACCGTCGGATAACGACCCAGTTTTTTATACAGGCCTTCCACGGCTAAGGCCGCGGCCGCGCTGACAAATCCGGTCGCCGCCGAAGTTCCGCTCATCAGCGTATAAGAGCCGTCCGCGTCGGTAGTATACACGCGTTCGCCCGGCGCAATAAAATCTAACTGCGGGCCAAAGGTAGAATTGACATACGCACTTTTCCCGTCGGAAGCCAACGCCCCTACCGCCAAAGTTGTGGCTAAATTAGCCGGGTAATGTACACCGGGATAACCAAAATTTCCCGACGGGCAAACAATGACTACGCCCGAATCGTGCGCCCGGTTAATGGCATTGGTCAGCGGCACATTTCCGCCGTTATGCACCCCGTAACTTAAATTAAGCACGCTGATTTTATGTTCGGGGTGTTGCTCGTTGTACGCAAGCAACGTGTTAATTGCGGCGGTGGCCGCTTGCGGGCCGATCAGCCGGCTGCCGTCGTCAATCTTATAAATGAAGAGTTGGGCCTGGGGCGCAAGGCCGGTAAACCGCACACCGCGCGCACCGATAATGCCCGCCACCCCCGTACCGTGATTTTTGACATCTGCCGTTGAGGCCGATTGTGTAAAATCTTGGCTTTGTATGCCTTTGCCGTTAAATTCCACATGGGAAGAAATCCCGCTGTCCGCCACCGCCACAATAACGCCGCGGCCCGTTAATTTTTTTTGGTCGGCCTCTGGATAAAAACGGTAGGCCCACAAATTATCAAAAGGAGCCGCCTTAGGAGTATTATCCACAAACGAAAATTCCCCCTCCTCGCTTACGCGCATATTGGTCGGCCCCAAAAACAATGTATCCGTCGCCAAGGCAAAAGGCACATTGGTTAAAACAAATAAAAATAATAAAAATTTTTTCATATTTACCTTAATATAAGTATTGTAGCACTTTTAGTTTAACTGTGAAATTATATCTAAAAAATAGTACAATACCAAGGTGTCCTGTAAGTTTGCTTACAAGGCAACTCATATAAAGGAGAAACGAAACAAATGAAAAAAATTGCAGTATTGTTAGCCGCTGTGTTGTGCTGTGTTCCGGCGTTTGCGGGCGATAAAGGCATTTTGAAATTGTCCTTGTGGGATGATATCGCCATTGCCGTTCCGAACAATATCCACCAAGTAACGGGTTTGTCTTTGGGTATTGGTTCTAAAGTAAATACGTTAGATGGTATTCAATGGGATTTCATCTACAACGATGCCCAAAAAGTACGCGGTATCAAATCCGCTTATTTCTACGAAACCGCTGACACCGTATATGGGTTAGAAGGTGCTTTGTTGTCCATCAACCGCCGCGATATGAAAGGTATTCATGGTGGTCTTGTAAGCATAAACAAAGGCGAAATGGTCGGTTTACAAACGGGTTTGGTAACGATTGCCGAAGGGGATTTTACCGGCGTGCAATGGGGTTTTGTGAACTATACTCCGGGTCACTTAACCGGTGTACAACTGGGTTTTGTAAACTACGTTAACAACATTAAAGGGTTGCAAATCGGTCTTCTCAACATTGCCAAGAACGGTTACTTCCCGGCCATGATTCTTGTCAACGGTCGTTTCTAAGTAAAAACCTGTTAATAAATATCCCCCGGCATAGCCGGGGGTTTTTCATATGCGGGCCCTGCCCTAGATTACTAGTCCGCTAGATATCTAGCCGCAACATCTCCTATCGTTTGCGTGTCCCATCTTCTAACCCATCGTGGAACGGTAGCGGGTTTTCCAGTTGATCCGTTTTTAACTGGTTCTGTATATACTCCGCGATTTTTTTACTATTCTTTCCCGCTGTATCTACATAATACCCTCTGCACCAGAAGTTCTTGTTCCCGTATCTGAACTTCAAATTTCCCCACTTCTCATATATCATCAGACTACTTTTCTCCTTGAGATACCCCATAAAACCAGCTACGCTGGTTTTAGGCGGTATCTTTACGAACATATGTATATGGTCCGGGCAAACTTCAGCCTCTAGGATTATCACGCCTTTCCACTCACACAACTGCCGAAAGATTTTTCCTACTTCCACCTTCTTTTCTTTGTACAATATATGTCGCCTATACTTCGGTGCAAATACAATGTGATATTTGCAGTTCCACTTCGTATGGGTCAAGTTATTGATGTCTGTTGTCATATATAATGACCTCCTTGTGCTTTAAATTACCTGCTGTCACAGGTAATTTAATTGTAGCACAAGGAGTTTTTATATCATGGGCAACGGTAAACCTTTTTAGAACCCCCCGGAACTATCCAGGGGTTTTGTGGCACAATCAAAAACCAACTTTCAATTTAGGGTAAGGAATACTGCGCAGAACGGCCACTTGTCCCGTTCTTATACTTGGTCCCATTTTCTATTTCTTTGCAAAATCCCCCAGGTTGAATCGTCATGTGATTTTCACGTTCCGCACAGTACATGGTGCTGTCCAGGGTTTGCGAAAAACCTGTACACTTATATTTGCCGTCTATCCAACGGGTTGCTATCACTTCCTCATCATTAGACAGATGATTTAATATCACTATAAAGTGATCCCCTTGCCGTACAGAATCCGTACCGCCAACCCTCATAGAACACGGTCCGATACTCGTTCCCGGCGTAGTAGCAACCGGGGTAAGAGGCAAATCAATATCCAACTCGTCAAAATTATCAGAAAATTGCCCATTAGCCATATAGTACGCATTTTCAGCTTGAAAAATAGCACGCATCATATTTTTAAGTTGCGTATTGCGCGCCCTCTGCACCGCTTTTTGGTATTGCGGAACGGCCACTGACGCCAAAATGCCAATAATAAGCACCACTACCAAAAGTTCAATCAGCGTAAACCCAACGGAGCTTTTAACCCTGTCAAAAATCAACCGACAACGAACCGACGTTGCTATGCCCATAATCTGTTTCTCCTTATTTACAAAGCAATATAAAAAATTGTAACATAATAAAAGAAAAAAACAACACCCCTTAAAACATAGAAAAATAAAAATCATTTGCCCTTTCTTGCCAAGTTATATATAATGTCCGTAGGTGAAATTGAGCGGAAGGGCGACCAAGTTTGTAAATCAAATGCCCGTTCCGACATCACCCAGGCAAGCGCCACCGAGGTATCCTCTACCTTAATTTAGGCGCGAGCCACAGGAGAATAAATAAATGAGTAATGTATCAATGAAAGCCATGTTGGAAGCCGGCGTGCATTTTGGCCACCAAACTTCCCGCTGGAATCCGAAAATGGGACGCTTTATCTTTGGAGAAAGAAACGGTGTCCATATCTTAGACTTACAAAAAACTGCCAAAGAACTTAAAAAAGCCTGCGCTTTTGTAAAAGAAGAAAGCAAAAAAGGTGCTAAATTTTTGTTCGTCGGTACGAAAAAACAAGCCCAAGAAGCTATCCAAGCCGAAGCCGCCCGCTGCGGTGCGTATTGCATCCACGAAAAATGGCTCGGCGGTACGCTGACCAACTTCCAAACCATTAAAAAATCGGTGGAACGGCTCAACGAACTTGAAAAATGGGAAACTTCCGGCGTATTCAAAGCCATTTCTAAAAAAGAAGCCAGCCGCTTAACCAAAGAAATGGTCCGCTTGCAAAAATTGCTCGGCGGAATCCGCGATATGAAAGTATTGCCCGACGTGGTTTTTGTGATTGACCCGGTTGACACCGCCGGTGCTGTACGCGAATCGTATGCCTTAGGCATCCCGGTAGTAGCGGTTTGCGATACCAATGCCGACCCGGACATGATCAGCGTACCCGTCCCCGGTAACGACGACGCCGCGCGCTCTATCAAATTATTCTGCGCCGCAATGGCCGACTCCATCTTGGAAGGCCGCGCCGAAGTAGAAGCTGCCAAAACTGCAGAACAAACTCCGGCCGCCGAAAACCCGGTGATGGCGCAAGCCTTTGAAAGCGCGATGTTGGCTTCCGAACAAGAAGAACACGCCGCTCAAGCCGAAGAAGTCAAAGCGGAAGAAAAACCCGCCGAAAAACCGGCTAAAGAGGAAGTAAAGGCAGAAGTAAAAGCGGAAGAACCCGCCGCGGAAGAAAAACCCAAAGCAAAAAAAAGCACCGCTAAAAAAACGACTGCCGCTAAAAAACCGGCTGCCAAAAAAACGACTGCCGCCAAAAAACCGGCTACCAAAAAAGCAGAAAAAGTAGAAGAAGCCAAATAATTTTGCTTCCGTGGGAAGTTCCCCCCGGGGAACTTCCCCTCTAAAATAGCTTTTAAGTTAGGAGAAATAAAATGTCTTTAATGGACGATATTAAAAATTTAAGAGAAAAAACCGGCGCAGGCATGATGGATTGCAAAAAAGCCCTTACCGAATGCAAAGGCGATATGGAACAAGCCATTGTTTACTTGCGTAAGAAAGGACTTGCCGCCATGGCTAAACGCGCCGACCGCGACACGAAAGAAGGCCGCGTAAGCGTCAAAACAGACGGTAAAAATTTTGCGATGGCCTATTTGGGTTGCGAAACCGACTTCGTGGCCAAGACCGACGATTTTATTAAACTCGCCGACGAACTGGCCGAATATGTCTTAAAACATCCGGGCGTAGATTACACCACGGATGAACACATCAAAGGTTTAATCACCGAACGCGCCCCGAAATTTGGCGAAAACACCACTTTCAAAGGTGCTTTTAACTGGACACCTGCCGAAGGATCGGTAATGGCCTATTATGTCCACTCGGATAATAAAAAGGCCTCCATTTTGGAACTCGCCATCAAAGGTAACTGCGACAAAGCCGCCGCTACCGAAATTGCCCGCGGACTAGCAATGCACACCGTCGGTATGCAAAGCGGTTGGGTAGATGCCAAAGATATTCCGCAAGAAGTCATTGACCGCGAATTGGATATTTACCGCACCCAAGCGCAAAACGAAGGCAAACCGGCCGCCGCCATTGAAAAAATGTTGCCCGGCAAAGTCAAAAAGTTTGCCAAAGAAAACTGCCTTTTAGAGCAAGCCACGATTAAAGATAACAAAAAAACCGTCGCTGACTACTTAAAAGAAGAATCTCAAAAGTTAGGTGCTGAACTGAGCGTTGTACGCTTTGTCCGCTTCTAATTAAAGATATTCAAGCAGGTAAACCCCCGCGTTTTTTAGCGCGGGGGTTTGTTGTTTTATGCTGTCATCCCCGAGTGTTTTTATCGGGGATCTCCTCCTTATGGCTGTTTCTAAGCGGTGGAGATTCCCAATTACAAATTTCGGGAATGACTTTATTTTATATATGCCGTCATCCCGGAATCCTGCGCGGGCCGCCAATAATCAACCTTTTTACTAAAACAATCTATGCACCCGGATATATCAAATTTGCTATACTGTAAAAAATCAGTAGAGGAGTCAATTATGTCCCCCAATAAAAAACGTATCTTATTAAAATTATCCGGCGAAGCCCTAATTAACGAAGGCCACCGCGGCATTAACCCGCAATCGCTCAAAGAAATTGCCGTAGAAATTGCAGACGCTTATAAACATAGCAACTGCGAGTTGGCAATTGTTATCGGCGGCGGAAACGTCTGGCGCGGCGTGCGCGACGGGGGCGGCGTAATTGACCGCGTTAATTCGGATAGTATGGGTATGCTCGCTACCGTCATCAATGCGATTGCGTTGCAATCAGCCATAGAAGATGCCGGCGTGCCAACCCGCGTATTAACCTCTATTAACATTTACCAATTGGCCGAGCCGTTTGTGCGCCGCAAAGCGTTACGCCATCTGGAAAAAGGCCGCATTGTAATTTTTGCCGGCGGCACCGGTAACCCGTATTTTACAACGGACAGCGCAGCCGCTTTACGCGCTAGCGAAATTAACGCAAACGTCTTACTCAAAGCCACACAAGTGAACGGCGTGTACGACAGCGACCCGCGCAAAAATCCAAGTGCTAAACTCATCCATAAAATTTCTTACACAGATGCTATCGCCAAACAGTTACAATTCATGGATACTGCCGCGCTGGCACTTTGCATGGAAAATAAATTGCCGATACAAGTATTCAACTTGCACCAAAAAGGCAACATCCAAAAAGCCTTATGCGGCGAAGAAATCGGCACTGTGATTTATTAAATTGCTATAATAAGTAAAATTACTTTAACGAGGAGTTAATTATGGAAGAAATTACCACTTTACTCGCCAAAACAAAAACCGAAATGGCCGAACAGGTGGCCCGTTTAGAACGCGACTTGTCCACCATCCGCACCGGACGCGCCAGCGCAGGTCTTTTAGAAAACATCCGCGTAGATTATTACGGCACGCCGACCCCTATTAAACAAATGGCTGTCATCAACATTTTAGATGCCAAGACCTTGGAAATCCAACCGTGGGACATCAGTTCGTTAAACGATATTGACAAAGCCCTGCAACAAGCCGATTTGGGTGCCAGCCCCGTCAACAACGGTAAAGTCATCCGCATTACATTGCCGTCTATGACCGAGGAGCGCCGCAAGCAACTTGCTAAAAACATTTCCAAAATGAGCGAAGATTTCAAGGTAGCGGTACGCAACGTGCGCCGTGACGTCATGGAAAAACTCAAAAAAGCGCAAAAAGCATCCGAAATTACCGAGGACGACTTGAAACGCTACGAAAGTGATGTACAAAAAGCAACCGACGCGCATATTGCACAAATTGACAATGTAATTGCCAAAAAAGAAGCCGAAATCATGAAGATTTAGGTTGAAAATTATCACGCGAAAACGCTCCTCTTTACCGGGGAGCGTTTTTTAGTCAATCCGGTATTATTTTTATTTCCCCGGGCCGGCGTTCCCACAAATAAGGTAAAATAAAATATATGTCCGCTATACACAATGCGCTCCCCCAGCATATCGCTATTATCATGGACGGAAACGGCCGTTGGGCCAAGGCCCGGCATTTGCCGCGCTTGACCGGCCACAACGCCGGAGCCAAAGCCGCAGAACGTACCATTAAGGCCGCGCAAAAAAATGGTATTTCGTTTTTAACTTTATACGCCTTTTCGGCTGAAAACTGGTCGCGCCCGCAAGAAGAAATTGACGGACTGATGAAACTGCTTTCCCAAACTTTACAAACCTATACCAAAACTGCCAAAACGGAAAATATCCGCCTTTGGGTCAGCGGTGAGCGCGAACCGCTCCCCCCCGCTTTACTGGCCCAAATAGACGAGGCCGTAGCCGCTACCGCGCATCATACGGGGCTGACGGTCAATTTGGCCCTAAACTACGGCGCGCGCCAAGAAATTACCCACGCTATTAGTTCCGCGCTCGCCGCCGGAGAAAGAAATTTCACGCCGGAAATTTTAAGCCGCTATCTGTACCATGCGGACTTACCCGACCCGGAACTGATTATCCGCACGTCGGGCGAAGAACGGTTATCCAACTTTTTACTTTGGCAAGCCGCGTACAGCGAGTTTTATTTTACCCCCGTTTTATGGCCGGATTTTGACGAACAAGAATTTGAAAAAGCACTTAACGCCTATGCCGCGCGTGCGCGCCGTTTTGGAGGGCTGTAATATATGGACGAACTGACCCGCCAAACCCAAGATCTTTTAGCCCAAATCAAACGTGCCTCCAGCGCACAATTCAAAAAGCAAATGGCCGTACGTTTTGGAATCAATACGGAGTTTGCCCTCGGCACGCCGGTAACCAAACTGCGCGCAATCGCCAAAACGCTGCCGCGCCCGAACCAACCGCTTGCCGAGGCGTTATGGACTAGTGGCATACATGAGGCGCGCATTTTAGCGTCCATTATGGCCGACCCGGCACACATTTCTCTAACGACGCTTAACCAATGGGTACATCAGTTGAACTCGTGGGATTTATGTGATGCGTGCGCGGGAAATCTGTTTTGTAAAATCAAAAATCCGTTACCGCTTATAGAACGCTGGATGAAAAACGAAGAAGAATTTGTCCGCCGGGCCGGATTTGCCACGCTTGCTTTTCTAGCCATGCCGCGCGCCAAAACGCCCGACACGACCTTGCTACAATTTTTGCCGCTTATCAAAATTCACGCCGCCGATCCACGCCTTATGGTGCATAAAGCCGTCAACTGGGCGTTACGCAATATCGGCAAGAAAAATCCGCACCTTACGCCGTTTGCGCTCGCTTGCGCGAACGATATTTTGGACTTATACGAAGATAATAAAATCGCCCGTTGGGTAGCCAATAACGCCCGGTGGGAACTGACCTCGCCCAAAATCAAAAAAATAATTGCCACCCGCCGTTAAACCTTACGCCTACACGCGCGTACGGAAATTTAGTAAAATAAATATATGTTATTACCTAGAATTTTAACGGCCGTAATCGGCTTACCTGTTATTTTAGCCGCTATTCACTTTGGCGGTATCGTTTATATGGTCTTTGTGGGCTGTGTAATCTTACTTTGTTTATACGAGTACAGTTTAGTTCTTACCTTGGGCAAAAAGCCCGTACTCACGGTTAGTTTGCTTTTGTTTGGTTTGCTGATGTCCGTCGTAGCCGTATTGGGACGTACCCCGCTTCAAAGCGAACTCCCCGACAACTTATACCCTTTTGCCATAAGCGTGGTAATCTGCGGCGTATTGATGTTAGAAGTTCTCACCCCAAAACGCTCGTGGGAACGCGTGTGCAATACCTTGACCGGTATTTTTTTGATTCCGTGGTCGCTGGCCCATTTTATTACCTTGCGTGATATTGTGCAATACGGCGAATATTTGACTCTTTTTATGATGATTACAATATGGGTATCGGACACTGGCGCCTACTTCTCGGGCCGGTTTTTCGGTAAACATAAAATAAACCCCGAAGTCAGTCCCAAAAAAACGTGGGAAGGTGCCGTAGGCGGTACGTTGCTGGCCGTGGGGGCCGCGGTACTGATGCAACACTTGTTCTTACCGACGTGTTTTTCCATCAAAGCCGCGCTTGGACTAGGGTTATTGGTTGCGATAATCGGGCAAGTGTCCGACATGGCCGAATCGGTACTAAAACGCTCGGCAGGGGTAAAAGATTCTTCCCATTTATTGCCCGGCCACGGCGGATTTTTAGACCGCTTTGACTCATACTTACTTTTAGCACCGTTATTTTACTACGTCGTACTTTATACTATACTATGAAACAAATTGTCATTTTAGGTTCTACCGGTTCTATCGGTACATCTTCGATGGACGTGATTGCCCGGCTCGGCCCGGACTACCGGGTGATTGCCTTATCCGCCAATAACAATACCGATTTATTTTTGAAACAAATTCACCAATTCAATCCGCGTTTTGCCGCGGTGATGAATCCGGACGCTTACGAAAAAATTAAAGACCAAATTCCCAGCAGCACCCGTTTACTGCCGCCGGAAATTGACAGTCTTTGCTTTATGGCGTCGCTGCCCAGCGCAGACCTGATTATTAACGGGGTAGTCGGAGCTGTCGGCTTTCAGCCGTTAGTCGCCGCTATCAAGGCCGGCAAAACGGTGGCACTAGCCAACAAAGAACCCATGGTCATGGCGGGCAAAACGCTCATGCAAGAGTGCGAACGTTGGAAAGGCGCGATTTTGCCGGTGGACAGTGAACCCTCGGCTATTTTCCAATGCTTGGCAGGCCTGGCCAACGAGCATACCTATTCTACGATTTCGCAAGATATTTCCCGTATATTTTTGACGGCGTCCGGCGGGCCGTTTGCTAAACGCAAAGGGGTTCTTTCCACCGTTACCCCTGCCGAAGCGTTAAATCATCCGCGTTGGAAAATGGGCAAAAAAATAACGATAGATTCCGCTACGTTAATGAACAAAGGTTTTGAATCTATTGAAATTATGAATTTATTTAATTTGCCCGAACAAAAAGTTCAAATTGTAATTCATCCGCAATCTATTATTCACTCGGCGGTAGAATTTCACGACGGGGCTATTTTGGCCCAGTTGGGTGAACCCGATATGCGCGTACCGATTCAATACGCCATCACCTACCCGAAACATTGTCCCGGGCCGGTTAAAAAATTAGATTTATTTGAAACGGCCAAACTGGAATTTTTTGCGCCGGACTTTAACCGTTTCCCTTGTTTGGAACTCGCCCTTGCCGCAGCGCGCCAAGACGGTATTTTTCCGGCGGTGCTCAGTGTGGCGGACGAAATAGCGGTAGAGGCGTTTCTCCAGGGTAAAATTAAATTTACCGAGATAGTCAAACTGGTTTATACCGTGCTTAAAGCCGCGCCCCAAACACCGGGCCACGCTACGCTCAACCAAGCCTTAGAGGCAGACCGTTGGGCCCGCGAAAAGGCACAAGAAGTATTGCAAAATAAAAGTTACCGCAAAGCCATTATTTAGGAGAAAATATGTTACTTTCCATACTTGCTGTACTCGTCGTACTCAGCCCGATTGTCATTGTGCATGAGTTTGGCCATTTTTTGGCTTGCCGGTTGACGGGCATCCGCGTCAACGAGTTTTCGTTCGGGTTTGGTAAAATTTTATGGCATAAAAAATCGGGCGATACCGACTATCAAATCCGCGCTATTCCGTTTGGCGGTTTTGTAGAACCCGCCGGGCCTATGTTTCACCCCGAAGGGGCTAAAGAACCGCCTAAACCGTATGAGTTTGCGGCTAAAAAATGGTATGCCAAATTTTTTATGGTGGTAAACGGAGCCGTTTTTAATTACCTGCTAGCCGCTATAATTTTTACAACGATTATCTACTATCGGGGCGTACCGGAAACCGACATCACGCGTTTACCCGCTACAATAGGCGACGTGATGGACGGATATCCGGCGGCACAAATTAAGTTACAATCCGGCGATGAAATCACCCATGTCAACGGTCAGGCGGTTTCCAACTGGAAACAATTAGCCGACGCGTTAGCTAGCCGCCAAGGAGATTTAACCCTTACCTATATCCGCGGAACGGAAAACAAAACGGCCACCGTCACTGCACGCGATTTTAAGGAAAAAGAACCCACCGTACTGGGCATTACCGTACAACCGTTATACCGTGTGGTCTCGGGGTGGGAAGCCATTGGGCTGGGCTTTTACCAATGCTATTATTGGACGACGCTTTCATTTTCTTCGTTAGCCAAAAGTTTCCAACAGAAAAAAGCACCCGAATTAGCCGGCCCCATTGGCATTGTAAACATCATCCACCAAGCGGCACACCGCAATTTAGTAGATTTCATTTTTTTAATTGCCCTGCTTTCCGTGGCGGTAGGGATGTTCAACCTGTTTCCTATTCCCATATTGGACGGTGGCTATGCGCTCGTGTATTTATGGGAAGGGATTACCCATAAATTGCCGACGGAAAAGGCCTTGAATATCGCCGTAAATTGCGGGCTGTATTTACTGATTTTACTGGTAGTATATGCGTCTTATTCGGACGTAAAACGTATTTTCTTTCCCGCGAAACCGGCCCAAACAGCCGTTTCAACAGAGGTAACCCATGTACAAGACTAGAGAAGTAAAAGTAGGTCCCTATACGTTAGGAACGGGCCATCCGGTGCGCGTGCAAAGTATGTGCAACACCGACACCCACAACGCCGAACAAACCGCCGCGCAAATCTGCGCGTTGGAAGAAGCCGGATGCGAAATCAATCGCGTAGCTGTACCGGATATGGACGCGGCTAAAACGATTGGCGAAATCAAAAAACGCATCCACTCCCCCCTCGTAGCGGATATTCATTTTGATTATAAACTGGCGTTAGAAGCCATTAAACAAGGCGTAGATAAAGTACGCATCAACCCGGGCAATATCGGTGCGGTCGCCAATACGCAAGAAGTCGTGCGCGCCGCAAAAGATAACGGCGTGGCAATCCGTATCGGGGTCAATGCCGGCAGCGTAAAATACTTAAAACAAGTACAGGGCCGCATGAAACTCTCCGACGAAAAATGGGCCGAAGTCATGGTTAATGAAGCCCTAGAACAAGCCAACATTTTAGAGCAATTAAATTTCAAAGACGTCGTTGTTTCGCTCAAATCGGACAGTTTCAAACGCACCGTTTTGGCCAACGAATTATTTGCTAAACAAAGCGATATTCCCTTGCATATCGGCTTAACCGAAGCGGGCAGTTTTTTAAGCGGAACCGTCAAAAGTTCCGTTGCCTTAGGCACGCTTTTACAACAGGGAATCGGCGCGACCATCCGTGTATCGCTTACCGAGGACCCGCGCTTACAAGTGCGCACCGCTTACGAGATTTTGAAAGCATTGGGACTACGCGAATATGGACCGAATTTAATTTCTTGCCCGACGTGCGGACGCACCCAAGTAGATGTAGCGGGCACGGTCCACGCGCTGGAAGAAAAAATTTATAACGACCGCGCCTTGCGCGAAAAAGCCACCGGACTGAAAATTGCGGTCATGGGTTGTATCGTCAACGGCCCGGGCGAAGCGCGTGATGCCGACTTTGGTATTGCCGGCGGCAAAGGCGAAGGGCTCTATTTTGAACACGGGCAAACCATGTTCAAACTCCCGCAAGAAAAATGGGTAGATTTTCTTCTGGAAAAAATTACAAATTGGAAAAAATAAAGGACATTAAATTATGAAACTATCAAACTACTATATTCCCACCTTAAAGGAAGCCCCCAAAGATGCGGACACCTTATCAGCCAAACTGATGATCCGCGCGGGGCTGATTCGCAAACTCGCCAGCGGGCTATACGAATGGTTACCGCTCGGGCTGCGCGTCTTAAAAAAAGTAGAAAACATTGTGCGCGAAGAAATGGATAAAGCCGGCGCGTGCGAAGTGTGGTTACCAGTCGTGCAACCTAAAGAATTGTGGGAAGAAAGCGGCCGCTGGACGTTTTACGGCAAAGAACTCCTGCGCTTTGCAGACCGCAAAGAAGCCGAGTTTTGTGTCGCTCCCACCGCCGAAGAAGTCATTACCGATTTAGTCCGCAAAGATGTGTCTTCGTATAAACAACTGCCGGTTTGTTTATATCAATTCGGCACGAAATTCCGCGATGAAATCCGCCCCCGTTTTGGCGTAATGCGTGCGCGCGAGTTTTATATGAAAGATGCTTATTCCTTCTCCGCTACGGATGAAGATGCCTCTATCTGGTATAAAAAAATGTATGATGCTTACCAGCGCATTTTCAAACGCTGCGGCTTTGCTTTTGCCGCGGTAGAAGCCGATACGGGTTCTATCGGCGGTAACTTTTCACACGAGTTTATGGTACTGGCCGACACGGGCGAAGATACCATTGCCACCTGCCCGGCGTGCGGGTATGCCGCCAACACCGAAAAGGCAGAAATTCTAAAACCCGCAGACGTACAAATTGACGCAGCCGAATTAAACCCCATAGAAACCCGCCCCACGCCCAACGCTCACAGCGTAGAGGACGTAGCCGCTATGTTAGGCGTACCCGCGGAAAAACTTATTAAACTGCTTGTGTTTACCGCCGACGAAAAACCAGTCATTGCTTTAGTGCGCGGCGACCACGAGTTAAACGAATTCAAATTCAAAGCCCTTTTAAAATGTAACGAACTGGAAAAAGCTAGCGAGGAAGTTTATACGCAAGTAACGGGTTCCCCCGTCGGCTTTGCCGGCGCACAAGGGCTCAAGGCCAAAAACCCGGACATCCGTATCTATGCCGACAACTATGTAAAAAACATTGTCAACGGCGTAGCGGGTGGCAACGAAAAAGATGTCCACGCGATTAATGTAACCCCCCAACGCGATATTCAAGTGGACATGTATGCCGACTTAAAAATGGCTTCTGCCGGGGATAAATGCGCCCGTTGCGGTGCGCCGTTTACCTTTAAGCGCGGCATTGAAACCGGACACGTTTTCAAACTGGGCACAAAATACTCCGCCGCCATGCACGCCACGTTCTTAGACGAAAACCAAAAAGCCCAGCCCATGATTATGGGTTGCTACGGTATTGGCATTAGCCGCGTAGTGGCTGCCGCCATTGAGCAATCTCACGACGACAACGGCATTATTTGGCCCGCGCCGCTTGCCCCGTTTGATGTGGCGTTAGTAGCCATTGATTACGACTCTAACCCCGACGTCAAAAAACATACGGACGAAATTTGCGCCCAATTAGAAAGCGCGGGTTTGTCCGTCTTGCTAGACGACCGCGACGAACGCCCCGGCGTGAAATTCAAAGATATGGACTTAATTGGTCTGCCGCACCGGCTTGTGGTTAGTTCGCGCACCGTCAAAGACGGCGAGTGCGAATATAAAAACCGCCGCGAAAAAGACGCCGTACGGTGGAAATTAGATGCGGCTGTTCGGCAACTATTAGTAACCTTGCAACAAAAATAAAGAAGTTGACTTACACAAAAAATCCCCGCTTATTAGCGGGGATTTTTATACCTCTAAGACAATCCAAATTAAAAAGTTATCCCGGCACGGATACCGTATTCGCGGGTAATGTTAAACGGCTCCCACATGTGTCCCATTCCATAAGTTCCATCGCCGTAATCCACATAAAACAGTTCCTTTTGAGAATTTTGTATTTTCCAATACCGCCAAAACGGTTCTACAAATAAACCTATGCCGCCTAAATCAGTTTCCAATTTACCGCTTACCCGTACCCCAAAACCTTTATTTTGTTTATTGGAAACAGAGCCGACGCTCCACGAATCATCCAGGTGGCTGTTTTGGTTACCGTGGATAAGCCAGTCAAACTGGCCGTTTAGCGTAAAACGCGCCGCACTACCTAGTTCAAACGTTAAATTCGCTCCCAATGGCACATATACATACGTAGAGGTGCGCTGATAGGTATATCCCAACGTGCCACCATAATCTTGTATTCCGTCTTCACCGTTACGCAACGAACGCCACCCTATCCCTATATACGGCCACACACGCACATTTGGACTGCCTAACGTATAATATCGGCCGAACTTCAACGCGGCTTCCATATAATAATCTTTTTCATCGTACGTTTTAAACGGCGTACCGTCCGTCAAATAGCCATCATAATCAGCTTTCCCATTCATGTAGCGTACTTCCAAAGAAGCAAAAGACGGATCATCTTCACTAACATCTGTCTCCAACACACTTTGGCGCATATACAACACACTAACGCCTTGTTTCTTAGCCGTGTTGTGGATAGGATATTTCATGTGGGGTTCCCGGTAGCCGTAATCAGAATATTCATAGGCCAATTCAAAATGGTGTTTTTTGTCCTCGCGTGCAAACACAGGCAAACAAATTACACACAATAAAATAAGTACAACTAATTTCTTCATTTTTTCCTCACTTACTCATAAATTTTTCCCCCAAAAAATTCTTGGGAGGCACAAAAACAAATCTATCAATTATTCTTCTTTACACAGGGTAAAATATCCTGTTAGAAAGAATTTAGCAAAAATTCTCCGGCTACGCAAGAAGTTTATAACATACGAGCCGTCATGCTAAACTAAAAAAATAGGGTCACTCTAAACTCAAAAAAGGCGTCATGCTGAACTTGTTTCAGCATCTGTTGTTATAAAAAGGTCTGTCATGCCGGAGAGTCGTTATCCGGCATCTTCATTTTTAGTGCCTGGGATGAAAATTTTATATATACAAATTTGACAATCAAACCGTCAAATGTTATTATATATGTAATAAGAGCGACTTGACAGCAAGTCGCTCTTTCGTTAATACGACTAACAAGGAGTAAACATGAAAGACCCCAAAACAATTGAACAAACCGTTGCCAAAGCATTAGAAAGCGAACAGGTTGAACTTGTTGACTTAGTGATTCAGCACCAAGGCAAAAAGAAACTGTTTCAATTCTTTGTAGATAAAGTTGGCGGCGTAACGCTGGACGATTGCGGCGCACTAACCGATAAAATAGACGCCATCCTGGAAATGGAAAACCTGGTAGAAGGGGCCTATATCTTGGAAGTATCCTCTCCCGGTGTACAACGTGTACTCAAAAAACCCGCACATTTCAAACAATTTATTTCACAACGCGTGAAAATTGTGCTAAAAGTGCCGTTGGACGGCCGCGGATTTTTTACCGGAGTGATTGCTTCCGCCGACGATAATGGCTTTGTATTGGACGACGGCACCAACCAATACCGTTTTGCTTACGATAACATCAAAAAAGCAAATTTAGATCCCGTTTTAGAATTTTAACACACAAGGAGAATAAAAACATGGAAGGAACAGCTAAAGATTTAATCCTCGCTTTAGAAGGATTAGAAAGAGAAAAAAACATTAAACGCGAAGACATTTTGAAAACGATTGAAGATGCGTTGGTCTCCGCCTTACGCAAAAACTTGGGCAAAACCGCCCAAATCAGCGCCAGCATTAACGTAGAGACCGGCGTTATTCAAGCGTTTCAAGTATTGAACGTGGTGGAAAAAGTCGGCAATCCGGAAACGGACATCAGCGTAGAAGATGCCAAACAACACCTCAAAAACCCGCAAGTGGGAGATACAGTAACCATTACGTTGGAAGTCAAAGATTTCTCCCGCATTGCCGCACAAATTGCCAAACAAGTCCTTATTCAAAAAGTACGCGGCATTGAACGGGATAATTTCTACAAAGAATATAAACCGCGCGAAGGCGAAGTAATTACCGGCTCGGTACGCCGTTTTTCCGACCGGGACATTATCGTAGATTTGGGTAAAGTTGAAGCGATTTTCCCCTACTGCGAACAAATTCATAAAGAACGCTACACGACCGGCTCCCGGGTAAAAGCCGTCATTGCCAAAGTGCTTAGCCCGGCTGACTTAGCCGAAATTAACGACGACCCGACCTTAAGCCGCTATAAATCGGCCGCTTTCCGCTTGGATAAAGGCCAACGCGGGCCGTACGTTATTTTATCCCGCGCCAACAGCAAATTTTTAGAAGAACTTTTCAAAGTAGAAGTGCCGGAAATTGAAGAAGGCATCGTGGAAATTAAAAAAGTAGAACGGGACCCAGGCTTTCATGCTAAAGTAATCGTCTCCAGCATTGACAACAAAATTGATCCGATCGGTACCTGCGTCGGGATGCGCGGTATTCGCATTCGTGCGGTTATGAACGAACTTTCCGGCGAACGGATTGACTTAATTGCCCACTCGGACGATATTTCCACCGTTCTTATGAACTCGCTTTCTCCGGCTAAAGCCAACTACGTTAAAATCACCAACGCCACCGAAAAGAAAGCCCTTGTTATCGTACCGGATGACCAGTTAGCCATTGCTATCGGCAAAGATTGGCAAAACATTAAATTAGCCAGCCGTTTAACCGGGTGGGATATAAACGTAAAGAGCGAAACCCAAAAGGCCCGCTCGGAACAAGTAGCCGTTGAAAATCTCCAACGTCTTTTTGTCAACATTGAAGGCGTCGGTCCTGCGTTGGCAGAAGTATTGCAAAAAGCCGGGTTTAGCAACGTGGAACAATTGGCAGCCGCCACGCCGGAACATCTATCCGCTGTACAAGGAATTGGCGATAAAACAGCCGAAAAAATTATTGAAGGGGCTAAAAAATTCTTAGCCGACCGGGAAGCCAAAGAAGTTGTCCGTGAGCAAGCCGCTGCCGAACAAGCCGCGCATGTAGCCGCTAAAGAAGCCGAAAAGGCCCAAAAAGCCGCTGCTAAGGCCGCCAAAAAGGCAGCTGCCCGCGCCAAAGCCGAGCAAGCCACAGCCGAAGAACCGGCCACCGAGGGAGATGCCCATGACGACCAAAAAGACAACTAATAAAGAGGAAGAAACTTCTCCCAAAAAGAAAGCGGCCGCAACCAAAAAAACAACGGTTAAAAAAACAACCGCTAAAAAGACAACGGAAAAGGCCACTGCCAAAAAAGCAACTGCTAAAAAGGCGCCTGCTAAAAAAACAGTAAAAGCGAAAGAGACGGCTAAAAAAACGGTTAAAAAAACAACCAAAGCCGCCGCAAAACCCGCGGAAAAAGTCGCGCAAACGCCGGAACCCGAACAACCCAAACCGGTTGTTCAGCCCGCGCCTGTGGCAAAACCTGTTGTAACGCCCAAGCCGGCCCCGGTTGTTACGCCAATACCCAAGCCGGTTGTTCAGCCCGCACCTGTTGCGCCTGCTATGCAACCGCAAGCGGCCCATGTGGATCGCCACGGCCATGCAAAACCGCAACAACAAGCCGCCCCTAAAAAAGACGACAAAACCATCCGTATCGTCGGGCAGCCTACGGTCAAAGAACTGGCGGAAAAACTGAATCTAAAAACAAACGATTTTATCAAGAAATTGATGACAATGGGCATTTTTGCCACCATTAACCAACGGCTTGAAAAAGACATGATTGAGTTAATTGTGGACGAGTGCGGTTTCAAAGCGGAAATGGCCGAAGAAGATTTAACGAAAGAAGCCGTTGCCGCTATGGAAACCGAAGACAGTCCGGCCGACCTTAAACCGCGTAGCCCGGTCATTACCATTATGGGACACGTGGACCACGGCAAGACCAGTTTGTTGGATGCAATCCGCAAATCAAACGTCGTGAGCCAAGAAGCCGGGGCCATTACCCAACATATCGGTGCATACCGGGTTAGAACGCCTCGCGGCGTATTGACGTTTTTAGATACGCCCGGTCACGAAGCATTTACCGCCATGCGTGCACGCGGTGCGCAAGCCACGGATATTGTGGTGCTTGTGGTATCTGCTACAGACGGCATCATGCCCCAGACCATAGAAGCCATGGAACATGCCAAAGCCGCCAAAGCCCCCATTATTGTGGCCATCAATAAAATTGATTTACCCGGTGCCAACCCCGACCGTGTCAAGCAAGACCTTGCCGCGCGCGGTCTTGTGCCGGAGGAATGGCAGGGTAGTACAATTTTTGTAGAAATTTCCGCCAAAAAGCATATCAACATTGATAAATTGCTGGAAATGATCGCGTTACAAGCCGAAATGATGGAACTAAAAGCCAACCCGGACCGTCCCGGTATTGGCGTTATTTTGGAAAGCAAACGCGATAACAAACGCGGGGTAGTAGCCACCGTACTCGTACAAAAAGGCACCATGAAAGTGGGCGACCCGTTTATTGTGGGTACGAACTACGGCCGCATCCGCGCGCTCATTGACGAAAATTCGCAACGCTACCAAAAAATCGGGCCCAGCGTGCCCGCAGAAATTTTGGGTATCAACGGCGAACCGCCCCAAGTAGGCGATACGCTCTACATTATGCCTAGCGAAAAAGAAGCCCGTTATACCGCCGAGAAACGCAAATTGGCCCAGAAGGAAGATTCCCAAGCCCACCGCAAGCAAGCTTCGCTGATGAATCTGGCCAAGGACGAGGACGGAACGAACTCCGTTAAAAAATTAAGTTTAATTTTGAAAGCGGACGTGCAAGGTTCTATTGAAGCCATCAAAGATGCGCTCTTGCGTATCCCGTCGGACGAAGTGGAAGTAGATATTGTACTTTCCGCGCCGGGCAACATTAACGAGTCGGATATTTTGCTGGCTAAAGCCTCTAATGCGGTCGTTATCGGTTTCCACGTGGACGCCGAACACAAGGCGCAAGCAGAAGCAGAACGCGAAGGCATTGAAATCCGCTTATACACCATTATCTTTGAACTGTTGGAAGACATCAAAGCCGCTATGGAAGGGTTGTTAGAGCCGGACGTCGTGGAAACGGTCGTCGGTACGGCAACCATTAAAAAAGTACTTAAACTCAGTTCCGGTATTATTTCCGGCTCTTTGGTAGAGAGCGGTACGATTTACCGCGGGTATGAAGTACGCGTCAAACGCAACGGCGCAGAAGTCGGCCACGGGAAAGTGGGCGGCTTAAAACGCTTCAAAGATGACGTAAAAGAAGTGGAAAAAGGGTATGAATGCGGTATCTTGGTAGAAGGATTCAAAGGCGTAACCGAAGGCGACGTAATTGAATGTATCAAGAAAGAAAATGTAACCCGCCGTATTAAGATGTAAGGTCTTTTACTTACGAACAAAAACCCCGGCCTTGCGCCGGGGTTTTTGTTGTTATCGTTCTTGCCGTTATCCTTACAGAGTTTTATATTAAACGTCATTCCAAACTTGATTTGGAATCTCACAACTTTCTATAACAACAGATGCTGAAACAAGTTCCGCATGACGTCCTTTTATATAACTGCCGTCACCCCGTACGCTAAAAAAGCCGTCACCCTGAACTTGTTTCAGGGTCTCGTCGTTGTCTTTCCTGTTGTCATCCCCGAGGGTTTCTATCGGGGATCTCCTCCTTATAGTTGTTCCCAAGCGGTGGGGATTCCCGATTACAACTTTCGGGAATAACCTTATTTTATTTATGCTGTCATCCCGTACGCCCAAAGTGTTGTCATCCCGGACTTGATCCGGGATCGCGTCGTTGCCGCCCCCCGCCGTCACCCTGAACTGGCGGCCCGCAGGGTTTTCAGGGTCTGTTGTTGCTGTTATTATCACAATGGATGCTGAAACAAGTTCAGCATGACGACAAAGACAAAAAATGCCGTCATCACGGATTTGTTATCCACAAAAAACACCCCGCGGTTGCCCGTGGGGTGCGTTGTTTGCAAAATCAATTTTATTTGATTTCACCAGTAGAGTTATTTGCAATAGATTTGCAAACCTTAGAACTATTCGAACTAATAGAAGTCCTAGCCTGGAAGCTAGTAGTCGGCTCACACCACCGGAAAATACTACCGTCGGTATTATTAATATTCAATCCAACAGAATAAGCCAAATCACCCGTCGCATTGTTTTTATTAGCGTCAATACGCGTTGCACGAGCAGTTAAGGACGGACTATGACTGATAACTTCCATTTTAAAGTTCTTCGTGTACGCAGTAGATGTACCGCACAAACCCGGCAATTGCAAGTCCAACATGGTCAAGTCGTTCGTAAAACTCCCCATACCCATTTGATAGATCTGTTCGGCCGTAGCCAAATCACCCAACAACTGGATAGCCTCCGTCGCGCGAGCCTTTTCTACCGCTTTGGTATATTGCGGCAACGCCACGGAAGATAAAATGCCAATAATCAATACTACTACTAATAATTCAATCAAGGTAAAACCCTGTTTCATAATTATTCTCCTTTTACTCAATCAAAAGTGCACACAAGGCACCTTTTAGATAGTTTAATACCTTTTGGGCAAAATTGCAAGTGTTTATTTTGCAAGTTGTAAAAGCATAGCCCATACCCAAAATGCTATAATGGGTATATGATAGACAGAATCAAACGATTAGAAACCCTTTTATTAGAAGAAATCAACACACTCGTTACGAAAGCCGCCGCTACGGGAAACTTTGGCGGATTTGTAACTATTACCGCCGTGCGGCTAACCAAAGATTTATCCGCGGCTAAAGTATTTTTCTCGGTGTTCGGTTCGGCGCAAGACCGCCAAAAAACGCAAGAAGCCCTGGGGCTGTTGCGTAAAGAAATCGGCGCGCAACTACGCGGACGGTTACACTTAAAACGTATTCCTTCGTTCACTTTTGAATATGATGACACGCCGGAAAAAGCCTCGCGCGTAGAGGCCATTTTTCAAGTCATTGAAAAGGAACACGAACATGGAAAATAGTGAAAAAAGTTTTTCCCAAATTTGGCAAGCCATTTATAACGGCCGGAAATTTTTCGTGGCCGGCCACCTCAACCCGGACGGCGATTCGTTGGGATGCACGCTGGCAGTTACGTCGCTACTGACGCGCTTGGGCAAAACCGTGTATGCGTATGCGGCACCGGCCATTGGAAATGACTTAAAGTTTTTACCCGGCTTGGCGCAAGTACATGTAGGCGAACTTCCCCCCTCCCCCGATTTTGACACCGTCTTACTATTGGAATGTTCCGACCGCAAACGCGGCGGAGAATTGGAAAACATTTTGTCTTCCGCTAAAACGCTGATTAACATTGACCACCATTTAGTCAGTGATGCGTACGGACACGTTAATCACATTGACTCGGGGGCTTCTTCTACGGCAGAAATCATTTTTCAACTTTACGAGGCCTCTGCGGATCATTTACTCCCCACGCCCGACGAAGCCACCTGTTTATATACCGGCCTTGTAACGGATACGGGCCGCTTTGTCCACTCCAACGCCACCGCCGAGGCGTTGCGTGTGGCCTCTGCCCTGGTGGCTTTGGGAGCGGATATCGGGCAAATTAACCAAGTAATCTATTTTACGAAGTCATACATTGAGTTAAAATTATTGGGCCGCGCACTGGAAAAAATGGAAATGCGCTTTGATAATAAATACAGCCAAATTATTTTAACCAAACGCGATTTTGAAACCTTCGGCGCAACGCCGGCCCAAACGCAAGGCATTGTCAGCCAACCGACCATGATTCCCGGCGTAGAAATTTCCGCGCTGATTAAGGAAGAGCCGGATAAAATATCGGTCAATTTACGCTCGCGCGGAGCGGCGGACGTCAGCCGGGTTGCCCAACTTTTCGGCGGCGGCGGCCATGCCCGTGCGGCCGGATTTAAGGTAACCGATAAAACGCTTACAGAAGTAACAGATGCGTTAGCGGAAGCGGTGGAAAATGCAGTCCGGCAGTTGCCCTAATCAAGTACCCAGCGGATTACTGCTGATGGATAAACCCAGCGGGTTTTCCTCGCACGATATCATTGCTATTTCCCGACGGATATTGCGAACCAAAAAAATCGGGCATAGCGGCACGTTAGACCCGATGGCCACGGGGCTACTCATTTTACTGGTCGGGCGGGAAGCCACCAAACGGCAAGCCGATTTTTTACGCTTGTCCAAAACCTACACGGCCACCCTTACCCTCGGGCAGGAAACCGATTCTTGGGATGCCTGCGGAAATATAACAGCCGAACAACCCGTCCCCGCACTCACGCAAACAGAGGTGGAAAAAGCCGCGCAAACCCTATCGGGCCCGATTGAACAACCTATTCCGTTTTTTAGTGCTAAAAAAATCAACGGGCAAAAAATGTACTCTCTCGCCCGCGCGGGCCAATCTATGGAACGCCGGTATAACCGCGTGGACGTAACGTGGCAAGAAATTCGTTTGACGGACGAAAAAACAATACAGTTTACGCTACATTGTTCGTGCGGAACGTATGTACGTTCTTTTGGATATTTACTGGCTAAAAAACTGGGAACCGTCGGGCATTTGACCCAACTGCGGCGGTTGGAAATCGGTCCGTACCGCGTAACACAGGCCTTTGACGCCGCACAATTAAAACAAGCCCAAACGAAAATGTTGTATCAACGGATAATTACGTTATGAAAAAGAACTTTATCACAATCGGCACTTTTGACGGCGTACACACCGGGCACCGCTTTTTAATCAACCAATTGGAAATGTTAGCGGCCCAATACTGCCAAAATCCGCTTGTTTTATATTTCCCCCTGCCGCCTAAAACCTTGCTGGGCATTAAACCGGAAATGACCGTACTGACTTTGCCCAAAGAAAAAAGAGATTACCTGCGCGAATTAGGAACACCGGCTAAACAGTTAGATTTTGCCGCCTGCCGCAATATGCGCGCGGAAGATTTTTTGAAACAGGTACTACTCAAACAATATCATATGGGCGGGTTACTCGTCGGAGCGGACTTTGCCATGGGCAAAGACCGGGCCGCCGGAACTGATTGGTTGTGCGAACAATGCGCGCAACTAAATATTCCGTTTCAAATCGTACAGTTTTACAAGACCGGTACGCAAAAAATTTCTTCTTCCCTTATCCGCAAGACGTTGGCCACCGGCGATATTGAACGCACCAACGCGCTGTTGGGCCGCCCGTATGAATTAAGCGGCAAAGTAATCAAAGGCCAACAACTCGGGCGCAAATTAGGGTTTCCGACCGCCAATCTAAATACCGGCATTTACAAAATTTTGCCGTTGGGCGTGTTTGCCGTAAAAGTATCCGTCGGGCCAAACGTATATGACGGTTTTTGTAATATCGGGTTTCGGCCGACGGTCAATCCCATTAACGGCAATTTACCGCTTGTGGAAGTGCATATTTTTGACTTTGATGATGATATCTACGGAAAAAACCTTACCATCCGCTTCGCCGGAAAATTACGCGACGAAACCAAATTTGAGGCGCTCCCCCTGTTGGTTGCCCAACTGAAAAAAGACCGCACCGAAGCCAAACAACTCCTCAAAAACTTTCCAATATAATAGAAAACTTCTCCGTAAATTTCGGACTCGGTTTTTCTTTTTCCACGCAAAAAGCCCGGGTATAAAACCCGGGCTTTTCTTATCACACTAAAAACTTTTAGTTCTCATTATAATCGCGCACAAACAGCGCAATATACGCCAACCAAGAAGTCCCAAAAAACATCAAAAAGCAGTAGGAAAACCACCACATTTTATTTAACGGATTGTAGTCCGTTATGAGCGAGCCGATAAACAGTTGTGCAAGCACCACCGTCACATAGGCCCACAGACACAACACCATGGCTTTTAACACCACATCACAAGTGCCGATAAACACGCCCTTTTCGGCATACGGCCTTTTGATAAAAGTAAGTAATCTTTGCATAGTATTATTTTAATCCCCCGCAAAAAAGTTGTCAAGTCTTTATTGGTTTGCACTGGCGAACAACGCATCCGCCTCGCGCGTTACCGCATCTGCCGCCGCTACAGAAGCCGTCTCCGGCACGCTTTGAACGGTATTAGGCACTTGCGGGGAAGAAGCGACCACTTCCGCTTCAATTTGTTGCATCATGCCTTGGAGTTTGGCCATGGTGCGGGCCGGTTTTTCCTCCCCTTTAACAGGCCGGTCGTCCAGTTGCGACGCTACCGTTTGGACGGGATATTGAACCGTTCTGGTCATAGCGCGCCCGGATGTTTGGCCTACGCTACCGGTTTGCATTGGGGTAATTCCTTGTTGCGCGCGGCGCTCTTGTTCGCTGATAATATCGTTTTTCCACTTCGGGAAATACGCGGTTCCCACGTACCCGCGGGTAACGCTCACTTCATTTTGCGGGTAGTATTCCTGTTTTAGCGGAACCGTTTCGGTAACCGTTTCATTTTCCGGTGCTTTCGTGGTTACATTTTCATAAATGAGGGTCGGCCCGGGCAATTCGGGGGCCGCTTGCTCCGGGGTTAAGCAATAATAGGTCCGTTCAAGCGTAGATGCTTTTTGGTGGCTGTCCACCCGCGTTTCGCACGTGGAAGCATGTAACAAGGGAGCAAGCCCTAACAAACTGATAAAAACCAATATGTTTTTCATAATTTTCTCCGTATTAACAGGATAACACATTTTAACGTATTTTGCACGTAAAAAAACCCTCTTATGCAAAGAGGGTTAAAAATGTCACCGGGTGGGATCGAACCACCGACCTAGCGCTTATGAAACGCTCGCTCTAACCAGCTGAGCTACGGTGACGTAAATCTGACCTATCTATTATAGCAAAACAAATTGTCCGCGTGCAAATTTTTTTTAGAGGACAAGTTATTTAATCATAGAATAGACGTTTAACGTAGCAGGGAATTTACCGCTAGCGGCCAACTCAAAATCTTTACTCGCCAAGTCCTGTTTACCCATACGCAAATAGGTAGCCCCGCGGGCATTAAGCACGTCGGCCGCCGGGTGCAAATTGATAACCGACGTATAATCGGTAATAGCTTGCTCGTACTTGCCTAACATAAAATAGACACCCGCGCGCGAAAAGAAATTTTCCGGTTTTGCCGGGTCTAACACAATCGCCATATTAAGCACTTTAAGGGCATTGTTGTAATCCCCCCGCGCCGCCAGCACGCTGCCATAAGCGGTATAAGTATCGGCATGGTTCGGGTTTTCTTGAAGGACTTGTTCAAAATCTTGTTGGGCTAAATCAAACGCACCCGTAAAGAAATAGACCGCGCCGCGTGAAGCCCGCGCATCTAAATTTTTCGGGTTGATTTCTAACGCTTTATTGTAAGCCGCGATGGCTTTTTCGGGCTGGCCGTCCTTAAAATAACCGTCGCCCCGGGTTGCATTTTCCAACGACGTAGGCAACGTCATACACGCGCCCGATACCACCGTTCCTGCCAGCAAAATAAATAATTTTCTCATAAGGCCTCCTTTTTTCTCATTATACAATAATCGGCTCCGGGCCGCTTTTTGATTTTAGTGTGATAAATGCTAGAATAGTGAAATATGGATAAACTCCCTATTTCTTTATTTATTATTACCCAAAATGAAGCGCACCATATTGCAGCGTGCTTGAAAAGCGCGCAAGAATTGGTGCAGGAAATTATTGTAGTAGATAGTGATTCTACCGACGGTACTACAACCCTATGCAAGCAACTGGGCGCGCAGGTATATCAGCAACCGTTTGAAAATTTTACGAAACAAAAAAATACCGCCCTATCCAAAGTAACCGGCGAGTGGGCTTTGTCTTTAGATGCGGACGAAACACTTTCGCCCGAACTGGTTGAAGAAATCCGCCAAGCCGTTTTATCAGATAAATATGACGGCTACGAATTGCCGCGCGTCAACGATTTTTTGGGCAAACGCATGCACCACAGCGGCATCAAAAAAGAATATATTTTGCGTTTAGTACGCACGAAAAAAGCCCGATTTGAAGGCGGCAAAGTACATGAAAAATTAACCGTATCCGGCAAAACGGCCCGCTTAAAAAATGTATTTATCCACCACCCGTACGACGACATAGAAACGTATTTTTCCAAATTTAACAAATATACCACGCTGGCCGCCCAAACCATGTACGAAAACGGCAAACGCGTTTGTTTACTGCGCGTACTGCTCACCGTACCGTTTGAGTTTGCCCGGCGGTATTTCTTAAAAGCTGGATTTTTAGACGGTATGCGTGGGCTGGTTTGGGCGTCGTTTTCGTGTTTTTATGTATTTGTTAAATACATGAAGTTGTGGTACTTGCAGGAACGCAACGTATGAACCGGCTACGCGTATTAACGTATCAAAAAATCGGTACGCCGCCTAAACATACTCCTTTCAAAAACGAGTGGACTTCGTTACGCACGTTGCAACGCACCTTGGCACATTTACAAAAACGAAAGATAGCCACCGTTTCTCCGGCGCAAATTTTAGCGGGTGAAATTCCTGCCCGCGCGGTACTGCTTTTATTTTTAGACGGCTACCGCTCGTTTTATACAGACGTTTACCCCTTGCTTAAAGAGTACCAGTTAGCGGCGTGTGTGTGTTTACCCCCCGCGTGCCTAAGTACCTATAATACCTGGCAAGATCCGCACCAAGAATTTTGGCAAGATCTGCTAGCAAAAGACGAAATAAAAACACTGGGCAAAGACCCGTTGATTTCTTTTGGCGCACAAGCGTTAACCCGCGAAGACCTAACGCTTTTACCCGACGAACAAGCCCGGCAGAACGCCCGCGAAAGTGTGTTTCGCCTGAGCCGTTTTTTGCCCAAACAGCCGAAACTATTTGCCGTATTCCCCGCCAAAAACCAACTCAAAAATGCCGCGCAACTGTTACCCGGCTTTAACGGGCTTATCGTAACCCCGGACGAAATTTCCGGGCTATCTTGCCGGACAAGCGTTATGCGCGGCAACCGTTGGGGCATTAAGTGGAAACTATAAAACGCAGTAAATAAATTAAGTGATTTATAAACCAAAAACGCCCCCGGACAACAGAGGGCGTTTTTTGGAATATATAAGACAGTTATTTTGATTTAGGCAAGTTCGGATAGAGCACCTGCAGAAAACGCTCCGTGGACTTTTCCCCGCCGCGCAAACTTAAACTAACCGACAGCACATATACTTCTTTCTTCAAAATTTCGCGCCAGTTATCGGGGAATTTGACGAAGTCTTTGAACGTCGTAATCAGCGGCAAGTTTCCGCGGGTTTGTTCAAAGGTACGCAAATTTTCCTCGGTATAATACTGGTGATCGGGGAAACGCCATTTTTGTTGGAGGGTAAGGCCCAATCCTTTGAGGGTATTTTCAAACGTCTCCGGGTTACCCAGCGCACTAAAACACGCCACCGGGCCTTTTACTTCCGTCAGCGGCACTTGGCGCGCAGTACAAACGTCCATATAATACTCGGGCTGGTGGATACTTTCCAAAATATCCACGTCCGGATTTTGGGTGCGGATGAGTTTTTTAATTTCGTCTAACGCTTGTTTGGACACTTGTTCACAATGCGTCAACACGATTAACGCCGCCCGTTTCAAAGCGTACATGGGTTCGCGCAACACACCATAGGGTAATAATCGTTGGTTGCCAAACGGGTTTTGGGCATCTACCAGCACGATATTAGCGTCGCGGTATAGCGCGTGGTGTTGCATCCCGTCATCTAATAAAATGAGTTGGCTTTTGAAGCGCCCTAACGCTTCGGTAGCCGCCGCGTGACGGTTAGGCGAAATGACGATCGGCACTTTGTATTGGCTCAATACGCGGCTCATCATAAACGGCTCATCTCCCGCACTGCGCCAATCAGCATCCGGGTTATCAAACAGGACAACAGGGTTATCTGTTTTTTGCCGCCGCTTATATCCGCGCGAAACAATCGCCACCCGCACGCCGGCTTTGGCCAGTAGCGTAGCCGCCAATAAAACTGCCGTTGTTTTGCCGGTGCCTCCGGCCGTAATGTTGCCAATACATACCACTCGGGTGTTTACGCTTTTTACTTTTTTCCACCCGCTAATATACGCTTGCCGGTTTAACCATACCCCCAAACCATACAGTTTGGACGCCGGCCATAAAATTCCCCGGCCCACTATATTTTGCGCCATACGCTCTTTTACCCGTATCAAGTCCATAAGTTCTTCCTCATGCAGTTAAAAGGTTCTTTATATTTTAGCATTTCCGCGCCCGTAACAATCAAATGCACTACCTAAAATTAGTATAATACATACATGGTACAAGACCGTTTTAGAAAAACCCCTTTACATTTTCTGCAATTTGTGGGCCTGCGGCTACTTTGCACAATCGCACACATACTGCCCTACCGCATGGCAGTATGGGCGGGCCGAAATGCGATAACCCCGGTACGTTTTCTCATGCGTACCCGGTTTAACCGCATGCAATACGATATTCAACGCGCGTTTCCGGATAAATCGGCCCAAGAAGTACTTCAAATTGCCAAAGATTCCTGGCAAAATATGGGCGTTATCGCGGCGGAAGTTATCCAACTTTCTGCCATGTCCCCCGAGCAATTCAAAACGCATTGCCGCATAAACGGGTTTGAAAAAATCCGTCAAGTGCAAGACCGTACAGGCGGCATTATTCATATCGGGCATTTTACCAACTGGGAGGCCTTTGGTCTGGCCGTTTCGGTTTACGGTCTAGACAAAGCCGTTTTAGCCCAACGCATGGATAACCCGTATGTAGATGCGGAAACCAACCGCTTGCGTAACATTTTTTCCGGACGGACTTTTTACAGTAACCACGAGGATAAACCTTTCTTTGCCTGTATGCGCTGGCTCCGAAAGAAAAAAATGCTCGGCATCTTGTTTGACCAAAACACCGTTACCGGCGAAATGTGGTTCCCGTTTTTGGGCCGTACGGCGGCCTTTTCCCCCATTACCGCCCTCTTGGCAATTAAAATGCAAGTACCTGTTTTTCCCGTCAATGTAACCCGCGAAAAAGACGGCACACTTACCTGTCAGGTATATGACCCGGTTTTACCGCCGGCCCAGTACAGTACACAAAACGTACGCGCTTTTACCCAAACGCTCATCCGTTATTACGAAACCTGGTTGCGGCAGGATCCGGCCTCGTGGTTATGGGCCCACAACCGTTGGAAACGCGAAAACGAGGGCAACGCCTATCTGGCCCAACATCCGGAGGAACGCGCATGATTAAAGCCGTTTTTTTTGACCGGGACGGAACGCTGATTTACGACTACGGCTATCTGTCCGATCCGGCTAAAGTCCGCCCGTACAAATGCGTGCCGGAAGCCCTAAAATTATTGGCCCAAGCAGGATACCACTTTTTTATTGTATCTAACCAATCTGGCATTGGACGCGGTTATTTTACCGAGCGGGAAGCCCGCGCCGTCAACGAGCGTTTGCGCCGCCTTTTACTTCCGGCCCGGCTGAACGACATTGTATTTTGTCCGCACGCCCCCGAAGAACATTGTACTTGCCGCAAACCGCTCCCTAAATTGGGGCTGGCGTTACTAAAAAAATATCACATAGATCCGGCCCGCTCGTTTATGATCGGCGACAAAAAATCAGACGTAGAATTTGGACATAATATCGGTTGTAAATCTATTTTAGTTAAAACAGCTAACGGGGCCAAACACCTTAAAAAATACCCCGACTTAACCCCCGATTATGTGGCCGCCAATTTATGGCGTGCGGCACGGTTTATTACTAAGGAGAACGCATGAAAAAATGGAGTCATCTTTTTCTCTGTCTTTGGATAAGCGGATGCTTTTGGCATAGAACCCCGCAAGAAATTCCCGCACCAACTCCAACCGCCCAGGCCGTACTCGCAGAAGAACAACCTGTTTCTACGCAGGCGGTTACGTCCGCTTGCGCGGTAGAAGAAAAAAAGGAACCCGCAAAAGTTACCGAGCCAACGGCTGTTGCGGTTGCTACTCCTGCTCCCGCCCAACCGTCCCAACCGCAAGAACTCCCTGCCGGTAATCCGGTGCCGGACAAAGCGGTTTTTAACGATGAACCCTTGATTGCCTTAACCGGGCGCACGCTTAATCCGCTTGCGGCCTTAACGCCAACGTCCGACAAAAATGCTACAGCTCCTTGGCGCGGCGAACAACTTAAATACGGGCTGTATTATTCCTTTGTAAAAGTAGGCACGGCCTATATTAAAAACCGCGGGCTAGTTGACGTAAACGGACATCCGGCGTATCTGATACAAACGTCGGCTTTTTCGGCCAGTGTAATTGATTCGGTATTTAAGGTACGCGATATCAATTTATCGTGGTTAGACGCCCGGAATTTTTATTCGTTAGGATACAGCCAAAGTCTGCGCGAAGGGCGTTATCAGCGCGACGAATGGGTGCTGTTTGATTATACTGCCAACACCTACCGCGGTGAAGTTGTTAAAAAATCAGGCACGCGGGCGTTTTCCGGGGCACTCAATGTGCCGGTATTAGATATGCTGACCTCGCTGTATTTCGTACGCGGGCAAAATTTACAAGACGGTAAAGACGTGGTGTTTGATATCATTAACCGCGAAGAACAATATCCGTTGGTTGTCAAAGTTATCGGACGGGAAACCGTCAAAACTTCGGCGGGCAAATTTAAGTGCGTGATTGTAGAGCCGCAATTTCGCGGGGAAGGAATTTTCGTCAGTAAAGGCAAAAGTTTACAAGTATGGCTGACGGATGATGAACGCAAATTGCCCGTTAAAATGAAAACGGAAGTATTTATCGGCAGCGTCAGCGCAGAACTACTGGAATATCAACAAAATTAAATATATAATGAGGAATAGGAGCGGAGGAATTATGCAACCCAAAACAAGCCGGTTAAAAGCCATTTTGAAAGCCTGTAAAGGGCAGGAAATTGTCGTCGTAGGCGATATCATGTTGGATCATTTTATTAAAGGAGCCGTCAGCCGCATTTCGCCGGAAGCCCCCGTGCCGGTGGTGGACGTGCGCAATGAGTTTTTTGTAGCGGGCGGCGCCGGGAACGTGGCGGTCAACTTGGCGGCCTTGGACGCTAAACCGGTGATGATTTCCGTCGTCGGGCCTGATTTAGGCGGAGAAATGCTTAAAGATTTCTTGCGGGAACGCGGCGTAAACATTAGCGGTATTGCCGAAGATTTAGACCGTCCCACCACCCAAAAAATCCGCGTCATGGCCGACCAACAACAAATCGTCCGCTTTGACCGCGAAAGCAAGAAAATCATCTCTCCGGCCATATCCCGGGCGTGTATGAAAAATTTTGAAGCAGCCATCCAAACCGCCAAAGGGGTTATTTTATCCGACTACGGCAAAGGAATGCTCAGCGACCAAAACATCCAAAAAATCATTTCGCTATGCCGCAAAAAACATATCCCAGTATGCGTAGATCCCAAGATTGATAATTTTAGAAAGTATAAAAACATTACCTGCATGACGCCCAACACCAAAGAAGCGTGGGAAGGCGTCGGCCAATCTCCCAAACCGGGCGAAGAAGCCATGGAAAAATTAGGCCAAAAAATCTTAAAGATGTTAAACGCCGATTCTATTTTAATTACCCGCAGCGCAGACGGCATGAGTCTGTTTGAAAAGAACACCCAAAAGCCCTATACCGTACGCGCCACCGCCCGCGAAGTATATGATGTAACCGGCGCGGGAGACACCGTCATTTCCGTACTTACCTTGGCTCTGGCCGCCGGAGCCAGCCTGAAAGAAGCGGCTGTCATCGCCAATTATGCGGCAGGTATTGTAGTAGAAAAATCTGGTACGGCTACGGCCAGCCGCCAAGAAATTGAAGGAGTGCTTCCATGAGTGATGTTTTAATCGTTATTCCCGCCCGGTACGGCTCTTCCCGCCTGCCGGGGAAAATTCTTAAACCGCTTTGCGGCAAACCCGTTATCCAACATGTGTACGAAGCATGCAAAAATACGGGCTTAGGTGAAGTAATTATTGCTACCGAAGAACCCGAAGTCGTGCAAGCCGCTGCCCAATTCGGCGCGCGGGCGGTGCTGACTAGTGCCGCGTGCAAAAGCGGTACAGACCGCGTATTTGAAGCATCCCAAGGCCGCCCGGAACAATTGATTATCAACGTACAGGGTGATGAACCGTTTATTCAAACCGAAACCGTACAAGCGGTTGCCCGGTTACTGCAAAATGATCCGTCGTGCGATATTGCTACGGCGGCCTTTGCCCGTCCGGACGACGAGCAGGTAGATAATCCCAATATCGTCAAAGCAGTATTAGCCAAAGACGGTCGCGCGCTGTATTTTTCGCGCTCGCGCGTGCCGTATAAACGGGAAAAAACAGACAAAAATTTGCGTGTGCCGTATTGGCACCATTGCGGAATTTACGGCTACCGCCGTGCGGCGTTAGAACGCTTTGTGCACTTGCCCGAAAGTCCGCTGGAACAATTAGAAAGGTTGGAACAACTGCGTGCGTTGGAAGACGGCATGGTCATCAAATGCACCGAAATTGCCCCCTCCGGCCCGGCCATAGATACCCAAGCGGACTTGACCGCCGCCGAAGAGTACTATATTACACACTGCGCCCAGCACTAATTGCCGGGCGTTTTTACAAACCCTAAAAGGAGAAAATTATATGTCTAAATTTATTGTAATTACCGGTGGCGTAGTCAGTTCGCTGGGCAAAGGAATTTCCGGTGCAAGTATCGGTAAACTGTTGCAGCTCAACGGTTTGAAAGTCAATATGATTAAATGCGACCCGTATATCAACGTAGATCCGGGTACCATGTCCCCCTACCAACACGGCGAAGTGTTTGTTACGGTGGATGGAGCCGAGGCCGACTTGGACTTAGGCCACTACGAACGGTTTTTGGACGTCAACATGACCCGCGCCAACACCAATACAGCCGGCAGCATTTATCAAACCGTTATTGATAAAGAACGCCGCGGCGAATATCTGGGCGCAACCGTGCAAGTGATTCCGCACATCACCAACGAAATCAAAAAACGCTTTACCGCCTTTGAACACGATACCGACGTATCTATCATTGAAATCGGCGGTACGGTAGGGGATATTGAGTCGCTCCCATTTTTGGAAGCCGCCCGCCAACTGCGTTTGGAAAAAGGCCCGCAAAATGTAATTTGCGTACACGTTACGCTCATCCCGTATATTGCCGTGGCGCAAGAACTCAAAACCAAACCGACGCAGCACTCCGTCAACAAACTGCGCGAACTGGGCATTGAACCCAGCATGCTTATTTGCCGCACAGAAAAACCGCTCAACGACCACCTCAAAGAAAAAATTTCTCTGTTCTGCAGTGTTCCGGCCAAAGCGGTTATTGAGTGCATGGATGCCAAATCTATCTATCACGTGCCGGAAATGTTTTATAAACAAGATGTGGACAAACAAATTATTTCGCTGTTGGGCTTGAAACCGACCCAAGAAGTAGATACGAAACAATTTGAATTTTTTGACCGCGCCTTAAATCCCTCTAAGACGGTAAAAATTGCCGTAGCCGGCAAATACGCCGAATTTCAAGAAGCGTATAAATCTATCCACGAGGCCTTACGCCATGCGGGGATGAATAACGACGCTAAAGTAGAAGTCGTGTATATCAATACGGACAAAGACGACGTCAACAAGGCCTTAAAAGGCGCAGACGGTATTTTGATTCCCGGCGGGTTTGGTAACCGCGGCGTAGAAGGGAAAATCAACACCGTACGTTTTGCGCGCGAAAATAAAGTGCCGTTTTTAGGTATTTGTTTAGGCATGCAATGCGCCGTGTTGGAAGCGGCCCGCAACTTGTGCGGTTTGCACGACGCGAACTCTACCGAGTTTGACCCGACCACTAAAGACCCGGTGGTAGATTTAACCCCCCAACAAAAAAATGTGGTATACAAAGGCGGCACTATGCGTTTAGGTAATTACACGGCCGACTTAAAACCCGGCTCGCTCGCCCACCGTTTGTACGGCAAGGACAGCATTGAAGAACGCCACCGCCACCGCTACGAACTCAATCCCAAATACGTCAAACAACTGCAAGATGTTGGGTTAATTGTTTCCGGTTGGCATGAGGGAGTTTTGCCCGAAATTGTAGAACGCACCGACCACCCGTATTTTATTGCGGGACAATTCCACCCGGAATTTGGCTCGCGCCCGACGCGTCCGCATCCGTTGTTTGACGGACTGATTAAAGCCAGTTTGAAACAAAAAGAAGAAAAAAAGAAATAATTTCCTTTCTCACAAACAATTTTGCTTTTTGTTCCTTACCTGTACTTGGTAAAGGAACAATACTGTTGGTGTATCGCACTTTCGCTACACCCTAGACTTTTGCACACCCGTCTGCCACGCTCTTTTCCCTGCGGATAGCACATATAATCATCTACCGATAAAGCGGAATATAAATTAAACGCCCAATTTTTGGGAGCTCCTGTCACGTGTGTATATGTGCCATCTGAACTCAAGGAATAGGTGGTACCATCTGTTGTACGTATAGTACTATGCCCTTCGCTATTAGTCGGCAAATCAATATCCAATTCTGTAAAGTCCAACGTGTATTGACCGTTTGCCAGACGATACACAGTTTCTGCTTTTTTGACAGAATCCATAATCGCTAATATAGTTTTAGCGCGTGTTTTATCCACCGCCAGTTGGTACTGCGGCACCGACACCGCCGCCAAAATACCAATGATAAGCACGACAACTAGTAATTCAATCAGCGTAAAACCGTAGTTATCAAAAAAGCGGTGAGATTCCAAATCAAGTTTGGAATGACTATTATATTTTTTGCTGTCATCCCCGAAGGTTTCTATCGAGGATCCCCTCCTTATAGTTGTTCCCAAGCGGCGGAGATTCCCGATTAGAACTTTCGGGAATGACTTTATTTTATTTTTTCCTAAACTGCCAAAATTTTTGTTTTCCATATTCTTTGCTCCTTTTTAATAAAATTCCCATTTATTAAAAATTAGCAAAAAAAAAACAAAGTCAAGTTTTTTTATTTTCCGACGGGGAAACAACTTCAAAAAATTTTGAAAATCTTGTCATCCCGTAACCCTAAAAACGCCGTCATGCTGAACTTGACTTAAGCATCTCGTCGTTGTCGTTTCCCTGTCGTCATCCCCAAGTGTTTCTATCGGGGATCTCCTCCTTATAGTTATTCCCAAGTGGTGGGGATTCCCGATTACAAATTTCGGGAATGACCTTATTTTTTTGTCCGGCATGACAGACTTTTTTGTATCAATTTGTCATTCCAAACTTGATTTGGAATCTCACCACTTTCTAAAACGGCAATAAGGTGAGACCCTGAATCAAGTTCAGGGTGACGGTAGGGAACAAGGTGAGATGCTGAATCGGCGGCCCGCAGGGTTTCAGCATGACAACATTTTATACAATTAAACGCAAACAGAGGTTTTAGGCCTCATGCCCGTCTGGCAAAGACATTACGGAAGGACTTCAAAGGAGATGGAGGCATTTGCGCCATCACAAGAAACTTCCAAGCGGTGTTTTCCCACCGTTAATGGCCACTCAATGCGGCACGATTGGGACGGTTGTTTTTGTCCGTTTAGTATCCACGCGCACTTATCGGCATGACAAACTGCCTGCCACAAGAGTTTTTGCAACCCGCCAGCGACTGCCGGATCCCATTGGTATATATCGCCTTGTGCCGGGGAAACGATTGTTACCGGCGAAGGAGCGGCTGTATGTTTGCCGTTGCATACAGAGGGCAACTGATTTTTCAAAAACACTTCCTCGTGCGTATGGATACACTGAGTACCGGCTAATTTGCCACTTACATTACAGACCGATTTAGTTATCACGCCGTCGGGTTTTTCAAACGGAGCCGAAGGATATTTTTGTTGTAAATAAACGGCCAAATCGTGCATAATCGGCCCGGCTCCGGTTACGCCGGACACTTTACGCATGGGGGACGCGTCAAAATTGCCCACCCACACGCCGATTGTCCAACGCGGCGTATAAGCCAGCGTAAAATTATCTTTATAATCTTTAGACGTACCTGTTTTAGCGGCCAACTCAAACGGTACAGCCAGTGCCGAATTTAACCCAAACGCGGCGGCGCGGGAGTGGTTATCCGCCAAAATATGGCTGATTAAATACGCCGTCTGTGGGCTAAATACCCGTCGGGGCCGTCCGCCTACTTGCACCAAGGGCTCTAGGGAAAAAAGGAGTGGCTTATATTCCCCCCCACGCGCCAAAGCCGCATAGGCGTTAGCCAAGTTAAGCAGTTGTACTTCGCCGTTTCCCAAGGATAATCCCAACCCGTAAAAATCGGGTTCGCGGGAAAGTTCGCTAAGTCCGGCGGCGTGCAATACGTCTAACAAAGGGGCCACCCCTACTCGCTCGGCCGCTTTGACCGCCGGGATATTATACGAGCACGCCAACGCTTGGCGCACAGAAACAAGCCCGTGGAAACTTTCGTCATAATTGCGCGGACGGAAACCGCCGTCAAAAAAAGTATCTTCATCTGCCAACAAATCAGCCGGAGTGAGTAATCCTTTTTCAAACGCTGCTCCATACACAAACGGTTTGAGGGACGAGCCGGGTTGACGCAGGGCACGCACGCCGTCCACCTGTCCGTGGGCTTGCGCATCTTGTGCATCCGCCGAGCCGACGTACGCCAACACGGCGCCGGTTTTGTTTTCTATCACAATTACGGCGGCGTTGGTTACGTGTTCGTCCTTTAATTTCCGCACATGGGTTTTGACGACTTGTTGGGCATAGCGTTGCAACCCGTTATCTAATGGAGTGCGGACTGTACCCGTTTGGCTGGAGAGTAAAGAACGTAAAAAATTCGTGTATTGCAGGGCCTCAAACGGACGCGGCGCGGCGCGTAATTCCACCGGTTCTTCTAACGATAAGCGGTACATTTCCCCGTCAATAAAATGCTCCTCCTGCATACGCGATAGCACATAGGCCCGCCGTTTCAACGCGCGCGGCTTATATTTAAGCGGATTGTAGCGCGTGGGCGATTTAATCAGCCCCACCAAAAATGCCGCCTGTGCCAGCGACACGTCCGCGGCATCTACCCCAAAATAAAATTGGCTGGCGGCTTGTACCCCCTGCGTCAGGTTTCCAAATTCAATACGGTTAAAATATTCCTCTAAAATTTCTTCTTTGGTATGATTTTTTTCCCATTGTCCGGCCTGATAGGCCTCGCGCAGTTTACCCCACCATGTTTTAGGCCGCGGCTCTATATTGCGTACCAACTGTTGCGTAAGCGTGGACGCGCCGGATAAGACACTCCCCTCTTGCGCATTTTGCCACGCCGCGCGCAAAACAGCCTGCCAATCTACGCCGCTGTGCCGGTAGAAGCGTTGGTCTTCCGCCGCCACCGCCGCCGCCACAAACCACGGTGAAATTTCCCCTAGCGAAACGGGGTAATAATAGGTATGATTCTCGGACAAAAAAACCCGCACCGGCGCACCGGTGCGGTCTAATATCTGTTGGGAAGGGGTCAACGTGCTTTCTCCCAGTAACAAACCGGGCCAAAAAAGTGCGAATATGACGCCCCACCCTTTTTTCATTTTGTAATCACTAATTCCGACGTGGCATTACGGCCAAATACCGCCGGCTCATACATCAAACTCGCCCACGCGCTAGGATAAGCAAACGTGCCGTCCGTTACTGCGCTGACCATGTAAGTAAACGTATGCGTTCCGGCAGGCAGATAATCGGCAAAGGCGGCGATACGGTCGTCATAGCGTTCCGTCCGGCCGAAAGCACTTATTTTTCCAAACGGCTCATTTGCAGACATTTCTGTCGCTAGCGACGTATTTACAATTTCTACGCCGGCCGGCACAAAATCTTCCGCGACCACAAAATGCCCCGCCGCGGCGTTACGCACCGTAAGCGTCACATAATAACGCTGTCCCGCTTGCAACCGGGTAACTTCCGTACCGTCCAAATCCGTTATACGGCGGGAAACTTCAAATCCGGCGTTTACGGGCGCGGTATAAGCACTGGGCGTATAAGTCTGCGCCAAGGTATAATACAACGTGCCTGTACCCGTTTTATCCAGCGTTACACGCGCCTGATTAGCCGTTGCATACACCGTAGTAAACGGCACTTGCACCGTTTGAAGGTTTTGCGAGCGGCCGCGGAACTCGGCTTGTTGTACCGTGGTTTCATCCAATATCACCCGCGCCGTAAAATCAGGCGTTTGATTTTCTAGCGTTTTTTCGTAGCGGGTCAACGCAGACAATACGGCGGCGTTTTCGGCGGTACTGGGCCAATGTCCCTGGGCATTTAATTGCGAAAGTAACCACGCCACCGCTTTAGGGGCTTGCTCAAACGGCTGTCCGGCTTCCAATAACGCATCTAATACAAGCGCGGTTACCGATACATCCGTTAAATGCAACCACGGTAGAGGCGACTTCGCGGTGAAATAAACGCTCGTCGGCGTATAGGAAACCGCATTGAGTAATTGCTGGGCGAGGGCTTGTTTTATAGAATCGGCCCGGTGCGTAGCAACCGCCGTTTTTAATAAATACGCTACGGCCGGCAACGGCAATCCGGTCCGTTGGGCATACAAATTATTAAAAGCGGCCGATACATTTTTGCCGTACAACGCCAACGCATACAAACTTTGCGCACGGGCCGTTTGTCCCTCGCCGGAAGAATAGACAAACGCTACATTTTCATTTTTTGCAAATGCATTTTCTAACCAAGAGGCGGCTTTATCAAGCGTTTCTTGCGGGACAGCAAAACCCGCCTGTTTGGCGCGGTAGGCCGTTTCCAACGCGTACGCCGTAACGTACGGGTCAGGCAGCGCGTCTTTCCAATATCCCAGTCCGCCCGACGGATATTGATACGCCGGCAAGTGGTTTAACACTTCTTGCGCTTGCTTTTTGAACACGTCAACGTCTCCCAGATGAAAATCTTGCACCAGTTGTTCCCCGGCAATAACCGGGCTGATTTTAGAGAGTTGTTGCTCCAAACAATCATACGGATACGTCGTCAAATAGGTCAGTGCGCCTTTCAAATTCAGTAACGCCGTAGAAGATAGCGACGCCGTTACTTGATTAGTAGCCGTAGCCAATGCCGCTTCCGGCCGGGCTAACACTTCTGTTTGCTCGCCGGTGATTGAATTATAGGTAGCCAATGTTTGCATTTTTTCTACCGGCAAAACGGTTAGATCTGCACGGACGCCGTCTGTCTCGCCGCGCGCTTTTACACTAAACGCTACTTGCGCCGGGCCGGCGGCCAGGGCCTGACACGGCCACGAAATCTCTTGCGCTTGGCCTAACGGCACAGTAACCGTTTGGGCGGCTATATCGGTTAAGCGTACATTTCCCCCCGCCGCGGCCTGCAAAACCAGTTCGCCTTTTTTATCGGCGTAGTTATACGCAACGGCGCGGCACGAGAAACGGTCGCCCGGGCGCACAATTTTGGGGAGTGCGGCGGTAACCATAAGCGGTTTAGAAACCGTAATTTGCGTTTGCGCCGAACCAACTTCTTGCGCTTGCACCGCTACGGCCATGATACGAAAACGCGTCAAATTGTCCGGCAGCGTGAATTTTACTTCGCCGCGGCCTTTGGCATTGGTTTGCACACGGGCATTAAAATACGGCACAAAGGAGAAACGGCTACGTAAATCTACGCCGCCCAGTTTGGCAAAAGCCGAACCGCCGCCGCCGCGGTTTTCGCCTTTTTCCCCAAAGTTACGCTGTCCAATTACATACGGGCGGTTAGCTGACGTAAATACAGAAAGCGGGCGCGATCCGTAAAACGTATCAAACGGATCCGGCGTTTTGTAATCGGTTAGAGCCAGTATGCCCTCGTCCGCCACCCACAAGACTACCTGGGCCGGCACGCCTTTGCGGCCTTGTTTAGTAACCAGTTTAATGGTTACTTCGTCGCCGGGGCGGTATTCTTTTTTGCGGGTAGAAAGTTCCACCGTTATTTTTTTGTTTTCCGGAGCCACCTTTAAGTTCACATATCCGGTTTTGCTTTGCGGTTTACCTAAATCAACGCCTTGTGCATTGACCGCAGCGGCCGTACGCCCTTTAACAAGCGTTACGCTGACAAACACGTTGGGCAGATAATTTTCTTTAATCGGCACTTCAATATAATCGGCTCCGCCTTTGACGCTGGTTGTCCATGTATCTAAAATACCTTCGCGCTCCACGCTGACTAAGGCACGCGCCGTATCGTACGGGGATTCCACGTGTATACGTGCCTTCTCGCCGACGCGGTAATTATTTTTATCTTGTTTGAGCGTTAATAGATCATCTTCTTTTTGCAACCACGCCGGGCCGTCCTTGCCATATACCATAACCTCAAACCCGCCGCGTACGGTGCGGCCTTGCGGGTCAGTAGCAGTTAAGGTAACGTAATACGAACCGCTTTGCGGCGGTATAAAGGAAAATTCGGCTCCGTTTTCCGGCACGTCAAAGAGTTGGGAAGGCATATCAATTTCTTCTTTATGGCTGACCCATTCCAACCGTCCGGACAACCCCACCTTACGCACGCTGTGCCATGCTACCCGCCGTATTTGTGCGGTAACGGACGCGGTCTGTGTGCGTTTACCATCCGGCGTAACGGCCACAATATGGGCCGATACTGCTTTCCCCTCGCGGAAATATCCTTCCGCCGGTTTGGCTCCTAAATAAAAGGACGCCGGATGCAACGTAACGGCTTGGCGGGAAAACAAATCTTGTCTGGCCGCAGACTGCACGCCCACTTCGGCAAATATACGCACGGGGGCCGTAACCTGCGGCAACACGGACGCCAAAGAACTAACGCCTTTTTCGTCGGTCTGTTGGGTCGTGCTTAACAGTTCTTTGCCGTTTTCTTTATATTCATCTTCGCGCAAGAAATAAGGCGTGAAAGTGTAATTAGGATAGTCGGGCAAATCTAACCACGTCATCTCGCGCCGTAACGTCCATTTAGCGCGGGCCGCATTAAGCGGTGCGCCGGACGGATAAACCGCCGACGCCGTAAACCGGGCCTCGTCCCCGCTGATATAATGGGGTTGGTCTGCTTGCATAGTGATGGTAAATTCGGCCGCTTTGGTATTATCCACCTTAAAAGAGGCGTATGTGGACGACGGATCGTTATCTTCTTTAAGTTGTGGCGTAAAAACCGCTTCCCAATCGCCGGTATGTGCCGCGGCGGGGATATCAAAAGACACGTCAAACATCCCCCAAGTGGGCGATACAGTAATTGTTTGGCTAGATACGTCCGTACCGGCCGCGTCCCGGATGAGCAGCGTGCCGGTCAATCCCTCGGGGACGGTCAACTCTCCCCCCTTAAGGTGACGGGTAATTCCTGTAAGGTGTACGGTTTCTGTAGGGCGGTAAATACCGCGCTCGGTAAATAAGAACGTGCGCCACGCTTCCTGTTGCGGGTTGTACGTGTAGCCAATGTTAAAACGCCAGGGCTCTAAACCTTCATCCAATTCGGTGCTAATAAATCCGTCCCCGCCTGCGCTGGAAACAAACGCGTATAATTTAGGTGCGCTCCACGACGGGATTTGCGTATCTAACTGGTTCCACCCCGGCGCACGCGCCAGCCCGTTCATATCAGTAGAACCGGTCCACAAAACGGTATTGGTCCGGTCGCGTAGTTCAACGGCCAAGTTAGCCATCGGCTCGCCCGTCTCTAACGAGGTAACCCAAAGCAAAATATCTTCCGCAGACACTTTGAACGTAAGGCCGACGTCGGTTAAATTGTCGGTAGAAGAAACCCAGCACGTCGTTCCGTTACGCGTAAGTTTAAGTTGGCTAAACAGCAAACTATCTTGTGCCGTAGGCGAGAAACGGGATAAATCCAGATACGTTTTGACCGTTTTATCTTTGATATCCTTAAATGTATAGACTCCGTCAAAAGTGGCCTCTGTAAGCGGTTTTTCGGCGCAATAAGCGTTGTCGTTAGCCGTTAAAAAGGGGATATACGTTTCTTTGTTAAACCGCGCCGCGCGCACGGTTAACTCGGGCGTGTTCATCAGATCCACCGGTAAACGCGGCGGCAAATAACTTTCCAACACACCGTATCCGCCGGAAAAATCAACCGCCGGACAATAGCCGTCGTTCGTGATCGTAAACGTGTAATCTTTCCCCAAGCGGTTGTTGTAAATATCGGTTAAATTTTTATCTAACGTAACACTAACCGTTTGCCCCGGCTGTAAATTTAGAAAAGCCAGCGGCGTATTAAAGAAAGCCACGCCTGTTTTTTGTTCTTGTCCGCTTAACGCGTAGCGCGATAAGATATTCTGCTTAGCCGAATCGGACAATTTAGCAAAAGGGGCAATAATTTCTTCTTGCCCCAGGGCGTCTTGTTCGTGCGGAGCAAGCGTACGCACCGCACTGGCGGGCGTAACGGTAGCCGACGCGGCCAAATTGCGCAAGCGCACCGGGGACGAAAAACGAATTTGCGGGGTGTAGGGCAAGCAACCGTTTTGGGTAGTACCTAACACACTTAATACGGGCGACGTAACAAACGTGGACGTATAGGCCTTAGCCAACCCCAACGTACCGGATGTAGCGCGCAATCCCTGTTCCAACACGAGCGTATAAGTGACCCCCGGCTGCAATTTTTTAACCGGCGTAAATGCCAAAATGTATTTTTCGGACGGCAAATAATAAAAATGTTTTTCGCGTTCCTCGGGGGTAACTTCCCGTACGGAAAGGGCAACCCGGGAGCCGGAAGGGTCTGTTAAATAGGTTTTTGCGGCGGTATTTTTAGGATCCATCGGCAAATTAAAACCCACATATAAAGTAGGGGTTAAAGAAACCCAATGTTCGTTATCATACGGATAAACCTGACGCACTTGCGGCCGCAGGGACGTAAACGAAAAGCGATAGGCCGCGGCTAATTTTTCGCCTGATACTTCCGAGGCAAACCCGCGTTTGATTTGCGCTGAAAAAGCGGTGGCTTCGGGCCAGTTTTGGCTGGGCTCAAACACGAGTGTTTGCGTTCCTGCAAAGCGGCATGTGCCTTCCACAGACGGCGTCAACTGCAACGGGCACGCTTTCCCCGCTAACGCACTTTGCTCCCCCAACGCTACGACGGGTTGGTTAAAAGTAACGCTTACGGCTTGGCGACCGGAGTCAGCCATTTCCCCTTTGGGGGCGGCGGCTAATACTTTAAGCGGGGTTGCTTGCAAAAACAACGGATAAAATACAAGAACAGACAAGATCCAAAAACGGTACATAAGAAACCTCCTAAAATATACTTGTATTTTATCATATTAAGGTACATAGGTCGTAAAACACTCACAAAAAATCCCCCCGGTTACCCGAGGGGAAAAGAAAAAACAACTACTCTTATCAGCAACGACACTCAACTTCAACCTGATTTGCAACGCCTTGACACATTACTGGCCAAAATCCAAAGACAGCAGGAACAACCGCATAAGTCCTTACCCATTCTTTCGCCCCATTACTGTCTGCGTTACACTCTCTAATACCGGCTTCCAGCAAGTGGTAATCAGGATCAGAACTGAGTCCAAGAATTATATCTATACCAGTATCAGAAGTATTGTAGCGGTGGCCTTGTACAAGAAGCTCATTCACATGGGTCCTTTCCGGTTCAGTACTAATGGCATTAGTACGTTGCATCCAAGTACTAATAATGATACCTACGCCAGGGATAATAGACGGGTTAATACCATTTCCAATACGCAACAGGGTACACTCAGTATCATCTTGCAAACCCTTATACTCGTGGCCCAGGGGCCCTGTGTATCTTTTATTCCTGTACATCCAGTGAGAAACATAATCGTTGGGTTTGACATATCCCGTAGGCCTCCAACGGCAACCCGAGTTGCAATCTTCCATATGCCAATAAGGTTCGGTTCCCCCCCATTCTCCGTCGGATTTTTTATAATCAATCTCTTGAGTAGGGACGCCCTCAACACATCTGTTCCTCGTCCGTTTATTAGCCCACTTTTGGCCACGTCCACTAGGACACGGTTCCGTCTCGAATTCCATCTCCCAATCAGTTTCTACACATGTCGGGTTGCAATCTTTAAACCCAAGCACATATACCGCCTCCGGCACTTCACTCTCACCCCTATTGACTTTTTGTTTGATCCAGTCCAACCTACAGCCAGAGTCGTTGTAATTTAAACCCGTATCACTCGGGGTACTAGCAGCAGAAGAATAGTATTCTACTTTTCCAGAAGTTGGCGGCGGGATGACAACGTTACCTAATTTAAATCCCGTTATATTATCCTCCGGCAGAGAAGAAGGATCATATAATCTGGCCAATTCATTTCCAGCCACGTTCAATCTCCCGTGCACAACAGTTTCGCGGGCATAAGCCATTAACTTAGTACTGAGTTGCAAATTGTTAATAAGCGAATCATTACCAAAACTCAAATACCCGCCGTTCACTGTCACTGGGAGTAACGTACCATCGGGCCAGTTGCTCGTTGGCCCAGCATCTATACGGGGCATGGTATAAGGCCATGCAGGCACACTACCCCCGTGAAAAGTGGCTTGAGGCATATCCACTCTGTATGCTCGGAACTCGTCAGGTTCTTCCACCGCAGCGCGCGTCTCCGCAAAACCAGGCGCAGCAAGAGCAGCCGTAATAGAAGAAGCCGTATACGGCAACGAACTGGTTACAACAACGTCAGAACCTATCTCTACACGACATGTCCCGGGTCTCCCGGCGCTGTACTCCGGGTCGCAGCCTTCGGTTTCCTGTCCCCCTATTTTCAACTCGTCGCTGACTTGTAATCCGCCTCTAATCGTAGCAGAATCGGAAACTTTTAATTTTTTAAAATTTCCTAAACGCGCGGGGTTAAAACTGACCTCGGAAACCGTCTCCGCCGATACAGTAACCGCTACTAATAAAAACAAACTTGCTATCCAAGTGTTCTTCATAATCAACTCCACAGTACAAAATTTACATACATCTTTTGGCAATTTACACAATCCCTTCCTTATAAGTTTACAAGAAAAAGCATAAAAAAACAAGGGGTAAATTGTAGGGCCTCTTTATTTGATAAAATATAAGAGTACTATTAAAAAGAAGCAAAAGTATGTCCAACATTAAAAATCCATTCAAAGACAAAGCATTGTCTGTACTTCTCATCCGGTTTTCTGCCCCGGCCGTAGCCGGTATGTTCGCTAACGCCCTGTACAACATTATTTCCCGCATCTATGTAGGGCAAGATGTCGGCGCGGCGGGATTAGCCGGCATTACATTACTTTTCCCGCTCGGGATATTATACATGAGTTTTAGTGCGCTAATCGGCGTAGGCAGTAACGCGTTATTTTCCATACGGCTAGGCGAACACCGCACCGAAGAAGCCCGCCGCATTTTAGGCAACGGGTTTATTTTGCTGGCGACTGTTTCTTTTATACTTACTGTGCTGAGTTATCTGTTTTTAGACCCCATTTTACACTTGCTGGGCGCAGACAGCGAAGTCTTCCCCTTTGCCAAGGCCTATGCCCAAATTGTGTTCCCCGGCTACTTGCTCTTTGGAATTGGAGCCGGGATGAACCATTTTATCCGCTCGTCGGGCCGCCCGAAAACCGCCATGGCGACCCAACTAATCGGCGCGGGCATCAATTTAATTTTCGGCCCGCTGTTTATTTTTACTTTTCATTGGAGTATCCGCGGCGCGGCAGCGGCCACCGTATTAGGACAACTGGTTTCGTTTTTGTGGGTGATGTACTTTTTCCTGCGCGGGAATACCATGTACCGCTTGCGGTTAGTTTATTGTAAAGTTAAAAAGCGCATTGTGCTGGGTTGTTTAGCCATTGGGTTTTCTCAATTTGCTTTTCAGTTGGCCTCTAGCGTGCTCAACTTTATCTTAAATCATGCACTGTTAAAGTACGGGGGCAATTTGGCGGTATCTGCCGTCGGTATTGCTATCAGCGTAAATACGCTAGTGCTTATGCCGCTGTTAGGTATTTCGCAAGGGGCACAACCGCTAATTGGCTACAACTACGGCGCACATAAATACAAAACGGCTATCCAAACACTTAAAATGGCCTTGCGGTGGGGTATGTATATAACGACGGGCGGATTTTTTCTGTTAGAATGTTTTGCCGCCCCTATTGCGTCTGTATTTAACGCCCAAGATACCGCGTTAGTTCAAATGGCCGCACACGCTATACGCATTTTGAATATGCTGCTGCCTATTATCCCCTTGCAAGTCATGGCAACCAGTTTCTTCCAAGCCATTAACCAACCGATTAAGGCCGCTGTATTGAGTTTGTCGCGCCAAGTGCTACTGGTTATTCCGCTGGTGCTGATCCTGCCCCTATTCTTTGCGTTAGACGGCGTATTTTACGCGCCGGTAGTGGCAGATGCACTTTCTACAACCCTGGCTGTTTTCCTATTACACGGCTTTTTTGCCCGGCACGACTTGCGGCTGTTTGGCAAAGGGAAAAATTAAAACCCGGTTTAAGGCCGGTAAAACAACAACATCCCGCGCTAAAAACTGCGCGGGATGTTTTGCAAAAAGCCAATTCTGTCAATTACTTAAATAATGACACCCGATACTGCGCTTATTGCGTAACGCCGCATAGGTAATCAGTAAAGCCGTTTGTGTGCCGTTGCGCAAGTCTAATAATTCTTGGCACAAGGCCGCCCCTTTATAAAATGCGTTAATTTCGTTTTGCAAGTGGCGCAAAATTTTTTCGGCCCGGCTTAAATGGGTCGCACTACGCATCAACCCTACATAATTCCACATGGTACTGCGTAATGTAGATAAGTCTTGCTTAATTAAATTTAAGTCGGGTTTTTCGTTGGGGAGCACCCAGTCTTTCGGCGTGGGCATACGAAACGTATGCGTGGCAATTTCCTGTGCGTCCGCCTGCGCGCACAAGTAGCCCATGGCAACCGCTTCCAACAACGACGTACTGGCCAAGCGGTTCGCCCCGTGATACCCGGTGCAAGCCGTTTCGCCGATTGCATTTAAGTGGCAGATATTCGTCCGTCCGTCCGGCGTGGTATATACCCCGCCGCAAAAATAATGCGCCGCCGGCACTACGGGAACGGGCTGTTTGGTTAAATCAAAACCTTCTTCCAAACATTTTTGATAAATAGCCGGGAAACGCTCTTTAGTTTCTTGGGCCGGCCGGTGAGAAATATCCAAATAAACCGACTCGTGCGACGTATTAAGCCGTTCCTGCTCAATGGCCCGGGCCACCACATCACGCGGGGCTAAATCTTTGAGTTCGTGATAACGCGCCATAAAGGCCTCGCCCTTGACGTTGCGTAATACCGCCCCCTCTCCGCGCAACGCTTCGGACAAAAGAAAACTTTTCCCTTTGGCAAATACCGTCGGGTGGAATTGGACGTACTCCATATTCATCACGCGTGCCCCTACGCGGTACGCCATCGCAATTCCGTGTCCGTACGAGTGGGCCGCGTTGGTAGTGTGGCGGTAAATCTGCCCCACCCCGCCGGTAGCCAAAATGGTTTTTTTAGCCGTTACGGCAAACACTTCGCCCGTTTGGTTATCAAGTACATACGCCCCAAAAACCGTCAAGGGTTCGTAACGGTCCATAATATCGGTAGAACTATGCGAAAACGTCAATAAATCAATGGCCGCGCAATTTTCCCGCACCGTAATCAGCGCGTTCTTTTTTACCGCCGATTGCAACGCGGAAAGCAACGCATGGCCCGTCGTGTCTTTGGCATAAATGATGCGGTTTTTGCGGTGGGCCCCTTCGCGCGTAAAGCGTAGGGCACGGTGCGTGTCGCGGTCAAAATTGACGGACACATCTTTTAAGAAAATTTCTTCTATGGCTTTGCACCCGGCAACCGACAACGTCCGTACAGCCCGTTCATTGCAGAGCCCGGCCGTTGCCAAGCGCACGTCCTGCACTAAATTTTCTAATTGCAACTGCGGTTCATACACAATACCGCCTTGCGCCAAATCACTATTGGCACAAGCCATTTCACCACAACAAAGTACGAGCGTATGCAAGCCCTTTTTGGCGGCTTCATGCGCATAGACGCATCCGGCAATTCCGGCGCCGATAACCAAACAATCGGTATGAACAATTTTCATAGTTATATTCTACAAAAAAAGGACCCGGGGCATACGTACCCGGGCCCAAAGGTTACCCCAACCGACCTGTTTACGGCTTATAATAAAGGATCTCTCCGCTGGAAGTTTCCTGGGCCGTATATCCGGCCGATACGCACAAATCTCTCCCCACCGGATTAGTCAAGCCGATACAGCGCGGCGTTTTATATCTGTCATTACCAAAATCACTGGCGTAAACACGGATCGTATAATCTCCCGGCAACGATCCTTTCATACGTTTGGCATCTACATATACGCTCGCCGTATTTGTCGCACCAGTTCTGTTAATAGTAACCTCAAAAAATTTTGTTTTTACACAATAATTCGAAGCCCTCGTACATGGCTTTTGGTTAGCAAACGAAATATCCAATTGATTAATCTTGGGATAGTTAGCATTAGCATTACCCGCCGGATAATTATCGGCATAGTAACGGTTGACGGCTTCCATTACCGAGGAAGCGGCTAGCAATCCGTCCGAAATGCGGCTGCGTTCCACCGCTTTTTTATACGAGCCGGACGCCATGGCCGACAGGACCGCAATAATGATAACTACCGCCATGAGTTCCGTCAAAGTAAAACCGGCTTTTAACAAACGCGTTTTTAATAACATGAGTTATTTCTCCTAAAAGGGTATATAGTTATTATATCCTTTTTTGAACAACTTTCAAGCTATAAAAATTTGAAAAAATCTACTAAAACCGATATACTAATTAAAAGGAGTTCTCATGATAACAAAAAATAAGTTAGGGTTTACGTTGATTGAATTATTAGCCGTTGTGCTAATCATTGGGATTATGACGTCTATTGCCTTACCGCAATATCGCCGATCAGTCTCCCGCGCCGAGGCCATGGAAGCCATGGTCAACTTGCGTACGATTTTTGATTCTGCCAAACGCTACAAATCGGCCAATTCCGAAGTACCCAAGAAATTAAACGGGTTAGACATATCGTTTTTTGATGCCACTTCGGACAGCAACAGCACATTTAATATCGGACGTTTTAGTTATACATTTGAAGAAAATTATATTAGTGCCTGCCGCTTGGGAAACCCAACGGATTATTGTTTCTATTTTTACTATATGTTCCCTACAGAAACCGGCCTAGAGAGAGATGTCCTCACGTGCAAAACCGAAACTACAGATAGTAAATACAGTTGGTTATGTGAAGCAATCGGTACGGACGAAGTCCATGACGGAAGTAACGAATACTATATTGACCGGAAAGAACGAAACAACTGAGATATATTTTACAAACGGCGCGAAACTAAAAAATTCGCGCCGTTTTTTTGTGTCCGCATATAATCCGTCATTTCCCCTTTAGGAAACTTCCACCTCGGCCGCCATCTTTTCCCCCGCCGTCATCCCCGAGGGTCTTTATCGGGGATCCCCTCCTTATAGTTGTTCCCAAGCAGTGGAGATTCCCGATTACAACTTTCGGGAATGACATTGTTTTATTGTCCGGCATGACAGACCTTTTTTATATCAATTTGTCATTCCAAACTTGATTTGGAATCTCACCACTTTCTAAAACGGCAATAAGGTGAGACCCTGAATCAAGTTCAGGGTGACGTCTTTTTTATTTTATGCAGTTCCCTTTTCCCCTGCCATCATCCCCGAGGGCTTCTATCGGGGATCCCCTCCTTAAATACCAACAATAACTAGCGGTGTTTTTTGCGGGAGTGGCGCGCGCCTGACGAAAACCGGTGCGGCTGTGCAGGATTGCCCGGACGGGTGTGTTTAGCCGCAGAAGCGTGTTGATGTTGGCGCAAGGTTTTTTTGCTAGCACCCACTTTTAACGAGTGAAAGGCAGACGACGTCTGCGTCAAAATTTGTGCAGACTGCGTGGCTTTTTGAAAAGTTTTTATTTTTTTTCCGGGACGCAAAGAGGACGTTTTTTCTTGGCGGGCGCGTTGGAGTTCGTCGCCTTGCGGCAAATACACTTCGCCCGATTGCAACAATTCTTTAGCCCGTTGTGTGGCGTTAGAGCGGGTAATTTTACGACGACGGTTTTTACCATGTGCCGCGCCTTCTTCTTGTGCTACAAATTTGGGGGCGGGTAGCGGTTCAATTGTTTTTTGTACCACTTTTACCGGGGAAGAAAACCGGGTTACTTTACAAATTTCCTTCCATTTATCTTCGTCGCCCGCAATAAAAGAAATGGAATTTCCCACCACGCCCGCGCGTCCGGTACGCCCGATACGGTGGATGTAATCTTCGGGCGATTGGGGTAAATCGTAATTAATCACATGGGCGATATGCGCTACATCAATACCGCGCGCGGCGACGTCGGTAGCCACCAAAATACGCACGCTTTGGTTCCGAAAGAACTCCAGCACTTGCCGCCGCCGGTTTTGGCGCAAATCGCCGTGCAAAGCATTACATTTTTGCCCGTATAATTTGAGTTGTTTAGCCAACCGTTCCGCCCCGTGTTTGGTACGCGTAAAAATAAGCACCGACCCGGCCCGCGTGGTAAGTTCGTGCAGTAACTGCGGCAGTTTTTCGCGGATATCCACGCGCACAATTTCTTGCAACACAAATTCGGCCGGTTTGACAACCGAACCAATTTGCACCCGCACCGGATGCATCAAAAACTCTTGCGCCAGTTGCCGGACTTCTTCCGGCAACGTCGCGGAAAAAAGCAACGTATGGCGCGGGGCCGGTAGTACGCGCGCAATTTCGCGCATATCGTCAATAAAACCCATATCCAGCATGCGGTCGGTTTCGTCTAACACCAACGTATGCGTCCGGCGTAAATCAATGCTTTTGCGCAGCAAATGGTCTTTGACCCGCCCGGGCGTAGCAACTATGACGCGCGGTTTACTGCGAAGTACCGCAAATTGTTTGTGGATATTATCCCCCCCAATAATCAGCACCGCGGGCAGGTTTTGTCCGTCCGTAATTTTTTGATATTCCACAAAAGTCTGCTCGGCCAGTTCCCGCGTAGGCGATAAAATAAGTGCGTTTTCAGTCGGGCAAACGCTTAAGCGTGCCACCAACGGCAACAAGAAAGCCAACGTTTTTCCGGTGCCGGTTTGGGCGGTAGCCAATACATCACGCCCGGCTAAAATATCGGGGATGGCGGCCGTTTGCACCGCCGTAGGCGAAACAATGCCTTGGCGGGTAAGGGCCATCTGTAAAAATTCGGGTAAGCGGGAAAAAACGGGGCTCATATTAACTCTTTAGGGCGGCCTCATATTCTTCATTGAGGCGCAACCACTCCTCTTCCGTATCTTTAAGTTGCGCGTTGAGTAGTGCCAGTTCAATACTGCTGTCCGCCGAATAAGCCACCATCAATTGTTCCTCCAACGCGTTTTTGCGCGCCGTTAATTTAGCCAATTTTTCGTCCAGTGCGCGGATTTCTTTTTTTAACGGAGCCACCCGCGCCCGACGGGCGGCGGCCTCTTTGCGGGCCATTTCTTTAGACGTCATCTTATCGCTTGCCAAATCGTTGCGGTCGTTATTTTTAAGGAGTTGCGCTTTGTAATCGTCCAAATCGCCCATAAAGTTTTGGCAAGTCCCCCGGCGCACAATCCACAAGGTGTCGCACGTCAGTTCTATCACATGCAAATCGTGCGTAATGAGAACGACCGCCCCGGCATATTCATTTAACGCTTCCAGTAATGCCTGGCGTGATTGCAAATCTAAATGGTTGGTGGGTTCGTCCAAAATCAACAGATGCGGCGCATCTTTGGTAATCAGTGCCAGCAACAGACGCGATTTTTCGCCGCCGGAAAGTTGCCCGATAAGCGTATCGGACTTGGCTTTATTTAGCCCAAACGCGCCCAGTTGCGCGCGAATTTGCGTTTCGGTAGCCAGCGGCATAACCGCAGAAAGTTGTTCGTACGGTGTTTTTTCTACGTCTAATTCTTCTGTCTGGTGTTGGGAAAAATACGCAATTTTCATTTTTTTAGCCAGCGTCATTTTCCCGCTCATCAGTAGCAACCGGTGCGATAAAATTTTAGCCAGCGTAGATTTACCGTTTCCGTTGGCCCCCAGCAAGGCAATACGGTCGTCTGGCTCAATGCGTAAATTTAAGTGTTCTAAAACGGGTTTATCCTCATACCCGGCCACCCCTTCTTCCAAGGTTACCAAGGCATTTTGTAACCGCTCCGGCGAGGGAAATGCAAAATGCGTTTCCGGATCTTTGGGAATTTGCGGCGCCGCGCCGAGTTTTTCAATCATTTTAATACGGCTTTGCGCTTGTTTGGCTTTCGTGGCTTTGTAGCGGAAACGATCCACGAACGATTGTAAATGCGCCACTACGCGCTCGTGCTTGGCGGCGGCCAGTTTGGCGCCTTCAATGGCGGCAGAGCGGGTGCGTTCGTACGTATCGTAATTGCCGTTATACAGTTTTAATTGTCCGTCTTCCACGTGGATAATTTTGTCGCAAAGGCGGTTTAAGATATGGCGGTCGTGGCTAATGATAAAAACAGTTTTGTCTAACCGGACTAAATAATTTTCTAGCCAGAGGGCGGTTTCTAAATCTAAATGGTTGGTTGGCTCATCCAAGAGCAAACAGTTAGACGGCGCATAGAGCGCGGCGGCCAACGTAGCGCGCACTTGCCACCCGCCGGAAAATTCGCGCAACGGGCGGTTAAAATCCGCATTAAGAAAACCTAACCCGCTTAAAATAGCACTCGCACGGGCGGTAGCACTATGGGCCCCCAAAAACTCCAATTTATCAAATACTTCCGCCATGCGCTCGCCGGAAATTTGCGGATTTTCCAATTCTTTTTCTAAACGCATTAATTCTTTGTCCGCCGCCAATACATAAGCCAATAACGGTACTGATGGGTCGGCTATTTCCTGGGCCACCGAAGCGATTTGCGTACTGCGCGAAATTTCTATTTTTCCCCCGTCCGGAGAAAACTTCCCCTCAATCAATTTGAACAGCGTACTCTTGCCGCACCCGTTCGGGCCGACCAGTCCCACTTTTTGCCCGTCTTGAATCATTACAGACGTGTCTTCAAACAAGGTGCGTAAACCAAAATGAAAGGAAAGATTTTGAATATCCATCATCTAGTATATTTTACAACATTTATACCCGTCTTACCGACGGGGAATATCCACCTGTTCCGTGCCCGACGGAAAAAACTAAAAAGGCAGTCCCCGCCGCCGCGCATATTCCCAATACAAAGTTGACTTTCAGCCAAATTTGATAAAATAGGACAGGAGTTTTTAGTATGACCCGCAATTTACTATCCCTTGATTTTTACGGTAATGAAATCTGTGCCGCATTGCTCACGCAAGACGAAGAAACCAACACGTTGCGTGTACGTCATGCGTGGCGAAAACCTTGCAAGGCCTTTGCGGGTGCGTTCGTACGCGATAGGGACGCGGCCCAACGGGAATTGACCGCCGTATTTGACGAAACCGCCGAATATACCGACGACGCTTTAACAGTCATTGTGGGCATACGGGGCAATTTTTTATCGTTTAAGCGCGCGAGCGGTTTTGAATCGGTCTCTACGCGCGGCCGCGTAATCGGCACGCACGAAATTGAAGCGGCGTTGCACAACTCTATCCCCACCACCTTAAGCGACACTTTAGAGGTAATTGATGTGCTGCCGCAATCATACACGATTGACGGCAATATCGGCATTGTCAACCCGCGGGGGCTAGCCGGATGTACACTAGAAGTGGAAACTTTTTTGTCGTTAGCCCTGTCCACCCACTTGCAAAATTTAACCAACGCATTTCAAGCGTGTGAGTGCACGGAATTTCAACTCTTGCCCTCTATCATTGCCCAAGGCGACCAACTGATTACCGCGCCCGAAAAAGAATCCGGCGCGCTTCTGCTGGATATTGGCCTTACCCGGACGTCCGCCGTCATGTATCACCGGGGTACGCTTGTGGAAGCCTGGGAACTGGCGTTTGGGCAAAACCGGCTGGCAGAGGCGGTGGCCGATTTACTGCAAAACGATTTAGAAACCGCCCAAGAAGTATTAAAAACCTATACCCCCGGTACGGACGAAATTGTAGATGACGTACTGGAAGAAGCGAACTTAAAATTATTGGGCGAAATTAAAAAGGAACTGTTGCAATCGCTGATTTATTTGCAACATCCGTCCACCCAACTAGTGCTATGCGGTGCGGCGGCCGACAAAAAATTACTGAAAGAGTGCAAAAAAGTGTTTGGTGCACGCAAAGTTCGCTTGGGTAGTGCCGAAGATTTACTAACCGATTGCGGAGAAGCCAACACCCCGCTCTATACAGGCACGTTAGCGTTAGTTACGCACGCGCTCTCGCGCGAAGTACAAGACTTGGGCCTTACCCAAGAAAAGTCCTCCGGCCTATTGGACGGACTACTGGATAAACTCGGCCTTAACGAGTTGTTTTAACTAAAACGCGCTTCTCTCCCGTACACCATTGTTGCCATCCCCGAGTGTCTTTATCGGGGATATCCTCCTTATGGCTGTTTCTAAGCGGTGGGGATTCCCGATTACAACTTTCGGGAATGACATTATTTTATTGTCCGGTATGACAGACTTTTTTGTATCAATTTGTCATTCCAAACTTGATTTGGAATCTCACCACTTTCTAAAACGGCAATAAGGTGAGACCCTGAATCAAGTTCAGGGTGACGGTAGGGAACAAGGAGAGATGCTGAATCAAGTTCAGCATGACGACAAAGGCAAAATGTCGTCATCCCGTACCATTGCAGGCCGCAGGGTTTCAGCATGACGGCTTTTTTATAATGAGGCCTTGAGAAGTCCCCCTCTAAAAATCTTTTTGCTACAATACTAGTATGGTTACACTTACTAAATCATTACTGCCCGCCAGTACCTTTGCTTGCGGCCCGGCCCAAGCGTTAGCCGCGTTGCGCCCGGTTGCGCTAGCGGACACTTTTTTTGAACGTAACCACCGCGCGGCGGACGTGGTAAAAAATCTTTATCAAAAAACCGCCGAAGAATTAAAAGAATTATTTGAACTTTCCAACGATTACACCGTGTGTGTTTTCCCCGGCGGGGCCAACAACGCCATGGACGCCGTTTTATGGAATTTGACGTTAGACACGCTTAGCGGACTTGCCTTTGGGGAATTTTCCACCCGTTGGGCCAGCACCCTGGCGGCCCGTTTGCCGCACCTTAAAAATACCGTACGTTTTGCCCCAAAAGGCCAATTCTTCCCCTCGCAAGAACCCGATTACAACGCCAGTTTAATCGTACTGACTCCCAACGAAACATCCACCGGCGTACAAATTCCAAACGATTATTTATCGCATGTGTGGAACTCCCGCGGGAAAGACACCTTGGTGGCGTGGGATTGCACGTCGTGCGCGGGCGGACGGGTATTACCTAAAAATCAATTTGATGTGATGCTGTTTTCGTTGCAAAAATGCTTTGGAGTGATGGGCGGAACGTGCGTCATGTTTATTCATAAAAGAGTCCAGACGCGGCTTGCACAAACGTCTGCTTTGCGCGCAATTCCCTATGCGCTAGATTTAACACGCGCCCTAGAGCAAGCACGCCGTTTTCAAACGGTCAACACGCCTAACACAACCGCTATTTGGATGTGCTATCAGGCGGCCCGCTGGATGAACACCCACGGCAAATTGTCCGCCATGGACGCATTATGCCGGGCACATGCCCAATGGCTTGTACGTTGGGCCCTGGGTACAGACTATATAAAACCGTTAGTAGCGGATGAAAATTTACGTTCTTATACCACGCTTACCTTACAACTGACCGACCCGCACTTGCAGGCCGAAGATATCAATCGCGCGCTGGCCCAAAGCGGACTGGCCAATTTGCAAGACGGCCTCAAACGCCATCCCTACGCGCCGGAAAACACGTTACGCGTGGCGTGCTTTCCGTTTGTGGATACAGACGGCGTAAACGAATATAAAAAATTAACTGCCACACTAGATGAAATTGTGCGGCAATTACGCAAGCATTAAAACCGGATCATTTTTAACCCCACCCAACCGGAGTGTTGGGCCTTGTGATTAGGCGGGTTCTTCATCGCGCACAATGTAGCCAAATTTTTCCAACAGTTCGTTGTTGTTTCGCCAACCCGGCGACACAACTACATTTAGTTCCACCCGGCACGGACGGCCTAAAAATTCTTCCACCCGTTTTTGGGCACGCGTACGCAACTGGGCAATCATTTTGCCCCCTTTGCCAATTACAATGGGTTTTTGGCTTTCGCGCTCCACGTGGATAATGGCGCGGATAAAATTTTTGTTCCCTAAATTTTCGGTAAACTTTTCTACTTCTACAAATGTGCTGTACGGAATTTCTTTTTGATACAGCAAGAAAATTTGCTCCCGGATAAATTCCGCCGCGTAAAACCGCTCCCACCGGTCCGTCCACTGGCCGGGCGGGAAATAGGCCGGACTTGGAGGCAACGTCTCCGCCACCGCCGTTTGTAATTTATCTATATTCACGCCGTTTTGCGCACTGATACGGAACTTTTTGGCTACGTTTAATTCGCCGATAATTTGTTTTTCAAGTTCGTCTAATTGCGCGGGATTTTTAACAGCATCTATTTTATTTAATACGAGGAAAATAGGACAATACATTTTTTTTAATTTTTCAATCAACGGCGCGTTGGACGCATAGTCCCCCGTCGCATCTACCAAAAAGAGCACCACATCTGCTTCTTCGGTCACGGCACGGTCTATGCACGACACCATAGTCTGCTGTAACTTATATTCCGGTTTCAAAAACCCGGGCGTATCTACAAAAACAATTTGGTAATTTTCCCCTTCGCAAATCGCCAAAATGTTTTGGCGCGTGGTTTGGGGCTTATAGGTAACGGCCGATAAAAGCCCGCCGGCTAACCGGTTAAGCAAGGTAGATTTACCCGCGTTGGGCAACCCGCACAGAACCGCAAATCCGCTTTTGAAATTGGTATTTTCCATACGTTTATTGTACTTATTTTAAGCGGTACGCGCTACCGGTACCGCTAATGCCTGATATAACCGTCTAGAATTTGCAAGACAAAAAATTCTCCCCGCTTATGCCAGCCAAGGGAGAATTTTTTGCGTC
>JAZUKK010000010.1:0-127920 GCA_045643265.1 Elusimicrobiaceae bacterium | reverse complement strand
TTTTTTATGCAATTCCAAAACACAAATGAAACAAAGTTATTCCCAAAATCTACAATCGGGGATGACGGCATTTATATAAAAAAACGTCATGCGCAAACCCTGCGGGCCGCCGATTCAACATCTTGCCATACCCCCCGCCGTCATGCTGAACTCGTTTCAGCATCTGCCGTTATAAAAAAATCTGTCATGCCGGAAAGTTGGTATCCGGCATTTTCTTATGGTATGAACGGCGAGACCCTGCAACAAGTTCAGGGTGACAGCAGGAAAGGCAACAAAGAGATCCCGGATCAAGTCCGGGATGACGGCTGGAAAGGACAAAAGCAGACCCTGAAACAAGTTCAGGGTGACGCCTTTTTTGTTCAGCATGACGGCACTTTAGGGGTTCGGGATGACAACAAAAAATATAATAGTCATTCCAAACTTGATTTGGAATCTCACCGCTTTTTTAATAACAGCGGTTTTACACTCATTGAACTTTTAGTAGTGGTTTTAATCATTGGTATTTTGGCAAGCGTTGCGTTGCCGCAATACCAGCAAACAGTTTTGAAAGCCCGAGTAGCACAAGCCATACCCGTGGTGCGGGCGGTGGCAAATGCCCAACAAGTATATTTCTTAGCAAACGGTTCTTACGCCACTACAACAGAAGAATTGGATATAGATTTCACTTGTCCCAAAGGATGGGAGTGTTTAATAGGAAAAAACCGCAGCACGGATGCCCCCGGTTCTTACAATAAAATCCAGTTGCGCCACACGAATTCCGGAATAGAAATTATTGATTATTATGGATCGCCGAAAAACGGATCTGTACTAACAAATTCAAACGTTCAAAACCGGATGTATTGCTACGCGAGCACTAGCCGACCTTTGTCAGTGGCTGTTTGCAAGTCATTTGGCCCCAAATTAGATGAAAGCAGTAGCGAGGTCCGTTATTTTATTCAGTAAGCACCAGAAGCCGCCAAAAAGACTAATTTTGTATATGGTTTTTCAAAATCGCTACAAGCCACGCGGGTTCGTCGGGCACATAGGAACAACACACGCCTAGGGCCGGGGCAATACGCCGCAAATACACAAGACTCTGGGCAAGGCCCAGATACTCTTAAAGATAAAGACTTAAAAAAACGCACCGCACATTATTTATACATGGGATAGAAGTAAATTCCCATATATACCGGGTTATCGGTAAATCCTTTTACCTTTTTATTCATTGCCCACAAACCCGTGGGGTGAACGGTATAAATTTGCATTGCGTCGTCGTACATTAAATTATGCACTTGTTTATACAATGCGTTGCGTTTGGTTTGGTTGGTTTCGGCTACGGCTTGTTCAATCAGCGTATCCACCGCCGGGTTTTGATACCCTTGTGAAAGTGCATACCTTCCTTGGCTATGTAAAAACGGGAAGAAGAAATTGTGCGCGTCGGCATAGTCGGCTACCCAACCGCGGGCCCACATGGGCATTTGACGGCGGGCGGTCTTTTCCAAAAAGGCAGGCCACGTTACGCCGCGTAACTCAATTTGAAATTTGGGGTTTAATTTTTCCACGTTGCGTTTCAAAATTTCGCTGGCGATTTGGCGCATCTCGCCGCTTGTGTTATAGGTAATGGTAAACTTAAATCCTTTTTCCCATACTTGGCCGCCCCACGCTTTTTTGAAGTGTTCCTCGGCTTTTTTTAGGTCAAACGTATAGTGCTTAAAATCGCTGTCGTATTTCACAAGTCCCGCCGGAGCAGGCCCCAACGCCAGTTCCGCGCGGCCTTCCATAGACTCTTGCAAAAAGGCCTGATAATCAAACGCATAAGAAAAACCTTTACGTAAATCTTTATCGGCAAAAAAATCTGACGGAATCCCTTGCCCGTCCAACTTACCCGAGCCAACGTCTGGGTTGGCTTCCATATTGATACGGCGCGTAAAGAAAATGACCGGGTCGGTACGCAAGCGGGGCAAATTATCGTACAGGTCAATGGTCGGGCTGTCTTTTAACTGCGAAATAAACTTGGGCGACAGTTCCGCCACGTCCGCATCTCCCGACTCCAACATCAACCGCAACGTGCTTGGCTCATCCACCGTCATCATTAAAATCGTTTTGAGTTTCGGCGCGCCTTCAAAATAATTTTCATTGGCGGTTAGGGTCAAGCGTTTGGCGGCAATATCCCACCGCGCAATTTGAAACGGCCCCGTTCCGTTGGTTTTATTAAAAAGAGGATCCGTATCTTTGGCAAAATTATTAAATTGTTTCCAGGTGGCTTCGCTTCCGTCCCACGCGCCGTTTTCCACCGCCCACGATTTGCTCATCACATACCCCCACCGCGCCAAAATATACAAAAACGGCGCAAACGGACGTTTGAGCGTGATAACGACATGGTTACCCTCCACGCGCACGGCTTTAGCGGCTTCTTGATAATTGGCCACGATTTCGCCCTTGTCGTTACGGGTGGAAGAAACGCCTAGAACCGGTTCCAACAGCAAACTGGACGGCCCGCCGGAAATATCGGACAGTAAAAAGCGCAACAGCGAATAGCGTACATCTTCGGGCGTCAACGCGCGCCCATCGTGAAATTTAACCCCGGGGCGAATCGGAAACGTATAAGTACGGCCGTCTTGCGATATAAGACCGTTTTCTTTAGTGGGTACTTGGGTAGATAAAGACGGCACTAACTCCGTTAGGGAACTGCCGTTAAATTTAAGGAGTGTATCATACACGTTAATCAGCATACCGTGTGTAACACCGTCGTAAGAGTAAACAGGATCCAACGATTCCATTTCCCCTTTGTGCGCCACGATTAACGTATCGGACGCCGTCTGGCTGGCGCAAGCGCACAGCCCGCATAAACCCACTAATAAAAATAATAATTTTTTCATCTTTTTCTCAATAAATAGGCTGCGCCCCGCTTGTTGTTTATCCACGCGCGGGCAAACGGTTTTGCGTCGTAAGCGCGCAACACGTCCGCCGCGGTTTCGCCGGCAGGGTCAGCCACTAAAATTTGTCCGTCTTTGTACCCGCGAATAAGTACCAAATGACCCGAAGTTTGTTTTTGCGCCGCGCCGGGAAGTTCGTTTTCCTCGTAAGACAAGCTGGCTATCACTAAAGAGTTTGACGCACAGTTTTCTTCCAATTCGCTTAGCGAACCAAACCGTTGAAAGTGAACGTCCAAGCGTTGTTGCGACGCATACGCCGTATTAAAAAACCAATTGCCAAAAATATCGGCCGCGGGGTCATAGACGTTTTGCAACACGGTGCTTAGTGCCACCGGCCGTCCTAGCGCGTTTAACGCCATGCAAAGCGCCGTTGGGCTGCAAATACGCATTTTGTCCGGAGAATCTTGTTCTTTTTGGGAAATGGGCCACACATGCGCTTCAAACGAGCCGGAAGGCATACGGGCGGCTTTGTCCTCGTGATATTCAAACGGTTCCCGCACGCCGCTTATCCCAAAAGATAACAGCGGCACTTCTCCCTCTACACGCACCCGCAAGCGGTAATAACGCATAGGTTTGACAAGGACTAATTCATCTATTTTTACCACGCCCCACTCGTTGGCTTGGTCGGGGAAACTTTGCTGAAAGGCCTCGGACACTAACCCCAGTTTGAAAAACGGACTCCATTTTTTTCCGTTGGGACTCACTTGAACTTCCAACAAAATGCACCCATCAAAAAATACTCCCAAATTGGACGACGCCACCAAGGAAGAAAATTCAAACGGTGCTTTTTGCGGATAGGAAACAGCCGTGCCAATACCGTCGGCAAATGTCCGAGATTGCACATCCGCCGGCGTATGCAGTTTGTTAAAAACAAATGAAGAATCAAATGCGCCCAACATAAAAATTCGGGGCACCCGGACTTGAACCGGGAGCCTCCCGCTCCCAAAGCGGGCGCTCTACCACTTGAGCCATGCCCCGTCTGGTATATTGTAGCAAAAAAGAACAAACGCGGCGGAATTTGTTATAATGAAAGATGTAACGCGCCTATAGCTCAATTGGTTAGAGCAATCGACTCATAATCGATGGGTTCCAGGTTCAAGTCCTGGTGGGCGCAGTAAAATTTGCCTCTGCCCTTGCGGCAGGGGCGAATTTTTTTGCCCACAGCACATAAACTGCTTTATGTGCGGCAGGACTTGAAAGGCGCAAACTCCCCATGAGCAAAGCAGGTGGAATTACACGCGCGGGCGCAAAATGTGGTAGAATATACATATTACTCCGGGATGGTGTAATGGTAACACAGGTGCCTCTGGAGCACTAATTCTAGGTTCGAATCCTAGTCCCGGAAAAATTTAGACCTCGCGAAAGCGGGGTCTTAAGTTTTTACGGGAAGAAGGCAAACTGCTTTGCCTTCGTCTAGGATTCGAAGCCCGGAGCGATGTTTTTGTTTGAGTGCGAGCCGCAACCCGGCGAAGCACGAAAGGCAAAAACCGCGAGGGCGGGCCCGGGCGAAAGTTCCGTCAGGAACTTTACGCAGGGCGAATTTGTTTATTAGTCCCGGAAAAATTTAGGCCCCGCAAGTGCGGGGCCTTTTACACATAAATACTTTTTTATTTCCCGTTACCCGGCAAACGCGGGTGCGGGCCGATAATGGCAAGCACTTTAAAAGCCAGCGCAAAATCGTCTTTTTCGTTATCCGAAAAATTTTTATTTTCCGCCAGCAATGCTACCGCGCTTTGCCCATCGGGTGCTTTGAAATTCGGGTCCGCCCCGTAGCGCACCAATTTTTTTACGATCCCCGGCGTATTATAGCGCGCCGCATACATAAGCGCAGTATAACCGTCGTGGTCAGCGGCGTTGACAGGCGCACCGGCGACCAATAATTGCACCAATATATTTTCCGAATTATTGTACCGCGCCGCAATCATCAGCACCGTTTGGCCCGTTTTGTCGGTAACGGACGTATCCGCCCCCATCTGCAACATCCGGCGGATCATATCCGGGTCAGCCGCGTGTTCCACCGCATAAAACAAAGCCGTCCGTCCGGCTTTATCCCGTTCGTTGAGGTTATCCGTATGACGAATTAAACGCAACACTTTTTGTTGGTCGGTTTCTTCTTCAAACGAACGCATGAGTTTGGTGGCTCCGCGCGAATCGGCCGCGTTTGTTTTATAGCGGTAAAAAAAACCGCCTCCAAACAAAAGCAAGGCCACAGCCATAAATGCTACAAAGTTTTTATTCATACGTTTATTGTAGCACTTTTTCGGCGCGGGCCTACGGTAATTTGATAGAATATAAATAATTACTTATCCAAAAGAGGTTTCTTTGTATGGCAGAAAACACGCAACACAACAATTCGTTAGACGAAATTATTAAAGAACGCTACGCCGAAGTGGACGAAATCCGCCGTTTGGGCGTTACTCCGTATCCGAACCGCTGTGAAAAAACGATTTCTTGTTTAGACGCTAAAAACTCCGAAGAAAATGCCGAAGTCGCCACCGCCGGACGCCTAATTCAACTGCGTCTTATGGGCAAAGCCGCGTTTGCACATTTGCGCGATTTTTCCGGCCGCGTACAACTTTATGTAGCCAAAGACCAACTGGGGGATGAACCCTACCAATTTTTCAAAAAACATATTGCCGTAGGCGATTTTGTATCCGTTAAAGGCCATGTGTTTGTAACGAAAACCGGCGAAAAAACGATTAAAGTTACTAACTTAACGCTCCTTTCCAAAGCGATTCGCCCCATGCCGGAAAAATACCACGGCTTGCAAGATACCGAAGTACGTTTCCGCAAACGTCATTTAGATTTGATTGCCAACGAAGAAGTCAAAGACATTTTTGTTAAACGCGCCAAAATTATTTCCTCTATCCGCAAGACCTTAAATGACAAAGGTTTCTTGGAAGTGGAAACGCCGATTTTGAACCCGTCCTCGGGCGGAGCGATTGCGCGTCCGTTTGAGACGTACCACAACGCTCTAAAGATGCCGCTTTATATGCGTATTGCGCTGGAACTGCACCACAAACGCTTGATTGTTGGCGGGCTGGACAAGATTTACGAAATCGGGCACATGTTCCGCAACGAAGGCATTGACACCACCCACAACCCGGAATTTACCATGATGGAACTGTACCAAGCGTACGGGGATGTAAACACCATGGCTGATTTGTTTGATGAAATTTTGGGTAGTGCCGCCAAAGCAATTGGCGTAGAACAAATCCATTTCCGCGGGTACGACGTAGATTTGCGCCCGCCGTTCAAACGCTTGTATATTCCGCAAGCGTGGCAGGAAAAATTCGGCCGTGATATTCACGAAGTGTTAAACGGACGTGAATTTAACCGCGAAAAATTGGAAGAAGTCGCCCGCGAGCAAGGCATTAAATTTACCGCTAACGACAGCGACTCCGCCATTTTTGACGAACTTTTTGAAGGCAAATTACTGGCCGATTATCATAACCCGGTAATCGCGCTAGACTATCCCACCGCCGTCAGCCCATTTGCCAAAACCAAACCCGGCGACCCGGAACTGGTGGAACGTTTTGAAGTGTTTGTAAACGGGCAGGAACTTGGTAACGCTTATACCGAGTTAAACGACCCGGCCGACCAACTCCAACGCTTAAAAGACCAAGCCGCGACCAAGGCCAAAGCCAAAGGCGAAGACGCCGAAAATGCCGACATTTTAGACGCTGATTATATTGAAGCGTTGGAAAGCGGCATGCCGCCCACCGGCGGTATGGGGATCGGTATTGACCGTATTATTATGATGCTGACCGGGCAAGATTCTATCCGCGAGATTATCTTGTTCCCCACGCTCAAAAAATTAGAAGACTAAGAAAACGGCTTTTGGGCCTTATATTAAAATCAAAATAAGAAGATGCCGGCTGGACACCCAATACTGTTATCCCGGGGCCTTGCGGTCCGCACGTCTTGACATTTTTTAGATTTCCGTCTACACTACATATAGTTCCTTAATAGCCAAAATCGGAGTAAAGCGTATGAAACGTATATTTTTCGTTTATCTGTTGGGGGTGCTTTTTTTAACAGCCCCGGCAACGGGACGGGCCGAACGTCCGTGGGGAGTTTTAGTAGAAGTGGTAGAAGATACCACTTTCTCTACCTATGCCGTGGATTATTTAATAAAAAAACAGCCCATTCGTTATGCCGTGGCAACGGGAATTACCCCCGAAGAAGAGGCCGTCTTCAAAGCCCATATTTCCAAATGGCCTGCGGAAACCTTACGTTTCATTGAGCAAAGCGGCCGCGAAGCAGAATTTGAAGATATCGTGCCGATTTTGAAACATAAACTCAAATTAGTAAAAGTATCCGAACAAGATGCTCCGGATATCGTGTTCCGTTTTTCAGATAAATTAAGGCCTGGTACACTTGGACGCTTCCAGGAACGAAATGAGAAAACTCTGTTTAACACAATCGAAATCGCGGAAGGCCAAAGAGCAGATTTCGCCGCAACGCTCTTACACGAACTGGGCCATTTCTATGGTCTCAGCGACCAGTATGAAAGTGCGCAAATAAATTCTCACGCAGAATATTCCAGTGATAGGAATTATGACGACAAGTCTGTTATGTGGGATAATTCTTTTACGGACGCCCAACTTACTTGTGACGACGCCGACGGATTTATCAATTTAATTGACCTGCGGCTTGCCCAACGGGCCAACGGAAACTTTTCCCCAAGGCCCCAAAAGGGGTGGAAGAGTTTTTGCGCCAACTCTACTAACCGCTATCAAGAAGCCCGGACTATTAACCGCCAAGAAATGGATGTAGTGTCAGACAGATCTGACTTTGAATTGGTCTATCTGCGTGAATATAAAAACGGGAAACTGCAACAAACCACTGAATTGGTCGTTATGTCTCCTATGGATGTTTTCTCTGTGTCTGACGGGGACCAAGTAGAACGGGACCCGGATACTTCTTTAATCAAGTCCATACGTTCCACGTTAGACCGACCGGTTTCTCTCGCAGACGGAACAACCGTAACCAAGGAAATGCCGTACGAACGGAATTTTGAATATATCTTTCTTTCAGGAGAAGAAGTGAAAATATGGATAACGGAAAAAATCAACGGGAAAACATTTCATGGCTACTCAATTCACGCGCGCCCTGACCAAACAATCAGCTGGACCGGGTCATGGGACTTCAGGCTCACAAACGAAGATTTTTCCGCATCTACTAAAAATTTAACTGTTAATTTTCATTCTGACCATTACAGTATAAACCACACCTTCATAGGAAAGTTAGAAGGCAAATTTAGCGAAAGCACCGCACGAGTGACACTCAACGGCAAAACCGAAAGCATAACTCTACCACCACCCGAGAAGGACTATAGCTCATATGCACTCTGGGGAATTATGGTAATAAACGCACAAGCCCTTAAGTCTTACAGCTACAATTTCTACGAGCCCTTATTCGGCACGAAAAAAGCAAGCGAGGAAGCAGCCGCCCAAGTCCACAGTCAAGTCCAGCAAGCCCTCGCCCAGTAAGTTTTTCTTCCGGGACTAATCCGTCCCGACGCCGTGGCTTATTTAGTATAATACCTCTATGAATTTTGAACGGTTTGTAGCCATGCGTTATTTAACCCGCCGGCAGGGGTTGTTTGCCTTTATCACTACGCTAATCGGCGTAGCGGGGGTGTCTGTGGGTGTGGCTGCCCTCATCACCACGCTTTCGGTGATGAACGGTTTTCAAACCGATATTAAAGATAAAATTATCGGCGCGCAAAGCCATATCCTCGTTTTCGGGCGTATGAACCCGGACACCTACCAAGAAAAAATAGCCCAGGTGCGCCAAAACTCGCTCGTAGCCGGTGCCGCGCCACATATTTACGGGCAAGGAATTATTACTTACGCTGGACAAAGTTTAGGGTTAATCGTGCGCGGGTTAGACCCCGAGCAGGAAAAAGATATCAATACGCTTACGTCCTCTATTACCGAAGGAACCTTTACCCCCAACTGGGATAAAGACGCTCCGCCGCCTTTGGTGCTAGGTACCGAACTGGCCGATACGCTAGGGTTGGATATTGCCGACGACGTCGTACTGATTTCTCCCCAATCTATTTCCACCGGAGCAGGCATGTTTCCGCGGATGAAAAAATTCCGTATCAGCGGGCTACTGCGTACCGGATATTACGAATTTGACCACACCATTGCTTATACCTTACTGCCGCACGCCAGCGAATTTTTGGGCTTAAAAAACGGCGTAACCGGTATCGCTGTAAAACTGCATAACATTAACACCGCCAACCAAGCCGCCGAACAAATCCAAAAGGTAGTAGGATATGACTATACCGTCAAGACGTTTGCACAAATGAATAGCACGCTCTACGCCGCACTCAAACTGGAAAAAACCATGATGTTTATTATTTTATTTTTAATTATCGGGGTAGCATCGTTAAATATCGCCAGTAATTTAATTTTGCTCGGTACCGAAAAACTACGCGATATCGGCATTTTGCGCGCCATGGGCGCGGGGCCGGGGCATATTCAAAAAATTTTCATTTGGGAAGCCATGGTCATTGCTACGCTAGGCATTGTACTGGGCTTACTGCTTGCTTGCCTGCTGTGTTGGATTATTGCCACGTTTAACATTGTAGAACTGCCCGGCGACATTTATTACTTAACCAAAGTGCCGGTACGGATGCAATGGCTGGATATTATAGCCGTGGTGGGCGGAAGTTATCTGATTTGTTTTGTAGCCGGGTTGTATCCGGCGGTAAAGGCGTCGCGCGTACACCCCACCGACGCAATACGTTACGGGTGATGTATGATTACATTGGAACACGTTACTAAAATTTACGGGCAAGGCCAAGAAAATTTGTGCGTTTTAGAAGACGTATCACTCACGCTGCGCCGCGGAAAATTTACCGTTTTACTCGGGCCTAGCGGCTCGGGCAAAAGCACACTGCTTAATTTAATAGCCATGCTGGATAAACCCACCCGTGGCAAAATTTTTGTGGACGGGCAAGAAATTACCGCCTTAAAAAGCGAATCGGCTCGCTCTAAATTCCGGCTGGACAAAATGGGGTTCGTGTTTCAGTTTGACGGACTACTGCCGGAATTTTCCCTCGCGGAGAATGTAGATATGCCTGCCCGGCTTCGCGGCAAACCCAATTTGCAGCAAGCGCAACAATTATTGGAAAAATTCGGCTTAAAAGCCATGAGCCATAAACTCCCGGCTGATTTATCCGGTGGCGAAAAACAACGTGCCAGCATTGCCCGCGCGCTGCGCAACCGCCCCCCTCTATTACTGGCGGACGAACCGACCGGCAATTTAGACGCTGCCCGCAAGATACAAGTGTTTGAAGACTTTGCCCGCATGAGCCGCGAGCAGAGCTTAACCGTAGTGATGGTTACGCATGATACTCATGCAACCAACTACGCGGACGACGTCTATCGGTTGGAAAACCGGAAACTAATCCGGGGTTCTTAAAGGAAATACTATGGAAATTATAGAAACACATATCGGTATTACGGCTATTTTCGTGTTAGCAGTTGCTTGGTTTTTCTTGCATAAATATACGTCAAAACCCATCAAAAAATTATTAGACAAAGCCGCCAAAAACGACCCCAAAGCCCAATATCAGTTAGGGCTGGTATTTTACGCAGATAAAAAATCGGGGAATCATTTGGCGCAAGCATTTAGTTGGTTTGAAACCGCCGCTAACAACGGTCATGTGCGGGCGATGGTAGCATTAGCCGGATTGTATAACGCCGGAAAAGGATGCAAAAAAGATCCGCAAGCGGCCTTCAAATGGTATCAGACAGCCGCCGAAACGGGCGATTTTGAAGCGCGGGTCAATTTAGCCATTTGCTATTTACAAGGAATCGGCACCGAAAAAGATGAACCTAAAGGATTTGAACTCATGAAATCCGCCGCCGACGAAAACAGTCCCATTGCCGCCACGCTGGTGGGCGATTTTTATGCCCGCGGACAAGGCACCGAAAAGGACCAAAACGCCGCCCTTAAGTATTATTTGAAAGCCGCCAAACAAGGCGAACCCTTTTCCCAAAAGCGATTGGAAGAATTAAGAAAAAAATAATTACCGGATTGACCGACGAAAACAAGCCACATTTTCGCCGGATTTTTTAGTAAAATAACCATTATGATACTGGAAGGAAAAACATTAGCCGGCCGCCTCCGCGCCCCGTTACAGGAACGGGCGGAAGCGGTGCGAAAAAAACTCGGCCGTCCGATTTGTTTATGTGCGTTGGGGTCGTCGGAAGATTACGCCGCGCGGTTGTATCTGCAAAAAGAAACCGCCGCCGCGCAAAAAATCGGCGTTGAAACCCATATTTTTGATCTGGACGCTCACACCCCGGCTGACGGTTTTTGCCAAGCGGTCAAGGCCCTGGCCAAGCACCCGGATACGGACGCCGTACTCATCCCGCGCCCGTTGCCGCCGGTACTGGCCCAAAGTGATTTTGCCAACTACTTAAACCCCCGCCAAGATATTGACGGGATGTCCATTTCCAACGCGGGCCGCTTGTTCTTATGCAAAACGTGGGAACAAGTGGAAAATTTACCCGGTTTTGTGCCGTGTACCGCCCTGGCCGTGATACGGTTGCTTGATTTTCATCACATTGAACTAGCCGGAAAAGAAGTGGTGGTCATTGGCCGCTCCTCTACCGTAGGACGCCCGTTAGCCCATTTGTTATCGTGCAAAAACGCTACGGTTAAATTGTGCCATTCCTATACCGATTTACCGCGTGCCGTCCACGAGGCGGACATTATCTGCTCAGCCGCCGCCACCCCCGGCTTGTTAAAAACAAAATGGCTTAAAAAAGGAGCCGTCGTCGTTGATATTTCCACCAACTGGAACAACAACACCCTTTGTGGCGACGCCAATGCCGAAGAATTAGCCGCGGCGGACATTTCGTACTCGCCGGTTCCCGGCGGAGTCGGTCCGGTAACGCTTGCAGTACTGCTGGAAAACATTATATTATCAGGTGAACGGAAAATTAAGGAGAACGCATGAAAACAATAACCCAATTAACTTTATTCTTACTTTGTGCCGGAATTCTGGCTGCCTGCGTGGCTATCCCGGAGGAGGACCCGCGCTATGACCGCAAAATTTATCTAACCGAAGAAGATTATTTGGAAGATTTAAGCGCCCAAGCCCTCCCGGAACGCCGCGAAGCACCCGTAACAGCGGAATCGGAATATATTTTTAATACCATGCCGGAAACGGATAAAAATGTTTACTTCTTTGACGAGCGCCAACAACCCAAGGTGCCGGGCAAACCCGCCGACAGCGAATATAAAAAGGAAAAACGCTTGTGGGAAAAACCCAAACGCTACACGCCGGAACAATACTACGGTATGCAAGGCGGCGAGGAAAGTTCGTCGTCCTCATATAGCGAAACCCAATACGATTACTAAAAGTTTTACCCTGACAAAAAACCCCCGCGTTAAGCGGGGGTTTTTTTATGAAAACAATTTACAAGAATAAATGTATTTTATCGGTAAAAATACCGTCGGCACCGGCTTGTGCCAGTGCGCGGGCCGCCGCCGGATCGTTCACCGTGTACAAATACACTCGCCAATGATTTTCGTGGCAGGCGCGGGCTATTTCCGGCGTAAAACGCGTCTGATTTATATGCACGCTTTCTACTTGTAACAGGCGGGTTTTTGCCACGTCAAACGCACGGGTTAACAAACCAATACGCGCCGCAGGAGCCAAGCGGCGCAAGCGGGCCAACGTATCGTAATCAAACGAAGAAAATAAAATATGCGAACGTAGCGCCGGGTAGGATTCAAGCGTTTTTAACAACACGTTTTCTATCTTGGGATAGACGTTATTATCATTTTTAATTTCTATATTTAAGATTTCCGTCTGCGGGGTAATTACCGGCAAAATTTCTTCTAATAGGGGCACATACACTTTGTCCGCCGAAAAGGAATTTATCAACGGAATTTGTTTTAGATCCCCGGCGGATAAATCGGCTAGTTTGATATCTTTTCCGGCAGTAGATAAAAGCGAATAATCGTGGTGAACGGCCAATGCGCCGTCTTTTAATAAATGTACGTCTAATTCAAAATAACGCGCGCCCTGTTGGTGCGCCAATTCAAACGCCGCTACGGTATTTTGTACGCGCAACGTGTTTGCGCCCCGGTGTGAAAAATAAATCATAGTTGTAGTATAGAAAAATGCACGCGCGCGGCGCAAACTCCTTATGTTTCCTGTTACGATTCGGTATCCGACGGTGCCTCTTTTTTCTTAAACAAACTCCACACACTGCTGATACTTTTTTTAACAGCACGCGAAGCAAAATTGTTGGTCACTCCTTGTGTTACCAAAGAAGTAACCGAGCCCACCACACTCATACTGCCTTGCGGATCGCTGACCGTCCCGCCGATTTTGAGCGTAAGCGGCATAATACCATCCGTTTGATGTTTACCCGGAGCGGCATGCACGGTCATATCCAATTTTTCAGTTGCAAAATCAGTCGTGCCGGACACATTAAACGACATCATATCCGACACAAAACTTCCTTCTTTTACCGTAGCCACTCCATGCTCAAATTGTACATCCGTTACAAATTGGTCATAGGCCAACTGTCCGTCCACGCGGCGCGTATGGGCCGGCACTTTAACGGCCACCATCTCCCCGTTTTCGTTGGGAATCATTTTAATTATTTCTTCTTCCTTATCCGCCTTAAAAGAACCCGCCAAACCGCCCAAAACAGAAAGGACATCTAAACTGTTAAACACTTTCCCCACCACGTTGAGCGACATAAACATCACTTTCATCAGCGCGTTGGAATTAGTCAGTTGATACACGTCTGTAATTTTGCCGTTTTCCACCGCCAAATTTAACAAGCCGTACGCGCCGTCCAGTTTAGGCGTAATGCCGGACATATCCAATGTAAACTTGAAGTTTTTTCCGTTCAAATACGGCGCATCTAACGTACCGATTTGCACATCTGCTTTAGCCGTAATGGGTGGCAAATTCCAGGTTGATTTTTCTTCTGCTTGGGAAATTGTCTCCGGGGCAGCGGTTGAAGTATCCGCGTTTGGTTGCGCCGTTGAGGAAACTGACGGTAAAATCAGTTTATCGGCTGCCGCCTTCAGATTTGCCAAAATTTCCGCGGGCGTTTGGGTAAACGAAAAATCGGCTTTGAAATCTTCCCCGTTTAATTTTCCGATAAGACTCACCGCGCCTTGGCCGTGTTTCCAATCGGTTTTTTCGGTTACGTCTAAAGCGGCTTGCAACTCGCGTATTTCCCCCGCCTGCACGACCCGCAACGCGCCTTGCGTCCACTCGGCCCGTGCCGTAAACTGTTTAGGCGTTAATTCAACCGTAGCCCCCAACGCACCCGCCGGCGCATACGGGGCCGTCGCCGTAAAAGCCTGCGCGACCTCTTCCAGTTGTGTCTCCAACCGCGCGGACAAGTTATAGTTTTCTTGTTTCCACGCCGCCGATCCGTTCGCACTCATTTCCAGCCCCGGTAAAGATAACGCCGCTTGCGCCACCTCTATTTTTTCCTGTTCCGGCCATAGCGTGCCGCGCATAGCAACCGAAAGCCGGGGTAAATCAAACCCAAAATCAGCCGGCACAAATGCGGCCCAATCAGCCGAAGAAATTTTTTGTCCTTCCAGTTTGAAATCAAAATCCGGTTGCGTGAAGTTTGCTACCCGGCCCGATAAATTAGCCCGCGAATCGCCCGCGCGCAACGCAAGCGAAGTGATATCCGCATACGCTTTTGTATTATCCAACCCGGCCAAGAAGGTCTGCGCTTTTAACGACAAGCGCGCTTCAAACGGCTCGCCCGCCTGTTGGTAGGCCAGTTTTGTTTCGGCACTCACTTCAAACGGTTTATCCCACGAAAAATTACGCACGGTTATACGCGCGTCGGTCAGCCGGGTTTGCAAGTTGGTTTGTTGATCGGTATAAGTGATTTCCAGGTTTTGGGCGGTCAATTCTTCCACCGCAATATCAAGCGGCGCGCCGGAAGAAGAAGTATCTGTTTGCGCCGTATTAGACGAAGAAAATTCGGTATTTAGGTTTCCTTGCCCGTCGCGCACCACATGCAACGAAAGGCCTTCCACCCCGACGGCTTTTAGGCGAATTTGCCCGTGAAATAAATGCCAAAGTAATAACTTAACCCGCGCCCGATCTAACCGGAACAGTTCCCCTTCGGCCAGGCCGCCGGGTTTAGCAATAACAAATTCCTCTATCCGGGCCCCGCGCAAAGACACCACCGCCCGGGACAAATGGACTTCCCGTCCAATTGCCTGCGCTAATTTATCCGCAATTTTTTGTGTAACCCACTGACTACTGGACACGGCATATAACCCCACGTCTAACAGTACCAGCCCTCCCACTAAAATTGCTATCCCTAGGGATACGCGTTTGAGCCATTTTTTATACATCTTTTTTCTCCCCGTAGTGCGCGCCGGACGCCGCTAAACTGTATTTGCAACCGCAATACGTTTGTTGATACATCTTAAACTCATGAATTAGTGCGCGGCGTAATTCTTCCACTCCGTCTTTGCGCCAATCTTTCGCCCAGTACGGTTTGCCGACTTTTATCCAAGCCCGCCGGGCGGCGGCGTTCACTTGATTAAAATCTTTATAGCGGGAAACTCCCAATACCGACGTTAGTGCCTCAAACCCGTGGGCTTTGGCATACTCCTGTGCGCGCAACAGGCGCATATAAAAACAGACACTACAACGCTTACCGCGCTCGGGCTCGTTGGCCAAACTGGCAACGGCCCGCTCCCACTCGTCCGGCTCGTAAGGCAGTTCTACAAAATGTGCCCCCAAGGCACGGCATACCCGCGCTTGTTCGTCGCGGCGTTTTTCATATTCGGTTTGTGGAAAAATGTTGGGATTGTAAAACAAAACAGTCACTTCCGTACCCTGCGTTACCAATTTTTTTATGGCCCCGCACGAACACGGCGCACAGCAGGAAAGTACCAGCAGTTTATTGTATCCCATACGGTTTATTTTACGCCACTTCGCAGATTTGCGGCGTGCCGTTTTCATCAATCACTAAATATTGTAATTTACGATGCAGGCCAACGTCCACCGGGATAAGGCGGGATACGTCGTCTATGATAATGCGTTCTACCGGAGTATGCCCGACAATTTGCCACACCGGGCTTTGCGTAGCGGCCAAATCTAACAGATCTTCCCAAAAAATACCGCCGAATTTATCCGTACCGGCGCGGCTATGGCTGATGTTAAAAATAGGATGCTTGAAAAATTGGTGTTTAATAGATTCTCTAAAAATCAAATTTGTCAGTACGGCAACATTGTATGCGTTCGCGTCCTCTAATTGCAATTGAAAAATCTTATACAACCGGCGCGTTACTCCGGCGTGCGTTAATAAAAATCCTTTATAACTGTAAGCGGCGCGCAACTGACCATTTAGCACTTGTGCGGTCATCTGATCCCGCAGCAAATCCGCCGACGCTCCTTTCAGGCCGGAAATTGTAAAATTAGAAAGCAACACTTCCAACTCATGGTTGCCCACCAAGCGGATTACTTCCGTTCCGTGACGGGCGGCCTGCTGTTGAATTTTATCCAACAACGCGTTGGTTTCCTCGGCACGGGGACCCCGATCCAAGATATCTCCCATTTGGATCAAACGGTCGCCCGAACCCGTCCAATTGAGTTGTGTATCAATCAGACCGGCATGTTGCAATATCGTAACAAACGGTTCATATTGGCCATGTACGTCTCCTACTACTACCAGACGCCTGGCACGTTTTTGTGTTTGCATAGAACTACGCCTATAAAATACTATAATAATAGTATAGCAAACTTGTACCAAAACCACTTATGCATATACCCGATTGCGCATTACATGCTTTGGAAAAACTGCTTGGCAAATCTTGTGTTTGCGCAGATGAACTTTCGCTACGCCTAAGCGCATACGATTGTTCCCTTTCGCGGATGAAACCGGATCTGGTGCTTCACTTTACGCAAGCCCGCCTGATTGCGCCCGCCGTACAAATTTTGCATCAGTTTCATATTCCCTTTGTCGTCCGCGCGGCCGCTACTAACCACGCGGGCAGTTGTAGCACACCGCAAGGCGGAGCGGTACTTAATTTAGCGGCCTTAAATCATATTTTACATATTAACACGCAGGAAGGATTTGCTCTTGTGGAGCCGGGGGTAATTACCGAGCAGTTGCAACAAGCCCTCCAGCCGTTGGGCTATTTCTATGCCCCCGATCCGGCCAGCCAAGCCGTTTGCACACTTGGCGGTAACGCCGCCCAAAACGCCAGCGGCGCGCGGTGCTTAAAATACGGCGGCACACTAGACCATATACTGGAAATAAATGTTGTTTTGCCCGACGGCACTGCCCCCACTTTCAACCGCACCCAAAACGGGCCGGATTGGGTGGGCGTTTTTATTGGGAGCGAGGGGACTTTAGGCATTATTACGCAACTTAAAGTAAAAATTTTACCGCTTCCCAAACACATCAAAACTTTTTTGGCTACGTTCCCCACGTTGCAAAACAGCGTGCAAACCGTAACCGATTTAATGGCTCAAGGCATTATTCCCCGTTGCGTAGAAGCCATGGATCATACCACTATTCAAGCCGTGGAAAATTTTGCCCACGCCGGATATCCGGTAAAAGCCCAAGCGTTGTTGCTAATAGAGCTGGACAGCAGTACCCTTTCTATGCAACGGGAAGAAAAATTATTGGAACAAATCTGCCGCAAAAACCGCGCGCAAACTTTCCGCCGGGCCGACAGCCATCCCGAACGGGCCCACCTGTGGAAAGGCCGCCGGGCCGCTTACAGTGCCATGGCACGGCTAGCCCCCAATGTGCTCGTGTGCGACGGGGTTGTACCGCGCAGTGAACTCCCCCGCGCATTACAACGAGTGCAGGAAATTCTGCGCCAACAACACGTAACAGCGAGTTTGCTTTTTCACGCCGGAGACGGAAATTTTCATCCGCAACTGGTATTTGACGAACGTAATCCCTTGGCGGCCCGACGTATTACACAAATTGCCAAACAAATTTTGCAAGTGTGCATAGACGCCGGCGGTACCATTTCCGGCGAGCACGGAGTAGGGGTGGAAAAACGCAGCATCATGGCGCTGGCATACGACGAAAACACGTTAGATTTGTTGGCCCAACTTAAGCAGGCCTTTGACCCGGACAATTTGGCTAATCCGTCTAAAATTATCCCGGTTGGTTATAAAGAAAAATCACGCGCGGTACCCCCGCTTCGTTCTAATGAACAACAAACCGCCGACCAATTTCGCGCAAAAATCAGTTCATCTAAACCGTTTTATATTACCGGAAACAATACGGCCCTAAAAACCAAACAAAATACTTTTTCCACCCGGGCATTAAATCAAATCACCGACGTAGATTTAACAAATTATACCGTTACGGCCCAAGCCGGTGTAACGCTCAGCCAACTGGCAAATGCCTTACGCCAAGCGCGTGTTTATAGCGCGCTTCCTACGCGCGGGGAAAGCACGCTAGGGGGTGTTTTCTCGTCAGGAGAGTTTCCCGGGTTTTATGCACATGTTACCGGATTGCAAGTCCTTTTGCCTAACGGAAAACATATTAAATACGGCGGAAAACTCACCAAAAATGCCGCGGGATATAACTTGGTTCGGCTCTTTGCCGGCGCGCAAGGGACTTTGGGTCTTGTTACCGAACTGACCCTAAAAATTTATGCACACAAACCGCCCGTTTTAACCGCCGGGCCCTTCCGTCCGTTTGTACCCAACGGGCCGTTTCAACGCCTTAAAGCGCAACTGGATCCGCGTTCTCTTTTACCAGTTCCTACCGTCAAGGAGGCACCATGACACACGCATGGCATTGGCCAATTGGTTCTACCAAACAATTACGCGCGGTGGAAACGCCGCTAGCCGCACGGAATTTATACGATAGCGTGGCCTACTGCAACCGTTGCGGCAGTTGTATGCAATCGTGCCCCACCTATTTGCTGACGCACCGGGAAAACTTTTCTCCGCGCGGACGCAACCAATTATTGCGTTTGATTTTGGAACGGAAATTAACTCCCGCGCCCGCCGATCCCGTGTTACGTGTCGCCGTTACTTCTTGCACGTTATGCGGGCGGTGCACGCAAACTTGCGCCGGACAAATTCCCACCGCCGAGCATGTGCTGGAAATACGCCGCGCCTATCACCTGCGGGTACTGCCACGGCTTTTGCATACTTTTTTACAATTACGCACGGTAACACCACGCTGCTTTGCTTTTTTGACGCATCTGGTTTTGTTCCTGCGCCGGTTAGGAGTCCTCACACTTTTGCGTGTAGTGCGGGCCACGCGCCTGCCGGGGTTGAGTTGGCTTACCCACTTGGATAATATATTGCCCACGCGTATAACTTCGCTAAAAAAAACACTTTCCCGCGCCGGGCAGTCTTTGCACGCGGACCATCCGCAACTCATTTATATTGCATCGTTAGAAGCCGAATTTATTTTGCCGCAAATACTTTTGCACACTCTGCTCCGTGCCCGCCAACATTTCCGCACCGAAGTTTGGACCAATACCCCCACCGGCCTTTTTGATTATGTGTACGGCGATTTGCGCCAAAGCCGCCGGACGCTAGACCGTTTGATTACGCGCCACGCACGCACCGGAAACGGAACTTTGCCTATCCTTACCGATAGCATAGACGTATATTTGTTTTTGAAACGTGCCCCCCAACTGTTTGCCGCGCGGCCGAGGCACCACAAACGTGCGGAACATTTTGCCGACTGCGTACGTTTTGCAACCAATTTACCGACGGATGTTTCCACCCGCCGCGCGGCCAAACCCGGGCCGGTTATCTTAGAGAAAGGGACTCTTTTTGCCCGTCAAGGTACGCCCTTTGAACAAGCCGAAAAAAATCTATCTACCCTTTTTGGCAAAAATTTAGTAGAGTGTCTTTATACGGACGCGGACGTACCCGCGTTCGGGTATACGTTCGTTGCCCCAGAAATGGCAACGCAGATCGGACTCAAGGCAGTAGAAAAATTCGCCCGCACACAAACCCGGTTAGGGGTTACGTTGTCCGGGCTAGCCGCTTTAGAACTGGCGTACTTACTTAAAAAATTCTATCCGGCGGCACAAGCGACGCATTTCGTACTCGTAGACAGGTAGTGTTTATGCAAGACCTTATGCACGCGCATGAACGACTGACAGCTGAAGAAAAACTCCGTCTGTTGGTGGAGTTCGGCACTCGTATTTCTTCCGAACTGCACCTGGATAAGCTGTTGGATATTATTGCCCAACAAATTACCCAAATGTTGGACGTAGGCCGTTGTACGATTTATTTGAAAGACGAAACTACCAACGAGTTGTGGTCTAAAATTGCCCAAGGCAAAGGGTTGGAACATACCGAAATCCGCATCCCGCTTAACAGCGATGGGTTTATCTCGCTGGCCGCCCGAACCGGGCAAACAATCAATTTATCTAACGCTTACGAAGATCCCCGTTTTTCTATTGATGTGGATATTGTCACGGCGTTTCGCACGCACGCAACCATCGCCGTACCTCTTAAAAATAATTCCGGCGAAGTTTTGGGCGTATTTCAGGTTTCTAACAAGTCGGACGGGACCTCGTTTGATAAAAGCGACGAAGGCCTGCTGCGGCTACTGGCTACGCTCGCGTCCGGCTCTATTGAAATAGCCAAACTCTACCAAGAAGTGCGCGTGGCGCAACTGGAAACAATTTACCGCTTGGCCGTTACGGCCGAATACAGAGACCAACAAGATACCCGGCAGCACTTAAAAAATATCAGTATTATTTCTTACCTGCTCGCGTTAGCGTTAGGCATGAGTAAAGCCGAGGCCGAACTGATTAAAAACGCCAGCCCGTTGCACGATATCGGCAAAGTGGCGCTGGCAGATAACATTTTGCTTAAACCCGGCAAATTAACTCCCGACGAATTTGAAACCATGAAATCGCACACCATTTACGGCGGACGCATTTTGGAAGGGGCCCACTCTAAAGTATTACAAATGGCTCACAAAATGAGTTTGTATCACCACGAAAAATGGAACGGGCAAGGATATCCCAAGGGCCTGCGTGAAGAAGAAATCCCACTGGAAGCGCGCATTGTAACCGTGGCCGACGTATTTGATGCGTTATGCGTGTTCCGCGTTTACAAAAAGGCCTGGCGTACCGAAGAGGCCTTGGCCTACATTGTGGAAGAATCGGGCAAATCGTTTGACCCGCGCATTGTGGCGGCTTTTCAAAAAGTGTATCCGTCAGTCAAACGGTTGTACGCACATATCTCGGTCAATAAACCGATACAGCAAAAAAAGGCCACCCTCCCAGACGAAATCAAACTTTACTAAAACCGCCGCGCTAAACGGCGTTTTTAGTTTCCCCAAAAGTCCGTTCAAAATACTAAAATATAAGGGTCCTTTTGGCTTTCAACCTTAAGTACAAACATTTTTATCCGTGAGGTTATGATGGGAAAAGAGACAATCCTCGTGGGCCTTTCCGGCGGAGTAGATTCTGCCGCTACGGCCGTACTGCTTAAAGAGCAGGGCTACCGCGTGGTGGGAGCTACTATGCAAGTGTGGGATCCTTCCCTGCCAATCCCTAAAGGGGTTTATCAAAAAAATGCGTGTTTATCCCCGGAAAAAGAAGATTTATGGGAAGTAAAAGAAATTGCCGATAAACTGGGCATTGAACACGTGGTAGTAGATTGCCGCGCGCAATACCGCCAAGTGGTGCTGGATAATTTCCGCTTGGAATATGCCTGCGGACGCACGCCTAATCCGTGCGTGCTGTGCAACAGTTTAATTAAATTCGGCGTACTGCCCAGCGCGGCCCGCGCGCAAGGAATTGCGTTTGATAAATTTGCCACCGGCCACTACGCGCGCGTATGTTACGACGAAGCATCCGGCAAATACCAACTTAAAAAAGCCGTAGATTTATCGCGCGACCAAAGTTATTTTTTGCACCGGTTGGGCCAACACCAATTAGCCCATGTACTTTTTCCGTTGGGCGAAAAAACAAAACCGCAAATTCGCGAAGTCGCCCGCAAAGCCGGGCTGAAAGTAGCCGATAAAGAGGACAGCCAAGATTTTTATTGCGGCGATTATAACGACTTATTAAATTTTCCCAACAAGCCCGGCGACATTGTTACCAAAGACGGACAAGTCGTTGCGCGCCACAACGGCATTTGGGGTTATACCATCGGCAAACGCAAGGGCTTAGGCATTAGCGGGTTTGCGACCCCCATGTATGTAGTGGAAATTGATGCGGCTAAAAACCAAGTCATTATCGGCCCGAAAGCAGACTTATATAAAAGTACGCTAACCGCGCAAAACGTCAGTTGGGTCAACGGCGAAGCCCCTGCCCCGGCCTTTGATTGCGAAATCAAAATACGCAATTTACACCTACCCGCTAAAGCCCATGTAACCGTACAGGAAAACGGTTCCATTTCCGCCCGGTTTGATGAGCCGCAACTTTCCATTACGGCCGGACAAAGCGCCGTCATGTATGCGGCAGACGTAGTGCTTGGCGGCGGGATGATTGTGTAATTTCTCCACACGGACGGAGCAACCCTATCGCGTGTCCTTCAAAGAGGCTGAAGCCCGCTTCGCAGATTTAATTGGCACAAAAAACGCCCCCGCAAAAAATAATTGCGAGGGCGTTTGCAAACAGTCTTTAGAAAAGCAATACAAGGCCCCACACCATAAACACCACGAGCAACCCCGCGGAGATGGCGGCCGGCACAAAAGCCAATATCCACGCGCCCAATGCTTTTTTGCAAGACACGTTACACACCCGGTGCAACCCGCGGGTCAAATACCCCAGTTGCAACCCCAGCGTGCCGGCCAAAACAACCGGCGCAAACCACCCTAACTTTGCCGTCGGCAACGCCGCCGAAATTAGCGCAAAGGCAATTAAAAGCCCTTTAATAAATCCGGCCGAACCAATCAGCGCAAACAATTTAACGGGCAGAATTTCTATGTGGAAAAAATCCAAAAAGAAACTGCAAAACGACGCCAAAAAACATCCGGCAACCAGTTCTGCTATAAACACCAGACCAAGTTTGAACAGGAACGCCGATAAACTCAGGCCGTCGCCGATATTAAAAAACAACACCCATCCCAACGCCGCGGCCAAATATCCCACGCACGCTTGAGCGAGTGAGCGTTCTTCCATCAAAATCCACAACGCCTGTTCCGGCTCACGCAAATAATGAAAATACGATTGAAACAAATGCATAAGCGTCCTCTTAATTTACCCACAAATACGACACGCTGGGCGTGGCCAACGTCTGTAATTGCTTAGCCAGCGTTTGGTTTTCCATGCTAGAACCTAGCGAGAAAATAAACTCCCGCACGCCGTCGCCGCGAGTCGCAATAATTTTCGGGTCTTTAAGGCCGGCCAATTCTCCGGCCAAAAGTCTGGCGTCTTCTTCGCCGCCGAGTTTATCCACAAAACCTAAATTGAAAGCGCGCTGTCCGGTAAATACGCGTCCGTCGGTATATTCCGTTAAATCTTCGGCTTTTACATCCGGACGTCCGGCTTTGACAGCGGCAAAAAATTGGGTATACGTATCATTAACCATATCTTGCAAAATGGCTTTTTCGGCATCCGTCATGGGGCGGAAAGAGGAGCCCATATCTTTGTATTTGCCGGACGTAATCGGCGTTACTTTTACTCCGATTTTATTAAACAAACCTTCTACGTTGCTCGTTTGCATAATGACCCCGACCGAGCCCGTAATCGTGCCCGGTTCGGCCACAATTTTATCAGCCGCCATGGCAATATAAAAACCGCCGGACGCCGCCACGTCCCGCATCAACGCCACAACTTTTTTGCCTTGCTCTTTGGCTTTTAGAATTTCGCTGTAAATGTTTTGCACCGAAGCCACCGTTCCGCCGGGAGAGTTGATGTCTAACACAATGGCTTTGACGTTTTTATCTTCCGCGGCCTGACGAATACGTTTGGCAATTGCCGAGGCCCCCGACGGACGGGAAAAAGCACCGGCATTATTATCTTGTGCAATTACGCCGCGCACTTTGATCCACGCCAATCCGGGTTCTGATGATTTGGCTTTGGAAATGGACGACAGAAATGCCTTCTCGGTTACTGACCCCTCCGTTTTGGTGCATTTCGGCGCCGGCCGCAACGCCAAAAAAACGCCGCAACAACTGGATATGATAAATGTAAGAAGCAAAAGCGACGCCCACACATTACGCGACGCAAACGCTTGCGGTTGTTTTTTGGACGGCTTGGCCGGTTCGGTCATTACAATAGTTGCTTCGTTTTCTTTTAATTTTTGTTCCCACTGGTCCGTAGGCAAACCCGTAGAAGTTTTGTCAAATTCGGGAAGAGTGTCTTTTTCATTTTCTGCCATAATATCCTCGCTTATGAAAATAGTATCTTAATTATAGCAATTAAATTGCTAAAATATGAGCAGTTCCTATTCTTTGTGGGAGATTTTATGTTAAACGGAATTTTTACAGCATTAGCGACCCCCTTTTTGCCGGATGGGCGAATTGATTTCTGTGCCTTGGAGCGTTTGCTCGCAGCCCAATTAGCACACGGGGTGAACGGAGTGGTTTTGTTAGGCACCACGGCAGAAACGCCTACTTTATCTGCAAACGAAAAAAAACAAATTTTAGATTTTTGTGTACCACGCCTAGCCGGAAAATGCAAAATCATTATCGGCACCGGGGCTAATTCTACCGCCGCAACGGTGGAAAATACCCGCGCCGTATTACCATATAAACCGGACGCGATACTGGTGGTTACCCCTTATTATAATAAGCCCAACCCCGCCGGGCTTATCGCCCATTACCAAGCCGTATCGGCCGTCGGGCTGCCCATTGTTTTGTATCATATCCCCGGGCGCACCGGTCTAAAACTGCCGGATAATGTACTGGCAGATTTATTGGCTTGCGTACCGCAAATTATAGGCATTAAAGAATCTGATTACGACGTTTCCCACGTCATGCAAACGGCTATCAATTACGCCGGAAAACTAGATTATTTATGCGGCAACGACGATTTATTTCCGCAGTATTTAGCCATCAACGCCGCCGGTATCATCAGCGCGGCCGCCAATGTGTTTGCACCGGCTTTCGTAAAAATGTACCGGTTATTCCAAGCCGGAAAACCAAAAGAATCGTTTGCGCTTTTTGCTAAACTTTATCCGTTTATCAAAGTTTGCTACGCCGAAACAAACCCCACTTGCATTAAATATATGTTAGCCAAACGGGGCTTTGGCTCGGCCGACGTACGCTTGCCGTTAGGTGCTATCTCTGATGCGCACCAAACGCAAATTGACCGGTTATTGGCTACGGCAGATCCGTCGTGGCTTGTGGGTTGAGGCAATTATGAAAACAGTAGGTATCGTAGGTATCAACGGGATGGTCGGCCGCAATGTAGAGGCCGAATTACGAAAAATTAAATCTCCCTTTGAAATTAAAACTTTCGGGCGCAATGATGAAATCCCTGCGCTAGATATTGCGGTATTATGCACGGATAATCCCGTCAGCTGCGCGTTGGCTCCCGCCCTTAAGAACCGGGTCAAATTTATAGTAGATATGTCTTCCGAGTTTCGCCTCACTGACGGCGTACCGCTCGTTATTGTGGAAATAAACCCCCACGCCATCACGCCAAACACACCGCTGATTGCCAGCCCAAACTGCACCACCACTGGGCTCGTAATGAGTTTAGCTCCGCTAAAACCGTTATACCGGTTTGAAGAAATCTTTTTCTGCTCGTATCAAGCCATTAGCGGGGGCGGGAAAAAGTTGTTGGACGATTTCCATACTCCCGGCTCGTACTACGAAAAAAATTGCGTGCCGCTGATCGGCTCGCTGTTACCCAACGGACACACAAGCGAAGAATTAAAAGGGCTGTACGAAAGCCGCAAAATTTTAGAACTGCCCGAACTGAAAGTCTATTGCCACACGGTACGCGTGGGCGTGGAGAACAGCCACTCATTGGCGGTTAGCGTCAAATTAGACAAAAAAGCCGATTTGGAACAAATCAAACAAGCGTGGAATCAATTTGATAATTTAACCTATTCCCCGTCCGTTATTACGCCTAAAGAAGTTAGCGGCAAAGAAGATACTTTTATCTGCCGTTTGCGCAGGGACGTAGAAAACGAAAATATCATCCACTATTTTATTACCTTTGATAATTTACTCAAAGGGGCTGCCATGAACGGGCGGCAAATTGTAGAATTATTATTGGAGCGTTTTGTATGAAAAATACCGAACTCAAAAAAATCGTCATCAACGGGGCAGACGGCAAAATGGGCCGCGCGTTAGCGCGCCTGGTTAGCGAGCGTCCGCAACTGGGGCTGACCGTAGCCGCTACGCGGAAGACCGGGCAAACAATCACCACCGATTTTGACGTGCTGATTGATTTTTCCACCCCGCAAGGCGCACAAGAAGCGTTTGCCATAGCCAAACAGCACCACAAGGCCTTTTTAACGGGTACGACCAATCTGCCGGCTACTTTTTTGTTTCAAATGCAACAGGAAGAAAAAATCCCGGTATTTTTTGCGGCCAATGTCAGTTTAAGTGTGTACTTTTTTACGCAACTCGTTAAGCAAGCCGCACAGATGTATAACGGATACGAATTGTGCGTGCATGAAATTCATCACGTGCATAAAAAAGATGCCCCCAGCGGTACCGCCAAACGCTTGGCGGAAGTGCTAGATTTTCCCGCCGAAAAAGTAACGTATGAACGTATCGGCGAAACGGTGGGCACACACGCAGTCAAATTTTCGTCTCCATGGGATGAAATCACCCTCACGCACCGCGCCTTAAACCGCGATTTATTTGCGCTGTCCGCGCTGGAAATTGCGGCGTGGTTATCCACTTGCCGGGCGGGATTTTATACCATGTCGGACTATGCAAAATTCAAATTAAAGGAACATAAAAAATGAAAATTCATTTTATTGGAATTGGCGGTGTAGGCATGAGCGCATTAGCGCAACTGCACGCCATGGGTAACGACGAAGTAACCGGATCAGACCGTTTAATCAGCAAAGGTTATACGGACATGGCCCTGTGGGACTATTTGCAAAAATTAGGTATTAAATTGTTCCCGCAAGACGGTAGCGGTATTGATGAAAAAACAGAACTTGTAATTTTATCTTCCGCCATTGAACAAGACAACCCGGAACTGCAAAAAGCGCGTGCCTTAAACATCCCCACCATGCACCGCTCGGAGTTGCTGGCTAAACATGTGGCGACCCACCGCACGATTGCGGTTTCCGGCACGAGCGGCAAAAGTACAACCACCGCCATGGTCTATGACATTTTGGCCTTTGCCGGGATGCAACCGTCCGTCATTACCGGAGCGGCGATTTTGTCGTTGCAAAAAGAACAAGGCGTCTTTGGAAATGTATACAAAGGAGATTCTAATTTCCTCGTTATTGAAGCCGACGAGAGCGACGGTTCTATCGTCAAATACGCTCCCTATTTAGGCGTGTGTTTGAACTTGCAAAAAGACCACAAAGAAATTGAAATTTTACAAGGTTATTTTAAGGAATTTATTTCGCATTGTAAAACAGCGATTGTCAACGCGGAAGAACCCAATTTGCAAGCCGTTGCCCCCAACGCCAAGACGTTCGGGCTTTCTTACGGGGACGTACACCCTACGGATATCAAGGTGGACGGCTTCGGTTCGGACTTTACGATTCAAGGCCAACCGTTCCGCTTGCAAGTGCCGGGGTTGCATAACGTAGCCAACGCTACGGCCGCCGTTGCCGCCGCGTTACAATTAGGCGTTGATTTGGAAACGTGCGCCAAAGCCCTGCATAAATTTCAAGGGATTGCCCGCCGTTTTGCGAGCATTGGCAGTTACGATAAAATTGAAGTTGTGGACGATTTTGCCCACAACCCGCACAAACTCGCCGCAACGATTGCCGCCGCACACTTGCGTGGCAAACGGGTATTGGCGTTTTATCAGCCGCATGCGTTTACGTCTATTAAATTACTCACAAACGAATTTGTGGAAAGTTTTGCCCGCTCTATCGGCCCGAACGACCATTTGTGGCTGACCGAAGTTTATTATCCGGGCGGGACCATCCCGCAAGGGGTGTCGTGCCACAGTGTTTATGAAGGATTAAAAGCCCGCGGCGTCAATGTAAGTTACGACGGTTGCCGCGAACATCTTTTGGCAGAAATGGCCGCCGCGGCAAAACCCGGCGATATTATGCTGGTACTCGGCGCGCGCGACCCGACCTTAACGGACTTTGCCCGCAAGTTATTGACCGCTCTGAAAGAACGTCAACCGTCTTGCGCGTGTAAAAATTGCATGCTGGGCAACTGTTGTATGGCATACAGTAAATAATCTGTCAAATAAGAGAACCCCGCGTTTTTGGACGCGGGGTTTTTTCTGCTTTTTTATAACAACAGATGCTGAAACAAGTTCAGCATGACGGCAAAGTGTAAAGCGAGATGATGAAACCGGCGGCACGCAGGATTTCAGGGTGACGACCCAAACAACCACCCAACATTTCTTTTTCCATACTTTTTTGCTCCTTTTCAATAAATGTTCCATTTATTGAAAAGGAGCAAAAAAAAAAAAAAACAAAGTCAAGTATTATTTTTTCTTCAACCAACCCAGTAATAAAATTTGCTAAAATAAGTGTATAAGTCCCGTTCGTCTAGTGGTCCAGGACGCCGCCCTCTCAAGGCGGAGATCACGAGTTCGAATCTCGTACGGGACGTTTTTTATGAGGAGAAAATTATGGACTTATCCGTTTTGCAAACTGTTTTATTATCTTTGCTAATCGTAGCCGTGCTTGTCTTGCCGCTTAGCATACATAAAATAGAAGAAAATTTAGAAGCGTTTTTATTTGGTTGCGGTGTGTTTGCTGTAACGGTTTCCCACGTATGGAGCGGACACCTCGTTTTAACGGCGTTGGAAGACCCCATCAAAATTACCTTAGCCGTACTGATTGCCGGATTACTTTTCCGCAAATTTAATACCCACTTGCAAAAACTTACCCAAAAAGCCGTTAAAGGTATCGGACTACGTTGGACGTTGTTTTTAATTGTGTTTATTTTAGGGCTGGCTTCCAGCATTATTACGGCCATTATCGCCGCTTTGGTTTTGGCCGAAGTAACCGTCATGCTCCCGCTAGAGAAAAAGGGGCGCATTAAACTCATTACCTTTTCCTGTTACGCGATTGGTATGGGAGCGGTGCTTACGGCTATCGGGGAACCGTTAGGAACGGTTATCATTTCCAAACTCTCCGGGGAACCGCACAACGCCGGATTTTTCTACCTGATCCAACATTTGGGTTGGTTTGTGTTAGGCGGCGTATTGTTTATGGCCGGCATGGCCAGTTCTATCCGGGAAGGTACCATTTCTCACGCCCCGGGCGCACACGCCGCCGATATGGGTAGCGACAATACTACTAAAGGCATTTTAGTTCGGGCAGGCAAAGTCTATTTGTTTGTAATGGCACTGACCTTTTTAGGAGACGGCCTCAAACCGTTAGCCCTAAAAACAATCTCCCATTTAAGCGCAACGTGGCTTTATTGGATCAACATGCTCTCCGCCGTGTTGGATAACGCCACCCTGGCCGCTATTGAAGTTACCCCCACCATTGACGACCGCACCTTGACGTTTCTGTTGATGAGTTTAGTGGTATCGGGCGGGATGCTCATCCCGGGCAATATCCCCAACATTATTTGCGCTTCCAAGTTGGGCATTAAAAGCAAAGAATGGGTCAAAGCCGCCTTTGGATTAGGGCTTGCCTTATTGATTGCGTACTTTGTTATTTTAAGTGCTGTGCTGTAAATCTTCATTTTCTCTATAAAACCGCCCACTAACCGGGCGGTTTTTTTATATAATAAACCTATACTATTTTTAGGGAGAAATTATGAAAATTCACTCGTTTAATGTGCAACCGCACTTGCCGGAAAATATCCAATTTTTGGAAGAACTCGCCAATGATATGTGGTTCACTTGGAACTGGAAAGCCATTTTGCTATTTATGCAAATAGACGCTAATCTATGGACGGCCTCTAAACGCAACCCCAAATGGTTACTGGGCAGCGTGCCGCAAAAACGCTTTGAAGAATTAAGCAGGAACGAAAATTTTGTCCGTCAACTTAATGAAGTTAAAACCTCTTATTATAATTACAAAAACAATCCGCACACTTGGTATCAAGACCATAAACACGAAAACGGCCAACTCTTAACGGCGTATTTCTCTATGGAGTACGGTATCGGCGAGGGGTTACCGATTTACTCGGGCGGGTTAGGTATGTTAGCGGGCGATCATATTAAATCTGCCAGCGATTTAGGTATGCCCATTATCGGTGTGGGGTTATTTTATAAACAAGGGTACGTTCAACAGGTGCTCAACCGCGAAGGTTGGCAAAACGAAGAATATCCCGATAACGATTGGGCCCACATGCCCGTAGAACGCGTTTTAGATAAAGACGGTAAAGATATCGTCGTGGATATTGCGCTGGGGGCTGAAAACGTCAAAGCGTGCATCTGGCGTGTACCGGTAGGGCGCACGTCGCTGTATTTATTAGACACCAACTTGCAAGAAAACACTCCCGCCCAACGCGCCATTACCGAAAAACTCTACGGCGGCGACCGCGAAAACCGCATCCGCCAAGAAGTCGTTTTGGGTATCGGCGGCGTGAAAGCCCTAACGGCTATGGGCATTAAACCGACCGTTTACCACATCAACGAAGGACATAGTGCCTTCTTGCTGTTCCAACGAATTATTGACATCATGCACGAGAAAAATCTCTCGTTTGCCCAAGCCAGAGAAATTGTATGGGGTTCGTCCGTCTTTACCACGCACACCCCGGTTATCGCCGGGAACGAACATTTTGATCCGGCCTTGGTACGCAAATATATGCAATACTATGCCGAACAAATGCACCTCTCGTGGGATGAATTTTTAGCCCTAGGCAAAGAAATGCCGTCCTCGGCCACCTATTGTTTAACGGTGGTAGCGTTGCGCTTATCAGCCTATTGCAACGGGGTAGCCAAATTGCACGGAGTCGTCAGCCGCGAAATGTGGCACAACTTGTGGCCCGAATTACCCATTAGCGAAGTCCCCGTTACCAGCATTACCAACGGGATACATAGTTCGTCTTGGATTTCGCATGAACTCAATGAACTTTTCCGCAAATACCTGTGGGAGAACAACCAATTCGGCGAGATTGACCCTTCGGATGAAAAGCCGTGGGAACGCTTAGACTCTATCCCCGACGAAGAATTGTGGAAAGTACATAACGAGCGTAAAAATAAACTCATCACACTTGCACAAGCGCGTCTCCAACGCCAATTAAAACGCCAAGGGTTTGATGTAATGACCGTCAAAAAAGCAAGCAAAGTGCTTTGGCCGGACGTGCTGACCATTGGTTTTGCGCGACGCTTTGCCACCTACAAACGGGCTACCTTGCTGTTTAAGGACTTGAACCGCTTGGATAAAATCATTAACAATCCGGCCCGCCCGGTACAATTTGTTTTTGCCGGGAAAGCCCACCCCGCCGATACTGCCGGGAAAGAATTTATTAAACTAATTGTGGGGCTGACCCAAAACGATCCGCGCTTCAAAGGTAAAATTGTCTTTATTGAAGATTACAATATGAACGCCGCACGCTACATGGTACAAGGGGTAGATGTGTGGCTCAACAACCCGATCCGCCCCATGGAAGCCAGTGGTACGAGCGGTATGAAAGCGGCGTTAAACGGTGCGCTGGCCTTATCGGTTTTAGACGGGTGGTGGGACGAAGTCGGCCCGTGTGAATTTGGTTGGTCTATCGGCGGCCCGGAAACATATAAATCCGACGCCGAACGCGACGCCGTGGAAGCCGAATCTTTATACAGTTTAATTGAGCAAGAAATTGCCCCGGCGTATTACGCCAAAGATAAAGACGGCTTATCTAAAACGTGGCTCAATTTGATGAAGGAATCTATCAAACATATTGCCCCGTTCTTCAACACCAACCGCATGGTAAAAGAATATTATGAACGCTTTTATGTGCCGGCCAACAATTACGGTCGGATTTTAAAGCAAGATGGCAAAGCCCAAGCCGTCGCCGCGTGGCGGCAAAAAATTGCCGATAACTGGTATCGGGTCAACATTACCGATACTACCCCCGTACCGGAAACCGCTATTTCCATGGGCGAACAAGTTAAATTTACCGCGCGCGTCAACTTGGGCGGACTTTCGCCGCAAGACGTGCAAGTAGAACTTTATTTAGGCCAACGCGGCACCCGTGGCGACATGATTAAAGAAAGTACCATCGCCATGAAATGCGTAGGTCAAAACGAAAATGCGTATAATTACGAAGCGACCGTAGCCCCGTTTAACAGCGGGCGGCAAGATTACGCCTTGCGCGTACTGCCCGCCAATAACGACGTGCCACACGCGCTAACTCCGTTATTTATCCGCTGGGAAGAATAAGCGCGCCCAAGCCCCGCCCTTTAAGACTTGCGCCGTAAAAAACGGCGCAAGTACATTTTGACGCGGGGGCATTGTGTATATGTTAAACATTGTTCTAGTAAATCCGGAAATTCCTTTTAACACCGGCAATATCGGCCGCTCGTGCGTAGCAACCGGCACGCGGCTGCATTTGGTGGGCAAATTAGGCTTTATTATTGCGTCTAAAGAAATTCGCCGCTCGGGGTTAGATTATTGGCCCAATCTAGATTACAAACGCCACAACACATGGGAAGATTTTTTGGAGGCCGAAACACCAACGGAAGACAAAATGTTTTTTCTTTCCACTAAAGGCAAAAAACTATATTGGGATGCCGCTTTCCCGCCAGACGGATATTTGATTTTCGGCGCGGAATCGTGCGGACTTCCCAAAGATTTCTACACCCGCTACGCGCACCGCTTGTTTACGATCCCCATGCCGGGGCCGGTACGTTCGCTGAATTTATCTTCCTCGGCGGCGATTGTTTTATTTGAGGCGTTGCGGCAAAACCGCGGGCAAAAATAATCAAATAAATGGACCCAAAAACGCCGGGCCTTTCATTCCTTTCAAACTAATTTTGTGTAAGAGGTAACGTGAGAATATAAGATATACTGCGCACCGCAACGCGGTAGCACCGATATATTTGAACAACCGCACAACCAAGAAAAAGAATTTACGAAAAAAGAAATGCCGAGGGACAGGATCGAACTGTCGACACCTGGTTTTTCAGACCAGTGCTCTACCACTGAGCTACCTCGGCATTACTGATATATAATACTAAATTTTCACTCCACGCGCAAACGCAGTAAACTTCTCCCTTCTTTTTCCCCGTAAAAACGCCCCCGCTATATCAATAGACGGGGGCGAAATTACACTCTACAAAAGTCCTTATTTTACGGCATCAAAACCGGCTTGCAAGGCTTTTTTGTTTAACTCCAGCATTTCGGGTTTGGCGCGTTTATATACTTTTTTCATGGCGTCGGCTACGCTGGCTAAAGCAACCGCCCCCGTCACTTTTACAAACGCTCCCAAGGCCACCAGATTGGCCACGCGGTCCATACCCACTTTTTGCGCAATCTCGTTACACGGCACGCACACCACGGTAATATCTTTACGCGCCGGGCGGGAATTAACGAGCGAACTGTTCAAAATCAAAAGCCCGCCTTTTTTAAGTAGCGGCTCAAATTTAGGCAAACTCGGCTCGTTCATCACAATTATCGTATCCGGCACAGACACAATGGGCGTATAGACTTCGCCGTCCGTTACCACCACCGAGCAGTTGGCCGTTCCGCCGCGCATTTCCGGCCCGTACGAAGGCAACCAGCTGGCGTTCTTTTTATCTTCCACGCCCGCTTGCGCGAGCAAAATTCCGGCAGACACGACACCCTGCCCGCCAAATCCGGCAATACGAATCCCTTGATACATTAGTTGGCCCCCTCGTCTTTGAAAATACCCAACGGGTATTGCGGCATCATTTTCGTACGGACAAATTCTAACGCTTGCGGTACGCTGGCATGCCAGTTGGTCGGGCATTGGCTCAACACTTCCACCATGGAAAATCCAACGTGATTTACTTGATTTTCAAACGCTTTTTTAATGGCTTGTTTGGCTTTTACCACGTTTTGCGGGCAGTCCACCGCTACGCGCGCCAAAAACTTACTGCCGGTAATTTGCGCGAGCATTTCGCACATATTGATCGGCCATCCTTGCAATTTCGGGTCGCGCCCTTTGGGGGCGGTCGTCGCCACTTGCCTGACAAGCGTAGTCGGTGCCATTTGACCGCCGGTCATACCGTAAATTGCGTTATTGATAAAAATAACGATAATGTTTTCGCTACGTACGGCGGCATGCACAATTTCCGCCATGCCGATAGAGGCCAAATCTCCGTCGCCTTGGTATGAAAACACAATGGCATCCGGCTTGGAGCGTTTCACGCCCGTAGCAATTGCCGGGCCGCGCCCGTGCGCGCCTTGTACAGTATCGCATTTAAAATAATCATCCGCAAATACGGCACACCCTACGGGAGCAATACCTATTACCCGATCGGCAATACCTAATTCGTCAAAAGTTTCCCCCATCAAGCGGTGCACAATCCCGTGGCCGCAACCGGGGCAATAATGCATAGGAACGTCAGTTAAACTGGTTGGTTTTTGGGCAATAATCGTCATCTTATTTGCCTCCTTTAGCGTCGCCTTGAACGCCCAGCGCGGTATTGCGCTCGCAATTATAGGTAAATCCGGCGGCGTGTTCTTGCAAATCAAACAGCCCCTCTTTTTTACCGGTTAACAGGGAACGTACCGCGGTCAAAATTTTCTCGCCGTCCGGCTGGCCGCCGGCAGGATACGCATTTAGCCCGACAGATACTTGATTCCCCACCACTAATTTAACATCTTGCACCAACTGGCCCAAACTTTGTTCCACCACCAATACGCCCTTGGCTTTTTGCGCCCGTTCGGCTAATTTTTTAGACGGGAACGGCCACAACGTAATCGGACGGAAAAGACCCACTTTCAGCCCTTGCGCTTGCGCCATATTGACCGCTTCCAAACACGCGCGGGAAGACAACCCATACGCGACGAGCAAAATATCACAATCCTCTGCGTTGCGTTCTTCGTAGCGCGGCTCGGTTTTTTCAATTAGGCCGTAGCGTTTGGCGCGTTCGGTTACGTCGGCAATTAAATAATCGCCTTTGTAAGAAAACACTTTGCTTTTGGCGCGGTTTTGTTTATGAATATCTACCGCCCAGTCAAATTTGCCCAATTTATTGGGGTCCACCGGCTCAAAATTAAACGACATGCTTTCCATCATTTGTCCTAAAACACCGTCGGCTAAAATCATACACGGCATACGATATTTTTCGGCCAAATCAAACGCGAGTTTGGGGAAATTGCCCAATTCCTCTACGGAGTTTGGAGCCAGGACAATCACATGATAATCGCCGTTTCCGCCGCCGCGCGTAGCCTGGAAATAATCGCCTTGCGCACCGGAAAGACTGCCTAACCCCGGCCCGCCGCGCATCACGTTCACAATTAAGCACGGCAAATCGGCACTGGCTAAATAGGTAATACCCTCTTGTTTCAGGCTTATCCCCGGCGAAGAAGACGACGTCATACTGCGCGTGCCGGTGGCCGCCGCACCGTACACCATATTGATCGCGGCGACTTCGCTTTCCGCCTGTACAAATGCGCCGCCGTTATCAGCCATATGTGCCGACATATATTCCGGCACTTCGTTTTGCGGGGTAATCGGATACCCGGCAAAAAAACGTACCCCGGCGCGGATCGCGCCTTCGGCTAAGGCCTCGTTGCCTTTACGCAATGTTTTTTCGCTCATAAAATTTATTCCTTGATGACCGTGATAGCAATATCGGGACACATGCGGTAACACATGGCACAACCGATACAATTTTCCGGATGGATCATTTCAGCGGGAAGATACCCCTTCTTGCTGATCGTTTTGGACGGGCCCAAGCATTTTTTCGGGCACACGCTCACGCACAAATAACACGCCTTGCAGCGGTTATTATCTACTTCTATTCTAGGCATAAGCCTCCTGTTAGCCGGGGGTCAAACCGGCTCTATATAGTATATGTCTTTTGAGAGTAGGGGTGCAACCGAACCGCAACTACTTTATGCGGGCCGCGCGGGAGCAGAAAAATAGCCCGGGGATAACCGCTAATACGCTAAGGCCCATGGCTACTTTCAAGTTCCATAGACCAGACAACGCCCCGATAAACGCGGGGGAAAGCGTATCGCCCAGCAAGTGAATAATAAAGATATTGAGTGCAAAAGCCGTCGCGCGCACCGGCGCGGGCGTAGTGTCCACAAGGGCGGCGGCAATCGCCCCTGTCGGTAAAAATAAAAAGAAAATGACGAGTCCAAACCACCCAAGCGCGGCCGCCGGGTGTGCGCTTTGTAACCCAAGCCACAAGGGTAGCACACTGCCGGCTAACGCCGTAAACATAATCCGATAATAGGCATTAGCACAACGGGCTAACTGTTTTTCGGCCCATTTTCCCCCCACGTATGTACCGAGTGCGCCGCCTACAATTACTAACGCGCCAAACCATATACCTGCCTGCGCGGTATTGACGTGCAGATAACGCACAAAATACATGGGTACCCAGGCCGAACAGCCCCCCATAATAAACGTAACCGCCGTTTGAACAAAACACACATAGAGAAACGGTTTATGGCACAAGAGTTGTTTGTATTGTGCCCAAGTTGGTCTATCTTTAGGAGCAAGCGAACGGTCCGGCAAGAACCACGCCAGTAACGCCAAAAACAGCCCCGGCACGCTCAACCCGATAAACGCCATACGCCAACCCCATGTATGCCCGATTAGACCGCCTAGCGCGTATCCGAGTGCGCTGCCCAGCGGCAAGGCCAAGCCGAACAATGCCAATACTCCGGCGTGTTTTTCTTTGGGATAATGTTCGGCTAAAAACGGTTGGGCTATCGTGGTAAAACCGCCCTCACCTACGCCGGTTAAACTCCGCGCAGCCAGTAAGTGCGTAAAATTTTTGGCCGCCGCGCTGGCTAACGTAGCCACACTCCAAACCAGCGCGCTAAACCCAATGAGTTTCGGACGGGAAAACCGGTCTGCCAAATAGCCCGTTACCGGGGCATAACACATATACACCAACATAAATACAGAAGCCAACGCCCCCAACTGCGTATCGGACAAGTGTAACTCGGTCTGCAAGAGCGGAAAAACCGCATAGAGAACTTGCCTGTCTATGTAATTAAACAGGTTTAGTAAAAACAGAATACCGAAGATTTTCCGGGCAATCATCTTAATTATTTTATAAAAATTTTTATATAATAGTTTATCGGAGGAATTATGAAAAAAGGATTTACACTAATTGAATTATTGATTGTAATGGTCATTGTTGGCATTTTGGTTACAGTGGCTCTGCCGAAGTACAACGCTTCCATGGAACGCGGACGCGTCACAGAAGCGTTAACCAATTTGCAGGCCGCTTCCGACGCGCTCAACACCCGCTATCTATTAGATGATAACACCTACACTTGTGACGGGCTGGTTAATACGGAGAACAACCTTTTCAAAATTGGCAACACTCCCACCGCCAGTTTAACGAAATCTGTGTATTTTTCGGAGCCTGTAGCGGATTGTACCCACACCCGAACCAACCCAGCATATGTAGATGTTACCACCGACCGCGTAACGGGCGATTATTCCTTAACCGCTCGCAATCAAAACGGCGAAATGCAATATATTACCTGCGACCGCGAAGACTCGTCGGATGCCCCAGCCAATATATGTGAAAACATAGGCGCCGAGCGGGACAGTACCACTGGCCAATACCGCATGGACTTCACTAAATAGAAAAACAACTTGTAAAAAACTAACCGCTCCATCCCTACCGGGTGGAGCGGTATTTTTTAATCTGGAAGCAAAATCATCTTACCTGTATAAGCGCAAAATGTAAATACTCCGTCTCCGGCATACCAATCAGCACCGGATGATCTTTGGCTTGGCCGCGCAGTTCAATTAAACTGGCTTGCACCCCCGCCTTGCTGACGCCTTGGCGGATGATATCCACAAACAACTCGCGCGATACATGGTGCGAACAAGTGGAAAACGCCAAATAGCCGCCGGGCTTTAACCCTTCCAATGCCATTTTAACCAGTTTTACATATAGTCCCACGGCTTGCGGCAAGGCCTTGCGGCTTTTGACAAACGCCGGCGGATCCAAAAGGACCATATCTGGTTGGTCGGGCAGTTCGCCTTTTTTCATAGCGGAAAGCAACCGTTCGGCATCATCCCGGTGGAAAACGGCTACATCTTTTACACCGTTGAGTTCCGCGTTTTTCTGCGCTAACTCTACCGCCGCGGCCGAAGAATCACAGCCCCACACTTGCGCCGCGCCGGACAACGCCGCCGTAATACCAAACGAACCGATATACGAATATAAATCAAGCACTAATTTATCTTTGAAATACGGTTTCAAGAACGCGCGGTTTTCGCGTTGGTCAAAGTAAAAACCTGTTTTTTGACCTCCGCGAATCGGCACGATATATTTAACGCCGTTTTCCTCTATCTCTACCGTTTCAGGCACTTCGCCCACGATATCAGGCGTGTTGGTCAGCCCTTCCAAGGAGCGGAAAGCACTGTCGTTTTTATAATAAATACCGGCCGGTTTGAAAATTTTTTGAAGTGCTTTGGTAATTTGCGGTTTTAACAGTTCCATGCCCGCTGTTAAAATATCTACTACCAGCACGTCGCCGTAACGGTCAATCACAAGCCCGGGCAAATTATCGCCCTCGCCGTAACACATCCGCCCGTATTTACGCACACCGATTTCTTTACGCCGCGTGTAGGCTTCGTCCAATTTTTCAAAGATAAAATCTTTGGGCAGTTCCTCTTCGCCTTTTTGCAATAAACGCACCGCAATTAAACTATGCGGATTGAACGTGCCAATGCCCACTTGCGTTCCGTCGCTAGACATCACCCGCACGAGCGTGCCGGGTTCAATAGACGTATCTAAACCGTCAATTTCGTTGGAAAACACCCACCAGTGTCCGGCTTTTAAGCGGCGTTCTTCTTTAGCTTTTAATTGAATAGACTGCATGGTTACATTCCTTTATCGCGCAGTTCTTCCACTTCCGTAAACGGAATTTTGGCAGCGCAAAGCGGACATTCCTTCGCTGTAAAAGTTTGCATGGGGTACGATAAGAGCGAACGCAACGGAACAGTCAGCGGTAAGTATCCCATGGAACGGTCCACAATAACACCTACCCCCATCACGTTGCCACCTAAGTTGTTGACCAAATCAATGGCCGTGTTAATTTTGCGTCCGGAAACAGCCACATCATCTACGATCAGCACATTTTCGCCTTCTTTAATCGTAAAGTTATGTTTCAAAACCATCACGCCCCGGTCGTCTTTAGAGGCAAAGATAGCCCGCACACCACGTACGCGCGCCACTTCTTGCGCCAACACCGAGTCCGACGGCGTAAGCGCCATGACGACGTCCACTTTCGTGGCAAATTTTTCAGACAGCGCACCCGCAATTTTTTGGGCTAAATTCGGGTGCTGCATCAGCAAAGACGTTTGAATATACGTCTGGCTGTGGAAGCCCGAAGGCATTACAAAATGGCCCTCTAAAATGGCTCCGTGTTCTTGTAACAGGCACAAGATATCCATATTATTTCTTGGCATGGTAATCTCCTTGACAGAAGTCTTGTCCGGCTTTAAAATCAGTTTCCAATCCTTTCGTTTGCGCGTCGCGGATGGTTTGACCCGTTTTTTTGGCACGCAACATTTCCACTTTGGGTTTTAACATAGACAACGAAATCTGAAACGCTAACGCCGGGTTTCCCGACTCGTCGGTTAAATTTTCCGCCAGCGCGCCCGAACGCGAGGTGTTGGAAAACATAGTCCATACTATAATATCAAAATTTTCGGCCACCCAATCAACCCATCCGCTGACCGTGGCAGAAATAGACGGTCCTACCGTGTAAGCATTGTTAATATCCATTTTCCCGTTTTCAAACGTACCCGAAGCCGCCATGTCGGTAAACGGAACGTCTTTAAGCACTTTGCCGATTTTGAAACTTCCCGCCCGTTCCATGCGGTGCATAATGATAAAAGGTTGGAACGTGATATTAAGCGCTTGTTGTTCTTCGGCCCATTTTTCCATTTGGTGTATAACACCGCCTTCCAGCCGCGCCTCTATTTTACCCGACAACTGCTTCATCCCCGCGCGCATACCGGTTAATTCAAACTCGCCGTTAAATTGATTGCCCGAAAGTACCGGGCTGGAAAAAGTATCAGCCGAAATCGTTCCGGCAAAATTGCTCATAAAATTAGGCAGATGGCTTCTAAAATTACGCAGCCATGCCAAGTCGCCGGTTACTTCTTTAGGCCGCTTCACTTTGCCCGGCACCAACGGCATAATTACCTCTACAAAATCTTGTACCGTAGCGATAAAATCCATCGGCTTAAAATGCTGCCAATGCATAGCCGTACGCACGCGCCGGCGGGAACTTTTCAAGTTATTAACCGATACGCTCATTTTAAGCGGAACGCCGTTTACTTCCGTAGAGGCAATATAGCCGTACAGGTTACCGCCGCGCCAACTGGCACTTAAATTCAATTTGTCAAACACCGTATTGCGGACGGTCAGTTTGCCGTCTTTCGTTTCGGCATATAAATCCGAAAAATCTTTTTTCGCGCGGAATTGTCCGGTTACGTTTTCGGTCAAAAAACCGTGGATATCGCCGCTGGCTTCTTGCGTATTGACCACAAACAGCGGGCAGGCATAGCGGCCGTCTTGCCGAACCAGTTGGGCTTGTAAAGACGCTTGCCCGGTTAATTTATAGCGTTCTAACGGCGCGTAATATTTATGTTTTCCTTTCAGCGCAAACAAATTGGTAGAAGCCGTAAAATCAGCCGTATAAGGCGCGGCGGAAAAATCAATCTGGCCTTTGCCTTCGGCCTTTACATCCGCGGCAGAAGCCGTAAATTGGTTTACTTTAAGTAAGTGATAATTGTTGCTTAACACGCCTTTGGCTGTAACGGTAGATTTAGGAATTGCAAACGGTGTTTTTTCCAAGTGGAAAACCGATAAATTTTTGCTTTCAAATGCCGGCACATTGGCTTTGATATTAAAAAACGGCGTACGCAGATTATCCAAATCTAACGTAACCTCTACCGGTTTTTGAAATAAATACACTTGCGCGCGCAAACTGCGTAAAGCAAAATTGGTCCAATCAAATCCGGCAAAATTGACGTGCCCCGTACCGCTAATTTCCATGTCCGACATACCGTCCGCCCACTCGTTACGCAAAACCATATCCGCCGTAAAGCGGGACAGTTCATCAAACCGCAACCGCTCAAAGTGCATATTGACTCCGTATACGGCGTGCGCTACGCCGCTGGCCAAATCTTTGTAACTTAACACGCCGTTTTTAAGGGTCCAATCCTCCACCGTAACGGTAAACTTTTTCCCCGAAGACGCACTCGTATAAACCGACGGCTCATGCGCTTTTACCGGCGGGATATTGTAACTGCCGTCCGTCTGGCGGATGAGATTAAAACGCGGAGAGTGTAGCGAAACCTCGTCAATAACCAGTTGTTGGTCTAATAGCGGTAATAACCGGAAACGCAACGTAACCGACTCGGCCGAGATTAAATCTTGCCCGAGGACGCCCTCGGTATCTATCACGCGAAAACCTTTTAATTCCAACGTATTGATAAAACTGACATTGAGCGACGAAATCGCCACCGGCCGTTGCAAACGTTTTTGCAATTCGGCGGTAATCACTTCGCTTAAGTGTTGGGCGTTAAACGCCTTGGTGAAAAACAGCCACGCCCCCGCAAAAACAAGTAGCAACACCATAAACAAAAGCAACACAACCCGCAATCCTGTTAAAAGAGAATTTTTAACAAATTTACGGGCAAAGGCAAGCAGTGATTTTTTTTGTTTTCGGGTCATGTTACAGTTGGGCAATTATATGCTCTAGTATATAGTTTACAAAAATTCGCCCTACGTTTAACGTACCCTTTACGACTTCTTCCCCCGCCAAAACAAGGGAAATTTGTTCGGGGAACAACCATTTTAACACACACGCAAGGACGCCTAAATTAACCAGTACAATCATAACGATAGAAAAAATTTTCCCGCCGGCCAGTTTTAAGTCGGGTTGGTCGGCCTCTAACAGCGTTTTACAGGTTTGAATAAAATGAAACGACATCCAAAACCCCACCCCGAACACAAACACCTGCACATACGGTGTTACGTCCGCAAACAACCCAAAAACCATATACACAAATACGCTCAACAATGTATATCCGGGCACGACGTATGGGGCAAGGATAATCAGCATATTGGTTTTATCCATTTTAACGTATCCGCTCTCGCATTTGACGGAAAAGCTGTTGATCCGTGCGCCGCACAAAAAAGCAAATAGGGCGTGGGTAAACTCGTGCATAAATACATACGGGCGGGAAAAATCATATACCGTATAATGCAAAACGGCATACACTCCTGCCCCGCACAAAAAAGTCAATGTTGTTTGAAAGTGGGCAAACACGGTCCACAAGATTTTGCCGGTTTGCACAAACATAAAATAGACGGTGGGAAGCAAAACAAGGGCAACAAGAAATTTCAAAAACCGCATTAAAATTTCTCCACCCAAGCGGGGTTATTATATTGCAAAGTAGCCTGTTGGCGCACGGCAGCCAACCGCCCCGCGCAGCACGGCGTCGGGCGCAAATCTACCGCCAAAAAAGCGCGCACGCCGTCAATAACCGCACGCTTAAAAACCGGGTTGGTGCGCGCGCCGGGCAGTTGCAAAGAACCCTGATATAAAACGGTTGTGTCAAAACGGCGAATTGCCCCGCCAAGAATTTTCTGCCCGTCCGCTTGCAAAACGTCGTTTTCCACCGGGCGGACGAAACACGCGCTGGCTTGGTGGTTTACGCTGGGCGCGTACACCGCGGCAGGAAGTTTATCCGTCAGCATACGGCCTTTCACGCCGGCGCGGGCGAGCGCATCAAAGATAAAACCGTGTAATTTTTTGTAAATTTCAACCGGACGCTCTTGAGAAGTAAACACAATAGAAAACGTCAAATCGTCCGTATGGAACACGACACCGCCGCCCGTAGGCCGGCGGGTATAATCTCCATAAAAATTTTCGGCCGCGAGCGTTTTTTTAACTTCGCCCATAAACTGTGCATAACCAAACGTAACGGCCGGTCCATCCGTCCAATTATATAACCGGAGCGTTACGGCCTGCGGGCGCAGATGAACAATTTGTTCATCCAAAGCCATGTGTCCATATACATTAAGCGGCGGAGTATTGAGCAAAATGTCCATAAAATTCCCTCGTGTATCGTCAAAAAAATTATATCAAATTCCTTTCCCGGATTATATGATAAAAAATACCCCCTCGCACAATGCAAGGGGGCATAGGTAGGAAGTATTACTAGAAATAGAAGCGTCCGGTTAAAGCGCCTCCAATTCCAGAACGGTCGGAAATGACATCCCCTTCGTCTCTTACTTTGGCTGCAATATTGTATTTTACGTCCAAGCCAAGGGCAAATACTTCTGTCAACCGATATTCCGCCCCTACCGTCACATGCGGAAATACTTTATTTTTAGACAAAGTTTCAGTTCCATAACCGGAGATTTTCGCTTCTAATTCTGCGCGAAGGAAAGTGACCCCGGCTCCGGCCCAAAAACTCCAATTTTGAATACCACCGTTCCGTTTGAAATACAGCGTAACAGGTATAGCATAGGTGTTTTCGGTAAATTTCACATCCGCATAATAGGGCCTATTAGTTAATGTCAATTTATTTTGGCCATACCCTTCAAGCCCAACTTTAAAACCAAACATATTGTCATCACCTAAAAATCTTTCATGCAAGATTTCTAAGCCAAATACACCGGCATTTTTTGTTAATTCTCTATCGTAGTCTGTCGCCTCTTCAAAAATCTCCTTCAATCCCTCGGGATCATTTTGAGCAAGCCCTAAACGAATCCCTAAGCCCCAATTCTCTGAAGGAAGCGAACTTTCGTTCTTTTTAGCGATTTCTTTCCCCAATAAACTGCCATTTCCGGGCTGTGCCGTGTACGTATTTTGCGCCACGGCAGAAATAACTGCAAACACTACTACCATCATTGTAACCACTACTTTTTTCATTTATTTCTCCTAGTTTACCGGGCTCAAAAATAACGACAAAAAAAACGGCCGTTATCCATGAGCCAAGACAAGTAACCCAAAAGAAAACAGCCGTGGTTCATTCCACTTCCGTCCGATGACGAAAAAGGAATAAACACTCGGCACCGTATCTCCAAGGGATCAGCTTGGAAATACAGTGCCTAATTCCGACTGTTTTTGGACTTGTCTTGTGCTCTGAGTTTCCCCAAAGCGCTCCGTATTCTAAAAATACGGTTCCAAAAAACAGATTCAAATTGTACGCGCCCTAATCAACAGGCACAACTACTTTCCTACACTTTGATTATAGCAGAAATTTTATTTAATGACAAAAATTGTTGGCCCTAAAAAAACAACGAAACCTAAAACTTTTTGTTTTAGGTTTCGTGCGTAAAGCATCGTATAACTAGTTCGTTATATTACCACCTTAAATTGGGCTGTCGGGCGGCTGATACCTCATCAATACGGCTAACCGGTTGCGTGTGCGGCGCGTCATGCACTTGTTGCGGGTTTGCAAAAATCTCGTCGTAGATTTTTTCAAGCGCCCCGATAAACGCGTCCAAGGTTTCTTTACTTTCCGTTTCTGTCGGCTCAATCATAATGGCTTCGGGCACAATGAGCGGGAAATAAATGGTCGGCGCGTAAAAACCATAATCTAATAAGCGTTTGGCTACATCCGCCGTATGTACGCCGCTCATCTTGGCCGGATCAATAGACAATACGCACTCGTGCATACAATTTACGTCAAAGAACGCATTGAATTTACCTCTTAATTTAGCACGCACATAGTTCGCGTTTAAGATAGCTTTTTCGGCAATTTCTTTTAGCGTAGCCGCATCAAATTGACGCAAGTAACAATATCCGCGCAAAACAACGGCGATATTGCCGTAAAACGCTTTCATCTTGCCTAAACTTTGGGGCATTTTGCCTAAAAGCGTATATTGTTCGCCGTGTTTTTCCACCAGCGGATGCGGCAAGAACGGCGCTACATGTTTAGCCGCCCCTACCGGCCCGCTCCCCGGCCCGCCGCCGCCATGCGGCGCGGCAAAAGTTTTATGCAAATTAAGGTGCATAATGTCCACCCCAAAATCAGCCGGCTTGGCTAAACCGATCAGCGCGTTGAAATTCGCTCCGTCCATATACAACAAAGCCCCGGCCTTATGCACCATATCGGCAATTTCGCGGATATCTTTTTCAAAAAGTCCTACCGTATTGGGGATCGTCAGCATCACCGCGGCGGTTTTATCAGACAGGGCGGCCTGTAACGCTTTTTTATCCACGCAACCATCGGCCGCCGATTTGATATTCACTACGCTATATCCTGCCATATTGGCCGTAGCCGGATTTGTACCGTGGGCCGTATCCGGCACAATCACTTCGCAACGTGATGCGTTTTTATGCGCTTCGTGATAGGCGCGCACCGTCAAAATTCCGGTTAGTTCGCCATGCGCTCCGGCGGCCGGTTGCAATGTAAAGGCGGCTAGACCGGTTACTTCTTTAAGCAGTTCTTGCAATTCATACATCACTTGCAAAGTGCCCTGTACCGCTTCTTCCGGCGCAAACGGATGCGCGCTTGCAAACGGAGGTAACACACAGAGCGCATCATAAGCCTTGGGATTGTATTTCATGGTGCAAGAGCCGAGCGGATAGAATTGTCCGTCCAGCGAATAGTTCTCTTGCGATAAGCGCGTAAAATGGCGCACCGTATCAAACTCGCTCATTTCCGGCAAACGCGGGGCAGATTCACGCAAACACTCCTTCGGCAAATACGCGCAAGGTTCGTGCAGGGTTTTTTCAAAACGGATTCCCCGGCGGCCTTTTTGTGATTTTTCAATAGAGAGTAAATTTTCCATATTATTTTTCCTCCAAGGCTTGCGCGTACGCCTGGATATCGGCTTCGCTACACAGTTCCGTAGCGCATACCAACAAGGCGTTTTTCATTGTGTCGCAGGTTTTGCCTAAATCATAGCCGGCGGCAATCCCTTTAGCGGCTAACTTTTGAATAACTTGCGCAGCAGGAATCGGGCAAGATACAACAAACTCGTTAAAGAACGGCGCGCTCTGCACTACTTCATATCCTTCAATATGCTGTATGCGGCCGGCTAATTGGTGGGAGCGTTCCACATTGAGCGCGGCGACTTCTTTGAGTCCTTGCGGGCCGAGTAAGGTTAAATAAATAACGGCATTTAAGGCACAAAGGGCCTCGTTAGAGCAAATGTTAGAGGCGGCTTTTTCGCGGCGGATATGTTGCTCGCGCGCTTGCAAAGTAAGCACAAAAGAACGACTGCCGTTTTTATCTTTAGCAATACCGACCATCCGCCCGGGCAGTTGGCGCATATAGATTTTTTTGGCGGTCATAATACCCAACCCCGGACCGCCAAAACTCATAGGATTACCGAGCGGTTGCCCTTCGGCTACCGCAAAATCAGCCCCGTACGAACCGGGCGTTTGCAAAACTCCCAACGAAAGCGGATTAACTTGCGCCACCAACAACGCACCTTGTTCGTGCACGATTTGCGCAATCGCTCCGGCCTGTTCCACATATCCCAAAAAGTTCGGGGTCGCCACCACAACACACGCCGTTTGTTGCGATACTTGCCCTTTCAAGGCCTGTACATCCAACGTACCGTTAGAAGCCGGTTTGGCTTCTACCAACCGGACTGCACTATGACACGTATAGGTATTTAGCACTTCTTTGTAATGCGGATGCAACAAAGCAGAAATGACTACTTCGTCCCGTCCGGTAATGCGGTGGGCGGCTAATACGGCCTCGGCCAGCGCAGTGGCACCGTCGTAGTGGGAAGCCGTCGCTACTTCCATTTCAAATAACGCACAAAGGCAACTTTGAAATTCGTAAATCGTTTGCAATGTGCCTTGGCTGGCCTCTGCCTGATACGGCGTATAGGCCGTTAAAAATTCGCCGCGGCCCGATAACGCACTCACCGCCGCCGGAATAAAATGGGAATACATCCCCGCCCCGATAAAGTTTTTGAGCGGTTTATTTTTGGCAGCTAACGCGTGCAGATGCGCGGTTAGTTGCTGTTCGGTTAAGGCGGTAGGTAAGTTGTAGTTGGGATACAACCATTTTGCCGGAATTTTAGTAAGTAATTCTTTTACGGACGAAACGCCGACAGCCGCCAGCATTTCCCGTTCATCTTGTTTCGTATGGGGTGTAAACATAATAGCAAAATCCCCCGGCGCGCGGGGGATACATTTTTATTTTTGAATGGTTGCTTGATAGGCCGCAAAATCTAACAGCGTGTCAAATTCGGCCGGACTCGTCATTTTGATTTTGAATAACCAACCGTTCCCGTGCGGTTCGCGGTTGACAAGGGCCGGGTCTGCGGTTAATGCTTCATTAACGGCTACAATTTCGCCGCTGACGGGAGCGTAAATTTCGGAAGCCGATTTAACCGACTCCACCACACAGCAATTTTCGCCTGCTTTGACCACGCGACCGACTTTCGGTAAATCTACAAATACAATATCGCTGATTTCTTCTTGCGCGTGGTTAGAAATACCAACGACGGCATTTTCTCCCTCCTTGCAAGCCCACTCATGGGTTTTCAAGAAACGGCAGTTTTGTTCGTTATACATAATTTCTCCTTAGACTCGGTTTTTATAAAACGGCGGTTTGACTACTTGCGCCGGCACACGGCGGGAGTGAATTTCTATCTCCACATCCGCACCGACGGGAACGGTACTGTCCAAATATCCTACGGCAATTCCCTTAAACAGCGGCGAAAAAGTCCCGCTCGTTAAGTTCCCGGCTTCTTTCTCCTCATAAAAAACGGTACAACCGTTACGCGGCACGCCGGCAGTTTTAAGCACAAAACCGATTAAACGGCTCTTAAACCCGACGGCTTTTTTGGTAACTAACGCTTCTTTACCGATAAAATTTTCTTTGGCGAGTTTGACTACCCAACCGCAATTGGCCTCATACGGGGTTTTGGTTTGATTGGCATCTTGGCCGTTGAGCAAGTACCCGGCTTCCAAACGCAACACGTCGCGCGCGCCCAATCCGCACGGTTTGACGTTTAACTGCAAAAGCGCGTTCCACAACTCGGTAATGCGGGCATTGGGAAGCATAATTTCCACTCCGTCTTCGCCGGTATATCCGGTGCGGGTTACATAGCCCTGCACCCCGAACAGGGTAAGCGGCGAGATGTGAAAGCGCGGCAAATTCGTTACGCACGGTAAAAATTGGCAGACGATATCCACCGCTTGAGGACCCTGCACCGCCAGCATACTCCACTTATCACTTTCGTTACGCACGGTTACGCCGAAATTTCCGGCGTGTTGAGTTAGCCACGCGAAATCGGTTTCCACACACGCGGCATTGACGACTACTAAAAATTTTTCAGGCGAAAGGCAAAACGCAATCGCGTCATCAATAATAGTTCCTTCATCGGTTAAAATATGAAAATAAGTACCTTCGGCAGGGCCGTTTTTGATATGGTTGCACGCAATATATTGCAAAAACTCCCACGCACGCACGCCCTCTACAAAAACTTGACCCATGTGCGACACATCAAACATCCCCGCGCTTTCGCGCACGGCTTTGTGTTCGGCCAAAATACTTTCGTACTGAACGGGCAAAAGCCACCCGTGAAAATCTACCATTTTACCGCCGGCTTTTTCGCACGCAACGCGCAGGGCGGTCGTTTTTAAGATTTCGGTTTCGCTCACGCTATTTCTCCTTACGGTTATTGTATAAAATATTCGCTTAAGCGTCTTTGGGGTTGTTTGGGCCCGTAAATATCTTTAATTTTAAGGGTATTTATATAGATACACGCCCCTTACACGCCGGGCAAGTTTAGTATAATACTTATATGGCAGATACACAGAGTGTCGTTAGCGACGTAAAATTGTTTTTAGAACGGCTTAAAAAAGAAATGCCGGAAATTTTTGCCACATCTGCAAAACCCGGCGAATCCGCCGCGCAGAACACCGCACCGGCTTGCGCTACGAACCGGGTGCTGTATAACGGCGATTTATTTGAAGCGCGCACCTATATCACCCCTGACCAAGAAGAAGGGGTAGCGTTTGATGGGACGATTTTTCATATTTATCTCCAAAGCAAAGAAAGCGACCCGTCTGCGCTTGTGACGCAATACCTGCGCGACAAAGCCGCCGAAATTTTACCGCAAAAGACGGCCAAATGGGCTAGCGAAATCGGCGTGGAATATAACCGCGTTTTCCTAAAAGACCAGCGCACGTTGTGGGCAAGTTGCTCGTCGCAAAAAAACATCAATTATTCTTACCGCATTGTCAAAATGCCGCCCGTCGTGCAAGATTATTTAGTCATCCACGAATTATGCCACTTACGTTTTATGAACCATGGCGAGGAGTATTGGCAACTGGTCGCGCAATTTAGCCACGATTACAAACTCCACCGCCGGTGGCTTAACGAACATAAAGAGGCCGTTTTTGAAGAAATACATATTACGCTTTCGCCCGACGAAACTCCCGCCGAAAATACAAACGCGTAATACGTTATCCCCGCTTGTTAATATACGATAAGAGCCGCCACCGCGCTTAGCATCAGCACGCCTATCGGCCCGGCTTTGCGCGTAGCCACCAGTCCAAACGCAACCAGAAAGAAACAAAAACTTTTATAACTTGTAAAATTTTCGCGATTGCACAGCAGCAAGGCCGCGGCGGCAATCAAACCGACTACCGTCAGGCGCAAAACGGATAATACCCGTTGTACCCGCGGCGTGTGTTGGTGTGCCAGTAAAAGTTTGCCTAACGCAACCATTAGCAAAAAAGACGGTAAACATAACGCGGTCGTAGCGACTAAAGCCCCATATATATCCCCGGCAGCAACATATCCCGTATAGGTGGCCATATTGATTCCCACCGGGCCGGGCGTTACTTGGCTTAAAGCAACCACGTCGGTAAATTGGGAGGTAGTCAGCCACACATGTTTAGCCACTACTTCGTTTTGCAGAAACGAAATCATGGCGTATCCGCCCCCAAAATTAAATAGCCCGATTTTAAAAAACGTAAGAGACAAGCGCAAATAAATCATTTCCTCGTCCCCCACACTCCGTACATAACAGCGGCCAACACTACATACACCGGAGAGATACCCAACCCCCACACCAACCCGACAACCGCAAGCGGCACCCAAACCGTTTTCCAACCGATATTCGCCGCGCAGGCCAAACGGAAAACCGGCACGGAAATCAGTGCCACCACCGCCGGACGGACGCCCTTAAAAACGCGTACTACGACCGGATTGTGTTGGTACGTTTGAAAGAAAATTGCCACTAATAGAATAATGAGAAAAGACGGCAAAGCCGCCCCAAGAGCCGCACAAAAACTACCCCGCGCACGGGCGCGTTGGTAGCCCACCAAAATCGCCACATTAACTGCCATAATGCCCGGCGCCCCTTGCGCTACGGACAGCACATCTAAAAACCCCGCATGGCTTAACCACGCGCGCTTATCCACCATTTCCCGCTCCATCAGCGGGATCATGGCGTATCCGCCCCCCAGCGTAAACAGGCCGATTTTGGCAAACACATAAAATAAAGAAAATAACTGCATACCTTTATTCTACTAATTCACTATTTTAATTTTAACAGGTTAGTGTAGATCTGCGCGCTATTTTGAAAAGTTCAAAAATCCCTTGAAAGGCCGGACTATTTGATCCACCCTTCTTTTTTGGCATACTCTACAATGCCGTTGTAGATACCTTTTGCCATGCTGTTTTGGGTCGATTTTCCCGTCAGCCGGCCGCGGTCTTTATTACTGCTGATGTATCCCATTTCTACTAAAATAGCCGGGCTTTGCACACCCTTTAGCACGTAGAAATTGGCTTGGCGCACACTGCTGTTTTGATTGACCGCAATACCGATACCGGGCTGTTTGTAAACCGCGTTTCTAACGTATCCGGCCAGTTTGGAACTTTCGTTGATATATTCATTTTTCGCTAGCGACTGCAACAAGGCATCCACAAAATTATAGTGCACTTCTTCATACTGCATGGCCTCGTTTTCAAAGGCCGCCGTATCAGCGGCTTCTTGATCGGTTGCTTTTTCGGATCGGAAATAAACTTCAAAACCGTGCGCAGTGCGGTTTTTAGAAGAATTGGTATGGACGGAAACGAATAAATCGGCTTTAAACGTGTTGGCAATTTTGGAGCGTTCAGACAGTGCAATAAACGTGTCGTTATCGCGCGTGATTTTCACTTCAAAATTACCCTTTTTAAGCAGTTTATATAACTCCTTGGCTACGGCCAAATTTAAGTCTTTCTCGCGCGTGCGCGAACGAATAGCACCGGGATCTTTGCCGCCATGCCCCGGATCCACCACAATACGCATTTTTTTATGCGCGGCAGAGATCGTTGCCACCGGACCGGCTGTCATAACAGGCGCCGGCTTTTCGGTTGACGTAACGGCAGGAGCGGCAGCCGCCGATATCACCGTGGCAGGAGTTGAAGGCGTTTCTTTGAATTCTTCTTTTTCTTCTTCGTCAGACAAAGCAGGGGTTGTTTCTGCGGCGGGGGTGTCCTCAACAGACTTAGCGGGCGGGGGCGTCTTGGTGTCCGGCACAGGAGCAGATACTTGCGCCGCACGTAGAGGCGTTAATTTTTGCGAACTGATACGCACCAAAATTTTCCCGTCGTTTTCTTCCACCGTCCAATGTTTGGCATGCTTACCCAAGATAAAGCGCAAGTGGGTATCGGCACGTTCCTGCCGGATAGAAACCGACGAAACCAACCCCGTTTTCAACCGTAAATTTTCTTCCCGCTTGATGAACGTATTAGGAAACGTAACATCTAGCGTATGCGCATTAATAGACGTTGACGACCACGTCAGTTGGCGGCGCGGAGCAAACACGAACCGGTTTTCCGCAGCGGTTAGGATATTGTCCTCCCGGGCTACATCATACACCGTTTCCAGTTGCAGGGCACCTTCGGCAAAAGAAATTTCTTTGCCCGCGGCACGTTGCACTTGCGGCAAGAGGAAAAACTCTACCGGTACCAAAATTGCACCGCCGTTCATCAACGCCGGCGTCGTTAACTGTGCGGCTTGGGCATTGAGAATAATTTCGTTCAGGCCGACGGTTAAAATAGCGTAAAATCCGCGAGCGGTAATTTTGGCTTGTTTGGAGCGGGCAAACAACTCCACGCTAAAGCCCAATTTGCGGGCGGTTTTTTGCAAATCCACATAGGTCGTGTTATGTTGGGTAAGTGCCGTTACGGTGCCTTGTTTCTTACCGGACACGACCAAAGACACTTTGTCTTGTGCCATACCGGAACAGAACAAACCGCTCACACATAACGCAACGCTAAGAAATCGCAAAAAACCTTTCATACTTTACGCCACAAATACCGTTATTCTAAAACGATTTTATAATCTTCCCACACCAGTTGCGGGTCCGCTTGAATTTTAAGCGAACGGTGGATATTTTGTTCAATATCTTTCTGGCGCAGTTTGATGGCCTCGGCGAGTACGGGGTGCAATACCACGCGTAAGTTCCCGCCGGGACGTCCGTTGGTTAAATCGTAAATTTCGCGCTGAATTTTAATGCGCATGGTTTCGGCCGATAAAACCCGTCCCGATCCGTGGCATTGGGGGCATTCTTCACTAATAAAACTGCCGGTGCTGGCCCGTTTGCGCTCGCGCGTCATTTCCACCAGTCCCAACCGGGTAATCGGCAAAATGCGGATTTTCGCGCGGTCGCCGCGGACGGCTTGCGCTAACGCCTCCACCACCCGGTGACGGCTGGACGCTTTACGCATATCAATAAAGTCAATTACAATAATTCCGCCGATATTGCGCAAACGCAATTGGTGGGCAATTTCTTGCGCGGCTTCAATGTTGGTTTGCGTAACAGTTTCTTCCTGCGATTTATTACCGGTAAATTTGCCAGTGTTGACGTCAATAGCGCAGAGAGATTCGGCTTCTTGAATAATGATACTGCCCCCGTTAGGAAGCGGCAATTTAATTTTGCGTAAATTATCAATTTCTTTTTCTACATCATACGCTTCAAAAATAGGCGTTTTGCCTTTGTAGAGTTTCACACGATCGGCCAGTTCCGGCGAATTTTTGCTGACAAAATCCATCACGCGTTCGTAATCTTTCTCGTTATCTAGCATATAGACTTTGGCATTTTCGGACAGCACATCCCGCGCCACTTGCAATACAGCGTCCATATCCTCGTGCAATAACTTGGGAGAACGCGACGTTTCAAATTTTTTCACAATGGATTGCCATTGACGGTACAAGTATCTGATTTCACGTTCCAATTCGTCTTTAGTGGCTTCTTCGGCTTCGGTACGGACAATACACCCCATCCCGTTCAAATGTTTCTCGGCCAGTTCTTGCATAATTTCGTTGAGTTTGTGGCGCGAGTCGGCATCTTCTATGTGCTTGGAAACACCTACAAAACTTTGATGCGGCGTAAGCACTAAGTAACGGCCGGGCAAGGTAACGTCCATTGTTACTTTCATTCCTTTGGTGCTGATAGCGTCTTTGACCACTTGCACCATGACTTCTTGGCCTTTATGAAGGGTTTTATCAATGTTCTTTTTATCACCGCCTATCACGTCGGAAATATACAGATAGGCGTTTTTTTCGTAACCGATATTCAAAAACGCGCTGGAAATACCGGGCAGCACATTTTCCACCGTCCCTTTGTAGATATTGCCTACAATGTTAAGCGCGCCGCGGCGTTCCCATAGCAGTTCGTTGACACGTCCGTCCTCTAAAATAGCGATCCGTGTTTCTTCAAAAGATGTATTAACTAAGGCTTCCACGGTGGGAAGTTCTTCTGCAATTTTACTCATGACTCAAATTCCTCGCTTAGGGGATACCCCCTGACTCTTAAATTGGGTGGAGTTCGCCTTGCGAATCCCGCCAACAAAAATACTCTCGTATAAAAACTAAACCTTCCACCGTAAAAGGTTCATCTGCGGCGGGAACTTCCTGCCCCAACCACGCGGCGATAAACCATTGCGGCGGCTGCCACTGGCCATTTATCGGGCCAAGCGTCAGTGCTACTTCATTTGGGGCACATACCTGAGCTTTTAGCAGCCCCGCTGTGATATTGCGTTGGCACAGCACCCCTTTTTCATTACGCAAAGAAACCGTCAAATTTTCCATGCGTTCCCAATCTTCTAACTTCCGCCCAAGTGAACAAAACGGGGAGAAATCCCCCTTCACCCGGTACCTGGCCGCAACTGCCAAGTTCTGCACGGAGGGCAACGGATACGGCACGCGCGTTAGTTGCAAAATTTCAAACCCCTCCGGAGCTACTTGCAACAACGCGTCGCGCACGTCTGCTACGCTGCGGTTTTCCAACAGATAAATGTCCAAGTACTCGCGCTCGGCCTGCTGTCCTTTAGCAGGAGCCGGCCCGTACGCCAGCCGTGGCAAACTGCCCACGAACTTAGATGGTTCATACGGCAAGCCCGAGTCAAGCACCATTCGTTTTATTGCGCGTAAAGTATGCGGATGTTCCGTTTCGCCATCGGTCCAACGAAACACTATACGCATTTTATAATTTTTTGGCGTGTAATTCATCTTTTATGCGCGAAGGCGGCGACCATATACCGATTGCACCACCCCTAATGCCCACAAACTGGCCACCAGATTAGATCCTCCGTACGAAATAAACGGAAGCGGTATCCCCGCCACCGGCACTATACCTATCAGCATACCATAGTTGATAAGCATATAAGTAAAAAACATACCAAAAATTCCGGCGCACACCAAATAGCCATACCGATCCCCCGACACATACGCTACCGCAATAATGCGCCACAAAATAATAAAGTAGAGCCCCAACACGCATAACGTGCCCCACAAGCCCAGTTCCTCGCCAACAACGGCTAAAATAAAATCGGTATGACGCTCCGGCACGAACCCCAAACGCGATTGCGTACCCGAAAAAAGCCCTTTGCCCACAATGCCGCCTGCTCCCATGGCAATTTGCGCCTGTAAAATGTTATATCCGGCCCCTTGCGGGTCAGAACGCGGAGCCAAAAACGCTTCCACCCGTTTGCGTTGGTGCGGTTTCATTTGATGATCTACAAACATCCCGCCGAATAAACCAGCCAACATCACCAGTGTTGCCAACACAAAGTAAAACGACGGCAAGAAAATGCGAAACTGCCTAAATATCCACCACGCTAAATAGCCCAATGCAATAATGATTGCGGCAAAACCGGCCATATACCAACCGTTGCGGCCCAATTCATTAAATACCCGTACCAACGGATATTCCAACAATTCCGGATGCAAATAAATGTAGGTCCACGAAATCGTAAAAAATCCGGCCACGCCCGCCAACAAAGCAATCAACCACAAGTAAAAAACGTTAATACCCGTGCAATATAACAAAATAATAATAGACGGCAACGTAACCACTACAGATGAAAAATCAGGTTGCAACATAATAAGCCCGAACACCGGCACGAGCAAAATGCACAAATAAAACACAGACGTTACATCCCGGATACGGCGGCCGCGGCGATCCAAAAAAGCAGCCGCTACCAAAATAGTAGCCACACGGCAAATTTCGGAAGGTTGCATGGAGAAAAACGGCAACACGAACCAAGAACGCGAACCGCGTTGGTACGAACCAAATAACAATACTCCCACCAGCAACAACAAGATGAACATATACAGGGCTTTCCATTGTTCATCATAAATTTGATAATTAAAACTCCGGCCGATAAAAAACGCCAATAGCCCCATAGGCAACGCAACAAAATGCGTACGGACAACGGGATGCGTCCACGACATACTGTTCACCGCGGACATAATGCACAACGCCCCCAACACAACTAAAGCGAGCATGGCTCCCAACAAGATAAAATCCATTCGGCTGCGTCCGGACGCTAATTGTTTCAAACTAGGCATTGGTTTTTTCTCCTACCAATAATTCATCATAATCGTCTTGCGTTTTGGAGGTCAAAGCCCGGTGCGGATTATCAAAATATGCTTTAAGCATATCATGGGCAATCGGCCCGGCCGCGGCCGAACCGCTTTGACCAAATTCCACAAATACCGCAACCGCAATAGCCGGTTCTTCACCGGGGCGGGCCGCAAAAGCCATAAACCAACCGTGATCCTCTCCGTGCGGATTTTGAGCCGTACCGGTTTTTCCGTACACATCAATCCCTTTGAGTTTAGCACGACGGGCCGTACCGTTATCCACCGTATATTTTAATGCATACAACAATTGATCGTATGTTTCGGGTTTCAAATCGGCATGTTGCAAAACTTCCGTAGCCCCCACTTTATAAGTTTTACCGGTTTGATTACTGACGATTTTTTCTACAAAATACGGTCGGTAAACATTTCCGCGGCTGGCTAAAGCGGCCGCAAACTGGGCCAGTTTTATGGGCGTAACTAATAACTCCCCTTGCCCAATAGAGAGGTTTAACGTGTCCCCGATAAACCAATACGTTTTATTACGCGCGCGACGGGTCGGTCCGTAAAGATTACCGGCTTTTTCTCCGGGCAAATCAATGCCCGTAGGACGGCCAAACATAAACATACGCTCTACCCGCTCAATGGCCGCTGAACCAATTTGAGCCGCTACCGTGTAGAAATATACGTCGCACGAGTGGCTCATTCCTTCTACAAAGTCCACCGGACCGTGCGTACCCCAACACTTAAAAATACGCGGGCCGGAATTATATTGCCCGGTACATGTGATTTTACGCTTCGGGTCAATAAGTCCGCTTTCCAACGCGGCCGCGGCCGTAATCACCTTAAACGTAGAGGCGGGCGGATAAATTCCTTGCAAGGCCAAATTATATTCATCAATTTTTTTAGAAGCCGGTTGTTCCTCGTCAATATACGGCACAAAGATATTCGGATCGTAAGCAGGCGCACTGGCAAACGCAAGCACCGCGCCCGTCCGCGGATCTAACGCCACCGCGGCCCCGCGGCCGGTAAGCGAATTTTTAAGGCCTTCTTCCGCCGCGCGTTGTACCGCAAAATCTAACGTCAAATATACATCACTGCCCGCAGCCCATTTTTTATCCTCAATAATACTTTTGACACGTCCGCGGTAATCTACTTCCAAAAACACTCCGCCGTCTTTACCTTTTAATTCGGCTTCGTATTTTTTTTCAATACCGTTCTTGCCTATTTTGCTCGTTAAACGGTAACCCAATTTATTATTGCGTTTACGCCACTCGCGCTCATCCATACTGCCTAAATACCCCAGCAAATGGCTGGCAAAATTGCCGTACGGATAATGGCGTTTGGTTTCTTCAATTAAGTAAATACCGGGATAATAATATTGCAATTCTTGCAAAGCAACGGTGCTTTTTGTAGATAAATTTTCAGCCAGCAGCACCGTTTTTCCACTGGTCGCCCCTACTTGCAAAGCGTGTTCCAAGTCGTCTTTACGCGCATGTAAACTGGGGGCAAAATCGGTCGCCAAGCGGGTCAAATAAGCAGACTCCTGTTTCCCCCCTAAATAATACAAACTAAATGCCGGCGCATTGGAAGCCACTTCTACACCGTCGGATGTAAACACCCGTCCGCGCGGTGCTGTTTGGTATAAAATCTGCGTACGGTTACGTTCCGCCATCTGTAAATACACATTGTGCCGTAAAATTTGGATATCAACTAGCCGCAACGCAATCACGACCCCGGCGATAGCCGCCAGGACCATCATGGTCTTTAAGCGCATATTGAATAAAACTTTCGTTACAGACATTTTTTTCTCTTATTAGTGGTCGTCAGCCGATAATTCTACCCACATAAAACGTAGTATCGCGAACACGAACGGGGCCAAAAAAGCCCCTATAACCGCACCGCCGAGCAAACTAAATGTGCCCGGCCACAACGACGAAGAAGTAAACCGCATTAACAGCAAACTATTCAGCACCCCCACCGCACAAGTCATTAAAAATACCACAACTATTTGAGGGAAAATACTGACAAAATCAATCCGCTTGCGTAGCGTATATACCACCAAAGCCGCCACTGTAAAGGAAAACGCATTATTGCCAAATAATTTTGCGCCGAAGAAATCTAAAAACAAACCGCACACAAACGCGGCCGGATAACCGATTTCCAATCGGGCCACCGTACAAAAAGCGATGGCAAACACCAACATAAAATTAACACTTAGCCCTAGGTACGAAAACAACGTGGCAAACCCCCAATGGCCTACCGTCGCAGCAATAAAAAGGGCTAACAATTTACAGGTTTTCTTCATACGAAGCAGGCTCCTTTTGCTTAAAAATGACAAATAATTCTTTGACAGCGGCTGAACGCACCAACGGATCTACCTCTACGGTTTGGGCCGTTTGGAAACTGCCGTCTTCACGCACGGAACGCACATGCCCGACCAAAATGCCCGCCGGGAAAATATGACTGGTGGAAGACGTAACCACTTTATCCCCTTTTTCTACTTGGGCTTGAAGCGGAATATATTTGATGCGGACGGCATGCGGTCCGCCACCTACGAGCAGCCCTTCTTCCTGCCCCTTTTCCAACGTAACAGCCGCCGAAAAATCTTCGTCGCGCACTAAAAGCACTTTAGACGTATTTTCCGATACTTCCACCACCACTCCTGCCAATCCTTCTTGACTTTGTTCCACCGAAAGTACCGCGCTGCGTTCTTCAATGCCGTCGGCGGAACCCTTGTCTACAATTACGGTGTTCCACTGGCTCGGCTCGCGGTAAGCCACACGCGCCCATATCCCTTTCCACGGGGTTACCGCTTGCAACTTCAAAATCTGCGTCAGGCGTTCATTTTCTTTGAACACGTTTTCTGCTTGCGCTGTTAACAAATGGTCCATTTCCAGCTGTTGTTTCAAGCGTTTATTTTCTTGGTGGGTGTCTAATAATTCACGGACCGTTTGCCGCACTCCTTGAGCGTACTTAACCGCCCCGTGCGCAGCGCGTACTTGCGGAATAAAAACATAAGAAAGCACCGTTTTTACGGAAGCGACTACTCCGTCGAGCGGTAAAATCATGAGTACGAAAGATAAAAGCAAAAAGGATACCGGGAACAAAAACCGGCGGCGGCTGCCTGTATAAATTTTCTTGGTTGTTCTTCTGTGCGACGATACCATAGCCGTACAATTTCCTTATTCAAATTAAACGCTGGGAATAAACCCAAAAAGCGGACACGGCTTTTGTGTAAAAGCTGTGTCCGCCCTAAATCAACCTACCGGCAAGTTAGAAAGATTTGCCGCGCGAACTAAAAAAGCGGGTGCCTTTTTCGTTCAGCTGTTCTAAAAACTTGCCCGTCCCCAGCGCTACACAACTTAGCGGATCGGCCGCACGATGCACCGGGATATCTATTTCTTTGCGAATCAGCTCTGTAATACCTCGCAACAAGCTTCCGCCTCCGGCTACGACAAGTCCTCTGTCCACCAAATCGGCGGCGAGTTCCGGCGGGGTTTCTTCCAGCGTGCTTTTGATAACGTCCAAAATCAAGCGCACCGGCTCCATTAAAGCTTGGCGGATTTCTTCGGAAGTAACCGTCAAGGTACGCGGCAACCCTTGGGTTTGGTCGCGGCCTTTTACTTCCATAGATTTCTCCTCTTTAAGCGGATATACAGACCCTAAGTTAATCTTTACCTCTTCGGCGGTGGTTTCACCAATGATCAAGTTGTATTTTTTGCGGAAGTATTGAACAATGCATTCGGTCAGTTCATCTCCGGCAACGTCAATAGACTTGGCCACTACCATCCCACCTAGCGAAATAACGGCTACTTCCGTGGTGCCTCCGCCAATATCTACAATCATACTGGCATGCGGCTCGGCAATGGGCAAATCGGCCCCCATGGCCGAGGCCATGGGTTCCTCAATCAAATACACTTCCCGTGCACCGGCTTGGCGGGCGGCATCATCTACCGCACGGCGCTCCACGCCGGTAATGTCCGAAGGGATTCCGATTACAATACGGGGACGTAACAGACTGCTGCGGCTATGTACTTTGCGGATGAAGTAACGAATCATTTCTTGGGTTACTTCAAAGTCCGCAATAACACCGTTTTTCATCGGGCGAACGGCTACGATATTGGCAGGCGTACGACCTAGCATTTGCTTGGCTTTTGCGCCTACGGCTTTTACTTCACCGGTTTCTCTTTCCACCGCGACTACGGACGGCTCGCGCAAGACGATTCCTTTATCCTTGACGTAAATCAAGCAGTTCGCCGTACCGAGATCCATCCCCAAGTCCGAGGAAAAAAGCCCTCCAAGATAGTCTATTACCATCTGTCGCCTCTTAATCTACAAGTTTTACAATCGCTACTTCTGCATTGTCCCCTTGGCGAAGACCTGCGCGATAAATGCGGCAGAATCCGCCGGGGCGGTTGGCATAGCGGGCAGCCAATACTTCAAAAAGTTTTTTGCAAGCGGCCGCATCTTTGAGCGTATCTTTAGCGGCACGTTCGTTTTTGGCTTTGGCTAAGGTAATAAGCCCTTCCACCACGCGGCGCACTTCTTTGGCCTTTTGAAGCGTCGTTTTGACTTCTTCATGCAAGATGATGCTGGTAGCCATATTGTTCAACATGGCTTTGCGGTGGGATGCGGTTTTACCTAATTTCCGGTATCCGGTATTCTTAATCATACTCAAACTACTCCTTAAATTTTCATACCCAAAGAAAGATTCATTTCGGCTAATCTTTCTTTGATTTCGTCCATAGATTTGGCCCCGAAGTTTTTAATCATTTTCAGATCTTCTTCGGTCATTTTGACCAAGTCGCGCACCGTATGGATGCTTTCGGACTTGAGGCAATTGATGGAACGGGAAGACAGCTCAATAAATTCAATAGATTGGTTGAGCAATTCATCCTGTTTGCTGGTTACCACGTTGGTCGCCGGAGTGGCCGGGGCTTCCACGGGTTCGTCGCTGGCGGTCGCTACGCAGCCTTCTTCCCCTTCAATAGTGAAGATATGCAGCGAGCCCGACAACAACACCGCCGCACGATGAAGCGCACGGGCCGGTTCCAAAGTACCGTCGGTGGTAATTTCCAAAATCAAGCGATCGTAGTCCGTTTTCTGCCCCACGCGGGCCGGTTCTACATCGTAATGGACTTTGACAATCGGCGAATACAACGCATCTACCGGAATAAAACCGGCCGGGCGTTGCGTTTTAGCCAATTCTTCCGCGGGAACATACCCTTTGCCGCGGGTGATTTCAATTTCAATATCCAACGAACCGCCCACTTCCAAGGTAGCCAAAACGAGGTCTTTATTGATAATTTCTACCCCGTCTATTTCTTCAATATCGGCCGCGGTAACAACACCGGGTTTGGAAGCATGTAATTGGACGTATTCACGGGTCTTGCCTTCCATTTTTACACGCAAGTGTTTGAAGTTAAGCAAGATATTGATCACGTCTTCGCGCACATTGGGAATCGTGCTAAATTCATGCACGGCTCCGGCAATGCGTACGGCACTGACGGCGGCTCCTTCCATACCGGAAAGCAAAATCCGGCGCAAGGAATTTCCTACCGTGTGGCCATAACCGCTTTCATACGGTTCAGCAATAAATTTGCCGTAGAAATCAGACGCAGTTTTTTCTTCCAACTGAATTTTCTGCGGAAGAACCAATTCATTTAAAGCCATTAGTAAGCCTCCAAACTATTATTTAGAATAGTATTCTACAATGAGCTGCTCATTGACAGGATAGGACATTTCCGCTCTGTCGGGCCATCTTAACAATTTTCCGGTCATCTTTTCGGCGTCATATTCCAAAAAACTCGGACGTTGGTTGCGTTTTTCCGCTTCCGTAAGACCTTGTTTGACCATCACGTTTTCCGCCATGGATTTAGCCAAGGTTACTTTGTCGCCTAAGCGTAATTGGTAAGACGGCACGTTAACGGCTTTACCATTCACCGTTACATATCCGTGCAAAACGATTTGGCGGGCCGCTTTGAGCGATACGGCAAACCCTAAACGGCGTACGATATTGTCCAAACGGGTTTCCAATTTGCGTAGGAAATTTTCACCGGTTTGACCTTCGGCTTTGGCCGCAGCGTCAAACATATTGTGAAACGGAATTTCCGACATACCCGATTGTAATTTGGCTTTTTGCTTTTCTTGCAAGCGGATACCATATTCGGAAACTTTGGCTTTGCGTACTTTGCCCCCGCGTTTGGTGGCGGCGGCCAACTTGTCCATGACGCAGTTGGCGTAGCATTTCGTCCCTTTAAGGAACAATTTGCAATCTAATTTTCTGCATTTTTTGCAGCTGGGTCCTGTATATCTAGACATAAAAATTATACTCTCCTGGCTTTAGGCGGTCTGCATCCGTTGTGCGGGATGGGGGTGATGTCTTTAATGGAAGACACGATAAGTCCGGCTTGTTGAACAGCACGTACGGCCGTTTCGCGGCCTTGGCCCGGACCACAAACCTTTACAGCTACTTCACGCATTCCTAAAGCATAGGCTTTTTCAGCCGCTTTATTGCTGGTGATTTGCGCCGCAAAAGGCGTAGATTTCTTGGTGCCTTTGAAGCCATGGGAACCGGCCGTAGACCAAGCAACAGTGTTGCCTTTGTCGTCGGATACGGTTACAATGGTGTTATTGAATGAACAATAAATATGTACCACACCAAAAGCCGGAGCTTTGGAGTTTTTCTTTTTTGCTTTCGCCGCAGGCGCTTGGGCCGGAGCGGCGGTTGTTACTTTTTCTTCTGCCATAGTAAATTCCTTCTAAAAGTTATTTGGTTTTAGAACCCACGGTTTTTCTTCTGCCGCGGCGGGTTCTGCTGTTAGTTTTGGTGCGTTGGCCGCGTACGGGCAAATTGCGGCGGTGACGCTGACCCCGATAGGAGCCGATTTCAATCGTGCGGTGAATGTTTTGTGCAACTTCACGGCGCAATTCGCCTTCCACTTTGTATTCTTTTTGCAAAATGGTATTTAAGAGACCGGCTTGTTGTTCGGTTAAATCTTTCACGCGGGTAGCGGGATCAATTTGGCCTTCTACTTTAGCAAGCACTTCTTTGGCGTTCTTTTTGCCGATGCCGTAAATGTATTCCAACGCGACATCAATTCTTTTGTTTTTCGGTAAATCAATACCTGCGACTCTAGCCATATTCCTTTAAAACTCCTCTTCTTAACCTTGGCGTTGTTTGTGTTTTGCTACTTCACAAACCACACGGACTACGCCGTTGCGTTTAATAATTTTGCATTTCTGACAGATTTTTTTTACACTGGCTCTAACTTTCATTTATTTCTCCCTATAAGTTATTCTGCCGCGTGTTAAATCGTACGGAGATAACTCCAGTTTAACACTATCGCCCGGAAGAATTCTTATATGATGAACTCTCATTTTGCCGGATATGTGTCCTAAAATAACTTTGCCGCCTGCTATTTCAATTTTGAACATCGCGTTAGGCAACGCTTCCAGAACCTTACCCTCAACTTCTATTTTATCACTCATACAACTCCGAGTTCGGATAAATTTCAGAACACACACACCGCGTTTGATACCGTCCAAACGCACGGGGCGCGTTATTCAAAAGCAGTAAGAATTTCACTGCCGTTAGCGGTAACGGCTATCGTGTGTTCAAAATGGGCCGCACAACTGCCGTCCAACGTGACCACCGTCCAACCGTCATCCAACTCCCTGACTTTATAACTTCCCGCAGTAAGCATGGGCTCAATAGCCAACGTCATGCCTTCTTTCAATACCGGACCAGTGCCCGGTTTGCCGAAATTAGGAATGCTCGGCTCCTCGTGCATATTGCGGCCGATTCCATGCCCGCAATAATCACGAACAACGCCCATGTTATGTTGCGTGGCAAAAGTTTCCACCGCGTGCTGCGCGTCTCCAAGACGACGGCCGGGTTTGATTTGCCCGATGGCTTTGTATAACGATTTTTTCGTTACGTCCATCAATCGTTGGGCTTCCTCAGAAACTTCTCCCACACCGAGGGTGATTGCGGCATCCGAACAGAAACCGTCAAGGCGGGCTCCCGTATCGATACTGATAATATCACCACTCTTTAATATTCTATCTTTTTTTGGGATTCCGTGCACGACTTCTTCATTGACAGACGCACAAATAGTGCCCGGAAACCCGTAATACCCCAGAAAAAGCGGCGTCGCTCCGAAGGAACGAATCGTTTTTTCCGCGGCTTTATCTAATTCCAACGTGGAAACGCCGGGCTTCACCAGCTCGGTCATTTGTTTAAGCACCGCTGCCGTTACTTTACCGGCGGCGCGCATACGTTGTAATTCTTGTTCGTTTTTTACTTCTATCATGTTACTTTTCAAGGATTTTAACAAGGTCCTCAAAAACTTTCTGCGGCGTTTGTTGGCCGTTTATCTCTACATACTTTCCGCTGTGTTGGTAATAAGTTTTGACCGGCAACGTGCTTTGACGGTACACTTCCAACCGGTGCGTGGCCCGCTCGAGCGTGTCATCCGGACGGGTATATAATTCCCCGCCGCAAGACGGACAAACCGCCGGAGGATTGGCTAAATCTACGCCTAAAATGGCTTTGCATTTCTTGCATTGTTTACGCGAACAAATGCGTTTAACCACTTCTTCCGCAGGCAAATCTATCATAATTACATGGGTAATAGTCCGTTGCAAGCGTTGCATCATAGCGTCTAATGCTTCGGCTTGCGCCACCGTGCGGGGAAAACCGTCAAAAATAATTCCCTTATCCGTCGCTTTGACAATGTTTTCCAACATTTCTATCATCAGCGAATCCGGCACTAAATTGCCGGCGTTAACAATCTCACCCAGTTGTTTACCCAACGCAGAACCCGACGCAATTTCCGCGCGGAGTACATCTCCCGTGGAAATATGGTGAAGCGGGAACGCTTGTAACAACTTGGCCGATTGTGTGCCTTTACCGGCACCCGGACAACCCATTAAAATGATATTCATATCTTTTACTAACTTGCGGAAATTACTTTCCACCTATAACTTATAATTTGTGGAATTTTGAGGAGATTGCCAGACGTGTAGCGGCGAAACTTATAAACTAATAAGTGAGCCGCGTAACAACAACGCAATCTCCCAAAATTTCTAAATTACTGGCCGACGTTAAACCAGCGTCCTTTAATTCTTTTAGACCCTTTCAACAGCGGTTCATAGTTACGCGCCAACAAGTGCGCTTGCACTTGGCTGACGGTATCTAACGCAACACCAACCACAATGAGCAGTGCCGTACCACCGAAGTAAAAATCTACGTTAAAGTACGAGCGGAAAAAGTCCGGCAAGACCGCAATCAAACATACAAAAATGGCCCCGCAGAACGTCAAGCGGTTCATAACCCATTCAATGTAATTTTTGGTCGGTTCACCAGGACGGATTCCGGGAATAAAGCCGCCCCATTTCTTCATGTTATCGGCTAAATCAGACGGGTTAATCGTCATGGAGTTATAGAAATAACAGAAGAAGATAATCAACGCGGAAAACACCAGCATATACCACACACTGCTGTGGCTCATCATACCGATTAGTTTTTGCGCCCATTCGGCTTCTTGGTTAAACGTCGCAATCGTAAGCGGAAGCGAAATCACAGATGAAGCAAAAATAACCGCGATCACCCCGCTTTGATCTATTTTAAGCGGCAAATAACTCGTTTGTCCACCATACGTTTTATTGCCCATTTGGCGTTTAGCATATTGCACCGGGATTTGGCGTTGGGCTGTTTCCAACCATACCACCAAAGCCGTGATGCCCGCTACCGCTAAGGCAATAATTAAAAATACTACAAAGTCCATTTCGCCGGTTTCTACACGTTGGTAAAGTTCCCAACAGGCACTGGGCAAGCGGTCCACGATACCCGCAAAAATGATTAGCGAAATACCGTTCCCGACCCCTTTTTCGGTGATTTGTTCACCCAGCCACATGACAAACATAGTACCTGCGGCCAACGTAAGAACCGTTGTAACGAAAAACATAAACGACGGATTAACAACCGCCGGTACGTTGCCTGCATCCGTTACGCGGGTGATGGCAAACGTCATCATGGAACCCTGCAAAACAGCCAAAAACAGTGCAAAAATACGGGTAATCTGGTTTTCTTTTCTTCTGCCGGATTCCCCTTCTTTGTGCATACGGTCTAAGGCCGGGAAAATATGTGCCCCGCGCACTAGGCCCATGATAATGGAGGCGTTAATATACGGCATAATACCAAGTGCCAATATGGAAAACCGCCCTAATGCACCGCCCGAAAAGATATTCATAAAACCTAAAATACCGTTTTGATGGGCATTAAACAAATGGCGCAACACTTCCGTATTGATACCGGGTATAGGGATTGCCGCAGCAACCCGGAAAACAGCAAGCGCACCGAGCACAAAAAGAAGTCTCTTTCTGAGCTCGGGCGCATTTAAAATATTTGCAACTGTATTATTTGCCATTATTTGGTCTTCTGTTCAAGTACAGTTACGGTGCCGCCGGCTTTTTCAATCGCCGCTTTCGCAGTGGCAGAAAAACCATGGGCAGACACTTTCAACGCCTTGGTGAGCGTGCCGCTTGCCAGCACTTTCACGCGGGTAACATCATGGATGATACCGGCTTTTTTCAAGGCTTCGGGGGTAACTTCCGTTCCCGTAGCAAAGACTTTTTCCAACGAGCCAACGTTTACATAATCGTAGCGTTTAGTAAAATCTTTATTGGAAAAACCGCTTTTCGGCGTGTGGCGGATCAAAGGCATTTGACCGCCTTCTTTGCTTTCTTTGCGGCTGTTACCGGAACGCGAGGTTTGCCCTTTCATCCCTTTGGTGCAGTAGTTGCCCAAACCGGAACCCGGGCCGATACCCAAGCGTCTTCTTTCTTTTCTGGACCCATGTTTAGGGAAAAGCGTATTCAAATTTACCATATTCTTTCTCCTCCAAACTATTCGGCCTTAGCGGGTTCGGTTTTTACTTCTTCCGCTTTGGGAGCTTCTTCTTCCGCAGCGGCTTTACCGCGCAGTACGTTAACAGCTTCTTTGCTTTTGAGTTGTTTGAAAGCTTCTAACGTGGCATAGACGAGGTTGCACGGGTTGGTGCTGCCCAAACTCTTGGCGAGCACGTCTTTAATCCCGGCCGCTTCAAATAACAAGCGCACTCCGCTTCCCGCGATAACCCCGGTACCGGGGGCGGCCGGCTTCATCCAAACCGACGACGCACCGAACTTACCAATCGTTTCGTGCGGAATCGTTTCGCCGACAATCGGAAACGTAATCATGTGCTTGCGCGCATGGGATTCAGCCTTGGAAATAGCCAACTGAACCTGATTCGCCTTGCCAATAGCAACGCCCACTTTGCCCATGCCGTTTCCGACAACGACGAGCGCGCGGAAGCCAAAGCGTTTACCGCCTTTGACTACCTTGGCCGTACGGGCAACGTGGATAACCGTGGTTTTACCTTCTACCGCCGGTTTTGCTTTTTGAAACTCGGCTCTTTTGCCTTTCGCTTCTTTTTTGTTTTCGCTTTTCGCGAGCGTTTCATTGGACATTAAATTCACCTGTTACTTAGAATTTCAATCCTGCTTCTCTGGCAGCATCAGCTAACGCTTTAATTCTGCCGTGATAGACGCGTCCGCCGCGGTCAAACATTACTTCGCTAATGCCTTTATCCAAGGCTTTTTTAGCAATCGCAGCACCGAGGGCTTTGGCCGCTTCAATGCTTTTGCCGGACGCTTCAAACTTGCCGTCAAATTCTTTAGACAACGTCGTAGCAGAAACTAACGTGCTATGGGTATTGTCGTCAATAATTTGGGCGTAGATATATTTTAAGCTTCTATATACCGAAAGACGCGGGCGGTTCGCACCGTTTTTAAGCAAATGCGCGCGGCTGCGATCTTTGCGGAATTGATATCTTACTTGTTTAGTAGCCATACTTATTTACCTCCCGCCGCAGTTTTACCGGCTTTGCGAACAATGTGTTCGCCTTGGTATTTAATACCACTGCCTTTGTAGGGCTCCGGAGGTCTGATTCTTCTGATTTTGGCGGCAAAATCACCGACTTTGAATTTGTCGCTGCCTTTGATTGTTACCGCACCGGATTTCGGATCTACCACGACGGTTAAACCTTCGGGGATGTCCAAATTGACGGGATGGGAAAAACCCAATTCCAAATTGAGTTTTTTGCCAGCTACGTTCGCACGATAACCGAGACCGTTAATTTCCAATACTTTGGAAAAACCGTTGGTTACTCCTTCAATGATGTTAAACACATTGGCGCGGGTCGTGCCGTGCAAGGCATTGAGTTCTTTAGCCCGGTTTTGCGGGATAGAGAACGTCAAATTGCCGTCTTTGAGTTCCGGGGTAATACCGGCCGGAACGGTGTAAGACAAGCTGCCTAATGCACCGGTAGCAGTGATGATGTTTTCTTTAATTTCCACTTTGGTTTTAGCGGGAATGTTGATTACTTTTTTACCAATTCTGCTCATAATTCCCCCTTACCAAACCTGGCACAATAACTCGCCACCGATTTTTTCGGCTTTGGCTTGTGCATCCGTCATGATACCTTTAGAGGTGGACAAGATCGTCACCCCAAAAGCACCGCGGACTTTGGGAATGTTATTATACGCACTATACACGCGAGAACCCGGTTTAGACAAACGTTTCAACCCTTGGATTACGCATTCGTTTTCAGGCGTATATTTCAAAAATACCCGTACCACGCCACCTTTGGTTTCGTTATGAACGGCTTTGAAATTGGCAATGTACCCTTCTTCTTTGAGTACGCGCGCAATTTCAGTTTTGATTTTAGAAAAAGGGATGTCCACTTTTTCTTTTTTCTTCATATTGGCATTTCTTATTCTGGTTAAGAAATCTGCAATTGGATCCATATACTTAAGTGTTCGTTCCAAGCCACTTTCTTATTCAAGAGTTGACCCGAAAGCGAAAACTTCCTCCTGTAAATTACCAGCTTGATTTTCTAAGACCCGGGATCAATCCCTGGTGTGCCATTTTTCTCAGGCAGATACGGCAAAGACCGAAATCGCGGTAATATCCGCGCGCACGTCCGCAGATTTGGCAGCGGTTGTGATAGCGTACAGCGAATTTTTGGTCTTTCGCCATTTTTGCAACCCATGCTTTAGTAGCCATAAAGTTTTTTGCTCCTCTTATTTCGTCGCCTTGCGGAACGGTAAACCCATGTAATCCATGAGCATGCGGCCGCTTTGGTCGTTTTGGGCAGTGGTAACGAACGTAATGTTCATACCGTGGGCCTTGGGCGATTTTTCCACGTCAATTTCCGGGAAAATATAATGCTCTTTAATCCCCAAGTTCAAATTGCCTTTGCCGTCAAAGCTGGCATTGAAGCCCTGAAAGTCACGGATGCGGGGGCAGGCAATGCAGATGAAGCGTTCCATGAACTCATACATCTTTGCTCCGCGCAATGTTACGCGTACACCAATAGGCATCCCTTCTCTTAACTTAAAGTTAGAGATAGATTTTTTGGCGCGGCGCACTTGTGCGGCTTGGCCGGCAATAGCGGTCAAATCTTCTTTGGCCACTTCAAGGGCTTTGATATCTTCGCGGGCATCTTTTACACCGATATTGATAACGATTTTGGTCAGTCTCGGTACCGCCATCGGGCTTTTGACGTTCATGTCTTTAAGCAAAGCCGGAAGCACTTTTTCTTTGTAGAGGGCTTGCAACCGGGGTTGATATCCCTCGGGCGCCTTCGTTACGTTTTTGGTTTCTTTCTTAGTCATGTTACTTACCTAGCTTAAATGATCGGCTCGTTGCATTTGCGGCAGACGCGCGTTTTGGTGCCGTCCGCTGCGACTTGCACTTTGGGCGTCATTGATTTTTTGCATTTGGGACAGACAACCGCTACATTGGACGCGTCCAACGCGGCTTCCATCTTAATAATGCCGCCCTGCTTGTTTTGGGAAGGTTTCACGTGTTTGGAAATCATGTTAATCCCCGTAACAACTACGGTGTTTTTCGTCGGGTTTACAGATTTCACTTCGCCCTTCTTGCCTTTGTCTTTACCAGCCAAGACTAAAACGGTATCTTTTTTCTTAATAATCATACTATACCACCTCAGGAGCGAGCGAAATGATTTTTAAGAAATTCTTTTCGCGTAACTCTCTGGCAATAGGACCGAATACACGGGTGCCTTTGGGTTCGCCATTATCGTTAATGATGCAAACAGCGTTGTCATCAAAACGAATGTACGAACCGTCTTTTCTTCTCTTTTCGCGGGCTACGCGTACTACCACCGCGCGGACCACGTCGCCTTTTTTAATGGCAGAGGTAGGGATCGCATCTCTGACGGAGCACATAATAACATCTCCCAAAGTTGCGATATCCCGGTGGTGGCCACCGCGCACTTTAAAGCATTGCACTTTACGCGCGCCGGAATTGTCGGCCACATTGACTATGCTTCTTAATTGAATCATACTTTATCTAACTCCAGTTTTTACAAACTAAGCTCTGGCTTTTTCCACAATCTTGGAAACACGCCATTTCGTCGTTTTAGAAACGGGACGGGTGCTCATAATTTCCACTTTGTCGCCGATTTTGCTTTCGTTCGCTTCATCATGCGCGTGGAATTTGGCTGCTCTTTTGAGCGTCTTGCCGTAGCGATCGTCATGCACCAACCGTTCTACGGTAACGGTGCGGGTTTTGTCCATCTTATCGGACACGACGACGCCGGTTAGCACTTTTCTTTTACCACGAATTTCTTTTTCCATGGGTTAACCTCTATTTTTGCTCTTTCTTTTGGTTAATCAGCGTTTGCAGCAGCGCAATTTCGCGTCTTACAGCGCGGATTTCCATCGGGTTGGCGATGGGCGTCGTGCTGTGTTTGAAAAGAAGGTTGAATTTCTTTTCTTGGGCTTTGCTAAGCGCTTGGCTCAGTTCGGCCACGGTTTTGTTTTTCAAAGCTTCTTTGTCGTTCGTCTTCATAAAACTACCTTCTCGTTACCAGTTTCGTTTTGATGGGCAGTTTGTCAGAAGCTAAGCGCATAGCACGCTTGGTGTCTTCTTCAGAAGCCCCTTCCAGTTCAAACAAAATCCGGCCCGGTTTAACTACGGCAGCCCAGTATTCAGGCGCGCCTTTACCTTTACCCATACGGGTTTCGGCCGGGTGTTTGGTGATGGCTTTATCCGGGAAAATACGAATCCACAATTTGCCTTTCTTTTTGATAAAGCGGGACAGGGTTACACGGGCCGCTTCAATTTGGCGGGCGGTAATCCATTTGGGTTCTAGGGCTTTTAAGCCATATTCGCCAAAGACCACTTCTGTGCCGCGTTTGGCATTACCTTTAATGCGCGGAGCGCTGAAGGGTTTGCGATATTTAACTCTTTTAGGCATCAACATAAGTCAAATTCCTCTTATTTCGCTTCTACCACCGGAGTCGCTACTTCTTCCGTAACGCCTTCTGTGGCGGTTGTTTCCATGTCGCGGTGCTTTTTGAGCTCATTCATAATCTCTTTAGGAGATTTGGCGAAGTGAGTCCGTTTGAAAATCCAGACTTTGATGCCGATTTTACCGCTCACGGTGTTCGCTTCGGTAAAACCGTAATCAATATCGGCGCACAAGGTGTGCAGCGGTACGCGGCCTTCACGTTTCCATTCCGTGCGGGCAATTTCCGCACCGCCTAAACGACCGGATACCATAATTTTGATACCCAGCGCTTTGCCGGATAACGCTTTTTCAATCGCTTTCTTGATAGCGACACCGTAGTGGGCGCGTTTTTCAAGTTGCATAGCGATATTTTGCGCTACCAATTGAGCATCCGTTTCCGGGTTTTTGATTTCAACGACGTTTACAAAAGTTTTGCTGCCGGTAAAGGCTTCCAACTCTTTGCGTAACGCCTCAATATCAGCACCTTTTTTACCGATAACCACGCCGGGGCGGGCCGTATGAATATTTACGCGCAAGAACGCGCCGGCTCTTTCAATGCCCACATAGCTGATGGCGGCCATATTGAATTTTCCTTCAACGATTTTGCGGATTTCAAAATCTTCTTTGATCAAGGCCGGCATATTCTTGGGGGCGAACCATCTGGAACGCCAATCTTGAATATAACCTAAGCGGATTGACCGGGGGTGAATCTTATGTCCCATAACTTAGCGACCTCCCTTTTTTTCGTCGGTTACAATAACCGTCAAGTGGCACATGCTCTTTTTATAGGGCATCGCGCGGCCTTGCGGGCCGGGTTGCACTCTTTTCAAGTGACCGCTGGGGCCCAAGTTGGCAAAGGCTTCTTTAATGAATACTTTGCTAAAATCCAGCTTTTTGCCGGCTTTTACTTCCAAGTTAGCAGCAGCACTGTGAAGCGTCTTGGCCACTAAATCCGCCGTACGTTTGGCTACGAAAGGAAGCACATCTTCCGCCGCCTTTACGTTTTTTCCGCGGATTTGGTCAAGCACTAAGTTCACCCTGCGGCTACCAAAGCGTTGAAATTTTGCTTTTGCACAAGCTTCCATATCAAATCCTCAACTCTTATTTTAAGGCGGTGGAGTCTTTCGTCATACCACCATGACCTTTGAACAAACGCGTGAACGAAAATTCGCCGAGTTTGTATCCTACCATACGTTCAGAAACGTAAATGGGAAGAAACTTGCGGCCATTATGTACCAAGAAAGTATGTCCAACAAATTCCGGTACAATCGTGCACGCTCTTGCCCACGTTTTGATAGGTTTCTTTTCGTTGGTTTCGTTCATTTTTTGAACTTTTTCCAACAGGTTTAAATCCACAAACGGACCTTTTTTAGTTGATCTTCCCATAGTTATTTAACCTTGTTTTTTCTTCTATCGCTGACAATCATCCAGCCAAACGCTTTTTTAGTAGAGCGTGTCTTCAAACCGCGGGTTTGTTGGTTCCACGGAGAGCGCGGGATGTTGCCGCCTTTACCGTGACCGCGGCCACCACCCATCGGGTGGTCAACAGCGTTCATCGCACTACCGCGTACGGTAGGACGTTCGCCGCGGTGGCGGTTGCGCCCCGCGTTGCCGATGATGATGTTGCCATGGTCAATGTTACCGACTTGTCCGATCGTGGCACAGCAGTCGCTGGGCACTAAGCGGATTTCGCCGGACGGCATCTTGATATGGGCATAGTCCGATTCTTTAGCCATAAGCTGAGCTTGGCTGCCGGCGCTGCGCGCAAGTTGCGCCCCTTTGCCGACTTTCAGTTCAATCGCGTGGATAAAAGTACCTTCAGGAATATTTTTAAGTGCAAGGCAGTTACCCACTTTAATATCTGCGGCCGGACCGGACATAAGTACGTCGCCCACGTTCACGCCGAGCGGATGCAAGATATATCTCTTGTCGCCGTCGGCATAATTTAACAAGCAGATACGGGCGCTGCGGTTCGGATCGTATTCAATAGATACGACTTTGGCCGGCACACCGTATTTTTCACGCTTGAAATCAATTTGTCTATAGGCACGTCTGTGCCCGCCGCCGATATGGCGGACCATAATCATACCGGTATTGTTTCTACCACCGGATTTGCGCAGACCCTTCGTTAAGCGCTTCTCGGGCGTGGTCTTGGTAATATCGGAATAATCCGACACCGTGATCGTGCGGCGGGAAGGGGTATAGGGTCTAAATGACTTAATAGGCATAGTTAGTAGTTTCTCCTTTCTCTACTTTGAAGCGGCTTGCACCATTTCAATTTTATCGCCTTCTTTCAAGGTAACAAACGCCTTTTTGTAATCAGGCCGTTTGCCCTCAAAGCGACCCATACGATGGGTCTTACCCGTGACGGAAATTGTGTTAATCTTTTTAACGGTTACGTTAAAGATTTTTTCCACCGCGGTTTTAATTTCGCCTTTGGACGCGTTAGCGGCTACGATAAAACCGTAGCGGTTATGGGTATCTCGTTCAATGAGACTTTTTTCCGTTAAGAGCGGTTTTTTCAAGGTTGTGTAGGTGGTCATTAGTTGGCCTCCTTCGCAAACGTGCTGCTTAATTTTTCTACCGCTTCTTGGGTCAAAATGACCTTCGTGCTGTTAAGCACCGCGTACGCATTGGCGTCTTGCGGCAACAAGCGGGTAAGCCCCGCAAAGTTGCGGCTGGCCAAAGCGGCGTTTTCGTCGGCGAAGTTGTCCATCACCAAGGGTTTGCGCCCGGCGGACAACACGTTCATAATTTCAGCAAACACATGCGTTTTGGGTTCTTTGAGTTTCAAAGAATCTAATACCACCACGTTGCCTTCCGCCAATTTGGCAGACAACGCCATCGCAAGTGCCGCGCGGCGTTTGGCTACCGGCAGATATTGACGGTAAGAATGCGGGGTAGGCCCGAAGGCGATACCGCCGTGGCGGAATTGCACAGCCCGCAAAGACCCTTGACGGGCGCGGCCGGTGCCTTTCTGTTTCCACGGTTTTTTACCGGTACCGGAAACTTCACTGCGGGTTTTGGTATCCGCAGTGCCGCGTCTTTGGTTGGCCAAAAAAGCGGTAACGACTTCGTGCAAGAAAGTGGGATTGGGTTTCACACCAAACAAACTATCCGGCAGGTTGCAAGTCCCTTTCTCTTTACCTTTGATATCTAAAACTTTCGTTTCCATGGTCAAAGTCCTTATTTCTTGTTAGCGGCCTTAGAAGCAGAAATCTTATTCTGTTGGGGCGCCACATAGTGTTTTTTGTATTTGGAAGTTTCTAAGACGGAAACGATAGAGCCCTTGGCTCCCGGGACGGAACCTTTTAAGAATAAAAGTCCGTTTTCGTTATCCACTTTGATAACTTCAATTTTGGCTACCGTGTGGGTAGTGGTACCGTAGTGGCCTGCCATGCGTTGACCGGACAATACTTTACCTAAAGAGCGGCGGGAGCCCAAAGACCCCGGAGCGCGCGAGCGGTCAGATTGACCGTGCGAATCCGGCTGTCCGGCAAAGCCGTGGCGTTTCATCGCGCCGGCAAAACCGTGCCCTTTAATTTTACCCTGTACGTCCACATAGTCGCCGGGTTTAAAAATTTTATCGAGTGAAATAACTTGACCGATTTCAAAGCCGGCTACGTCGGCCACACGGCATTCCTTCATGTGTTTGACCGGAGCCACGTTGGCTTTTTTGAAATACCCAATTTCAGGTTTATTCAGTTTGCTTTCTTTCACTTCGCCAAAACCCACGCAAACGGCGTTATAGCCGTCTTTTTCTTGGGTTCTGACACGCACAACCTTGCACGGGCCCGCTTTTACAACGGAGACACCTTGCAGATTGCCTTTTTCATCAAAGAGCTGAGTCATGCCGATCTTTTCGCCAATTACAAAGCGGAAAGTTTCGGGAGCTTCTTTGACAGTTTCTGCTTTGGCCGGTTCAGCAACGGGAGTTGCCTCTTGGGCACCAGCAGCATTTTTCATTTCTTCTGTCATGTTCTTGTCAGTTCCTATTAGTTACTTTTAATGGCCACATCTACACCGGCGGGCAAATCCAATTTCATGAGTTCGTCCACGGTTTTAGAGGTGGGGCTTTTCAAGTCAATGAGACGTTTGTGAATGCGCATCTCAAATTGTTCTCTGCTCTTTTTATCGGTATGAGGAGAGCGAAGTACGGTGTACTTTTTAATCCGAACCGGTAACAGAACAGGCCCCGCTACTAACGCACCCGTTTTTTGCGCGGTTTCTACAATACGCGCAACAGAAGCGTCCAGCATGCGATGGTCATAAGAACGCAATTTAATGCGGATTCTTTCTTGGCCAATTACTTTGGCGTTTTTAGCTGTTTTTTCTGCCATTTTTAGTTTTTTCCTTACTATTTTTACAAAGTTTTTTACAAAAAATTTATCGGCAGAAAACCCCTTTCCGGTCCGCGTTCTCCGTCGGGCCGGTTAGGAATTTTTTGCCTGTTGCTAACCTAATACAATTTATTATATCAAATTAGCGGGCTTTTGTGCACGTGTTTTTAGCGGTTTCACTCTTACGCATTAAACAGACGCACACTCAAATCCTGATAAGATATTGTACTACAAATGCAAGCAAATATACAAGAAAAATTTTTTCCGTAAAATTTGCTATACTAACTAGCGGTAAGACTTTGGGAGGAATTATGAAAAAAGGTTTTTCGTTGATTGGGTTGTTAATCGTGGTGTTACTTATTGGCATTTTACTTAAAATATCGCTTGCGCCGTATAAAAAAGCAACCGTTAACAACCAACCGCAACATATTCAAACCCAAAGCCAAGCCAAACAAACGGCGGACCGCGTACGCGCCACACTCAATCAAGCACAAAAAGCCGCGCAACAACGTGTCAATGCTGCTGAAGGATTTTAATTATGACACTAAATTTCAAACTTAACATTGTAAACGATTATCCCAAACCGGGTATCCGGTTTATTGATATTAACCCGTTGCTAACAGACCCGGCCCAATTTACGGCCGTTATTGATGCCTTTTGTGCCGCTATCCAAGCGGCTAAAGTGCCGGAAAATACCGCCATTATCGCCCCCGAAGCGCGCGGATTTATTTTTGCCGCTCCGGTAGCGCATGCACTTCACTTGCCGCTAGTGCTCATCCGCAAACAGGGAAAAATTCCCAACAAGCCCTATGCCTTCCACATTACCAATGAATATACATCCTATGATATGGAAGTGGACAGCGATTTGTTAGGGAAATTCGCTCATTTTATCTATATGGACGACATTTTGGCTACCGGGCAAACGCTCGCTTCCGTCCGACAAGCATTGGCCCAAAAAAATAAGGACGTGCTGCTTTCTGTTCATTTGACGGACGTAGCCGATTTGAAACCCTTGCGCGATAAAAACCCCGCACTAGCCGGACTGCCAAGCACCGTAATCTTATAGCCAACAAGCCCCATTGTCCCGCTAGGTCTTTAGGCCCTTGTTTCCAAAGGGATTGCCGCTTATAATAAGGTTATGAACAAGAAATTGTTGCTTTGTCTTTTGTTTTTTATTCTTGGTTTACCGTTGCACGCACAAAAATTCCCGGTGAAATTTCTTCGGCCGGGTTTTTCCCCCGTTGCCAAAACCGTAAAAATGCACACCCTAGAAAGGGAAATACGCAATGCCGCGCGGCATGAGGGCATTTCTTCTCCCGAAAAACTGACCCAAGAAGCCACTAAATCCACCCTTATTCAAAGCATTTTCCGCGCCTACCCGGAAGATAACACTTCCGCCCATGCGTTTTCCGGTTTTATTTTCCAAACGAACTATCAAGGTAAAGACGAAATTTTTGGTGTGGTTGCCCAACACGCCGTCCTCGGGGCGCAATATTCCAACGGAATAGGGCTTTCGTTTACTGCCCGCGTCCTGCAAAACGGCCGGGTAGTAGATATTCCGGCCCAAATTGTCAAACGATCCGCCACCAGCACGTTTGATATTGCCCTGGTTAAATTCCGCCCGGAAGATGAAAAATGGCTTCACCCGCTCACATTAGCTGATCAGGAACCGGCTTTGGACGAATTATTGCACTTGACCGGTTTTGGCACCGAACAACTTTCGTTGCTTACGGACAGTCCGTTACTGGAAAAATCGCTCTTTAATTTACGTTTCCCCATGGCCGGCGACCCGCTAGAATGGCCGGGCCTATGCGGAAGCCCTGTTTTGAACGCACAAAGCAAAGTCGTCGGTATAATGACAGGGGCAGCGCGCAAAGTGAGTGATCCGTCATATTATACCGGATACGCCACCCGCAATTCGTATTTGCGCTTGCTAGTCGCCGCCTACCATGATACCACAGGGCAAATTACTTTCCCCTTAATGTTAGACGGAGAAAAAATTGTTGATTTACGACCGGAAGAATTTGTTTCCTATATTAGACTCAGAGATGAAAATGGAAAAACCATTTTTAGCAAAACGACTTCAAATAAATTTCCTTTCTCAACGATCATGGAACACTTAGCCAGTGCCCGGTATATTGAGTTATATGTCAACTATATGTGGTGGACCGGATACATGTTGGCGCCGGCAAAATCTTCGTCGGACGCACGTTATGTGGTTTACGATTTGCAAGAAAAGCAAATTATTACAGAAAAAAATTACACCGGCGACAACCCCTGGAAGTAATTGCATACTCCCCTATCTTTCTGCTAGGTTTTTGCGCCTCCGTTTTAGTAGACAGCAAAAGGCCGCCCCGATAAAAGGGCGGCCTTTGTTACAAATAATCTTGCGTTATTACGCGGCAGCTGCCGTTTTGGCCGCCGTGCGTTTTTCAACAATCGCTTTGGCGACGTTACCCGGTACTTCAGCGTAGTGGCTCGGTTCCATCGTGAACGACGCGCGCCCTTGAGACAAGGAGCGAACGTTCGTCGCGTAACCGAACATTTCAGCCAGCGGAACTTCGGCGCGGACGTAGCGGACGTTTCCGCGTACACCCATTTCGCCAATTTGACCGCGGCGGCTGCTCAAGTCCCCGATGATATCACCAAGGTTGGCTTCCGGAGCGACCACTTCCACTTTCATGATCGGTTCCAAAATGACCGGTGCAGCTTTTTTGGCCCCGTCTTTCAAGGCCATGGAAGCGGCAATTTTGAACGCCATTTCGGAAGAGTCAACTTCGTGGAACGAACCGTCAAACACGGCTACTTTTAAGTCCACCAGCGGATAACCTGCCATTGCGCCGGAATCCAACGCTTCGCGGCAACCTTTTTCAATAGCCGGGATGTATTCTTTCGGAATGCGGCCTTGGGTGATTTCGTTGACAAATTCAAACCCTTTGCCTTTTTCCTGCGGCTCTAAGCGCAAGAACACGTGCCCGTATTGACCACGACCACCCGACTGACGGACGAACTTGGTTTCTTGTTCCACCGTCTTGGTGATGGTTTCGCGGTAGGCCACTTGCGGCGCGCCGACGTTGGCTTGTACGTTGAATTCGCGTTTCATGCGGTCAACGATAATATCCAAGTGCAATTCGCCCATACCGCTAATAACGGTTTGCGCGGTTTCTTCGTCAGTGCGAACGCGGAAGGTTTGATCTTCTTCGGCTAAACGCGCCAACGCATTGGACATCTTTTCTTCGTCAGCTTTAGATTTCGGTTCTACGGCAATAGAAATTACCGGTTCCGGGAAAGTGATGCTTTCTAGCACAATAGGATGGTCCGGCGAGCAGATCGTTTGACCTACGCGGGAGTTCTTAATGGCTACCGTAGCAGCAATTTCACCGGCAGAAAGTTCTTTTACTTCTTCGCGTTTATCCGCCATCATACGCATCATACGGCCGAAGCGTTCGGTGGCGTTTTTACCCGGGAAGAACACCGCATCACCGGCCTTAATCGTACCGGAATAAATGCGGAAGAAACTGAGTTTTCCTACAAACGGGTCAGTTTGTACCTTAAAGATTAACCCGCAGAACGGATCGCTGTTAGCCGGTTTGCGGATAACTTCTTCGCCCGTATTCGGGTTCGTACCTTTGACGGCGGGGACATCTACAGGAGAGGGTAGAAAGTCGTTGACGCAGTCTAACAAAGGTTGTACCCCTTTGTTTTTGTACGAAGAACCACAAATTACCGGGAAGAATTTACCCGTTAACGTACCGCGGCGAATCGCTTTTTTGATTTCTTCTACAGAGAAATTGGTTTCGCCGTTTAAGTAGCGTTCCATAATGTCTTCATCAAAATCGGCGAGTTTTTCCAACATTTCCGCACGATATTTATTGGCTTGTTCCACGAGGTCTGCCGGGATTTCTACTTCGTTAAAGGTTGCGCCGTTGTGGTCGCCGTCCCAAATAATCCCTTTCATTTTGACGAGGTCAACTACGCCAACAAATTTGTCTTCCGCGCCAATAGGCAGTTGAATCGGGCACGCGTTTCCGCCCAATTTTTCTTTAATGGAGTTAGCCGAGCGGATAAAGTCCGCACCGATACGGTCCATTTTGTTAATGTAGGCGATCCGCGGAACGTGGTATTTGTCCGCTTGACGCCATACGGTTTCAGATTGAGGTTCTACACCCTGCACGCCGTCAAAGCAGCAGACCGCGCCGTCTAATACGCGCAACGAGCGTTCCACTTCGGCAGTAAAGTCCACGTGGCCGGGAGTGTCAATAATGTTTAATTGGCAATCTTTCCACACACAGTAAATAGCGGCGGAGGTAATCGTAATACCTCTTTCGCGTTCCTGTTCCATCCAGTCGGTTACGGAAGCGCCGTCGTGCGTTTCGCCGATTTTGTGCACCTTACCGGTGTAGTACAAAATACGTTCGGACGTGGTGGTCTTACCGGCATCAATGTGGGCGATAATACCAATGTTTCTGATTTTCTCTAACGGATAGGTTTTAAATTCAGCCATATCTTACGTTCCCGCTTACCATTTGAAATGAGCAAAAGCACGGTTGGCTTCAGCCATTTTATGCACATCTTCACGTTTTTTGAACGCGGTGCCTTCTTTTTTGGCGCCCAACATAATTTCTTCGGCTAATTTTTCAGCCATCGGGCGACCTTTGCGGCTTTGGGCAGCTCCGATCAGCCAGCGCATGGCCAACGAAGTGCTGCGTAAGGGTTTTACTTCCGTAGGAACTTGATAGTTCGCACCACCTACGCGGCGGGCTTTTACTTCTACGAGCGGGCGGACGTTTTCAATGCATTTGGTAAATACGTCTAACGCATTTTCTTTCGTTTTTTCCGCAATAATCGCCATAGCATCATCTAAAATGCGTTGGGCGGTGGAAGTTTTTCCTTCAAAATTTAATTTGTTAATAAACCGGGCCACGAGCACGGAATTATATTTATAATCCGGTGCGGGTTGCGGTCTTCTATCTCTGGGTCTTAAACCTTTTCTTGGCATATTCTTTTTTAACTCCTAAAAATTATTTACCGGCTTTGGGGCGTTTTACGCCATAAAGCGAGCGGCCTTGTTTTCTGTTTTCTACGCCCGACGCATCAAGCGCACCGCGGATGATGTGATAGCGCACACCCGGCAAGTCTTTCACACGTCCGCCGCGTACTAACACGATGGAGTGTTCTTGCAAGTTGTGGCCCACACCCGGAATATAAGCGGTTACTTCCATTTTGGAAGTGAGTTTCACACGGGCGACCTTTCTCAAAGCAGAGTTCGGTTTTTTAGGGGTCGTGGTATAAACACGGGTGCAAACGCCACGCCGTTGGGGGCAGGATTGCAACGCCGGGGATTTAGTCCGGTTGGACTCTTTCGCCCGTCCGTATTTTACTAATTGATTTACTGTTGGCATTACTTCTCTCCTATTTTGTTTCTTTTCGTTGTTCTTCAAACTCATGGGCAATTTGACGGGCAGAAATACCAGTTCCCGCCGGTATCAAATGGCCTACAATGACGTTTTCTTTTAGGCCAGCCAGTTCATCTACTTGGCCGGTAATCGCGGCATCCGTTAAAACCTTCGTGGTTTCTTGGAACGACGCCGCGGAGATAAATGATTCGGAAGCTAAGGACGCCTTACTGATACCTAAAAGGATCGTTTCGGCTTCGGCCATGCGTTTGCCGGCTTCTTTCATTTTTGCGTTTTCACGCAGCCAGCTGGCACGGCTTAAGACTTCGCCTTTTAGGAAGTGGGTGTCCCCCGCATCCAGAATTTTTACGTTCCCTAACATCTGACGGACAATAACCTCAATATGTCTGTCGTTGATCGTTACGCCCTGCAAGCGGTACACTTCTTGGATGGCGTTTAACAGGAACTCTTGTGCTTCTTTTTCGCCCTTCACGCGCAGCACGTCGTGCGGGTCGATGGCACCGTCGGTAAGGGCTTCCCCTACGCCGACATGGTCGCCTTCATATACTACAAGGTGTTTGCCTTGCGGAATACTGTATTGTTTGACTTGGTTGGTTTCTTCGTTGCGAACGACTACTTCAATAAGTCCGCGCGGCGAAGTTTCCAAACTTACAATCCCTTCAAATTCCGAGATAATAGCCGGATTTTTGGGTCTGCGTGCTTCAAACAATTCCGCAATACGGGGCAGACCGCCGGTGATATCTTTGGTACCGCCTGCTTCGCGCCCGATTTTTGCAAGCACGTCGCCGGGTTCCACTTCTTCACCATTTTCCACCATCAGAATTGTATCAATAGGCAACGGGAAGTTAATTTTCTTCTCTTTTCCTTCAATGCTGATGCGCGGGTTTTTCTTGCCCATGCGGCTGGCGGTAATTTTGCGTTCAATAACGCCGGTTACTTTGTTGCGCTCTTCCTGCAAGGTAATACCTTCCACTACGTCGGTCAGACGTACTTTGCCGGTCATTTCGGCCAGCACCGGGATAGAGTGCGGGTCCCACTCCGCCAGTAAGGAACCCTTTTTAACGGTTTCTTTATCTTTTGTGTAGATAGAGGCACCGTATTGAATCTTGTATTCTTTTATTGTACCATTTCCAGCGGTTACAAAGATAGAGCCGTTGCGGGAGATACAAATTTTATTATCGTAGCGGTTAGTAATCAGTTTAATATCCTTAAACGTGATTTTACCGTCTATTTCGGCCACCGCTTGGCTGCGGGACAGCACGCGCGAGGCCGTACCACCGATGTGGAACGTACGCAAGGTTAACTGCGTACCAGGTTCGCCGATGGACTGGGCCGCAATAATACCGACCGAGTCGCCGGGGTTGCTCTTGGCAGACGTCGCCAAAGACAGCCCGTAGCATTTCGCACAAACGCCGAATGGAGCTTCGCAGGTCAGTACGGAGCGGATACGAACAGATTCTACCCCGTATTTCTTGACTTGTTTGCTTTGTTCCAAGGTAATCAAATCGCCTTCTTTGATGATGGTTTTTTCTTCTTCGGTTCCATCTGCTTTTTTCACTTTAACGATCACATCTTCAAGCGCGGTGCGCCCCAAAATGCGTTCGTCTAACGGTTCCACCATTTCTTCCCCGCTCATCAACGATTTAACAACAATACCGTTATGCGTACCGCAGTCTTCTTGTGTGATGACTACGTTATGCGCTACGTCCACCAAGCGGCGGGTTAAGTAACCCGCGTCGGCGGTTTTCAAAGCGGTATCGGAAAGACCTTTACGTCCGCCGTGAGTAGAAATAAAGTATTCTAGTACGGACAACCCTTCGCGGAAGTTAGCGGTAATCGGGTTTTCAATAATTTCACCTTGACCGCCGGTCAGTTTTTTCTGCGGTTTAGCCATTAGACCGCGCATACCGGCCAACTGGCGCACCTGTTGGCGCGAACCACGGGCACCGGAATCCGCCATTAAATAGACGGAGTTAAAGCGTTGTCCGCTATGCTCTTTGTTGGTGGGGTCAAATTTAGCTTCTTCAAATTTTTTCATTTCTTTGAAGAGTTCGTTGGCCACATCATCTGTAACGCGCGTCCAAATATCAATTACTTTGTTATAGCGTTCGCCTTCGGTAATGATACCGGCTTCGGCTTGCGCTTGAATTTGTTTGACTTGTTTTTTCGCGTCGTCAATGTATTTTTGTTTGGCGGAAGGAATCGTCATATCGGCAATGGAAATGGACAAGCCGGACAAGGTCGCATAGTGGTACCCCATCTTCATAATCTTATCCAAGAATTGCACGGCTTCATAGCGACCATACTTTTTGCTCTTGTAGCATTCATCTACTAAAGCACCCAATTCTTTTTTGCCAATTGTTTTGTTGATATATTCCCAACCTTTGGGCAAAATCTGGTTGAAAATAATGCGGCCGACGGAAGTATAATCTTTCCATTTGGCAACATCTTTTTCATCTTTGCCTGCTAAACCCGGTTCCGGGATGGCGTTAATACCACGCACTTTAATTTTGGCATGGTAAGAAAGTTTGCCATATTCCAAGGCAACGAGCGCATCTTCTCTGTTACCAAAGATAGACCCTTCGCCGATATCACCGTCTTTGATTTTGGTGAGGAAGTTAATTCCCAGCACCATATCGTGGGACGGAGCGGCAATCGGTTTACCCGAAGCAGGCGACAAAATGTTGTTAGACGCTAACATCAACGTACGGGCTTCCATTTGAGCTTCCAAGGAAAGCGGCACGTGTACAGCCATCTGGTCACCGTCGAAGTCAGCGTTGAAAGCGGCACAGGTTAAGGGATGCAACTGGATAGCCTTACCTTCAATAAGTACCGGTTCAAACGCTTGAATACCCAAGCGGTGCAACGTCGGAGCGCGGTTTAACATAACCGGATGGGATTTGGTTACTTGTTCCAAAATATCCCAAATTTCCGGGCGGACACGTTCCAACATTTTTTTGGCGGACTTGAGCGTAACGCCTTCTTTTTTCATCAATTCGCCAATGATAAACGGTTTAAAGAGTTCCAACGCCATCAGTTTGGGCAACCCGCACTGGTGCAGTTTCAAGTTCGGGCCGACCACAATAACGGAACGACCGGAATAGTCCACACGTTTACCGAGCAAGTTTTGGCGGAAACGACCGTGTTTCCCTTTGATGTTATCGGAAAGAGATTTAAGCGGTCTGCCACCGGCACCAATAAAGAATTTGCCGCGGGCACCGTTTTCAATCAACGCGTCTACGGCTTCTTGCAAGAGGCGTTTTTCGTTATAAATCATCACTTCCGGCGCGCGCAAAGATTCAATATGTTTGAGGCGGTTGTTGCGGTTGATGATACGGCGATAAAGGTCGTTTAAGTCAGACGCGGCAAAGCGGCCACCATCTAACGCAACGAGCGGGCGCAAATCCGGCGGGATGACGGGCAGTACGCTTAAAATCATCCATTCCGGGCGGTTACCGCTTTCTTTGAACTCTTCCATCGTTTTCACGCGGCGGATGAGTTTGGTGCGTTCCATTTCGCTTTGCGTATTTTTAAGTTGTTCGTGCAACGCAGGAATTTCTTTATCAAAATCAATGTCTTCCAACAACGTGCGGATAGCCGGAGCCCCGATATCCACTTTCAAGCGCGAGCCGTGTTTCTTGCGGGCTTCGCGGACTTGTACGTCGGACAAGAGCGTACCTTTTTTGAAATCTACGCGGCCGGTTACGCTATCTACGCAGTCTTCAATCACCACGTAAGAAGCATAGTAAACCACGCGTTCCAAATCGGTCGTGCGCATATCCAACATAATACCGATACGCGACGGATTTTTGCGCAAAAACCACACATGGGCAACCGGTACGGCTAGTTCAATATGCCCCATCCGTTCGCGACGGACTTTCGCTTCGGTAATTTCCACACCGCAGCGGTCGCACTTAATGCCTTTGAATTTTACCCAACGGTATTTACCGCAGGAACATTCGTAGTCTTTCGTCGGCCCAAAAATACGTTCGCAGAATAGACCGTCGCGCTCCGGTTTGAGCGTGCGGTAGTTGATGGTTTCCGGTTTTTTGACTTCGCCATAAGACCAACCCAAAATTTGTTCGGGGCTGGCAATCCCTAACTTGATAGCATCAAAGTCAAAAAAGTTTAAGTCGCTTAATTTTTTTACTTTTTTCGTTTGCATGGTTCAAATTCCCGGCTTACTTATCGGCCTTGGCCTCCTCTTTTTTAGGTTCTTCCGTCTTTCCCTCGGAGGCGGGTTTTTCTTCTACACTTTTAAGCAAATCCACGCTTAAACCGAGCGCTTGGAGTTCTTTCACTAATACTTTGAAAGATTCCGGCACGCCGGGTTGCGCGGGGGCGTCGCCCTTGACAATAGATTCGTACATCTTGGTACGTCCGGCGAAGTCGTCGGATTTTACCGTTAAAAATTCTTGTAAGGTGTACGTTGCACCATACCCTTCCATGGCCCACACTTCCATTTCCCCGAAGCGCTGACCACCGAACTGGGCCTTACCACCCAACGGTTGGCGGGTAATCATGCTGTACGGCCCGGTAGAACGGGAGTGTACTTTGTCTTCCACCAAGTGAATCAGTTTCATCATATACATGTAACCAATCGTCACTTTTTCTTCAAAGGGTTCGCCCGTGCGGCCGTCGTAAAGCGTAATGCGGCAGTAATCATCCGGCAAGTATTTGGCGGCATATTCTTCGCGCGCTTTACCTTTAAGTCCTTTGTCATCCAAGATTTTTTCTTTGGCTTTGCGGACTTCGTTGACTACGTCTGCTTCGCTCGGCCCGTCAAATACAGGCGTTGCGGCGTTGTAGTGCAAATAGTGAGCAGCCCAACCCAACATGGTTTCCAGCAATTGGCCCACGTTCATACGGGAAGGAATACCCAACGGAGAAAGCACAATATCAAGCGGAGTGCCGTCCGGCAAGAAAGGCATATCTTCCTGCGGCAAGATGCGGGCCACGACACCTTTGTTTCCGTGGCGGCCGGACATCTTATCGCCCACGTGCAATTTGCGTTTGGAAGCGATATATACTTTTACCGATTTATTAACGGTCACCGGGAGTTCGTCCCCTTGCTTGGAGAACTCAATTTCCCGTTCGTAATGTTCCAGTGCTTTCTTTTCTAACAACTTATAAAGCGAGGTAATGCGGGCCGTTTCTTTTTGTAAAGCCGCTGCATTTTTGAGGGTGGCTTTGGCATTATCCAACGCCCGTTTGCGTTGCTCTTTGAGCAAGTTAAGCGTGGAATCTTTTTCATTTTCCAACGCGGTTAAGCGGGCTTTTTCTTCGGCTTTAGTGAGTTTTTCTTTGCGTACAAATACACGGGTACCCACTACTTTACCGCTCGTTCCGGGCGGTACGCGTAAAGAAGCATCTACCACGTCGTCGGCCTTTTTACCGAAAATTACTTTTAACAACCGTTCTTCCGGCGTTAATTGTTGTTCGCCCTTGGGGGTTACTTTACCGACTAAAATATCGCCCGGTTCTACTACCGTAGCCGGCAATACGATACCGTCGTTATCCAAGTGAGAGAGCGCCTCTGAACCGATATTAGGAATATCGCGGGTGATTTCTTCCGCCCCTAATTTGGTATTGCGCGCATCTAACGTAAATTCGTGCAAGTGAATAGAGGTAAACACGTCGTCTTTTACTAAACGGCTGGACACCAAAATAGCGTCTTCGTAGTTATACCCTTCCCAGCACATAAAGCCCACGAGCATATTGCGCCCCAACGCCAAATAGCCGTTATCCATAGAAGGACCGTCGGCAATGACTTGGCGGGCTTTGACGTTATCTCCAGATTTTACAATCGGATGTTGGTTGATACAAGTATCCGAGTTGGATCGTTTAAATTTAAGCAGGTTATACACGTCCGTAGAGCCGTCTTTGGCTTCTATAATAATCTGGTCGGCATCTGCGAATTGGACGCGTCCGTCGCGCTTGGCTACCATAGAGGTACCCGAGTCGCGCGCCACTTCGTGTTCAATACCGGTACCCACATACGGGGCTTCCGGCATTAAAAGCGGCACGCCCTGGCGTTGCATGTTACAACCCATCAAGGCACGGTTGGCATCGTCGTGTTCCAAGAACGGAATAAGCGCGGCTGAAACGCTGATTACTTGCAACGGAGAAACGTCCATGTAATTAACGTTTTTCGGCGCAACCATCGGGTAATCGGAGCGGACACGGCAAGACACAAAGTCTGCATCAATGGTGCCGTCTGCTTTAAGCGGCGTATTGGCCTGAGCCACAAATTTATCGTCTTCCGTATCGGCGGTTAAGTCTTCAATCTTATCCGTTACTTTACCGTTGACGACTTTGCGGTACGGGGTTTCAATCAACCCGTACTTATTCACTTTAGAATAGCAAGCGAGTGAAGTGATTAACCCAATGTTCGGGCCTTCCGGCGTTTCAATCGGGCAGACACGGCCGTAGTGTGTATAGTGTACGTCGCGCACTTCAAATCCGGCGCGTTTGCGGTTAAGACCGCCCGGCCCTAACGCAGACAAACGGCGTTTGTGGGTCAATTCGCCCAACGGGTTAATTTGATCCATAAACTGCGAAAGTTGAGATGTACCGAAGAACTTGCGGACAATCGCTTGTACCGGTTGCGCATTGACGAGCGCGCGCGGCGTAAACGAAGTCAGTTCGCGGTTCATGCGGTCGCGCACGGTTTTGGCCATTTGGGAAAGACCGATACGAATTTGGTTTTCCAATAATTCGCCAATTCCGCGTACGCGGCGGTTACCCAAGTGGTCAATATCGTCCACTTTAAAGGCAAAATCTTCGCCGTATTGTTGTTGAACTTCTTCCCCGGCGTTTAACGCCAAGAGATATTTTACGGTTACAATGACGTCTTCCGGCGCCAACGTGCGGCGGTTGTCGGACGGTTTTTGGAATTTTTTGAATTTGAATTTGTTAATCAAATCAAACATATTCGCAAATTTTTTGTTGATTTTGTAGCGGCCGACAAAACTTAAATCGTAACGGCGGATGTTGTCAAACACTAAATTATTGAGGTACGATTCCGCTTGTTCCTTAACGACGAAATCTTGCCCTCTCATCTTTTTATAAATTTCGGCTTGTGCCTCGGCCGCCGTGCGGATAGAATCTTTGCGGTGTTCCAAAGTAGCCAAAATACCGGGATCATCTTGGCGGGGTTTGCCGCAAATAACTTTGACCGTTTTGACTTTCTTTTCAATTAAGGTTTTGAAAAGTTTATCGTCAATCGGCAAGGCGGCTTTTTCGTCTAGGTTCCACAATACTTCGCCGGTAGCCGGGTCGTAAATATCATCCGCGGCGTAACGACCGATAATAGAATCTAAATGGGTAGGTTTGACTTCAATATCTTCGCATTTATAGAAGGTTTGGATAATTTGTGCGTTAGTTTCCAAACCGCACGCGCGCAGGAAGGTGGTCGCGAGTACTTTTTTCTTGCGGTCAATGCGAACCCACAAGGCGTTCATGAGGTCAAACGAAAATTCAATCCACGCCCCGCGGTACGGAATAATGCGCGCCACATAGAGGCGTTTACCGAAGGTAGATTGTTTCTTTTCTTCGTCTTCTTCAAAAATGATACCCGGCGAGCGGTGCATCTGGCTGACTACGACACGTTCTGCCCCGTTAAACACGAAACAGCCGGCGTCGGTCATTAAAGGCAAATCACACAAGTGCACGTCCTGATCGGACGCTTCTTTCATTTTCCCGTTTTTCTGTTTTACGTACAAGCGCATCCAGGCTTTTAACGGAGCGGAATATGTGCTGTCGCGCACGGTGGCTTCGGCCGGAGTGGCGTAACGGGGAGTACCTAATTCATATTTCAAAAATTCTAACCGCATGCTTCCATCGGGGGCTTCAATAGGAAATACGTCTTCAAAAGCGGCTTGCAAGCCTTTTAATTCCCGTTTGGAAGGGGCTACATCAAGTTGCAAAAAGTCCACAAAAGATTGCTTTTGCATGTCCAGCAAATCCGGTAACGGTAGTTTGGTGGAAATTTTGCCAAAATTGGTTTGTTTTTCAATCATTGCTTTTCTTCCTGAAATTTCAACGGGCGTTTGTTTTATCGCGCGCACCCGCGCAAACGGCCTCGTTGTGATACCCGGTAGGGTACGTTATCCCAACCCCCATAACGGGGGTTGGGATATATATAGTCGTGAACTATTTAAGTTCAACGGTACCGCCGGCTTCGGTGAGTTTCTTTTTGATCTCTTCCGCTTCGGCTTTGGCAACGTTTTCTTTGACGGCTTTCGGGGCGTCTTCAACCATGTCTTTGGCTTCTTTCAAGCCCAAGCCCGTGATTTCGCGCACTACTTTGATTACCGCAATTTTCTTGGCGGCATCAACAGCGGTCAACACGACGTTGAATTCGTCTTTTTCTTCAGCGGCGGCACCGGCAGCCGGGGCAGCGGCAGCAGCTACGGCAACAGCCGGAGCAGCAGCTTTTACGCCGAATTTTTCTTCAATCGCTTTCACGAGTTCGGAAAGTTCCAATACAGTAAGTTCAGCGATCGCGTTTACTAATTCTTCTTTGGTCATTTTAGCCATTTTATTTTTTTCCTTTTTTCTAGAGTAGCGGCCTTCTGCTTAACCCAGTTAAGCCCGTACCTTTACCCCTTGCGGGACTACTACCGCTCTTGGCGGGTTTAGATTTCGCCGGGTTTCAGTTGGCTATTAGCCAACCGAAACCTGATACATTATTTTTGCTTATCTTCCAAAGCCTTAATAACGTAGGCAAAATCCCGTATCGGAGCTTGCAATACTTGCGCCGATTGTGCAACCGCGCTGTACAGCGCGCCGGCCAACTTGGACAAGTTTTCTTCTTTCGTACCAATGGTAGCGAGTTGTTTAACTTGGTTTTCGTCGTACCAGACACCGTCGGAATAACAAGCACGCAGCTTCAAAGCCGCATTTTTCTTCTGAAAGTCAACCAATGCTTTGGCCACCGCGGCAATATCGCCGCCTACGGCCACAGCCGTCGGGCCTTGAAAGAGTTTTGTGTCCGCTCCTTCAATTTTGGCCTGGCTGATTGCGTGTTCCACAATAGCGTTGCGTTCCACGCGGAATTTGGCTCCCGCGGGGGTTAACGCTTGACGCACGGCTTCCATTTCGGTAAATTTCAAGCCTTGGTAGGCGGTGAAAAATACCGTGCCGCTTGTGGTAATTTCAGAAGCTAAGTCTTGCGACTTTTGTTTCTTTTGGTCTTTTGTCAGGTTCATTTTATTGCCTGTTTTTTAACCGAGAACGGCTGCTGTTTTACTCACTTTTAGAGCGAGAAAACGACAGCCACAGATTCCCCTTTCCTCCGTTTTCACGTCGGGGGGAATCATGGTTCTCGTTAAATCTGATAAATAACTTCTAATTTATTTTATCAAATACGAACTGCCTATTGCAACTTTTTGCAAACGTCTTATCCGCAGTTCTTATAAATATTATAACAAAATCCGCCTGCTCCCGCAAGCGGATTTTGGACAACAAAATAAATAGCCTACCGGCCTCTACCGCCTCTAATATAACCCGAGTGCATCAAGCGTTGGGCCTGTTCTTGGCAAGGGACATACGCGGAGACCGGCAAAGACGGCACAGTAGCCCTGGTTTCGCTGTCAAGGTAGTTGTAGTGGGTATAAAGAGACGTTTGGAAACAAATATCGTAGGCATTATAAAAACGCCCGTTCGGGCATTGAATCAAAAAAGAGTATTGATTCTCAAAAAGGAAACCATTATCCACCCGAATTGGTTGCTTTCCTTCCGTTTTTTGCACTTCCCATTTGACTTCGTTTAGCGAGGAAACTTTCCCGGCCTCACACTTGTTTTCATAGGCCTCTAAAAGGGCGGTTTGAGTTTGCGAAAACTGATTGACGCCGTGTTTGTCTTCCTTAAAAAACCGCTGAAGTTTGGCTTCCGATTGCGCACAGCCGGCACGATATTTTGCCAGCATATCGTCAAAATCTTTTTGCGTTTTTTGCTCTTGTTGTTTTTTCTGCTCCTGCTGTTTTTTAGCCGCGGCCTCTTGTTTTGCTTGCTCTTTTTTCTGTTTTTGCAACTGGGCCATTTGTTGTTCAATTTGGGTTTGTAAATTTTGTGCGACGTTGCTTAACGAGTCGTTTTGATGTTGCAGTTGCAAATAACGGTTGTTAAGTTGCCCGTAGAGAGAGTCCAACCGGCTGACTTGTTTTTGCAAATTGTCTTGATATCCTTGCAAATACGCATTGGCCACACGCAACGAATCTAATTGGCGTTGCTGCGCTTGAATTTGTTGTTGTTGGTTAGCAATAACTTCTTTTTTAGATTGTGCGCATACGGGCATAGTTCCTAAAAACCGATAACGCACACCATGCTGATAATTTTATTCATGCTTTTTTCCTCCGTATTTTTTATTCTACGGAAAACAAAACTGACCCGCAAGGGAAAAAGGGCCCAACCGTGCCTAGGTCATTGGTTCTATTACTCTTTTTCCGTATGTTCCGGGTTTGCTATAATATAAGTATGAAATCTACGAGTGAAAATGTACAAAACCCGCAAGCACCGCTACCGGAAAATTTTGTAGTTAATTTGCCGGACACGTTTGCCAACGGCGGCACGATTATCCACAATGCACGCAATCAAATTCGTGTGTTTGATGTGAATAATCATAAAATCAATGTGAAGAAATTTTGTATCCCGCCGATCGTCAACCGTATTTTGTACTCACTCGGTTGGCGCACACCGAAAGCTGTTTCCACGTATAAAAACGCACAAGAAATTTTAAAGCGCGGTTTTCACACGCCCGCCCCGTACGGCTACCGTATTGAACGCAAAGGCGGGCTGATTAACTTTTCGTATTTTGTGAGTGAGCAAGTAGAGAATATGCGTCCGGTGCGCGATTCGCAAAACGATCCCGCCCTTATAAATGCCCTCGCCCAATATACGGCCGACATGCACGCCAAAGGGCTTTGGCACAAAGATTTTACGCCGGGCAACATTTTATACCGCCTGGAAAACGAAAAGCATGTTTTTATGCTGGTGGATATTAACCGGTTCCGGTTTTTTGACGGGCCGGTGCCCAAACATATCGTGCGACAAAATTTAATCCAACCGTTTTACGACGATAAAAACTTGCGCGCCTTTGTAGAAGAATATGCCCGCATTACAGGATGGCACGGCGATCTGGTGCGCGAGGTGTTGCGCCGAAAACATCTCCGCAACGCGTATGATAAATTCAAACACGGGCTTAAAAAACTGCCCGGTGCGTATATTTTTTTGAATAAGCCGTTAAAAAAATAATTTACAGTCAGTTTGTTTTTTATTACAATGGTTTGGACGAAAAGGAGGACATAACACACCGCGCATACGGCGCGTAAAGAAATTTTTAATTTAACTATATTTGAACCGTATGTTTAGCATACGGGTTGGCCTGAAAAGGCCCTCCAAGAAATCAAATGTAGTCGTTATAGGCACAAGACAGACAGGGTAGCTCCCGCGTCCGTTTTGTGCCGAGTGTTTATCGTGTAAGCGATAAACCACGGCTATTGTATTTGGGCAACTTCTTGGAGGCTCGGTATGGTGGCCGTTTTTATTTGACTATTTGCCGGGCCCCAAAAAGATAAAGGAAATTTATGGAAAAAGGTTTCACGTTAATAGAATTATTAGTGGTAGTTTTAATTATCGGTATTTTGGCGGCCGTTGCGCTGCCGCGATACCAAAAAGCAGTGTGGAAAAGCCGTACGGCACAATTATATACCTTGGTAAAATCCTTGGCCACAGCGCAAGAAGTTTATTATATGGCAAATGGAACATACGCTACGAAATTTGACGAATTAGATATATCGTTTGACAACTTGGCAACTCCCACAACAAGCACTCCTTACGCTATCGCTTCAACAGATGCAATAAGAATAGCTGATTACATGGATTTAATTGTCAACAATAATGCTCCCAGCGGAATTTGGTCTACTGCCGTATTTAATATAAGGCCCTATGCTGAAGACGGAATAGTATTTGTCCACCAAGGGACTAACAATTATGAAAAGAAATTTTTTTGTGCCGAATTAGCAACCGGAACAAAAGGCAGGTTTTGTAAAAAAGTGATGGGAATATCAAATGCTCCTACTACTTATTTAGGAGTATGGTTATATCCTTTACGGTAAGCAACGCCTTGAACAACAAATTGCGCGGACAGAATAAGGAATAACCCGCCGCCCTAAAGGACATCTTTGGGAAATTGTATATCGGCACAAAAGAGCCGCAAGAGTGCAATTACTTTTGCGGCTCTTACGTTGAACAAAAGATAACAAATAAATATAAATGAATAAAGGCTTTGATGAGACCGACATCGATCTACTCTCTCAGCACCGAATTGGGTGCCAATACCATCGACCCTTACGAGCTTAACTGCCGTGTTCGGAATGGGAACGGGTGTGACCTCGTCGGAATTAATATCAGTCTCATCAAAGCCTCTATGTTAAAAGAACAAATTTGGAAGGAACCGTTGCTACAACAATTCCTTTCGCGTTAGAATCTTGCTCGCCGTGTTCTAGACGGGTCATCACATACTTCTAACGTTAGATAACTAGAAAAGCGCAAGTGTTTCACTTACTATTCTCTATTGGATTAAAGAATATGGCCAAGCCTCACGACCTATTAGTACAGATTAGCTGAACATATTACTATGCTTACACACTCTGCCTATCAACCCGGTAGTCTTCCGGGGGTCTTCTGGGTAGTTAATCTACCAGGGAAACCTTATCTTGAGGCGGGTTTCACGCTTATATGCTTTCAGCGTTTATCCCTACCGAACACCGCTAATCAGCTATGCCTGTTTACAGACAACTGATATACAGGAGGTTCGTTCATCCAGGCCCTCTCGTACTATGGACAACTCCTCTCAAGTTTCCTGCGCATACAACAGATAGAGACCGTACTGTCTCACGACGTACTGAACCCAGCTCACGTACCACTTTAATGGGCGAACAGCCCAACCCTTCCCACCTGCTTCAGCGGGAGGATGTGATGAGCCGACATCGAGGTGCCAAACCGAGCCGTCGATGTGAACTCTTGGGCCCGATCAGCCTGTTATCCCCAGGGTAGCTTTTGTCCGTTGAGCGATGGCCCTCCCACGAGGGACCACCGGATCACTAAGTCCTGCTTTCGCACCTGTTCGGACCGTCGTCCTCACAGTCAAGCTCCTTTCTACCTTTGCGCTCAATGGCCGATTTCTATACGGCCTGAAGGAACCTTAGAACGCCTCCGTTACTCTTTAGGAGGCGACCGCCCCAGTCAAACTGCCCACCTGCCACTGTCCCCAACCCGGATTCACGGGTAATAGGTTAGAATCACAATCCACAAAAGCTGGTATTTCACTGTTGCCTCCACACCCTCCTCAAAGGATGTTTCAAAGGCTCCCAGCTATACTACGTATTGTAAACCGTAAGTCAATAACAAGCTACAGTAAAGCTCCATAGGGTCTTTTCGTCTTGTTGCATGCATCAAGCGTCTTCACTTGAACCACAATTTCGCCGAGCCCACCGTCGAGACAGCGGCTTCTTTGTTATGCCATTCGTGCAGGTCGGAACTTACCCGACAAGGAATTTCGCTACCTTAGGACGGTTATAGTTACCGCCGCCGTTTACCGGGGCTTAAGTTCGCAGCTTCGCCTTGCGGCTAACCACTCCCCTTGACCTTCCGGCACCGGGCAGGCATCAGGCCCTATACATCATCTTGAGATTTCAGCAGAGCCCTAAGTTTTTGTTAAACAGTCACGAAGCCCAATTCACTGCGACCCTTTCTCAATGTATTGCTACACCAATACTTGGGCACTCCTTCTTCCGAAGTTACGGAGCTAGTTTGCCTAGTTCCTTGACGATGGTTATCTCGCGCGCCTTAGGATTTTCACCCCATCCACCTGTGTCGGTTTACGGTACGGTTATAGTAAGAACTCCCTACGAAGTTTTTCTAGGCAGCGTGATTAGCCCCCTTTGTAACCTTGCGGTCACTCGTCTCGGCTTTCGACTTAGCCTCCGAACGGATTTGCCTATCCGAAGATGTCTACGACCTTTCATTGACATATAGCCAACGGGGTTACTCTCCTGCGTCCCTCCCTAGGTTATGACGCGCTTACTATAGTTCCGGAATATTAACCGGATGTCCTTCGCCTACGCCTTTCGGCCTGAGCTTAGGCCCGACTGACCCTGAGCCGACGAACGTTGCTCAAGGAAACCTTAGATTTTCGGCGGGAAGGATTCTCACCTTCCTTATCGCTACTCATTCCAGCATTCTCACTTCTTGGCGCTCCAGCACTCCTTACGGTATACCTTCGCAGCTGCCAAGAACGCTCCCCTACCACTGTACAAAACCGAAGTAATGCACAATCCGTAATTTCGGTAGTATGCTTAGCCCCGAGTCATCTTCGGCGCAGATTCACTCGACTAGTGAGCTATTACGCACTCTTCAAAGGATGGCTGCTTCTAAGCCAACCTCCTAGCTGTTTAAGTAAATCCACATCCTTTACCACTTAGCATACATTTTGGGACCTGGATTGACGGTCTGGGCTGTTTCCCTGTCGCACGTGAAGCTTATCGCTCACGAACTGACTGCTGAAATATACGCCGAGGTAGACAGAGTTTGACAGACATCGGAAGGAGGGTCGCTCCCCCTAAATCTACCAGTGCTTTACCCCCTCGGGTTAAATTTCAACGCTAGCCCTAAAGCTATTTCGGGGAGAACCAGCTATCACCAAGTTCGATTGGCCTTTCACCCCTAACCCCACCTCATGTAGAAACTTTTCAACGTTTAACACTCCGGCCCTCCATTCACTGTTACGCGAACTTCAGCCTGGACAGGGTTAGATCACTTGGCTTCGGGTCTAATATGACGAACTAATCGCCCTATTCGGGCTCGCTTTCACTACGGCTGCGGACATTGCTGCCCTTAACCTTGCTCGGCACATTAACTCGCTGGATCATTCTTCAACAGGCACACTGTCGCACATTCCCTTGCGGGCATAGTGCTACAATAGCTTGTAGATGTACGGTTTCAGGTTCTATTTCACTCCCCTCTCGGGGTTCTTTTCGCCTTTCCCTCGCGGTACTGGTTCACTATCGGTTGCCAGAGAGTATTTAGCCTTGGAGAGTGGTCTCCCCTGATTCCCACCGGATTGCACGTGACCAGTGGTACTTAGGTACTCGCTAGGAGGTCTTCAGTTTTCGTTTAAGGGACTATCACCCGCTATGGTTGGACTTTCCAGACCATTCAACTAACCGTCGGCACATTCCATATCGCAAGCCCTGCAACCCCAACCCACGCACGCTACGCACTGTATGCGTACCGTGCGGGAGTTGGTTTAGGCTGTTCCCGTTTCGCTCGCCACTACTCAGGGAATCTCTTTGATTTCTTTTCCTGTAGGTACTGAGATGTTTCACTTCCCTACGTTGTCTTCTATCACCCTACCTCCGAGCCCGAAAGCTCGGCCTTTAAGTGATGATTTACAGGCTCTCACCTGTAAAGGTTCCCCCATTCAGAGATCCACGGATCAAAGGATATTTGCTCCTACCCGTGGCTTATCGCAGCTTATCACGTCTTTCATCGACTTCTGGCACCAAGGCATTCACCATACACCCTTGTAGCTTGACCATATTCTTTAATCCTACAGATTTTGGTCATTTCAAATGCTAGATATTGCTATCTATATTTTTAGGTATGATAACCATTAACATTAAGTTAATTGTCTCATGCATCATTGTGTAAGTGTAAGTATATTTTTATCACATGTCAAATATACAAACGCTTGGCTTTTCTAAAATATACTTTCATTCTCTTTGCTACCCGCCGGACTTTTTATGTATTAGAAGTCCAACTACTGGAGTCTTACAAGAGACGAGTGAGTATAAGTTATCTAATTTTCAAAGAACTACAAATTTGACGCAACATTTTATCTTAGAAGTTGCAAGGTTTAGATCAAAGATTATTGGAGCTGATCGGGTTCGAACCGACGACCCCCTGCTTGCAAAGCAGGTGCTCTCCCAACTGAGCTACAGCCCCTTTAATAAGTTGCTGTGGGCCCGGAAGGAATTGAACCTTCGACCTCACGCTTATCAAGCGTGCGCTCTAACCAGCTGAGCTACGAGCCCAAGCTATTTTTTCAAAACAAAGAGCCTAAGCTCTATAAACCTTGCTATGTGCGAGTGGCCGACCTGAACCAGACTGCGCTAAAAGCGCACCAGTTTAAGACTACCGACCTATTCTTAATTCCGAAGAAAAAAGAATAAAGGAGGTGATCCAGCCGCACCTTCCGGTACGGCTACCTTGTTACGACTTCACCCCAATCACCAATCACAACTTAGGACCCAGACGACCTGGATACTTCTGTTGCCATTGACTTTCGTGGTGTGACGGGCGGTGTGTACAAGACCCGGGAACGTATTCACCGCAGCGTGCTGATCTGCGATTACTAGAGATTCCGGCTTCATGTGGGCGAATTGCAGCCCACAATCTGAACTGGGGCATAGTTTAGGGATTGGCTCCACCTTACGGTATTGCTACCCTCTGTCTATACCATTGTAGTACGTGTGTAGCCCTGGACATAAAGGCCATGATGATTTGACGTCATCCCCACCTTCCTCCACGTTATCCGCGGCGGTCTCCTGAGAGATCCTATTGCTAGGCAACACAGGATAAGGGTTGCGCTCGTTGCGGGACTTAACCCAACATCTCACGACACGAGCTGACGACAACCATGCAGCACCTCGGCTGGCCCCCTTGCGGGTCAGTTCTACTTTCATAAAACTTACCACCAGTCGTTCGAGCCCAGGTAAGGTTTTTCGCGTAGCGTCGAATTAAACCACATACTCCACCTCTTGTGCGGGTCCCCGTCAATTCCTTTGAGTTTTAACCTTGCGGCCGTACTCCCCAGGCGGATAACTTAATGCGTTAGCGGCGGCACGGAAGGGGTCGATACCTCCCACACCTAGTTATCATCGTTTACGGCTAGGACTACCGGGGTATCTAATCCCGTTTGCTCCCCTAGCTTTCGCACTTGAGCGTCAGTAAAGGCCCAGAGATCCGCCTTCGCCACCGGTGTTCCTCCTAATATCTACGCATTTCACTGCTACACTAGGAATTCCGATCTCCTCTGCCTCACTCAAGAACGCCAGTTTCCGTTGCAGTTTCTGGGTTGAGCCCAGAGATTACACAACAGACTTAACATTCCGCCTACGCGCGCTTTACGCCTAGTAATTCCGAGTAACGCTTGCCACCTACGTCTTACCGCGGCTGCTGGCACGTAGTTAGCCGTGGCTTATTCGTAAGGTACCGTCATTTTTTTCTTCCCTTACAAAAGGAGTTTACAATCCGAGAACCTTCATCCTCCACGCATCGTTGCTGGATCAGGCTTGCGCCCATTGTCCAAAATTCCCCACTGCTGCCTCCCGTAGGAGTAGGGCCCGTGTCTCAGTGCCCTTGTGGCCGGTCGCCCTTTCAGGCCGGCTATCCGTCGTAGCCTTGGTAGTCCGTTACACTGCCAACTAGCTGATAGAATATAAGACCATCTCCAAGCGATAAATCTTTGATAATAAAAAGATGCCTTTTCATTATATTATGGGGTATTAGCAATCCTTTCGGACTGTTATTCCCCACTCAGAGGTAGGTTTCTTATACATTACTCACCCGTCTGCCACTAAACTTTTCACTGTATTGCTACAGTAAAAAGTCCCGTTCGACTTGCATGTGTTATGCACGATGCCAGCGTTAACTCTGAGCCAGGATCAAACTCTCCATTAGAATTAATTACCTTTAAATCGCAAGCGGTTTAAAGGCAACCAATCGCTAACATTGAGCTGTTGACTTTTGACTCTACTTGTTTGAATTAACTTGGTGTCCTATTGTTTTAAAAGTATAGGACTTAACTTAAATGAGCCTTGAACTGTAAAACTTGCGTTTTTCCGGTTCAAATCGCCCATTCGCACATTGCTGTCAAATTTTCATAGAGCGAAAATTCCTCGTTGCTTTTTTATTACTTTAAAAAGCAATGGAATTTTTAACTTCTTAGTTTGTAGCCTTTCTCTTGGCTACACATATATTAAAGCATATTTTTCAAAGCTTGTCAAGTTCTTTTTGATTTACTTCAAACGGCTCTGCTTTTTGCCTTAGTAATAAATACGAAACATTTAATCTTTTTGTACCGCTTGGTTATTCAAGCCGGTCATGGCCGCTAAGGACCTAAGGGATAGATTAAATTATATTAAGTTTAGTAAATTGCAAAGCTAACTTGATCGGCTCGGCTCAGTCCACCGGCTGCCTTTTCTAATATAAGGAGGTGTTTCGCTGCCAAAAAGTTTTCTGTTTGCATTTTACTTTTACTACAGAAGTTTTTGCTTTTACAAAGATCAATTTAAGACTACACATATAGTCTAGCAAAAAAAGACAGAAATGTCAAGGCCCGTTTTTCTTTTCCTTTTGAAAAGTGGAAAAAGGGCTCTTGCTAACTTCCATGGAAACAAACCTCTTTTGTTTCCTTGCATAAATACTATAGCAGTTTTTGCAACATTTGTCAACTCTTTTTTCTCCCGTCGGAGATTTAGAAAAAAGTTGCTCTTTACTCAAAAGATCTGATCGTTTTTGCAACATTCAACTGCTACATTATTTATATATGTATTATAACAAATTTTTTGCCGTTTGCAAAACTATTTGAATAAAAGATATGTATAACAGCCATATCCTTTGATGGAAATTTTTCGCACAGGCCACGCGGCTGGCACCCGCTAGCAGGGGGTTTGCCGTCCTCTTTAACGAAACTCTAACTAAAGATCGTTCATATTTGATATCCTTATATATATGGATTTGGAAACATTACTTAAAAGCACGTCGCGCAGTTTATATTTAAGCGTGCAAGCGTTGCCACGGGCTATGCGTCCGGCGTTTTCGGTGGCGTACTTGTTATGCCGCTACGCCGACACCATTGCCGACACGCCTATCCTGCCCACCGAACGCCGCTTATATTGGGTTACGCGTTTTCCCTCTTTAATTCAAGCGCAACCGGCCGATGAAATCACTCAACTGACGCATGAAATTTCCGGCGGCAGCGAAAACCCCTACGAAAAAATTTTAATTGAAAACTTACGCCCCTGTTTAGACGCGTTCAATCAAATTTCAAACGAACAAAAACCGTTTATTTTAGAAGTAGCCCGCGCGGTGTGCAACGGCATGGAAATTGATTTACAAACTTTTCCGCAGCAAAAAAACCAACCCGTAGCGGCTTTTCAAACCGCCCGCGAACTGGAACATTATTGTCGTTTAATGGGCGGAGATCCGGGGAAATTTTGGAGCCAGTTAATTTTTCAAACTTCGCTTATTCCCGCCGATAAAGAAACTTTTTTTGAACTGGGCCAACATATCGGCGACGCGTTACAAATCGTCAACATTTTACGCGACTTGCCTAAAGATTTACAAATGGGGCGTTGCTATTTCCCGCAGGAAGATTTACAAATATACGGCTTATCGCCCGCCGATTTATTAGACGTAAAAAACTGCACGCGGTTTGAACCCATCAAACAAAAATGGATTGAGTGGGGGCTTAACCGCTTGCGAAACGGGATAACGTATTTCCGCTTACTTCCCAAAACACAACCGGGCCAACGGGCCGCCGTTGCATGGCCGATTTTATGGGCGGCCGACACGCTGTACAAAATCAGCCAAGAGCCCAACCTTTTAGACGTAAATCGCCGCGTAAAAATTCCACGCCGGACTATTTATTTAACCATGCTTTGCACGCCTCCTTTATGGTTAAGCAACCGGTTATTTGAAAAATGGTTGACGCATAAATTCAACAAATTCGGCAAATAATTGCGTCCCTCCGACGGAAAAAATAATTTTCAAATTACCCCTTGAAATTTTTCATAAAACACTTATACTGTGAGTACATAGTACGCAGGGAACGCACGGCTTCCTTGGTTGCAGTTGTGGTGGGTACGGCGTATCCCCCGATTGCGCATAGACCCGGAACTGTAGCCCCCGGCGGAAAAAGGAACATACGTCACATGAACATGACAATGAGCTAAACCCCCGAAATAATACGCGGGGGTTTATTTTTTGCTTAAATTAGTAACAAAAGCGTATGGATATAACGCCTGCCAATATAAATCAAAAACCCCCGCTCTTGTGAGCGGGGGTTGTCATTTGCAAAAGAGAACTCTTATTTGGCGTTAATAAACACCCCAGGTCCCATGGTGGAACTCATAGAGATGCTTTTCACATACACCCCTTTAGAGGTGCTCGGTTTTACACGAATAATCGTGTCCATAACCGCTTTTGCATTTTCCGCCAATTTGGCAGCATCAAACGACGCTTTACCAACAATGGCGTGTACGATACCATACGTATCGGCTTTGAATTCAATACGTCCGGCTTTCAAGGCCTTAATGGTATTAGCCAAGTCAAACGTAACCGTGCCCGATTTCGGGTTCGGCATGAGCCCGCGCGGGCCCAAGATTTTGGCAGCTTTGGCTAAGTCTTTCATGGTGTCGGGCGTAGCAACGAGGATATCAAAATCAATCTTGCCTTTCAAGACTTCTTCTACGATATCTTCCGCCCCTACACGATCCGCCCCGGCTTTTTGCGCTTCTTGCGCATGTTCGCCTTTGGCGATAACAGCGATACGTTTGGTTTTACCCGTACCATGCGGCAAGGCTACCGTCGTGCGGACTTGTTGGTCGGCTTTTTTGGTATCAATGCCCAATTTTACGTGGAGTTCTACCGTTTCGTCAAATTTCGCTTTCGCGTTATTTTTTACGATTTCGGCAGCTTCTTCAAACGTATAGACTTTGCTTTTATCGTACGCTTTTACAGCGGCTTGCATTCTTTTTCCCATCTAAATACTCCTTAGGTTCAAACGGGCTATTCGCCCTCCCTGAATTAAATTTATTTTACTACGTCCACACCCATGCTGCGGCAGGTACCTTTTACCATTTCCGCGGCGTGTTTAACGTCCTTCGTGTTCAAATCGGGCAATTTTTGCGCGGCGATTTTTTCACATTGGGCTTGGGTGATCTTGCCGACTTTATCTTTATGCGGAGTACCGGAACCTTTCGCCAGTTTTAACTCCTTGATAATCAGCGTGGCCATGGGCGGCATCTTGGTAATAAAGGTGAAAGAGCGGTCTTCAAATACAGTAATGATAACCGGAATCTTAATACCTTTTTCCATTTTAGCCGTCTTGGCGTTGAATTGTTTGCAGAACTCCATGATGTTCACACCGTGTTGCCCTAAAGCCGGACCCACAGGCGGGGCCGGGTTAGCAGCACCGGCAGGAATCTGCAATTTGATGTATCCTTTAATTTTTTTCTCTTTTGCCATTTTATTGTTACTCCATTTTTACTGCAATACTGCGGTAAAATCTAGTTCTTTTCCACTTGCAGGAAATCTACTTCCACCGGGGTAGCGCGGTCAAACACTGTAACCATTACTTTGAGTTTGTTTTTCTGTTCGTTGACTTCTTCTACCACACCGATAAAATGTTTGAACGGTCCTTCCGTAATGCGGACACTTTCGCCGCGTTCAAATTCCACCAAGCGTTTCGGTTTACCGGACGAATTATTCGTCAGTTCCAAAATACCGGCAATTTCTTCTTCCGGTAACGGAACCGGGGTGGGATCGCCCAAAAATCCGGTAGTACCTGTAATTGATTTAATAAACCAATACGTTTCGCTGGTCATATTCATTTCTACCAGCACATATCCCGGGAAAAATTTACGTTTGCGTAAGATTTTTTTGTTTTGTTTGACTTCCACGACTTCTTCCGTGGGAACCAACGCGTTAAATACACGGTCCGAAAAACCGCGGATTTCCGTATTGAGTTTGATCCGCTCGCAAACTTTGTCTTCGTACCCGGTTTGGGTATGCACGACGTACCAAGCTTTTTCTTCAGCCATTAGTGCCCCCCAACCACTTTGCCAAGCACACCCGTCAGGCCCCAGTCAATCACACTCACATAAATAGCCACGAGCACTACTACTATGCCCACGAGGATGGTTGACCAAAAAACTTCACGCCGGGATAGCCAGGTGGATTTTTTGAGTTCGCCGATGGATTGCTTCACAAAATCGATTGCTTTTGTCATAAAAATTTATCCTTACGTAAGACGCAGGAGCGGAAGGACTCGAACCTTCAGTCCCGGTTTTGGAGACCGGTGGTTTACCAGTTAACCGACGCTCCCACTAAAATTTACGAAGCTTTTCCTTCTTTATGGACAGTGCTCTTGCCGCATTTTTTGCAGAACTTGTTCACTTCCAATTTATATTCTTTCTTTTTACCGCGCACTTGATAGTAGTTTTTGTTTTTGCATTGTGTGCAAACCAGCGCGATTGTAATTCTTTCACTTGCCATCTTAATTATCCTTAATAGAAGGGCACTTGCCCAGATAACGGGTTAGTTCTTTGTGGGGGCGTAATAGCACGCCCCCACGAAGAGAACTAAACAATGTTTTACTACTCAATAATTTTGGTTACTACGCCCGCCCCTACGGTGTGGCCGCCTTCGCGGATAGCGAAGCGCAAGCCTTCTTCCATAGCTACCGGGGTAATGAGTTTTACTTCAATTTCCGCATTGTCGCCGGGCATGATCATTTCTTGTTTGAAAGAAAGTTCGCCGGTTACGTCCGTGGTGCGGAGGTAGAATTGCGGTTTATAACCCGGAGTTAACGGGGTATGGCGGCCGCCTTCTTCTTTTTTCAAGATATATACTTGACCGATAAAATGTTTGTGCGGGTTGACCGTTTTCGGCGCAGCCAATACTTGACCGCGTTCTACTTGGTTCTTTTCAATACCGCGCAACAAGATACCTACGTTATCGCCAGCGATACCTTCGTCCAAGAGTTTGCGGAACATTTCAATACCGGTGGCAACGGTGTTCATGGTGTCGCGGAAACCAATGATTTCCAACGCATCACCTACGTGCACCTTACCGCGTTCAATTCTGCCGGTGGCTACCGTACCGCGGCCAGTGATGGAGAATACGTCTTCTACTGCCATCAAGAACGGTTTATCGGTTTCGCGTTTGGGTTCGGGGATCCAGGAATCCAACGCCTCCATCAAGCGGTGAATGCTGGGTTCGCCGAGTTCACCTTGGTCGCCTTCAATGGCTTTCAAGGCAGAACCGCGGACGATCGGGGTGTTATCGCGGTCAAAATCGTATTTGCCTAATAATTCGCGGACGTCTTCTTCTACGAGGTCCAACATGTCTTTATCGTCCACTAAGTCAGATTTGTTCAAGAATACGACGAGTTTCGGTACGTTGACCTGTTTGGCCAAAAGTACGTGTTCGCGGGTTTGCGGCATTGGGCCGTCTTCGGCGGAAACTACCAAGATCGCACCGTCCATCTGCGCGGCACCGGTGATCATGTTTTTAATGTAGTCAGCGTGGCCGGGGCAGTCAATGTGCGCGTAGTGGCGTTTATCAGATTCGTATTCTACGTGAGAAACGGCTACGGTTACAATTTTAGAAGCATCACGGACGACACCGCCTTTGGCGATATCCGTGTAAGCCATAGCTTTGGCTTTACCTTCTTTGGCTAATACTTTCGTAATAGCGGTGGTCAACGTCGTCTTACCGTGGTCCACGTGACCAATCGTACCGACGTTTACGTGCGGTTTGCTGCGGGAAAATTTTTCCTTTGCCATTTTGTTTAGTTCTCCTAATTTTAGTTTGTACTACTAAAAAGCTGGGAGTGGGAATTGAACCCACGACCTTCTCCTTACCATGGAGATGCTCTACCAACTGAGCTACCCCAGCACATTACTGCTTGTACTACCTTACTGCAACTACAAATCTGCTAAGCTGGGAGTGGGAATTGAACCCACGACCTTCTCCTTACCATGGAGATGCTCTACCAACTGAGCTACCCCAGCAGAAAATCGTCAAAGCGGGCGATGGGAATCGAACCCACGTCACAAGCTTGGAAGGCTAGTGTTCTACCATTGAACCACGCCCGCAAAACACATCACTTTATTATATCAAAAAATCTACGGGTAAGAAAAGACTTTTTATCGGTTCTTACCGTCAAAAACGGCCCCCACTGAGGAGGCCTCTTGTATATTATAGCATAATCCCGGAATTTTTGGCAAGAACTTTATTTTTTAATATCCGTAATGATGAACCACGCAAAAATACGGCCACTTTAAGATAAATCCGTTACGCTTAATTTAACAATTTCCCGTCATCCAAACAGATCGTGTATCCGTAATATTCGTACGATTGCGCCAGCGAGTTGCGAGGCACTTTGACCGTTTTATCGTATTTGGCTTTTTCCTTCATCAGGTAATAATAGGCCACGCTCTTTTTGGGGTCTGACGGCGTTTCGCGCGTCAAAATAAAATAGCGGTTTTGAGTCTTGCTGACCGGCATGAAATACACCCCTAATTCTTTGCGCAGTGTTTCTGTATCACATTTTGTTTGCTGGCTTAAAAACTTCAGTTCCCGGCGGGAAATTTCCATATATCCGGATTTTTTCAATTCCGTTTCCAACTGGGCCATTTGCGTCAGCAATTCTTGCGTAGGGGGCACTGATTCGTTAGACATCAAAAAAGATTTATGGTTTTGTAACGCTTCGGTATAGGCGTGGTAACCGTTTTCGGTAAGCGTATTATCGTCGTTAAAAATTTTCTTACCTTGCAAGTCGCGCAACTTAAACACTTCTTGCACCGGCACACCAGCCCGCTGAAAAACACCCACCGCATCTTGTCCGATATTTTGTCGCAACGCGTGATAGCCGGACAACGTCAAAATTTTGCGCTCAAAAGCCGTTGCTTTATTAAGCGTAACCACATACTCGGCAGGAACCGTAGAATATTTATTTTTAAGATAATCTATCCCGCGGCGTTGTTCCGCCCGGTGGATAGCCGTAAAAGTTTGGCGCATATCTTCGGTCAGTTCGCTGACGTCCGGCTTAATAGCGTAGCGTTGTTTAAGGGCGGCCAATATCTCGGCATCACTCATATAATCCGGCTCTAAATTGATTAAACGGTTACGGGCAATCAAGTTAAGCGGCTCTACGGCTAAGGCCGAACGGTAAAATTCGGCCGCTTGTTTTTTATCACCCTGATATTCCACAATGACCCCTTTACCCACCAGCGAATTAACGTTGGCCGCATTACTTTCCAAAGATTTAGTGTACCACGAAAAGGCCACATCATTTTGTTGGCGTTTAAGCGCGATATCCCCCAACATAGAATAAGCATACGCCACATACGGCGACGTGCGTGTCATAAGGTCTAGCGCAGTTTGAAATGTTTTTTCGGCACCGTCCAAATCTTCCAGGGTTAGCAGCGCGCCAGCCAAGGAAAGTTGCGTATCTGCATTTTTAGGAGCCAAACGCACGCAACGTAAAAAAGTTTCTTTGGCCGATTGGTATTGTTGGGCCATAAATTGTTTTTTACCTTGCTCCAAGCACGACGCGGCTTTTTTGGACAACGGCTCTGATGCCGGCGCCGCCACAGATACGCCCGCACTTATTAAAAAAGCGACACTAAGCCAAAAAGGTTTTACAACACGCATGTAAAACTCCTACTAATTTTTCGGTTTTGGTAAGTTTAATGGAACGATCAACCCAAAAACCACTCTTTTTTATTTTAGCAAGATTTTTGGCATACACGCACGCCATCATCCGGCAAGGTAACATTTTCATACGCGGCAGTTGGGTCATGGTATCTTCGGCCAAGCGGTAATAATTTTGTGCTTTTTGTGCCAACGGCTCCAACACGGCTACCCACGCGGCCGTAGGTTTTCCGGTTAAAACAGCTTGGCGCGTAAGTTCGTTTTTGACCAACAAATCTTCCGGCAAATAAACTCGTCCTAACCGGGCATCCGCCGACACATCCCGGATGATATTAGTGAGTTGTACGGCGCGGCCTAAATTATCAGCCAGCGTTTGGGCTTGCGCCCCGCGAACTTCTAAAATATCCAGCGTAGCCAACCCGACCACTACTGCCACGCGATACAAATACCAATCTAACGCGTCTAATGTCGCATACGTTTTGGCTTGTAAATCGGCGCGCATGCCTTCAATGAGTAATAAAAAACGGTCTTCGCTGATGTTAAATTCACGCACAATTTTCGTTAACTGTTTACCCAAATCGGTTTGGGCGTTTGCGGCAAAAACACGTTGGATTTCCGTTTGCCAAAAGTCTAATTGTTGTAACGGATCTTTTACATCAGGTTCATCTGCGATATCGTCCATTAAACGGCAAAATTCGTAATAAGTAGCCAACGCTTCGCGGCGGCGTTTATCTAAAAAGAAAAACGCCGGGCCGAAACTTGATTTTTTATAGGACGTATGTTCAACCATATTATCTTTTGTGTTGGCTTTGCAAGTAAGATAACGCCGCTCCCGTGGCCGTAGCATAGAGGGCATTTTCCGGGATGATAAAACGCACGCCGTGCATTTTATACAACGCATCAAATACTTTTTTGGCAAAAGGTACTTGCGAAAGCGTACCTGTTAACACGACATCTTTCACGCGGTCGTTGCGGCAGGCAAACACCGCAAGCATGCCAATCGTTTGAAAGGTCATATTCAAGATACCTAGCGTAATATCATCCGCGGTTGCACCGTCTTCCATTTTGCCGAAGTTGGAAGCCGTTGTGTCCGGCGGCAAGGTGGGAATTTCTGTCGTGCTGATGTCTTTAATGTTTAAGTCCACTTTGTCCAACGTACCCGTTTTGGCAAGTTCGGTAATCGTCTTAAAAGAAGTGGCCCCGCACATTTTGCCGCACAACCCCACTACCGTTCCGCCGCCCACGCCAGATCCGCCGATATGCACAATACCTTCGGCACCCGCGCGGACGAAAGCCGTACCGGTACCCATACTGACAATCAGTCCTTCCTTCTTGCCGGACAGTTCCAACCCCCCTAGTCCAATCGCTAAAAATTCATCTACGGTTTGGGTGGGGATGCCGTAAAAATCTTTGGTAAACAACGACGAGCCGACCCCGGTTAAAATAATGCGGGCAATATCGGACAAGGCCAATTTGTTTTCCGTAACAAATTTTCCAAAAGCGCCATACGCCGAAGTTTGTGGGTCTTCTGCTCCCACTTTTAGCACGCCGACCAGTTTGCCGGTGTCCGTATACCCAACAATTTTAGTGGTTGATCCGCCTACATCAATGCCGATAACAATACGCATAACGCTCCTAGTTAAGTCCAATAGATTTTAAGAACGGCCCGTTATCCACCGTGCGGCCCAAAAAGTTTTTGACCATATCTTCTTCTTCAAGGGTGCCGCCTTTTTCTAAAATTTCGCGGCGGAATTTTAAGCCGGTTTCCGTATCAAAAACGCCGTTCTTTTCAAACACGCTAAAAAAATCTTCCGCAATTACTTCCGACCATAAATACCCGTAATAGCCGGCGTCATACCCACCCATAATATGCCCAAACGAGGCCTGCGGAATCGTGTTTTTAGCCAAGTGGATACGACAGATTTTTTTTGTCATATCGTAATAAAGTTTGGTCGTGTCGGGGGTTTTGGCCGAGGTATGAAGTGTCATATCATACTGGGCAAAAAAGTTTTGACGCAAATAGGCCGTAGCCGTACCGAAATTTTTAGCTTTAATCATCCGTTCAATTAAATTATCCGGCAACGGCTCTTCCGTTTGATAATGCCGACTGATTTTTTTAAGCACCGTCGGGTTCCAAGCCCAACGCTCCAACAGTTGGCTGGGGGCTTCCACAAAATCCCAACTGACGCTGGTGCCGGCTTGCGGGGCATATTGGGCCCGCGTGAGCGCATTGTGCAAGACGTGTCCAAACTCGTGGAATAGCGTTTCCACTTCGCTATGTTTGAGCAGCGAGGGCGTATCTTTGGACGGCTTATTCATATTGGCCACAATCGCTACAAACGGCGTTTGATAGGTGCCGTCTTGTTTTCCCTCGCCACCCACCAAATCAAAACACGCCGCGTGTTTATACTTACCGTCCCGCGGATAGAGATCCATATAGAAGTAAGCAATTAAGCGGCCGTCTTGTTTATCTTTAATGGCAAACGCTTTAACGTCCTCGTGCCATACGGGAATAGTTACCGGCTCAAACGTAATACTAAACAAATTACCGAATAAATCTAACATCCCGGATACTACTACTTGCGAGGGGAAATATTCTTTAATTTTTTCGCTGTCCAGGTTCAAATGTTCTTTGCTGTATTTGTAACCCCAATACGCACTTTCCCACGGATAAAGCACGCGCGATTTTTTACCGGTTTTTTCGTTTTTATACGCCACCATTTGCTTCGTTTCGGCGGCTCCGAGCGGGGTTAATTTTTTCTGCAAATCTTTCAAAAACGTCATGACCGCTTGCGGGTTTTTAGCCATGCGGTTTTCCAGTTGAACGTCAGCATACGTTTTATAGCCAAGCAAATGTGCGGCGTTACGGCGCAGGGTGAGTGATTTTTCCAACAGTTCTACATTTTTCTCGCCGCCGCGGCGGTTATATTTATAGTTTAATTCTTTGCGGGCGTTTTCATCTTCCGCACTTTTCATAAACGGGACGACGTCGGGATAGTCCAGGGTAACGATATATTTACCGTCGTCTGTTTTTTGGAGTTTTTGAAGATAATCTTCATCCAACCCGTTTAATTGTTCACGCGTTACATACAACGGATCTTTATACTCGCGGATGTTTTGGTCAAATTCAATGGCGTATTGAGATTCTTCTTTGTTAATGGCTTTGTATTTTTCCAAATCTTCGTCGTTTAAGTCCATCCCTTTGTACTTAAACCCAATCAGCATTTCTTTAACGAGTTTGGCTTGTACCGGATCCAGTTGCGGATTTGTATCGGTATATTGGCGGATCGCACGGTAAATATCACGCCGGGCGGCTACATCTACCATGTATTTACTGATTTGCATTTCCAATGCAGTTACCGTATCACGCAATTTTTTATCGGGGGAAACATAGCCCAAAAAGCCGCTTACCCCCAAAGCATCATGGTATTTTTGAAAGATGCGGTAATATCCTAAAATTGTATTTTCAAAAGTCCGTTTTTCAGCGGGGATAGCCACAAATGCGGCAAAATCTTTTTCCAACTGCGCGCGGGCGGCGGCCTCTGTCGGGGCCAGTTCTTCGGCCTTATAATTAAAGTGTAAAACTCCGTTTTCGTTAAACATACTTGGCATGGAAAATCCCCCTGAAAATAAACAACTTAAAAAAGATATGAGTATGATTTTTTTCGTCATATTCATATCATAGCATTTATGGAAAGAAGAAACGCGCCCGGGTTGCATTTGTGTTGCAACAAAAAAATATAGAAAATTTTAGGTTTACTTTCCGTGTTTTTTTGTTATAATTTTATGTAGTCAAAAATTTAAAGAAAAGGACGTGTAAAAAAACAACAATGTACGAACCGTTTGTAGCTAAAGAAATTTTCCTTACCAAAGGAATCGGACGCCATAAAGAAAAATTGGCCAGCTTTGAAGAAGCTTTGCGTGATGCCAAAATCGCGCCGTTCAATATCGTGCCTGTATCCAGCATTTTCCCACCCGGATGCAAACTTATCCCGGCGAACAAAGGGCGCGAAAAATTGAAACCCGGGCAAATCTTGCACTGCGTAATCAGCCGCAACACCAGCAATGAATACCGCCGCATGATTGCCGCGTCAGTCGGGGTTGCTATCCCGAAAGACGGGAAAAATAATTACGGGTATCTGTCCGAACACCACAGCTTTGGCGAAACCGACAAACAAGCCGGCGACTATGCCGAAGATTTAGCGGCGTTGATGCTTTCCACCACGCTCGGTATTGATTTTGATAATGATACCACTTGGGATAAGAAAGAAGAAATTTGGAAAATGAGCGGAAAAATTGTCCGCACGACAAACATCACCCAATCTGCTATCTGTGTAGATGGGATGTGGACTACAGTCTTGGCTGCGGCCGTATTTGTCAGATAACCACGGTAACCTTGTGAGCGAAGACAACGTACAAACTGATAAGTTTATGGGGCTAGAGAGCAAAACCAGCTCTCTGCCCCTTTGTAAATTCGCAGTTGTGCCCGTGCCGTTTGAAAAAACGGTTTGCTACGGGCATGGTACTGCCAAAGGGCCGGCCGCCGTTATTGAGGCCTCTACCCAAATTGAACTATGGGACGAAGAAACCAAGACCGAAACGTGGGAGTTGGGCATCAACACCCAACCTGCTGTTAATTGCAAGGGTTCAACCGATACGGTTTTTAAGAACATAGATAAAACCGTACGCGACTTAATGCAATACAAAGCCATACCGTTTTATATCGGCGGGGAACACACCGTTACGCAAGCACTCGCGCAACCGTACATTGAAAAATACAAAAACTTGAGTATTTTGCATTTTGACGCCCATGCCGACTTGCGCCCGACGTTTGAAGGCACCCCCAAAAGCCACGCCTGCGCGCTATATCCGGCGTCCCGCCAAGTGAAAGTGGTACAAGTAGGTATCCGCAGCGTTGCCAGCGAAGAAAAACAATTCTGCAACGCCGGTAACGTAACCACCTATTTAATGCACGAACACCGCGACATTAAAAAACTCATCCCGCAAGTCGTCAAAAAACTCACGGACACCGTCTATATTACCATTGATGTGGACGGTTTTGATCCGGCAGTCATCCCGGCGACCGGTACTCCGCAACCGGGTGGGTTTATGTGGTACGAAGCGTTAGACCTGTTCCGCGAAGTCATTAAGCACAAAAAAATTGTGGCGATAGATGTAGTGGAAGCGTGCAAACGCAGTGCCGATACGATTACGGAATTTAACGTATCTAAACTCATCTACCGCTTAATGGGATACCTAGCCCTCAAAGATAAAAAGAAGAAATAAAGCGGTTTTTAGCAAAGCATAACCCCTGCCTAAAGGCAGGGGTTATTTTAATTGATTTACACCGGCAAACTACGACTTTTTCTTGCCAAAGGATATAGAGGAAAGTTTTTTCATATGCATAATCATGCTTGTATAATTTTTGCGGGATTTGTGCACATAATTAGGGTAAGCATCTTTAATATCTAATTTACCGAAATCACTTCCCATCACGCTTTCCATAAAATCAAGGATGGAATTGTTAAACACAAAAAATATAAACCAATTTTCTGTTATTTGCATGCGATCATCGGAATTTGGGCCTGGTGCAAACGCTTGACCAACGACAGAACAAATACCCACTAATTCCCCTGTATTACTCATCACGCCGGATCCGCTCATGCCTTTGCGAATACCAAAATTTTTTGTGTAGGCAAACCCCAATTCTTTAACATAATGTACCGGATTGGGATTGAGTTTGACCGAGCGCACGCCGTCAAAAATAGAAATAACCGAAATTTTCCGATCCAAAATATAGTTACCCGCATCAAACACCAAAATTGGCGGCAACACAGGCTTTTTGATATTATAAAGCATACGGCGGGCCGCCGGAGTTTCTTCCAAGAATTGCTCAAATTGCTGTTTGGAAATTCCCGTTCGACCATTCTTCACGCGTTTGTAATAGCCTTTCGGGGCGCGATCTACATCTAACCGAATAAGTGCAAAATCATGGTCAACAAAAGAATTGGTTTCGGGATACACAAATACAGCCGGGTTTTTAGGCGTATGTTGCACTGTTGCCAAGACAGTAGTAGATTGATCCAACAAATCCATTTCAATTTGGCAACCGTTTTTACATATATTCCTCACGCAATGCGCCGCCGTAACGAACCAACGCCAGCCGATACGCGTGGCCTGACATTTATAACCCTCCATCGTCATTTGTTCCTTTCCCGGATGAAGAATCTGATATTCAAACGTATGGAAAAAATCGGACTTAACAGTATGTTTGTCTTCATCCACCACGGAAATCACGCCGACTTGCGCCTGTATCGCAACGGCTATAACTAATAATCCCAAACCCCATATAATTTTTTTCATACGATAAAAATTTGCGGAACGAAAAATTTTTCCGTTCCGCATCTACAAAATAATTTATTTAATTTCAGACGTACAATGCGGGCAGCGGGTTGCTTCCAAGGGAATTTCGCTGCAGCAGTACGGGCATTTTTTAGTAGTAGGCGCCGAGGCCACTTCTTCTTTTGTTTTAGCGGTATTTAATTTGTTAATGGCTTTAATAAGCAAGAAAATACAAAAAGCCACAATCACAAAACTAATAATCGCATTGAGGAAAAGCCCCAAATTCATAGTCGTAGCTCCGGCTTCTTGGGCTTGTGCCATCGTGGCGTACGGGCCAGCGGTGGTACCTTGTTTAATGACCACAAACCAGTTGCTAAAATCTACTTTCCCCATTAAAAGGCCGAGGGGCGGCATCATAATATCGGCTACCATAGAGTTTACGATCTTCGTAAAAGCACCGCCAATAATGATACCTACGGCCATATCTAGCACGTTACCGCGCATAACGAATTGTTTAAATTCGTTCAACATATTTTTAATCATTTTTTTCTCCTTTTTGTTTGTATCCCACCGCTTGAAAAAGCGGCGTATATAAATCATGGGCTACAGGATATTTTATTTCATTTGGGGGCACTTCGTCCACAAATTCTGCCGGAGCCGCTTGTATAAGTGCCAAAGGCCGGCTCTCGTTTGCTTCGCCCATACAAAGGGACGCCGCGCTAGCCAGCGAATCGGCCACGTCCACCAATGTAACCTCCAGTTTGCGTCCAAACAAATCGGCTTGACCGCGTTTGTCCTGCACGCCTTTGAAACCCGCATACGCCACCGCACCAGCCACAACGCCGGCCCGTAGCGGCAAAATCATACTGTCCGTTACTACAATGCCCAGATTTTTTACCTGCCACGCCCGGGCCAGTTGTGCGCGCAGTTGGGCCGCCAACCCATACATATCCGGCGGAAATAATAATAAATTTCCGTTCGCGTTGGACGCATCAATGCCGGCATTAGTCATCACCATCCCGTCTTTGATACTTAACCAACAAAGCGGCGTTTTTAAGGCGAAGTCGCTTTCTTGCTCAATCAGTTTTTCTTTTTGCTTTTCTGATTCATACGGCAAGATTTTACCTTTCCACAAACAAAATAATTTTGAAGTTACCGCCAGAATTGTGTTTTCTTCCACGACGGGGATATGCGTTAAAATAAACGCCGCTAAATCTTCCCGTGCGGCAAATAAAGCGGTTTTGACAGGCGTAATTTTCATACATTATCAAACGGAGCCACAAAACTGTAAAAAACTTCGTTGGCCAAAAAAAGCCCCTCCTCACTTAATTTTACTTTTTTCCCGTCACGCACGAGAAGCCCGTTTTGTATATGTTTTTCTATATCCGGGCCAAAAAAATCTTCTTGCAACGGCGTCAGTTCCACTCCATCTAATTGCCGGAGCCCCACCATCAGTTTTTCACCTTCCAAGGCTTTTCCGGTCAGTTGTTCGGAAAAATCTACCGGCGATTGTTTAGCACATACGCGGCGGATATACGTTTGCAAGTCGTGCACGTTTTGTTGCCGGACTCCTTGAATAAACGAAGCCGCCGCACTACCCAGCCCGACATATTCCCCGTAACGCCAATAATTCAAATTGTGTTTAGATTCATAACCGGGGCGGGCAAAATTGGAAATCTCGTAATGATGATATCCGGCCCGAATCAACCGCGCGCGGGTTTCTTCCAACATGCGGCGCATGAGTAATTGGTCACACACGAGGCCGCGCTCAAAAAAAGGCGTTCCTTCTTCTATCTGTAATCCGTACACTGAAATATGCTCGGGACACAGTGCCAACAGATTTTCCAAACTGCGTAAGAATTGGGATAGCGTCTGCCCGGGCAACCCGGCCATTAAATCTACATTGATATTTTTTACGCCGCAAGCGCGCAAGTCTTTCCACACGCGCTTGAAATCGTCCACCGTATGCACGCGGCCCAAACGGGTTAATTCATCTTCATTAAAACTTTGCAGTCCCACGCTAAAGCGGTTAAATCCAGCGCGGTGCAAAAGAGCAATTTTATCGGCGGTTAAACTTTCGGGGTTGGCTTCCACGGTGCTTTCTTCAAACAAAGAAACCTCTTGGACTTGTTTGGAAATTAACGCCACCAGTTTTTCTAATTGTTGGCACGAAAGTAAACTCGGCGTACCGCCCCCCACATACAACGTGCGAAACGGTTGCGCCGGGCAAATAAAACTTTCTTGCCCGAGGGCTTGCAAATAATCGTTTATTAAATTTTCCCGTCCGGCAAAAGAAGCAAAATCACAATAGTTACATTTTTGCTTACAGAAGGGAATATGAAGATAAAGGCCGCTCATCCGTTTTTCTGTTCGGCTTCGTAGTTTAGGTAAGCCAAAATAAACGGGTCTAAATCGCCATCCATTACCGCGGTAATTTGCGACGTTTCATACCCGCTGCGTAAATCTTTTACCAACTGATACGGCATAAATACATACGAGCGGATTTGATGTCCCCACGCAATTTCCCCTTTTTGGCCGTAGCGTTTTTCGGCCTCGGAGCGTTTTTTATCCATTTCCAACTCGTACAATTTGGCCTTCAGCATTTTCATGGCAGTTTGGCGGTTTTGCAGTTGGCTGCGTTCAATGCGGCATGACACAACAATCCCTGTTGGAATATGTAAGAGCCGGACAGCCGATTCCACTTTATTTACGTTTTGGCCGCCGTGTCCGCCGGCGCGGGAAGTTTCCAGTTGGATATCTTTTTCCGGGATTTCAATATCAATATCCTCGTCAATATCCGGCAACACATCACACGACGCAAACGACGTGTGCCGCCGCGCATTAGCATCAAAAGGCGACACGCGCACTAACCGGTGCACTCCGTTTTCTCCTTTCAAATAGCCATACGCAAAAGGCCCTTCTACCATAGCACTGAGCGTTTTGATACCGGCTTCTTCGCCGTTTTGTGCGTCTAAAACCGAAAACTTAAAACCGTGCTGTTCGGCCCAGCGCGTGTACATACGCACCAACATTTGTGCCCAATCACACGATTCGGTACCGCCGGCTCCGGCGTGAATAGTGAGAATAGCGTTTAATTTATCGTTTGGCTCGGAAAGGCGGATTTCGCCTTCCTTCTGCGCCACTTGTTTTTCTGTATCGGCTAACGAAATATATAAATTGGCCAGTTCGGTTTCGTCCTGCATTTCTTTACATAGGTCAAATAGGGCTTTGTCGTCTTCCACTTTCTTTTGAAGGGTACGAAACGTCTCTATAGATTGTTTCAACCAATCTATTTGACGGCTAATTTCTTTGGCTTTTTTTGTATCGTTCCAAAAATTAGGATCCGCGGACGTTTTTTCCAACGCGGTTAACTCTCCGGTTTTTCCGGCAATATCATCCAAACTTTCTATTTTAGCCACACGGGAAGAAAGTGATTCAATCTTTTGCTCTACGTCTTTAAATTCAATATTATTCATACAGAAAAACCATGCTAAAAATCAAACAAGTAAAAAACAAGATCGCACATAACCACACTAGCAAATTACCGTAAGTTGTATAAAAAGTAGCGGGAGTATTATCGGCCACGGGGACTTGCGTGTATAACAGCGTGCGAGTAAACAAATCGGTTTTTTGTTCTATACGTCCCCACGGATCTATCACGGCGGAAATACCCGTGTTAGCCGCCCGCAACACCGGCCGGCCCGTTTCTACCGCGCGCAAGACGTTCGCGGCTAAATGTTGATACGGAGCCGCCGTGTTAAAAAACCACGCGTCATTTGTTAAATTGACAAACAGTTGCGCGCCCTGCCGGCTTTGCGAAAGCCACAACTGCGGGAAAACCGCTTCGTAACAAATGGTACTCCCCAACCGTATTTCGCCGGCCTCTAATAGATTTTGCGTGCGCGGCCCGGGGGAAAACATCCCCAGTTCTCCCAGTACATCTATTTGCGAAAACAAACGCCGGATAATTTTTTCAAACGGGATATATTCGCCAAACGGCACGAGCTTAATTTTGCGGTACACTTGTACAGACTCGCTACGGGGAGCCAGCACATACGCCCCCACATACGGGTCTCCGGCTTGCGTAACGGAAGAACCAATTACTTGATACGCCCCGGAACGCGACGCAATATCTTGCATCAACCCCCAATAGGGTTCTTCCAACAGTTCCCCCGGAGTAACGCTTTCCGGCCAAACGCTCAGCCGTAAATCTTGCCCGGCCAGTTCGTCCCCAACTTGGGTAATCGTATCTAAAATTTCTTGTTCAAACAGCGGATCCCACTTTTTATACTGGTCAATGTTGGGTTGCACTAACACCGCGCGAAACGAAGTGAATTCCCGTACTTGCGCTAAACGCGTCCGGCCCCAACCGGCTACGGCCAACACAAGGCCTGCCGCTACTACCGCCGACAACAGCACTTTTTTAATACTTTTGGAAAATAATGCCCAACCGAGCAACGCGCTTACCAGTATTAAAAGAAAACTTACGCCATATACTCCGCCAAAGGCGGCCGCTTGTAAAAATTCCGGTTGATTCCATTGGGTGTATCCCCACATCAGCCACGGAAAGCCTAGCCCGTAAAACGCGAGGGCCTGGTGTAACCACTCCAAGGTTACAAAACCGCAAGCCGCTAACAGCGGAAATAAAAATCCTGTTTTTTTAAGGTAATAACACGCCGTTCCAAAAAGAGCCGTTTGCACAGATAACAACGCACTCAACCCCAACCACGCCGCGGCAGATAACCAAACAGACATGTTTCCGCCGTGCAAACAAGTGTAAAAAATCCAATAGAAAATACCGGCATTAAACAGAAACGCCGTGGCCGCCCCGTACAGAAACGCCGTCCGTGCATGATTGATTTTTGTGATTCCCCCCAAAAACGGCACCCACGCGACCCACGCCAAGGCAGCATGCGGTTGCCGGGGGTAACTTAAAAAGACCATCACCGCCGTACTAATCACACAAAACAACAAAAACAACCCGCGCCCCAGCCTGGCCAAGCCGTCGCAGCGGCGCAATGTAAAGCGGCGGGGTGCATAGGTGGAAATACGGCGCACTAAACTCATACAATTCCTCTAATAAGCAATCCGGCACATATTAGACATACAAATAGGAATAGCATTGGGGCTACACTCCTGTTCCGTACTCGGGGTAGTATCCGGGCAGGTCGTCGTTACGGAGTGGCTCATCAGTTGGTTATACTCCAATGTATGCATGGCGTTAATGGCAGTAACACCTTGCGGGCCCACCAAACAGCCACACGGGTCTTTATCCACAATGATACAATCTTCGTCTAACGTGCACGCATAAATACGACGCATTTTATTTTGCAAAGCAAGGGCTTGTTCTTGTTTTTGTTTGATTTCTTCCTGCGCTACAATTTCTTCTTTGCTTAGTTGCGGCAAATCTATTTCTATTGGTTTGATGCGCGCTAAGAAAGAAGATAACGAGCCCAATATCACAATCGCACTAATCAGGGCAACAACATCCCTTATTTTTGAGTTCATAAATTCGCCCCACAACATTTTTTATATTTCTTTCCGCTCCCGCACGGGCAAGGGTCGTTGCGGCCGATCGTCTTGTGGCCGGCGGCTCCTTGCGGATTGTTCGCCGCGGCTTCTTCTTGCGCACGCTGGGCAGGAGTGCGGCGCGGCGGAAGTTGCAAACGGAAAATATAACTGACCATCAAATCGCGTACGCGGTTTAACATAGCAGAATATAACGTGTACGATTCTTTTTGATATTCAATCAGCGGATCTTTCTGGGCATATCCGCGCAAACTGACGTTGTTGCGTAATTGATCCAACTCGTATAGATTTTGTTTCCATGCGGCATCTAACAGTTGCAATAACAACATGCGTTCAATTTCATCAAAGTTAATTCCCTGCTCGGCAAAATACGCCGCGCGGGCCTGGTATAACTCTTTGACTTGGCGCATAATATCATCAACCAGTTCGTCATGTGTTTTTCGTCCGGCGGTCTCTGCCGAGTAAGCAAATTCCAACGGAAAGAAATTGCGCAAACTGACATTAAGCGTTTCAAAATTACTGCGTTGCGGATGCGTGGGGAAATAGTATTGTTCCACCAGTTCATCGGCTATTTCCAACATCATTTGCATGGAACGCTCCGTCATAGTTTCCCCGTCCAAAATCGCGTTGCGAAGGCCGTAAATAGCGGTACGCTGTTGGTTCATTACTTTATCGTAATCTAACAATTGTTTGCGAATATCAAAGTTACGCCCTTCCACCATGCGTTGCGCGCCTTCAATTTGGCGCATCATCATGCCCGATTTAATTACCTCTCCTTCTTTCATACCCATGCGGCTTAAAATAGCGGAAATTTTAGCCGTGTTGGCAAACAAGCGCATTAGTTCGTCTTCCAACGAAATATAAAAACGCGAAGAACCCGGATCGCCTTGGCGGGCACAGCGGCCGCGCAACTGGTTATCAATGCGGCGCGATTCGTGCCGCTCGCTACCGATCACGTGCAAGCCGCCTAAAGAAACAACTTCCTGTTGTTCGTGTTCGTCGGCCGGATTACCGCCTAGCACAATATCCGTACCGCGGCCGGCCATGTTGGTCGCTACCGTAACAGCCCCTTTTCGCCCGGCTTGGCTGATGATTTGGGCTTCCATTTCGTGGTATTTGGCATTTAAGACTTTGTGCGGAATCCCGCGCGCATGCAACATGCGGCTTAATTTTTCCGACTTTTCAATAGAACGCGTACCCACCAGCACCGGCGCGCCTTGTTTCCAAAGGCCTTCTACTTCGTCAACAATGGCTTTGAATTTTTCCCGTTCGGACAAATATACTAAGTCGGTGTGGTCTATGCGGCGCGACGGACGGTTCGGACGGATTTCCACCACGTCTAATTTATAGATTTGCCAAAACTCGTTGGCTTCGGTCATAGCCGTACCGGTCATACCGGAAAGTTTGTTGTATAACTTGAAGAAATTTTGAAACGTAATCGTGGCCAACGTCTGGTTTTCTTCTTTAATTTGCAGGCCTTCTTTGGCTTCCACGGCTTGGTGCAATCCGTCGCTCCAGCGGCGGCCGGGCATTTCGCGCCCGGTAAATTCATCAATAATCACCACTTCGCCGTTTTTAATTACATACGCTTCGTCCACTTTATACAAATAGTGAGCGCGCAACGCTTGGTTGATGTGGTGTACCCACTCGGACTCTACATCGTTATACAAATTAGATACGTTCAAAAACTTTTCCGCTTTAGCAATACCGGTATCGGTCAAGTTGGCGGTGTGGGCTTTTTCATCAACAATAGCGTCGTAGCCGGCGTCCAAACTGGTGCCTTCGTATTTGGCTTTCACTTCGTCTTCTTCCGTGATTAAACGTACGCGCAAAGATGGAATAAGCCGGTTGACGATATAGTATTTATCGGTGCTTTGTTCGGACGGGCCGGAAATGATTAGCGGGGTGCGGGCCTCGTCAATTAAAATAGAGTCCACTTCGTCCACGATACAATAGTTAAGCGGGCGCAAAACCCGGTCTTGGCGGGTAATGACCATATTGTCGCGCAAGTAGTCAAAGCCCAGTTCGTTGTTCGTAACGTAGGTAATATCTTTGGCATACATTTCGCGGCGATCGTTGTTGTTCATATCGTGGCTAATATAACCGACGCTCAACCCCAAAAATTCATGAATAGGCCCCATCCACTCGCGGTCGCGGTGGGCGAGGTAATCGTTGACTGTTACCACGTGTACGCCCTTGCCGGTAAGACCGTTTAAGTAAGACGGCAACACGGCCACCAGCGTTTTACCTTCCCCGGTGCGCATTTCGGCAATTTTGCCTTGGTGAAGCACAATACCGCCTAACAGTTGCACATCATACGGGCGAAGCCCAATCACGCGCTGGGCCGCTAAACGCACGACGGCAAAGGCCTCGGGCAAAAGATCCTCTAGCGTTTCGCCGTTTTGCAGACGCTCTCTAAACTCTTGCGTTTTGGCTTTTAATTCCCCGTCAGTCAAGTTTTCAAATTGGGCGGTAAAGCGGTTGGCCGCATCTACATAATGCTGAATTTTCTTTAAATCACGTTCACTTTTTGTTCCAAAAATTTTATCTAGAGTACGACGTATCATAAGATTTCCTTCCTCTCAAATGGGTATAAAATGGCAGAACACTCCCCTGGGGGAGCGTTCTGTGTCATTTGGCAACCGGTTTTTTGTTTTTGGTTTTAACTTGCAAATTTTTCGCTTGTTTAGCGGTTTCGGCTTTTTGTTGGGCCGCTTGACGGGCGGCTTCTTCTTGGGCTACAAATTTTTTTTCGGTAGCGGATACATACTCTTGCGCCGCCGACCTTACATATTCATCCGGATTTTTTTTAAGCGTCTTAATTTCCGCTTTGAGCGATTGAATTTGCGCTTTGAGTTGTTTTTTTTCGGTGCGGCGTTCTTCTTTGGACAGCTCTTTATTTTTGCCCACGGCTTTGAGTTGGGCCTTGGTTTGTTTCACCTGACATTTCCGCAATTCTACGGTTTCGTTCCAAACACGGTGCATGACTTCGGTAACGTCGTTGGTAAACATTTGACAGGTGGCCGTGTTTTCCTGCCCAGTCATGCGGGCCGCCGTCCATAATTGATGATATCTTACCGACAACATCTTAAGCGCAATAGAATTATCAAAATTGCGGGCTACGGCAATAAGTTCATAACGGCTGGTAGGCAAAGGACTGCCTTGGTAAGAAGATAAAAACGATTCCAAAATGGCATTATAATCGGCATTTTGTTGGGCTTTTTCCAGAACCGACGGATTAAACTGCGCAAAAATATCCAATATTTCCGTACGGGAAAAAGTTTCTTGTTCCGGCTGGGCATAGAGCATAGCCGACAATATCATCATAGCAAGCACAAACATTGTTTTTTTCATGCGTCCTCTCCCTTAAAAATAACCTTATTTGTATTTTGCTTTATATTGGGGATATACGTCAAGTAAATTATACGCGTACGAAAAAAACTTAACAACATACGAAAATTTGCTATACTAATTTCGTTGTAGAAGTACCCATTTTAATCTGTTTTTGGAGCCGCATTACGGATACAGGTTGCTTGTAGAAAAGCTCCACATGAGTCCAAAAACAGTCGTTAGAGGCAGCTGTTTTTCGGGGTAGCTCCCCGCAGGATAGTTGCCGAATCTCTTTTGTCTATTCGGACAAAAGAGTACGGCTATTTATAGTTTGGCAACTCATGTGGACCGACTGTGTATGCACATTCCAAAAATAAAGGAGTCTGTATATGGAAAAAACAAATTGGACGCAAGAAGAATTACAAAAGAAACGTCCCCTTTATTTAATAACGGCAAGACCCCGGAGCGGCAGTCCGCAGGTTTCCGGGATGACGGATATGGTTTTACGCTTATTGAATTATTAATAGTTGTACTTATCATTGGTATTTTATCCGCCGTAGCCGTACCGCAATATCAAAAAGCCGTATTGAAAGCCCAGTACAGCACGCTCAAAGACCGCACCCGCACGCTCGCCCAAGCCCAACAACGCCATTATTTGGCCACCGGAGAATATGCTACCGAACTAGCAGAATTGGATGTGGACTTTGCCATTACAAGCGAACTGAAACAAGAAACCTCTTTTTATATTTATTTTTCGGAAGGTAACCACGGCACCTTATGCGGGAAAAACATCTTCGGTACAAAAATGAGATATTCGCAAAACCACGAAGGGACTTACCGCGTGTGTGTGGTCTATAGTACAAATGAAAATGACATATTTCATCAATTGTGTAAAAATGAAACCGGCAAAGCAGGGACCCGTGCAGGAAGCCGATACGACTATTACTACTAAATAATTTCTCCCCCAAAAAGCATAAAAAAACCGGAGGCGGTTAAACCTCCGGAAGGATAGGTATGATAGATAAAATCTATCGGGCAGCGGTGCGGAAGAAATTACCTTTCACACTACGCGCCAACTGCACGCGGCCTAATGTTTTATCCGCTTGCACAATTATGTCTTTGGCATTGGGTTTAATCGGTTCTTCACTAGTCCCGAAAATATCCCCTTGTTTAATCACACCTAACCGGCCATGATTATTGATTTGGACTTCCAATTTCAAATCGCCTTCCATGCTTTCGGCCAGTAAATCTTCTTCGCCCATGGTAAACGAAAGCGGGAACTTCGGATTTACGACACGTTTGATAGCCACGGGTACATCCGCCGCGTTCTTAACAATAATAGCGCAAGCGTTATTATCGGCTTGGGCAAGCGCAGTCAAACGCTCGGGCACCACTACCGTACCCGAGATGTTAAAACGCCCTTCACGAACGGTTCGTTGCCAAGCGTATACACAAATAAATACACTGGCAAGCGCCAGTATTACTAGAAATTTCTTCATAGTAATATTCTAATTTATTTTATTTGTTTTGACAAGACTGCCCAACTTGCCAATTTGTGTAGTTGATGTGAGACCGCAAAGTAAACAGGTTTTGGCAAATAGTTGTCCCTTTAAGCAACAAAACCTAAAACATTTCGTTTTAGGTTTTGTGTGTACTACGAAAGATAAGATCCGCCGTTATTATTGCTTAAAGAAACCCCAAAGGTTGGCGTTATATACCCACCCCTTGCACGTGCCGTCTTTTGCATTGACCGGCTCGTCCACGACTTGGATCCAATTGCCTTTGCGGGCGAGGTATTTGAACGGATAGCCCTTTTCCACGGTGCAAACGATATCTGCGCTGGACGAGCCCGTTTTGCGAACGTTCAAATCTACTTTAGCGGACATTCCGCCGTTGGGGCTTAACAAATCAGCCGAGATCCAACCGGTATATCCTTCAAAATCTTTGACCATGACCCAACTTTTATCTTCGTTGGTTTTCAACATTATAACCGGCGTATAACGCCACGCATAAAATTTAATGGCACAGCTGGTACCGGCACACGAGCGGATATTAGCCCGTTTCGCGTTGACGCTGGCGTATTTTTGCGCGGCCGCAGGCAAGGCGGCAAAAGCAACAAAAGCGAATAAAGCAATTAGTTTTTGCATCAGTTTCTCCTCTTAAAGCAACTACTACTTTACAAGTATAGCATAAAGTAGGCCGGGTGCGTCAAGGGGTATCGGCTTATATTTACGTTAGACGGCGTCCCGGCAAAAAAGTTATAATGAAGAAAATTATATCTATACGGAGTTTTTATGAAAAAACAAGTGGAAGAAGTAATCAATCAAATTCGCCCAATTTTGCAAGCCGACGGGGGAGACATCCAACTCGTTAACGTAGACGAAAAAACCGGAGTTGTTACTGTCAATTTACAAGGCCGGTGCGGTGGTTGTCCGCATGCCCAAATGACGTTGCAAGCCGTGGTGGAACGCAAACTTAAAGAAACGGTCCCCGGCGTAACAGCAGTTGAACGCGCCTAATGCCCAAAATAGACCTGCACACCCACTCCGATTTTTCCGACGGTACTTGCTCGCCGGAAGAAGTCGTGCATGATGCCTTAAAAGCCGGAGTCAAAATTTTCGCACTGACCGACCACGATTCTACCGACGGGGCTTTACGCGCCCAAGCCGTATGTAACGAACATAACGTACGTTGGGTTTCCGGGGTAGAAATCAGCACGCGCGAACACGACCAACTGCATTTTACCGGGTACAATATAGACTTACAAAATGCAGATTTTCAAGCGTTCTTAGCCAACAACCGCGAAAACCGCTTAAACCGTATCCGGCAAATTATTGCCAATTTGCAAGTGGCCGGAATTGCGCTAAGCGAAGAAGATGTTTTTACGCGGGCCGCCAATGTAGTTTCGCGCGCGCACGTGGCCGATGCGTTAAAAGCCAAGGGTTTTGCCGTTTCGCGCCAAGATGCTTTCCGCCGTTTTTTACTCCCTGACAAGCCCGGTTATGTGCCTGCCGCCGGAGCGGGCGCGTTAGAAGCCATACGTCATATTAAACAAGCCGGCGGTATAGCCGTGATTGCACACCCGGGTATTTCATCAAGCGTATGGAATTTCCCGGCGTGGACGGAAGCGGGATTAGACGGCATAGAGGTATTTTATCCGGCGCACTCTTATGCCTTAAAACAAGAGTTGTTGGCTATTTCCCGCAAATATGATTTGTTCTGCACGGCCGGGTCGGACTATCACGGGCCGCACGGCGGACGGATTGCACGGCCGGGGCTGAATTTGCCCGATCCGTATTACAGCCGCCTCTATACTAAATTATTTCCCAACTAAAAACCCCCGGGACTATCCAGGGGTTTTACTTGATCGAAAAAGACTTATTGCGCGCCGACTGCGTCATCTAAATTGGGCGTTTGCGACATATCATCTTGAGAACCTCCTTTTTTGAAGAAACGTCCCAAGTTCTTTTGGACCCATGTTGAAACTTTGTGTCTCGTTTCCAGCGTTTTTGCCCCCAAAGACGTTTTCTTAAATGCCGTTAAGAAACTAGACGAAGCAAACATCGGCAAGGTGGTCAACCAACTGAAAAGAAGCGCTCCACCCGCAAATGCCATGGCTCCGGTACAGGCAGACGGGGTCAACATGGCACCCATACCGCCAAAAGCCATTGTCAGCGATAATAGGGAAGATAGTTCGCGGGAATATCTTTTATGTTTTTCCATGATGTAATTAAACATTTGCGTATAGTAGTTCCCCATGCCAAAACTAGCCACCCAAGCGCCGGCAATCATGGCCGCCGGATTTCCACCGGAAAATCCAATCATTGCCGTTCCTATTGCGGATAAAGCCGAGCAGAACATATACATAGACCCGGCCGATATACGGGCACTCAACCAGTTTCCGCCAATACGACCCAATATCATGGGTACATAGAGGGACAAGGCCACTAAGAAGTTGGCATAGTTGCCCGCCCCGATAGTTTGGTTCATTACTCCGGCAAACGAACTGGAAACAGCGAACTCATGCGTTGTAGCAGTAGTCATACCAAGTAGTAAGGGAGCCACTCCCTCTACTTTCAACATAGAAAGCATATTTTTGAACAAGTTACTTAATTGATCTAACGAAGTACCGGTTTTGTTAATCAATTCTTCAACTTGGCCGGGAGCCATTTGTTGGGCCAGCAAAGACGATTCTAACTGTTTCAACGATTGCTGTTTCGCTTTAGCATATAGGTCAGCCCGTTTTAAACCATGATTCATTTTTTGTTCAGCCAACAAATACGATTCAATACCGTCATATAAACTCCGTATTAAAAGGTCCACTTCGTCAACGTGTTTGTCATGTTTAGGATTGGGATGTACAAATGCTTCGGCTAATTTATCAGTCGCTGCAGAAATCGCCCGTTCGCTTTGTTTTATATTTTTGGCAGAGAACGCGTCGCGTAGTTTAGCATGTGCCATTTTCCACGTTAATAACGCACTATAAGCGGTATAAATGGGGAAACTCACCGAGAAATCTAGTCCCCAATCTTTGCCAAACAAAGAACCTATTCCATTGATTAGGTATGGGAAAGCCAAGAAGGCAAGCGTACCTAAGTTCTTAAAGATAAATCCTAAATTATAGCGGAGTAAGTGTGCTAAATCTTTTTTACCCTGTTCATTGGTAGAGGTAACGCCGTATTTCTTTTCCGCTTTTTTCGGCAAGAATGCTTGCAAAAAGCGACGATGCAATAGTTGGCGAGGAGTTTCGTCTCCATAAATCTGCGCTATTGTATTCTTTTTAATTTCTTCACGTTCTACTTCCCCGCCATTAGCGCGAATGAGCAAGTTACTGGTTAATTGTTTCAAAATACTGCTAACACTCATTAAAACGAGTGCCGATAAGAACATCCCTTTTTGCACCGGCCCCAATTCCATTCCGGTTACGGCCCCATAAAATCCACCACTCGTAGCGAGCACACCTGCCAAGGTTGATAAAGCCACAGAAAGGCCCATAATTTTCCGTTCGCCATACTTTTTAAGAACGGGCGTTAATAGGGAAGAAAGCCCCGGTAATACATAGTTAATACCAAACATCAACTGGGTGGCATTTGCTTCGGACATTTCCAACGGACCTTTTACCATCGGCCCAAAGGTCTTCCCTAAACTAAGATTACTAAGCGACAACCATTTGCTTACAAAATTCGCCCCGTTTGCAGTGGAACGCAAAGCAATACTTAATTTGGGAGAATTTTGAGGGGCAGCCATAAGCACTTTGGCCAGCGGTGTAATTTGGTGCTTTGGGATACGCACATACATCTCTTTTTCCGCAACGGCTTTTGTTTCCCCGGGGAAAATCCACCCCAGTTCGCCGCTTTGCATCAAAACAAGTTGGCTACCCGGTACAAATTTGTTTTTAGGCATGGTAACGATAATAGGCAAAATTCCTTTAGTTATTTCATCAACCACGGGGATTTCCAAACTTTCATAGCGATTGAAAGGGTTGGTTTCTAACTTCAAAGCGAATTTGGTAATTTTGGCATTTTTTACCATGTCTACAAACAAACCCACCTGGTTTTTTTGCAAGCGCATATAAAAGTGGTCTAACGTTAAAGGACTCAGGTTTTGATTACGCAATTGCATGACATATTCCCCATTTTTGAAAAGCGCATCATGGTTAAAAACCACCCGGTTATATTGCGAGATTTTATGTCTATTCCACACAGGGAACAACCGGTTACTAATAGCGAAATCAACCGGCAAGAAAAATTCGTCTCCGGCCTCGTTGGCCACTGTCCCTAAGAAACCGCCGGTGGCAAAGTCCACAATCGGACGATCCGAAATACCCATGGTTTCTTCAGCCGATGCCACTGCATCCAGATAGCGTAGCAAAGGAGCCGATTGTGTGGTCTTACCGGACGCATCATGTAAGGCTTCTTCATGAGAAACTTCCGCGGCTACTTCTTGCTTTACCTCACCGGACGGGTTATTATTCCCTCCGGGGAGTTCTTCCGGCATTTCCACACCGTCCCCTTCCGTGGACGGAACCGGCGGGTTTTGATTGTTACCACCCGCCCAAACGTATCCGGCCGTACCTATGTTCCAAGGATTTACTCCTACTTCTTCCACTTTGGGGTCTCGCGTGTTTACAACCGGGAGATCTTCCTTATTAATAGATAATTGATCTATTACAGCCTGTTTCGCCCCTTCTTGCGCAACCACC
>JAZUKK010000009.1:0-12537 GCA_045643265.1 Elusimicrobiaceae bacterium | reverse complement strand
AGTTTGCACGGCGCGTACATTACGAACGCGGAAGCGGCGCGGCTGTTGGAGTATTACCAACCGAATACCGGGCGCGTGGCGTGGTATGACCGGGCGTTGGACTTTATCGGGCGGTTGCTCATTCCGTCCGCCTGTGCCGCGAAGTATGAAGGTGATTTTAGCAATCCGTCCGCACAGGGGCTTTTGCACAAAAAGGACGTGGACGCGAAGTTGGGCGGCAGTATTCACGCCGAATACATAGACGACGATGGCAACTATTTCAACGTGGACTTCCAATATATCGCAAGTGACTTTTGGGACGGCGACGTTATGGTTTCGGCGCAAGATATACGCAAGGGCATTTCGTCCGCGCTTACCAAAAGTATGGGCGAAAAATACGGCGAGGATTACAGCGCGGACAAGTTGGCGGAAGTGTGCGGCGCGGTGATGAATAACGTTGGCGAAGCCGCCGTTGCAAAGGTGATTGCCATTGTCACGCAATGCCGCCTTGAAAACGTGAGCCGACAGGTTGAGAAAGTTTACAACCCGGTTGAAGGGCTGAAATCACAGCCGACGGCGGATTATGTCAATAAATCAAAGAGTTGGACGGACAGCGGCGACGACCCGGACGGGAAGAATAAAGGAGTAAACGGCGAACCTTACGAAAAATCACGCGGCAGTTGGACGTATCAAAAAATCAATAACTTTTTGAACGCCATTACGGAAGGTGACGAAACGCAGTTGCTTGACAATAAGACGCTGAATAAGACCCAAAACGGCGTTGGTGATAGGCGTTGGCAACTCTACAACTTTGACGGAAGTTTGAGCAACCCGCACGTTGCTGAAAGCGACCTTATCGGGCTTTTGAACGCCAACATAAAGAACGGAAGCGGCGGACAGGCGGACATTGGCAACTTACAGCGGCGCGTTTGGCTTGTTTGTAAGACAAAGGACGGAGACGGGAATACGCACCTTGACTACGTGCCGTTTGCCTATGCTAACCAAAAGTTGCAAGTTGCGGGCGTTCCAACGGACGCTGTGAGCGTGACGAACATTATCAAAGGAAGCGTGACGAACCTTGCAATAAAGGGTTGGCACGATGATATGAGCGTTGGCGACTTGCTGACTGCGGCGGACAACGCGGGCGAGGAAGAGGAATACGCCGTTGTCACACGTCACCTTGACGACAGCGGCAACAGCACCTTGCAATACCGCAAGATTGGCAAGGAATACAGCACAGTGACGAATACGCTTGCTGTGCTTGCGCCCGTGACGAATACTGTCAAGGTTGCTACCAATATCCTTTTCGGCGCAAACGGCGTGACGAATACGCTTTACTCACAGGGCGGTTTGCTTTCCACCCTGTACGGGTATTACCAAAACCCGGAAACGGGCGAGAAGGTGGACGCGGGCAACTTTGGCGGAATTACCAACGTTTTCACGGCGAATATCAATGTGTCTAACGGGTTTGACGGGCAATCCGTTTGGACGAACGGCGCAAGGCAAGTGGAAATAAAGGGCTTTGCAACCATTGCCGACGACAACCCGGAGAACGAATACTTGCCGTTTGCCGTGTTGGGCGAGGACGGAAAGCGTAGCGTTCAATGGAAACAGGGCTTGCCCGCCACGGGCGACAACGCAAGCATTTGGACGAATACACAGGGGCTTGCCGAAATCAAAGGTTTTGAGAAGGTAGAGAATACGACGGAATACGATTACTACCCATTGCGCCGCTTTGACGGCGACGACGCGCAAATTGAATGGGGGACAAACGCCGTCCCCGCAATCATTCGCGCTTTGGGCTTGAAGCGTCCGCCGACGAAGAGCGAAACGGACAACCTTTGGGGCGTGATTGACGGGCTGATTGAAGGGCAAGGGCTGTTGGCGAAAATGTACGGCGAAACGGGCGTTGTACAGAGGTTAAACAAGGCAATCAACATTGCCAACACCTATGACAATCAAAGCGTGTGGACGAACGGCGCGGCACAGGTTGAAATCAAAGGGTATCAAAAGGCGGGTGTAAACACCGTGCCGATTAAAACGGCGCAAGGCGTTGTTTGGGGCAATCCGCGCATACCGAAGGGCGACGTGCAAGGGCAACAGAGTGACGGCACTTTCCTTGACAGCGTAGAGACTTATGACGCGGTTTATCAATCGCAGACGAACACGCTCATTTCAATTACCGGGTTTAAGGACGCTGAAATTGGCGACGTTCCGCATAAGGCGGTTGCGAATAACGGCGTAAAGTACATTGAATGGAAAAAGGCGGGCGGCGGCTGTGCGTTGAAGTTTATCGGTACGGACAACGCGGAAATCATTGTTGGGAGTGGAAGCGCAACAAATGACGTGAAGTTTGCAAGTGCAACCGACAGCAACGTTGAAGTGAAGTGTACGCGGCGCGGAACTGACGGCGTGACCGTCACCATTGGCGTGTACTACAAATAAGGGGGTGCGCCGTGAACTTCACGAAACCGCAAGATTTCCAATACGTACAGGGTGCGAACATTGACGGTGCGCACCCTTACGGCGACCTAAACCGCATTGAAATAGACAATGACATTATGCCCGTGCGCAATACGGAAGATAAGCGGAAGTTGCGCGGCATTGACATTGCATTTCTTATGGAAGCCGTGGAAGAGCGGGCGCGGGCGCGTGGGCTTGAAGGTGAAACGTTTACATTTTCGCGCAACATAACGCTTTCACAGGTAAACGCTATAATTGACAGGTGGAATGAAATTGTAGATGAAGAGTGGGAAGGTGACTCTTACCTGTGGAATCACGTACTTTGGATGGATAAGGAAAAGTTGGAAGAAAACATTGAAGGTGTCGTAAACTTCTATCCCGCTTACAGGGATAGCAGATTTAAGCCAATAAAGTTTTCACACGTTAGCGATGATGATATTTTAATTGAAACGGTAAGCAACCTGTTTACAGAAGTTGGGAAAATGCAACTTTTGACAAATGCCGGAATTATGCTTATACAGCATTTTACACACACGGGTTGTAATTTGACATTCGTACAGCACGGAGAGTTTGACGAACAGGCAACGGAAGAGATTACATCATTTATCCGTGGTAATTCAATTCCTTTTATACACTACGGTAAGAGGTTTAGAAGCAATGTAGAAAGCAGAACGCCGACTATTGCCTATGGAAAAGTAAACAGCATTTCAGTTGATAGCATTGAATATGGAATGAATGATTATTTTAAGGGCTTTTATAATAACAAGGCACTTTTTGAGTTTATTTACGAGGACGGTTACGGAACTTCGCACACGAAAATTGGTTTTGCGGACACAATCAAAGAGAGCGAAAAAGAAACTATTGATTGCGACGCATTGAAAAAATTGGCACTTGACTATATTTCAAGTACAGGTTATCAAGTCACACAAACAGGATATGCAACGGGCATATACTGTGAATACATTTTGCCAATATTTGAGTTGCGGGACAGAACACGTTGGGACGTTGAAGAGGACGCGGCATAACCTTGACTTTCGGGCGTATTTGCGGGGGCAGACAATGCAAAGACAGGTAATTACAATCTTCGCCGGGGACGACATAAACGCCTTTGGTAAGTCATTGCAGTTGAACGTTGGCGAACAGCCGTTTGACTACACCGGGTGCAAGATTAGGTTTAACGTTGAAGGGTTGCCCGAAAAGCAATGGGACGGGATAGCCGTTAAACCGGGCGGGCATTTGACGTTTTCGTACACGGCGGAAGAGACAAAGGGCTTGCGCCCCGGCGCGTATCTCGGCGTTGTCCGTATCTTTGACAAAGAGGGGCGGCAACGCACGGTGACGAATACCGTCCGCGTGATTGTGACAAATGACGTGTCCGCCGCCTATGCGCTTGACCCGCAACAGTTTGACGTTGATTTCTCAAATACGGACGGCTACCAACACGCGCTGATTGGCGAGACGTTTGTACAGGACGCGGACTTGGGCGACGTTCGCGCTTTCATTGCGAAGATTGCGAGGGCGTTGGGTGCGCAAGTGACGTGGAACGTTCCGCCGAACGCTTAAAAGGGCAAGTGAAATGAAAAAGTATCTGTTTGGCTTCATTGGCATTGTTGCGGCTGTTGCCGCGTTCGCGTCAGTTCCGCCGGGGACTGTCGGCGGCGACGACGTAAACCCGCGCACCCGGCTTGTCACGAACGCTTGGGAGAACGCGAAGGGCGACATTATGGCGGCTATGGCGGACGGCGAAGCCCGCCCGTTGCCGCGCTACCTTCACGCGCTGCCGTTCTTTGACGCTTACCCGGCGGAAGCGGAGGCGTATTATGCGACGCTTGCGGAAGTTGGCGGCGGTTGCTCGGCTGTCCGGGACGGAAACACGCTTGCCCGCAACTTTGACTTCCCGTTTGACGACAGGGCGGAGTTTGTCATTACTATGCAACCCGGCGCGGGGCGTTTCGCGTCCGTCGGAGTGGCGAACGTCGGCACGAACTTGACGGAAGCAATGGTAAACAGCGGGAAGCCCGAACACAGCGCGAAGTATAAATGGCTTCCCGGTGCGACGACGGACGGCGTGAATGAAAACGGCGTTGCCGCCTGTATCAATGTTGTTTCGTCTTTCGGGCATACGAACGGTTGGCACGGTGCGACGGTGCATTATTTGGCGGCTGTGCGGCGTGTGCTTGACACGGCGACGAACGCGGCGGACGCGGCGGCAGACCTTGCCGCGAACGTGTACGTGCCGCAATCCGCGCTTGACCGTGGTTATTCATTCCATTACATTGTTGCCGACCCAACGGCGACGTACATTGTAGAGGACGGCGAAGCCCGCCCGTACACAGGGCGCGTGGTTATGACTAACTACCGACTGTTTGACCCCGGCGAACCCTACGGCACTGGGCGCGAACGCGCCGCGCTGTTGGCGAACCCGGACGCGGACATTACGGAAGCGTGGTTTACGCTTGCGTATGAAGCCGACACGCGCCCCATTCGTTATAGTGAGTTTGTCGCACCCGGAAAGAACCCCACGAATGAGTACGACAACGCGGTTGCAAGTTGGGCGAACGGTGCGCGTGAAACGCACAGGGGCAAGGGCTTTTGGCAAAGCGTCCACACGTCAATTTATGACCTTGAAAACTTGACGCTGAAAATCGCGGTACAGGAAATCCCGGACTTCTATACGTTCGCCATTCCACAGGGCGGCAAGGTGAAGAGCGTAAACGGAGAGACGGGCGACGTTGTTTTGGAAGCAATAGACGTGGGAGCAGTTTCGTCGCAAGGACTGTCTTTAATGGACGGGACGCAGTATCTTGTTTGGGGAAGCGGAAACCCAATAATGGAGATAAACCCCGAAACGCCAAAGGTTGATTTCCGCAAAAACGGAAATTATTTCACAATCTCACCGTCAAGCGTGAGTTATAACAATGGAACGGCTTACGGTACGAAATATTGGGCGAACTTGCTAACGCTTGACGATTGTGAGACTTCATTTAGCTCCGCGTCTATTTACCCGCCGACTTGCAAGGCTGTTGCGAACTATCTTGACTCAAACTATCTGACTAAAAGCGGAATTGCGCAGACTTACTACACAAAATCCGCCGCAAGGTCTGATTTTGATGGAATCACGAACTATGTCAATTCGTCGCTTACAGATTACAGAACAAAGGGCGACTTGGACTATTCCGTTGGTGTCGGTTGGACGGACAAGCCGAACGGTTGGTATGGGGACGAAGTGAGGTTTGCAAGCGGATATGGCTATTATTGGGTGATTTGGGACGACGAACACACGCAAAGAATATCAAGCGAACTTTGGCAGACAGTTGAAGCCGCGTCAAACGCAACGGCTGTCACGTTTAGAAGCGATATTTTGCACAGGGGTGAAATCAAAGACAGGATTGCGCTGAATGGTGACTTGTCGGGTTTTGCGAATAGGGCGGAACTCAACAATTATGTCCCGAAGGTTTTGCCAATGGATGAAGCGACAATCTATATTCAAAACAATACGGCAACCAACCCGTTTGTGAGAACTTGGCTAAACGGAAACAAACAGCAATGGGGAGACTTGGCTCATCCCTATTCGCTGAATATCGGGTTTGGAAACACATTTCCACAAACGCAAACATCTTACAGACGGCACTTGACTATTGGCAACTATTCTACGCAAAGCGAATCTTCATCTTGCATTATCATTGGAAATTGGAGCGAGAACCAGTCCAACAATTCGCTTGGAACGACAATAATTGGACACGAAGCCGTCAACAGGCATAATGGCTCAAACATTGTAATTGGCTCCGGGGCGAGGTCGCAAGGAGATAATACAGTATCATTCTTCAACGACAGAACGGGCGTAAATTATTCGCTTGGAAGCGTCTACCTTGGAAGCACAAGTCTTGACACGCTTGTTGGCGCGAAGATTGACGCGGCAATTACTCCCGAGGAAGACCCGTATTTTTCAGCGTGGACAAACGAGACGAACATTGCGCTTGGAAATAAGGTTGATATGACGAGTGCAAGAAATGCAGTTGCAATCGGTCCACGCGCAGTCGCAAACTCCTATTCGACCGTAGCAGTAGGAAACGACGCAAATATAAAGCGTTCAACGCGAGCAACAGCGATTGGTTATAGTGCGCACATAACAAATGCAACCGAAGCGGCGCAGATAAACATTGGCGAAAACAATGTTGCGCGTTCCTTGAAGTTTCGCGGTACAACCGTTGTAGACGGCAACGGGCAAATCCCGGTTGCGGAACTTGACACGCCCGTTAGGAGCGTTTACGACGATAGCGTTTACGCGGTTGCAAACGGGCTTGAAACGTGGAATTGGAACGAACAGGCGTTTAACGGAGTTGTCCCGCAATACGGCGTGGCGCGGGCAAATACGTGGAGCGTCAATTTGCCGACCGGGTACACCTTTGACGGCGGCGCAACGGCTGTTGTTGAAGCACCCGAAGAAACGGTTTACCTTGCGTTTATCGCACAGCACGGCGGCGGCGACGTTTTGATTACGGCTAAACTTTCAAAGCCCGCGCCCGTGGCGACGGGTGACAAGTTTGTAAAGCAATCAAAGGTGAATGAGATTGTAAGCGCGAACTTGAATACTTACGTGGACGGCGAAACGGGCATTGAGTACGTCGGCAAGTATTACGGGGGCAACCTGTACTATGTGCCGACCGGGAACGTTTACCCGCCTAACAACTAACGGAGAAACTGACTATGCACACAGTAGCGGCAATTATCCTTACGGCATTATTTCCATTTAGCCCAAACACAATGAGCGGGCATAGAATGGGTGTTGCGCATAAAAACGAACGTGTTTCAATGACACGGGCGGACAACACGAACCGGGCGGCGCGTGTTGAAGCGGCGCGCGCGCGGCGCGAAGCGAACGCGGCGAAGCGCGAAGCGTTCCAGACTGTCCGGGACAATCTCAAAAAGCGAAAGGACGCGGCGGCTGTCAAGGCGGCGTTAAAGAAGGGTGGTAAGTAATGAAGCAATGCACGAAAGAACTGTTTGAACTGTTGGCGATTATCATTTGCATTGTGCTGATAGCCGTATGCGGCTTCACGGCGTTTTGCGACAATCCGCCGCAACTTGGCACGAACGAATGGCGCAAGGTTGCGTGGGTGAATGAGCAAGGGCAAGTGAATTGCCCGGAAGTTATCGCAACCGTGGCACAGCAGACGACAAACGAAGTGAAGGTGCTGATTGCAGAGGAAAAGGCACGGGCGGCAATGGCGGCGGCGCGTGACGCTACAAACGTTGTCAAAGACGTTGCGGCGGCTATTGTGAAAAACGACGTGCGCATTTACCGCAAGGGCGCGTTGGTTTCGTTTGACCCCTTCATTGATTGGGACGTTGAACACGACCATATTCTCACCTGTCAATTCACGGTGAATAAGGAAAACAACACCTGTGATTTCGGGTACGTCGCCACAAAGGACATTGGGACGACGAAGCCGCTCATTTACGAACACGATACGTTAGAGGACGGCGTACCGCGTACCGATTGGGACACCGTGAGCGCGGACGACATTACAACGCCCGTCAATCACGAAGAGGAAATGGAGTTTGCGGGACTGACTTACAATAAGTGGTATTCGCTATCAATTCCGTATGTTGGCGACAACCAACACTTCTATTGCATTGATATGAATACGGACACGCCCGAAGGTGACGGTATGACGCTTGAAATCCACGGCGGCTTCACGGGCGGGTTTACGGGGACTGTCATTGACGGCAGTTTGGAAAAGACCTATAAGGGCGGGCTTCTTATGGGGGTGCGCAATGTTCAGTAATATCTTTTTCTACAACCCGCTGTCCCGGATTGTGCGCGGCGAAACCCTGTTTTGGTTTACGCACGATTTCTACCCGTTCTTTGTGGCGGACAATTCGTTTCACTTCTATTTCAGTTGGACGTTGGTTGGTTTTGCCGCCGTCGCCCTGTTTGCCCTTGCGTTTTGCGTTTGGGTAGTGTGGTACGGAAGCAAGGAATTGAAGCGGCACGGTGCGCTTTTCGCGGCTGTGTTTTTGGGTGCGGCTGTCAAGGCGGCTATTGTCGCCGGGACGAAGCCGCCGCCGACCCCGCCGCCGATTGTCGTCAAGGATATTGAAATCACGAACTACAAATGCGACCATACCGGGCTTGAAATCGGTTGGCGGCACGGTACGAACGTCGTCTATGGTACGGATAAGTTTATCATTCAACGGGCGACGCGCCAAATCCCCGCACGGACGGGTTGGAGCGCGTTTACGGACTTTGACGAAACAATGACGACCAACTACGTGAATAATACGCCGTTTCACGCGGAAGATAACCGCTTCAAGGTGATTGTTAGAAAGGTTGCGAACTAATGAATACCTTTGGCGTTATCCTCTTCGCGCTGACTACCGTATTGGGCGACGGGGTGCAGACGAACATTGTCATTGAAAGCGAAGAGAAGGAAACGTTGGGGCTGACCCGGCAAGTGCTGTTTGGGGACAGCAACACCAACCTAATTGACCGTTCTGGCGTGGTTGTTGAATACGCCGCTACCGTCGCCGTGGACGTGGCGGCGGACACGGCAAGCGAGATTGGCGACGCGGCGCACACGGCGGCGACGAACGCAACGGAAATGCTGTTATCAACCACCAACCAAATTGCGAAGTACGCGAAATCCTTTATGCTTGCGGTTGCCCCGGAAACGGTGCGTAGCAACGTGACGGGCTTTGTCGTCAAGACGACGACGGACGGCGCAACCGATACGCAATACGTGTGGTACAACGGGCAGTTTACGCAAAAGCCGACACGTTGGGTTGAATATCAAGGCGACTTTGAAACGCAAGCCGTCAAAGCGGTTTGGGCGAATTGGACGGCGGCGGGCGAGACGGTGACACACGCGGGGCGGACGTGGAGCGGTTGCCACCGCTGTACGGTACAGCGTCCCGCGTTCGCCGTCGGCAAGCCGTGCTTGGACTTGCCAAACGAAATGTTTGGTGACAAAAAGGGTTTTAGCCGGGGTGACGTGAATATATTGCTTGACGGCGTTGCGCCTGTCACCGGGGTATTCACGAACGCGGCAAACCATAAGATAGAGTATTACGACGCGGGCGTTTTAACGAATGAGGAAACCTACAATGAATAAACTACTTGACGCTATCTATGTTGCCGCTTGCATTGTCGGCGGCTGTGTCATTCTCACCCTGTCGGCAGACCTTCACGCAAAGACGGCTGACGTGCTGACAAAGGACGAAAAGAACGCCATTAAAAAGCGGTACGCAACGCGCCGCGAGGTTATCACCATTGACGAACAAAAGTATTGGGTGGTGGACTACGCCGTTGGCGGGAAGCACGTAGAGACAAAGACAAACAAGGTTGTTTCCGTCTTTGGCGTGAGACAGGAAAACCCGCTTGAAGCGGACGCGAAGGTTGCGCGAAAGGCGGAAAAGGCGGCGGAAAAGGCGGCGAAAAAGGACAGCAAAAACTTTTCAAAGTGGATTAGTGACACGGAAAAGGCGCGTGACAAATCGGGTGAGGATATGGCGGAGTTTTATACCGAAATCCTGTACATTGCCACGAACCGCGTAAACGGAACGCCGAACAAGTAGCGTTATTATCAAAACGGCGCGTTTTTGAGAATAGCGAAAACCTTATTGTCAAAACCGATAATATGCGCCTTGACTTTCGGGCGTATTGGTAAGGGGGACGGGGGAAGTATGGATATTTTCTCACAAAATGATATGGCGGAACTTCACGCGGTGCAAACCCGGTTGGAAACCGGGACGGACAAGCCAAACGATATGAAAAAGGCGGTTGCGAAATGCCTTTACATATTGATGAACCTTGACACGATTATTGAAAAGGCGCACGATGATAAATGCGCGAATTGCCCCGCCCGCCTTGCGGCGACCGCGCCCGTCCCGGTGAGTACGGACGGCGACGAAGAGAAAAAGACAAACCCCATTGTTTCGCTTCTTTCCAACAATATGCTACCGTGGATTATTGTTGGCATTTGCCTTTTAATCATTGCTTCTTTGGTTGGGGTGGACGTTTCCCCGATTATCAATCACGCACAGTAAACGTCACAGCACACACGAAAGGACAAAAAGAATGAAGAAACTCATACTGTCAATCGCAAAGCCCTTTGTGAAGGGCGTGATTACCGCCGACAGGTTGAAGCGGTATATCCGGGAGTACAACGCGCACCTTGCCGCGTCCGTTGAAATTGACGGCAAGCGGCTTGACGTTGCCAACGTGGTTGGCGACTGTGTGAATGTTGGCGACGCTTACTTTGACGCTTTCAAGAATGACGGGCGCATTGACGACGCAGAACTTGCGCTGTGCAATGAGCGGTGCGACAAGGTGGTTGATAAGTACATTCCGCAAAGCCGCATTGACGCTTTTGTGGATTGGCTGTTTGCGAAGTGGGGGGAGTAAAACTATGAAGGTGAATAATATCAAGGCGAAGGTTGCCGCGAAAGTGGCAAAGGGCAAGGCGAAGGTTGCCGCGAAGTGCGGACGTGCGGCAAAGGCGGTTGCGGTGCTGTTTGCGCTTGCGGTTGTCTTTGGCTGTCAAAACCCGGCGCAACGTTCCATTACCATTGAAACCAACGTGTATGCTTACGACAAAAGCAATATCACGTTCGGCGGAAGCGGCGACGTTGGAAGCGCGGCGCAGAGCAACGAAACGGGCGGAAACGACGCGGGTATGGTTGCAAGCCCCACGAATGACATAAAGCCCGATATTGACGTTTCTGTGCCTGTGAATAAGGCGAACGCGGGAACGTCCGGGGCTACTATGGGTGCGCTTGAAAACGTGCTTGGCGCGGGTGCTGATTGGGTTGCCGGGAAGATTAAAGGCGGCGACGACAAGGCGGCTACGGCGACGCAGACGGCGACGCAGAGCGCGGCACAGCCCGCACAGGCAACGCAGAGCGCGGCGACGTGTCCGGGTGGGAATTGCGCCCCCGGCGCGTGTACGGACGGCAGTTGCAGTACGTGTACCGATTGCCAACGTTAGGATTTCCCGGTTTTTGTCCGCCGTTAAAAGCGGGCTTCTTTCCGGGGGACACAGGCGGGGCGGGTGTGTGACCGCGCCCGCCTAACTATTGCCCCATAATGTAATGGTAGCATACGACATTTTGATTGTTGGGGTATAGGTTCAAATCCTATTGGGGCAACCAAACCATTACAAATTGAAACCGTTTGTGTACGGCTATATCATACCCTATAACATACCATATACATACGGCTATGGCATAGCCGCATAGACATAGAATAAGAAATAGAGTATAGGATAAATAAGGAGTGCCGACTTGCTTATTTCGCCTGTGGCGTTCAAATAAGAAAAAACCCGCCAAAACATTTTCTTATTTTTTTTTACTTTCGCTATTGACACGGGCGCGGAAAGTGTGATACAATACGCGGCAGTTGAACAGGAAAAAGGGCAACAGCCCGGAAAGGTTGGTAAAAATGAATAACGTGATTGCGGCGGGTTTCGGTATTGCGGCGGGCTTCATTGGCTACGCCGCGTTGGTTGCGTTCGGCGGTTGGCAACCGTTGGTGGATTGCTTCATTGCTTGCCTGTAAGGGGGTGAAACAATGGAATACGTGATACCGTTTGAAACGGAAGATTACGTTGCCGTCAAGTTTGAGACGGAAGAGGATTGGTTGGCAAACCGCCGCCTTATGATTGGCGCAAGCGACGTTGCCGCCGTCTTTGACCGTTGCCCGTGGACGACGCGGCAAGACCTGTACCGCGAGAAGCGCGGCGAACTTGAACACAAACTTACGCCGTCGTCAGTTGCCGCCATACAGCAAGGGAAAATGGCGGAAGCACCCGTGCGCGAACTCTACGCAATCAATAAGCGCGTCCGGGTGCTTGACGGGACGTTTATACAATTCACGTCCAAACGCTACCCGTGGTTATCCTGTACGCTTGACGGCATAATTATTGACGAAGCGGAGAAGGGCTACGGTGATTTGGAAATCAAAAACGCCCGTTGGGATTACGCCAAATGGGGCGGGCAGTTTGCGCCGTGGCACTACGCCGTACAGGTTTTACAGCAACTGTTGGTGACGGGCTTTCCGTATGCGTATCTCTACGCCCGCTTGACGGGAAAGAC
>JAZUKK010000008.1:0-1821 GCA_045643265.1 Elusimicrobiaceae bacterium | reverse complement strand
CGCCAAGGCTATCCTGAAAGCCACCGCGACCGACACCGAGAACTACGCCAAGCTGCAAACCTACACCGCAGCCTACAAGGCTAACCGCTCCTTCCCCGGCACGCTGTTCAACTTCATCACCAAAAAGGAGTACGAGGCAGCCGAGTGATAGAACGCGGAGCTAAATGAACGGCACTACCGTGCCTAATAGAACGCCTACGGCTAGTAGAACGGCACAGAGTGCCTAAAACCTATTTTGACAAAAACCGAAATCCACCCCTTGTGTTTGATGCTATGTCTTTTGCAAGCCATTGATGCTGTCGTTGTCTGCAAATCTTAGTGAGCCGGCTCCCTAATCTTTTCATCCACCTACATCATCCCCTATCGGGTTAGCATCAACCCCAAGGCGATAAACCGAAGGGCAGAACGCCCTAAAAACATCATCAATTCATCATTTAGCCACGCAGTGGCGGTTCAAGCGCGGTAGCGCAATGGTTTATCGCCGTAAGCAATTTAGTCCGCAGGACTGTGATACGTAAATTTGGGAAGGACTATATGCTTGCATAATAGGACTTTACCAATTTAGGCAGCACGTTAGCGGTAAAACCGCAAATTGCTTTAAGGGGTTTTTATTGTTTTTGTCTATCTTAAAAAAACTCTAATCTCTAATCTCTAATCTCTAAACTCTAATCTCTAATCTCTAATCTTTAATCTAACTATGGCAAAACTTAAATTCGCTTATCCCATTGAGGAAGTACATGGCAAACTGGCTAACGGCTTTGGCGTTGCCCAGCGTCTCGCCAAAAACAACGACGGCAAACGTGAGCCGTATTCCGTTCGTTACGGTGTAATCACCAAGGCTCCGTCCGCTTTGCAGGTGGAGAACCGCGCTAACTTTGCTGCTATCGCTGCGTTGTGCGCTCAACACCGCAACAACATCACCAGCCGCCAGCAAGACCAAGCCGGCTTCAAGGCACAGACCGAATACAAGACGTTCAACGCGTACTTGTGGAATGTCTGCAAGGCAGAATATGAGAGCTCGCTTGAAGATTAAGCGGCTCTCATAATAGAACGCTGACGCTAAATGAACGGGCAGTGCCCTAATAGAACGCGATGCTAATAGAACGCTACGCTAAATGAACGGGCAGAGCCCTAGTAGAACGCGATGCTAATAGAACGCTACGCTAAACGAACGGGCGATGCCCTAATTCACCAACTAACCGATTAACGTTATGAATAACGAACAAAAACAAGGTCTATGGACCTTCTTACTGGAAATCCTACGGCTGATATTTACTATCGGCAGCAAGCACGTAGAGAAGCACGCCGATGGCGAATAGAACGGGCAAATCCCTAAATGAACGGCACTACCGTGCCTAATAGAACGCCTTCGGCTAATAGAACGGCGACAAGTCGCCTAAACAAAAATCGTCCTTCGGGGCGATTTTTTTGTTTTTATTTGCGTATATCAATTTTTTGTTGTACATTTCGGACGCCGCCATATGTTGACGGATTCGGACTCGCTTCGCTCCCAATACCTATACCCTGCGGGGGCATTATGCACAAACATGCGCAACAAAATGCGTCACTCCGTTCCTCATTGATTGTTTGTCTGTATCATTCCCGTCCGCAAGCGAGCTTTCTTCCGGAAACGCCACAAACAAAAGAGAGACTCGAAAGTCTCTCTTTTTGTTGCTTTGTTTGTGGGCGTTGACGGATTCGAACCGCCGACCCTCTGCTTGTAGGGCAGATGCTCTAAACCAGCTGAGCTAAACGCCCTTTCTTTCGAAAGCGAGTGCAAAGGTACTGCTTTTTTTTGACATGACCAAATTTTTCAGCAAA
>JAZUKK010000007.1:0-285112 GCA_045643265.1 Elusimicrobiaceae bacterium | reverse complement strand
GTTTACGGAGCGCGCGTACTCACCAAAGACTTTATGCCCGCGGTAGAAGCGGCCCGCCACGCCGGAATTTCCCACATGGAATTTGGCGGCGGTGCGCGCTTTCAGGCGTTGTTCTTTTACTGCAACGAAAACGCCTTTGATATGATGGACACGTTCCGCAAAACCGCCGGACCGGATGCCAACTTGCAAACCTTGGCCCGCGGCGTAAACGTGGTAGGGTTGGATAGCCAATCTTCCGACGTTATCAAAGCGCATGCCCAACTGTTCAAAAAACACGGCACAACCACCATCCGCAACTTTGACGCGTTAAATGATGTGAACAATTTGATTTATTCCGGCCAATGCATCCACGATGCCGGACTTAAACATGAAATCTGCGTAACCATGATGTCGCTAGCCCCGGGTTGGGATACTACCGGCAAAATTCATACCGCCGAATTTTACGAAAAAATATTAAAAGATATTTTGAAATCAGGCGTTCCGTTTGACTCTGTCTGTTTCAAAGACGCGTCCGGCACTTCCACGCCGCATACCGTCGGCAAGACGATTGCCATGGCGCGCCGCGTACTCCCCGCCGGCACCAAAATTGTTTTTCACACGCACGAAACAGCCGGCAACGCTATCGCGTGCTGTTTAGAGGCCATTAAAGCCGGGGCGGACTCGTTAGACCTGTCTATGCGCCCTGTTTCCGGCGGTACTTGCCAACCCGATATTTTAACCGTTTGGCACGCGTTGCGCGGAACAGATTATACGTTAGACATTGACCCGAAGAAAATTCAAGAAGCCGAAAACGTGTTCCAAGAATGTATGAGCAAATACTTCTTGCCGCCCGAGGCCACCAAGGTCAACCCGATTATTCCGTTCTCGCCTTTACCCGGCGGTGCGTTGACAGCCAATACGCAAATGATGCGCGATAACGGCACGTTTGATAAATTTCCCGAAGTCGTCAAAGCCATGGGCGAATGTGTTAAACTGGGCGGATTTGGCACGTCGGTTACGCCCGTTTCGCAATTCTATTTCCAACAGGCTTACGCCAATGTGATGTTTGGACCGTGGAAAAAAATTACCGAAGGTTACGGAAAGATGGTACTGGGATATTTTGGTAAAACCCCGGTCAAGGCCGACTCGGAAATTGTCAAAATTGCCAGCGAACAATTAAAACGCGAACCCACCACCAAAACGCCGCTTGAAATTAACGACGCCGACCCGAAAAAGGGCCTCAAAGTGGCTGAAGAGAAACTGAAAGAAGCGGGTTTGCCTGTTACGGATGAAAATAAATTTATCGTTGCCACCTGTGCCGACAAAGGACTGATGTACTTAAAAGGCGAAGCCAAAATTAACGGTATCCGCTGGGCGGCTGATGTCAAACCGGCCACTAAACAAGACGGCCCGGTAAGCGTTACCGTAGAAGGAAAAACTTATACGGTTTCGTTTGAAAACGATACAACAGCCGTTGTCAACGGCAAACGCTATACGGTGGGTGCCGGTACGGCGCAAGCCAATACCCCCGCCGCGACAAAAGCCAACGGAGCTGGCACAAGCGTTACCGCCCCTGTTCCCGGTGCTATCTTACGCTTTAGCGTAAAAGACGGAGACAGCGTTGCCGAAGGGCAAGAAATCCTGGTGATGGAAGCGATGAAAATGGAAACTCCGGTTTCTGCTCCCGCCGCCGGAACGGTACATTTTACCGTCAAACAAGGCGATCAAGTGCAAACGGGCCACGCCCTTGCCGAAATTAAATAGGAGTGGCTATGGACTTTGCACAAGCATTTAATCAAATCTGGCAAACGACGGGGATTTATTCCGTCTCGTGGCAACAAATTGTCATGATTGCCGTTTGCTGTTTCTTGTTGTGGCTCGGTATCAAAAAGCAGTTTGAACCGTTGCTGCTCGTGCCGATTGCCTTTGGCGGATTACTGGCCAATATCCCCATGCCGGTAGGCGAAGAAATCGCCGGGCCCAACGGCTTTTTAGGCATTGTGTTTAATGCCGGTATCAATTCGGGTTTATTTCCGCTGTTTATCTTTATGGCGGTAGGGGCGATGACCGATTTCGGCCCGCTGATTGCTAACCCGAAAATGGCCTTATTAGGCGGTGCGGCGCAGTTTGGTATTTTTGCTACGCTCATTGGAGCGATTGCGCTATCGTACGTAACCATTGGCGGGGACCAACTCTTTGCCTTTGGACTAAAGGAAGCGGCCTCCATTGGCATTATCGGCGGTGCAGACGGCCCGACCTCTATTTACTTGACCTCGCGCCTGGCACCGGATTTGCTGGGAGCGATTGCGGTAGCCGCTTATTCGTATATGGCGCTTGTACCGATCATTCAACCGCCTATTATGAAATTGTTAACAACGGATGCCGAACGCAAAATCCGCATGACGCAATTACGCCCGGTATCTAAACGCGAGAAAATTTTATTTCCGCTGGTCATTTTGCTCTTATGTGCGTTCTTGTTGCCGTCGGCCGCACCGCTTATTGGGGCATTAACCTTTGGAAACCTCGTCAAAGAATCCGGCGTGGCGGAACGCTTGAGCAAAACCCTGCAAAACGAATTTTGCAATATCGTTACGATTTTGCTTGGGCTGTCGGTTGGTTCCAAATTACAAGCCGATCACTTTTTAGTAACCGAAACACTGGGTATTTTAGTGCTGGGCATTATTGCATTTTCTATCGCTACGGCGTCCGGTGTGTTGCTTGCTAAACTGATGAACTGTTTTAGTAAAACCAAAATCAACCCGCTTATTGGTTCAGCCGGGGTATCAGCCGTACCGATGGCCGCGCGCGTGTCCAATAAAGTAGGGCTTGAATATGACAAGCAAAATTACCTCTTAATGCACGCCATGGGTCCTAACGTGGCAGGGGTTATCGGTAGTGCGGTAGCCGCCGGAGTACTGCTCGCGTTATTGAAATAATTTAACGTAAAACCGTAAAACCCCGCCCTAACAGGCGGGGTTTTTGTTATAACAAAAATTGTCGCGCGGCTGTTTATATTTGCGGCACTTGTTTCAGCGCAGAATAAGCAGCAGAAAAGGATACTAAATAAAATAATGTTAAATCAGATTATTTCACGCCGTTTCGGGAGCAATAACAACCAAGCGAGCATTTTTCACACAAAGGTTTGCGGGCCGGACAAACACTGCGCCCGTGTAAAATAAGCGCAATCGCTACCCAACCCCAGTATTTGTAGGGAATAATTTTAGTAAGATCTTTTTCTACTTTAACAGGGTCATTTTGTTTGGTAAGCCCCAAACGAAACGCCAACCGTTTGACGTGCGTATCTACCACAATGCCCGCCGGCTTTTTGAAATAATCGCCAAGCATTACATTAGCCGTCTTGCGCGCCACCCCGCGCAGGGTAAGTAAATCGTCCATGGTCTGCGGTACTTCGCCACCATACACTTCGCAAATTCGTTTAGACATTTCAATTAACGAAAGTGCCTTACTGTGAAAGAATCCGGCAGAGTGAATTATTTTTTCTACGTCTTTGATATCTGCTTTTGCGAGGGCCTGCACGTTAGGATACTTCTTAAATAAATACGGCGTAATCGTATTGACGCGCGCATCAGTACACTGGGCCGATAAAATTACCGCACAAAGCAACTCCCACGCACTTTTGTGATGCAACGGGATGACGTGTTTAGGATATAATTTTTTTAATTCTTTCAGCAGCGGTTCAACGGAAATTTGTTTTTTATTCACGCCCTATTCCTTTGCACAAATAACACGCAAACAAGATACATAAATTCACTAAAATAATGGCTGCGCCCGACGGAATATTAAGCATAAACGAGCCATAAACCCCCACCCACACGCTCGCTACGCCAAAAAGGACGGCCAGCCACAACACTTGTTTGAACGTGCGTGAAACAAGCAAAGCAGAAACCGGCGGAATAATCAGCAAGGCAGAAATTAAAAATATCCCTACCACCTTAAACGATAACACTACCGCAAATGACGTAATAAGTACGAGCGCGGTATTGACGGCATGCGTCGGCACGCCGCGCGTATGGGCAAAGGGTTCGTCAAAACAAGTGGCTACGAGCAGGCGGTAAAATAGTCCTATGCCCCCCGCCACCACAACTAACAATACGCCACACAAAAGGGTTTCCCCCGTCGTAACAGTTAAAATACTGCCAAACAGGTATCCCAGTAAATCGGTATTAAATCCACCGGCAAGTGCGGTGAGCAAAAGCCCCACCGAAAGGCCCGCCGCGCTGACAATGCCAATCGCCGCGTCGCCGTAAATTTTGAATTTTTGGGTCAGTTTCATAATACCCAGCGACGCCGCCATCACCACCGGAATAGAGACATATACCGGGTTTCCGCCCGCCAGTAACGCTACCGCTACGCCCGTCAAACACACATGGCTCATCCCGTCGCCAATTAAAGACAAGCGTTTAAGCACTAAAAACACTCCTAATAACGCACACGCGGCCGCCACCAAACTCCCGGCCACCAACCCGCGTTGCACAAAACCGTAACTTAAAAATTCAATCATGAGGACACTCCTTGCAATCGGCCCCCAACGGACAATGCCCGTGTACGTTGTGCAAATGATCTATGGTGTGTTGGGCAAAAGGCCCTAATTTTTGCGCTACTTTGGCCGAGTGGCAAAATTCTTCCTTCGTGCCAAAGAAAACGAGCGATTTATCTACATACATAAATTTAGAAATATATTTTCCCACTTCGCCCGTATCGTGTGTGATAAGTAAAATAGTCGTGTGATGTTTGGTATTTAACTCGCCAAGTAAATCAAAAAACATTTCGCGCGACTCGGCATCTAACGCAGTGGACGGCTCATCTAAAATCAGCAGTTGGGGTTTACTCACCAGCGCGCGCGCTAATAATACACGTTGTTGTTGACCGATAGACAAATCGGTAAATAACCGCCCGGCATATTTGCGGGTACGGGTTTTTTGCATAGCCTCATAGACGGCTTTAAGTTCGTCGTGGCTGACACGCGCCCCGCGGCCGGGCAGCCCCATTAAAACCACTTCCTCGGCACACACCGGAAAACGGCTCTGCGCGACCGGACTTTTTTGCGCCAGATAGCCGATTTTGTTCCACCCGCGAAACCGGGCGAGCGGCGTACCGAACAATTCAATTTCGCCTTGTCCTTGTTGCAAACCGAGCAATACTTTCAGCAACGTCGTTTTACCGCCGCCGTTGGGACCAATCAGCCCGATATAATCGCCCGCCTCTACGGTAAAAGAAATGTTTTCCAATACTGGCACGCGCGCGTAGGCAAACGTGATATTCTTGGCACGAACTACGGCTGACATGCTAACCCCTGTTGCAAATTATCCAAATTACGGCGCATCAATTCTTCGTATGTTACAGCACGGACAAAATCGTCCTTAGAAACGGCTTCCACCGTATATAAAGGTAAAATTTGTGTACCTGTTTCCGCCGCCACCGTTTGGGCTAAACGCGGGGAAACGGCCTCCTCGCTAAACAGCGTTTTCACGTGCGCGGCCCGGACGTGTTCCACCAATCCGGCCAGTTTACGCGCCGAGTGTTCGCCGTCGTGCGACGTACCGGCCAAGGCCGTAAGCGTCAAACCGTAGCGCGCCGCCAACGCGCCAAAGGCCAAATGGCCCACATGTACCATTTCGCGGCTTTCACACGAGGATAATTTTTGTGAAAAATCGCGGTCTAAATCGGCAATCCGTTGGGAAAAGCGGGAAAAATTTTCGGCATATACCTGCGCGTGCGACGAATCTATTTGGGTAAGCATTTGCAAAACCGTACGCGCCATGTAAACCACATTGTCAAAATCCATCCACACATGCGGATCCGGTGTCTGCGCGAGCCCGTCCGCCAACGCCACTACACGCGTTTCGCTTTCCACCGCACCGAGTACGTCCTTGACCCACGGCTCTAATTTGTCCGATATATACACAAATGCGCGCGCCTTATGCACGGCAACCATACTACCCGGCGACGGCTCAAAACTGTGCGGCTCAGACCCCGGAGCCAGTAACATTTCGCAGGGTACTAACCCGCCGCCGATTTCACGCACCAATATATAAGGCACATAGCCCGACGTTACCACCGCCGGATGTTGTGCAACCGTCGGGGAAGAAATTCTTTTCAACCCACAAACAATTACAACCAATACCAATACAACCAGTAAAATCAATCCTTTTTTCATATTACATATATTATACGATTTCACACGCCCTGCGGGATAAGTCCAAAATTGAAATTTACTATAATAAGAAACATGAGTTACTTTTTAGCATTTTGTTTAGCCCTGTGTTGGGGGACTGCTTTTTTGGCCTCTAAAAATATGGTAGAGGCGTTACCGCCGTGGTGGAGTACGTTTTTTAGGGTGCTGGCCGGGCTTGCTTTTTTGGTTATTTATTACGGAGTACAGCGCAAAAATCTCAAGTGTCCGCCCAAAGAATTATGGCGGCCGTGGACAATTGGCCTGCTGCTGATTTTACTGCCGTTTGCCACACTTTCGTGGGGGATTCAATATACTGCGCCCACGGTAGCGGGTATTTTTAACGGCACGGTGCCGATATGGAGTTTTATTGCCGGGGCGATTTTATTAAAAGGCGTGGACCGCTTTACATGGCGGCGGGCCTTGGGCGTGGGGCTTGGGTTAGCGGGACTACTGGTTATGATGTGGCCCAAAGTACAACTGGCACTGGACGGCCCGGGCGGGACACTGGCTCTGCTAGGTTACGGAGCTCTTTTGGCCATGGCTCTTTTTTACGGTTTAGGAAATGTGGTTACGAAAAAAATTATGGTGGATAATCACACCGTATCTTTAGAGGCAAACACGTTTCACCAATATCTGTCTGCGGCTGTTGTGCTGGGGCTGATTGCGTTGTGTGCCGAACCCGTCCCGGCCGTAAGCGCGCTAACGGGCAAGGTATGGATTTCTATTATTTGCGCGGGGGTATTTTCATCGGCGGTGGCATTTTTGCTTATGGTGGCACTTATTCAACGCTGGGGCGCAACCCGCATGGCAAGCGTAACGTATTTTTCCCCCATTATTGCCATGATAACGGATATGATTTTCCGGGCGCGGTGGCCGTACGGAGTGGAACTAATCGGCATGGGGCTTATTTTTATCAGTTTATGGCTGATACAAGTCCCCGTAAAAGCCCGGTAAATTTAATGAACGACGAGATCCCGGAACAAGTTCGGGATGACAATACTTTGAGCGTACGGGATGACAGCACAAATAAAGTCATTCCAAACTTGATTTGGGATCTCACCTTGTCGTGGTAAACAGCGAGATACCAAATCAAGTTCAGCATGACGGCAGGAGAGATAACGGTGTGATTCCGCATTGGCGGCCCGCAGGGTTACGCAATAGCAACAAAACTTGTACGAAATGCATTTAACATAACGAAAGGGCGGCCTCATGAGGCCGCCCTTTACGCTAAAGAAATAGTCCTTTTATTTTTTAACTTTCTTTTCAGCCGGTTTTTCTTCCCCCGCTGTGGCGGCGGCTGGTTTGCCGTCGTAGTGGTGGCCCAAATATTTAACGTACAACTTATCTTCAATTTCAGCCGCCAATTCGGGGTTGTCTTTCAAATACTGACGGGCATTATCGGCTCCCTGACCGAGTTTTTCATCTCCGTACAAGAACCAACTTCCGCTCTTTTCAATAATGCCGGCTTCCACGCCTTTATCAATAATACACGCTTCGCGTGAAATACCTTGGCCTAAAATCATGGTAAATTCGGCTTGGCGGTATGGCGGGGCTACTTTATTTTTGGTAACTTTGGCGCGCACCCGGGTACCGATTACTTCGTCGCCTTTTTTCAAATTTTCAATACGGCGCACGTCAATACGTACGGACGCATAAAATTTAAGAGCCAACCCGCCGGGGGTCGTTTCCGGGTTACCAAACATCACACCGATTTTTTGGCGCAACTGGTTAATAAAAATAATGCTCGTTTTGGTTTTGTTGAGCAAACTGGTAAGTTTGCGCAAGGCCTGGCTCATCAAGCGCGCTTGCAGACCGACGTGCGCGTCGCCCATTTCGCCTTCAATTTCCGCTTGCGGCACAAGCGCGGCTACCGAGTCTACAATAATCAAATCAATTGCGCCGGAACGCACTAATTTTTCGGCAATTTCCAGAGCTTGCTCACCGGAGTCCGGTTGCGAAACGAGCAATTCATCTACGTTTACCCCTAAATTAGCCGCATAGACGGGATCCAAAGCGTGTTCGGCATCAATAAAGGCTACCGTCCCGCCCAATTTTTGGGTTTGTGCGGCCACATGCAAGGAAAGGGTCGTCTTACCGCCAGCTTCCGGGCCGTAAATTTCAATTACGCGTCCGCGGGGAAGTCCTCCCACGCCGAGGGCTAAATCTAACGACAGCGCACCCGTGGGGATAGCTTCCACTTTTTGCACCGAGCCGCTGCCCAATTTGCAAATGGCTTCTTTACCAAAGGCCTTTTCAATTTGGCCGAGGGCAAGGTCTAAAGCTTTTTGTTTGTTTGCGTCCATAATCTCCTCCAAATTATGCGTTGATCGGCTGTTTGCGTTTTGTTTTTGTACCCGCAAAAATCAGTTTATGGGTTTCTTTATCCAAGTTTACAATAATTTTAGTATTTGCGGCATAGTGATTAACTAAAATATGCTCTGCGAGCGGATCTTCCAACTCGCGTTGAAGCGTACGCAACAAGGGCCGCGCACCAAATTTTTCGTCGAATCCGCGTTCTACCAAAAAGTCTTTGGCATCTTGCGTGAGTTCCAACGTGAGTTGTTTATCCGCCAATTTGCGGCCAACTTCTTTAAGCCCCAAATCTAAAATCGCACCGATATTTTCTTTGCTAAGCGAATGGAAAACAACAATTTCGTCAATACGGTTGATAAATTCCGGGTTGAAGGTTTTTTTCACTTCGTCCATGACGTTTTGGCGCATGTCTTGATATTCTTCTTCCGCACTTTGGTGAGCCGCAAAACCAAGTTGGCTACCTTTGTTGGTGATTTCGCGCGCACCGACGTTGGATGTCATAATCACCACGCAGTTTTTGAAACTTACCTTGTGGCCTAAATTATCCGACAACGCCCCCTCGTCTAATACTTGCAATAAAATATTGTAAATATCGGGGTGTGCTTTTTCCAATTCGTCAAGCACTACTACACTGTACGGACGGCGGCGGACGGCTTCGGTTAATTGTCCGCCTTCTTCATACCCCACATAGCCGGGCGGCGCACCGATTAAACGCGAGACGGCAAATTTTTCCATATATTCCGACATATCCATCCGGATCATGGCTTCCTCGTCGCCGAACAAGAACATGGCTAAACTTTTGGCCAGTTCCGTTTTACCTACCCCCGTCGGGCCGAGGAATAAAAACCCGCCAATCGGCCGGTTGGGGTTACCTAGCCCGGTGCGGTTGCGGCGAATTGCTTGCGAAACGACCCGCACCGCATCATCTTGCCCGATAATGCGCTCGTGCAACAGATCTTCCATGTGTAAAATCTTTTCCGTTTCGCTTTGCGTCATGCGCGTAACGGGAATGCCTGTCCATTTAGACGCCACCAAGGCAATGTCTTCTTCCGTCACTTGCGACACATTTTTATCATGTTCTTTTTGCCACGTTTCTTTTAATTCGTCAATGTACTTTTTAAGACGTTCTTCGGTGTCTTTGGCGGCAGCGGCTTTTTCAAATTCTTTCCGGGAAAGTGCCTCTTCTTTTTCCAAAACGGCTTGGTTATATTCGGCTTGTTTTTGTTTGATTTCCGGCGGCAAAACGGAATTTTTAAGCCGCGCGCGGGCTCCGGCCTCGTCAAAGAGGTCTAGTGCTTTATCCGGCAAGGCCCTATCGGAAATATACCGGTCGGAAATAGTGGCGGCGGCCTGAACAGCCCCGTCGGTATATTGGACTTTATGGTGCTGTTCGTACTTGGCGCGAACACCTTTCAAAATAGCAATCGTTTCATCTACGTCCGGCGGTTCAATAACGACCGGCTGAAAGCGGCGCTCTAGCGCGGTATCGGTCTCCACATATTTGCGGTATTCATCAAAGGTAGTCGCGCCGATACATTGTACTTCGCCGCGGGCCAAAGCGGGTTTTAACATATTGGACGCATCCATAGACCCTTCGGCCGCGCCCGCGCCGATAATAGTGTGCAGTTCGTCAATAAAAATAATGGCATCTTGCGCGGCGGCCATTTCGTCAATAATGTTTTTAAGACGTTGCTCAAATTCACCGCGGTACTTGGTACCGGCAATAACAGAAGCCATATCCAACGCCAAGAGCCGTTTGCCGGATAGCAAATCAGAAATTTCGCCCCGGGCAATTTTTTGTGCCAGCCCCTCTACAATAGCCGTCTTACCGACGCCCGGCTCGCCGATTAGCACCGGGTTGTTTTTGGTGCGGCGCGCCAAAATTTGCACGACACGTTCAATTTCTTCCTCGCGCCCGATTACCGGATCCAACTTATGTTGGGCGGCCAGACGCGTTAAATCGCGCGTATATTCATCTAGCGTAGGGGTTTTGGTTTTGGCATTTGTTTTGGCAGATGATTTTTCATCCGGCGTGCGAGCAAAAGAAGCCATATTGATTTCTTGCGGTTCGGCTGTGTTTTTTTCGGCCAGTTCCTCGGCATTAGCGTTACCCAAAAAAGTAAGTACCGCCTCGCGGATTGCCGGTAGCGACAAACCTAAATTTTCCAAAATTTTTCCGGCCATTCCTTCTTCTTCGCGGATAAGCCCCAACAAAATATGTTCGGTACCGATATGTTCCGTATCTAAAATTTGCGATTCCTCCACCGAAAATTCCAACACGGCTTTGGCACGCGGCGTAAACGGAATTTCTCCTAAAAGCATAATCGTATCGCCGATACCGACCATTTTTTCAATTTCTTGGCGCACTTTGCGAAACGTCACGCCCAAACCCGATAAAATCTTGTGCGACACCGTACCGTCAATAGCGCTCAGTCCCAAGAGAATATGCTCCGTACCGACGTAATCGTGGTTTAAGCGCTTCGCTTCCTCTTGCGCGATAAGAATAATTTTCTGTGCATTTTCTGTAAATCGTTTAGCCATAAATACCCCTTACATAAAGACAAGTAACTTTATTATATAAAAAATAGGGGTCATTGATGGCCGTATGTTTTACCAGAAAGACCCGGCCGCCAGTAAAAAACGGACAAAACCGTTGGTTCGCCAACGCTCTCCCCTCGTCTAGTCCAAACTACTCATCTATCTCATCAGATTCGTTTAGTCTGTTGCCCAATTTTGGTATAATACCTTAATATGGAAAATGCTTTGGAACGGGCTAAAAAAATTAAAGCCATTTTAACAGATGTGGACGGTATTTTAACGGACGGAAAAGTTAATTTTTTTATAAATTCCGCCGGGGAAATAGAGGAATTTAAGTCTTTTCACACGCAAGACGGAGTGGCCGCAATTTTGTGCCGTCAAGCAGGTATCACGCTGGGTATCATTACCGGGCGCCGGCACGAAACTACTGTCCGCCGCGCAGACATCCTGGGATATACCTATATATATCAAGGGTTTTTATCTAAACTTGGCCCGCTGGACGATATTTTGAAACGCGAAAACTTAACCCCGGAGCAAGTGGCCTATATCGGCGACGATATTACCGATTTACCGCTTCTTACGCGCGTCGGCTTTGCCGCCACCGTAACCAACGCGGTACCGCAGGTTAAACAAGCCGCGCATTTTATTTCTACCCGTACAGGGGGCGATGGGGCTTACCGCGAAATTATTGATTTTATCTTAAACGCCCAAGGCCGTTTGGATCCCCTTATCCAGCAGTCCCAACACGGTTGGCAATTGCCGTCCAAAGCGAAATTGCAAATTATTACTTCCCAAGAAGGTCTTGCATGAAAAAAGGAAAATTTATCGTTTTAGAAGGGCCGGATCGTTGCGGAAAATCTACCCAAGCCAAATTACTGGTCAATTACCTAATTGAACAGGGCAAGGACGTGGTACTCACGCGCGAGCCGGGCGGCACCGAAACCGCCGAACGCATCCGTCAAATGGTTTTGGAGCCGGGGGTAAACATTACGCCCATGGCGGAACTGTTTTTGTATGAAGCGTCCCGCGCCCAACACACGCAAGAAAAAATCTTACCTGCCCTTGAGGCCGGCAAAATCGTTATCTGCGAACGCTACACCATGTCCACGTGTGCCTATCAGGGATATGGACGCGGCATTGATTTGAAAATTATTAACACGTTAAATAAAATTGCCACGCTCGGGCTTGTACCCGATTTGACCCTCGTGTTTTTAATGTCGGACAAGTATTTTACCGAACGCGGCGAATATTTATTTTCCGACCGCTTGGAACAGGAAGATCTTTCCTTCCGCCAAAAAATGCGTCAAGGGTATTTGGACATGATTGAATGTACCCCCAACGCTTGTTTGGTGGATGCCGATAAACACATTAACGATATCCAAATTCAAGTGCGCCAGTTATTAAACGAACATCACATTTAAGTATGCCGCTTGCCGATATTATAGGCCAACAGAAAGCCACCGATTACCTAAAAACGCTCGTCAAAAAAGACCGCGTGCCGGGTGCTTTTTTGTTTTACGGCCCGGCCGGCGTAGGCAAAGCCAAAACCGCGCTGGAATTTGCTAAAGCGTTGAACTGTTTGGACGCTTCCGCCCGCGCACAAGGCGAGGCATGCGGCGTATGCGCCCATTGTAAAGCCATCAGCCAACACACGCACCCCGACGTCGTCTTTGCCGATTTTTTGTTTCAAGCCCGTTTGGAAGTTAAAAAAGAGGCGACCTCCAGTGCTTACGAAGAAGAATTGGAAAAAGAACTCGCCAAACAACAGCATATTAACGTAGATACGGTGCGCGAAGTAACTGCCAAAGCCCAACAAAAAGCCGTAGGCGGCAGTTACAAAGTGCTCATCATTGACGCGGCACAAACCATGCAAAGCGCGGCGGCTAATGCGCTCCTTAAATTTATTGAAGAACCGCCGCAAAAAACCGTCTGGATTTTAATTACCTCTAAACGTACCGCCATGTTACGCACGATTTTATCGCGCTGTCAGCCCCTCGCGTTTGCGCCGTTAAGCCAAGCAAACGTGGAAAAAATTTTACAAGATAACCACTTGGAAACCGAAAACCCGGCCTTGTGTGCGCGTTACAGCGCGGGTTCTGTTTCCGGGGCCCTCCGGGCGGACGGGGCACTTACCCTTTTACGAGAGGCCGGTTTTGGGCCTGCCGGGTGCAGTGCGCAAGGGCCGGCGGCGGTGGCCGCCCAATTACCCCGCACGTTGGTAGCCGCACGCCAAGAAGCGCAAGCAATTTTGGACGTACTTTTAAGGGCGTTACATACCGCGTGGACGCACACACCGGAAGGGACCACCCAGCGCTCTTACGCCCACGCTTTACAACAATTTGAAAATTATAAACGCAGTTTAACCCGCAATGTTTCCCCCGCACTCGTCGTGGAAACGGCCCTTTGCAGTTTAGACGGTTTACAGATACCTTTATTTGAAACGGAGAACTAAATGACTAAAAAATTCTATCTTACTACCCCGCTCTATTACGTCAATTCCGTGCCGCATATCGGCCACGCCTATACGACGATTGCGCAGGATATTTTAGCGCGTTACAAACGCCAACAAGGGTTTGATGTACACTTTTTAACAGGTACAGACGAACACGGTGCCAACATTGAAAAAACCGCCGTTGGGAATCAGGTTTCCCCCAAAGCATGGGCCGACAGTGTTTCCGCCCAATACAAAGAAATGTGGAAAGCATTAAACATTTCTTACGACGATTTCATCCGCACGACCGACCCCTACCACGAACACGTTGTACAAGCCATTTTTGAAAAATTATTAAAAACGGGCGATATTTACCTGGGGTCTTATTCGGGCAAATACTGCATGTCGTGTGAACAATATTTTAATGATAGCGAAATTTTAGAAGGCAATTTGTGCCCCGTACACAAACGCCCGCTTACCGAAGTACACGAAGAAACGTATTTCTTCAAACTCTCCCGCTACGAAAAACCGCTCTTAAAATACTACGAGGAACACCCGGAGTTTTTAAGCCCCAAAACCCGCGCAAACGAAATTATTAACTTCGTTAAAGGCGGCTTGCAAGATTTATCCGTTACGCGCACGAAAGTAGCGTGGGGGATTCCGGTGCCGAGCAACCCCAAACACACTATTTATGTATGGTTTGATGCGCTTATCAACTATATTTCCGGCGCGGGCTACGGTACGCATATTTGCGACGATAAACAAGAACACGAAGCGCAACTAAAAAAGATCGGCGTGGAAAAATTTGAAGATGTATGGACGGCTGATTTACACATGGTCGGCAAAGAAATTTTCCGCTTTCACACGGTTATTTGGCCGGCTGTTTTAATGGCGTTAAATTTGCCGCTACCCAAAAAAGTGTTTGCCCACGGTTGGTGGACGGTAGAAGGGGAAAAGATGTCCAAATCGGTGGGTAACATTGTAAACCCGGCCGAAATAGCCGAAAAATATGGCGTAGATCCGGTGCGCGCGTTTTTATTCCGCGAAGTACCTTTCGGGCAAGACGGCGATTTTTCCATGGCCAGTTTCAAGAACCGCTACAATTCCGATTTAGCCAACAATATCGGCAATTTACTTTCGCGCACGCTAAATATGGCGGCTAAAAATATCGGCGAGTTGCCGGCTCAAATTGAAGGAGATTACAAACTGCTTGCTAAGGCCGGCGAAGTGAAAAAAACTATTGATCACGCCTATGACGAACTGGCCTTTGATAAAGTATTGGAACAGATTTACGGTTTTGCCAGCGACTTAAATAAACTCGTGGACGAAACGAAACCGTGGGAAATGGCTAAGACCAACGTGGAAGGTGCCAAAAAAGTATTGTTGGAATTAGTCGCGTGCTTACGCTACGTAGCCAAATGGCTCACGCCGTTTATGCCCACCATCGGGCCGGAAATGGCGCGCCGTTTGCAACCCGGCAAAATTGAAAAATATCCGCCGCTTTTCCCGCGGTTGGAAAAATAAACTTTTATAGGCCACTGCTATAGGCTACTGCGGGCGTTGGCTTGCGGTGGTCTATATTGTGCCTTGTTTAGTTTTTAACAAATCCCGCATTTGCTCCTTGTTTTTCCTCTTTTTTGCCCCATTAAAATACACGACAATTCCGCCAGCGCACAATTTTACCATTGACACATCAAAAAAAAAAAATACGATAATAGTTGTAGCAATTATTTCACACAAGGAAAAAATTTTATGCAAAGCAAACAGGCATTTACGCTCATTGAATTATTGGTAGTCGTACTTATTATCGGTATTTTGTCGGCGGTGGCTCTACCGCAATATCAAAAAGTGGTGGAAAAATCAAAATCTGCCCAAGCATTATCTTTACTAAAAACGGTTTATAATGCCGCTGAAGCATACTATATGGCCAACGGAACACATGCCACCTCGTTTGATGAAATAAGTGTGGATATTCCGTGGACGGGTTCTACGCGATGGGCTACCACCGGTATTCCGCCGGCACGGTCCAACGAAGATTGGAGTTTGCAGTTATATAATGCCACGACAGGAACTCTCCCCGGAGTTGCCGCGGGCCGTTTACAAGGGAAATACAAAGGAGCCGGATTTTTAATCTATTTGCAAGCCGCACAAACCTCTCACTCTCCTAAGGGGGTACCCCTGTGCGTAGAACGATTTTCTGGCGGCGTATCTTTTACGGGAACAGCAGGAGATTATTGCCAAAAAATTTTTAACGGAACCTTGCTGAGTAATGGTACTCAATTCCGCTCATACACATTACCTTAACTCAAATCAATTAAGTGCTCGTGGTAGTGCAACTCTCTGGAAGATTGCCTGATTTTTCAGTTTTGAGGCAAATTTGCGCGGCTAGTTGGCCGTAGGCGTAATGGTAGTTACGTCAAGGCCAAGGGCGGGCAAAGTTGCCCAAAAGTGGAAAATTGTTGGCCGGGTAGCCACAAAAACAAAAAGTATTTTTGTTTTTGTGCGTCAAGCATAAGCCAACGCCCGTTGTTTAACTCAAATCAATTAAGTGCCAGTTTTGTTGGTAAAGTTCTTGCAACTTCCGACGGAACAGCGCATGCTCGGGTTTTGTAAGGCCCGGATCTTGCGCAAGTAGTTCGTCGCGGTCCTCAATGGCCTGATACAAAATAGCGCGGTCCTTAAAAATATCCCCCGCCTTAAATTCTAACTCGCCCGATTGGCGCGTGCCTAAAATTTCCCCCGGCCCGCGCAGTTGCATATCCCGCTCGCCGATTTTGAAACCGTCACGCGTAGCGCAAATAATATCTACCCGTTCTTTCGCCACACTTCCGGCGTGCTCCGGCACAAGTATACAATAACTTTGGTGTTCGCCGCGCCCCACGCGTCCGCGCAGTTGGTGCAAACTGGCCAGCCCAAACCGCTCGGCATTTTCTATAACCATTACCGTCGCGTTTTTAACATCAATACCTACTTCTATGACGGGTGTAGCCACCAAAATATCGGTTTTATGCGCGGCAAAATCTGCCATGATTTGCTCTTTTTCACTTTGCGACATTTGCCCGTGAAGCATGGCCAAACGAAATTGCGGAAATACTTTTTTAAGTTTTTCAAATTCTTCTGTAACGGCCTTGGCGGAAATTTTTTCGCTTTCTTCTATCAGCGGGGAAACGATATACGCCTGCCGTCCGTTTTGCACTTCTTCGCGCACGCGGTCATAGGCAAGTTTAGGGGTGGCGGTTTCGGTTACAATGGCTTGCCGGCCCGGCGGCAGTTCGCTAATCGTAGATACATCCAAATCGCCGTAAAATGCTAGCGCAAGCGTGCGCGGAATCGGGGTAGCGGTCATGGTAAGTAAATCTAATTTAGCGGTTTTCTCTTTGAGTTTACTGCGCTGTTTTACGCCAAAACGGTGCTGTTCGTCAATCACCGCCAAACGCAGGTTGTTAAATTTTACGTCCGCTTGAATTACCGCATGCGTACCGATTAAAATATGCAGCGTGCCGTCCGCGAGTTCCTGTAAAATTTTCTTGCGCACGGCGGCTTTAGTGCTGCTTGTGAGTACCGCCACATTGACCGGCAACCCGGCAAGCATTTTTTTGAAAGTAAAATAATGTTGTTCGGCCAAAATTTCCGTCGGGGCCATCAGCGCGGCTTGGTAACCGTTTTCTACGGCAAGCAGCATAGCGCACAACGCAACAACCGTTTTACCGGAGCCGACGTCCCCTTGTAGCAAACGGTTCATGGGACGCGGCGAACATAAATCATTAAAAATTTCGTTAATCACTTTTTTTTGGCTGTTGGTAAATTCAAAACCGAGATGTTGGCGAAACGGCGTTAAAAGATTTTTTTTGATTTCGTAGCGATATTCTTTCGCCAAAACTTTAGTTTGCGTGCGCTTGATGCTCCACGCCGTAGCGAGCAATAAAAATTCTTCGTACGCCAAGCGTGCGCGGGCACTTTCCAACTCGTCCAGCGAATTAGGAAAGTGAACCGCTTTTAATGCTTGCGGCGCGCTTAACAGTTTCCGTTTGGTAAGCAAGGACGGCGGCAAAATTTCCGGCTCGCGCGCCAGGGCCGCACTTTGCAACGCTTCGTGTACAAAAAGCCGGAATTGTTTAGGGTTTAACCCTTCCGTTAACGCATAAACAGGGGTTAAACGTCCGGCGTGCAGTTCGGTTAAAACGTCGTCAGCGGCGTACTGTTCCTCCACCGTAATTTTATTGCCGAAAAAATTATTTTTGTTTTCCCGCCGGCCGATTACCCACACTTCGTTATTTAGGCGAAAATCTTTTTTAAGCGCGCCAAACGGGTCAAAATTAAACCGCCCAAATGTGCGCTTTTTGAACCAGGTACACTCAATTTGGTTGCCTTTTTCATCTTCCAAAAAGGCCTTAAAAATCAGCACGCTGCGCGCGGGAACGGTTTGCGTACGCAGTACGCGGCCCTTAAACACGACGAGCGAATCGGAATTATACTCGTTGGGCGGAACTCCCAACCGGCGGTCTTGGTAGGTACGCGGATAATAATGCAGTAAATCTTCCACGGTAGTAATTTCCAACCGTTCAAACAGTTTGGCTTTGGCCGGGCCGATTCCTTTTAGATACTGGATATGTGTAGGCGCGTTCATACGTATTTTATTTTACAAATAATCGGCCTATGATTTGCTACAATTTGAAAAGCAGTAGTATTTTAACTGTTTTTGGAACCGTTTAACGGAGCGCTGGTTTATCCGGCACATCTCTACTCCAAAAACAGCCGTTAAGGTGCAAAATAAGCGGACTAATTACCCGCTTGCGTTGCGCCCAATGTCTGCCGTTTGCAAAAAACGGCAGATTACGGCTGTTACGCTTTGGGTTAGTAGAGATGGCTCAAGCATAAGAGCCGTTTTTTTATACTTGAGCCCGACAAAAAAAGGAGTCAAGTATGAAAAAAGGTTTTACGTTAATTGAATTATTAGTCGTTGTTTTAATCATTGGCATATTAGCGGCGGTAGCATTGCCGCAGTATAAAGTGGCGGTAACCAAAGCGAAAATGATGCGGCTAATGCCCCTGTTACGCAACTTGCGTGATGCACAAAATGCCTATTATTTAGCCAATGGAAAGCATGCCCTTTCTTTTGATGAATTAGATGTAAACATCCCCACCCCGGACCGCATCAATGCCGCCGAGGAAGCAAGCGGAGGCACGTGGCAAGGAGAACGGGCCGATTACGGAGATTATTACATATTACTCTTATCCGTCGGGAACGTGGTATATGTTAAAACGCCTAATATGAATTTAGGCATGACCCTTATAGGCACTCCCTCCCCACGGTGTGCTAATATAATAGCTACTACCGGGGTCAACAATACACTGGGAAACCAAGTACTTAAGGCCATGGGCGGAGTAGAAAGCACCCGCACTTCCTCTAACGTATATTATTGTTTGTCTTAAAATCAGTTATTCTTTCCGGCAGGATCTTGGCCGTCTATCAGACCGGTTTGATTTTCGTGGCCGTGGATTTCGGCCTTATTTCTTAATTTGCGGTGGTAGGTAATGGCAAAACGGTGCACTTCGTCGCGTATTTCCATTAAAAGATTGAGTGCCGGGTCGCCGATAGGCAGTTTGATACTTTCCGACGCGCCGGGCAGATAAATACCTTCGTGCGTTTCGGCCAGCGCAATAAACGGAATATATACGTCTGCGCGTTCAAAAGCGTTCAGGGCCGCTGTAATTTGACTTTTACCGCCGTCTAATAAAATTAAATCAGGCGCGTGTGCCGGATCACGCTTGATTTGGCGCAACCGGCGGTACACACTTTCTTCCATCATGGTAAAATCGCTCCCGCCGCGCGCAGGTAGTTTAGAACGGATCTTAAAGCGACGGTAGTGCTCGTGGTTTTTCTCGCCGTTAATGTAGCAGACCATGCACCCCACCGCCTCGCGCCCGAACAGATGTGAGTTATCAAACGCTTCAATATGCGCAGGCAATTTTTTTAGCCCGATCACTTCGGCCAGCCGTTTTAATTTATCGGTATTTTGCATGGCGGTGGCAATTTTTTCGTCCTTAAATTTCCCCACGATTACCCGCTCCTTCATGTGTTCCAACGCGTGTAAAAAATTGCGGTACACCGCCGCGCGCTCGTACTCCATTTTTTGGGAATGCGCGTGCATAAGTGCTGTAATTTGTTCGGTGATATCCCCAAAGTTTCCGTCTAAAAAGTCCGCCATGCGTTTAGCGAGCGCGCGGTAATCTTCGTAAGAAATTTTACCCGCGCACGGAGCAGGACACTGGCCCGTATGGTAATAAATACAGGTGTTAATTTTAAGAGGCGCTAGCGACTTTTCGCGCGAGAAACTCCAATGGCAAGGCCGCAACGGGGCGTATTTGCTTTTCCACAAAAACCGCATCAAACTACGCACGATGTACGATTTGGGATACGGCCCGAAATAAATATCTTTGCCTTTAACGACGCGGCGCGTCAACACTAAACGCGGGAAGTCTTCCCCCATGGTAATTTTGAGATACGGGTAACTTTTGCCGTCTTTACCGAGTGAATTAAAAAACGGCTGATACTCTTTAATAAGTTTTTCTTCCAGCACCAAAGCATCGCGTTCGCTGTCGCACGTAATGTAATCAATCTTAGCAATCAGCGGCAACAAACTGGGCAATTTCCACCCGCGGGAATAGAGATTAGATCCTTGGAAATACTGCTTGACCCGATCGGACAAGTTTTTGGCTTTGCCGATATAAATAATCGTACCCGATTGCTCGCGCATAATATACACGCCAGGCTGTTTGGGTAAGATGTCAATTCGCGGGTCCATACGCCTATTGTAGCATTTACTACGTTTTAATTTTACGCATTACAATTCATCATAATTTTATCAGCCTGCCAAACGCTGCTTGACAATTCAAAAAAAAAAACGATAATAATCGTAGCAGTAAAAAACAACGAGGAAAAACTTTATGAAAAACAATAAAGCATTTACTCTTATTGAGTTATTGGTAGTTGTGTTAATTATTGGAATTTTATCCGCGATAGCGTTACCACGCTATCAATCAGCGGTAGAAAAAGCACGCCTAGCCCGTTTGATGCCCATGGTGCGTGCGTTGCGTGATGCTCAAAATGCTTACATACTGGCCAATGGGACTTGTTCAAACAATTTTTCCGAGTTAGATATAGATATCCCCACGCCCGAAAGAATAGACCCCGTTAGCGATACGAACGTTGGGGAAAGAGCCTTTTATTCCGATTTTGGGCTATCGCTAGCGTCCTATGATTGCATCGTATACGGTCATACAAAAAAATTCGGAGGAGTTCAATTTGGGATGTACACGCAAGCCACTGCGGCCAGAACCTGTACTTCCAAGAAAATAGCCATTGTAACGGCTTCAAACACCATTGGTTTACAACTTATACACAATATGGGCGGCCAACAATATCAGCAAAGCGGAGAAAATATCTATTTTTGTATTCCCTAATACTTTATAATTTTGTTGACCGTTGCCCCGCAAATTGACTATAATATATGTACCGATTTTTGTATAGAGGAATTATTACAAATGGCAAAATTAAAAACTGGTAGACACACTAGCGCCATCAAAGCGCAACGCCAAGCCGAAAAACGGACTTCCGTCAACAAAGGTTTGATTAAAAAAGTCCGCTTGGCCACTAAAACCGTTAAAGCGTCTGCGGCTAAAAAATCCGCCACGCTTAAAGACGATTTGAAAAAAGCAAATTCTTGCATTGACAAGGTCGCTAAAAAGAAAACCATTCATTGGAAAACGGCCGCCCGCAAGAAATCCCGCTTGGCTAAAGCCGCCAACAAGGCCGCTAAATAACAACTGGACTTGCAAGCAATTTAACGCCGCCTTTTACAGGTGGCGTTTTTTGTGTGGTAAAAAATGTATGGTAAAAAAGCGGGAAAAAAGAAGCAGCGGCAGATTTTTGATCCGCCGCTACTCTTTATAAAACAACCCTACGGAAACTATTTATTTTTTTCCATATCCGCACGGACTCTTTCAAACAGGTTACTGGCCGTGGCACGCGCCAAAAACGCTTCCCAATCTTGCTGGGTCAGTTCAAAATCGTCCATAACGGTATAAGACAACTCTTTAGCAATATCTTTACCCGCTTTGCCCAATTTGGCGTACTCATTTTCCAACTCCACATAGCGGCTAGCAATGGCGTAGTCAATATCATCTTGCGAATAAGCAAACGGCTCTTGCCCGAGTTGTTCCTCGGTAAGGGTATTGGTATCGGTAATACCGACCACTTTTTGATCAGACGTATTATCTTGGAGTGTATCGGTTGGCGGAATCATTTCCTGCGTAGAATTGCTGTCGGCAGACGGTTGCGGTTCGGTGCGTAACGGCTTATCACCCGACGGAGTAAACATCTCTCCATGGTCTTGCGCGTCCACCGGACGGGCGATTTGGCTTTCCGAATTGTTCGGAACACGCCCCGTTAAAAAGTTGGAACACGCCGACGGATTAACAATAAAATAAATGCTTAAAATAATAAAAACAAGTACGGCTGTTTTGACTAAAATTTTCAACACTGGGTTTCCTCCTCACTTTACTAAATCATACAATATTTACTTTGCTTTTTGGGTAGCCGCAGCATTACGCTGTAAACGCTGGACACTTTGCACAAATTGCGGATTAGATAAAATTTGCTGAACTTTTTTGGCGAAATCCGGGTCTTTCATGTGTTTGGATACTACGGCCTGTATCTGCGGATTATCTTGAAGCACTTGGTGTAAATCCCCGGTGCTAAGCGAACTTAAATCTACGGCTTGGCCGTTAGTCACTTGGGCAAGTTCCCGGTTAAACGATTTGATTTCCGGCTCGTTTTTGTAGTCTTGCACAATAGAGCGCAACGTGTCTTTGGCTTGTTTGATTTCATCTTGCGCGGATAAAGGAACGTCCTCTAAAAACACAACAGCCGGCAAAGATTGCGGAGTTGTCTCTGCTGTATATTGGGCCGGAGCCGTGCCGTTTTCCGGCAAGATATTCATGCTGGTTACGTCGGCAGGCAAGATGACCGGCGCAGGTACCGCCTCCGCTTGCGGAGCGGCCAACGACACCGGAACATCTTGGAAAGAGAACGCCGCAGACGCTTGGTTTTGGCGTTCTTCTTCCCATTGAGCCACTTTGTTTTGGTAAAACTGATAGCCGCGCACCGCGCCCATGTATAAGAGCGCGGTTACCATAATAGCAATTAACAAACGGCTTATCTTTGACATTATTTCACAAGTTCAATCAATTCAATATCAAACACTAAAACCGAGTTGGGCGGGATGCGTCCAATCGGGCGGTTGCCGTAGGCCGTTTCTGCCGGGCAAACAACCGTAGCCTGCGCGCCGGTTTTAAGTTGTTGGACGGCTTTTGTCCAGCACGGAATTACATCGGTCAAACGCGTTTGGAACGCTTCGCCGCGGTCGCGCGAACTGTCAAATTTAGTACCGTCAATGAGCGTACCCGTATAATGGACTTTTACGGTGCTGTCCGCCTTGGGGTTTTTCCCTTTGCCGGGTTTAGCCAATTTGACCAGAACGCCGTTATCTAACACTTTCACACCTTTTTCTTTTTGGAAGTTTTCCAAATACGCTTGCTGTTCGGCTTGGCGTTTAGCGGCAATCGTTTTGGCATCTTCTTGGTATTTTTGGATAATTTGCGGTTTGTATTTTTCCAAATCCGTCTGCGATTTTTTGTTAAGCAGCGTATCGCGCATCCCTTGCGAAACGGCTTTATAGTCCGCTGCGTTATCCAAGATAAGTTGGGTCTTTAAGTTATCCCCCAACAAAAACCCGAGCGAATAGAGCATTTTATTGCGTTCGGCTTGATCTTGCGTGGCTTGCGGCGCGGTAGAGCCGGCCGGGGACGCTTCTTGTGCTTGCGCGGCAAACGGTAAAATTAAACAAGTCAATAAAAATAGTTTTTTCATTATTTCATCCTCAAGTAAGAATCTAAGCGCGCCGTAATTTGTTTGGCGGCTTGTTCGCCGGCGGCATCCATGCTGCGGCGCAACGAATCGGACACGCGCGACGTACCCGCCCGTTCAAAAACATTAAAGCGGGCAAAGGTTACCCCGCGGGTCGCATCCACTAAACTGACGGCGGCACTGCTGGAACACCACACTAAACCCTGCACTTTTTTGGAGTCATAGCCGTCAATATCAGTAACAACTTCTACCACTAATTCCTTATCCGGGTCCGACGCATCCACAACGCCCAAACCCATTTGGTTCAACGCGTCCACGATATGGGTAATCATCACTTCGCTTTCGCGGCCTTGCACTTCTACACCCACCAGTACCGCGGCCATTTTTTCCTTCAGCGCGTTTTTATACGGGTGGAACGATTCGGGCGCATATCCTTGGTGGTCAGAAGATAAAAATTGGTACGTTTCATCCAACACCGTCCGGCGCGCAACCAGCGGTTGCATACGGTAGGCAATACGCAAATCGGTCAATGGTTCGGTCGGAGCCGTAAACTGCGCCGCCAACGCCGCTAATTGCCCATCCAACTGGTTCATTTCAGGCGCTAAAATTTTCAGCGCATTGTTGCGGGACAGCACCGCCAATGCAAAAAAATGTTTTTGCTCCGCCGATTTATCCCGCCAAATCTTGTCGGCCTTGGCATTGGCCATCAGATCCGTGAGCAAGCGGTCTTGTTCCATTTCCGGTGCATTTTCCACAAGCGCTTGGCGCATAGCGTCCAGCGCATTTTGGGCCGCGGCTTCTTTGGTATCGCCTTCGCCCGCCACTACGTAGTATTTGTCCGTATCGTACTTAGACGTCTGATACGAAACCGTATTTTTATTTAAGCCCGTGCATGCACAAAGCATCAGCGCGGACGTAAGACACAGCATTATTTTTTTCATAATGTCTCCTTATTTCGCCGTACGGTAGTGCAGGAAAAGACGTTCCCCCGCTTCCACCTTTACTTTTTCAAATCGGTGCTCTCCTATTATATTACCATATCCGTCGCGAAAGAGCAGGCGGATATCTTGCTCGCCCGGCGGCAAAAACAGCCGGGTCATAAAAATTTGCGCGGGCAAAGTAAACCATTGGCGGGTGTCGGCCTTTTCTATGGCACTACCCAATACATTGATAAACAGCCCGGCCAAATCGCCCCAAACTTGGTTATTATCACTTACGGCGGCCTGGATGGCCTGGCTCGCCGTCTGGGCCGCCACTTGTTTGGCTACCGCACGCAACGCTGCACGGAACCAAATGCCGGGCAGGCGTTCTTCTAAATCGGCTTTGGCGGCGGCGGATAAATCAGCCATTTTTTGCATGGAGTGGCGCAGGCCATCAGCCGTTTGGACAAACGCACTGGCAACAGCAAACGGCTGCCCTTGTAAAATAGGATACGAAAGCGTTACCGCATGACCCATAAATCCGGCACGAAGCGCGTTGGCGACTTCGGGTGCCAGTTCCTCGGTACGGGTTTCGTAAGAAGAGGACAGCATGAAGTAAAGCCGGTCCCACGCAAATTGAATCGTAGCATTTCTTTTAAGCGGTAATAAACCATTGTAGTGAAAAATAATCACTTCGCCCAACTGATCATAATTGGTCGGCACTTCAAAACCGGGCACAGGCACGTTCAGTAGCGATTGCATCCGGTGATACCCCTGCAACGAATTAGTACGGCAGATGCGGGCATCATCCATTTGACCGACAGACTCAAAAATCAAACTGGCAACATACTGCACAAACGGATCGTCGTTATATCCGGAGGACTTACTACCGCGCAAGTTATCCAAAAATTGTACGGCGCGGCGGGCTTCCACAGCCGCATCGGAAAGATTATCTTGATCCAAAAAATTCAGGGCGCGGTAAAAATAGGTAAGGGCCCGTTCAAAAGGGGAAATGCTATACGGTAATGTTAAATCATTGATCGCCAAACGGCCTATGGATTTACTCACGCTGACGGTGTAAAGTTCTTCTATGCGCTCTTGCGCTTGGGCCAACAGTTCGTCGCTACGGGCCGGTTCGGCGGCGTCGTGCCGTAAAACAGCTTCGTCCAAATACGCCAGTACGCGGTCTTGCTGGGCATAATTTTTATGGCGGCTGGCTTCTATTTTTTCGGCTGCTTCCTTAAATTGTCCGGCGGCAGCCATTTTACTGATATCCGTTTTATAACGCAAAGAAGGCGCCGCACATGCAGAGCATACTATCGCCAACCCCAGCCCTATACATACGCGCGACGCCTTCATATTAAAAACTCCTTACCACGACACTTTACTGCGGGCAACGTATTTTTTAATTTGTTTTTGGCCGTTCCAAACAATTTGGTTCGTTTCTATGTTAATCAGTTTCAAGTTTGTTTGATAAAACACGAGTGCTTTAGAACCCGATTTATCCACTACGGAACTCAACACACCCGAAAGCATAAAATCGGCCCCGATTTCTTGGCCAAACGCCTTGCGGGTAGCTTCGGAAGCAAACTCATCTTGTTCTAACCGTTCGTCGCGAATTTCCCCGCGTTCGGTTTTAGAAGCCACAAAATCCACCTTGCCCGAATTGATGAGCGCGCGTTGAATTTCTTCTAGAAATACACGCGTGTTAATGTGTTCGGACGATTCGTTCGTTACCGTACCCACGATAACGACCGGTTCTTTGCCCCCGCTTTTCCCTAAATACTTGGCATACCAACCCCCTTGCAAGCAGTCGGTAATCATTTCTTGGGCAACCATTTGCGCGTCGGTATCGTTCCAACCGCCGGAAACATCTTTAACGAGGTTGGTTTCCACGCGTGTAGCTTTCGGCCCGCAGGCAAATACAAACGGTACAACGAATAAAGCCATCCATACTTTTTTCATGTTATTTCTCCTATTGTAAGCGTTACTTCTATCCTACAAAATTTAGCACGCTTACGGGATAGTTTATTGCAAATTTTACCTAATAGTTGGCCCACGCAAAACACAAGGACGCAATTAAGTATTGCGTCCTTGTGTTTGCTTATAGAGGTTATCACCAGCCGTTTTATTTTTCTTGGCCGGTGCGGTCCTTGCGGTCCGTATAGTGCGTATGCAACAATTCATGCGCCTTATGTCCGCCAACCTTATCCAAGATGCGGCCATACAAAGCCATGACGTCTTTGTTGTCTTGTGACTTATACGCCAAGACTTTATCTTCCTGATACAGCCCTTCCGCGCGGTTTTTGCGGGCTTGCCAACCTTCAAACTGGGGCTGGCCGGCTCCGGCTACACAACCGCCTTGGCAGGACATCACTTCAATAAAGTCGTATTTATTTTTGCCGGCTTTAATATCGTCCAAGATTTTGCGCGCATTACGCAACCCGCTTACCACCGCTACACGGATGGTTTTACCGGCCACGGTAACTTCGGTTTCTTTAACGGTCTTATTAGCACGCAAGGCACTTAAATCTAATTTGCCGGCGCCTTGGGGGTCCAGTTCGGCCGCCGCGAAGCGCAACGCCGCTTCCATAACACCGCCCGACGCACCAAAGATCACGCCTGCACCCGTTTTGGTACCAAACGGATGGTCAAATTCTTCGTCCTTAAGGCTGACAAAGTCAATACCGGCTTCCCGGATCATCCGCGCTAAACCGACGGTGGTAACGACATGGTCCGTATCCGGGTTGCCATCCACATAAAATTCGTCGCGTTTGCATTCGCCTTTTTTGGCCGAGCACGGCATAATCGCTACGACTACTAAATCTTCGCGTTTACCGCCGTGTTCTACGAAGTCTGCCTTGATAACGGGCCCCATCATCTGCATAGGCGAGCGCGCCGTAGAGAGATTGGGGATAAATTCCGGCATAAATTTTTCTACATAATTTACCCACGCCGGGCAGCAGCTGGTCAGTTGCGGCATATTTTTGCCTTGCGTAAAGCGTTGCAAAAATTCGTTGGCTTCTTCCACAATGGTTAAATCAGCCGTGAAAGCCGTATCATAGACGTAATCAAAACCTAACAAGCGCAAGGCCGCGGCAATTTTGCCGTCAATGTTTTTGCCTTGCGGCAAGCCGAAGATTTCGCCCAGACCCACACGCACCGCCGGAGCAATATGCACGGCCACTTTTTTGGTGGGGTGGTTAATGGCTTTAAAGACTTCTTCAATTTCGGAAGAATTAGGCACTAAAGCCCCTGTCGGGCAGACGCGGGCGCATTGACCGCAGGACACACATTCGTGGCTTTCGCCCAACCCTTTGTTAAAGGCCGGAGCAATTTGAGCCCGGTATCCGCGGAACGCAAAATCAATCGCGCCAATACCTTGTATTTCGTCACAAATGCGTACGCAGTTGCCGCACAAAATACATTTGCTGTTATCACGCACCAACGCGGCAGAGGAAGTATCGCGGTTGACCGGTTTTTGTTTGGATTTAAAGCGGACTTCCGTAATGCCCATTTCTTGTGCTAAACTTTGCAATTTGCAGTTACCCGATTTAGAACATACGGTGCAGTTGTGATTGCCAGACGCGAGCAGTAACTCCAAGTTAATGCGGCGCAAGCGGCGGATTTCGTCCGTATTGATACGGATATTCATCCCCGCACGCGGAGCCACGCAGCAGGACGCTACCACGCCCATCCCTTCCACTTCTACCAAGCACAAGCGGCACGCGCCGTAAATGGCTAGTTCCGGTTGATAGCAGAACGTAGTAATTTTGAAATTGGCTTTGCGGATCAGTTCCAACAAATTCCGTTCGCCTTCAATGGCTACTTTTTTCCCTTCAATAGTAACAAAGTTTTCTTTTTCCATAATTTCATCCCTTACGCGCCGACTTTCACCGCGCCGAATTTACAAGTAGATTTGCAACTACCGCATTTGATGCATTTTTTGGGGTCAATCACGTGCGGTTTGCCCACCGTGCCCGTAATGGCTTTCACCGGGCAAGCACGTGCACACATGGTGCATCCTTTGCATTTGGCGGGATCAATAGCATAACTGGCCAGGGCTTTACATACGCCGGCCGGGCAGCGTTTTTCCACCACGTGGGCGAGGTATTCGTCCTTAAAGTATTTTAAGGTAGACAATACCGGGTTCGGAGCCGTTTTACCTAACGCGCAGAGCGAAGATTTCTGTACGGCTTTGGCCAAATCTTCCAAGGTTTCCAAGGTTTTTAACGTACCGCGGCCTTCGCAGATATCGGTTAACAACGAAAGCATCTGGTCCGTACCTTCACGGCAGGGCACGCATTTACCGCACGATTCGCGTTTGGTAAATTCCAAGAAGAAACGCGCCACGTTAACCATACAAGTATGTTCGTTCATGACAACCAATCCGCCCGAACCGATCATAGCACCAACTGATTTTAAGGAGTCAAAATCAAGCGGTACATCAAAGTGTTCTTTGGTCAAACATCCGCCCGAAGGCCCGCCGATTTGAGCGGCCTTAAAAGCGTCGGGGTTGACGGTACCGTCGCTGTTAGTTGTACCGCCGGCGACGTCGTTAATCACTTGGCGCAAGGTGGTACCCATCGGCACTTCCACTAGGCCGGTGTTGGCGATATGACCCGTAACGGCAAACGTCTTGGTGCCCGGGCTGGTAGGCGTACCGATTTTGGCAAATTTTTCAGCGCCCATTTCAAACACTTTGGCTACGGTAGCCAAGGTTTCCACGTTGTTAATAACAGTCGGTTTACCAAATAAACCGCTGTGGGCCGGGAACGGCGGTTTGACTTTCGGCATACCGCGTTTTCCTTCCACAGAGGCGATTAAAGCGGTTTCTTCCCCGCAGACAAACGCTCCGGCACCTTCCATAACGTTAATTTTGAAATTCTTGCCGGAACCGAAAACATTTTCGCCTAAAATACCCAATTGTTCGGCTTGTTCAATGGCTTTGCGAACACGTTTAATGGCCAACGGATATTCCATACGTACATAAATGTACCCTTCGTCCGCACCGATAGCACGCGCGGCAATCATCATCCCTTCCAAGACGGCGTTGGGGTTACCTTCCATAACGGAACGGTCCATAAAGGCACCCGGGTCGCCCTCGTCGGCATTGCAGATAACGTATTTTTTGCCTTCCGGTTCAATGCGGGCAAATTCCCATTTTTTACCGGTGGGAAAGCCGCCGCCGCCACGTCCGCGCAGACCCGATTTAATCATTTCTTGGCAGACTTGTTCGGGCGTCATTTCCAAATAAATGCGCTTGGCTTGGGCATATCCGCCGTGAGCAATATATTCGTTGATATCTTCCGGGTTGATGCGTCCGCAATCGGCGAGCAAAATACGCTGTTGTTTGGCATAAAACGGAATATCCGCAACGGTTTTAGATTTTTGGTTGTTGGCCGGATTGTGATAGAGCAAGCGGTCAATCACTTCGCCTTTAAGCAAAGTTTTTTCAATAATTTCCGGCACGTCGGCTGCTTTTACTTTGGTGTAGAAAATGTCTCCCACGCTCACAAGAGGCCCTTGTGCACAAAATCCGCGGCAACCGCTTAAACTTAAATAATTTTCGCGGCAGCCATTGGTTACTTCCACGCTGCACGCAATACCGCGTTTTTCCATTTCGGTTTGGAACGCTTTATATACGTCTAACGAACCGCCCGCAATACAACCGGTACCGCCGCAAATAACGATACGGTGTTTAATGGCCTTATAAGCGTCGTTAAATTCTTTTGCAATTTTTTCAATATCTTTCGTTGCCATACTTATTTGGCCTCCGCTTTGATTACTTCGTCAAGCAGTTCTTCGGCTTTGGCCGGAGTAACTTGCCCGTGGACGACGTCGTCCACTACCATCACCGGGGCGAGCCCGCACGCACCCAAACAAGAAACGCATTCCAACGTAAAAAGTAAATCTTCCGTAGTTTCTTGTCCGTCTTTAAGTTTGAGTTTCTTTTTAACAGCGTCAATAATACCGGCCGAGCCTTTTACGTGGCAAGCGGTACCGTTGCAAACACGGACAATGTGTTTTCCTTTCGGCGTAATAGCGAAATGGGCAAAAAACGTCGCCACGCCAAATACTTTAGCGGGCGAAATACCCAATTCGTTAGCAATATAACGCATGACATCTTCCGGCAGGAAGTGGTAAGCATCTTGTACTTTTTGCAAGATGGGGATCAACTTGGCGCTATCGTAATTATTTTCTTTTAAGATTTGCGCCGCGGGTGCGAATCTGTCTGACATAAGTTCTCCTAATAGAATTTACTACAAAACAAATTTGTTGGTACAGAAAGACGGGAAACCGCCTAAATCTATTATAGCAAAATACAAAGTGCAATGAAATAACTGCCCATAAGCACCAGCCCGGTCGGCACCGCAATAGACGCCCACTCCCGGCTTTTAATCCCCAGTTTTTCGGCCGCCACGATATTGGGTAAATTCCCTTGTACAAGCATACTGCCGAAGGCCGCTAATCCAATAACCATATAGGTTAAATCGGTGGACGAAATGGCGGGCACGATTTCTATGGCGGCTAGCGTGGCGTTATCAATAATTACCGATACGGCATTGGCGAAAAACAACACTTTACCACCCAGGTGGACAATCGTACTTTGCGCCAGCGGCCTAAGCCCCGTACTAATTAAGTGTAAGGCCGCCACAAACATATAAATATGCCAGGTACGGCGCAACACAGAACTATACGTTTCTTTGTCTTCGCGGATATACATTTGGAGTTTTCCCCCCGCATTACGCGCGATATATCCGGCGGCTAGGGCCAAAACCGCTAATGCCGGAAATATCCACCCAGCGAAGTGGCGCAGTAAAAAGAAGAAATCAGCGTTATAAGGCGGGCCAACAAGCGCCTGATTGATCACCAACCCCATCGGTTCGGCCAGCGGGGTAAGTACAGCCCCCAACCCGATAGCATAACAAGCAAACACGGTAATAAAAACAGTTTGGCGATGTTCCAAATTCACTACTTTTAAGACCTCGGCCAACACCAACGCGGATACCGTTACGCTCACGAGTGACGACGACATCCCCAACGCCAAAATAAGTATCGCGAAACTGTAACGGGGTTCCAAGGCCTTAAAAAATATAAATAATACACGAAAAATATAACGCGAATAATTATTAAAAATCACGCTGACCACTAACACAATAAAGGCCACGTTGACCGGATATTGCAGCGTTTCATATATAAAGTCCACACTCCACCCGCCGCTCACGGTTACAGCCGCCGCTCCTACGCCCAATAAAAACATCTCCAGGTGGCTTTCCACCCAGCGCGAAGTTAGCGGCCAGACAAGTAAATTTATTACAATCAAGCCCAATAGAAGATTGATCCAAATCGATGTTTGTACAACTGCTGTTTCCATATATATATTTTACTAAAAAAGCCAAACCTTCGCAGACCCGCTTGGAAATTTAGTACAATAAATAAGCATCAAATCTGTTGCAATTTACTTTAAGGAGAAAAAACAAAAGTATGAAAAAAATTATTGCTTTATGCTTAACCTTCGGCTTAGTAGCTGTTTATGCTCAAGCCGCTGACAACTGCGGTTGTGCCGCCACGGACGTAACTTGTGTAAACAACTGCACGCTTACCAAAATAAGCAACTTGCGCAAAAACTTGGAAAGCAAGAAAGCCGCAGCTAAAGAAAAAGTAAACGCCGCCAAACAACAAAAAGCGGACAACAACGCCCAACTTTCCGACGAAATCAAGGCCAAAGCTCAAGCGAAAAAAGAAGAATTAAAAGCCCAAGCAAAAGCCAAAGCCGACGAAGCGAAAGCGCAAAAAGAACAAGCCAAAAAAGACGCTGCTGCTAAAAAAGCCGAAGCCAAAGCTGATGCCAAAGCGCAAAAAGCTGCAAACGAACAAAAAGTTCAAGACGCTAAAGCCAATGTCAAGGCCAAAAAAGCCGAAGTCAAAAAAACGGTTAAAGATGCTAAAAACGCTTTCAAAAACGAACAAAAAGCGTGGAAAGAATTAGCCAAATAAGTTAATTTAATCTAACCAAACACGAAACCTAAAACGATATGTTTTAGGTTTCGTTGTTTATAAGCCAATAATAAGGCGAAAGAGAAGTCATCCTGTACATCTAAAGTGCTGTCATCCTGAACTTGTTTCAGGATCTCGCTGTTACCTTTCCCCTACCGTCCCCTGGGGGCCGCCAAACCTGGATCTCGCCGTTGCCTTTCCCCTGCCGTCATCCCATGCGCCTAAAGTGCCGTCATCCTGTACACCTAAAATGTCGTCATCCTGAACTTGTTTCAGGATCTCACCGTTCATAAAATAAGCCAAGTTTTTAATTCCCCAACAAAAAAGCGGCGCAATTCCAATGAATTGCGCCGCCCTCTTTTCAAAAACAAAAATCAACTAAATAATAATCAACCGTACCGCCATTACAATTAAAATCAGTCCGGCCAATAGTTCTAATTTCTTACTGATTACCGTTTTAGCATTGGGCCCGCCCAAGCGAAAACCAATCAGCGTCATCCCAAACGTAATAAGGGCTAAAAAGATCCATTGCGGGAACCACGCCGTATCCATGGTTTCCGCGGCGTATCCTACTAAAAACGCGTTCATGGCTAGTAACGCGGCTACTTTAATCAATTTGCCCGTCGCGCCCGTATCTACCGTATAAAAACTGGGCGATTTTTCAATAGATTCCAACGTAAATTTAATACCAAGCAGCAACAAAAAAGCAAACGCCACCCAGTTATGTGCCGCATATACCCAGTTGTGAAAAAATAGCAAACTTACCAAATATCCCAGCACAAAAAACAACATATTAAATCCGGAAAAGAAAAGAGCGACTTTAAGAGAAAACACGCCTTTATCTTTGGTGATGTTCATAGCAGTCATATTGGCACTGACCATATTATCTACACAGATACAGATAAAAATAATAATTACTGATATAATACCCATAATAACCTCTCAAATAAGATACGGGAATTTTACCAAATCCGTAGCCCTTCAAGCAACAACTTTACACCTAATAAAATTAGTACCGCTCCCCCTGCCATTTCCATGCGTTTGCCGAATTTTTCCCCCAGCCACGCGCCGAAATAAAAGCCGACCCAACTGGTAATAAACACAAACACAACCATTGTAACAGCCATAGGGCCCCAAGGAATTCCCATCGGGGCAAGTCCCATACCCACTAACCACGCATCCAGACTGGTAGCCGCGGCTAATAATACTAGCGATTTAATATCCCACGAACGCACGGTTTCTTCCGGTTCGTGCGCCCCGTAACCGTGCCACATCATGCGCCCGCCTATCCAAACCAAAACACCAAACGATACCCATACTGCGTAAGAATGAAGCAGTTTCCCCACCCCCAGGCCGAGCAACCATCCCACACTCAACATAACAAAGTGCGCCAAAGCGAATGAAGTGCTAGCCTTGAGTTGGTCTCTCCACGGGACAGGACCCCGCGCGGCGCAACCGGCGGCTACTGTTACGGCTAAATTATCCATACACAAACTTAAAGCAATCAATACGATTGATACGAATAGCATATATTTATGATATCATTTTTAGAAAGAGAGTTTGTTATGCAATCCTTAAAAGAACTATATAAAATTGGAATGGGTCCGTCCAGTAGCCACACCATGGGCCCGCGCAAAGCCGCCGAAGCATTTAACCGCGCTTATCCGCAAGCGTTGTCGCTGCGGGCAACGCTTTACGGTTCGCTCGCCGCAACCGGCAAAGGGCACTTGACCGATTTTACCCTCAAAGAGGCCTTTTATCCCAAACCGGTTTCTATCGTATGGAAACCCACCGTTTTTTTACCGCGCCATCCCAACGCCTTAACTTTAGAGGCCTTGGATAAAGCCGGCCATGTGTTAGGGACACAAACCGTTTACAGCGTAGGGGGCGGGGCTATCCGCACCGACGAAAATTTTAACCTTGTGCAAGAATCGGTTTATCCGCACAAATCTATGGAAGAAATTTTGGCTTATACTTCACAACACAAAATGCTCTTGTGGCAATATGTAGAGGAATGTGAAGGTACGCAAATTTGGGCGTACTTGCAAGAGGTATGGACGGCTATGCAAGACACCATGAACCGGGGGCTGGAAAAACAAGGGGTACTGCCCGGCTCGCTTAATTTAGAACGCAAGGCACGCCGCTACTTATATAAAGCGGAAACTTCCCCGCGCTATGTGCGGCGCATCAACAATTTATTTGCTTACGCGCTGGCCTGCTCGGAAGAAAACGCCTCGGGCGGGCAAGTTGTCACTGCGCCGACTTGCGGCTCGTGCGGAGTAGTTCCGTCGGTTTGCCGGCTACTTAAAGAAGTGTATGAATTTGATGATACCGTTATTTTGCGCGCGTTGGCTACGGCCGGACTCATGGGCAATTTAGCTAAAACGAACGCTTCCATTTCCGGCGCGGAAGTAGGATGTCAGGGCGAAGTAGGGGTAGCCTGCGCAATGGCCGCCGCGGCTTCGTGCCAATTAGAAGGCGGCGATAACCGCCGTATCGCCTACGCCGCGGAAATGGGACTGGAACATCACTTGGGGCTCACGTGCGACCCGGTGGACGGGCTTGTGCAAATTCCGTGCATTGAGCGCAACGCTATCGCCGCTTCGCGCGCGCTAGATTGCGCCACCTATGCCCTCATGTCCGACGGCGACAACCGCGTTTCGTACGACGATATTTTAGCCACCATGATGCAAACCGGCTTGGATATGCACCACGACTACCGCGAAACTTCACGCGGCGGCTTGGCGCGGTTCTTCAAAAAGCATTGGCTCAAGGTAAAACGCAAAACAAAAACTTTTGCCAGACGCCGACGCAGAAACAAAAAATAATCCCCCCTCACGGCCGTTTTTGTTTTGATTTCCGGGGGGAAGGTACTATCAGCGGGCCGCCGGCGGGCGGGAGCGTTTGCAATATTCCGGCGTAATTTGCTAGAATATAGTGCTGAATTTATGGTGGATGTAGCTCAGCTGGTTAGAGCGCCGGTCTGTGGAACCGGAGGTCGCGGGTTCAAATCTCGTCATCCACCCCATATTATATGCTTAGAACTTTTTTGGGAATTTCCCTTAAATTCTAGGCATTTTTTATTTCCAACCGCAAAAATATTGAAAGGCTCCCTGTAAATTACCTCTATTTCGTGGTTTCCCAATAGAAAATTAGAGCCAATCTTGCATAATAGGGTGCGTTTTTCGCTAGGCGGCATACTTTTATAAATAGCACCTATATTACACACCAACTCCAATACATTTATACTTTTCTGACGGACTTCCTGTGGGTTTATTGTTCTATTTTGTATTTGTTGTTCTAATTCGGCTATTTTAATTTTACACTTCTGTTCCGTTTTATTTACAAATTCCGGCGAATAACCCTTTGAAAAACCTTCTTCATACAGCCGTTCTAATTCGCCTCGCATTTTTGCCAGGGCTGTCCTTAATTTACCTAATTCCTTGTTTTCAGCTTTTTCAATATATTTTAATTTGTGGTCCACGGCCTTTTGTAGCCACGCGGCTACATTAGGAGTAATTGTAATATTTTGTACGCTTTGCTTAAAAAGTGCGTCCAATTCATAATCGTGGATATATTCCCCTTTAGAGTGATTACCTTTAGCCCCTGAACATCTGTAATACATATATTTGCCTTTGGCCGGATTGCCAACAATGGAACAACCGCATTTCTTACAATGTAACAGATTAGAAAAAGGATAATTTTTCTTAGTTAAATGTGGCCTATGAAAGCGGGAGAGGGCCGCATTGGCCCTCTCGTATAAGTCTTTAGTAATAATGGGTTTATGTTTCCCTTGGTATATCTTATCACCCCATTTGAACGGCCCATAATATATCGTATTTTTAAGGATTTTATGAATAGTGGCTTTGACCACCTTTTTCCCCTGTTTATTACGGAAACCGTCACTGTACAACTGGCTGGTTATCATTTCCAACGAATAGGCCCCGGAAGCAGACATTTCAAAGATTTTTTTAATAAATGGAGCACGCACAGGGTCTATATCTATTCGTTTTGTTAATTTGTTATTTAAATAACCAATAGGTGCACACGCAGGGAAAATGCCCTGTTCTGCTTTTTCCTGCATTCCCATGGCAGTTTTACGAGAAATATCATTGGATAATTTCTTAGCAACCGCCACTTGAACGTCTATCATAAACTCATCGTCGGGACTAGACCAACGGCTATAAACTTTATTATCCCGCGAAAAATGGATAATTTTATCATAATCTTTAACCAACTCGGCGATTCTGATTTTATCCATATCATTACGGGTCATTCGGTCTAATACATCAAAAATAACGTGTTGAACTTCCGAATGTTTTTTTACGAACGATAACATCGCAGAAAAATTAGCACGCTCTTCTCTGCCCCAAGCGGATTCTGCCCCTTTCCATATTTTGACAACCTCCAATTCTTGTTTAGCGGCATATTCCCGGGCCATTTTTTCTTGCGCGTCTAGCGAATAGCCGTGTTCTTCTTGGCCTTTACTAGATACACGTAAATAAATTACTGCTTTTTTACTAATTACTTTATGTGCCATTTTAATTTGAATATTTTTCATATTCATTTCCCTCTCATTACGTTAATTTATGGCAACCCCTTGTTGTTTGTTCCATTTGTTTAGACACAGGACAAAATCAACCATTCTGTCTATCATAGCGAGGCATTCTCCCTGCGTTACCTTGTAACCCAATAGCGTGCTTAGAAATTCTTGGCTTTCTGCCAAGAACTCTTTTGAGTACGCTTCTTTTGCCCCTGAAGCTAAAATAGGGAATTTGGTGTTTACCATATCCCCATTTTAGTGATTAAAAACCTGCCTGTTTAGAAACAGAATGTCGTCAACTTTTAGTCTCTTGTTTTTAAGGCAAACATCTTTTTAATTCGTGGCAGGGCCCTCCTATACCTAATTCTCATATTCTCAAATTTATCGTTATACAAATCGTGAATTTTATCAAATATTTCCGAATGAGAATATCCGGCTTTTTTTAATTCTAATTGTTTAACGGTTCGCGCATCCAGAACATACTTATTCCTATCCACTCGCTTGGGTAGATTGTTTTTAATAAAGGATTCCATTTCTTTATAATGTTTCCTAACATACTCAATAATTTGGTTTTTAGAAACATAATTATAGATATTGATAGATATAGGTACATACGGACTATTCATCACATCGGAAAAATTAGAATTTACATAGGGTCGCCAACTAATTTCTTCATCCTGCACAGGGACAACAAACCCATATAGCACCAAAAGCTCACGATTAGTATATCCTCCGGCTCCCATTTTCAAATAATATATTTCTTGAATACGCATTCGTTTTTCAAAATACCAAAATTCAAGCAAAGGCTCTTGGTATTCAGGGTCAACGACCTCATCATCCGTTCTAAGGTTATAACTTTCTTGATATTTCTCACAAAATCGCTTAAAAGGGAGCCCTTTCTTTGGTATTTTAAGATAGGCACGTGATTCTTCAAAATATCGCTCAAAATCTTGATTATATTGAAGGCCTTGTATGGTATAAAAAGTATCTTCTGTAGCAACGCAATAATTAGAGTCCTTTCTATATTCTTTTAGTTCTTCATTTGTATAACATATTCTTGCAGGCTCCCATAACCAAGCATTGTTTTTAACTCGTTTCATCACTACAAAACCAATTTTCATAATGGCCTCCCGTTTATTAGAATTTCTAAACTCATTCTAACAAAGTAAGAGGCCGCTTTTAAGAGCGGCCCCTATAACTCATTGTCCTAATGTTAAAACATATCCTATTGCATTTAATATAGTTTTAAATATTCCCTTTTTTTTAGGTTTCTGAGTTTGATTATCGGTCATTTCTGTTGATTGGGTTGTTTCTGCGGCTTTTGGTGCACCGGCCGTAGAGGAATCATTATTCGTTGTGACCTTTTCAGTCGCAGTTTTTGTGGAAGTTTGTGTATTATCATCTTTTGCTTTTACTGGTAATTGTTGATAACGCTCGTCCCATTCTTCCCAAGCTGTTTTCTTCCTCTGGGAATTGAGTTCTTCTATAGATACATCTTTAAGATACTTCATATGGTCGTCATCCTGTTCTAATTGTTTTTCCAAATACTCGTTCATTTCCTCTTGTGTACGACAAGTTTCGTGTCCGGCCGATTCCGATATACAATAATAAACCGTTTTCCCTATCGTCCGAGTAGTAGCACCCGTTATATGCCAATTCCCTTGCTCATCCTTTGAGGCACTATACCCCCACGCAAACGACACAGTACTACACAATAAAAGTCCTACTAATAAACTAAGTTTTTTCATTTTATTTCCTCCGTATTTTGTGTGATTAAATTGCCATTTTCATCCTCTTTTTTGACGGCTACCACCCGAATTTCGGGCTTTTCCGGCTTATTTTTTCTCGTAGGAGTACGAAAACCCCGCAAATTTTCGGGCAATTTCGGGGCGAATTTGCGAATTTCTGCCTCAACCGTAGCCGAATCCACCCGAACCCCGGTTTTTCGCCTTAAAACGGCGATTATCGCTTTTAACACCTCGTTGCTAAGCATAGCGCGGGCTATATTTTCAGGGTTCAAAGCTAATTTTTCATCTAAAATTTGCTCTTTTAAGTGTTTAGAAAGAGCCTCGCGGCATAAAGGGAGCAATAATTCCCGGTGTGAGGCTTGACGGTGACTAAGTTCTAAAATATCAAATTCCCAAACAAGAGTAGCGGTGACAGGCTGGGCTTTAATATCTACATAAAACAACTGCCAGTAAGCCCCATTTGTAAGAATGCCCCAAGGAACATTTAACGTAGCACAATATTCAATCACCTGCCGCAAATGTTTGGAAAATTCCTTTTTAGGCGTTCCTATGCGCTTACATTCAAAGACATAAAAGACTTTTTTATCATCTTTAATAACCGCGTCACAGGAACGACCGTTGTTATTTCCGTATTGACCGAAAACGTGTTCTAAGTCATAGCCAAAAATATCACACAACATATCCATAGCCACTTTTTCGGTCGGAGGCTCTTTAGCGTTTAATTCTTGTAAACGCAAGAGCTGATTTTGATACTTCTTTAAGTTTTCTTTAATACGGGTATCTACCCGGACTCCTAGGTTCATCATACAACTCCTCGCTTTGTAGTATTAAAATTAGGAATATGAGAAACGCACTAGGATATAAAAATAGCGGCTGCCACCTTTGAGCCAATGAGACTAACCCAAATATAACAGCCGCGGTCTCCCCGCCCCATTGGGACAGGGAAACTCTCGGCACACGCGAGCCGTCGCCTTTGTGTACCTAAATTCGGCTGTTTTTGGAGTCTCATTGTGCCTTTGGTATCCCAAAAGCGCTCTATATTCTGCATATAGTTCCAAAAACAGTTTAATTGGAGCTAAAAATTATCCTTCTTCAGATAAATTCAGCCAAAAAATTCCTCTTTTTTAATTACTCCCCGGATAATACGCCAAATATTATCCTTAATGCTATGATTTAATACAAATAATATACCATTTTACGCCGAAAAGTGTGAAAAAATGTCATATAGTGTTGAATATACAAAGGCTAACATCCGTATAAGGATTGAGGGTAAAAGAGGAAAAGTCGCATCCCCCAAAAATGCTCAAAAAATGCCCCTTAAAATGCCCGATAAACGGTAATAATTTCAACTATATGAAGGCTTTTTTAACAAAATTTATCATAACAGAGATATAGACGATATTAAATGAAAAATAGGTATATGTTCAATAGATTTTTCCCCATAAAACGGCGTATATAATTAAAATTCCAACACCATCACACAAAATGTAACTCTTTAAATTGTATGATGTAGATATGGGCGAAATTTCGAATGATAAGAGGACTTTATGTTTACTGAGATACAATTAAATGATTTTAGAATTTTAAAAAACCAAAGTTTAAAATTGGGTAAGTACATAACAATGCTCGCAGGATGGAATGCAACAGGGAAATCAACAGTTCTGGCCTTATTAGCAAATTCAACTCAAAGGACAGATAAAAAAACTTATACCGGGAAGCCTTTCCGTGCGGAATTTAACGAAATATTGAAAGGAAGCAAAAATTTTGATAAAAGTGAAGCCAATCGTTTGCAAATCACTTGGGAAAATGGTACTCAACAAATTATTAAAACGTTTAGAACAAGTTGGCAAAATGAAAATGGTAAAAACCGTTTTAGAGTCATTCCAAAAGAACTAGATGAGGATGACAAACGTAAAAATGAAGCCAAATTTGATATACCCGTAATATATTTGGGGTTGTCCCGCTTATTCCCAATTGGAGAAAGTGATGATGAATCGCTCAAAGGAAGTGCTCTAAATTTCCAAGAGGAAGAAGATAAAAATTGGTTCATAAAAACTTACCAACAAACTTTATCTTTACAAAATGAAACTATTACAGGAATTACCGGAATTAATGTCTCTATCATTAAGAAAAATACATCCGGCATTAATACGCAATCATACGATTGGAGAACAAATTCATCTGGACAAGATAATTTAAGCCAGATACTATTTGCCCTATTGTCATTTAAAAAACTTAAACAAAGTAACAAAGATTATAAAGGTGGACTCTTAATTATAGATGAAATAGAATCGTCATTACACCCTAAAGCCCAGCAACATTTAATTGACCTTTTGATTAAAGAAGCCAGGGCAAATGACATTCAAATTGTATTTACAACACACAGTCTCTCTATTATCAAATATTTTTCAGATAAACATAAAAGCGATGATGGAAATATCACTTACTACTATTTTACCAAGGCAAATGACAAATTAGAGATTCAAAAAACACCTAGTTTTGAAAAAATGGAACAAGATTTGTTGTTACCTGTTTATCATAAGCCTAGTCCACAACAAATTGTGGTATACACAGAAGACCCAGAAGCTCGATGGTTTTTGTCTAAGTTATTACGTTATCGAATTCCACAAAAGAGATTAAATCTATTAGATATTCGACTTTCCTGCTCTTCTATTATAGATTTAATGAATACTGACCCGGCATTCGCAAACTATATCGTTATTTTGGACGGAGATTTACCAACTAAACAAGAAAATCGCATTAAGAAGAACAAAGGAAATTTATTGTTGTTACCAACCAACCTAAATGCGGATTCTATTCCTAAAAAGGAATCCCCAGAGGAGTGTTTATATAATTTTATATTTTCTCCCAAAGCAACGGACTATTTAGCTAAAGAACACGAAAAAAATGATATGGTTAAGATAGAATATTTCCGAGAAAATGCAATTTCGAGTGCCAACAGAGAAGAATATAAAAAATGGTTTAATTCTCAAAAAGAGATTTTAGATAATAGCCAAATATGGAAATATTGGAAAGAAGTCAATTCCAACCAGGTTTCTGAATTTATTCAAAAGTTTCAAGAGAAATTTAATAAAATTGCTGATAAATTAAACATAGAAAAAATATAGAATATAAGTAATATGGGAAAAACATATTCTCCCCTAAGATATCCCGGAGGAAAGGTCAAATTAGTGCCTTTCTTTAAAAAGCTCCTTCAAGAGAATCACTTGATAGGAACGACCTATGTTGAGCCCTTTGCTGGGGGGGCAAACGTTGCTCTTTCATTACTCATTGATGGCTATGTATCAAAAATCATCATTAATGATGTTGATAAATCTATTTATGCGTTTTGGTATTCCATATTGAAAAACACTGATGAATTTATCAAAAAGATTCAGCATTTCCGCATATCAATAACAGAATGGAAACGGCAAAAATCAATCCTGGAAAATCCCCAGAAATATTCTGAACTAGAGTTGGGATTTGCCGCTTTTTTCCTAAATCGCACTAATTTTAGTGGGGTATTACAAGCTGGCCCTATCGGGGGATTACAACAAAAGGGAACCTATAAAATTAACGCCCGATTTAACAAAAAACTTCTAATTGAGAAAATACGGCTTATTGCCTCTTACAAACATTCTATACTAGTAACTTGTAAAGATGCCTTGGATGTTATAAATTTCATCCGAAAAATACCAAAATGCTTAGTTTATTTTGACCCACCATACTATGTACAAGGGAAAAAACTATATACAAACTTTTACCAACACTCTGACCACGCAAAATTGGCCGCTTCAATACAGAAGCTTACAATTCCGCTAGTCATTACGTATGATAATGTGGAACAAATTAAGGCGTTATATAACAACTTGGAAACCAAAGAATTTATCATCCATTATTCAGCTAAAAGACATACTACTGCTAGCGAAGTAATGTTTTTAAATAATATCCCTTACAATTCGAGATATTTTTTAAAAGAATTGGTTATGCCCAATCAGTTGTAGTTCGAATAATTTTTCTACCTTATCAAAAAGTTATAAAACTCATTGAAGGCAGTACCCCATATATTTATCACACCTATTGGCTTAAACAAAACTATCAAGTTTTCCCCCCTTGACGGTATGACGTTTTCCCCTTATACTATGTATACATACCTTTAAGTTAGGAGTAAACGTATGCGGTATCTTTATCGGTTATCTTTAATAGGGGCTTTATGCTTACTGTTCCCTCAAATCGGACGGGCAGAATCCCCTTGGGGCATTTCGCAATACGCCATAGAAGAAGACGCCTTTGGTGTGGATTATCTGTTGCAAAACCGAGCCGTTACGTACTATGTATCCAAAGAGGTTACACCTGGAGAAAAAGAAATTTTTGTCCAGTCCTTACTCAAATGGCCCCAAGAGACTTTAAAAGCCTTACGCCAAGTGCATCGGGAACGCGAATTTCAAGATATTCTCCCCTTATTAGAGCGCGGAATAACTTTGCAAGAAACCAAAAACAAATCCGCGGCCGTTGTTACATTGGAGATTGACCCTACCGGCAAAATTTGCGGTCCGAATGCAGGGGGTTGTCATTTTACCCCCAGCCACCGCATTGTGGTACGCGCAGATCACCGCGATTCGTTAAAACAAGTGCTAACCCATGAGGTGGGCCATTTCTACGGACTCGGCGACCAATACGATCAAGGCCGCCACAATTCCAGTTTGATTTATGCCAGTGCTGTCAATTTAACAGAAGGCAGCATCATGCGCGAGACTTACACAACAGACGGCCATTTAACGTGTGATGATGCCGACGGCTTCATCAACTTGATTGATTTACGCAAGAGCCAGAAAAACAACGGGACCTTTTCCAAACGTTCCCGGGGCGGATGGTGGAGTTTGTGTAAAAAAACAAAAAATTTTTATCAAGAAGCCAAAACCACCAACCGCAAACATGGGAACGACATGACTGATTTAGGGAACTCAAACGTCACCCAATGGGCCTCCTATGATGACAAAGGGAATATAACCAAGATTTCCCATGACTCTTATTTAGAAGAAAATCTGTTCCCGTTATTTGCCGTCCACTCCTCAGACAAGATTTCTTATGACTCCCAGGGCCGAATTGCCCGTATTGTTTCCCCAAAAGGGTCGGCCTTGTGTCCGGCGGCAGGCGGTATGTCCGAGCGTACTTTTGAATACCGTGCCGGAGTATCTCCTATCACCAACATTATCATTACGTGCAAAAGCAAGGCAAAAAACAACACGTATGTTTTCCCGGTTGTGCATAGCAGCGAGTGGTCTGTTTTGGTACCCGCCGCGGGGAAAACCCAAGGGCGGCAACACCTGTGGGAATTCCCAATGCAATTAGCAGATTTCACGGTTTATATCAGTTTCAAAAACGATAAAATAACACGTTTTGAATCCGCCGCGGGAAAATTTTTCAACGCAAAGACAGGCGAATATCACCGCGTATATATGGAAACTACCCCCGCCGGAAAAACTTACCGGGCTACGGTAGAAGGATTTCAAGAAGCAGGTTATCTTTTATCCGAGCAAGATTTCCGGCAACAACTTACCGGTAAAAACATCTTGAGCAGTCATCGGGAAATTCTCTTAGAAGCCAAAAAGGCCTATGAGCAAGTGCTTCCGCTCGTGCCCGACTTTTACAATTACTTTTATAAACCTATGTTCGGCCTTACTAAAACCCAACAGGCCAAGCAGGCCGTACAAGGGGCTATGGCTCACCGCAGATAATCAAAACGCCGGGCCTATGCCCCCTAGGCCCTTTGGCCCATTGTTATTTTGGAATTCATCAGTTACAATACAAATAACGAGAGGGTCTATGATAAAATCTGTTTTGAAAGGACTTCTGCTTTTGGTTGTTACTTTCCAATTTCTTCCGCTTAAAGCATTGGGCGGAATCCCGCCGATAACAAAACAGCTGTCTCCGCGCACATCACGTTTGCGTGTAAGGCCTCCTGTACCGCCCAGGCCATCGCCTTTACTACCGTTGCAGAACCGGCCGAATCTGTCACCCAGTTTATCCACACCGTTTGTATTACGGCCTTCACCAACCCAAAAACCAGTCCGGCTTGAACCTCCGTTCCAAGAGGAAGACTTCCACATGGCAGATGCAGTATTTGAACGCTTAGTCAGCCAAACTTATGCGGCCACGTTACCCCAAAGTTTTTCGCCGACACCTTCCCGTACCCGGCAGGCATGGGAACGACATTCCGCCACACCCGTTATTCAACATTTATTTACGCAAGAAGCCCAAGAATTAGCCGATTTAGCGCAACATAATCAACCCCAATATCACTACTTAGAAGGCCAACTGTTTGATTTGCTTTGTGAGTGGGAGAAAAACTCGTATTTTTCTAAAGAAACTTTCTCGCAATTACAACAAGCATTTTTCCCCCATTCGCTAGCGGCCCGGTTGTATTGGGCCGGAGATTGGGCGCGTGCTTCCCAAGACACTACACGCTGGCCGCTTGTAAAGCCGTATGATGCAACAGCTTCTGCGCCGCTTGCGTTCCAACCGGATCTGGTCGTCGTTATCGTAAATGATGACGAAATTATTGCCAAAACCGCCCAAGAACAGTTACGCGGTTACGCCGGACATGTTTTAGTAGCGCATGATTTAGAAGAACTCTCCCGTTTTATTAACATCATGAAACACCAACACCTGCGCCCGCACTATGTGATTGCCGATGCCGCCATCGGCTACCGCTATTCCGACCAAGATATCCGGTATAGGTTAAAAGGAAGCCTTCCCCGAAATCGCCCAAGAAATGGGATTTATTTTACTTTCGGACGGGATATTGGATTGGTACGCCGAACACCGCGGGTATGTATCTTACCTAGTCCGGCAAGACGATTTTTTCAAAAATCCGAGCGATTTAATCGGCGCGTTGGAAGAAAAATACCATATCCAAGAAGTTATCCAACAAATTTCGCCCCTAGAATAACAAAACGCACTAAACAATACGTTTAGTGCGTTTTGTAAATAGAAAAAACTTCTACAAATACAAGTCAAAATTATCCAACAATTTACCTTTGTCGCTATACACTTTGACCGACAGTTTCCGGTCCACTATCTTGACCGTAGCAAACGCACGTTGGGAAACAAACCGCGCGGTATACTCATTAGGATTTTCGCGTTTCGTCGCCGCCGCTGCAGAGGTACCTACGGTCATATACGTTACGCCGTTTTGTTTGGGTTCCCCGCGATAGATAGGGAACGTCCGTTCGTAGTTACGCTCGCCCCCTTGCAACACCAAATTAACGCGGTAATCTTCAAAAATCTTAACTAAATTTGCGGCCACTTCGTTGTTGGCTCCGCGCCGGCCCGACGAATACGCAGGCGCATTCATGACCACAATTTTCCATTTTTCTCCCGCTCCTGCCAGCGTGCTTTTCAGCCAAGTTATTTGGGCCGATTTTTCCGTAATATCCGGCGCCCATACAGCCCCTTCTGCAACGTTCGTGTCCAAGAAAATAAAACGCACATTGGCCGAATCAAACGAATAATACTTGGGGGTCGCATTACTCCACGACATATTATGAAACCGCCGGTAATTGGTTATAAAAAACGATTTGCTGTCGCGCGATTCCCGGTCCGGCCCGTACTCATTGGGTCCCACCGCCACAAAAAGCGGCAATTTGCGTAACACCGCTTGAAACGGCGTAAAAAATTCCGCGTTGGCATCTTCATTAAATCCGCTATGAGTGAGGTTGCCGGTATGGATGAGGAAATCACTTTTTTCTTGCGCCAGTAACGCGGCTAATTGTTCACGCACTTGGGCCGAATCGTCTTCCGGTACGGCCGGTTTTGGCGTTATAAACGGGAAAAGCGAAAGGGAGGGTTCTTTCTCATCCGGTTCCGGCTGTTCCTGTTCTTGCGGCGCAGCGGTGGCCCCAATTACTGCAAAATTAACAATTTTACGCTCGGCCGAAAACAACGTACGAAACGTACCCGAAACCGGCTCTTGCGCGCCATCTTGTGCCCGATTCAGCACATATATCCGATAGCAAAATTCCTGGTTAGGCACCAACCCGTACAACACGACCTTGTGCTGGGTACTTTCGGGAGAGATGGTCATAATTTGGTTACAACGCGGCGCGGGCCCATACTCCAACCAGGCCGGTGTGGGCGTATCAGTTTGCCAACGCATGATTAACGTCGTTTGGGTAGGATCCTCTAAATAAGGCCCGCGTACCAGTTGTGCTGCGAACAAAACTGATCCGTACAAAAACAACCCTAAAAAACAAGAAATCTTTTTCATCTTCTTTATTTTATCAAATTCTGCCACTGCCCTACCGAAAGTTTTACAGGCAAAACACCCCAAAATTTTGTTTAATAAGTTATATGAAAAAATTTCTCTTTCTTTTTTTGGTATGCTGTGCGCTTACCGCGCAAGCGCGCACAATAGATGTGTCGGCCGCGTACAACGGCTCCAAACAATTTGACCAAGCCCAACTTGAAGCTGCCCTAGCTCTTACGCTTAATTCCAGAGCCGGGTTGGAGGTCTCTATGACGAACGAACGCGCGTTTGAGGATCCGGTTTATTTCGTGGCTGTTCCCTTTGCCTTGGAACTGGACATATTGCGTTTGTCGTTACGTCCGTTTTACTATTTCAAAAACAAAAGTTATATAGACGGTTTACGCGATTCTTCCGCCCTAGGGATAAACGCTCAAGTACGCGTCTGTTTGAACGAGGACAGAGTCAACGGGAACTATCTGTATACTTTTTTAGGGGCCTCCTTTGCCCAACAAAAAGGAACGGCTTTTTATACCGACGGCACCATGGAAAATGGCGAATACTCCCAGGCGGCCTATACGTTGAGTTTATCCCAAACACTCTACAACGCTTTTGAATTTGATGTGGAAGGGGCCGTCTTTCAATATCCGGACGGTGTTTCCAACCTGACCGCTTACCGCGGGGTAATGAATCAAGAAGATTTAGCCGGTACCCAAACCTTAGACATTGTCCATCAACTGGCTAAATATACCGTAGGAGCCAGAATGAGCCGCTTATGGGCGGAAAACGGTTCTTCGGCTTATATCAGTTACCGCTACGGCGAATATCACACGGCCCAGCCGGAACACTCCATATTGGGTGGTATTTCGTTTCGGGTAACACCGCGCATTGTAGCGGAAGTAGTATACAATCATGTACGCACCGTACATCACCAAAACAAACGGGATATCGGCTCTGTGCGCTTATCCACTTTCTTTTAATAAGGACCTACACTTATGGACACTCCCGAATTAAACGTCAACACTCAAGCCTTAGCCATGATTGCGCATAAATTACGCACGCCGTTATCTATCATCAACGGCTATTGCGAGGCCGTGCAAGCACAAAACAAAAATACGCTTTCTCCGTTTTCGGCCAAAGCCATGGCGGAAATCAGCGTGCAAGGCACGCACTTATCCCGGCTTGTAGAACAACTCATTACGTTTAACAAAGTGTTTTCCTTGCGGGCCCAAACCATGGGGAAAAAGGAAATTGCCCTCAAGCCGCTTATCAAAAAATATGCGGAACAAGTGCTATCGTTAGAGGAAAGTTTGGCTGAAACAGAGGCCACCACGCCGGATACCGTCCGCCGGGGCGCTTTTGTAGAAACCGATTGCCCCGACTATCTGGTGCTCAACGCTAACGAAGAAATGCTGGGTGTCTGCATGAAAGAGTTGATCACAAACGCTATTAAATTTAATACCAAAACAGACAAAGTGATTAAAATTCAATGTCTTAATCACGGCAACAGCGTGTCGCTCTCGGTGCGTGATTACGGTGCCGGAATCCGGCCGCAAGACGTAAACCGTATTTTTGAACCGTTTTATCAAGTAGATGACGACCTAACCGGCCAAGTCAACGGCTGGGGATTAGGTTTAACCATGGTCCGGCGTATTGTGGAACTACACGGCGGCACCGTCAGCGTAGTTGCAGACCGCGGCCTCGGTTCTATTTTTACCGTAAATTTACCGTTATAATTATGACCCCTGATACATTATTAGATACTTTTTCTACCCAAACAGATATCTTCCGCACGCAGTTGATTACAGCCGCGCGCGAATTGCAAGAACTCAACCGCCGGTTAAGCCAAATTGAACAACAATTACACAAAAACATTGATGTGCGCGACGGTTCCTTTGCCGGAGATTTTAATGCCTACTCTCAGCAGTTACGCCACACCTTAGACGGACAAGAAACCGCATGGGCAGCGATACGCACGCAAGTACGCGCGTACAAACCGTCTGACTGGACGGCCGATTTAATTCTGCCCGCCAAGGGCATTAACAGCCGCGCTAAAACACTCTCGCGCGCGTGCGACGAATTTATTACGGTATATGATATTTTTGCCCGGACGTATAAAGGGTTTACCGCCGCCAAACTAAATGTATGGCTGCTGACTTCCTGCCAAAGCGATATTCCCAGCTTGACGGGAAAAATTCTTTTTCTAGCCCGGGAAATTGTCAAACAAACCGAGCAAAAAAGGGGAATACATGTTGCAAGATAAATCTACTTATTACTACTTAAAAACAACGGCAATTTGCTTAACCATTATCGCTGCCGGTGTAGTAACTGCGCTTCTGGTCTATACAAAAGCGTTGTTAATACCGCTGGTTATTTCTATTTTTCTCTACACAATTTTGGCCCAAACCACGCTGTATTTGCGCCACAAATTCAATTTTCCGCACTGGCTGGCTTTAACGGTTTCCGTAGCGCTAGGCGTAGCCTTTTTTGTAGCGGTACTTTTATTTACCACAACTTCCGTCGGACAATTTTTAAAAGGAGCGGAAGTGTACCGCCAAAACTTACTGACTACCGTAAGCGATTTAACGACCAAACTCGCCCAGCACGGCATTACACTAGACCAGAATTTTATTGAAAATTATGTGCGCGATTTTCCCCTGTTTAATTGGCTTAAAAACTTTGGCGGCAAATTGTTTTCCGTATTGTCCAACTTAACGCTGATTATTTTGTTTATGGTATTTTTTCTTTTGGGTAGCAAAAAAGCCAAACCGATTACCAACCCGGCCATTAAAGAAATGATGGCTAATATATCAGTGTATTTGTCCGTTAAACTGATGGCTTCGTTTATCACGGGGCTTATTGTAGCCAGCATTTTAATCAGTTTTCAAATCAAATTAGCGGTATTGTTTGCGCTATTTGCCTTCTTGCTTAATTTTATTCCCAGCGTCGGGTCTATTATAGCGGTTTTACTGCCGATACCTGTTCTCTTTTTGCAATTTGGATATGGCAGCAAATTCTTTATAGTCCTTGGGTTGTTGACCGCAACGGAATTTATTATTGGCAATTTAGCAGAGCCGCGTTTCTTGGGGGAAGGCATGGACTTGCACCCGGTTGCGGTAATCGGCTCCCTTATTTTCTGGACGCTCGTTTGGGGCGTACCGGGAGCGTTTCTGTCAGTACCGCTGACGGCTTCGCTAAAAATAGTATTGAGTAAAATTAAACAAACGCGTATCGTGGCCGAAATTTTAGCCGGACGCCTGCCGCACTAACTTGCGCGCTAGTCACATTACAGCCTTTCCTAATACATACAGCCCCCGCCATAGGCAGGGGCTGTATTTTTACCGGAACAAATTTCACTTCGGCTTTGCAATAAACGGCTTGCGGTGCGGCTTGTGTTCCTGTGGCACAAGTTCCACTTCACTCATCAGTACCGAAGGAGTTATGATAACTGTATCAGAATAATTTTCCGCCAGTTCCATCTTCCCCCCCACCGCCAACACACTGCGCAAATCGCGTTGGGTAAAGAAATTACCATCCCACTTCAAATTAAGCACCGTTTCTTTGCGGCCGTCTTGCGTGTAGATCCGCTCAATGCCCAAATCGCCGGATGGATTTGGCGTGTGCAAAATATATCCATAGGGTAGGCCTAACTCGCGGCAACGCGTCCGTAATTTTTCTTCCATCTGCTCATCACTCAACGACTCTGTCGGCGTTACAAATACGTTGGTCAAATCTTCCCGCGGGCCATATAATTGTTCTATCTGCGCGTGACCGTTACTGTGATGGTTTTTCCCTAGCGGACGTTGCGTAAGCGGGAAATCTTTGACGTGCCCGTTTTGCACCAGCGTTAATTCTTCCGCGGCTACACCTTCGCCATCTACCGGGCGGAAACGCGACAAACTGACCCCTTCAAAGTCGCGCGCGAGCGGACGGTCATACACGGTTAGCAAATCGGTGCTGACACGTAAAGAGCGTTTTTTATACAGTTTTCCGGCTGTTTCGTCATCATCCGAATAAGCAAGCAACCACGGTTTACTGTTACGCATCTGGCCCAGTACCGCACGCCACATAAAATTTGCGGCGGCAGTCGGTTTTAACAACACCGGGCCGATATATGCTTCACCCGAAACCGCCCCGTAAGACTGTTTAACACGGCCTAAAAATTCCTGTACTTTTTCTTGCGCGCGTGCCAACTGCTCGGCAGAAGCATCTTTCAACCACCAAGTTACTTGCGCGGAAGAGCGTTTACCGTCCGGCTGGCGGAATTCCGCCGTTCCATATACCTGTACAGACGGCGTACTGTATTGCGACAACGCGCCGCGGCTATTCAAAAAATACCAATCCTTGTGCCGCACCTTTATACTCCATTCAAATTTTTCCATATAGGATAACGTCTTACCCAAAGCAGACCACGCTTGCACCTGTTGCTTCATAAAGGACACATCCGGTTGCACAAACGGCACGATATCTTCCACAAAAGAAGCCGGTTTAGCGGGGACCACATCCGGTAACGTATCAGAAATATTTTTCTTCTGTTTATAGGCCAATTTTTTCTTGTACAAATCGGCCGCTTGCACATAGGCCCGGTCGGTAAGTTGCCACAAATGATGGCGGATACTATCGTAACCGGGGGCGGGATAGCCATGCGGCATTTCGGCTTGGTTATATTGCCATGAACCCATTTCCGCGTCGGCAAATCCAAGCCCGTCTTTTTGATCCGACCCGACGGACACAAACACTTCCGCACTCCAACTTCCCTGATCGTTCGGGTCATATACCTGGGGAACAAGTGTACCCATATCCGCCGAAAATTCCCAATAATAATCATGGAACAACCAATAAGAAATATAATAAGGAGCCGGGTGGTCTTTTAAGCGCAGTTCAGTTAAAGCGCGTTGCATTTCGTCGTTCATGGCGCGAAAATAGATGTTATCCGGCAGTGCGTTTGCGGCCGCCGTTCCCACCAAACCGGCTAGACATAATCCAATCAGCCAAAAGCGTTTCATTTGGTTTTCCCTCCCGTAGGCAGTGAATAAGGGGGCGGTAAAATTGGCGGCTTACGTTCCCCTTTCGCCGTCTTTTCTATTTCCAACGATTTAAGCAAAATGCTCGGTGCGATAGCGGATACCGGCACCCAACCCGATTCTGCCCCACAAGAGCCGTTAAATACGGCATCATCATCAGCCGCGGCTAAAATTTGCCCAAAACTTACCAGCGGCGTACCCACCATATCGGCCCCGCGTACGACTTCTTTTTTACCGTCCGGATAGATGCGGTAAACGAATTTAGGTTCTAACTTAAACACTTGCGGCATGTCGGTATCGGTCATCGTAAAACCGCCGGACAAATCATCAATAATATATCCATACGGTTTGTGTTGGGTACGAATTTCTTGTAGCAACTGTTTTTCCAGTTCTTCATACGAAACCGTTTGCGAAGCGATCAGCCGCGTTACCCCCATACGCGCCACTGGCCAACGGCCCAGTTCGCCCCGGCCGTGTCCGTTGGAATGCGGGAAATTTTCAATAGGGCTACTGGACATTAAAAACCCGCGTAAGATTCCGTTTTCCACCAAGGTAACCGGACGGACTTTAACACCTTCGTCGTCATACTCATAAAATCCGCGTAGCGGCTCGCCCTTAAATTCAGGTAAAGTTGCGTCGTCTATAATAGAGATAAACGGCGCGGTAATAAGTTGCCCGACTTTCCCCGTAAAAGTTTTACCAAATGAATCTAATTTTTGGCGGTGGCCTTCCACCCGGTGGCCCAATACTTCATGCACAAATACGGCCGTAGCGCGGTTTTTCAAAATAGCCGGAACGGTAATAGGGTCTGCTTCGGGGGCGTTAGTCAGTTGCTCCAGTTCTTGGATAGATTTTTCAACCGCCGCCAAAAATTGTGTTTCGCTGGGCAGTTGTAATTCGTCCGTTACGTCAAACGCGTTGAAACGGCTTAACCAAGTACCGTCGGGCAATTGGTTTTCCACCCCGTACGATAACCGGGCAAACAAGAAAGGGGTTTTGAGTTGGGTACCGTTAGAATCAGCAAAGTAGCGATGGCCTTGTTCTACGGTAAAAGAGAAATTGCTGTTCTGTACAAATTTCTTACCGCGGGTCATTTCGGACGCTTTAACAAGCCACCGGCCGATTTGGGCCATATCAAAACTTTTACTAGTTTGAGTGCGGCAAAATTTTTCTGGCGGCGGCATCACAAAATCGTCGGAATCATCTTGGCGGGTCGCGGCGGTTTGGCTGTTGGTTTTGACGCGACTAAATTCTTCTTGAGCTGTTTCCGCCATTTGTTGGGTAGCACGCCACAACGCCAAGCGCAACGCCAAAGAATCGTTGGCATCCGCATCTATTCTACGCACCGTTTCAACCGAATTACGCCCGTAATTATCTTCTCCTTTGAGCGGGCGCGTTCCGTCCATGTGCGGGCTGCCCGCCCGGGCAAAGACGCTTAACGTCGTGCTCCGGTTGGGGAACATTTCCAACGCGCCTTCTTCGGCAAGGACGGATTGGCTGGTTTTATCCTCGTAAGTATAAGCCAAGTAATACACCGGCGGATTTAATTTGCGGAAAGTTTTTAGACCGCGTTTTAATTCGGCAGACATCAAACGCAAAGGTTGTTCGTCCTGCACGCGGCAATTTTCCGCGGCGGATAAAAAGGGTACACCTAGCACGAACAGGCACCCCATAAAAATAATTTTTCTCATACGGTCTCCTTTCCGTTATTGTATCAAATCATTGGAACCGACGCGAAAAAATGGTATGATATGGTAAGTTGCCGAGGTAGCTCAACTGGCAGAGCAACGGTTTTGTAAACCGTAGGTTGTGGGTTCGACTCCCATCCTCGGCTAAAAAATTTCCGCCCTTTATGGGCGGATATTTTTTTGGCGAGAACGAAGGGACGACGAGGCGACTGGTGGCCGACGCCCCATACGCAGTAAATTTTTCCCCGATTTACTTTTTGTGCAGAATTAGGTAATGTTGAAATTCTCTACAATTTTTCTATTTCGTTGAGCCACATGTCGGCACAGACATCACTGGGCATGCGCCAAGCGCCACGTGGGGATAGCCCCACGCTACCCACTTGGGGGCCGTCCGGCATACAGGAACGCTTGAATTGTTGGACAAAAAATCGGCGGAAAAATATACCGAGCCATTTTTTAATGACTGCCCGATTGAATTTTCCGGCAAACGCATACGTAGCCAGGTGGAAAATTTTTTCCGGGCCAAAACCGTTACGCACAAAATGGTATAGAAAGAAATCGTGCAGTTCATACGGACCGACTAAATCTTCCGTCTTTTGGGAAATTTTACCGTTTTTGGCGGGCAATAGTTCCGGGCTAATTGGCGTGTTGACAATATCTTCTAATACCCGTTTTACCGCCGATTTTGTTTCTTGTGCACCGATCCACGCCACAAGCGAGCGCACCAACGTTTTGGGTATTCCCGCGTTGACGCCGTACATGGACATGTGGTCGCCGTTGTACGTCGCCCACCCGAGGGCCAATTCAGACAAATCACCCGTACCGACCACCAAGCCGTTTTGCGAGTTGGCCATATCCATTAAAATTTGTGTCCGTTCACGCGCTTGTGCGTTTTCGTAAGTAGCATTTTTGATTTTTTCATCGTGCCCGATATCCTTAAAATGTTGCAGACACGCTTTTTTAATCTCCACTTCCCGCCGTGTAATGCCTAAATTCTTCATAAGGGCCAGCGCATTTTGATACGTCCGGTCCGTCGTACCAAAGCCGGGCATAGTTACGCCAATCACATTTTTGCGCGGCCACCCCAACCGGTCAAATGCTTGTACCGTAACCAGTAACGCCAACGTAGAATCTAACCCGCCGCTGATCCCCAACACCGCCGTTTTGGCATGGGCGGCCGTCAAACGCTGGGCAAGTCCCACCGTTTGAATAGCAAAAATATCCCGGCAATTTTCTTCTAATTGGTTCACTTGCGGCACAAAAGGCAACGCCGCCACCGGACGCGAAAGCGTCAGCGGTTTTTGAGCAGGAGTTAAACCGCTATTGACCACCAAATACGGCGCTTGTGTTTCCTGGGCACTATACACGCGGAAGGCCGCCTCTGCCAAACGGCGGTTGCGGATACCTTCCACGTCTATTTCGCTGCTGACCATGTACCCCGACGAAGAAAACCGTTCTCCGCACGCCAAGGCCCTACCGTTTTCATAAATCAACGTGGTGCCATCAAAAACGCTGTCCGTCGTAGATTCTCCCGCGCCACACGACGCATATACATAGCCGCAACGGGCTTGCGCAGATTGTTGGGCTACACGGGCTTGCACACGTCTGTACGCGGCGGCTAAGGCAGCATGCGCCGCTACATTACAAAGGATATCCGCTCCTTGTAACGCGGCTAATGAGGATGGCGGCATTACCCCGCTTAAATCGTCCCCGATCTCTACACCGATTTTAGCCCCGGCTACTTCCACTAAAATATCCGTTCCGGCGGGAACCAATTGTCCGCACAGTTCCACTTCTGCGCCGTTCCAATCCATCGCGGACAAAAACCACCTGTTTTCTTCGCCGGATAAATATGTTTTGGGAATCACTCCTAAAATTTCGCCTCCGCAACAAACGGCGGCCGCGTTTAGAAGCCCGCTGGTACTGCGTACCGGCAACCCTATTACAAAAGCCAAACGAAGTTGACGCGTACGAACGAGTAAATCGGCCAGGGCTTGTTCGGCGGCGGCCGCTAACGTAGGTTTCAAAAACAAATCGCCGCATGTATACCCCGTTAATGCCAGTTCCGGCAACACGACTAGTTGCACCTGCTTATCAGCAGCCGTACGCAACCATTTTTCTGCTTGCGTTGCATTAAATGCAGAATCCGCCACGCAAACCACCGGCGATACCGCCGCTACTTTTATAAAACCGTATTTATCCATATCAAACGCTCCTTGTCCTTATTAGTGGATAGCCACTACTTCATATCCGGCATCTTGTACGGCTTTTTTTAGCACCTCATCGGAAATTTCCGTAGCCGCTTGCACATAGGCCTCTTTACGTTGCAAATCTACATGGGCTTGCACGCCGGGCAACGCTTGCAAAGCACGCGTTACATGCGCGGCACAATGACCGCACAGCATCCCTTCAATTACGAGTGTTTTATTCACACTATTTCTCCTTGTATCGCCGAAAATTTCCGGCATGGTAAAAAAACGCCAGCCGCCAACGGGATCCCCACTATATTATAGAAAAATGCCCAAAATAAATTTTGTTTGATATTACGCATGACGGCCCGGCTAAGCCAGATTGCACCGGTTACGCCCGTTAAATCGCCCCGCATAAGGACAATGTCGGCCGATTTCACAGCCGCGTCCGTTCCCGTCCCTAACGCCATCCCCACATCAAACCGCAAGACATATAAAATAAAGGAAATAAAAATAATACGGAAAACCAAAAGCGGCGTTTTAATGCAAAAACCGTATCGGATCCGACCGGTTGCCTAGCGCGCGAAGCCGTTGGTCTGCGAACGGAAATACCGTATCCGGCCCGACGGACTTCCTCTTGCAAGTGCGTAGATGAAACTTGGGCCGGATCGTAGGCAACGCGTAAGATATTTTGTAACAAATTGACGTCTGCTTGGCTTACCCCCGGGCAAGCGCGCACGCCCTTTTCCACCCGCGCCCGGCAAGCGGCACAACTCATACCGGTCACGTCAAAAAGTTGTTTCATAATTTTTTCCCCTATAATTAGTATACTATTTATACATGCCAGGCAAGACGACACAATCGTCTGTGATTGTACCTGTTTATAATGGGGGGTAACGTCTTGCCGCAACCGCGTAAACGCTTGGGCTCTACCGGCGCGCCACGCGACGCAGAAAATTATTTTTGTAAACGACAGCCTGCTTATTTATAGACGAGAAAATGAACTTATGATTACACTATTTATTATTTTGCTGATGTTGGGGCTCAACGCGCTGTTTGCCGCGTATGAAATGGCCTTGGCGTGCATTTCCCGCACGCGTTTATCACTCCTCGTACAGGGCAAACAAGCCGGGGCCGAAGTCGCGCTCTACATGAAAGACCACATGGAAGGCAGTTTGGCGGTTGTGCAAATTGGCGTTACGCTGGCCGCCGCGGTGGCCGCCGCGTTTGGCGGATCGGACGCCGGAAGCCGATTTGCCCCGTGGTTACGCGAACACTTGTATCTTTCACGCCATGTGGCAAACGCACTGGCCATGGTGTGTGTAGTGTTGCCGCTTAGTTTTATAACGATTGTACTAGCCGAATTGACCCCTAAAACCTACGCTATTAAAAACAAAGAATGGGTAGTGTTAAAATTATCGCCCGGTATGCGGGTGTTATATACGCTATTAGCACCCATTGTAAAAGTGATGGAAACCATTGCGCGTACGCTTACCCAACATTCCGCCCGCACGCCCGACCCCAAAGAAATCCAACGCGCCGCGCTGGAAGATTTACGAACCGCAGCGGCGATTGCGTCCTCGTCGCGTCTATTTGGCAAGGCGGAAGAAAAAATCGTGCTCACAAGCGCGCAATTCTGTGTACGTAAAATACGCGAAATTCAAGTACCGTTAGAACAAGTTTATACATTAAACGCAGACGATTCTATTGCCGACACGTTTGTAAAAGCCCATTTAGATATGCACACACGCTTCCCGGTGCGCGGCAATGCAGAGGACCCGCAAGATATTATCGGGTATTTGAACTTTAAGGACATATTCCTCTCTACCAAAGTAGCACAAGGCGCGCCAAGCACCGCCCGCACCATTGTCCGCCCGATTTTGCGTTTGGAAGCCGATACAATTATCTCCGCTGCACTAGAAAAAATGATGAAAAGTAAACAGCACATCTGTCTGGTAACGGAAGAAAAAACAATTACCGGCATTTTGACGCTAGAAGATATTTTTGAAGAAATGGTGGGCGAAATTGAAGATGAGTATGATTTTTTCCCTGCCTATATCCGTCCATTTGGGCAAGCATTAGCGGCCAGCGCACCGGCAAAAATGGCTGACATTTTTGAACGGCTTGATTTGCCCGTTCCGGCGGACGTAACTCCCACTACGACGGTAGAACAATGGGTCAGCCAAAAATTAGGGCACGAACCCACCAAAAACGAGAAAATCCACCTCAACGGTATTTTGTTGGAAACACGCAAATTCCGCCGTCATAAAATGATGGAAGTGCTCATCAGCAAAATAAATTAAGGCAAATGACAGAAATAGCATAGACTAAAATAAGAAAATGCCAAATCGGCGGTCTGCCGGATTTCAACCTAACGGCTTTTTTGTTTTTCCCCTTGCAATCCCCAAGGGTTGTCCTCCCGTAACGCTGCGAGCCGCCAATCCGGGGCCTCGGTTTCATTTCACTTTTCTGACGAAAAAACTTCAAAAATCCCTCTCATAAAATGGTAAAATAAAAGTATGATTGCTCCGTTTAAGATTATTGCCAAAGACGCGTCATGCAACGCCCGCACCGGGGTACTTTATACCCGTCATGGGGCGGTGCATACTCCCGTATTTATGCCGGTGGCTACCCAAGCGTGCGTCAAAGCATTGACGGATGAAGATTTGAAAAACGCCGGAGCGGAGTGTTTGCTATCTAACACGTATCATCTGTATTTGCGCCCCACTACCCCTATTTTGAAAACCATGGGCGGCATCCACAAATTTATGCATTGGGACGGAAGCGTGCTAACCGATTCGGGCGGGTTTCAAGTATATAGTCTTTCCAAGTTCCGCAAAATTAACGAAGAAGGCGTAATGTTTCAATCTCACCACGACGGAAGCAAACACTTATTCACGCCGGAAAATGTAATTGAATTTGAAAGTGAAATCGGCTCGGATATTTGGACGATGTTAGACGTATGTATCCACGCCAAAGATCCCGCCAAACACGACGCGCGCGAAGCATTAAACATTACCAAACGCTGGGCAGAACGTGCTGTGCGTGCGTATGAAAAAACCGTACCTGCCCCGCAAATTACCCCTCAACCGGACGGCAGTTTTTCCGTCGGTAACTCGTTATTATTTGGTATTATTCAAGGTTCCATTTTCCCCGATTTACGCAAAGAAGCGGCTTTACACATGGCCTCGCTACCGACAAACGGCTATTGTTTGGGCGGGCTTTCGCTGGGGGAAACCTTGGAGCAAATGAACACCGCCGTATCAGCCGTAACCGAAAACTTGCCCGAAGGAAAACCGCGCTATTTTATGGGGCTAGGTACTCCCGTAGAAATGTTAAACGCCATTGAACGCGGCGTGGATATGTTTGATTGTGTATGGCCCACACGCGTCGGGCGCAACGGGATGGCCATGACAAGTACCGGACGCGTCAACATCAAAAATGCCGAGTACCGCACGCAAGATATCCCTCTGGACCCGGAGTGTGATTGTTACACCTGCAGGCGTTACTCACGCGCGTATTTGTGCCACTTATACCGCTCGGCAGAATTGACCAGCCACCGCTTAATGAGCATACACAACATCCGCTTTTTAATTCGTCTGATGGAACGTGCCCGCCAAGCCATTGCAAACGGTACCTTTTTATCTTTCAAAGAAGATGTCATTAAAAAATATCTAGGTTAGTACTTCTTCCTTACACCAGAATACCGCCGGACGCACACCCGTCCTACGCTTTAAGGTGATCCGCTGTATCTTCGGCAAGGGGAGCCGGTGAAGCATTTTTAGGTAATAAACTAAATAAGATAAATGCACTTAACATTTGTAGTGTAAACGCCGCAGAAATCAGTACATAGCGATATACTTTTACATATTCTAAAGACGGCTCGGGACCCAACACATATACCAAATGGCCCACAAAACGCACTAGGGGCATACAGGTAAAATCGGCATTGGTTAGTAATGCCATAACGCCTTGCAACGCCGCCAACGCCCACACTTGGCGTTCTTCCAGCGAAATAAACACTACTTGTCCGGCGTAAAGAAGCAGAAATCCTACATGCAATTTAAGCAAAACGCCGTCGTACATAAGATCCCGCGACGCCAGCACCGCATTGACCGCCGCCCCTACCAAGCACAACCACCATACGGCTTGCACCCATATATTTAATTGCAAATAACGCGCCAGTAATTTAGCCATAGATTAGCGTTGTAACGATAATGTTTTTTTACGTTGATATACCGCTTGGGCTTGTTCAATCAGGCCGTCCAATATCTGGGAATAATCTTCGCCGCTAGCGGCAAAAAGTTGCGGAAACAAACTCGTTTCGCTCATGCCGGGCAAGGTGTTAATCTCGGAAAAATAATACGTACCCTGTTGGTCCATCAAGAAATCAACTCTGGCTAGTCCGCTGCCGTTTAACGCCCGAAACACCGCTATACTAGCGGTTTGCATTTGCCGGGCCGTATCCGCCGGAACATCTGCCGGCACGTTTGTTTCACAACCGCCCGCCACAATATATTTAGCATTGTAATCAAAAAATTCACCGGCCATCATACGCAGTTCCCCGCAAGCCGAGGCCTTCACGGTTCCCCCCTCGCCGTATAACGCGCAAAAAATTTCGCGGGCGTGATCCACCCCTTTTTCAATCATGATATCGGTATCAAATTGCAACGCAAAATCAATAGCAGGTTTTAATTCTTCCCAATTTTTTACTTTACGCACTCCTACGGAAGACCCCAGCCGCACCGGTTTAACAAAAACAGGCCAACCCTGTTTTTGCACCCAATTTTTCAAAAAAGTTTCATCATACGCCACCCCTTTATGCACCGGGAAAAACGGCAACACCGGCACACCGGCGCATTGGGCGAGCAGTTTAGTGATCACTTTATCCATACCGATTGCCGAGGCCAACACGCCACACCCCACATACGCGGCGTCCAGCGTTTCTAAAAAGCCCTGCATGGTGCCGTCCTCGCAGTTAGTACCGTGAAGCACCGGGAAAAATACATCTATCTTCGCGCGCCAACTTCCGTCTAACGCTTGCAAATTGGCCGCGGGGGTTATCACGGGCGTAATGGGCAAATCGTCGGAGTGTTTTTCTCCGCAAGCCGTTTGCAAAAACCAACGCCCCTCTTTATCAATAAAAACAAGATGAATTTGGTAGTGCGCGCTTTTGGCTTGCAAGATACGCACCACCGTTTGGGCACTATGCACAGACACTTCGTGTTCGGTAGATTTCCCGCCGTAAAGTACGGCAACTTGTAAACGTGACATAAAAATAATTCCTTATAAAAGGCCTGATCTTCATCAGGCCTAAAATTTAACGGTCCTCGTTGAAAACAGACCACTTAATACGCCCGAGGAAGTTATCCGTTTTCGCCAAGAAATCTTCCCCTTCGCTTAAATCCGGATCGTCCTGTTCCGCCACGGGGGCGACTTTAATTTCGGGCAAATCGGCCTCGGTTTGTACTTTAGATTTTGCTTCCCGGGTAATTTCCACAGGAGCATCTACGCGGGCTTCACGCACCGGCAAAGGTTTAGCAGCCGCAGGCACAGGTTGTTGCGTGGCCGTTGCGGGGACAGCCGGAGGCACCGGAGCGGCCGGCGGCACGGCGGGTGCAGCAGGTAGCGTAGCACGCACGGGCGCGGAAGGGCGCACAGACAGTTTAACCGGTTGCAACCGCCCGGACACCCGCTTTTCCGCCGGAACAATAACCGGAGCATTGGGTACTTTGGGAGTATTTTTTTCGTGCAGTTGTTTTTCCAACTGGGTTTGTCTGTCGGAAAGTTGACGGCCTTGCGCGGCTAATTGTTCATTTTGCGCGCAGAGTTGTTGGTTCTGGGTAGCCAGTTGTTGGTTTTGCTCGCCCAGCACTTCAATTTTGGCTTTAAGTTCTTCAATAACGGCGTCATTGCCGTTGATTTTTTCCAACAAGATTTTAAAGTTCTTTTCCAATTGGTCTTTTTCGCCGCGCACGGCATCCAATTCGTTTTGGGTCGCTTGGAGTTGTACAATCAGTTCGTCGCGCTGGCTTTCCAACGAGCGGACCGTTTCGGCGTAAACCGCTTGTTGGTTTTGATTTTGCAAGTTATTATTCTCTTGCAAGGCAGCTATTTCGTCACGCAACGCTTGGAGTTCTTTTTCTTTATCTGCCAGTTGGACTAAAAGTTGTTCTTTTTCGGCGGCAGTCTCGTGGAGTTTGATATTTTCGGCACGCAACGTCTCAATTTCTTCCACTTGTTTCATACAAGTTTCGGAAATTTCTTTTAATTGCGTTTCCAAACTATTCACCCGTTGCTCGTACGCTTGGCGGATAGAAATAATACGTCCTTCAAAATCAAACGACTTAAACCGCGCTTCGGCCTCACTAAGTTGGTTACGTAGCGATAAAATTTCTTTGGCCTGTTCAGCCGATTTTTTAAGCGCATCCATTTTTTCCCGTTGCACTTTTTTAATCTCGCGATCCAGCGCGCTGTTGACGGCTTTTAATTGCGAGGCTTTTTGGTGCAAACTGGAAATAATACGTTCTTTTTCGGCTTGTTCTTCTTGCCGTTTACGCGCTTGGGCCTGACGGTAAGTGTCGGGCTCGTACTGATCAATAGGAGCATGCACCGTAGAACGCGGCGCCGCATCAAAACTGCGTTGGATATCCGGTTCGTGCCAAACGGGGGTATGGTCTTGTTGGGCGCGGGTTAAATTTTCCACGCTGGCACGCAAATTGGCAATAAAGATAGAGAGATGATCCAAAAAAGATTCGCGGTCACGTTGACGGGCCAAATGCTCGCGCGTGTTCGCTAACTCGGACAAAATTTGTTCATTTTGCTGTTCGGAAGCATCAAATTTTTCTTCCAACTCTTGTACTTTTTGCTCTAATTTTTCAAACGAGCGGGCAAACGAGGCGGACGAATCCGACGGGGTTTGTTCCCGTTGAGCGGAAGATGTAAAGTTAAAAGTGTTTAGATTAGGATCTTGGAACTTCTCTAAAAATTGGGCAATATCGCCCTGTCCGTTGGACGGATTATTCTCTGCCATAATACTCCCGTATACGCGTATATATTTTATTTAACTACAATACGTGCGTGGCTGTCAATGCTTTTATGACGGTGCCTTACATATAACGCTGTCATCCCGAACGCCCTAACCATTGTCACCCCGGGCACCCTAAATAATGTCATCCCGGACTTGATCCGGGATCTCGTCGTTTACCCCTCGCCGTTCATAAAATAAAAAAATGCCGGCCAACCACCTTCCGGCATAACAGACTTTTTATAACAATTGTTGACGCACCGCGCCCACTAAATAAAACGATCCGGTAACCAGTACAACCGCTGTCCGTTCCTGCACGCGGGTAAGCGCGGCGGACACGTCCGGCACGAACTCCCAACCCGGCGGCAAAAGCGGAACAATTTGGCTTTTTCCCGCCGCCCGAGATGACGCTACTGCCGTAACAATCCCCGCTTTAAATTGCGCGGTCAGCCGGGCAAGCATTTGCGGATAATCTTTATCTTGCATAAACCCGCACAATACGGCCACGGACGACTTTGCAAACGGACTTGTCTGCCAAAACGCGAGCAAATTTTCCATAGCAGGCGGATTATGCGCTCCGTCTAAAATAACTGTTTTATCCGCACGGCGGAAAATTTCAAACCGGCCGGGCAGTCGTGCTTGAAAAAGCGCGCGCTCACAAATTGCTTGCGTAATTTCCAGCCGCTGTGCGGCACAACGCACCAACCGCTCATTTTGCGTTTGTGCATTTCCAGGTATTTTTTCTGCAACGACTAATTCAACCGGGGCGGTTTTGCCGCGCGCGGTTTCCTGCACAACTTGTGCCACAGATGGCGGCAAATACCCACACAGCACCGGCACTCCGGGTTTAATAATGCCGGCTTTCTCGGTTGCGATTTTCTCCAACGTATCACCCAGCAGTTGGGTATGATCAAGCCCCACGGAAGTAATTATAGACAAGACCGGCGTGCATACATTGGTGGGGTCTTTACGTCCGCCAAGGCCCGTTTCTACTACCACATACTGCGCATTTTTTTCAGCGAAATAGACAAAGGCGGCGGCCGTCAAAATTTCAAAAAAATTAAGTTCTTCTTGCTGTTGTGCAAGCACTTTTTCCACCGATTGTCTAAAATCGGCCGGGGCAATTTCCGCCCCGTTTAATTGTATCCGCTCCGTCGGGCTGATTAAATGCGGAGAAATAAACAGCCCGGTCTTTTTTCCCGCCTGTTGCAATACGCGCGCCAACAATGTACAGACGGTGCCTTTGCCGTTCGTCCCCGCCACGTGAATAATTTTATAACGCGTTTGCGGATTATGGAGCCGGGCCAACAAGGCTCTAAACGCCGGCAAACCCGCGCCGCGGTTACCTGCGGTGCGGGTTTGCCATTGATTAAACCACCTATTAAAATTCATCTTTATCCGGGTTATAACGGCGGATATCCGCGCCTAACGCCGTCAGTTTTTCTTCCAACTTTTCGTATCCGCGGTCAATGTGATATACGCGTTCCACTTCCGTTTCGCCCTGAGCGCAAAGTCCTGCCATAACAAGGGCAAAACCGCCGCGTAAATCAGATGCTTGCACGTGCGCCGCAGATAACGCGTTGACGCCTGTAATACGCGCCAAACTTTTTTCGGTAGAGATTTGCGCGCCCATGCGTCCTAATTCCGGCGCGTGCATAAAGCGGTTTTCAAAAATATCTTCATCTACTTCCGCCGTGCCGGTGCATAAGGTCATTAGGGTCATCCACGGGGCTTGCAAATCGGTTGCAAAACCGGGATACGGGGCCGTACGCACGCGAAGCGGTTTAATTTCCCCGTCGTATGCATGCACATGCACGCTGTCCGGGCCGATATCTAACGTAAACCCGGCCTCTTGTAAATCTTCCCATAAAATAGCGTTGTGTTCCGGCACGCACCCCGTTACAGTTACATTTCCGCGGGTGGCAGCCGCCGCCAACGCATACGAACCTGTTTCAATACGGTCAGCCACGACCGTATGTTCCGCTCCGTGCAGTTTGTTGACGCCGGTAATAATCAGCTGGCCTTTATCGCCTACGCGAATATCGGCCCCCATATCGTTTAGAAAAGCAATCACGTCGTCAATTTCCGGCTCTTTGGCGACGTTTTCCAAAATCGTTTCGCCTGCAATCAAGCACGCACACATAAGCAAATTTTGCGTCGCGCCTACGCTGGGAAAGCGCAGTACAATTTTAGCGGCGTTTAATTTTTCGGCGCGGATTAACACATTACCTGATTTAGTTTCGCACGTTGCGCCTAACTTTTCAAATCCTTTCAAGTGAATATCTACCGGACGCACCCCAATAGCACACCCGCCGGGGAGCGGAATTTCAGCTTGCTTAAAACGCGCCAACAGCGGCCCGGCCACCCAAAAACTTGCCCGCATTTGTTTGACTAATTCATACGGCAAATCGTTTTTGAGCGTACCGTTGGCTTCTATGGTAACGGTATTATTTTGGTAGGTAATTTTTTTACCCAAATACTCCAAAATTTTAAGTGTCGTACGCACATCACGCAAATTCGGCACCCGGTGGATGGTACACGGCTCGTCCGTTAGCAGCGTAGCCACCAAAATCGGCAGAGCCGCATTTTTGCTACCGCTGACGAGTACGGTTCCTTGTAATTTTTTACCGCCCTCAATTAAAAAGCGATCCATAAAAACTCCTTAAAAAAATTAAATTTTCTGAGCCAACACAAAACGCTCTATTCCCACTATATCTTTTTTGACGGTTGCCCGCCAACCGATTTCGGTTAGTCCCCGCGCTACGGCCGCGGCTTGCCCTGTGCAAAGTTCCAAGGCCAGCCACCCGCCGGGGTTCAAATAATCAGCCGCCACCGCACAGAGCGGCCGGACGACTCCCAAACCATCCGCGCCGCCGTCTAAGGCAAGCCGCGGCTCGCGCAAGACCTCACGCGTTAACGTATCCACAATTTCAGATGGGATATACGGCGGATTGGAAATAATTAAATCAAATGTACCCTGCACATTTTCCCACAAATCACTTTGCAGAAAATGGATTTGTTCCTGTAACCGAAATTTCTTACTATTTTGCACGGCAATCGCGAGGGCTTTTTCGCTTATATCTACGGCTAACACCTGCGCACGGGCAAGGCGTTTCGCCAGTGCGCACGCAATACAACCGCTACCGGTGCACATATCTAAAAAGGTATGCGGTTGTTTTTTATCAAAAAGCGCGCTGACTATTTCCACCAGTTCTTCGGTTTCCGGACGCGGAGTAAGCACATCGGGCGACACGATAATATCTAATCCATCAAACGGCTGATAACCCACGATATGCGAAAGCGGCTCGCCCGCCGCCTTGCGGGAAATATACTGTTCAAATAAAGCAAGTTCTTTTTCGCAAAGTGTATAATCGGGATGGGCAAGCAACCAGGTACGCGTTACCCCCAACACACACGCCAGCAACCACTCGGCATTGGGTTGTGGCTCGTCGGACTGGGCCTGCGTTAAGCGTAAAATAGCGGGGGGCAACAATTCGGCAATAGTCATTAGAGTTGCAAGTTTTTAAGTTTCTGTTCTACACGCCACGCGCGCAAATCTTCCAATACCGGTTCAATGTTTCCGGCCATAATTTCCATAATGTTGTGGTAAGAAATATCGGTGCGGTGATCGGTGACGCGGCTTTGCGGAAAGTTATAGGTGCGTATTTTTTCCGAACGGTCGCCGGTACCGACTTGGCTTTTGCGCTCGTCGTAAATTTCTTTATTACGTTTTTCTTCTTCCATTTGGTACAATTTAGCGCGAAGCATGGCCATGGCTTTTTCGCGGTTGGCACCTTGGTGGCGTTCCTCCCGGCAGGAAACCACAATGCCGGTCGGTTTATGTAAAATGCGTACGGCGGTTTCTACTTTATTGACGTTCTGTCCGCCGGCCCCACCGGAACGGCACGTTTCCATTTCTAAATCTTCGGGGCGGATTTGAATATCAATTTCTTCGGCCTCGGGCATAATGGCTACGGTAACGGTAGAAGTATGGACGCGGCCTGACGTTTCCGTATCCGGCACGCGTTGCACACGGTGCGTACCCGCTTCCATACGAAGCCACGAATAAGCCCCGTCGCCTTTAATAAACATACTGACGTATTTACACCCTTTGAGTCCGGTAGGGGTATATTCCAACAGTTCCGTTCCCCATCCCTTTGTTTGGGCAAAGTGCTGATACACGCGCAAGAGTTCGGCCGCGAACAAAGCTGATTCTTCCCCCCCTGCCCCGGGGCGAATTTCCAAATAAATGTTTTTAGAATCATTGGGATCGGGCGGGAGCACTAAAATGCGAAGTTCTTTTTGTAACGCAGGAAGTTTGGCTTCCAGTTCGGACAATTCTTCCGCCGCCATTTTAACAAGGTCTTTGTCTTCGCCGGCTTCAATCAAAGCACGATCGCCCGCGATGGCTTTTTCCAGAGCGGAAATTTCTTGTTCTTTTTCAATAATGGGTTTCAAAAAAGCATGGCGTTTGGCTTTAGCCGCCAAGTCCGCCGCGGACAAATTGCCACCGGAAAGTTCGTTTTCTAATTCTTTAAATTCGGTAATATATTTAGACGTATCCATACGTTATTTTCCTTACAAAAAAAGAGCAGACACCTTATCGGTTGTCTGCTCTTTTAAATTTCCGTCGCTATTTAGCGGCTTCGGCTTTGGTTTCTTTTTTAGCCGGTTTTTTAGCCGCCGCTTTTTTGGCAGCTACGACCGGTTTGCGGGCCAATTTGGCCTTGGCTTTTACTTCCGTTTTGGGTTTGCGAACCAAGGTTTTGCCTTCCGTCTTGGCATAGCGTTTATTGAACTTATCTACCATACCTTCTGTATCTAACAATTTCTGTTTGCCGGTAAAGAACGGGTGGCAAGCGGAGCAAATGTCCAGTTTTAAGGTTTTGGCGGTGGAGCGGGTCATAAATTTATTCCCGCACGCGCAGACGGCTTCTACAAAGTCGTACGTCGGATGAATTTTTTCTTTCATATATTTTTTCCTCTAAAAAATGGGTCAGCCCAAAAAGGCTTCTTGTTTATTATAGCAAATTGCAACGCAAAATCAAAAGAGAAATTATATTCCGTTATAAAAGCAGTACCATTAAGGGGGATTCTCTTACAACAAAAATGATTGTAATTAGGTATTACACAAGATTTTTTCTCCAAAAACTTTTATAATACAAGTATGCGCTATATATTACTGCTAGCCGGATTATTTTTTTGTCCGCTTGCGGCCCTGGCGGCCGACGAGCCGGAAATCGTCATTGAATTAACCGGAACGCCGGACACCCCCCCGGCAGGCCTGGATATTTGGCAGAAAAACGCCAAAGCACTCCCCCGGCTGCTAAATGGCAAAACACGCGAAGAAGCCCTTGTGCTCATTACTAGCGTATCTACGAAAGACACCAACGTACAAGCCGCCAACGGCACTAAATACCGTTTGGTTCAATACATACGAGACAACCAATACCGCAAATTGTTATTCCGCGCCAAAGAGCCGCAAACCTTCGTGGCCTTAGCCACCGATACCGCCCAATCGCTAGATTTATTTACGCGCTATCAAGTGGATATGGCACTTAGCGAAGCCGAATTTTTAGAAGCGTACAGTTCTCAAACCTCCTCCGTCTTTTTACCGGTACCAAACGGCCAAACACTCTACCGGAAAGAAAGCGAGGGGAAGGTATCGTTCTTCTTATTTGAACAAGGGTGGTTAGTTCGCATACTGACCCAAGAAGAGGCCGATCAACTGGTTAAACACGCGCAAGAAGCCCGACAGCAACCGGCTTCAACCGCTCCCGCGCCAACCAAGCCCAGCCGCCCCGTACGCAAGGCCCTTTTATCCGGCGGCACGTTACACGACCAAATGTATATGCCGCGCGTTATTCAAAAGAGCCCTTCGTCTACGGTCCACAAACAAGCCGCCAAATAACCTGGGGGGATGTCTGTTGCTCTTTTGCAACTGCCAAATTATGATAGAATATATGAGATTATGAACACACCAGATAATAAAGCAATTTTCTTTAAACGCGAGGCGCTTAAACGGGTTGTAGAAACGTTTGATAAGGGTTCCTTAGAAACCCAAGCCTACCGCATTCCTTTTGATGCTTTGCCCCAAAATTCCACTTCCGGCGTGCGCTGCTGTATTTATAAGGAACGGGCCGTATTTCGGGCGCGTACGTTAGCCGCTTTGGGCGGAAGTTTGGAAACAGATGATGAGGCCACTTCGCTGAACGAATATGCCAAAGACGCCCTGATCCGCAAAACTCCGGCCGAAAATACGTTAACGGTGCTTTCTATTGCTTGTAAAGGATGTGTGAAAGCACGTCATATCGTAACCGAAGCATGCCAAGGTTGTTTAGCGCGGCACTGTCAGGCGGCGTGCAAGTTCGGGGCTATCTCCATTTCTACCGAAAACGGACGTTCCAAAATTGACCCCGAAAAATGCAAAAACTGCGGCCAATGTCAAGCGTCCTGCCCGTATAATGCTATCACTTATGTACCGGTTCCCTGCGAAGAAGCATGCCCGGTAGATGCCATCCATAAAGACAGCGACGGATTTGCCCATATCAACTTTGACAAATGTATTTCCTGCGGCAAGTGCATGAACGCGTGTCCGTTTGGCGCGGTCATGGAACGCAGCCAACTCATTGACGTATTGCGCGCCATCAAGGGCCCGCAAAAAGTGTGCGCCATGATTGCCCCGTCTATCGTGGGCCAACTGGAAGGGACCTTACCGCAAGTGCTAAATGCACTCTGGAAAGCCGGTTTTGACAAAGTAACCGAAGTAGCTTTGGGCGCGGATATTACCACCTCCGCCGAAGCACGCGAACTGGTAGAACGGCTTAAAAAAGGCGCGCGGTTTATGACGACTTCTTGCTGTGCCGCTTGGGTACAAGCGGTTAAAAAGCACTTACCCGCCCTTAAAGATTTTATTTCCGACGCTAAAACTCCCACCGGTTATACAGCAGAAATTGAAAAAGCCAACGGTTTTACCACCGTATTTATCGGGCCGTGCGCATCCAAACGTGTAGAAGGGCGCGAGGACCCCAACATTGATTTCGTACTAACTTTTGAAGAAATTGACGCACTGTTACGGGCGCGCAACATTGACCCCAAAACATGTCCGCCAGCCACGCTGGATGCAACCATCTCAGCCGAAAGCCGCTATTACGGAGTTACGGGCGGAGTTGCACAAGCAGTGGAAAATGCCATTGCCGGTAAAATACCGTTTAAGAAAATGACAATTAACGGCCTGGATAAAAAATCCATGCTGATGCTCAACGCCTATGCACAAGGCAAGGCGGGCGACTTCCAACTGTTAGAAGTTATGAGTTGCAAAGGCGGCTGTATCGGCGGGCCGTGTACGGTTAAAAAGCAGGCGCAAGTAATTGAAGAAATTAAAAAGATTGTAGAAAAGAGCCCCAAACTTAAGCCGCTGTTTGACCAAAAGAAATAAAAGTTTAGCCAATAGAACCGCCCCCGCTCATAACAGCGGGGGCGGTTTACAAAATAGCCAACAAACTATCGGCCGGTCACTACCGTGCAGACTTCGGAATACACGGCATAACTTTTAATATCGCGGTCAATAGAAGACACTTGGGTAATGCGGCCGTTTCTCTTGGCGGCTTCCACAGACATATCCCCCTGAATAAACAAACCTAATAGGTTCGTTGCGCACGCGCGGCCCACTTTGGTACCGGGAGCGTTGGTCGCCAAAATCGGCTGTTGGGTTTGGGCAAATAAAGCAGTCCCCACATAGGTAGGCGGAGTAGCACACGCACCTAACAACAAGGCGGCAGATAACAACATCAGTTTCTTCATGAATAAAACTCCTTGCGTATAATTTTATATGACTTTCATACTATACCATATTTAACACAAAAACAGCCACAAAAAACCCCGCTGTAATAGCGGGGTTTTGTAAATGCAATGAACTTCCGTTTCCAACGATTAACGTTTGGAGAACTGGAAGCGTTTGCGGGCACCGGGCTGACCGGGTTTCTTCCGTTCCACCATACGCGGATCGCGCGTAAGATAGCCCGCTTTTTTGACGGCCTTTTTAACATCTTCGCCAATTTGCGCTAAAGAGCGCGCAATCGCGTGGCGTAAAGCACCGGCTTGGGCAGAAACACCACCGCCGTTTACGCGGGCGGTAACGTCATATTCTTTTTCCAAGTTGGTTACCACTAACGGCGATTTTACCATCGCTTTGCAGCGGGTATGATTCCCAAAATATTCATCTAACGACTTCGCGTTTACAGTAATGTTGCCTTTACCTTTCAAAAGCGCTACCTGAGCGACTGCCGTTTTTCTTCTTCCGGTTTTCAAGTCTTTCGTATTATTCATAAAATATCCTCTTATTTACCCATGCGTTCGGTGAACGAGTGTTCCTCACCGGCGAACAAGCGCAAGCGTTTCATGCGCGGCGCACGGAGTTTGTTTTCGTCCAACATGCGTTTGACGGCTAACTCCAACACGCGGGTAGGATTATTTTCAAGTACCCGTTTAACCGGCGTTTCTTTGGCGCCTTTGGCGTAACCGGAGTGGGAGAAATAAATTTTCTGCTCCATTTTGTTTCCGGTCAATTTCACCTTGCCCGCATTGGTAACAACGACGAAGTCGCCGCAGTCCATATGAGGCGTATATGTTTTTTTGTGTTTACCCATTAAGAGCACGGCAATTTTGGTTGCCAATCTGCCCAAGGTTTGACCCGTGGCATCAATGTGATGCCATTGACGGGTGGTTTCTACTTCCTTAGCGGAAGGTAAAAATGTTTTTGTCATATTTTGTTTCTACCTTTTGTTATTATTCGTGCGGAGTGGTGGCCGCACGTGTAATGACTCGTGGTTTCCTATATATTATAACAAAATTTATGGAGATTGCGGGAAATTTTATTTGGCAAGGCAAAGGGGAAAGCCGCTAGTTATATAATTTCCATCGTGTTTTGAAACAATTTTTTAACCTCAGCCCATGTATCTAGCCGCACAAATTCGCCGCGTACCGCGGACGCATTGGCAAATCCGTTTATCCAATACCCGGCTGTTTTGCGCGAACGGTTAATGCCGATACGCTCGCCGTAATAAGCCACATTTTCTTTAATCAGTTTTTCGTAAATTTCCAACCGTTTTTTAGGCGTAAGACGTTGCGGCGCGCGTCCGGCCAGTTCATCCATAATATCCTGAAAAATAAAAGGATTTCCCACCGCCCCGCGCCCAATCATCACCCCGGCACAACCAGCCTCTAAAAATTGTTTGGCCCGTGCGGCGTCCGTTACGCCGCCATTACCGATCACGGGAATTTTTACAGCCGCGCACGCTTGCGCCAACGCATCCACGTTTGGATCGCCGCTATGTACATCCACCGCCGCACGGGCATGAAGCGTTACCGCCGCCGCCCCGCACGATTGCGCGAGTTGGGCCAGACGAACCCCTAAAATTTCTTGATGATTTAAGGCAATACGCGTTTTTAAGGTAACCGGAATTTTCGCACTTTTTACAGCCGCTGTTAACAAGCGTGCGAGTTTAATTTCATCTTTCATGAGCACGCATCCGGCCCCTGCTTTATTGATTTTTTTAACCGGGCATCCGGCATTCAAGTCTACGATATCCGCGCCGGCTAATTCGGCTTGCCGGGCGGCTTGCGAAATAGTTTCTTCATCCGAACCAAAAATTTGCATAGAAACGGGATGCTCTTTAGGATTTACTTGTAGCATCCGGCCGCTTTTGGCGTTACCATAATGCAACGCATGGGCGGACACCATTTCCGCACACACGAGTCCCGCCCCGCCTTTCAAACAAAGCACGCGAAACGGAGAATCGGTAATACCCGCCATGGGAGCCAATACTAAATTATTTGATAGGGTAACAGAACCAATCGCCAACGGGCGCAGTAAACTCATAGGACGTTCCAACGGCCCGTTTGGGGAAGGGCAATTTTTTTCTGCCGGACCAGACACGCACGCATAATTTGACGGGCCACAACAAAAGTATTTTTGAACTCCAGCGAATCAATAAAATAGTCATGCCCAAAGCCGCCGGCCAACACATGGTCGGTAACGGCAAAACGGTACGTCTCTTGCGGGCGGACCAAACGGCCGCTGGGAGTTAAAACCACTTTTTTGATACGTTGCCCGGCCGGGGCTTGCGGGTCATACTCTACCCGAAATCCGGCAATTTGCGGGAAATTATCCCGGGCTTCTAAAGAAGATTCCAACGCTTTCAAAAACGCTTCTCCACGCATGGTAAGAAATGTGATATTATCTCCGTACGGATACATCTTATATAAATCGTACTCCGTAACGGTACCTTGCGGCAGAGAACTGCGGATAGAATCTGAATTGATAATAACCCCGTCCAACCGCGCCCATTTGTGCAAACAATCGGCTAACAAATCGCCTAACACCGATTCACTTGCCAACTCCGTAGTAATTTTTTCATCTGCCGACGAAACCCGTGCATTTAATTTATGTTGGGTTTCCTCTTGTAAATGCAACGCATACACCGAAAGGGCGGCATCTTCTCCCCAATCTTGTTTAAGCAACGCTAAATCTTTAACGCTAACATTTTTGACTTGGTGATTTTTATCCAGTTCCGCCCGGATATGGGCAATACTATCTAATTTGGCCCCCGGATAAACAATATACGTTTGCTTGACGCGGTCCGTTTCGGGGGCTTCGCGGTCTTTATTGGCGCTGAGAATTAAATGGATACCGGATACTTCTTCGGCCAACAAGGCCTCGACCGGGGCGTCTGCCGTATTATCGCCCAGCGAACTAAGCAAGATAACAAAATCTACCCCTTTGTTTTGCAACCGGCTGACCATTTCCTTCGCGGCCTCTACCGGGTCTTGCACGGAAAAGCCGGTTAACCGGGTACGGTAGTTTTGTACGGTATCTGAACTGACTAACCCAAACACACCGATTTTCAAACCTTGGTGCGTAAAAATCTGATAATCGTGCATGGGCCACGGAATTTGATTATCCAGTTTGAGATTGGATACTAACACCGGGTAAGGCAATTCGCGCACAATACCGCGCAGCGCGGGCCAACCGAACATAAAATCTTTATCGCTTACAGACGCGGCCGAGTAAGGAAGGGCTTTCAAAAAGGGCGTTTGATACTCCCCTTGCGTAATGGCCGCTTCCGGCGCGGCCCCAAACCAATTTCCGCCGTCAAACAGCAAATAAGGTTCCGTACGGGAAGCCAAAAAAGAAGCCAATATGCCGTACCCGCCAGCCAATTGGTTAGCAAAACGCGGTTCGGGGCGGCTGTTGTAAACGCCTTGCACGTCGGCCGTATAGAAAATATCCAAGTGCGACGTTTTTTCTTGCGAACACGCTCCCAAAAGCAGGCACAAACCTATAAAGCCGAACCAACTGCGTCTCATAAATTACCGCTCCGCTACACGGCCCTCCGGCCCGGGTTTAAGCGGATCCTTAGGGGTACCCCGGCGCAAGCCCTCTTCCATAAGTTGCCGGATAGTTTTCGTGCCAACTTGTACTTTTTGTTCAGCCGGGATAGATTTAAATACAAAGCCTTCACTGCTTCCCCCGGCAATAAATGAATTGGTAGCAATCGTATATTTCTTGTGGTTTTCCAAGGGTTTATTATGCACCCAAATATGCAAATCTTTGACTTCGCCTTTTTTGTTATACACAAAATTAGTTGCCAAGCCGGAAAACGCAAACCGCGTGCGTCCTTTAGATAGCCCGCTTTTGATAATGCGTTTTAACATCCGGCCGTCCACGGTCATTTTAGTAATCGTATTTTCAAACGGGTGGATGTTAATAACGTCCCGTTTCCTTACTTCCCCTTTGGGCATATCCACGCGCGTACCGCCCACGTTGGTAATAAACACATCCACTCCGACATACGCACGGCCTAAATCAGCCACCCAGTTGTCTAGCGAGTTATCTAAAAATTTAGGATTGGACGAACGCTTTTTCATCGGCTCTTGCGTGTAGCCCAATATCTCATCTACGCCCGGTTCCCGTAACGAATTAGCCAATTCCGAAACCGTTTTATCTTCGCCTGTTTTGTTGGTATAAAGCGCAATAAGTTCGGACTTGGCCGATACAAATTTACCCGTTTTATCATGCGTAGTAACAGTAATCTTGCTGACGTTTTTTAAGTAACAACCGCTTTCCACAAACAGCGTATTGTTGATTTTTTCATTTTGAACAATTTTATGTGCATGCCCGCCTAGCACAATATGCACACGGCCCGGAAACTGCCGGGCAATATCCGCCACATAAGATCCTTTCACCCCGTGTTTATCATCCGCAATCGAATCGTGTACAATCACCACGACCACGTCTGGTTTTTGTCTTTCCACTTCGGGCAATATATTTTCAATCTCGCGCAGTTGCGGCGTAAACGTATATTTTTCAGTCGCTTGCGTAGGGTTACTGCTGGCCACGCCAATTACCGCAAATTTAACCCCGTTACGGTTAAAAATTTTATACGGGGCAACAGGAGCGGGCCGTTTAAGCGTACCGGCCTCGTAAAAGTTTACCGCCAAAAGGGCAAATTGCGCGTGGGATAAAATAGACGCCACGCCGGAATCGTTAAAATCAAACTCGTGGTTACCGATGGTAGAAGCGTCGTAGCGCAAGGCGTTCATTAGTTCCACCGCTTTTAATCCTTTGGAGTTTTTAGCTTCCACCGTACCGTTGGAGAAATCCCCGCTGTCTAACAGCAAATAATTAGCGGGTCCTTTTTTTAAGACGGCCGCAAGTGCGGCAAACCCGCCCACCCCTTTTTGGGCATAAAAGAAACCGTGCGTATCGCTTGTGTGATAGATGACGGTATCTTTGGCACTTATGGCAAACGGAAACCAAAGTACAGCGAACAAAAGAACTAATTTTTTCATGGGGACTCTCCTTAGGGTCTTTACAAAATGCCGTACCGTTACAAACAGCACGGCGGCAAATTACGCGTTTTCCTTGGAAAACGGCGAGATTTTACGCAACCGCTCAATGATAGGCGGCAACTCTTTTAATACCACGTCTATATCTTGCGACGTATTTTCGTCCGATAACGAAAACCGGATAGAACCATGGGCAAACTGAAACGGTACTTTCATAGCCCGCAACACGTGCGACGGTTCCAACGAGCCAGACGTGCACGCAGATCCGGACGAAGCACAAATACCAAAATCATTTAAGTACATTAAAATAGATTCGCCCTCAATATACCCAAAACTGATATTCGTGGTATTAGGAACGCGGTTTTGCACGTCCCCGTTAATTTTAACATCCGGGATATTCGCCACGATACCTTGCTCCAGTTTATCGCGCAGGGCGGCCATTTTTTGCATACTACCGTCTTGTAAGCGTTTTTGGGCGAGTTCGGCCGCTTTTCCAATACCCACGATATAGGGCACATTTTCCGTTCCGGCGCGGCGGCGTTTTTCCTGATGCCCGCCCACCAGGTACGGCACAAAACGTGTGGAACGGCGTACATATAACGCCCCTATTCCTTTCGGGCCGTGAAACTTATGCGCGCTGACAGACAAAAAATCTACGCCGGCCGCTTGTACATCTATCGGAATTTTCCCGGCCGCTTGTACAGCGTCGGTATGGAAAAGTGCGCCGTGTGCATGGGCAATTTGGGCGATTTCTTGGATAGGGAAAATTGTTCCCGTTTCGTTGTTGGCCCACATCACAGATACCAAGGCCGTATCACCGTCAATTAAATTTTTAAGTTCGTCTAAATCAAAGCGTCCGTTTTCATCTACCCGGACGTAATCCACCCGCCAGCCGCGGCTTTCCAACACGTGGCACGGCTCCAACACCGCCGGATGTTCCACAGCCGAAGTAATGATGTGTTTTTTTTGCGGGAACGATTCGGCTACGGAAAATAAAACCGAGTCGTTGCTTTCCGTCGCGCAGGACGTAAAAATAATTTCGTCCTCGTGCGCGGCATTAAGTAGCGCGGCCACTTGCTTGCGGGCCGTCTCAATGGCGTGGCGGTTTTGCCCGCCAAACGTATGCATGCTGGACGCGTTGCCGTATTTCTCGCTAAAGTACGGCAGCATGGCCTCTACCACAGGCACATAGCAACGGGTAGTAGCGTTATTATCTAAATAGATTTCTTTACTCATTACGCTTGCTCCACCGTAATAGACGGGTCAATTTTTTCTTGCAGCGTTTTTTCAATGAAATTTTTAATCGTCGCCTGCGCGTTGACACATCCGCTACACATACCCACGAGGCGAATTTTAGCCGCCGTACCGGATAAATCCACCAGTTCGGCAGATCCTCCGTCCATATTAAGTTTGGGGCGGATTTCTTCTTCCAATACTTTTTCTACGGCTTTGATTTTCTCCACCACCGTCATTTGGCTAAACGGTTTTTGCGCAGGGGTGCAAGATTCTTGCACACCGTTTACTTTATCTAAAATTTTTTGGATATCACCTTTGCAACGGCCGCACGCACCGCCAGCTTTGGTAAAGTGGGTAACATCTTCTACGGTCGTTAAATGGTTAAGACGGATGGCCTTGATGATGGCTTCTTCGGACACGTTAAAACAACGGCAGATAATTTTTTCTTCCTGTTGTTCAAACACGACAGGTTTTCCGCCTTGGCGGTAACTTTTAATGGCGGCTTCTAACGCTTCCATCCCCATCACCGAACAATGCATTTTTTCAGCCGGCAGACTACCCAGTTGGGCTGCAATATCTTGGTTGGTAATCCGGGCGGCTTCGTCTAAAGTTTTACCTTTGGCCATTTCGGTAAGCATAGAAGACGAGGCAATGGCGCTGGCGCAACCGAAAGTTTCAAACTTGGCGTCTTCAATAACTTCTGTTTCTTTGTTTACTTTAATCGTCAGGCGCAAGGCATCTCCGCAGACCAAACTGCCCACTTGGCCGGTGCCGTCCGCATTGGGCACACTGCCCACATTGCGCGGATTTTTGAAATGATCCATGACTTTATCCGTATAATCCCACATAATAAGCCCCCTTACTATATTATTTATATTATATCATTTTGCGTACCGGACAAACCCACCCAATTATAAAGCCGCTCCCCCTACGGGCGGACAAACGCGGTATTGCCGGAAACAAACTTTTTGTGGTTTTACATACAAGTAAAATTTCCCTCCGTTTGCTACACGATTTTGCATAAATTGCTACAATATCCGTATGCAATTTAAGCGCGTAGCCGTTTTTTATAACGAACAAAAACCCCAAAATAAACCGCTGTCCGAACAAGTAGCCGCTTGGTTTGCTACCCACAATCATACAGCCAAAGTAATTACCGCCTTGGATAATTTATCCGATACGGATTTATTGGTTTGTATGGGAGGCGACGGCGCGCTTTTGGCCTGCGCGCGTGAAGCGGCCCCGCACCGCATCCCTATTTTAGGAGTCAACTGCGGCACGCTTGGTTTTTTGGCTTCGTGCGAAAAAACAGAAATTGAACAAACCCTCACTGATTTATTAGACGGAAAACTACTTTTACAAAAACGCAATATGTTAGCCGTACAGGTGCAATTTCCCAGCGAAGAAGCCCAAGATTTACTGGCGTTAAACGACTGCGTCTTGCATGCCGACAAAACCCGTGCGCTGACCGTCCAAGCCACTTTTGACGGACGCGAATTGCCACCGTACTATGGAGACGGCGTCCTTATTTCCACTCCCACTGGTTCTACGGCTTATGCGTTGGCGGCCGGCGGGCCGATTATGGCACCTGGTGTAGAGGGGCTGCTCGTTACGCCCATTTGCCCCCATACGCTAACCCAACGCCCCCTCGTATTACCGGCACAGGGCCGCTTGGAACTGGCGCCCATCCTTAAAACGCCGTTAGACGGAGCCGACTTAACCATAGACGGGCAGGAAACACTCGCTTTGCCCGCTGGCACGCGGGTACAAATTACACAAAGCCAACATCAGGCCCAATTTTTCATCAGCACCCACCGCGATTTCTTTACTATGTTAAACCGCAAACTCAACTGGGGGAGCCGCTAACCATGCTTACGCGCTTGCACGTACAAAACTTTGCGATCATTGACGATTTAACCCTGAATTTTGCTCCGGGGCTTACCGTGTTTTCCGGCGAGACCGGCGCGGGGAAATCAATCGTCATAGAAGCCTTGGGGTTTGTGCTAGGCGCGCGCGGGGATGTGTCGGTCATTAAAGACGGAGCGGAGCGCATGTGCGTAAATGCCGAGTTTGAAAGCGCCGATTTGCCGGACGCTATCCGTACCCAATACCAATTATCCGCCGACCGCTTTACCTTACGACGGGAATTAGATAAAAAAGGCAAGGGAAAAGCACAACTGGATGGCCGAGCCGTAACCGTTTCCACGCTCGCCCAAATCGGCCGCTATTTAATAGATTTTCACGGTCAACACGACCACCAAAGTTTATTGCACGCGTCGGTACATCTACACTTACTAGACCATTTTGCCAAGCACCCTACGCTTCTGCACCAGGTACAAGCCGCGTATCAGGCCGAGCAAGATATCCGTGCCAAACTGGAAGCGTTGCGACTAAGCGCGCAAGAAAAAGAGCGGTTATTGGATCTTTACGCTTACCAATTAAAAGAGATTGAAGACGTCCGCCCAACGCCGGATGAAGACGCCCGGTTGGAACAACTTTTACCCAAACTTAAACATGCCGGCAAGTTGTTGGAACTGGCCCAAGAGGCCCATGACGCCTTGTACGAAGCGGAAAATTCCGCCACGTCGCGTACGGCCCGCGCCGCCAAACTGCTAACCCAAATGGCGCAATTAGACGACAATTTAACCCAACTGGCCCAAGATGTAAATTCGGCCCTTGTTACATTAGAAGATGCGGCCCAAACGCTTGGCGCGTATCAAGAGGACAGCCAAGTAGATCCCAACGCGTTGGATAAAATGCTTACCCGTCACGAGAAACTCAAACGCTTAAAAGCCAAATACGGCCCGGAACTGACCGACGTACTTTCCACAGCTGAGGAACTGCGCGGGAAAATCAAAAATTTACAACACGCCGAAGAACACGAACAAGATTTAGAAAACGATTTGCACGCCGCCCACGCGTCGTTATTAAAACTGGCACGCGAGTTGCACGACAAACGCATGAGCGCGGCAGAAAAATTATCCCGCTTAATTACGGAAGAAATCCGGCCGCTCGGGTTTAACCAAGTCAAATTTTCCGTCGCCGTAGAAATGGACGAAGAAAACATGACCGCAACCGGGGCCGACCGTGTGGAATTTTTGTTCTCCCCCAACCCGGGCCAGTCGCTCCGTCCGCTAAAAAATATCGCTTCCGGCGGAGAAATTTCGCGTGTGATGCTGGGGTTAAAAACCGTGTTGGCCCCCACCGTACCGGTAATGGTATTTGACGAAATTGATGCCGGTATCGGCGGAGAAACGGGGCATTTAGTCGGCCAAAAACTACGGGCGGCGGCCCAAGGCAAACAAGTTTTGTGTGTAACCCATTTAGCACAAGTAGCCGCACAAGCGCACGTCAACTATCACGTAGAAAAGACCGCCGCGCATAACAAAACCCACGTGAGCATTACTCCGCTTGAAGGTGAAACGCTGACAACGGAAATTGCGCGCATGCTGAGTGGAAACAGTGCCAAAAATTCTGCCGCCTTTACCCACGCCCAGGAACTGTTGGCGCAAGCAAAGAGTCCCGTTTCCCCCACAAAAAAGTAAACGCAACCCCCTTTCTTTTGATACAATGTTATTAGGGGTCCGTTTCCCTAGAATAATACAAGGAGTGAAGTTATGTCTAAATGCTGCAAATGTGATAAATACTGGCCGCACAATTGGTTGTGCTTGAAAGGGCTGTATGTGATTTTTTTGGTCCTGTTTTATTTGATGCTCGTATATACCATTTTCCAAGATATACTCGTCATCAAACACCCGATGATTACCGGCCGCGCTATGTGGGGTAACTTGGCGTATTACACCTTGAGCGATTTAGCCGCCGCTATCGGCTTCTTGACTATTGCCAAGATCTTAAACGCCTTGCGCAAAATCAAACACGCCGTAGCCCCGTGCTGCTGCGAAGCTGCTAAACAAAAAGAAACCAAATAATCTGTAAAGGGCGCGTATTACGCGCCCTTTTTATATAATCCGTATGAATAAACACGTATTACTGATTTTGTCCTTTTTACTCGGTACCGTTTGCGCCGTCCAAGCCGAAACGCTTAAAATGAAAGACGGCACGCTTATCAGCGGTTCCATTTTATCCCAAACCGAATATACCTTAAATCTCGCCACCTCATACGGCAACATCACGCTAAACCAGCGCGATATTGAACAAATTTTACCCGATAAACACCGCCTAATTCTAAAGGGCGGCACGCAACTTATCGGTGTAATTTTGGACATGGATGAATTTAACTTAAAATTACAAACCGACGACGGCTCTACCGTCAACGTGGATATGCCGCAAATTGTAACCATTGAAGCATACGATTACGACCGCGGTCAAAACGCCCAACAGGAATTTGTAGAGAAAAAAATAGAACAGCAAGAACAGGCCCAAGCTGCCCTGGCCGCCACACAAGCCGCAACGGCCAGTGCGACGGTTGCCGCCGAAGGCGGGCTGACTTTTGATTCGGACATTGACCAAGTTTTTGATGCCAAAAAGGCCACCGTGGTAAACGGACAAGTCCAAACGCCGTCCGCCCAAGTGCAAACCGCGGCCCCGCGCTTACTTAGCGACGAGGAGGCCTTCCTAAAAGATGTAAAAGCAGGCAACATCTCCGCCCAAGACTATGCGGCGGCAGCCAAACAAGAGTTGTCCGCTAAAAAAACGCAACCCAAAACCTCTGCCGTACCGGCTAAGCGTATAGAGAAAAATTTTGCCAAGTATTTTTCAGTACAAGTGGGGGCTATGCCGCTTGACTTAAAAGCCACCGACGAATTGTCCTTTGGCTCGTCCACGGCAACTTTACCGGAAGACGGCCTAGATATGGGCGGAACATCCATAGCCGTTTCCAGCAAATTTTTATGGCGTATTAAAGAAAGCAATTTGTGGCTCGGGCCGACGTTATTTTTTGCCAGCGTGCCCACAAACGAATTTACGTTTTCATCCGGCACTACCGATTACGAAATGCGCTCTAGCGGCAGTATTTTATCGTTAGGGGCGGCCGCCAACTATTACTTAAATCCTAAATCGCGCTTTGCTACCTACGTTACCGCAGCGTTGCAATACGAAATGTTATCCGTCAATTACAACGGCAATTATTCCTCGTCCCCCGATCCGGTAAATTTTAGCGATTCTCTTTCCTCCAGCAGCCCCTCCGGCGCAATCGGTTTTGGGGTGGAAACGTGGATAGACGACTTAATGGTCGGTGCGGAAGTGCGCCAAGTATTTACTCCGCGCAAAGACGAACTGAAAAAATCAGCGGCCGCTAATACCGTTCTGCAAGTACAACTCAGCTGGAAATTTTAATGAAAATACTTGCCCTGCCTAACGCGCTTAAAGGTTCCCTGTCCGCGCGCCGAGCGGGGCAAATTTTTGCCCGTACCTTATCGTCCCGTCATACCGTGCGTACGTTTCCCATTAGCGACGGCGGAGACGGCTTATTAGATTTTTTCCGCGCCCTAGATTCGCACGCCAAAACGTATTTTGTAACAGCCAAAAATGCCTTCTTGAAAAACAAACGCGCACCGTTTTTACTCTTATCGGACGGGAAAACGGCTGTCGTGGAAACTGCAAAAATCTGCGGGCTTGGTTCGGCTAAAAAAAGCGAATTGGACCCGTTGGGGGCCTCCTCGTACGGCGTAGGGCAAGTGCTTTTGTCGGCCATTAGGCACGGGGCCAAAACAATTTACATTGGGCTGGGAGGAGTGGCTACTAACGACGGCGGAGCCGGATTAGCCGCCGCCTGCGGGGCACGGCTTTTGGATAAAAACGCACGGGAAATTTCCACCGGCGCGCAAGCACTCTTGAAACTCCACCGGATAGATTTAACACCGCTTTATAAGCAAATAAAAGACGTTAAAATTATTGGAATTGCCGACGTAACCAACCCGTTATTAGGCCCGAAAGGTTCCGCACAAGTTTTTGGCCCGCAAAAAGGGGCAACCCCGCGGCAAGTACGCCTGTTAGAACGCGCGTTAAGCGTATGGGCGCACGCATTAAAAGAGCATACTGGACAAAACATCTCGCGCGTAAAAAGCACCGGGGCGGCGGGTGCCATTGCGGCAGGGCTGTATGGTTGTTTTGGCGCGAAACTATGTTTGGGGGCGGAGGAACTTTTCAAAAAAGCGAATTTAGCCCGCCACTTCAAATGGGCCGATTTAGTGATTACGACTGAAGGAAAATTGGACGAACAAACTTTTTACGGCAAAGCACCGGGGACGGTATTGCAATTAGCCCGCCAATACAAAAAACCGGTTGTATTTATTTGCGGAAAAACGGATCTTTCTTCGGCCCGCCAAAAAAAGATAAGAGGTACCCCCCGCATTATCCCGTTGATAGACAAAGCCCCGAGTGAACAAGACGCCAAAAAACACGCGGGCAAATACCTCGCCCGCGCGTGTCAGGACATATAAGACATACCTGTTTATTCCATAATTTGCTACACTGATTTTGTTGTAGATGTATTAAAATTTAAATCTGTTTTTGGAATCGTTTAAGAAACGGAGAGCCGCTTTCAAGCGGCACTCTTTCACTCCAAGAGCAGTCGTTATTAGGCACAAAATGATGTTTTTTCGCGAACTCATTATTTTGTGCCGAGTGTTTGTTGTCTTTAGGCAACAAACCACGGCTATCTTATTTGGGTTAGTGAAAGAGGCTCAAGTATTACGGCCGTTTTATAATATGGTTCTCCAAAAACAAGCGGAGAACTGATGAATAGAAAAATAGAAGGTTTTACCCTTATTGAATTATTAGTTGTCGTACTTATCATTGGGATTTTAGCAAGTATCGCGTTGCCGCAATATCAAAAAGCGGTGGAAAAATCAAAAGCCGCGCAAGCATTTACGGCATTAAGCAGTTTGGCACAAGCCCAAGAATCCTATTATTTAGCCAACGGCGTATACGCCACTTCATTTGATGAATTAGCCATAGAACTCCCCTGGACAGGACGAGAAACCTGGACCCAACCTTCCTGGGTGGATGACACCCGTTCCAACGACGAGTGGTCTTTACAATTATGGACCGGCGGCCACACTTCAGGGAATAACGGCCTTTGTTTAGGACGAATAAACGGGAAATATAAAGGAGCGGGGTTTTTTTATTTTTTTCAAAATACGTTTAACCGCCCTTCCTACCAACAACTTTGTTATGAAAGAAAAGCACATGGTCTATCCTTTGAACAAACGGCCGGAAGTTATTGCCAGCAAATATTCAAAGGGACTCTCTACAGCGACTCTTCCGACGGACGTCTATACACGCTACCTTAATATCTTGTCAGCCGTAGGTGTATTATTCCTTATCCGTGCGCTCTTTGAAGATGCGCGCATTGACGAGTTGCTTGAAGATTTTACCGCGCTCCTCAAAACTTTTGAATTGGTCAAACGACGCGCACGCCGGAGACAACAACACGACATCCCGGCGTTTGGCTTGTGTCATAGCCACGTCCACCGCTTTGGCTAACGTATCGCAACGCGTAACAGGATATCCCGGCAGTTCGCGCTCTATTTTGTCCATGGCTTCGCCGATCGTCAACACGCATTTACAATAGTCTTTTAAGTACGGGCGTAATACTTCATACGAGGCGCCTTTATCGCGGCCGCCCAAAATCAACCAAATGTTTTGGCACTTGTCAAAACTCTTTAATGCAGTAATCGTAGAATCTAAGTTCGTTGCTTTGGAGTCGTTTACATAAATTACGCCGTGATGCTCGGCAAATTGTTCAATGCGGTGCTCCATGGCCTGGAAACGGTCAAACACTTCTTGCACCGTTTGAGCCGGAACGCCCACACTAAACGCCATTAGCGCGGCGGCCATGGCATTTTCCACATTATGAATACCTTTCAAATGCGGCGGGCGTAATTGGTATCCTTCACTAAAAATCAGTTCATCCCCGTCAAAAAATACCGCAGTTTTCAGCAAGTGTTTCGGGTAGGTAGCAAACGCAAGTACGCGGCTTTTGGCTTTTTCGGACAGTTGCACACAAGACACGTCCGCCCCGTTAACCACCAGCACATCTTTAGCACACTGGTTTTTGAAAACTTTTCCTTTCGCCTTGATGTAATTACGCATATTGCCGTGATGATCCAAATGGTCGGGCGTGATGTTGAGCAAACACGCCACCTGCGGGCGGAAATACGTACTGTCCTCCAACTGATAACTGGACACTTCTATTACTACATCATCCCCGGGTTGTACGTTCGGCACGCACAAAGAAACCGGACTGCCGATATTGCCACACACCCACACGTTACGCGAGCGGCCCTGTTGCGCTGCGTCGGCTTTCAAAATTTCACCAAGCAGCGACGTGGCCGTCGTTTTTCCGTTCGTACCGGTTACGGCAAACACGCGTACGTTTTTGGGCATAAAGGCCAGCGCCACTTCCAGTTCACTGTAAACGGGAATATTATGTTTTTTGGCTTCTAACAAAATGGGTGCGCGCGGCGATATCCCCGGACTTTTTACCCAAAAATCACATGCCAGCAAGGCCGGGCTATGTCCGCCCGTTTCTATTTCAATTTTCCCGGGAAAGGCAAACTGCTGGGGTTGTGCCACAACCGCCTCCTCGCTAATAAGCACAGGCAAACCGTGCGCACAAAGCAACGTCGCAACGGCGCGACCGCTTTTCCCTAATCCTAAAACTCCGGCTTTTTTACCTTGCCACGCTTGCGGCTTAAACATATTATTTCCCCCTCAAAAAATCTAAAATAACTTCTTGGTCGGAAAAGTGCCGTTTTTCCGTGCCGATTAGTTGGTAATTTTCGTGTCCTTTTCCGGCGACAATTACGATATCGTCTTTTTTAGCCGTAGTTAGCGCCCGCCGGATGGCTTCGGCCCGGTCCGGGATGACGGTATAATTAGTCAGCCCCGCCATGCCGGATAAAATATCTTCAAAAATTTGTTTGGGATCTTCGCAACGCGGGTTATCATTTGTCAAAAACACATAATCGGCCTGCGTACACGCCGTATGCCCCATGAGCGGACGTTTAGTCCGGTCGCGCTGTCCGCCACAACCAAACACTACATATACGTTACCTTTTTTGAACGGAGCCACTGTTGCGAAAGCCCGTTGTAACGACTCGTTGGTATAAGCGAAATCTACAAACGTAAAAAAATCTTGTCCCGCATCTACACGCTCCATGCGGCCCGGCACGCCGCAAAGCGCCGCCAATCCCTTTACGATTACCGGCGTAGGGATAGCATTAGCGTCCGCAGCGGCCCAAGCCGCTAGCGCATTATACACGTTATGTTTCCCTAGCAAATTGATCCGTGCCGGCACGCCGTTTACCTCAAATTCCGTATGGGTTAAAAATTCACACACGTTCGTCGCGCGAAAATCGGCCTCGTTCTCCTGCCCAAAAGTTACCACTTTCACACGGCCCTTTAACAAAGCGGCCAAGCGTTGGCCGTACGGGTCGTCTATATTGATTACCGCTACCCGCAACGGTTTAGGATTTTGCGGGTCAGCCAGATTTTCAAAAAGTTTTAGTTTCGCATTAAAATAATTTTCAAAGGTTTGGTGAAAATCTAAATGATCCCGTTGCAAGTTCGTAAAAATAGCGGTATCGTACCAAATGTGGCGTACGCGTTGCAATTCTAACGCATGGGAAGAAACTTCCATCACCGCACCGGAACAATGTTGCGCTTTCATTTGGGCAAGCAAATTAAATAACGTAAGCGCGGCCGGCGTGGTATTGGGCGCATCACAAATTTTCGTGCCGCCGATACGGTAACTAACCGTACCCAACGCACCGATCCGCTGTCCGGCGACGGTTAAAATACTTTCCAATAAATACGAAATGGAAGTTTTACCTTTTGTACCCGTAATACCGAACATTTTCAAACTATCGGACGGGCGACCGTAAAATTCACAAGCGGCGTCGGCCATGTCTTTGTCAATATCGTGCGACAGCAAAAACGGCACAGCCAGCGGCTCTTGCGGGACCTGGGCAGACACAATTAACCCCGCACCGTTTTGGATAGCTTGCGGGATGAACCGGTTGCCATCCGTATTGGCCCCTTTAAGAGCAAAAAAAATGAACCCGGCCCGCACGTCTTGCGAGCGGAAAGTCAACCCGGCTACGGACAGTCCCTCTTGGCGGGCTTTTTCTAACACGATACTAGACATATAAATATATGGTATCAAATTAGACGGCCTAGTGCGTACCGGATACCCACGCGGCGATTTCGTCAGCCATTTGTGCCAAATGCTTTTTAATTTGCGGCTGTTTAGTTTCCAACAGCGGTAAAAGCGTATGGCGCACCCAATTACGGGTAAAAACATCTTCAAAATTGCTTTGGTCGGTAATGTGGACCAGCCCGTTATTTTTCAAATACGCTTCCGTTTCCGCCCGCGTGATACATAGTAGCGGCCGGATGATTTCTATACCGGGCGTAAGGGGACGGCGCAACGGAATTCCGGCCAGTCCTTTGGCTTTCGTGCCGCGTAACAAATTAAGCAAAATCGTTTCGGCGTGGTCGTCTAAATGATGCCCCAACGCCAGTTTGCTAGCCCCCCATTTGCGCGCCACTTGGCTAAACGCTTGATAACGCGCTTTGCGGGCGGCGTGTTCGGGGCTGAGGTTTAGTTCGTGCGCGGTTTTTTTGACATTGGCTTTTACCGCAAAAAATTCCACCTGATGTGTGCGGCAAAATTCGCGGCAGAAATGCTCATCTGCGCGTGCCGCTGCTCCGCGAAGCCCGTGGTTTACATGAACGGCCGCCAACCGGAAGTGCTTTTCTTGCATTAGATAATGTAAAAAATGGAGCAAACACACCGAATCGGCCCCACCGGAAAATCCGACTAATACCGCGTCCTTGCGGTTGACCAATTTAGCGGCAAAAGCGCGCATACGGGGCAACACAGACGCATTAAAACTTTTTTTTGTCATATAAAAAAGTATAATAAATATAAATGGAGTTGGGAAACTATGAAAAAAAAGATTTTAATTGTGGAAGATGAACCGGCTATTATTGAACTTTTGCGCATTATTTTGACGCGCGAGGGCTACGAGGTGCATGCGTGCCAATCCGGCCGGGATGCTATCCAGATGATGAAAGAGGTTCATCCACAACTAATTGTGCTGGATGTTATGTTGCCCGGTTTAGACGGGGTAGGTATTGTCCGTATTATGCACGAGGACGAGTATTTGTGCAATATCCCGGTGATTGTAACGTCTGCTTTATTAGAATCCGAACGGATGTTTGCGCTGTATCCGCAAGTCAAAGGGTTTTGCGCTAAGCCGTTTGTACTCAAAGATTTTACAGCCAAAGTCAAAAACGCTATCGGCGATTAACACCGGGTTTAATTTGCTAAAAAGCCCGCACAAAATGTGCGGGCTTTTTGATGGAAAAATGCGTGATAGCCGGCCTTTCATCAGCCACTTACTGTACCGAGGCCAGCCAACAGGCATATTCGCGCCAGAAATTATCCAATAATTCTTCCAAAAAAATTTCTTTGAGCACTTCCTGCCCTACGAGCCGCTTAACGCTAACCGCACTGTCTTTTAAGGTGGCAGGCAAGCGGTTATTGACGTTTACCCCCACGCCGACAAGTACCCAATGGTCATTACTTTCTCCGGCGGAAGTTTCAATTAAAATACCACAAATCTTTTTCCAGTTGTGCGTTTGTTTATCCCACGCCAAAACATCATTGGGCGCTTTGATTTTCGTTTTGAAACCAAACATATCCGTCAATGTTTTAGCAACGGCCTCCCCCACGCGCACACTTAAAGAAGCGTTGCAGGCGGCGGGTTTTTGGGGACGCAAAATCAATGTAAAATATACACCGCCCTCGGCGGAATCAAAACTCCGTTCGTAACGGCCGCGGCCGGCCGTTTGTTGGCAAGCAAGCACCAGGGTTCCTTCCGGCTCGCCGGACAAAGCCAACTCTTTGGCTAAATTTTGCGTACTGTCCACGCTTTCCAATCCAATTACTTTAGTGACTGCTTTTACAGTTAATGTATCTTGCATAAATCATCCTTTATTTTAATTTCATCTGCCGCAGTTCAAACAACCGGTCGCGCAGTTCGGCCGCCAGTTCAAAGTTTAGCGCATCAGCGGCTTGACGCATTTGTTGTTCAATATCTTTTTCTACGACTTTAATGTTTTTGGCCGTCGGCACCGGCAACGAATCTGCCAAAATACCAAAGGCACTTGTTTTGGTTTGCTGCTCAAATTCTTTCAGTTCCACTTCCGCTTTTTGAATTGTTTTAGGCGTAATGTGATGCTCTTTATTATACGCTTCTTGCAATTCACGGCGGCGGTTCATTTCGGTCAATGCATATTTAATAGAATCGGTTTTTCGGTCAGCGTATAAAATTACTTCCCCGCTTGCATTACGCGCCGCGCGGCCGGAAATTTGAATAAGTGTCGTGGTATTACGCAAAAATCCTTCATTATCTGCGCCTAAAATAGCCACGAGCCCCACTTGCGGAATATCAATCCCTTCGCGTAGCAAGTTAATGCCGACCAGCACATCAAATTTCCCTTGCCGAAATTCCTTCAAAATTTCCACCCGGTCTAATGCTTCAATATCCGAATGCAAATAGCGCGTTTTAATTTGGTGTTCCGTAAAATACGCGCTCAAATCTTCCGCTGTTTTTTTGGTCAGCGCAAGCACGAGCGTGCGTTCGTTCTTGGCGGTGTGTGCTTTAATCTTTTCTACCAAATGGTCAATTTGTCCGGCGGTGGGGTGAACTTCCACTTTCGGATCCACCAGTCCGGTCGGGCGGATAACCTGCTCCACAATGTTATTTCCGCAGGCGGTCAACTCATACGGGCCGGGCGTAGCGGAAACAAAAACGGTGGACGGCATTAACTTTTCAAATTCTTCAAATTTTAGCGGGCGGTTATCCAGTGCCGAGGGTAACCGGAATCCAAAATCTACGAGCATTTGCTTGCGGGCGCGGTCTCCGTTGAACATCCCGCGCACCTGCGGCAACGCCACGTGTGATTCGTCCACCATCAGCAAAAAATCGTCGTACCGTTTGAAATAATCTATTAAGGTAGAAGGCCGCTCGCCGGGTTTACGTCCGTCCATATAGCGCGAATAATTTTCTATGCCCGAACAAAAGCCGGCTTGCGTGAGCATTTCCAAATCGTACTCGGTGCGTTGTTTAAGGCGGTAGGCCTCTATTTCTTTGCCTTGTTGCAACAGTTCGGCGTGGCGCGCTTGTAAATCTTGGCGGATTTTTTCAATGGCGTCTTGGGTATCTTCATCCGTCGCTACAAAATGTTTGGCCGGATATATCCACGCTTCATTTAATTCCGCCAGCACGTTACCGGTAATGGGGTGAATTTCGTACAGGTGTGCAATCGTACGCCCGGCGATTTCCACCCGCAAGGCATTTTGGCTGTACGGTGTCATCACGTCTATATTCGGCCCGCGCATACGGAATTGTCCGGACGCAAATTCCATTTCGTCGCGGTGATATTGAATTTTGATTAAATGTCCCGAAAGTTGCGCGCGCGTCATTTCCATACCTTTTTTGACGTAAATACGCATTTCGCGGAAACTGTCCGGCGAGCCGATATTATAAATGCACGACACTGACGCTACCACAATCACATCTTTGCGCGAGGTAAGCGACGTGGTGGCTTTTAGGCGGAGTTTATCTATGTGCTCGTTGACAGCGGAGTCTTTTTCAATATAGGTATCCGTCTGCGGGATGTATGCTTCGGGCTGGTAATAATCGTAATATGAAATAAAATACTCTACGGCATTTTCGGGGAAGAATTGCTTAAACTCGGCGTATAATTGTGCGGCCAACACTTTATTGGGCGACAAAATTAGCGTAGGTTTATTAAGCCGCGCAATGACGTTCGCCATGGTAAACGTCTTACCCGAGCCGGTTACCCCCAGTAGCGTTTGACGTGTTTTTCCGTCTAATACGCCTTGCGTGAGTGCCTCAATGGCTTTGGGTTGGTCACCCGCCGGCTTAAAATGAGAAACGAGTTTGAACTGCATATTTATATTGTACCTAAAAGAACGGCACAGAAGATAGAATAACCCCCTACACCTCCTTTCCGGCCCCTTAAACGCAGTTGCAATTTTACGAGTCCGCTAAATGATTTCTAGTTGATATCTGTATTTTGCGGCGGACAAGGGAACTTGCCCAAAGGTAAGAGTCATCTGCTGACATAAAAAAAGGCGGCCGAAGCCGCCCTTAATAAATCTTTCCCATGTATTACGCGCCAGTATGCGTAAAAGCCGTATCCAGCACACCGGGCAACAATTGCGATATGCCGTCAATCATAAACTGCATGGCAATCGCGCACAAAATCATACCCATAAAACGAATTACAATTTGCGTCCCGTTGCGGCCGATTTTTGCAAATAAATACGGCGAACTCACAAGCACCAACGCTACGATACACGAACTTAAAAGCAACATCACAATCATCATCATTGACATCAAAAGTGATTCACTTTTTTCCGCATACAAAATAACCGTTGTAATACTGCCCGGACCAATAAATAACGGCATGGCTACCGGCACCAAAATATGGCTTAAACTATCGCGTGCTTGGTCAAAGGTATTTCCGGCGGGGGCAACGGTTTCAATACCGTGCTGTTCAAATTTGCTTTTCCCCTGTAACATGCGTAAACCAATCAGCAAAATCATAATTGACCCAGCCAAGCGGAAAGCCGGGAGCGTGATGCCAAACATCCGCAAAATGTAGTTACCAAACAAGAAAAAAACCAACAATAAAATAAAGATAGAAACAGACATGAGTAACGCCACTACGCGTTGCACACGGGGAGTTTCGTTCTCCACATATTCCAAAAAAATAGGCATGTTGCCGATCGGGTTCAAAATGGCTAACATACCGATAAACGAGTTAAACAGTAAGCCCCAGTCCATACGTTGGTTATTTCTCCTTGGTTGCCGCCGCCATCCGGCGGCTATTTAACGACCTTTATAGTATAACAAATTCGCACAACTTAAAGATAGCAAGGCGCCGCGTCGTCTTTGGTTTATATATAAGGTCGTTTGCTCGTTTACTGCCAAATTAAAAAGCACCCTGTCGGGTGCTTCCTAAATTTGGGCAGTACAGGATTTGAACCTGTGACCTTCCGCGTGTGAGGCGGACGCGCTACCGCTGCGCCAACTGCCCTTGAAATATATTTCTATTATATCAATTTTTGTTACTAAAGAAAACCTTGTTTATAAATTCTTCCGATAAAAATCAGCCAACCGTTGCTTATATTCAACCCCCCCTACGACGGCACATTTATTGTGTTTCGCTCCGGGAACCAGCCACAATTCTTTCGGTTCTCCCGCGCACAGATATAACTGTTTGGCTTGGGCGGCCGGCACCAAATTATCATACCGTCCGTGAATTAAAAATACAGGCCGCGGCGCAATTTTAGAGATGTTATACTTCGGGCTGTACCGCTCCGGGTTGGCTTTTAATTGGCGGCGGATATAGTGCAAGATAATCGGCATCAACGGGAAATACGGCACCCGGCGGTGTACCCACGCCCAACGCGAAACCACCCGTCTAAACGAATAGTAAGTGGCTTCCGCCACCACGCAGGCGATATCGGGGTTGTGCGCGGCCTCGCAAATGGCCACCATCCCCCCCATGGATAAACCGTATAAACCAATGCGCGCGCTTGCGTTTGGATAGGTTTGTTTTAGGAAATTGACTGCCGCAACAGCGTCTTTAATTTCCAAATAACCGATAGAACTTGTCTTGCCGCCGCTTTCCCCCAACGCACGAAAATCGAAATAGAATAAATTGAATCCTAAATCGTGCAGAAAGTATGTATTTTTGAAAATATCGGCGCGGTTCATCCCCCAGCCATGCATCAGAATAATGGTTTTGTCGGACGGCTCTTTAGCGGCAATAAACCACCCTTTTAGGGTTATCCCGTCTTGCGTGTTAAACGATACGTTTTCGTAGGACAGCCCAAACTGATCCGGCCACGCATCCAACGGTTTACGTTTGGAAACCGGACGCAATACTTTTTTGGCGGTGTATTTACCAAGTGCCGCCGTTACAAAGGCCACTAACCCAATCCCCCCTATACTTAACAACAAAGCCGTTACGACGGAATTCATTTTTCCTCCTGCAACAGTTCACGCAACGCCCGCGGCACATACGCGGAAATATCCGACGCTAATACCCCATAATCGGAAAGATCTTTTGCCGCTTTGTCCCCGGCTAACCCATGTATATAGGTAGCACACAAAGCCACCTGTAATGCGTTTTCGGATGTTAATCCTTGGGAAGCAAATTGCGCCCACAAGCCGGCAATCACACCGGAAAGCACGTCCCCCGATCCGCCTTTGGCTAACGCCGTTCCGCCGGTCGGGTTTTGCCACGAATTTAATTTACCTTCGTCCGATACGGCCACAATCGTACCGGGGCCTTTTAATACACAGACCCCACCGGTTTGGTCGGCCAGTTGGGCGGCTTGTAAAATGCGGAAAGACTTGTCAGCCACTACCGCCGTATTGAGCAGGCGTGCAATTTCTGCGGCGTGGGGCGTCAAAATTACCGGTTGCTTAAAATGGAAAGGGAACATCTTGCCTAGCGCGTTTAACGCGTCAGCATCTACCACAAGCGGTAATTTCAATTCGCGCAACAACTTTGGTAAAAGCGGGCTTTCCTGCATCCCCATACCCACTACGGCTAAAGTAGGACGGTGTTTCGCTATAAAATCAGTTAATACCGGCCAAGCACTTGAGGCAATTTCACCGAGTTCATTTTCCGGTAGCGGTAGTGTGATTGCTTCCGGCAAAGCCGCCGCAAAAGAAGGTTGCATGGTTTCCGGCAACGCCCAATATACAAGACCCGCTCCGGCACGCAACGCACTTTTAGCACACAAGAACCCCGCCCCGCACATATTACGCGAGCCGGCCACCACTAGCACACGCCCGAAAAAACCCTTATGGGCACTTGCCGGACGGGAAGGCAAAAACGAAAGTATTTCTTCACGAGTAATTTGGTCCATACGTTTTATTCCACCGTTACACTTTTAGCTAAATTACGCGGTTGGTCAATATCACATCCCAACCGTTTGGCTACCCAATAGGCCAAAAATTGCAAAGGAACCACATTGAGTATCGGTTGTAAGTATTCGCTTGCCTGCGGCACTACAAGCACTTTATCGGCCACTTTTTTGGCTGCACTCTGCGCGCCGGGCGTTGTAATGGCTACCACAAAAGCCCCGCGTGCGCGACACTCCTGGCACGCCGAGAGCATTTTTTCAAATAAAGTATCTTGCGGCATCAGCACAAAAACCGGCGTGCCTTTATCAATCACAGAAATCGGGCCATGTTTAATTTCTCCGGCGGCAAACCCTTCCGCGCTGCGGTAAGACACTTCTTTAAGTTTAAGCGCGCCCTCCAGCGCAATCGGGAAATTGACATGCCGGCCCAAAAAAATAAACCGTTCCGCTTTATATATTTTACGCGTTAAATGGCGGACGGTATATTCCAAGCCAACCGTTTCGCTCATGGCTTTAGGTAACTGCATCAGTTCGCGGTATAATTTATCAAAAGCGGTTTTGCTTAAATTACCATTATGCAGTCCTAGCGAAATAGCCAACGCAAATAACGACGTAATTTGACTGGTAAATGCTTTGGTGGAAGCCACGCTGATCTCCGGCCCGCAATGGGTAAAAAAAGTGTTATCACACAACCGCGTGAGCGAAGAACCCAACACGTTGCAAACAGCCAACGTGCGAAACCCGAACTCTTGTGCCTTTTTGATGGCCCCAATCGTATCGGCTGTCTCGCCCGATTGGCTAATGGCAATAGCCAGCGTTTTGGCATGATGAGGTACCGCACGGTATTTATATTCGCTAGCCAAATCTACGCTGACCGGGATACCTGCAAATTGCTCTATATAATACTTGGCGGCTAATCCCGCGTGATACGCCGTCCCGCACGCCACGATATGCACTTGTTGCAAACCGCGCAAAGTGGCGGTATCTAAACCTAAAATTTTGCTAAAGTCCGTCCGGGCGGTACGCAACATATCTTCTAATGCTTGCGGTTGGTCGTAAATTTCTTTAAGCATAAAGTGGGCATAACCGCCTTTTTCAGCCGTTTTGCGGTCCCACGAAACCTTAACAGATTTTATTTTTTTCGGATTACCGGTTTTGTCCAACAAAGTTACTTTGCCGGGGCGGAGCAATACCATTTCGCCTTCTTCCAAAAATAATACTTTACTGGTGTATTGCAAAAAGGCCGGCACGTCCGAAGCCAAAAAACTTTCGTCCTTACCCATCCCCACCACAAGCGGACTTTGGCTTTTAACCCCAATTAAAAATTGCGGCACCCGCGCCCACATCACCCCGTATGCAAAAGCGCCGGAGATTTCTTTGTTCGTCTTTTGGACGGCCCGCACCAAGCGTTCCTCGGCCGAACCGCAACGCATGTGTTTTAAGTTTTCTTCAATTAGATGGGCGATTACTTCAGTATCGGTTTCACTCTTAAAGGTATGTCCTAAAGACGTTAATTGGGCGCGCAACGTGAGGTAATTTTCAATGATACCGTTATGCACTACTACAATTTCGCCTGAACAATCGGTATGGGGGTGGGAATTTTCTTCGCTGGGTTTACCGTGAGTGGCCCAACGGGTATGCCCTAAGCCGGTAGTGCCTTGGGGATTTTTTTGCAGGGCGGACTTTTCCAATTCGGCTACTTTGCCTACGGCCCGCACCGTTACAATTTTACCGTCTTGTAAAATAGAAATTCCGGCGGAGTCATATCCGCGGTACTCTAATTTTTTAAGCCCGTCTATGATGTAAGGAACGCTGTTTTTCTTTCCTACATAGCCGATAATTCCGCACATAGGGGCTCCTTATAAAAGGCCTTTCATCTCGGTTACTGCGGTGGGCAAGCCGGCAAACAACGCACGGGTAACAATAGAAAACCCGATATTCATGCACGCGATGCCGCCCAAATCTGCTACCGCCAACACATTGTGATAATCTAACCCGTGTCCGGCATGTACTTCCAACCCCAGTTCGTTAGCCAGTAACGTAGATAAAGCCAAATCTTGCAACCGTTTACGCGCTTGCACGGCGGAAGTCGCCTCGCTGTAATCACGGGTACATAACTCAACGATATCCGCTCCCAATTTAGCAGCGGTACGGATATCGGCCGGCTCGGGGCTGACAAACAGACTTACCAAAATATGTTTTTTGTGTAGCCGCTCTATCATTTGCGCCAAGCGTTTGGTAACAGCCGGGGTAAATTTAAGTCCGCCCGTAGTAGTTACTTCGCCGGGTTCTTCGGGCACAATACATACCGAGTACGGTTTATATTTTAGTGCCACCTTTTCCGCCTCGGGCGTAGCGGCACATTCCAAATGAATTTTACCGGGAAAAGACTTGCACAACTGGGCCACGTCTTTTTGATGAATATGGCGTTCGTCCCGACGCAAATGCACGACAATAAAATCAGCCCCGGTGCTTAAACAAACGGCGGCAGCATCAACCGGATCCGGGAACGATTCCCGACGGGCTTGCCGCAATGTGGCGATATGGTCAATATTGACTCCTAATTTCAAACTCATGATAGCACCTCCGTTTTTTCCTTATACAAATTTTCTACTTGTTGCATGATGCGGTCCACCATTTTTTCTTGTTCACCTTCCACCAAAATACGAAGTTTCGGTTCTGTTCCGCTATAACGCACAACGATACGGCCCTTGCCGTTCATGCTTTTTTCCAACTGTTGCACCGCCGGCAAAAAACCGTCTAACGTCTCTAGCGGCGGTTTCTGTGTAACTTGCACCGCACGCAATTTGCTTGGATAGCGTTGCCATTGGTCGGCAAAGAAACTGGCCGGACGGCCGGATCTTTTTACAAATTGCAAAAATTGTAACGCCGACAAAATACCGTCGCCCGTGTTGGAAAACTGCCGGAAAATAATATGCCCCGACGTTTCCCCCCCAATGGATAAATTTTCCTTCTCTAAGGTTTCGGCCACATATTTGTCGCCCACGGCGGTCAACGCAACCGATACGCCGTTTTCTTTTAAGTAGTTGATGCACCCCAAATTAGCCATAATGGTTAGTACCGCTTTATTATGGTTGAGCCGCCCTTGTTCTTTTAGGCAAAGCGCGGAAGAAGCAATAATGTTGTCTCCGTCTAATTGGCGGCCTTTTTCGTCGCAGGCAATCACGCGGTCGGCATCTCCGTCAAAACTAAAGCCCATAAAAGCGCCCTCTTTGACCGTAAGTCCCTGCATAAATTGCGTATACAACGCGCCCACATTTTTATTGATATTGGTACCGTCCGGTTTAGCCGCGGTAACGGTAATGTCCATGCCTAATCCGACAAACACATTGGCCGCCACTTGGTAGCTGGCCCCGTTGGCGCAATCTAACACGACTTTAGTTCCTTTTAATACGGAAGCATCCACCGTGGATATTAAAAATTGTTCGTATTGCTTCACCAGCGTTTCATCTTGCGTAAATGTACCCGTAGGGGAAGGTACGGAAGATAAAGTTTCAATTTCCTGTTCAATGGAGTTCTCTAATTCCTCAGGGAGTTTCGTTCCGTGGTAGGTAAAAAATTTGATGCCGTTAAATTCGGCCGGGTTGTGGCTGGCCGAAATAACTACGCCGCACAAACTGCCGGTTTGCTGAACCAAATAGGCCACGCACGGAGTGGGAGCAATGCCCACGCTAATTACATTGATTCCGCTGGCGCGGATGCCTTTTTGCAAGGCCGCTAAAATGGCCGGGCCGGACGCGCGCGAATCTTGCGCGACAATGACTTGCGGTTTTAAGGAACGGTTTTGGCCGTAGGCCTGTATTTGGTGCAAAGCCGCGTAACCTAATTTTTCAATAAAATCATCTACTAACGGAAACTGACCGGCTATGGCGCGTACTCCGTCGGTTCCAAAATATTTTCCCATGACTAAATTCCCCTGCTCCGGTTACTTGCCGGAAGCATAATAATACCTGCCAACGGATATTATTCAAACAAGTCGGCCTGTTTTTGGGCTGATGTTTCGGCCTTAGGCGTTTGCGGCTTGTCGGCCGTATCCGTACCGGGTTGCGGCGCGTCCGTCTTAACCGCGGCAGGTTTTAATCCCAGTATTTCGTCAATTTCGTTGGCTTCCACTACTTCTTTTTCCAGCAAGGTGGCAACCAAACGGTCAAAACCCGCGCGGTTTTTACCAATGATTTCTTTAGCGCGGGCATAAGACGTGCGAATTAAATGCAAAATTTCCTCATCAATCGTGCGGGACAATTCATCCGACAACGTCGTATGACGCGATAAATCCCGCCCTAAAAACACTTCGCTATCCTCGCCGTTAGGCAAAGCGATCGGCCCCAGTTTTTCGCTCATGCCCAGTTCCAGAACCATTTTACGGGCGTAGAACATAGTTTTGTTAAGGTCGTCGCTGGCGCCGGACGTAATTTCGCCAAATACAATTTCTTCCGCGGCGCGGCCGGCTAACAAAATACACAACTTGTCCAGTAACTCGGACTTGCTGGTTAAAAATTTATCCTCTAACGGCAACTGCAACGTATATCCTAACGCTTGTCCGCGCGGGATAATCGTTACCTTATGTACCGGGTCGGAGTGGTTAGTCAACCGCGCTACAACGGTATGCCCCGATTCATGCGCCGCAATAATATGTTGCTCGTGTTTAGAGATAATGCGGCTTTTCTTTTGCGGCCCGGCAATCACACGTTCAATGGCTTCGTCCATATCCGCTTTGCCTACGGCGTCTTTGTCCGCGCGCGCCGCTAAAATAGCCGCCTCATTAACCACATTGGCTAAATCGGCCCCTACAAAACCGGGAGTGCCTTTGGCCACTTGTTTCAAATCTACATCTTCGCCCAGTTTTATTTTTTTGGCGTGTACTTTCAAAATTTCCTCGCGGCCTTTGAGGTCCGGCGCGGGGACGGAAACATGCCGGTCAAAACGTCCGGGACGGACCAGGGCCGGATCTAACACGTCCGGGCGGTTGGTAGAGGCCATTAAAATAATGCCTTGCTTGCTTTCAAAACCGTCCAGTTCAATGAGTAACTGGTTGAGTGTTTGTTCGCGCTCGTCATGTCCGCCGCCGATTCCGGCAAAACGCCGGCGGCCGACTGCATCCAATTCGTCAATAAAAATAATAGCCGGGGCGTTTTTCTTGGCCTGGTCAAACAAATCACGCACGCGCGCCGCCCCTACCCCCACAAACATTTCCACAAATTCCGAAGCGGACGCCGAGAAAAACGCCACTCCCGCTTCCCCCGCTACGGCTTTAGCCAATAGCGTCTTACCGGTGCCGGGGGCGCCGTATAACAAAACGCCTTTGGGAAGTTTGCCGCCTAACTTTTGAAATTTTTTCGGATTTTTTAAGAATTTAATAATATCGTCCAATTCTTCCTTTGTTTCGTCGCATCCAGCGACGTCCTTAAACGTAACGGTTTGTTGGGACGGGTCTTGCATTTTGGCCTTGGAGCGGGCGAAGTTCATGGCACTTTTTCCATCGCTGCGTTGCGGACGGATAAAGATAAACCACCACAAGCCAATCAGTAAAAAAATCCACAATACATTAAACAACACATTTCCCACCCAACTGCGGTCCGGCTGGGCTTTATAGGTTACTTTAGCGGCAGATAACTCTTGCACCAAATTGGGGTCTTCCATGCGTACCGTTTTGAAAGGCACAAATTTTCCTTCGGCATTTTTATATAAACCGGAAATTTCCCCTTGAGCCACCGTCAAATCAGATACTTCCGCTGCGGCGACTTTTTGCTTAAAAGCGGAATAATCCAGGGCTATTTCTTTTTCGCCCGGTTTATTAAAAAATACCACTGCCAGCAAAAATACTCCTAGCCAGCCGATAATTTGTCCTACGGAAACAATACTGCGGTTACGCGGATTTTTCTTTTTCATTATTGTTTAAATACTCCGATATAAGGTAAATTGCGGTAAAGCTCGTTATAATCAAGCCCATAGCCGATTACAAATTCATTTTTAATGGTAAATCCCACATATTTGGGGGTAATATCGGCCTTGCGGTTAGACGGCTTATCTAACAAACAGCAAATTTCTATACTGGCGGCGCCGCGGTCTTTCAGGTGATTCATCAAATACTCTAATGTCAGCCCGGTATCTACAATATCTTCCACGATAATCACATGACGTTCTTGGATGCTTTCACGCAAATCCAACATAGTACGCACGTGGCCGGTGCTTCCCGTACCCGAATAAGACGACAAACACATAAAATCAAGGGTACAATCTACGCTGACGTTTTTGATAAGGTCGGAATAGAACACCACACATCCCCGCAAGATACCTACAAAAAGCGGTTTTTTCCCGCGGTAATCGGCCGAGATTTGGCGTCCTAGCTCCTGCACGCGGGTAGCAATTTGTTCTTCCGAGAATAAAACACGTTCCAAAAAGGGTTGTTGCGGCATAGTGCCTCCTAAATAAAAATATACATATAGGATATCTTTTTTTAGGCGGAAAAGGAAGAGGGAAGGGCTAGAGGAAATGTTCCAAAAGTATCATCTGGACGTGTTTGATTTCGTTGGTATAGATTCTGGGGTTAGTTCCGCCGTTGGTATAAATTTTTCGGTATTTATTCCTAACCTCGGCTCAAATGAACCGTAAAAATTAACGCCCGAAAAGTTTACCGATATCTTTTAGCGCTACTTGCGCCACACAGGGCCGCCCATGCGGACAATGCATACCGTCCTTGCATTTTTTCATATTTTCCACCAATGCTTCGGCCTCAGCAGCGGAGATGGCGTCGTGGGCCTTAATGGCTTTTTTACAAGCCAACATGGCCACCATCGTACGTTTGAGTGTTTCGGTAGATTTGGACGGGTCGCCCACCAGTTGGGCAAGAGATACGATAAACTCTTTCAAACCGTCCTCTTGAAAGCGGATTATATGCGGCCGCGTGTGTATTTGTACGGTACGCGGGGCAAACGGCGTAATTTCAAACCCGGCTGTTTTAAGCCAACCCGCCCACGATAAAAGCGTTTCCACATTAGATGGCGGCAAATCTACCTGTAACGGAAAAAGCAATTTTTGCACCGTTACTTTGCGCTGTTCAAACGCTTCCAAATAATGTTCAAACAATACCCGCTCTTGCGCAGCATGTTGATCAATAAGCACTAAACCGTTCAGGTTTTCAAACAATAAATACGTCCTGTGCAACTGGCCCAAATAATGATAGGGGCCCACAAACCATTGTGGGGTTTGGGCAGATTTTTGTGCTTGAGGTTTATGCGCCACCGCACGCACACAAGCATCCGGCGCGGACACTGTATCGGGGCGCGGGGTTTCCGGCTCGCGCAAAATAAAATTTCCATTAGAAAACGCGGATGCCGGTTTAGTTAGCCCCGTTGACGTTGTAAATGCCCCCAAAGCCGGCCCGGACGGGATGAATAACTGCCCGGCGGCGGACGCCGTTTCCGGCGGTAAGGCTACGGATAATTTTTCCCCGGCACTTACCGGAGCGGTATGCGAAAAAATAGTTTCTCCCGCCGCATGCATAATAAAACCAAACACTTGGTTTTCGTTCACAAAACGGATATCGCGTTTTTGCGGATGGATATTGACGTCAAACGCCCCCGGCTCCAACGTCATATATGCAATAAAAGCAGGGTGGCGGTCTTTCGGGCGGGCGTTTTGATACGCCTTGTAGATGGCTTGTTGCACCGTTTTAGAATCAATCGGGCGGCGGTTCACAAATACATATTGCATATCGCGCACGTTAACCAGTTTGTCATCCGGCGTAATTAATAACTCAAGCCCCATTTTATCAAACGATTTATGCACCAAACTTTGGGCAACTTCCGAGCCTAAAATGGCTTCCGCCCGGGCGACAACAGCCGTTTGAACCGGCCCGGTTTGCGTGGGCAAATTGTACACTTCGCGCCCGTTGACGTGTACATGATAGGCCACGTTCAAATTCGCCAGCGCGCTTTCCTCTACCACTTTAAGCAAACACGCCCGTTCGTACGAATCGCTTTTTAGAAATTTAAGCCGCGCGGGCGTATTATAAAACAAATCGCGTATTTCTACCGTTGTACCTTGAATAGCCGGAGCCGGACTTTGGGAAACGATTTTTCCGGCATGCAATTCCAAGCGGTGGCCTTCGCCTTGCCCGGTGCAACTAGTCAGCGTCATGCGCGAAACCGCCGCCACCGAGTAAAGGGCTTCCCCGCGAAAGCCAAATGTCTGTAATTTTTCCAAATCGTCAAACTGGGCAATTTTGCTAGTCGCGTGGCGCAATACACTAGATTGCAAATCTTGCGCGTCCATACCGCAACCGTTGTCGTTAATGCGGATGAGTTCTTTGCCCGCGCCTTCAATATCCACGCGCACCACAGTAGCCCCGGCATCTATGGCGTTTTCCAAAAGTTCTTTCAGCACCCCTGCCGGGCGTTCAATTACTTCGCCCGCGGCAATTTTTCCGGCTGTTTTTTCGTCTAAAACATGAATTTTACTCATTGATACGTTTTTTCCATTCGCAAATCAACTGCAACGCTTCCAACGGGCTTAATTTGTTGGGGTCGGACATTTTAATTTCTTCCACAATCGGCGAAGAAAATAAATCTTTTACGATATCTTTTTCCTTAGCGGAAATTTTAGTTCCTTTTTTCGCCTCTAAATCTTTTAGCACTTTGCGCGCGCGCAGCGTACAAGCCGCGGGCAGGCCCGCCAGTTCCGCCACGTGAATACCATACGAACGATCCGCCGCGCCGGGTAAAATCTGGTATAAAAATGCCAACTTACTTTTTCCCTCGGCGTCCTTATATTCTTTGGCTTCCACATGGAAGTTGCGCACGCTGTCGTATTTATTTTCTAAATCGGTTAACTCAAAATAGTGGGTGGCAAACAAGACCTTCGGCCCGCCTTGCGGTTTGTGCAAATACTCCACAATAGACCACGCAATAGAGATGCCGTCAAAGGTAGACGTCCCGCGCCCCACTTCATCTAGCAAAATTAAACTGCGCGGAGTCATGGACGTTAAAATGTGGGCCGTTTCGTTCATTTCCACCATAAAAGTAGAATTGCCATGGCTAAGTGCATCATGTGCGCCAATACGTGTCATAATTTTATCTATTAGCCCGATATGGGCCGCCTGCGCCGGCACAAAACTGCCCATTTGCGCCATAATTACAATAATCGCCGTCTGCTTGAGAAATACACTTTTCCCACCCATGTTCGGCCCGGTAATAAGCATAATTTGGGCTTGTGCCGTACCCAACGCTAACGAGTTTGGTACAAAGTTTCCGGCGGGCAAAACGGCTTCCACCAACGGGTGTCGGCCTTTTTCGTAACTGATTTGGGTACTGTTATCCACCACCGGTTTAGTGTAATTTTCTTTCAAAGCGGCCAACGCCAGCGAGCGGTATACATCCAACTCCGCCACGATACGCGCAAACGCTTTGACGTGATTTAATTGTGCAGCCAGCGTTTTGCGTACTTCGTCAAACAACCCGCCTTCCAAACGGATAATGCGTTGCTCGGCATTTAAAATTTTATCTTCCAACTGTTTTAATTCTTCGGTAATAAAACGCTCGGCATTGACAAGCGTTTGCTTACGCACAAACGAGTACGGCACCTTGGACAAGTGCGATTTAGATACTTCAAAATAATATCCGTATACCGAATTAAAACCGACTTTCATGTTGGATATGCCGGTGTTCTCGCGTTCGCGGGCGCAGATTTCTTCCATGCGCGCGTTGCTGTTTTGTTTCAGCGAACGCAGTTCATCCAACTCGGCATTGTATCCGGCGCGTATGACGAAACCGTCGGCTAAACGCAAAGGCGGATTTTCTTCTATGGCTTCATAAAGCAGCCGCGCCATATCGCGCAGCATAGGCACATGGGTCTCAAATTCTGCCCGTAAATGCGGAGCAACCTTTGCATACGTTTCAAACCACCGCGCCAACGGATCTACGCTAAGCAAAGAAGTACGTAACCCGGCCAAATCCCGCGGGGAAGCCGTACCGGTAGCGGTACGCGTCATAATACGTTCTACGTCGGAAATGTTTTCCAATAGCGCACTTAAATCAGCTAGAGCACCTTGGTCTTTCGTGAAATTTTCCACACAGTCTTGCCGCTGGACAATTTCGTTGACGTCTAACAGCGGATGCAACAACCAATCTTTCAATTTCCGGCTACCGATCGCCGTACGGGTATGATCCAATTGCGCCCACAAACTACCGCGGCGGCTACCGTCTTGGCTTTTGACCAATTCCAAAGTCAGCACCGCGTTTTCGTCAATCTGCAAGCAGTCTTTCAGTTCGCGGTAAGACGGAATAAGCACTTTGTTAAAACTGGGCTCAGTAGCGTTAAGGTACTTTACAATTTGTAAGGCACACGCCAAAGCGTTTCGTTTATTTTCCCACGCGGCGACGGAAGGCCACTCGGCCGGGAGCGCGTAATCCCCCTCAAAAGGTTCTTGTTCGGTAAGCGTAAGCGAACCGGGCAACATCATTTTTTGCTTGAGTGCCTCTAACGATTTTTTATCCCCCACAATTTCCGCCGGGTTGATGGCCGCTAGCGCGGCCGCCAAATTGGAAAGGGTCGGGTCCTTATCGTTTTGGTTAGTCCAAAATTCGCCGGTGGAAACTTCCACACACGCTAACGCCCACCCGGTAGGATAAACAGCCACACTGACCAAATAATTGGCTTGGTTGGCATCCAACAAGGTGTCTTCCATGACGGTACCGGGCGTAATAATACGCGTTACACGACGTTCAAAAAGTTTAGTGTTTTTATCAGATACTGAACTGGTTTGCTCGCAAATGCCGATTTTTTTACCCGCCGATAGCAACCGTACAATATAATTGTTAGCCGCATGGTACGGGATACCGCACATGGGTATACCGTTACGCGCGGTAAGTGTTAAACCTAACAGCGCGCTGATTTCTTTGGCCTGCTCATCAAACATTTCATAAAAATCGCCCAACCGGAAAAATAAAATAATGCCGGGATATTTGGTGCGGACTTCATAGTATTGGGACATCAAAGGGGTTAATTCTTTCTTTGCCATAATGATATTGTAGTAAAAAAAGCCGTCCTTTCGGACAGTTTTAAATTTGGTCCCCCATCCTAACGCGGGCAAAGCCCTTTGCCCGCTTCCCTACCCAAATTAAAACCCCGCTCTCGCGGGGTTAAATTTTTGGTAGGAAAATTCGCTTTGATTCGGCCACAAGTCGCCTTGCTAACGCGCGGCGCTCGCGGCCCCGCCTCGCCATGCTCGCCTTTCTCTTCGTTCAAACTCGCATATGGCTCCGGCTTTCGAATCCTAACGCGGGCAAAGCCCTTTGCCCGCTTCCCTACCCAAATTAAAACCCCGCTCTCGCGGGGTTAAATTTTTGGTAGGGATAGGATTCGAACCTATGTAGGGCGTAGCCCGACGGTTTTACAGACCGTTGCTTTTGACCACTCAGCCACCCTACCTTTTACAAAAACCGGAACTTGCGCCCCAGTTTAAGATTACTTAAACAACTAGGTACATTTATTATAACAAAAAAAAAGCCGTCTGTCATTTTTTGCTTAACGGTCCCCAAACACAAATCCCCCGGTTAAGCCCCGGGGGATTTGTGTTTGAGTGTAAGCGAAAAGTTAATGGCTATACATATCCAAGAATTGATAAAAATTCCCCCAAGCAGGCGAAAGAGCACTTTGCGCAGCCACATGGTCCGTAATGACACGTAACGAAGCCAATCTGTCCCCCATACGCGCAAAATAATATCCATGATCTAAGATTTCTTTACATTGTACCACCAATTTCTCGTCTCCAAGTCCGGAAACCGTCGCCGCTAAATCTTCCAATTGCATCAAAGCATCTTGATAAAAAGACGCATCAAAATCTCTTTCCTGTTCGTTTTGCAACAAAGCCACTAACTGGTCATGCGTACGAATAATACGCCGTACAGGTTGTTCGTAAGAAGGATACGCTTTAAGTAAACCGGTAAGTTGGGCATCTGCGGCCGCTTGAGATACTTTGGCAACTCTTAAAGCCGCCGGGCCCGGTTGCACCTCCTGCGGCAGGTCCATTTCTCTATGCATTTTCTCCACAAGTTCATAATTCGGATTCGTTTGGGCACAAACCATAAACGGCACAAACAACACCAACAAACTTACATACTTTTTAAGCATATATTCTCCTTTTTCAGCCAATGAATATGTAATGACTATATGTATAGTATAGCGTTTTTTCAACTTTACCAACCAGGGTCTTTGGGCCTAGGGTCCAAAGATAAAAAGTCCCAAAAAATGTTGTGTATTACCACATCTAATAACCAGATTTTAGGTCGTTCTTTCAAAAAACGGCAGACGTAATTGTCTGCCGTTTTTCAGATACGGATAAAAAATTTTTACTTATTTGGCCTCAAATTGCTGGTAAAAATCTCCCCATGGGGGTTCGGCATATCCTTGTTGGAAATCGGAGATATTTTCCAGCACCCGTTCGGATGCTTCCCGTAGCGAAATCCATTGTCCGCCCTGCGGAGCAAAGTAATACAAGTGATTTAACAAAACCACGCACCGGAAGCGCAGTTTGTCATCCGAAATTTCCAATATCCGATCAGACAGTTCTGTTAATTGTTCTAACAAAACTCTATAAAACTGATGCGGCGCATATTGTTTTTCATTACCCAACACCGCACATAATTGTACGTAGGTTTGGCTCAGTTGGCGTAGCGAATCCGCTTGCTCCGGATACGTTTGTGCCAAATTATCCAACCGGATTTCTACATGTTGTACCCGCACATGGGCCACCTGTTGCATGTGTAAATTGCGCTGCGAGGGAATATCCTCCGGAGCATTTTGACTCCACGAAAATCCGGCCAATCCCAAACACAATCCAAAAATAATTCCACACTTCATGTTTTATTCTCCTGCCAGGGTGGTTAATTTAACACACTAAGTAATTTTTCCATCGGCTCTTTAGCTTCGCCGCCGCCCTGGGCAAAATCAGCCCGGCCGCCCGCCCGGCCGTGTAATTGCTCGGCCAATTGTTTGGCTACGGTTACAGCATCTGTATTAGGAAGTTTACCCGCCATTTTAACAACGAAAGCGCGCTTGCCGTCTTTATCACACGTTACAATGACCAACGCTTGATGCTGTTTTTGTGCAATCGTATCGGCGATATTGCGTAACTCTTTGGGTTGCGCTTCATCCGCCCGGCGTAAAACAACCGTTGTACCATTTTTGAGTGCAACTGTCATTTCGTTTACACCGCCGGCGGCTAAAGCCTTTTGGCGGAAATCTTCATACTGTTTCTTGACGTTTTTAAGTTCGTCCACAATGGCTTGCACGCGCACAAATACATCTTTGGCAGGTACCACAAGCCGCGCCGCCAACGATTCGGCTTGGCGGTTGACATCTTTAAGATAATCTAACGCCGCCGGCCCGGCCACCCCTTCAATACGCCGCACACCGGCGGAAACAGAACCTTCCTTCAGCACTAATACGGTAATTACTTCGGAAGTTTTTTTGACGTGCGTACCGCCGCAAAGTTCCAAACTGTATTTTTGATCAGTATGTTCAAAATCGCCCCCCATAAGCACAAAGCGGGCCGGGTCGGCGTATTTTTCGCCCAACAACGTAACCGCGCCTAATTTTTCGGCGTCCGCCAACGGGCGCGTTTGGCAAGTAACCGGCAGAGCTGCGGACGCGGCCTGATTGGCTATTTCCCACACGCGGTTTAATTCCACGACCGTGGGAGATTTAGACAACGTATAGTCAAAACGGAAACGCTCCGGCGACACAAACGAACCGCTCTGGTGTACCGTCGTACCAAAGACTTGGCGCAAGGCCGCGTTTACCAAGTGAATTGCGCTATGGTTGGCGCGTAAACGCGCGCGGCGCGGAGCATCCACTTGCAAAGAAACTTGTTCGCCTTTGTGAAGTGTACCCGTAAATTTATGCAAGAAAATTTTGCCGAGCGGTTTTTGCACGTCGGTAATTTGGGCGATTTCGTTTTTTCCCGTTTGCGCCGTACCCGTATCGGCTACCTGTCCGCCGGATTCTGCGTAAAAGGGCGTTGTATCAAATACGGCGTAACCGTCCGTTACTTGGTCGGCCGATTCAAAACGATTGTTTAACAACGCTTGCACCGTAGCCGTAGCACCCAGCGTATCGTATCCCACAAACTGCGTAGGAGCCAACGCCTGCTCCAACTTTTGCAAAACAATTACTTTTTCTTTGGAAAATTCGTCAGCATAACTGCGGCTTTTTTCTTGCGCGGCTTGTTTGGCAGATTCGTAGCCGGCTTCATCTATGTTGACTCCGCGTGCCGCGGCAATTTCGCGCGTAAGTTCCAACGGGAACCCGTACGTTTCGTGCAAGTGAAACGCCTCGGTACCGGAAATGGTTTTCGCACCGGAAGCCAACAATTCCGTCAGTTTTTCTTCACCCGTAACAAGCGTTTTTAAGAAGGTGGTTTCTTCTTGTTTGAGTACGTCTTGGATATGGGTTAAATTTTTGTCAATTTCCGGGTATAAGCCCGCAAAGATTTTTTGCACCACCGGAACAAGCGTATACAAATAAGGTTTATCGTTACCCATTAGTTTAGCGTAACGTGCCGCGCGGCGAATCAAACGGCGCAGAATATAACCGCGTCCTTCGTTAGACGGCAAAATACCTTCGGCAATTAAAAAACTGGAACTGCGCGCGTGGTCGGCAATAATACGCAGCGCGGCGTCCTCTTCGCGGGTTTGGCCGGAAATATGCAAGTCTTTTTTGGCCTGTTCCATAAGCGGCGTAAACAAGTCCGTACCGAACACATTTTTGGCTCCCTGAAGGGCCATACACAACCGTTCCAATCCCATACCGGTATCAATGTTGTTGTGCGGTAACGGTTTTAATGAGCCGTCTTGTTGGCGGTTATAACTTTCAAACACAATGTTCCAAATTTCCACAAACCGCCCGCAGTCGCAGGTAATATCACAATGCGGATTTTTGCATCCCTTGTCGCCAAAATCGTAATAGATTTCGCTGCACGGGCCGCACGGGCCGGTCGGGCCCATGGTCCAAAAGTTATCCGCTTCCGCGAGTTCAAAAATCCGTTCTTTCGGCACATATTTCAACCACGTTTGGTAGGCCTCTTCGTCGCGCGGGGCGATACCGCCTTTGTAAATGCTGACGTATAATCTATCCGCCGGCAAGCCCAACACGCCTGTTAAATACTCCCACGCCCAAGCGATTGCTTCGTTTTTGAAATAATCGCCAAACGAAAAATTGCCCAACATTTCAAAGAAGGTCAAATGGCGTTCGGTAAAGCCGACGCTGTCAATATCGGTGGTGCGTACGCACTTTTGGCAAGAAGCCGCATTTTTTAGCGAGTTATCAATGCCTAAAAAATTAGCCTTAAACTGCACCATACCGGCCGACGTAAACAAAAGTGTCGGATCGGAATGTGGCACGAGCGAACTGGACGGAATAGTCGGCAGGCCCTTTTGATTAAAAAACTGAAGATACGAATTTCTGATTTCTGTGCTTGTTTTCATAAAACCTTCTTTATTTAAGTATATATATAAAGTATATCAAATACACCACATCCACCGCGAGCGGACAGCCGTTTTTGTTATAATAAAAAGCAAGGAGGACGTATGTATAAAATTTTAAGTTATTTACTTATTTGTGTAGGGGTACTGTTGATTTTTTTCTCGTTAATCAGTATGTATAAAGTGTTTGTGGATCGCCAACCGGCGGCCCCGGTGGTACAACTGGCGGATATGAATTTGCAAACCCAATACGGCACGATGGTCGTACCTTTGCAAAATATAAATACGCTGGCCAATTTGGGGTTATTTACGCTACTGATGGCCTTTGTGCTTTCGGTTGGAGCGAAACTGGCCGGCGTCGGTGCCAATATACTTAAAGGCGAACGCATACACGACGCCCTACTGGAACTTAAAACAACAGAAATTCCCAGCGAGGATCACTTAAAAACCTTATGAAAATACGCTTTATCTTAAATCCTGTTAGCGGCAACCGTTCCGCCGATACCGAGCATTTTGCGCGGTGCATACAACTTAACTTCCCGGGTGCGGATATGCGGCTCACCCGTGCGGCGGGACACGCCACCGAATTGGCGCGCGAAGCCGTCGCAGACGGGTTTGATACGGTGGTTGCTATCGGTGGGGACGGCACGATTAACGAAACCGCCCGCGGACTTGTGGGTACCCAAACGGCATTAGCGGTTATTCCGCGCGGGTCGGGCAACGGCTTCGCGCGTGAACTGGGTATGCCGCTTACCTTTGAAGAAGCTGTCGTACGTTTGCAACGCGGACGGGTCAGCCCGTGTGATATCGGCCGGGCCAACGGGGAACTGTTTTTGAACGTGGCGGGCGTCGGTTTAGAGGCCGAAATTGCGTGGCAATTTATGGAGCACGGTAAAAACGGCGCGCGCGGCAAATGGCCTTATTTTAAGTTAGGCGCGAAAACCGTTTTTTCGTACCAACCCTCCGTTTTTCAAGCAGAGATAGACGGGAAAACCACTTCTATTTCTCCGCTAACACTGGTATTTGCTAACGGACGCCAATACGGCAGCAATTTCAAAATTGCCCCGCACGCCAATTTAGGCGACGGCTTACTGGATATGGTGCAAGTGTGTAATGTGCCTACATGGAAATTGGCATTGGCCTTGCCCGGATTTTTTACAAATGGCTGGCGGCCGCTAGGTGTAACGCAAAGCACTAACGTAAAGCAGGTAACACTTTCGCACGCGGGCAAATTCCCGTATCACATAGACGGCGAGCCGCGCCAGGCGGACGGCAAATTGGATATTGCCGTAGAACATCACGCCTTAAATGTACTATTTCCGGAGCGGTAAATGGCCAGACGAAAAACGACTTCACGCAAACGGTTAATGGCAAGCCAAAAGAAAGTCCAGTTTTGGACCTCGGTCATTATTGCGGTCATTTTGTTTTTTATGCAACAGCAAGGCAAACCGCTTACCAAAACCGGCCCGGTAGAGGACGAACAAGCCTTTGAAGATGTATCGGTGGCCTCTATTTACGACGGAGATACTTTCAAAATCAATCTAAATTGTTCGCTAGCGGTATATTGCGAAAAAGTCCCCGTGCGCGTGCGTGGCGTAGACACGCCGGAAATAAAAGGCAAAACCGCGCGCGAAAAAAACTTGGCCCAACAAGCCAAATCGTTTACGGAAAAATTTTTGCAAGAAAAACCGATTACGCTTACCAACTGCGGGCGCGACAAATACTTCCGGTTGCTATGTGATGTTCAAAACGGCGCGGGTAAAGATTTAGCGCAGGAACTAATTAAACGCGATTTTGGGTACTCGTACCAAGGCGGTACAAAAAGCAAAAAGTATCAGTAGGGGGGTTAATTAAAATTCGCACCCCGTGCTGGGCGTTCCGCCCCAGGCCTTTACCAACTCGGCTCCGCCGCATAACTGTTTACACAATTGCGCAGAGCGCGAAGTGTCATTTGGAACTGCGGTCCAACACTTAAATTTTTTATTTTCTCCCCCTTTTGCCAAGTTCCGGGAAATATAATAATCAAACCGGGAAGAATCAATTCGGTGCGCGCCAACGTATGTTGATTGGTGAGTATATAAATTAAAATCGGAGTTGGCAGGCATTTCCATATCCAATTCTTCCCAAAAATGAGTATCGCTGAAACCGGAATAACTCGGATAAGTGCCATTTGCCAAGTAATACCGTTCCATAGACTCTGACAAATTTTTTACCGCTATAAGGGCCTTTGCTACATGGGATTTTTCTACCGCCATTTCAAACTTCGGCAAGGCCACCGCCGCTAAAATACCAATAATAAGAACTACCACCAACAATTCAATAAGCGTAAATGCTTGGCTGTTTTTCATACAACCTCCTTTATATCATTAAACAAAATGTAACAAAAAAAAAAACAATATCAAGTTTTATTTTTCAAACGGAGAAACAACCAAAAAAACAACTTTAGCGAAAGGTCCACGCATTGCCCCACGCGTTTTCAATATATTCTAGGAGTGCCTTATGTAGCAACACCCGTTTATTGGTGCGGATGCGGTGCATTTTGGTGGGATCTTCTTTGGAGGGAACTTCCAAATATACCGTCGTGGTGCCGCGGGTCATATCCAAATAACTTTTCAGTTTTTGCAGTTCTTCGGTTGTGTAATTAGCCGGTAAACGGACGGTAAATTCTTTGGCGATGCCGGCAATTAAATCGGTAATGTTGCTGACATCTTGCAAATTAAATTCAATACTGGCGCTATCTTCGTCGGTGCGGACGTCGCCTAAAAAATTCAAAATTGCATTGGGGGTAAGCAGCGCGCCTACATTTTCAAACGTGCGGGAAAACGCATTGATCCGCAACGCGCCGGTGCAATCTTCTATAACCAACTGCGCCCAATCTTTTTTGGTCTTTTTATTTTGGCGTCGCTTAAACAACGTAATAATACCCAACACATTTAAGCGTCCGGTAGCGCGCCCTTCTAAAATATCAACAATCGGCGTAGCGTGTAATTGGGCTAAATTGTGGTGGTATTTTTCCATCGGATGTCCGCTAAAGAAAAGGCCCAGCACTTCTTTTTCAAACCCCAACAGTTCGGTGCGGGTAAGCGGAGCGGCCTGTACCGGGTCGGTTTGTTTTACGCTAAGCATGGAAGAAAAATCATCCCCAAACAAACTGGCGGTATTGGTCTTTTGGCGTTCGCGGGCCACCCGGTGGGCCGTCTCTACAATTTGATCTAAATTGGCCAGCCCAAACGCACGGATAGCGCGCGGGTCTTGCTCGGGAGCGGTAGAATCTAACGCGCCGGCTTTAATCAAACTTTCCAATGTTTTTTTGTTGACCACATCTGCAAGTTCCGGGCGGTTACATACCTCCTCTATGGAAGTATATTTGCCTTGGGCTTTGCGGGAACGCACAATAGCCCAACACGCCTCTTCGCCGGCGTTTTTGATAGCATTTAAGGCATAGCGGATGCACTCTTTGCCGTCTTTTTCTTCCACCGCAAAATTTATCTCGGACGCGTTTACATCCGGCGGTAGCACTTCAAAACCTAATTTGCGCGATTCAGCCAAATAAGTAACAATTTTGTTTTCCTTATCATCTGCGCCGATTGCATTGTGTCCGATTTCGTTGGTCAGGGCCGCGCACATAAATTCAATGGGATAGTTGGCTTTTAAGTAAGCAGTCTGATACGATACCAACGCATAGGCGTACGAGTGTGATTTGTTAAAACCATATCCGGCAAATGCTTTCATCTGTTCGTACACATGATGGGCCGTTTTTTCGGGGATCTTACGCTCTTTACACCCGGCCATAAATTTTTGGCCGAATTTTTCCATCATGTCAATTTTCTTTTTACCCATGGCTTTACGCAACGAGTCGGCCTCGCCGGGGGTAAATCCGCCCAAGCGTTTGGAAATTTCCATGATTTGCTCCTGATAGAGCATACAACCGTAGGTATCTTTGAGTGGCTCTTCCAACAGCGGGGTTTCGTACACAATTTTTTCCTGTCCGCCTTTACGCCGTACATACGTATCCATCATGCCCGATTCCATCGGCCCCGGGCGGTACAAAGCCACCAAGGCAGACAAATCGCTAAATTGGGTGGGCTGTAATTTTTTGATAAGGTCGCGCATGCCGTTGCCTTCTAACTGAAAGATTCCCAGCGTTTGGCAAGCGCAAAGCATATCGTATGTTTTTTTATCGTCCAACGGGATTTTGTTAATATCAAAATCGGGGTTATGGCGGGTGCGGATCATTTTTTCAGCATTATCAATAACTGTAAGCGTACGCAACCCTAAGAAGTCCATTTTTAATAGCCCCAAATTGGAACATGGCTCGCCTTCAAACTGGGTAGTAATTACATCTTTTGCCCCGCGGGCCAACGGTACATATTCGGAAACGGCTTCTTTGGTAATCAGCACTCCGGCCGCGTGAATCCCCGTGTGCCGTTTAAGCCCCTCAATTTTACGCGCCATATCAAACAGGCGTTTACTTTGGGCGTTCGTGTTTAATTCGTTACGCAGTTCGTTAATTTCCAGGGCTTTTTCCAACGTCATTTTGGGGTCGTTGGGAATCATTTTAGCAATGCGGTTGGCATCTGCCAGCGGCACTTCCAGCACGCGGGCCACGTCTTTAATGGCCAGTTTGGCTTTCATCGTACCAAACGTAATAATTTGGGAAACTTTATCGTGTCCGTATTTTTCGCGCACATAATCAATAACGCGTTCGCGTCCGGCGTCGGACATATCAATATCCAAGTCGGGCATGCTGATACGGTCCGGGTTTAAGAAACGCTCAAAAAGCAGTTTATTTTGTATGGGGTCAATACGGGTAATATCCAAACTGTATGCCACCAACGATCCCGCGCCCGAGCCGCGCCCCGGTCCTATCGGAATATCGTGCGCGCGGGCCCAGTTGATAAAATCTTGCACGATTAAAAAGTAGCAATCAAACCCCATGGTAATAATAACGTTAAATTCAAACTCCAACTGCTTCCAATAATTATCCGGCACTTGGCCGTTCATTTTTTTGGTGAGTCCTTTGCGGCATAGATCTTTGAAATACTCGGCGGAGTTGGGATATTCGCCAGGGATATCAAAATTAGGCAAAATAAACCCGTGTTTAGGAAATTCCAAATTACACTTTTCGGCAATTTCTAACGTGTTTTTGCACGCTTCGGGCGTGTGGGCAAATAACGCGCACATTTCCTCGGGCGACTTAAAATAAAGTTCGTGCGACATTTTCATCCGGTTCGGGTCGTTGAGCGTTTTACCGGTAGCGATACAGACGTGTACGTCATGCGCTTCCCAATCTTCTTTTTTTTCGTAGTGGCAATCGTTGGTAGCCACCAAAGGAATACCCGTCGTTTTAGCCACGTCTTTAAGGAGCGGGAGTGCCTCTATTTCCTCACGGATTCCGTGATCCATCAGTTCAATATAATAATTGCCTTTGCCAAAGATATCTTCGTACTTTTTCGCTAGCGCACATGCTTTTTCAAAACCGCCCGGCTCGCGTACATACTGGGATAAAAACCCCTTTAGGCAGCCGGACATACAAAGCAGTCCTCCCGCATGTTGGGCTAAAATTTCTTGGTCAATACGCGGATGATAATAAAACCCGTCCACCCACGCCATGGAATTAAGTTTCATTAAATTCAAATACCCTTCGTGGTTGCGGGCCAACAAGGTGAGGTGCCCAGTGCGGGACTTATCTTTTTCTTTATAATTACCTTCGGTAATATAAAACTCACACCCGACAATCGGCTTTAGGCCGGCGTCTTTGGCCGAAGCATAAAAATCTAACGCACCGTAAAGGTTGCCGTGGTCGGTAATGGCCATAGCGGGAATACCTTGCGCCGTTAAACCTTGTAAAAATTTAGACGGTTTATGGTTTTCGGACACGCGCAACATGCCGTCCAACAAAGAATATTCGGTATGATTATGCAGTTGTACAAATTCCGCCATGGTGTTTCCTGTATTTTGGCCCGGTTTTAGACGGGAAAGGTTAAAAAAGGTAAAATATGTCTATGAAACATTATAGTAAATTAAAAGAAACAAAGAAGTCTTCGCAAACCCTATATAAAGGAGTATTAGACGTAAAGTTAGACGAAATAAACCTGCCCAACGGCAAGACGGGGGTGCGGATCTATTTGAAGCACCGCGGGGCCAGCGGTATTTTGCCGGTAGAAAACGGTTTTGTTTACTTGGTAGAACAGTTCCGCTATCCCATTGGCGCGGCCACACTGGAAATTCCCGCCGGCAAGCGGGAACCGGGGCAAAATTTTTTGGCCTGTGCCCGGGCAGAACTTGAACAGGAAACCGGATTAAAAGCAAAATCATTGAAAGAAATTTTAGTTTTTCACCCGTGTAACGCATTTTCCAACGAAGTACAACATCTCTATGTAGCCACCGGACTCACCCGCGGGAAAACCCATTTGGATGATGACGAGTTTATCAATGTCCAAAAAATTCCGCTCCAAAAAGCCTACCGGCTCATTAAAAGCGGAAAAATTACCGACGCTAAAACCATTTTGGCCTTGCAATGGTACCAAATGAACAGTAAAAAATAAGTTTTCCAATTAAAAGCCCGTCCAAATGACGGGTTTTTAATTGAAATCGTTTTTTGCTAGCCAATTACTTACGGAACAACCCAATGCACATAACGCATACCCGTGTCGGTACGCCGGGTTTCAACATCTATAAGGATTCTATCTCCGCTTTGTAAAGTAATATTTTCAAATAAATCTTCCAAACGTTCTTCATCAAACGCGTGAACCCACAAATTTAGGATCTGTTCCGAAACAATCTCTTCATCCTCGCCCCGGAAAACTATCACACCATATATCCTTTCTCCCCAGTCTAATTGAGCGATTTGCGTACCAAACAATTTGACAGGGCGCAACTGCGTGGAGGAGATATCCCCTGCCAAGCGTTGGCTTAACAGCGGTAACACTTTAGACAGATTGACAGCAAAACTACGGTTGTTTTCCGGTTCGCTGACAACGCCACAACTGCCCATATGTCCCGCTACTGCCACCCACCGGCCTTCTTGCAGTTGCAAGACCGGGGATCCGCAATATCCGCTAAATCCAAAAGGTTCATCCGGGTTTTCCAAGGGTACCGTAGGGCGAGTTCCTACTAACTCCCATTTTCCTTGTTCTAAAAATCGCCGCTCCATGGGCAAAATATCCCGCTGTCCCCAGGGGCCCGACGTGTATCCAAACGAATAGGCCGGGAGGGATAGATCCGGCGCAGCCCAATCAAACGGTTTTGCTCCGCCCTTTAGGGCGTCCCACGAAATTTCCGAAAGCGACATATCTGCCAAGTGATATCCGCGTTGGCCGCCGGCGCCCACTTTCACCTTAAAGCGCAGCGGAGAACCGTCCTTGTTAAATACTTCGGCCACAAAGGTACTACCCACATGACCGCTTATGTGCCGGGCAGTAGCCACGTATAATTTATTCTCGTGCACCAGCAAAAAACCGCTCCCACGGACCTCGCCGTTTGCCTTCGTTTTAATTTGCACCAACCCGCGTGGGGCCTGCTTCAACAAATACGTCTGGGAAAAAGTACGCCGCGTCGCCTGGTAGATAGGGCGCATGGCTTTCATGGATAGTTCGGTAATACTTTCCGGGCACCAATCTGCCTTCCAGCCATCCACCCGGAGGCCTTTGGCTAATTCAACCCCTTTAAAAATCTGCGCCTGCGCTAGACCGCAAGACAGCAATAAACTTAATCCAATCATTAAAAAACGTTTCATACACATATAGTATGCTGTTTTTAACTGCAATAAAAAGGGTCAAAGGGCCCAGCATACGCTAGAACCTTTGACCCAATACGTTAAAAGCCGATTTTACGACAACACTTTTTGGGCTTGCGCAATCAACTCACGCAAGTGGGTTTCGTCCGTAAAAGTTTCGGCGTAAATCTTCAAAATATTTTCCGTCCCGCTCGGGCGCACCAAAAACCACGAACGCTCCAAATACACTTTCAGCCCATCGGTATCACGCACGCGGGTTACTTGTTCTGAGGCCACTTGCGTGGCGGTAAAGTCGGACGCTTTCATCGCTTTGACTTTCTGTTTCGTTTCCATATCGGTCGGCACATCTACCCGCATATAGTACGAAACGCCGTATTTTTCCGTCAGTTTTTGGTATAAAGCAGCAATATCGCCCTCACACGCTTGAATTTCCATGAGCAGACATACGGCAAAAATACCGTCTTTTTCCGTCGTCCAACCGCTTACGGACATCCCGGCGCTTTCCTCGCCAGACAGCACATAGCGCCCTTTATCCAACCCTTCCACAAAATACTTAAAACCAACGTTCACTTCTTCCAACGCCAGTCCATGGTCCGCCGCAATACGGTCCAATAGTGCCGTCGTGCCCAGCGTGCGGCCCAACGCAGTGGCCCCGGCTACGCGGTGATGGCGCACCAAATAATCAGCCATTACACACAAGGCGTGATTCGGCACGATTAAACCACCTTGTGCCGTCGCACAACCGAAGCGGTCTGCGTCCGGGTCGCTGGCCCCGGCAAAAACGTACGAACCGCTTTGCACCAGTTCAATCAGCGGTTTCATAGGATATTTAGAGGACGGATCCATCCGGATTTTACCGTCATGATCTAACGGAATAAAATGGAAAGTCGGGTCTTGCACTTCGCTCACAATATCTACATTTTTAAGGCCGTATTTTTGGCAAATGGCCCGGTAAAAAGGCAAACTCGTGCCGCCTAGCGGATGAATCGCAAATTTACCCGGGGCCGCGGCTATTTTCTTAAAATCAATTTTCTTTCCTAATGCCTCCACATAAGGCGTAATAACATCTGCCGTTTTAACAAGCCCCTTTTGGCGGGCTTCTTGAAGCGGTAATGTTTTAATGGTTTGCGGATGCGCCATATATTCGTTGGCGTATTTTTCAATCTGGGCGGTTAATTTCCCGTCGGCAGGCCCCCCGTTAGACGGGTTATACTTGAGCCCCATTTCTTGCGGCGGGTTGTGGCTGGCTGTACCGTTTAAGCACGCACAGGCGCGGCCGCTGCGTATTTCAAATGAAAAGACCGGCGTCGGTACCGGAATATCCGGCAAGATAACGGTAAACCCGTTACCCGTCAATACTTCGGCACATAACGTGGCGGTATCGCGCGACATTAACCGCGTATCCCCGCCCACCAAAATCGGGCCGGTAAGGTGATTTTCCGTATGGATGCGCGCCACGGCTTGTGCAATGGCTTTGGCGTGTAATGCACAAAACCCTTCCCCGAGTGTTCCCCGGTGGCCCGACGTACCGAATTTAACCGGCACCGGTGTTTTTTCCGGCGTATAAAAAGCGCGGCGCAAGGCCTCGGTATCTATTTTTTTTGTTGTAAGCGTTCCGGCGAGCTCGTGAACCATAAATTTTCTCCTCCATGTTAACCGGCGGGTTGCGCTTCCGCCTTTCTTTTTCTATCATATTATATATCTTTCAAATTCACAAATGGAGAATACAATGAAAAAAATCCTGTCTGTTGTAGCCTGCTTGTTTGTTTTTCCAATCGCGGGGGTTGCCTCTACTAACATAGCCGACGACTTCCATGCCCATTATAACGCCTCGTCTAACTTGTCCGCGTATAATAAAGACATTAACACGTTAATCGGTGTGAACGATTTTCATACCGGGCGTGCCACTTCGTTCCCCGGGTTTGATATCGGGGCGACGGTGGGAAGTGTAAAAGTCGGCGCGGATAACAACATTTCATCTGAAGACTATATATTTACCCCGTTTCTTACGGCGGAAACGCGCTTGCCCATCATCAACACCACGGTCGCCGTGCGCGGCACGGCTTTTAACGGGTTTGAATCGCTCGGGGCCGGTATTAAATACAATTACAATGTGTTGGAACTTTTCAATGTTACGTTAGCCGGATATTATGACCGCGCCAAAACCGATTGGTACACGACCGACCACATGTCCGTATCGGCGGTGGCGTCCACGAAGATATTATTTATCACTCCTTATGTGGGCGTTGGATACGATTACAGCGAAATGTCCACCCGCAAATTACCTAGCAACCGATCTACCTCGGATAAGGCCCCCCGCTGGACAGCTGGCGTGCGCGTGAGCCCGTTCCCGTTATTTTATGTGTTTGGTTCCTATACTCAAACCGCCAGCAACAAAGGTTTCCGCGCCGGTGTGGGCGTTAATTTTAACTAAACCATGGATTACAAGCAAGAACTCAAAAAATTTTTCGGCGAGCATTGTTTGTTAGATGAACCGATGTCGCGCCATACGACTTACCGCACCGGCGGCCCGGTGGAAGCGTATGTGTATCCGGCCACGCCGGAAGAATGGAGTTTTGTGCTTAAACTATCCGCCGCGTACAATATCCCCCTGCACCTGATTGGGTTTGGCACTAACATTTTAGTCGGCTCTAAAGGGATGTTGGGCATTGTTTGCTCTACCAAACGGATGCAACAAATTTCTACCGACGGCGAACACATTAAAGCCCAAGCCGGAGCCGCCTTGGATAAAGTGTGTGAAACCGCCTGCCATGCCGGATTAGGCGGGATGGAAAAATTATCCGGCATCCCGGGCAGTATCGGCGGAGCCGTCTATATGAACGCGGGTGCGTTCGGGCAAGAAACTTTTGATACGCTGGAGTATTTTGACGTCATTGATAAGCAAGGCCGCCCGGCAACGATCTTAAAACAGGATATCAAATATGCCTACCGCCACGTGGAAGGGATAGAAGATTATATCGTGTTATCCGCCGGATTCAAATTAGCCAAAACCGATTTTACACAACTTACCGAAACACGCAACACTATTTTACACAAACGCATGGAAAAACAACCGTTGGAATTCCCCAGCGCGGGTAGTGTGTTTAAGCGTCCGGCCAACGATTACGCCTCGCGTTTGATTGACGACACGGGGCTACGCGGGCTATCGGTAGGCGGAGCAAAAGTATCGGAAAAGCACGCCGGATTTATTGTCAATTTTAATCACGCGACACCGGAAGATATCCGCGAACTGATGCGGCAAGTCTATCAAAAAGTAAAAGAAAAACACGGCGTGGAATTGGAATTGGAACAAATTCTTTGGGGCGAATTTGAAAACCGCTGAAACGTCGGGCCGGTGCGGAAAAGTTGACGCGCAGGGCAGATGTAAGATATAATATAGGTACGAAAAGATTTAAGTTGTTTGGAGTCGTGGTGTAGCCTGGTTAACACGCTGCCCTGTCAAGGCAGAGACCGCGAGTTCGAATCTCGTCGACTCCGTATGAATTTGAAAAACCCGCTTTAAGCGGGTTTTTTAATTTATGAGGAGTAGCGAGCGGCATAAACTGCGCCTCGCTAGGCAACTTACCCGACGGGGATTTGGCCCCCCTTCAATATACGATTTTTGACGGCTTGAGCCACTTCATGAAAAAAGCCAAGTGGTTATATCCCCCCTATACACATTACCATAACACGCAGAAAATCAAGTTAAAATAAAAAATATTTTATCAATCCGCTCCTTGGTTTTAATAAGATATTTGTAAAGTTAACATCTTATAAAAAATTCGCGTTTCTAGGGTTAGGTTTTGTAGAATAGAAATATCAAAATTTGATGTAAGGAGAAATAGACAACAGCCCGGAAAGGGCATAAACTTTTTTACTGTTTTTGGGATCCTGCTGGAAGAGTAGGATAGCTATTGGGAAACCAATATCTAAGCTCACCAAAACAGCCAATTTAAGCATAGGAGCAAGAGCCGATCCCTTTTGTTTCCTATGCCGAAAATGCTTCTTGCCGTCTAAAAAGACGGCAAGGGGTTACGGCTGTTTATATCCAGGGCTGAGCTTAGACCTGGACGTAATACAGCCGTTTTTATATCCCCAAGCTGTCCGCTTTTCCTTCGGATTCCGCCCATATACTTATGACGGAACGCAAGGAAAAACAAATCAAGAGCGAAAAACGCGTGGCCGACTTTGGCGAAGTGCTCACCGCACGCCGTGAAGTGGAAGCCATGCTGGACCTGGTCAAAAACGAATCGGAACGCATAGACAGCCGCTTCTTGGAACCAGCTTGCGGCACGGGCAACTTCCTTACTGCCATATTGGAACGCAAGCTCAAAACCTTACGGGCACGCTACCGCACCAAACGGGCCGACTTTGAAGCCCAACTACTCTCCGCCTTAGGCAGCATCTACGGCATTGACTTACTGGAGGACAATGTCAAAGAATCCCGACAACGCCTTTTTGAACTGGCTGTCCAATGCTACAAAGATTCTCTGCATAAAAAGCCCGATGAAACTTTCCAAAACCTCATTCGCTTTGTACTAAGCAAAAACATCCTGCAAGGGGATTCCTTAAACGGTATAGACAAAATCACGTTCACCCAGTGGACACTGATCGGCTACCGATTTAATAGGGAAGAGTACTCTTTCCAAGCATTAAACAACAAGCCGGAAGACGGGCTGGATTTATTCGGCACATCTTCCTTAAACGAAAAGCAACAACCCGTGTATATTCCGCAAGCCGTTAAACGCTACGCACCTGTACATTACCGTAAATTATTGGAGGGAAACAAATGACGTTCTTAAAAGAACTACATAAACCAGATATATTGGATTGTATTGCCCACTTGTCTTCGGATGAAGTTTTTACGCCACCTAAATTGGTGAATGAAATACTGGATATGCTTCCGACTGAACTATTCCAAAGTACGGAAACAAAGTTCTTGGATCCTGGTTGCAAGTCCGGCGTGTTCCTGCGGGAAATTGCCAAACGCTTGATTGAAGGTGAAAAAGAACTCATTCCCGACCTGGAAAAAAGGATCCACCATATCTTTACAAACCAATTGTATGGCCTGGCCATTACGGAACTGACTGGGCTCTTGGCGCGACGTTCTACCTATTGCTCTAAAAATGCAAACGGGGAATACTCCATTTGTACATTTAGCACACCGGACGGCAACATTGACTATACCCGCACGGAACACGTCTGGGAGAATGGCAAATGTACCTTATGCGGGGCTAGCCAAAGCCAGTACGACCGTGGCAACATTTTAGAAACCCACGCATACAGTTTTATTCACTGCAACGAAGAACACAACAACACACTTTTTAAGAGGTTAAGAGATATGAAATTTGATGTAATTATTGGCAATCCGCCGTACCAACTGAGTGTAGGAAATGATGGAGGAAATAGTTCAAAAGCAAAAGCAATTTATCAGCATTTCATAAGTCAGGCAATAAAACTCTCTCCGAGGTACATAACGATGATTACTCCAAGCCGTTGGATGACCCGTACTACTGAAGGAATTTCTGATGAATGGGGTAGATCAAATGCTTCAAACTAATCAATTTAGGGTTTTACATGATTTTGAAGATGCCATGGATTGTTTCCCAGGTGTAGAAGTCAAAGGAGGTATCAACTATTTTCTTTGGGAAAGAGATTATTGTGGAAAATGCAACTATTATTACCATTCAAAAGGAAATCAAAACTGCAAGCATCGTTTTGATTTTTTGGATTCTACTGATTCGGGAATTGTTATTAGGGATCCCAATGATTATGGAATCATTGAAAAGATTACTAAAAAAGAAGGATCCTACTACAAAGAACATAATTTTAGTGATTTGGTAAGTCCGAAAGATTTCTTTACCAATAAGAAAACTTTAACTTCAAGTTGGTGGGGTTATAAAAAGAAACAAAGTGAAGAGTATTCTATAAAGTATTACTTAAACAAAAACATTCACAAAATTCCTTTTGGTTGGGTTAAACCGGAAGATGTTTCTAAAAACCTAGAATCTGCACATTTGAATAAAGTCTATATTCCAGCGGCGGGAGGCACTGGTTCTGATTCACAAGTTTTGGGGATCCCTTTTTATGGGGAAAGAAATAGCGTGTGTTCACAAACTTATTTAGTAGTTGGATACAATCCGACAACGCATAATTTTAGCAAGGAAGAATGCTTGAACATTGTTAAATACATTAAAACCAGGTTTTTCCGCTACTTAGTAAGTATTAAAAAGAAAACCCAAAACGGCCCACGTGGAGTATATCAATTCGTTCCCGTACAGGACTTCACGCAAGAGTGGACGGATGCCAAGTTATACAAAAAGTACGGACTGACGAAGGAAGAAATCAACTTTATAGAGTCCATGATCAAGCCGATGGAATAGGAGAACCCCATGCCCGAATTATTAAACAGCCACAAAATTCCGCAAATATACGTCTATACGAAACCGCAATATAAGACCGCGGACTGGGAAGGCAAACGCAATGGCCGTGGGTTCCTAAAAATTGGATTCACTACCGGCAATGTAGTGGAGCGGATCCGACAGCAATTCCCTACCCATAAACCCGTGGACAATCCTTTTGAAGTGCTGTTGGAAGACGTTGCCATCCGTAAAGACGGCACTTTCTTCACTGATAAAGATGTGCACCGCATCCTGCGTAAAAACGGAGCGGAAGAACGCACCACGCAAGGCAAGCATACAGAATGGTTTGAATGTACGTTGGAAGAGGTGGAACAGGCCATCTTTGCCGTTAAAAACCATAAAACCACCATTACCGAACGCCGGATGGATTTTGCCATGCGGCCCGAACAGACCCAGGCAGTCAAAGTTACCAGTGAATACTTCAAAAACTTTTCATACGAACGCGAACACAAAACACCACACTTCCTGTGGAACGCTAAAATGCGGTTCGGCAAGACCTTCACCGCGTACCAATTAGCCAAAGAGATGGGCTGGAAAAAGGTGCTGGTGCTTACATTTAAGCCAGCGGTGCAAAACTCGTGGGAATCGGATCTGGTCAGCCATGTGGACTTTAAGGACTGGCAATTCGTTTCCCGTACAGGCACGCAATATAATGAAATAGATCCCAAGAAGCCGTTTGTGTGGTTTGCCAGCTTCCAAGACGTACTGCAAAAGACGGATGCGGGTGGTATTAAACCGCGTAACGAGGAGATCCACTGCATCAACTGGGACTGCATTATATTGGACGAATACCACTTTGGGGCCTGGCGCGAAAACGCAAAAGATCTGTACGATGCCGAAGACAAAGCCGAACAAAAGAAACAAGACGGCGACGGTTTGGAATACTACGATGAAGAGCAGATGCCGCTAACCACCAGTGCCTATTTGTACCTGTCCGGCACGCCGTTTAGGGCGTTAAACAATGGGGAACTTTTAGAAGACCAAATCTTCAACTGGACTTATACCGACGAACAACGCGAAAAGAACGCCTGGGATCCTAAGGAAGGTGAAAACCCGTACTTAGAACTACCACAAATGGTGATGATGACCTATCAAATGCCGGAAGAAATACGCTCTATTGCCTTGCTAGGTGAGTATAACGAATTTGACCTCAACGAGTTTTTCAAAGCAAAAGAAGAAGGTTCCGTGTGTAAATTTGTGCACGAAGCGGAAGTGGCCGACTGGCTGAACTTGATCCGCGGACAATATAAACCCACCACCTTAGATGAACTGAAAATCGGCAAGAAACCGCCGATGCCATACTCCGATGTGCGTTTGCTCAGTGCCCTAAGCCATACATTTTGGTTTTTGCCGTCCGTGGCCAGCTGCAAAGCCATGGGCAATTTATTGCAAAAACATCCTTTTTACAAAGAATATAAGGTTATTGTTTGCGCTGGGAATGAAGCCGGAATGGGCGTAGAAGCATTGGGGCCTGTCCGGCACGCTATTGGTAAAGGGTTTAACACCAAAACAATCACACTATCTTGCGGAAAACTTACTACGGGCATAACGGTACCAGAATGGGGAGGTATCTTTATGCTCCGTAATACATCCAGCCCAGAAACCTATTTTCAATCGGCCTTCCGGGTGCAATCTCCCTGGACAGTGAAAAATCCAGACGGAATGAACCCGAACGAAAAGGGGATTGTAAAAGATACCTGTTATGTGTTTGACTTTGCACCGGATCGAGCTTTGAGCCAGATTGCTGAATATAGTGCACGCTTAAATGCAAACAGCAAGGAATCACCGGAAAAGCGTGTGGAAGAGTTTATCAGCTTCCTGCCCGTGCTCTGCTATGACGGAAGCACAATGGAACTAATCAACGCCAGCGAACTATTAGACCTAGTTATTTCCGGCACGGCATCATCTATGCTCGCTCGGCGTTGGCAAAGTGCTTTACTTGTAAATGTAGACAACCCAACTTTGCTCAAGTTGATAGAAAATGATAAGGCCATGGATGCCTTATCACACATTGAAGGGTTTCGCAACTTAAATAAAGAAATAACAACGCTAGTAAATAAGTCAGAAGCCCTTAAAAAAGCAAAGCAAGAAAACAAAGAAGAACTTTCAAAGAAAGAGAAGAAAGAACTTACACAAGAAGAAAAAGAAATAAAATCAAAACGTAAGGAAATACAAGAAAAGTTATTAAAGTTCGCAACGCGTATCCCGGTGTTTATGTATTTAACGGACTACCGAGAACAAACCTTGCAAGATGTAATCACTCAGTTGGAACCGGAACTATTCCAAAAGGTAACCGGCCTAACCATTCCAGACTTTGAACTGCTGGTCAATATAGGTATCTTTAACGAACAGATTATGAACTCGGCCGTGTTTGCCTTCCGGCGGTATGAAGAAGCAAGTTTATCTTATACCGGGTTAGCAAAGCACCAAGAACTATTGATTGGTGGTTTTAACACAAAGATAGAACGTACGGAGTGGGAAAACATGGGAATGTAAAAAGAAAATAAACCGTTTATCTAAAAACAGCCCCCGGTTTTGCCAGGGGCTGTTTTAGATTGTTGGGCTACTTATTACCGTGCTCCATGCGCCCGCAAATAATCCGCAATTTCAGGGTTTCTGGAGGCCAGTTGTAACGGCGTGTTCTGGCGGGCGTTTTTCCCATTTACCGAGGACCCCGCTTCCACCAATATACGCACCGCTTCCAAATTTCCGTTCTGCACCGCTTCATGAAGTGGGGTTTGTCCTTGGGTAGTATCGGCTAAATCCGGGTTCGCCCCGGCGGCAAGCAACATTTGCATCATTTTTATATCCCCTTGCCGGGCCGCAATAAATAGGGATGTCTGCCCAAAATGAAAAGGGTCCGTAGTATTCACATCAATACCGGCATCTAACAATGCCCGGGCAACATCTACCTGCCCCCGCTCGGCCGCAAAACGCATAAGCGTTTTTTGTTCCATTTCACTTAGCGGCTCCGGCAAATTCGTCAACAACCGGACAATCTCCGCCCGCCCGGTATTAACGGCTGTTTGCAACGCCAAAGCGCGGCTTTGGGTAATTTCGTTGGTCAACAACAAATTTACCATGTCTATATTCCCGCCGGCCACCGCCCACGGCAATAGATAAAGTTTTTCAGACACATCATAAACCTTTCCACCTTCTACTATGACGGAAGAGCGGTGTTCCATGTCCCCCCGCGCCAAAATTTTTTTCATAGATTCCGTTTGCCCGGCGTAAGCCAAGGCAAGCGTCCCCCACTGATCGTTGGGAATTTTCATGCCTTTTTCCATTAAAGCGGTGATCACTTCCGCACTGCCGTATTGCAAAGCCGTGTTCCAAGTGTCAGCGATATTCGGGTCCGCACCGCAAGTGTTTAACAACATTAAAACTTGTTGAACATTATTGGTAAAAATAGCCTGTTTAAGCGGGGTCCAACCCTGCAGGTTCCCTTGGGTATTCTTGACGGCCGCACATGGATCAGATGTCACCCCAGGCACGTTGGAAGGAGATGCACTAGACGTTGTATGTACTTGTACCCGCCGTGGAGTTGTTTTAACCCGGACAAACGCTTTCTGTTTCACCTGTCCCGAGGATAAATACCCATACAACGCTATGATGGCTATAACGGTAATCACCAGGAAAGTTGCTTGCTTGCGCGCCCAATATAAAAACAGTGATAGCAGCAATAATATCCCCAACAACATTACGCCGCCTGTAAACGGCAAGGCAACAAACGCAGATTTAAAAATAACACACAAGGCACAAAATATAGCAATAAAAGTGTACATAGATTTTCTCCCGCAAACTATTTTTTACTATATAAAATTGCCGGGAAAGTGTCAAAAAACCTTATTCAAAAAGGGCTTGCACTTTTTAAGACGGATTTTTATAATATAGGTAGTCTTTTAATTCTGTCAAACAAGGAGAAAAACATGTGGTATGGAATTGCCTCCCTGCGCTGTTTTGAACAGTACGCGCTTTTTGGCGTGCTTTTGATTGCGGTACTAGGGTTGTTGTACGCGCTATTTTTGCGCAAGCAAGTAATGAGTGAAGACACCGGCACCCCGGAAATGATTAAAGTATGGAGTGCTATTCAAGAAGGGGCTAACGCCTATCTGAAACGTCAGTTAAAAACCATTTTACCGTTAATTGGTTTATTAACCGTCTGTTTATTTTTATCCGTTTATATCGTCCCCGTTTCGCAAGATTCCATGGAACGGTTTGCGGGCTTATCGGCCGATAAGGTAAAACTTATTGCCGCGTTCGGGCGCGCCGGAGCGTTTATTTTAGGGGCTGTATTTTCGCTACTCGTAGGGCAACTGGGCATGCGTATTGCCGTAGATGCTAACGTACGCGTGGCCGCGGCTTCCAAACGCAGTTTTGGCGACGCGTTACGCATTGCCTACCGCGCCGGTACCGTAACAGGTATGTTGACCGACGGTTTGGGCCTTTTCGGCGGAACGGTTATCTTTATTATCTTTGGTATTGCCGCGCCGGATGCTTTGCTCGGTTTCGGTTTTGGCGGAACACTACTGGCGCTCTTTATGCGCGTAGGCGGCGGTATTTACACCAAGGCCGCGGACGTTGGAGCGGACCTCGTAGGTAAAGTGGAAGCCGGCATCCCGGAAGACGACCCGCGCAACCCCGCTGTGGTGGCGGACCTCGTGGGTGATAACGTAGGCGACTGCGCCGGTATGGCCGCAGATATTTTTGAATCGTACGAAGTAACGATTGTATCCGGCTTGATTTTAGGGATTGCGTTGTGGCGCATTACGGGCCACCACGAGTGGATTGTATATCCCTTGCTCGTACGCGGTATTGGCGTGTTGTGTTCTATTATCGGTACATACGCCGTGAAAGATTCCAAACGCTCCGCAGGCAACGCCATGAAAGCCATTTTCAAGGGCTATTCTATTTCCGCCGCAATTTCAGTGGCGATTTTCGGCGTACTCGCTTATTTCTATATGGCCGACGTGCCCGGCGGTTGGTGGCGTCCGTTTGCGGCTACCACGATCGGTATTTTGTTAGCCATTGGCATTGACCGCTTGACCGAGCATTTTACCGGCACAGACGGAAAACCGGTACAAGAAATCAAAAAATCTACCGCTACGGGTTCGGCCACGACTATTTTGTCGGGTATTGCCGTTGGATTTGAAAGTGCTGTATGGACAACCTTGGTCATTGCCGCGTCCATCTTCTTATCCGTTATCGTGTTCGGTACGATTGACGGTTTAAGCCCGGTAGAGAAATTTAACTTTATTCTCTACGGCGTAGCCATGACGGGTATTGGGATGCTTACGCTGACCGGTAACAACGTGGCGATGGACTCGTTCGGCCCGATTGCCGATAACGCCAACGGTATTGGCGAAATGAGTTGGCACGGACACGACGACCAAGAAACCAAAAAAGCCCGCCAAATCATGGCCGACTTGGACGGCGTAGGCAACACTACCAAAGCCATTACTAAAGGAGTGGCTATCGGTTCTGCGGTGATTGCCGCGGTTTCGCTCTTTGCTTCGTACATGGTGGACGTAAGCAATGTACAACGCCTCTTAAATGATGCGTGGGCTGCCGCCGGAGATAATAAAGTATTGGAACTGTTATCTAACGTAGGCATTGTGGTTTCCAACCCAGTTGTCTTTGTGGGTATGCTGATCGGGGGCGCGCTTCCGTGGTTGTTCTCGTCGTTTGCTATTAACGCCGTCAGCCGCGCCGCGGCCTTGATTGTGCAAGAAGTCCGCCGTCAATTCAAGGGCGGTGTCTTGGAAGGCAAAATCCAACCCGATTACACACGCGCCGTCAACATCTCTACGGTTGCCGCGCAAAAAGAACTGGTCATCTTGGCCTTGCTGGGTATTGTCTCGCCGATTGTGGTTGGTTTGGCTTTTGGTGTGGAAGCGTTAGGCGGTTTCTTAGCCGGCATTATCGTTTCCGGGCAACTTTTAGCCGTGTTTATGTCCAACGCCGGCGGTGCGTGGGATAACGCCAAAAAAGTAGTGGAAGATGAACCTTCCGACATTGCCGCCAACACCGGCAAAGGGTCCGAACGCCACAAAGCCAGCGTGGTGGGAGATACCGTCGGCGATCCACTCAAAGATACCGCCGGTCCGGCCGTCAATCCGCTGATTAAAGTGGTCAACATGGTAGCCGTTATCGTTGCGCCTATCATTGTGAACTATCACAACGCCTACACACCGTTAGGCAAACTGGGCTGGGTCGTTGTGATTGCGTTACTGGCCGTATTAAGTTGGGCAATTTTAACCAGCAAAAAACCGGCGCAAGACGTTACCCAAAAATAAAAGAAGAAGTTGATTTTTCCCCCGCCATAAACCGGCGGGGGTTTTTTATGGGCCGTTTTTTACCAAGATTTTTTTGGTATGATATAAGTATGACGTTAATTCTTTCGTTTATTATTGCGGGATGTATCGTTGGCTTGGTGGCCTCCACCCGTTCCCGCACCGCCGATTTAGCCCGCATTGCCCGCGCGAACGGTTGCTCTTTTGATAAGAGCAAAAATACGGTAACCACCCAACTTACGGCCGGACGGTTAGAGTTTTTTACGCAGTATTTTCACCAATACCGCAACGTGTTTACCTGTTCGGACAATGTCGCTTTTATCCGCTGGGCCGACGATACTATTTATACGGATGAAAACGCCAAATCAAAACCGCAACACATTACCATTTTTACAGCGGAATTAAAAAAGCGGCAATTTCCGCTGTTAAAGGCCGCCCCGCTTTCTTCGCCGTTTGCGCGTTCGCAACATACGCTGATGAAAACAAACATCCCGGCCATTGATACACGGTACCGCATGCATGCGCCGTCGCAAGGATCGGGCATTTTGTTTACGCCTATGATTATCGGGTTATTCAAAACCCAACCCAATATCTATTTGGAACTTAACGAAAATGCGCTTGTCTATCACGAGCACCGCTTAATTCCGGTAGAAGAAATGGAAGCGTTCCGTTTCCGGGCGCTCCAAATTTTAGGGGAACTGGAAAAACTGGTAGAAAAATTAGACCACGACACAACGGATAGTTCCACCGCCCCCGTAGTAACCGACGCTGCACCCGACATGCGCGCTATGGCTATGTTACAACAATTTGCCACAAGCACCGAAGCCCCCGAACCGCAATCGCCCTTATGGCGCGGCATTTGGTTTATCGTTTTAGTCTTAATTTTCTTGGGAGTCAGTTTCCTCTCGTGGTTTGTTCTGCACAACTGGACCGGACAGTAATTCTCTGCGCCGGAAGTTAGCCCTAATCGCCCAACTTGCCTCTGCATATTCCCCTGTTTAACGTCAAAAACCGCGCGCCGGCAGACTTATCTTGTCTGCAAGAATAAAAAACAAATCGTTTTTTTCTATAATATAGATATGATCCAAACCCAAGATGTAATCGTAGCCAAACGGGCGGGGTTTTGCCCCGGCGTGAAACGCGCGATTGAAAAAGTGCTGGAACTGGAAGCGGCGGGCAAAAAGCCCGTCTATACAATCGGGCCGTTAATTCACAACAAACAGGTTACCGACATGCTTTGTGCCAAGCAAATTACCGCCATTGATTCCCCGACGCAAGCGACGGACAAATCGGGCGTGTTGGTAATTCGCGCGCACGGAATTACGCCGCAATTTCAGCAAGAAATAGAAACGTGCGGCATGGCCGTAGAGGACGCTACCTGTCCGCTAGTAAAGCACGCGCAAAACATCATTGATAAATTTGCCAAAGAGGGGTACGATACCGTAATCGTTGGCGACAGCGACCATGCCGAAGTAATCGGGCTAATGGGCTATACCCAAGGGCGCGGAACAGTGGTAAGCGGACCGGAAGAAGCCCGCCTTTTACCGCATTTTGACAAAGTCAACGTCGTTTCCCAAACCACACAAAAAGAAAGCGTGTTTTACGAAACCGCCGAAGAAATCAAAAACCGGGCGACGGTTTGCCAAATTTCAAACACCATTTGCCAACCCACCAAAGACCGCCAAAAAGAAACCATTGAATATGCCCAAAGTGCCGACTTGGTAATTGTAGTAGGCGGCAAACACAGTGCCAATACGGCGCGGCTAGCATTGCTATGCAAGGAACTTTCGTCGGCCGTTCAGCATGTGGAAACGGAAGAAGAACTCAACGAAACGCAAATTTTACAAGCCAAAAAAATTTTTATTACAGCCGGTGCTTCTACACCCGATTGGGTAATTGACCGCGTAGCAGACCGCGTACGCGGTTTACGCGCCCACGCACCGCGGGGGAATAAATGACGATTAAACGTATAGGTATATTAACTGCCGGAGGCGATTGCCCCGGCCTAAATGCCGTCGTACGCGCGGTAAGCAAAAACGCGCTTACCCACGGGATAGAAGTGTTGGGATTCAAAAACGGATTTGACGGGCTGGTGCGTAACGAGTTCATCAAAATCACCAACGAAACCGTCTCGGGCATTTTAACATTAGGCGGAACGATTTTGGGTTCCAGCAATATCGCTAACCCGTTCAACTACACTTTGCCGCCGTTCGGCACGCCGGAACAACCGCACGATTTATCATCCGTCGTCATGCACAATTTCAAAGAAAACATGCTAGACGCGCTCATTACAATCGGCGGAGACGGCACGTTACACATGGCGCAACAATTTGTGGAACTGGGTATGCCCGTGGTAGCCGTACCCAAAACCATTGATAACGATTTATCCGCCACCGACCAAACTTTTGGCTTTGACTCGGCCTTGCATATCGCCACAGAGGCCATTGACCGGTTACACACCACCGCCCAAAGCCACCACCGCGTAATGATTGTGGAAACCATGGGCCGTTACGCCGGATGGATTGCATTGCGTTCGGCTATTGCCGGCGGCGGGGATATTGTGCTTATCCCGGAAATTCCTTATAACGACGACGTAATCACCCAATATATTCAAAACCGCAAAGCATTAGGAAAAACTTTCAGTATTGTAGTAGCGGCCGAAGGCGCCAAAAACGAACAAGGCGAACAGGCCGTTGCACGCACCGTGGCGGGCAGTACGGACGCCATCCGCTTGGGTGGTATTGCCAACAAGTTAAGCGAAATGATTGAAAGCAAAACCGGTATAGAATCGCGCGCGTGTGTGCTGGGACATACCCAACGCGGCGGAACGCCGACGGCGTTTGACCGATGGCTTTCCACGCTCTACGGTGCCAAGGCGTTAGATATGGTACTAGAAGGGAAATTCGGCTATATGGCGGCCTTCCACCAATTTGCCATGGATGAAGTAAAAATTTCCGACGCGATTGCCAACCTCAAGCGGGTAGATCCGCACGGGGCGGAAGTAAAAGCCGCGTTGGAAGTGGGCATGAGTTTTGGCTCGCGCGAAATCGGATAAAGAGGAAACATTATGAACGAAAATAATTTAGATATGATTTACGGCATTCACCCCGTACAAGAAGCGTTGCGGAGTAAAAAACGCAACGTAACCCAACTGTATGTGTCAGATACCAAAGCCGGACACCGAGCCGTTGAAGATATTATCCGTTTAGCCAAACGCGCGAACGTCAAAATTGACCGCATTGATAATAAAACATTGGACCGTTTAACCCACAACGCCAACCACCAAGGCATTATGGCCAAAATTCAACCGGTCAAACTGATGAAATTGTCTAACGCCATTTACGAGTCCGACGGTAATAAAAAAGATTTGTGGCTCGCCGTGGACGAAATGACCGACCCACAAAACTTAGGCGCTATTATCCGCAGCGCAGCGTGCTTGGGGTTTTCCACGATTATTCTGCCTAACCGCCGCACGGTAGGCATTACGCCGGCCGTATATAAAGTGGCCTGCGGGGCCATTGAAAACATCAACATTGTAGAAGTAGCCAATTTGTCCGCCGCACTCAACGATTTGAAAGAAGAAGGTTTTTGGATCTACGGCGCCGACATGGCGGGCAAACCTATTACCCAAATGCAATACGCCTCTCCGGCCGTGTTAGTAATCGGTTCCGAGGGGTTTGGAATCCGCGAAAAAACAGCCGAAAATTGCGACGAGATTATTTCTATTCCGCAAAAAGGGGGCGTGGAAAGTTTGAACGCCTCTGCCGCCGCCAGTATTATCATGTACGACATGATGGCCAAAGTGCAAAAGTAAAACACCTCTGTTAAAAAGACAAGGCTCGCTGTTACGCGGGCCTTTTTTTATTGAGCATGAAACCCATAAATGAGTTGCGTTATTGCCTATCCCGAGTGTCTTTACCGGGAAACAGTTTTTAATCAGGCGGTAAAATCAATATCTATAAGAAGCATAACCGCCCGTCACAGGTGCCGGGTTTGTATCCCCTGTTTCATTAGCACACAATTTATGATATTTATCGTTCATATCAGTCGTATAAACCGTACAAGTAATATAGGGTTTGCCGTTCCGTATAATGTTATCCCGAAAATAATTCAATTTATGCGTTTCGTCTTTACATCCCACATAAAAACGCCCGCTGCTGTTCCCGCCGACATAACAATACGTGTTATCGGGGAAGTAAAGTTCTTCGTCCCCACTTGAACTGTTTACGTGTATCGTTCCCCCTTGGATACTGACATCTAAATCTGCCGGACTGGTCGGATAGGTAGAGGTAGCCAATTGATATGCTTCGGCCGCGGCATAGAGCGTATTGCAACGTGTTTTCATATTCACAAACCGGGCTTTCATAACGGCCGTTTCGTATTTTGGCAAAGCCACCGCCGCCAAAATGCCAATGATAAGCACAACGACTAAAAGTTCTATAAGCGTAAAGCCACTGTTATCAAAAAAGCGGTAAGATGCTGAAACAAGTTCAGCATGACATCCTTTTTGTTTAGCATGACGGCAAAAACAACCACCCAACAATTTATTCTTCATACTTTTTTGCTCCTTTTTAATAAAATTCCCATTTATTAAAAAGTAGCAAAAAAAAAACAAAGTCAAGTTTTTTTTGTTTCCAAACGGAAAAACGACTTCAAAAAATTTTGAAAACCCTAAAAATGCCGTCATCCTGTACACACAAAATGCTGTCATCCCGTACTTGATACGAGATCTCGTCGTTCTCTTTTTCCCTGCTGTCACCCTGAACTTGTTTCAGGGTCTCGTCGTTCTCTCCCCGGCCGTTATCCCGTCTTTGTCGCCATCCCCGAGTGTCTTTATCGGGGATCTCCTCCTTATAGTTGTTGCCAAGCGGTGGGGATTCCCGATTACAACTTTCGGGAATGACTTTGTTTTATTGTCCGGTACGACAGGCCTTTTTATATCAATTTGTCATTCCAAACTTGATTTGGGATCTCACCACTTTCTAAAACGGCAATAATGTGAGATGCTGAATCAAGTTCAGCATGACGACATTTTTAGTTCGGGGTGACATTATTTTTAGTTCAGCATGACGTCTTTTTTGAGTTTTCCTTTCCCCCACCGCCATCCTGGTACAGATGCCCCTTAAATTCAAACAATCGTTTGAATTTAGACGCCTCTTTTTATATAATAAGAGTATGAAGGATACACGCCAAAAAATTCTCCGTTCGGCCACCCGTTTATTTGCCCAAAAAGGCTTTTCGGGTACGTCCGTGCGGGATATTGTCCGTACCGCTAAAGTCAACGTGTCGGCAATCCGTTATTATTTTGGAGATAAACGTAAATTATACAAAGAGACGTTGCAATTCTTGGCCGAGGAACACCGCAAGCAGACCTGCGGAACAAAAAGCCCTTTGCTTACCGTCCAAGATTTAGCCCGTTATTCCCATGAGCAAGCGTTGGCCTTACTACACCAAATTTTAGACGCGCTGTTGGAGTCGGGCCTGAGCAACCACAACTTGCCGCTAGAACGTATTTTTACCCTGGTAGAATTGGAATCAGCCCCCATGCGTAAAATGTTGTTATCGTATATGAATCCATACCGGGAACTGCCGCTCCAACTAGTGGCTAAATTGACGGGGCTTTCCCCAAAGTCGCCGGAATTATTAGTTGTTTTCCACAGTATCTTCGGACAGGTCATGCTGTCGGAGTGTCACCGGGTAGTTATATTAACCCAGTTGGGTGTTTCCCACATTAGTCCGTCGCTACGCGCACAAATCAAAAATGTAGTGTGGCGGCATACATTAGCCATTTTAAATTCGTATCAAAAAGGAAAAGAAAGTAAATGAAAAAACATCTGTTCTTAGCCGCGCTGTGTAGCGTTGCGTTACCCGCGATGGCTTTAGATCCGTTGGCCGCGTACCGTGTACGTCCGCCCGAAGGATGCGTAGATAAAGACGTATCCACCCAAAGTCTTAATTTGGAAGATTTGTTCCAAATCAGCCTTTGCACGAACCCGTCTTTGGCCGCCCAATACATGGCAACCAAAGCGCAAGAAGCCACACTCGGTACTTCGCGGGCCCAGTATTTACCTTCGGTAACTTTAACGGGTGTCGGTCAAATCACCGGCGAAAAACTGGAACACGGTTCGTATCTGCAAGATGAACCCGTCGTCGGCAAGGCCGAAGCCTCATGGCTACTGTTTGATTTCGGTGGACGCGAAGCCCGTACGAACAGCACAAAGGCGTATGTAAAAGCCGCCCTTTCACAATATGATGCCGCCTTGCAAGATACGTTACTATCCGTGCAAACGGCCTACTTAAACTTGCTGGCCGCGCAAGAATCGTTGGTCAGTGCCAAAGCCAGTTTAGATACCTATAAGCAATCGTACGATGAAGCCCAAAAACGCTATAAATTGGGCATGGTGTCGTTAAGCGATAAACTACAAGCCCGTACCCGCTATGAGACGTCTTTACTGACCGTCGTGCAACACGAAAATCAAGTCAAACAATATAGCGGAACTTTGGCGGTACTGCTCAATTTGCGCCCGGACACTGTTATTACGTTAACAACGCCCGTATTTGACGAGCAAGCCACCCAAATCAAGAACGATAACGTGCAAGAACTTATGGCCCAGGCCTTGGAAAAACGCCCGGAAATGCTCGCCCAACAAAGCACGCAAGAGGCCGCCAAATCTAATTTAACCAATGCCCGTACCCGCATGTTGCCTACGTTAAGCGCTACGGCTGAAGCAGCCTTGGCGGATAATTGGAAACACCATAGTCTATACGGCACCAACAATGCGGCAGGGCTTGTATTATCGTGGCCGATTTTCTCCGGTTTTTCCAATATGTACGCGGCACAACAGGCCTCTTTCCTCTACAAGCAGGCCCAAAACCAAACCGAAGCGTTAAAACGCCAAGTAGAAAACGAAGTATGGCGTACATATCAAAATTATAAAACCGCCGTCCGTTCCTATGAAATTAGCCAAACCGTACTGGAAAGCGCCGAAGAAAACCACCGCGTAGCGTTCCGGTATTACGAAGTAGGAAAAACGGACATTTTGAATTTGCTGTCTGCCGTAGCCCAACTGGCGGATGCACGGCAAAATAAAATTGCGGCTTTCTACAATTTATTACTCAGCAAAGCCAATTTATATAGAAGTATTGGAGAATATTAGTTTATGAATAAAAGAACAGTAAAACGTTATGTAAAATACTTGCTGGTCCTCTGCGTAGGTGCAGTGATCGGTTTTCTAATCGCCCGCAACAGCGGCGGCAACGCCGGCATGCAACGGGCCGGCGGCCCGGCCAGCGTGCGGGTGCAAACAGTTACCAAACGGCCGCTCGCATTAGGTAAAAATTTTATTGCGAAAGTAGAAGCCATCAACGCCGCCGACGTTACCCCGGAAGTTTCCGGCTATATTGACCAAGTCTTATTCCAAGACGGCTCATTTGTAAAAGAAGGGGACGTCCTTTTTGTCCTGGATCAAGACCGCTATAAAGCGGCTGTTTCCGCCGCCGAAGCCGCCTTGGAAAAAGCCAAAGCCAGCTTAAAACAAATTCAAAGCAACTATACCCGTGAACTTTCGCTCTACCAAGACGGCATGCTCTCCAAAGCCGATTTAGAAGTAGCCGAAAGCAGTTTAGCCACTGCCCAAGCCAACGTCAAAGCGGCGCACGCCAGTTTAGATTTAGCCAAGTTGGACTTGCAATATACCGAAGTACGTTCCCCGATTAGCGGCTATATCGGCAAAGCCTTAAAAACTAAAGGCAATTTGGCAACGGCCGGAGTAGACCGGTTGGCCCGCGTGATCCAAATGGATCCGATCCGGGTGGTGTTTTCCATTACGGATAAAGAACGTCTGTCGGGTATGGACCAAATGACTACCCAACAGCCGGATATTCAAATTGCTTTGCCTAACGGCCAAACAATTGAAATGCCGCAAGCCAAAGTATTTGCGGATAACGAAATCAATTCTCAAACCGCTACCATGGCCGTTTACGCGCAAGCCGATAACAAAGAAAACAAACTTATCCCCGGCAACTACGTCAACGTAACTGTCAGCATGGATAAATTCCGCCCTATGATTTTGATTCCTCAAACGGCGGTATCGCAAGATGCTAGCGGACAATATGTAATGACCGTCAGCGCGGATAATAAAGCCATCCAAAAATACGTTACGCTAGGAGATATGGTGAACGGGCAATACGTAGTCGTATCCGGGTTGGAAGACGGCGAACGGATTGTACCGATCGGCCAACAGAAATTGCAGAACAACCAAGATGTCAACGTCAGTGAACTGGCTGAACCTGCCACGGAGGGCAAATAAGCCATGTTCGCTAAATTCTTTATTAAACGCCCGCGCTTTGCGGTAGTTATTTCGCTAGTTTTGTGTTTGGCCGGGCTTATTGCGTTCAAATCGCTCCCGATTGCTTTGTACCCGGACATTACCCCGCCCGAAGTCGTTGTGCGGGCCGCGTATCCCGGTGCAAGTGCCGAAGTAATCGCTAAAACCATTGGTATCCCCTTGGAATCCAGCGTTAACGGGGTGGAAGACATGTTGTATATGTCGTCCGACTCCGCCGACGGCTCGTATATGTTGACGGTTACGTTCAAAACCGGCGTGGACCCCGATATCGCCCAAGTAAAAGTGCAGAACCGCGTTTCGCAAGCCACGCCGTTACTGCCCGCCGCCGTAACCGCGCAGGGGCTTACTGTATTTCGCCGCTCGTCTAACATTTTGGGTTTGGTGTCTTTCAGCGACCCAAGCGGCAAAATGAGCACCTTGGAAATCAGCGATTACCTCAACAACAACGTCCAAAAAAACTTAAGCCGCATTACCGGAGTCGGCGAAGCCCGCGTGTTCGGGGCCGCAAAAAGTATGCGCGTATGGTTAAATTCGGACAAAATGGCCGCGCTGAACATTTCAGCCGCTAACGTAAAAACGGCTATTGCCAGCCAAAACTACCAGCCCTCGCTAGGTAAAATCGGGGCGCGTCCAAACGACGGCTCGGTGCTAACGGTATATGCCTTGCAAACAGAAGGGCGTTTGAACTCGGCTGAGGAGTTTGGAAAAATCATCATCCGCACGGATGAACAAGGCGGGCTTGTCCACTTGGACGAAATTGCTCGCGTAGAAGAAGGGCAAGAAACGTATAGTTTTGCGGCCGCCTTTGACGGAAACCCGTCTGTACCGATCATGCTTAACCTTTCTTCCGGTGCAAACGCGTTGGAAACTATTGAAGAAGTCCGCGCCGAATTAAAACGCTTAAAGGCCTTCTTCCCCGCCGGACTTACTTACGAATTTTCCATAGACACAACGGACTTCATTAACGCTTCCGTAGAAGAAGTAGAATTGACGTTAATTATTACCTTTATTTTGGTGGTAATTGTCTGTTACGTCTTCTTGCAGGACTGGCGCGCCACGCTCGTTCCGGCGGCAACTATTCCGGTTTCCTTGCTCGGGACGTTTGCCGTGATGATGGCGTTAGGGTACTCTGTCAATATGTTTACGCTCTTTGCCATGGTGTTAGCGATCGGGGTAGTAGTGGACGACGCTATCTGCGTGGTAGAACGCGTTATCGTACTAATGAACCGGGATAAGAAAACCCCGGTAGAGGCCGCCACACAAGCCATGGAAGAACTTTCCAGCGCGCTGATTGCCACTACGCTAGTACTGCTAGCCATTTTCATACCGATTACGTTTATGGGCGGTATTACCGGGCAAATTTACACACAGTTTGCCGTAACTATTTCCGTGGCGGTGTGTTTCTCCACCTTAAACGCCTTGTCGTTATCCCCCGCTATTTGCTCTACCATGTTAAAACCGGTTACCGAAACCAACATATTTGTGTTGCGGTGGTTTAATATGATCGTGCAACGCGGCGCACGCGGTTACCGCGGGGTAGTTCGCCGGTTGGCACGCAAGACGGTCATTGTGTTGTTGTTTGTGGGATTTGTGGTACTGGATATCGGGTTTTTGAAATTTTTGAACACCTCGTTTATCCCGCTGGAAGACCAAGGGATTGTGCTAGTGGATATCCAACTGCCCGAAGGGGCTACCTTTGCCCGCACCCAAGACGTCATGACGCAAGTGGTTGACCGTATCAAACAAACCCCCGGCGTCAAACACGTTACCAACGTAATCGGGTTTAGTATGTTAGGCGGCAGCGGAGAAAACACCGGTATCGCCTTCGTGGCCCTTAATCCGTGGGCTATGCGTAAAGACGACAACTGGCTGATCCGGCCGATTAAAAAATTATTCCGCCGCCCGATTGTGCAAGGGCAAGGCCAGTCCGAAATTGCCCAACAATTCAACGGGGCATTTGCCTCTATTGCAGACGCAACCATCCGCGCCATTGAACTCCCGTCTATTCCGGGGTTAGGTTCGTCGGGCGGGTTGGACTTGCGCTTGCAAACGCTAAACGATTTTGACTACCAAAAATTAGCCAATACCGCTACTTTAATGGGCGTTAAAATGATGGGTGATCCGTCCATGCAACTGGCTTATTCTACCTTTAAGGCCGATACGCCCAACATCTACTTGGACGTCAACCGCGCGAAAGCCGAAGCCATGAAAGTACCCGTCTCTAGCGTATTTTCCATCTTGGAAAATTACCTTGGTTCGTCTTACGTAAGTGATGTCAACTTCGGTACGCAGATTAACAAAGTAATTCTCCAATCGCAAGACAAGTACCGCATGACGCCGGAAAATATCAACAAAATGTACATCACCAGTTCAACGGGCGAACTCGTTCCGCTCATGGCACTGGTAGATATGAAATACATTTTGTCCCCGCGGCAAATTTCGCGCTATAACCAATATCCGGCGGCAACGATTATGGCTAATGCAGCGGCTAATTCCAGCACGGGCAAAGCCATGGCCGCCACCGAGGAAGTTATGAAACAACTCCCCGCCGGCTATTCCTACGAATGGACGGGTATGAGTTACCAAGAAAAGCAAAACCAAGGTCAAATCAATACGTTGATTTTGCTAGCACTTATCTTTGCGTATTTGTTCTTGGTGGCCCAGTACGAAAGTTGGACGATCCCGATACCGGTGTTAATGTCCGTCGTGGCGGCAGTAGGCGGCGGGTTATTTGGTCTGTGGCTGACCAGTTTGTGGACGCCTGGTTTCTCGCTGAGTATTTATGCCCAACTGGGGCTTGTATTACTCGTCGGCTTGGCGGCTAAGAACGCTATTTTAATTGTGGAATTTGCAAAAGATGAACACGCCCAAGGAACCTCTATTTACCTTTCGGCTATGGACGGACTTACCCAACGTTTCCGCCCCGTACTGATGACGGCGTTTACGTTCATTTTAGGTATGGTGCCTATGGTTATTGCAACTGGCGCCGGGGCCGCCAGCCGCCGTTCGCTGGGGGTGCCGGTGTTCTACGGTATGTTAATCGGCACGTTTGCCGGTTTAGCGTTGATTCCGTTATTCTACTTGTTAATACAAACGTATGTGGAAAAATTCGGCCGGCATAAAGAACGCGTTGCCGCACGCAAAGCCGCGCAGAAAAACGAAGAACAAACACAAGTAAAATAATTCCAACTTAACAAATGCCCCGCCTATAAGGTGGGGCATTTTATTGTTCAAATCTCGCCAAAGAAATACCCGGCCTTGCGGCGAGAATACATTTTACGCGGTTAAATCAAATATGATATAATAACTTATAATGATTTAAGTTCAGTTGGCGCAGCGCTTGTAACATAAAGTTCGTTCCCTTTAGGGAACACGCCAACAGGAAAAAACCGTAACGAATTTTTAGCAATTTTATTGCAAGTAAAAATTTAAGCCCAGTTGGCGCAGCGGTAGCGCGTTCCCTTGACATGGGAAAGGTCACAGGTTCAATCCCTGTACTGGGCACCATATAAAACCCGTCCTTGCGACGGGTTTTTTGTGTGCGCAGTAGCGCATAAACTGCTTCATGCGCGACAGGGATTGAAAGGCGCAGCGTTGTACGAGTTTTGCGTGCGAACAAAAAGGGCGCAACGTAAGTTGCGCCCGTACTTTTACTTAACTAATTTCTATTTGTTTTTGAACTGCATGGCATATAAGGCCGCGTACGCGCCGTTATGTTTTAACAGTTCCTCGTGGGTACCTTCTTCGGCGATTTTACCGTCGTTCACCACCACAATTTTATTGGCATTTTGAATCGTACTCAAGCGGTGCGCTATTACAATAACCGTTCTGTTTTTCATCAGGTTATCCAACGCTTCTTGTACCACCCGTTCGGACTTGTTATCCAGCGCGCTGGTGGCTTCGTCCAAAATCACAATCGGGGCATTTTTCACAAACGCACGCGCGATTGCCAAGCGTTGTTTCTGCCCGCCGGATAATAAAATACCGCGCTCGCCGATTTCCGTATTAATGCCTTGCGGCAACTCTTTTACGAATTGATCCAAGCACGCATTTTTAAGGGCGGCCCAAATCACTTCTTCCGAGGCGTTTTCATTTCCTAACAGTATATTTTCGCGGATCGTACCCGAAAATAAAAAGTTGTCCTGGAACACCATGGCAATCTGTTTACGGAGCGATTTTTGAGAGATGTTTTTGATATCTGTTCCGTCAATTTTAATACTTCCTTTGTGGATATCGTACAACCGCGGCAAGAGCGCGGAAACCGTGGTTTTCCCGCCGCCGGAGTTTCCCACCAAGGCCACCGTACTGCCCACCGGAATTTTCAAGTTGATATCGTGCAAAACTTCGCGGCCTTTTACATATTCAAAATGCACATGTTCAAATACGATTTCCCGGCGGATCTCGTTAAGTTCTTTGGCATCCGGGTGGTCTTTGATGTTAGGTTGCAAATCTAAAATATCAAAAATACGGTCAATAGCCATAAACGAATTTTGGATAGCCACATAGTTATTCCCTACCCCTTTAAGCGGCGAATAAAGCATCATCAGCGCGGCGATAAAAGCCACAAAGTTACCACTGGTAATTTTCCCGTGGACGATTAAATACCCTCCGCAACCGATAACAAATGCAATACCGATAGACATTAAAACATGCATCACCGGGGATAGCCAGTTCGTTCCTTTCACCATTTTCATGGCTAGCGCAAAGGTTAAATCAGTAGCGGTTCTAAAGCGTTCTTGGAAAGATTCTTCCAACGTAAACGAACGGATTGTTTTATTTCCAGCGAACGTTTCGTTATAGATAGTAAGCACATGCGACAAATTGCCCACCGTACGAGTTAAAATCTCTTTCATTTTTCTACGCACAATGGTCATAAGCGGCAGGAAGAGCGCCAACACAAATACGGCAATAATGGCCAACACCCACGAGTTATAAATCAACACACATACCAGCGCAATAGACGAAAAAGATTTAGATAAAAATTTCTTCAAGTTATCAATCAGCCCGGTGGAAGCGGTTTCGGCGTCGTTGGAGTAACGGAACAATACCGTACCGGAATTATTGGTATCAAAATAGGCCGTATCCATAGACAAAAGTTTGGCATACAATTTCCGTTTCACACTCTGGGTAATTTTTTGGCCGACCCAAGTGTTCATATAGTTAGAGGCATACAACAACACCCCTTGCACAATTGTAAAACCGACAATTAAAAAAGGAATCAACGCGGAAAAGTGCGGTTGTTTATCCACCATTACTTTATCCATAAATGGTTTCAAAAACATAGCGACTGCACCGTCCAACGCACCCACCGGCACCGTTAAGGCCACCCCTAAACACGCCCGAAACCAAAAAGGTTTAATGTAGGGCCACATGCGCCGAAAATTTTTAATTAACGCATTAGCGGACATTTGTTTAATCGCTACTTCTTTAATTTTTTTCATGCATACTCCTAAATTGTTGCTTATAAACCCAGTTTGAGTAAATCATGGATGTGAATAATTCCTACGGGTTTATGCTGTTGCGTAACAAACAACGTAGTAATTTTGTGTTCGTTCATAAAGTGCAGGGCCTCTGCGGCCATCATATCCCCGGAAACATTTTTCGGGTTTTTAGTCATTACCTCTATTCCGGTTTGGTTAAATAGCGCAGGGGACATTTTACGCCGCAAATCGCCGTCGGTAAAAATACCCGTCAGTTCGCCTTTGGCGTTGGTAAATCCCACACACCCCAAGCGTTTGTTACTCATTTCCACCAAGATCGTAGGAATCGGCGTGTGTTCGTCCAACAACGGGATTTCCGTTCCGGTATGCATAATATCTTGCACCCGTTGTAACACGGCCCCCAATTTGCCGCCCGGATGACGGACTTGAAAGTCTTGCTTGGTAAATTGCTTGCGCGTCATTAACGCAACGGTCAAGATATCACCCAACACAAGCGTCGCAGTAGTGGACGAAGTAGGAGCCAACCCCAACGGGTCGGCTTCGGGCATATCGGGTAACGGCAAGACACAATCGGCATATTTAGCCAGCGTGCTGGTAGCATTTTTAGTAATTCCCACCAACTTAATACCGTAGCGTTTGCAATAATTGAGGATATCCGCTAACTCTTTAGATTCGCCGCTGTTGGAAATAGCCAACACCATATCTTCGGTAGAGATCATCCCTAAATCGCCGTGGCTGGCCTCGGCCGGGTGGACAAAAAACGCCGGCGTGCCGGTACTGGCCAACGAGGCAACGATTTTTTGCGCCACAATGCCCGATTTGCCCATCCCCGTAAAAATAATACGGCCGTGGGTCTGTTGCATCAAATCTAAAACATGCGAAAGCGGTGCGCCGCCCAGCAATTCTTCCAATCTTTTCAGGCACGCAATTTCACGCGCCACGGTATCTTTCACGGCGCAAGCATCTTTTGCTACAAGAGTTTTTTCGGGCATATATTCATCCTTGGGGTTTACTAAAAACCCCATTTATAGATAATATAATTATACCAAAAACCGCTTTCAGATATAAAAAACAAAATTGTTCAAAAAGGGATTTCTTTTTGTGCGAAAAAAAGTAAAATAAGGTTTATGATACGGTTTAATTGCGATTACAGCGAAGGGGCCCACCCGCTTATTTTAAAGAAACTGGTTCAAACCAATTTAGAACAGTTACCCGGTTACGGGCAGGACACCTATTGCCTGCAAGCGGAACAACTGATTAAAACCCTTTGCCACGCCCCGCAAGCGCAAGTTCATTTCATCAGCGGCGGCACGCAAACCAATTTAACTGTACTATCCGCGTTGTTGCGGCCGTACCAATGTGTACTGTCGCCGGACAGCGGCCATATCAACGTACACGAAACCGGCGCAATTGAACTGACCGGACATCGCATTTGGGCCCTGCCGCATGAAAACGGTAAAATTACGGCGGCGCAAGTAGCGGCGGCTTGCCACGCGCATTGGCAAGACGATAACCCGGAGTTTTCCCCCCAGCCTAAAGCCGTTTATATTTCGTTTCCCACCGAGTGGGGTACGTTATATTCCAAGGAAGAACTAACCGCTTTACGCCGCGTATGCGACGAACATCACCTCTATTTATTTATGGACGGAGCCCGTTTGGGCTATGGTTTAACGGCCCCGGGTAATGACGTAACGTGGGAAGATATTGCCGCGTGTTGTGATGCGTTTTATATCGGCGGCACAAAACTGGGCGCGTTACTGGGCGAAGCCGTTGTAATCACCAACGAAAAACTGCAAAAAGATTTCCGCTATATGATGAAACAACGCGGGGCTATTTTAGCCAAAGGGCGCGTATTAGGCATCCAATTTTTAACCTTACTTCAAGACGGCTTATATGAAAAACTCGGCGCGCACGCCAACCGCTTGGCGTTACAAATCCGTACCGCGTGCGAAGAAGCCGGGCTGAAATTTTTGTATAACTCGCCCACCAACCAACAATTCCCCATTATTCCCAACGACGTACTAAAAAAGTTGGAACAAACGTACGCTTTTTCACACCTCGGTTTTTCCAACAAGCGCGAAACCGCCATACGCATTTGCACCAGTTGGGCCACCCCAGAAGAAGACGTCCAACAACTTGTTACCGATATCAAACAACTGCTGGAGAAATAGCATGTTGCATATAGGATGTCATTTATCATCAGCAGACGGTTTTGAAGCCATGGGGAAAACAGCCCTTGAAATTGGCGCGGACACGTTCCAATTTTTTACGCGCAATCCGCGCGGCAGTAAAGCCAAAGACATTGACCCGCAAGACGCAGCCGCACTTTGCACGTTGTTACAACAACATCACTTTGCCCCTATTATTGCCCACGCTCCCTACACGTTAAACCCAGCCTCGGCCGAGGCCAAAACGCGCGAATTTGCCCTGCTTACCATGCAAGATGATTTGCAACGCATGGAATATGTGCCGGGCAATTTATACAATTTTCATCCGGGCAGTCATATCGGGCAAGGGGTAGAAAAGGGTACGCAGTTTATCGTACACCTGTTAAATGAAATTTTAACACCCCGTCAAACCACTACCGTACTATTAGAAACCATGTCGGGCAAGGGCAGCGAAATCGGACGGAGTTTTGATGAACTCAAACGTATTTTAGACGGCGTTAAATTAAATCACAAAATGGGCGTCTGTTTAGATACTTGCCACATAAGCGACGCCGGATACGATTTAACCCGCTTGGACGACATTTTGGCCGAATTTGATAAGCAAATCGGTCTTTCGCGCCTAAAAGCCGTCCACTTAAACGATAGTTTGAATCCCGTCGGGGCGCACAAAGACCGGCACGCTGTTATCGGTGGCGGAACCCTAGGGATAGACACGCTCGCGCGTGTGATCAATCATCCTGCGCTAAAAGAACTTCCTTTTTGTTTGGAAACGCCCAACGACTTAAACGGCTACGCGCAAGAAATCAAATTACTTCGCAGTTTAGCCCGCTAATTTGCCCCAAAGGCCCAGCGGGGTCTAGGTCCAAAGACTCTGTTGTTTTCTCCCTAATACGAGTACAGTATAAATATGAGACCCATATATTTATTACTTTTACTTAGTTTAGCATTCACACCTGCCCACGCCGGGTGGCCACCGCTTCTTACTACCCCGCGTTTGTTGCGCGGCGGACGTTTACCCCGAATCCGCCCAACCGTTGAATTACCACGGTATTCTTCACCTAATGAATCGCTAGAACGTTCTGTGCGGATTTTATCAGACGCCGCCCTAAAAACTTCTCTTTTATCCAAACCTTCTATTTCCCCGTTGGAGCAAAACATTTCGCATTTTATATTTACGGTTTCGCCGCGAAATAGTGCCCCTGGGCTTTCGTCCTCTGGCCCGATGCAAGCGGCCGGCTCGGGGTTCGTATTTGCCCAACGTATAGCCGACGGAACCACACGGCTTTGGGGACTCACTACGGCCGCCATCGCCCAACAGACCGGACCCGATGTATGGCTGACTTTTCATTTATCTGAAAAAGATCCGATTTCTTTTCCGGCACGCATTGTTGCACAAGGCAGCCAAGCAGGTAGTAATGCCGCGCTCATAGAAGTTCCGCAGACCATGGCCAGCGTGGCCTTACCGGTTTTGCCCAGTTCTCTCTCAAAACCCTCCGCGGCTTTGGCCTACGGTTTTCATAACGACGGGAAATTATACAAAACGGGCCTATCGCCATTTGCACAAACCAGTGAACGCGGTCTTGCACATACCACCCCGGAAGCGGCATCACTATTCCTCCAAGGCGGTCTTGTAGTTGATGAAAACGGACACGCATTAGGTTTATATGATAGGTCTTATGATGCAACCTGGGAAAAAGCCCAATGGCTTCCTCCGTGGAAACGTAAACGGCTTGAAGGTGGTTTCAAGGGGCTTACCTTTATCAACGAATTTACGCCTTTTGGACACGCAGAATATCTGCTCAAAGAATATGAAAAACCGCATAGTGCCCAGCGTGTACTGTTATTCGGCGGACGAATTATTGGGAAAATTGAACTGAACGAAAGTATTATGCAAATGGAAGTATGGTATAACAATGCGACTCCGGCCACCCTAGAAAAAAATCCGTTTTGGTCACTCTACGATTTGGAACGATTTATTCCCTCGTTTGAACACGCTACGCGCGTATTTGTCCATATTGCCGGGCCGGACGGGAAATATAAATATACATACGATATAAACCTAAAGAACGGGCAAGTTCTACAGTTGGAAAACGAATTGTAAATTTTGAAAAATAAAATGTTACCCAACTTGCGGCCTTGCGCCGCAACGGCGTTGGAATATTGCCTGCTCTTCGTCCCAATAAATATCCCCCGGCATGACTGGGGGTTTGGTGGCCCAAATTAAAAGCCCCGCGCTTTCGCGCAGGGCTTTAAATTTTGGACCTGACAAGGATCGAACTTGCGACCTTGCGCCGCAACGGCGTTGGAGTAGCGCCTGCTCCTTCGTCCTAAATTAAAAGCCCCGCACTTTCGCGCAGGGCTTCAAATTTTGGACCTGACAAGGATCGAACTTGCGACCTCCTGCATGCCATGCAGGCGCTCTCCCAGCTGAGCTACAGGCCCTTAACATATTTTATTATACCAGTTTTGAAAAAAAAGTGCAACTAACTGTATGACACCTCCCACATAAGGGGGAATAATACACCTATCTTCATTTAGACTTCCGCTAAGGCTTCTATGGCTTGTTTCTTTTTAACATCCTCGGGGTTGGTGCGGTCGGCCAAATTGACTGACATAACTTTAGACACCCCGCTCTCTTCCATAGTAATACCGTAAAGCATCCGCGCCGCTTCCATCGTACGTTTGTTGTGCGTAACTACGATAAATTGCGTTGTTTTGGAAAACTCTTTAATCAAGTTGACGTAACGCTCAACGTTGGCTTCGTCCAATGCCGCGTCCGCTTCGTCCATGATACAGAACGGCGAGGGATTGTGCGTGAAGAACGCAAAAAGCAGCGACATGGCCGTAAGCGTCTTTTCGCCCCCGGACATAGAAGTAATGTTTAGCAGTTTCTTACCCGGCGGTTGGGCGAAAATTTCAATACCGGTTTCTAACAAATTATCCGGTTGCGTCAGCACCAAATCGCACTCACCGCCGCGGAAAAGAGTTTGATAAATGTTCTTAAAGTGCATACGCACCTGATCAAACGTATAGCGGAAATTTTCACGCGTGGTTTGGTTGATTTTGCTGATAGCAGATTTCAAATCTTTCTTTGCGCTTTCCAAATCGTTAATTTGGGTTTTCAAAAAGTTGTTGCGCTCGGTCAAGGCGTCATATTCTTCCGGAGCCGTCATGTTGACCGCGCCCATATTTTCAATGCGTTTACGCATCATTTTTACGCGCTCATAATCTACGGTTTTTCCGCCGTAGTTGAGTTGGGCTTCTTCGGGCGTGATATTCCAACTTTCCAATAAATTATTCACTACCGTTGTGCGTTGGCGGCGGGCGTTGGAAAGGGCGTTTTCCAAATCATTTTTCTTAATCGTTAAATCGGAAAATTCCTTTTTGCACGCGTTGAGGGAGGCCGTTTTATCGTTAAATTCTTTTTTAAGCGTTTCCACTTCACCGCGCATTTTGTGTTCGGTCAGTTCCAGTTGCGCCAACGTATCGCGCTCGGACGACAACTTGGCTTGCGTGGAAAGTTTTTCATCCGCTAAACTTTTAAGACGCAAATTAGACGAGGCAATTTTTTCGTTGCGTTTGCCCTCGCTATCGGTCAAACTGTTAAATTCAAATTCGGTAGATTTCAAATCCAACTCTACGTTATTTTTCTTAATACGCACGTCGTATAGTTTAGCACTTAACTGGTTAAGTGTTCCCTTAAGTGTTTCGGCCTGTTGGCGCAAATCGGTTTGTTTTGTTTTAAGTTCTTCGCCGCGCGCTTGCGTTTGCGTGTGGCGCGTTTTTAATTCTTCCACCTGTTTTTTAAGGGCTTCTACCGTATGTTTGCGGTTATCCACGCGCAAGGTGATTTCCTGTTTGCGCTGGGCGGCCCGGGCCAATTCTTGCTTGGTTTGGGCCATTTGGCGTTCCTGGTTGGCACGCTCGTTTTGCACGGTATTTAATGCAACCGCAGTTTCTTGCAACTTGGCCCGTAACGCATGCAGATTTTCTTCCGCTTTTTGAAGGGACTCATAGTTGGCGATAATTTCGCGGGAAAGTTTTTCTTCTTGCGCGGCTTTGGTTTGCATTTCCGCACGGACGGTTTCTTCTTCTCCCCAATACGCTTCCGGCGCGCGAACGTTTTCCGCTCCTCCGCCGATAAAGAACTCATCTTGCACGGTACCGTCTTGATAACTGTAAGCACCAATCACAAAATCTACCAGGTTTTCCAATTCCGCCGGGTACGAAATTTGCGCTTTAAGTGCCTGTTGCGGAGCCGGGCGGTGCGTTGCAGGCACACGAGACAAAACAATAAATTTAGCACGCGCTTTGCCGTGTTCTTTAAGCAAGGCCACCGCCGCATGAACGGTTTTTTCACTCTCGCACATCACCGCGTCTAAATACTTACCAAAAGCCTCTTCTACAATGACTCCCAGTTGTGCCGGATATTTTAACGCTTTGCGTAGCGTGCCTTTTACGCCGGCAAGACCGCTTTTGCTGACCAACTGCGCACCCACCCAGTACGGATCGTTTTTGCCTTGGGTTTGAATCATTTCCAACTTTGTTTTTAGCCCGGCCGTGGCGGACTTAACCGCCGATAATTGTTCGTTCAACGCACTGCGTTGTTGTTGCAACTCGCGCAAAGCCATTTCGCTATGGGCGATATCTTCGCGCGCTTGGTTAGAAACCGTTTGTGCGCTTTCCACCCGGGCGGCAATTTCTTTTAATTTTTCTTCCTGTTCGGTTAAACTTTGGGTTTGGGTTTGGCTGACTTTTTCAGCCGCGATTAAATCTTCGTTTTCGCGTTGGGCAGAAGATTCTTCCAACGAAATCCGGTTGGATACTTCCATTTGTTTTTGCACAATATTCATCAGTTCGCCGGAAGTACGTTGCAAATCACTTTCTGCTTGGCGCAAATCATTTTCCAATTTTTGTGCCGCCGCGGTTTGTTCGTTATACTCTTTTTGGAGAGGATCTAACGCCGCACTCACTTGCGCTAACTGTTCTTTGAGTTTGGCAATCGTCGGCACGAGTTCCTGCAAGCGGTTCTGTCCGCGTTGGGCTTCCGCGCCGGAAACAGCCACTTGGGCATTTAATTCCGCTGTCAAATTGTCGCAATTTTTAATAGCCCCTTCCAATAAACCGACTTGATATTTGCTGGCCGAAATTTTTTCGTTAAATTCTGCCATTTCTTTTTGTTTATGCGTTAAATTGAGATCTAACGCCGCCGCCGCGCCTTCTTGCGCGGAGATGCTGTTTTCCAAATCGGTTTGTTTGCTGACAATCGGCTCCAGTTCGCCGGAATGTTTGGCAATCAGCGCATCCGTTTCTTTAATAGAGCAGACAGAAATGGCAATTTCGCTCTCTTTAAGTTCTTCGCGGTATTTTTGATACAAGCGCGCTTTTTTGGCTTCGCTGTCTAACTTTTTAATTTGTTCTTGGATGAGAGCCACCGTATCAGCCAAGCGTGCCAAGTCTAAATCTACGCGTTCCAAACGGCGCATACATTCTTCGCGTTTGGCTTTATATTTGGACACCCCGGCCACTTCTTCAAACATTTCGCGGCGTTGTTCGGCCGACGCAGAAAGGACACTCTCCACCCCGCCCTGGTCAATAATGGCATATCCTTCTCCGCCGATACCGGTATCTAAAAACAAATCGCGGATATCGCGTAAGCGGCATTGGACTTTATTCAAAAAATACTCGCTTTCACCGGAGCGGAAGATTTTACGCGTAACGGTAATTTCATTAAAATCAAGGGGAAGTTGGCGGGAAGCATTATCAAACACCATGCTGACTTGCGCCATATTTAAGGGAGCGCGTTTAGCCGTACCGTTAAAAATAATATCTACCATAGATGCCGAGCGTAACGCCTTCCAACTCATCTCACCAATGGTCCAACGCACCGAGTCAATCACGTTAGATTTACCACAACCGTTCGGGCCGACTACGCAAGTAATACCCGGTTCAAAATCAAGGCGGGATTTATCGGCGAACGACTTAAACCCCATAATTTCTATTGCTTTTAGATACATAATTTCCCCAAGAACATATATTTTTGATTATAGCATTTTACCCAAACCCATAGGGAAAAGGTCCGCTGTTTCCCTATCGTACGCGTATAAAGAGCGCGCCCCGAGGGACACACGCCTAAAAAAAGGGCTTGCAAAACTGGAATTTTTTTATTACACTTGATTTGTACGTTAAATGTACGTTAATATTAACGACTATCCTTATAAGGAGGAGTTTAACAATGGCTGAAAAAGTATTGAAAGTAGGCATGGATCGCGAAGACGGTTTCTTGTACTACATTGACAAAGACGGTGATATCGCCCGCGTACAAATGGCTCGCGGCGGCAAAAAAGGTGGCAAACCGAAAAAAGTCGAAAAATGCGGTATTAAAAAAGAAAAAGGATATCTCTATTTCTTAGACAAGAAAGGTGATATCTCCAGAGCAAAAATGGTAAACGCCAAATAAGTTTACGTTTTGTCAAACACCCCGCCGAAAGCGGGGTGTTTTTCTTTACAAATAATTTACAAGTTTTATATCCGGTACGTTTTGTCCTTTCGCTACAAGACGTTACTCTATTTGCCCCTTCGCAAATTCACAAGGGTACTTCTATATCCAACACATTTAGTTCACGTCATTGGAAATGCCACCGACGCTAAAACGCCAATAATAAGTACAACTACCAATAATTCAATGAGCGTAAAACCGCAGTTGTTTTTCCTGCTGTCATCCCATAACCCTGCGGGCCACACCTTGCAGGCCGCCGATTCAGCATCTCGCCGTTATCTCTCTTGCCGTCATCCCCGAGGGTTTTTATCGGGGATCTCCTCCTTATAGCCGTTCCCAAGCGGTGGAGATTCCCGATTACAAATTTCGAGAATGACTTTATTTTATTTCTCGTTGTTCCCCCTCTGCTGTCATCCCGGACTTGATCCGGGATCTCGTCGTTCATACCATAAGAAGATGCCGGATAACTACCTTCCGGCATGACAAACTTTTTTATAACAACAGATGCTGAATCAAGTTCAGCATGACGGCGAGGAGCGAGGTGAGATGCTTAGGTCAAGTTCAGCATGACGGAAAAGGCAAAAAGTGCTGTCATCCCGGAAACCTGCGGGCCACAGGGTTTGCGTATGACGGCTTTTTTGTTTTTCATGCTCTTTTGCTCCTTTTTAATAAAATGTTCCATTTATTAAAAGCAGCAAAAAACACTGTCAAGTCTTTTTGCTTTTTGGAGGTGCAACCCAATTTATATTTCCCTACGCGCGCATAGCGCGCGAAAGATTGACAGCCGCCCCCGTAAATGTTTTAATACTAGTGCGGGCTTTAAGCCCGTAAGCATTTATCGGAGGACTTATGGACATTAAAATTACGGCCAAAAATATTAAATTAACTCCGGCCATTAAAGACTTTATCAATACCCGCGTGAGCAAAATTGAAAACTTTTGCGATCATATCGTTTCCGCCCAAGTATTGATTTCCGTAGAGAAAAAAATCAACCAAAAAGCTGAAATTATTTTGCACACCGGCGCCAAAACAACCATCAACGCCAGTGCCGTGGAAAGCAACCTCTACAAAGCCATTGACGCCGCTGCTGTAAAAGCAGAAGCGCAAGCGAAAAAAATTAAAAACAAAGCCAAAGCCCGCAAAACAACCCGCAAATCGGCCAAAAAAGTGGAAGTGGATGCCTTTGCCGATAGCGTTATTTTGCCGCAAGCGGATGTTAAATTCTCGGTCATTAAGCAAGTAGAAGTATTGCCCATGAACCCGGAAGACGCCGCTTACGAAATGGAACGGCTGGGTTATTCGTTCTGGATTTTCTTAGACGAAGATTCTAAACAAATCAATTTGATTTTCAAACGCTTAGACGGTACGTTTGGGTTAATCCAACCGATTAAGAAAAAATAAGCCGGAGCCGACATGGAATTTACCAAGTCAATTACCGTAGCGGAACTGCTTCAAGTCAAACGACTGAACTTGGAACTTGTTTGCGGCAAACGGTATATCCAGCGCGAGATTACCCTGGGCAGCGTCAACCGCCCCGGGCTTGCGCTGAGCGGACACTTGGATAATTTCCGGGCTAAATCTGTACAGGTTTTTGGCCGTGGGGAACACGCGTTTTGCCAAAAAGAAAACAAAACGCGCCTGCGGGCCAACATTACCAAAATGCTCAGCGAGGGGGCGGTGCCGTGTGTGATTATGACCGCCGATTTAACACCTCCCCCAGCTGTGCGTAAAGCGTGTTTAAGCGCGGATGTTCCCGTACTGAAAACCGCCATGGAATCCGGCGCGTTTGTAGCCGAATTTTCCCGCTTTTTAGACGAAAAATTAGCCCCCGTTACCCATGTGCACGGCGTACTGGTGGACGTAAGCGGTATGGGCGTGTTGATTCGCGGGGAATCCGGTATTGGCAAAAGCGAATGCGCGCTGGAACTAATTAAACGCGGTCATATTTTAGTAGCAGATGATGTGGTAGAAATTCAAAAAAGCCGCGGCCGTTATTTGGTCGGCTCCTGTCCAACCATGCTCAAGCACTATATGGAAGTGCGCGGGTTAGGAATTTTGGACGTTCCGTTACTTTTTGGGGTGGGTTCTACCTTGGACGAAACGAAAATTGATATGGAAGTCGTCCTTACTTCCCCCTCTAAAGAGCCGTTGGACCGTTTGGGAGTCGAGCAGAAAACGACTGATATTTTAGGCGTTGAAATTCCCTCCTTGGGTTTACCCGTTACACCGGGGCGCAACTTGGCGGTACTTATTGAAGTAGCCGCCTTGAACCAACAACTCAAGAGCCAAGGAATTTTTTCCGCCAAAGAGTTTAGCCAGAAAATTTTAGACAAAATGAAAAAAGGAAACGGTAAACCGTATGTCCAACGATAAAAAACGCTTATTCATTATTACCGGTATGAGCGGGGCAGGGAAATCGCAAGCCTTAAAAATGTTTGGCGATTTGGGTTTTTACTGCGTGGACAATTTACCGCTAGCCCTGTTTGAAAACTTTATCAACTACGTCCGTCATAACGACGCCACACGCGATATCGCCCTGGGCGTAGACGTGCGCGAAGGAGACCGGCTGAAAGAAATGCCAACGCTCCTTAATGCGCTGGCCAAAGACGAATTTTACATCAAAGTTATTTTCTTAAACGCGTCAGACGGATGTTTGATCCGCCGGTTTTCCGAAACCAAACACAAACATCCCGTACATAAAAAACTGGTGGCCGCCATTGCACACGAACGCAAAATAATGGCCCCCACGTTAAAATTAGCCAATACCATTATTGACACGTCCGACTTAAAACTAGGCGAACTTAAAGAAAAACTTTCTTCGTTACTTTCCGTAACCCGCGTGGGTGACATGCAAATTCAAATCATGTCGTTCGGGTTCAAATACGGCTTGCCCAAAGAGTGCGATATCGTCATGGACGTACGCTTTTTACCTAATCCGTATTATGTGCCGGAACTAAAAAACAAAACCGGTTTGGATAGCGACGTGCAAAATTACATGATGTCTTTCAAAGAAACGCGGGATTTTGCCGAAAAATTTGCCGATTTAATTAAATATTTAATTCCTAAATATATTAAAGAAGGAAAAAGCTATTTGACGATTGCCATGGGATGTACCGGCGGCAAACACCGCAGCGTATTTATGGCACACAAATTAGCGGAATACTTAACTAAACTGAGGCTGAGTGCTTCGGAATTTCATAGAGATATAGGGGTGTAATTATGCCTAAAATTATTCTGGTAACACATGGCCATTTAGCCAAAGAGATGCTGGATACAGCCTCTCAAATTATCGGCAAACCGGCAGACGACGGTTTTGCTACGTTTGCCGTTACAACAACGGCCTCCGTCCAACAAGAAGCCCAAAAACTACAACAAGTTTTGGCTACCTGCACGGACGGCGCCCTGATCTTAACGGATATTTTCGGCGGCAGCGCTACCAATATTTCGCTTACCGCCAGCAAAGATTTGCCCAACTGCCATGTAATTACGGGCTTAAATTTAAGTATGCTTCTTACTGCTATGAACAGCCGCAAAAAATTAACGGCTAAAGAATTGGCGGAGAAAATTGAAGCCGACGGAAAACGCGCTGTTATCAACGCAACCGAACTACTGATTAAAGGACTCTAATGCCGATTGTTTTTGTACGTGTGGATGACCGCCTGATTCATGGGCAAATTGTGCAAGCCTGGCTACCGCAGTTAAACGTAGACGAGGTGATCATCCCGTATACCAAACACAACCGCCGCGACATTGACGAAAATCTTTTGCGGTTAAGTCTGCCGTATGAATATGATTTGTCCGTTATGGAATCCGAAAAAATATCTAAATATGCGGCTTCTTCCAAACGGCGGCTGTTTTTACTGATGCCTTCTTTGCAAGATTTATCAGATCTTATTACAAATGGCTTAACGGTGCGTAGCGTCAACATTGGCGGTATGCACTTCAAAGAAGGCGCCCAAAAATTGGCCGACCACGTATTTTTAGACGAACGGGACAAACAACTACTCAAACTGGCCCGCGATTTAGGCATTGCAATTGAAACGCGTGCCGTTCCCAATGATGTTTCTTTATCAATAAAAGAGGTGCTCCGTGAGTCTTGAAATTTTGCTGTTGTGTTTACTGGCCGCACTGCTTGAACTGGATACCACCTACGCTTTCCAGCTTACGTTTTCGCGCGGAGTAATTGCGGGGCCGCTGTTTTCTTTGATTACAGGCGATTGGGCGGCAGGCATCCAAATCGGCGTTTTTACCGAACTATTGTTTGCCGACATTAACCCCCTGGGGGCTATCTTACCCCCCAGTGCCGTCATTTGCTGTGCAGTTGCCGTTGCGTTACGGGCGTTAGGCATACAACTTTGTTTCGCGTTTACTATTGCGGTGTTGGGTTCATTACTGTTTGTGCAAGTGGAACGCCGCGTACGTAAACAACGGGTTAATTTACTTACCTCGTGGGAAAAACAAATCATAAAAAGCCCGCACGCTATTAACCGGGTAATATTTTTGGAACTGGGTGCCTGTTTCTTAATTAACTTTGTTTTGATTTCATTATTTATCGGTATAAGTGCCGTTTTTGCCCAAGCGTTGCAACCGCATATTCCGCAACGGGCGTTTTACGCTTGCCAATTTGCCTTTATGGCTGTACCGTGGATCGGGTTGGCCTCGCTCATCCCGGAATTTAGGTTAAAAAAGAGGTAACGTATGAAACGCTCACAATATATCGGTTTATTCATACGCTCATTTTTCTTACAAACCGGCTGGAACTATTTTAAGTACCAAAATTTAGGTTTGATGTTTGTTATGTGGCCGTTTGTAGAAAAATTATACCAACGGGATAAAGATGCAATTCCCTCGGTCGTTTCGCGTTATTTGGCCACGTTTAACACGCAACCGGTTATGGCTTCCTTTTGCTTCGGGGCATTAGCCAAACAAGAGGAAATTATTGCCCACACCCGCTCCCTCAACGAATTTAACGAAGAAACCCTGGAGTGGAACTCCGTCAAACGGGGATTATCCATCACAACCGCCTCTATCGGAGACCGTTTGTTTTGGGGTACCCTTAAACCGTTGACCCTGCTGCTTGCGTTGTTTATTTGGCTGATTTTAGGGATACACGTTTTTGAAATTCAGCAAGATGCTATTTTGCCTATTACCTATGTATTTGCCGGTAGTGCGGCAGCGTTTCTGGCGTTTAACACAATCGCTTTGTTTGTGAAATGGCAAGGCATTAAAATCAGTTACGAAGCCGACCCCAAAGCGTGCTACGGTCTAACCCGCTTTGACTGGAACCGCACAATTTATAATGCCAAAAAAATAGGGCTTGTGCTTACCGTCGGGTTGCTATTACTGGGTATTTATTACTACCTGCGCGATTACCGGCAGTTGCTGGACGTTCACTTTTTTACCCGGGCCATTTTGGTTTTATTCTTTGTGTGTATTAGTTTTATTACCCGGCAGTTACGTATCCCGAATATGTATTTATATTTAGCAGCGGTAGTTATTTTCAATATCGTCTGTTATTTGTAGGAGTCCCATGATAGAACACGATTTAAAAATCATTAACCAACTGGGTTTACACGCCCGTCCGGCCGCGCTTATTGCCCAAACGGCCGGCAACTACAAAAGTACGCTAAGTTTAATTAAAGAGGGTGTGCGGGTAGATGCCAAAAGTATCATGGGGGTTATGATGTTAGCCGCCGAACACGGCTCTACGCTGCATTTTACCGCCGAGGGGCCGGATGAACAAGAAGCGGCAAATGCGATCCGGACACTTTTTGAAAACAAATTTAATGAGGAATTTTAAATGCTCGTTTTGAAAGGGATTTCCGCCAGCCCGGGGGTGGCTATCGGCCCGGCCGTACTACTGCCGGAAGAACACTTTGCCTTATCGCGCCAATATATTGCCGACAACGAAATTGCGGCGGAAACAGCCCGCTTCAACCAGGCCTCCGACCAAACACTTAACGAATTAGACGCCTGCGAACAAAAAGTACTCGACTCTTTGGGTTCGGAGTATGCCAATTTAATCTCTACGCATAAACTCATTTTGCAAGATCCGGCTTTTCACGCGTCTATTTTGCATAAAATCCAACACGAACAACTCTCCGCGCAAGCCGCTATTTTATTTACGTTGCAGGAATTAGCCGCCACTTTCCACAAGATAGAAGACCCGTTTTTCAAAGAACGCCGCAATGATTTATTTGATGTGGGCAGGCGGCTGGCTAATAATTTAGCAGGAGATAAAAATAATTTTTTGGCCTCGGTGTCTAAACCTTCATTACTGGTGGCGCACAATTTGTATCCCTCGGATACCATCAATTTACAAGAACATAAAATTTTGGGGTTTTGTACAGACGTCGGCGGGAAAACAAGCCACACGGCCCTGCTGGCGCAGAGTTTGAATCTTCCGGCCGTAGTGGGTTTATCTACCGCTTCTAAAGACGTCCACGCCGGAGATACGCTGATTATTGACGGTGAAAACGGCCTGTTAGTCATCAATCCGGACCGTTACACTCTGTCTAATTACCGGCAAATTCAGCGCGACTTAAAAAAGACCGAAGCGTTATTAAAAACGATCAACCATCTGCCGGTCATCACGAACGACGGCCACCCGCTTAAACTCTTTGTAAATTACGACCCCCGCACCGACAACAAAGAAAACAAACGGCTCATTACCGACGGGTTAGGTCTGTTACGCACGGAATTTATTTTTATGGGCACGCCCGTTCCGCCGACAGAAGATGAACAATACAACGTCTATTTGGCTACGGCGAAACGCTTTGATATGCGCCCGGTTACCATACGTCTGGCCGATTTAGGGGCCGACAAAAAACCCGATTTTCCGCTGGACGAATTTGACCAAGACGACAACCCTTTTATGGGTTGCCGCGGGATACGTTTGCTACTCAAAAATCCGGATCTGTTGCATACGCAACTGCGCGCAATTATCCGCACCGCATGCGACGTGCCGGCCCAACTGGGCATACTGATACCCATGGTGTCGTCCGTGGAAGAAGTGCGCCATGTGCGAAAAGCGTTTGACGAAATTTTGGCCGAATTTGCCGCGCAGGGCAAACGTCCCATTAACAAAATTGCTTTGGGGGCTATGATTGAAGTGCCTTCCGCCGCTATTGCTTTAGACGGTATGATCGGAGAGGTGGATTTCATTTCCATTGGCACAAACGATTTAATCCAATACTTAATGGCGGTGGATCGCGTGAACCAAGAGGTCGCCCACTTGTACGACCCTTGCCACCCGGCGGTAGCGCGTACCTTAAATCTAATTATCCAAACGGCCCACAAACGCGGCAAGGTAGTCTGCATTTGCGGGGAAATTGCCTCGGATGCCAAAATGTTACCGCTGCTACTGGGGTTAAACATTGATGCACTTTCTGTTACACCGCGTATGTTTTTACGCGTAAAAAACAACATCCGTAACACTAATTTTGAACACTGCTCGGACTTGGCCCAAGCCGCTCTTTTAATGGGCAGCTCGGACGAAATCCGGCAATTAATTGAAGAAAACAACGAACATGAAAATCCGTAATTTTTCCATTGTAGCCCATATTGACCACGGTAAGACCACGCTGTCTGACCGTATTTTAGAAGATACCGGCACCGTACCCAAGCGCAAAATGCAAGCCCAACTGCTAGACGGCATGGACTTGGAGCGCGAGCGCGGCATTACCATTAAAGCCAAGGCCGTGCGCATTGCTTATAAAGACTATATTTTGAATTTAATTGACACTCCCGGCCACGTTGATTTTTCGTACGAAGTAGCGCGGTCGTTGCGTGCCTGCGAAGGGGTGCTTTTATTAGTAGATGCGTCGCAAGGGGTGGAAGCCCAGACGGTAGCGCACGCGCATTTGGCGCAAAGTTTAGGGCTTAAAATTATCCCGGTGATGAACAAAGTGGATTTGTCCCAATCGGACGCGGACGCCTCCGAAGAACAACTGTGGGATATTTTACGCGAACCCATTGAAGCCGAACGTGTCAGTGCCAAAACCGGTATGGGTATTGAACATTTATTAGACCGCATCATTGCCGATATTCCCGCTCCGCAAGGGGATATAAGTGCTCCGTTGCGCGCGCTGATTTTTGACTCGTATTACGACCCTTTCCGCGGGGTAGTGATGTATGTTCGTTTAGTAGATGGTACGATTAAGCCGGGGCAAACCATACAATTTATGTCGTCCGGCACGACGTACAAAACCGAAGAAATCGGTTTTATGACGCCTAAACAACTCCACAAGTGCGACCAACTTTGCGCCGGAGAAGTGGGCTATTTGGTAGCCGGCATCAAAGATATTCACCAAGTAAAAGTGGGCGATACCATTACCCTGGCCGAACGCCCCGCACAAGTGGCACTACCCGGCTATGCCGAAGCAAAACCGGTGGTATTTGCCTCTATTTTCCCGGTGGAAACAACCGATTTTCCGCTACTGCGTAAAGCCCTTGAAAAACTCAACTTATCGGATTCGTCTTTCCATTACCAAAGCGAAACGTCCAAGGCCTTGGGCTTTGGGTTTCGGTTAGGGTTTATGGGCATTTTGCATATTGAAATTGTTAAAGAACGGTTAGAAAGAGAGTTTAATTTATCGCTGATTGCCACCAGTCCCAACGTGGTCTATCACGTTAAATTTACTTCCCGCAAATCACACCCGCAGGAACTGGCCGCGTTGCCGGATGCGCCGGACGATCCCGGTTATAAAATTATTGATAACCCGGCAAATTTCCCGCCACACGGCGATATTATTGATATCAAAGAACCCGTTATTCACATTACGATTGTAACCCCGGTAGAGTTTATGGACGGCGTGATGACGCTGTTAAAAGAAAAACGCGGTACCTTTATGAATATGGACCATTTGTCCAATCAGCGCGTGATTATCAAATACGAAATGCCGATGGGTGAAATGGTCATTGATTTTTATAATAAATTAAAATCGGTTTCCAAAGGGTATGCATCCTTTGATTATGAAGTGGCCGGATTTAGAAGTTCGGACGTCGTTTTAATGGAAATTTTACTGCACGGCTCGCCGGTAGATGCGTTGTCTGTCGTGGTGCATAAAGACAAGGCGCAAACCATGGGCCGCGCGCTATGTGCCAAACTCAAAGAACTAATCGGCCGCCAACAATTTGAAGTAGCCGTACAAGCCGCCGTCAACGGCAAAGTGATTGCCCGCGAAACAATACCCGCCTACCGCAAAGACGTAATTGCTAAATGTTACGGCGGCGACATTACCCGCAAACGCAAGTTGTTAGAAAAGCAGAAGGAAGGTAAAAAGCGGATGAAATCTATCGGCAGTTTGAACATCCCGCAAGAAGCGTTTGTGGCCATGCTCAAAATTGACGAAGAATAACCGCTCCGGTACGGCTAGGCATTTAATTCAATAGCAGTTTGCCTGATTAGAGTGCAATTTTTAATTTACGCGCGAGCGCGCGGACGATATCTTTGTTTTTGGCGGAAGGCCCCAAACTGGCTATACCCAAAAAGGCAAATTCTTGCGCTTTAACCGTATCGGGCGAAAAACCAAAAATCTCTGCATAGTTAAGCAGTTCCACCAGTTTCATGGCAAAAGACGTTTTCTCCGGATTGCGCGCAAAGGCAAAGGCCAAATTGGTTACTTTATCTGTAACAACGCCGTTTACGCACGGAGCAATGTTTAACCCCAACGATTTTACGTCTTCCATCAGTTCCTCTAGCGCACTGATATTGATATCCGCCGCACGGATCTGCGCTTTAATATCTTCTGCCAGTACAAATTCGGCTACCGGGGCAAAAGTTTGCGGCACGGGTGCACCAATAGATTGCAAGGCACGCACCACCGGATATTGCGCTTCAAATAATTGCGAAAAAGCCGCGTCCGTCTGCTCGTCTATCTTGCGAAACGTATTTTCCATTACTTTTCGCCGCACGTCGTTTATCATAGACAAAACCGGATACAGATGCGTCAAGCATTTGGTAATAGCCGCGTGAACTTCCTCGTATTTTTGCGCATTAAAAAGTGTTTCCAGTTCGTTTAGCCAACAGGTAACGTCGCTGCCGTCGTGTGGCTGTACGGCGCAGGTAAACTCGGCCGCACCGCGACGCAACACCGCAAAGCAAAAAGGTTGTTCTTCCAACGTAATAATTGATTTAAGGGTAATCGTTCCGGCCCATAACCGCGCACGCGGTGCCGTTAATTTGCGCGGTGCAAAAGACAACACATCACACGAAAAAGCCCGGTGCGGATTGGCCGTTTCGTCCGCCATAAGCGTAATTACCTGCGCCAAGGCCAATTTTTCCATCGGCGTAGTTTGTGGTTTTACATACCGTTCGTACACACGGGCACCGTTTTTAAGTTCCTTTATGTTACTGGGCGCGGCGGCTAATTTCTCTATAAACGCCGGCTCTAAATCGTTACCCGTCAGTTGTTTGTTTAATTCCAACGCGCGGCAGGCATATTGCATAATTTGGACGGTTTCAATGCCGCTGATTTCATCAAAAAACCACCCGCAACTGGTGTACATAAAAAGCGCATTTTTTTGCATTTCCAGCAGTTTAAGCGCGCCGGAGCGGTTGTTCCACGCTTTTTCCGTAGCGTGTGTTAAAAAGAAACAGTGTTGCGCATCCAAACTACGGTCCAACATCAAATTTACATAATCGTTACGCGCGGCCCACGGGTCCTTAAAATACTCCCGGCCGACGGTTTCAAAAGTTTTAATTAGTTCGTCGCGCACAAAATCTAACGCCGCACGCAACGGCCCGCGCCATTTTTGGTGCCAACCGGGCCGGCCGGAATTACAACCGCAAGCGGCCCGCCAACGCTCCACCCCGTGGCAACAACTCCACGAAGAATTTTCTACAATTTGCGCCTCATAGACCGGTGGGTGTTTTTCCAAAAATTCGCCGTAAACCGTTAAAGTAACGTCCGGGTTTTCTTCTACTTTCTTTAAACAATAGGCCAACGCCATATCGGCAAATTTTTGATGGTGGCCATACGTTTCCCCGTCGGTAGCAATATGCATAAGTTGCGCTTCGTCCCCGGCATGATAAGTGCCCAGTAAACGCGCGGCTAACTTTTCCCCCGAAGAAAGCGTGTCCGAAAATGCAATCCCTTGCGAAATCGGCCCGTCGTAAAAGAATAACGCAATTTGTTTGCCGTTTGGCAAATTACAGCGGTACGCCCGTTTTGGATCTACCGCCGCGCCGACTTCTTCCCACACGTCCGCGCCGATTTTGCGTATGCGCGCACATTGGCCGGGGGCTAAAATAACAAATTTCATCCCCGCCTCCGCAAGGGCACACAACGTGTCCGTATTGCAAGCGGTTTCGGCTAGCCACAACGCTTCCGGCGCGCGGCCGAAGCGTTTGGTAAAATCGGTAATACCCCATTTAATTTGCGTTTCTTTATCCCGCGCATTAGCAAGCGGTAAAATCATGTGATTATACACCTGGGCAATCGCACTACCGTGTCCGCCAAAACGGGTTTGGCTGATTTTATCCGCCTCTAAAATGGCCTGATATACTTCCGGGGCTTTTTCTTGCATCCACGATAAGATCGTCGGGCCGAAGTTAAAACTGATCCGGGCATAGTTGTTAGTTAATTGAATTAAATTTTGCCGTTCATCCAACAGGCGCGCCAACGCATTGGGGCCGTAACACTCGGCACAAATACGCTCGTTCCAATCGTGATACGGGGCGGCGCTGTCTTGTTGTTCAATCTTTTCCAACCAAGCGTTCTCCCGCGGCGGTTGGTAAAAATGACCGTGTATGCAAAGATATTTCATGTATATATTGTACCCTTTTGCTACTCCGGACGCAAAAACGCTTGATTTTCCCCTCAAACAAGTTTATACTATGAGTAGCACTTTACTCTAGCGAGGGGAACCCATGAAAAAAACATTTATTTTGGATACAAACGTCTTACTGCATGATATCAACTGCTTGCATGCTTTTGAGGATAACGACATCATTATCCCCATGGCCGTGATTGAGGAGTTGGACGCTTTCAAAAACGAAAGTGATACCCGCGGAAAAAATGCACGTATGGTTTCCCGCGAGTTGGACAAAATGCGCGAACTCGGCCGTCTTAACGAGGGCGTACCGCTCCCGACGGGCGGAACGCTTAAAATTGAACTGGACCGCCCAAACGCGCTCCCGCAATCATTGGCGTTTAACAAGGCTGACAATTCTATCTTAAATATCGCCTATACGCTGGGCAAAAAAGAGGGCTCTTACAAGAAAAACGCCCGGCCGGTGTTTGTCGTTACCAAAGATATTAACATGCGCCTTAAAGCCGAAGCGTTGGGGTTATCGGCCCAAGATTACACCAGCGACAAAGTAAACGTGGACGAACTCTATACCGGCGTTACCGAAGTGGAAGTTGACCCGGCACAAATTGACGAGTTTTATCACAAGAAACAACTGGCCATGGATCCGACGATCTACGTGCCGAACCAGTTTATTATCCTGAAAACTAATGACGGCGGGAAAAAGTCGGCCATCGGGCGTATCTCCAACGACGGCAATTTTATTTTGCACCCGCTTTCCTCTCAAGAACCCGTCGCCTGGGGCATTAAACCGCTCAACAAAGAGCAACGCTTTGCCATGGAACTATTGCTAGACGACAGTTTGGACATTGTTACACTCGTCGGCACAGCCGGTACCGGTAAAACGTTAATTACCTTGGCCACCGGTTTACAGCGCACCATGGACGAAAACGCCTACCGCCGCCTGGTCGTGTGCCGCTCCATTGTACCGGTAGGGAAAGATTTAGGTTTCCTGCCCGGCACCAAAGAAGAAAAATTGGAAGCGTGGATGGGAGCCGTCTATGATAACTTGGCTTTCCTCGCCGATCGCAAAAACCCGGACGAGGGCGAAGAAAAAGCGCACTATTTGTTAGACAGCGGCAAAATTGAAATTGCTTCTGTTACCCACATGCGCGGGCGCTCGCTGCCGGGGCAATATATGATTGTGGACGACGCCCAAAACCTTACTCCCCACGAAATGAAAACCATTTTAACCCGCGCGGGAGAAGGCACCAAAGTGGTAGTTACGGGCGACCCGTACCAGATTGATACGCCGTATTTGGACGTACAATCTAACGGGCTGACCTATTTGGTGGATCGGATGCGCGGCCAAAAGTCGTACGGCCACATTACGTTTACCAAAACGGAACGCAGCCACCTGGCTGATTTGGCCTCCAAGTTGCTGTAAGGCAACCGGTTTTATACAAGCCCGCCTTGTAAAAGGCGGGCTTGTATGGGTTAATAGGACTAAAGGCCTAACGAGAATTAGGCCTTTTTTCTGTTGTGCGTAGGACTTGTCTTTCAATGGAAAATCAGTATACTACTATATAGAGGGATATACCCATTGACGCTTTTTTAGGAGAAAATTTATGATGGCCCATCTTTGCCGTGTTATGATACTTGTTTTTATCGCTAATACTATTGCGCCCGAATTACTTTGGGCGCAACGCGCTTCGCTTGATCAAACTACCCTGCAACAAAAAGTACAACAAACCGTTGATCAAGCGGCGGACTCCTACGATTCCATAGACGGAACCACCCCGGAAGGATTCTTTGCCCTAATAAACTTAGTAAACAAAATGCACGAAGAAGCCACCCAAAAAAATCAAGCCAACGGGGGTGTTTCCGCCGCGCAAGAAAATAATCTTTCGCAACGTCCTTCTCAAGTACAAGACGGACAACTTTATGCCACTTCCCGTCAACAACAAAATCAAGGGGCCTTTTCCCGTTCGGGTGCCGCGGCCGTATTCCTTCGGGATGTAGAAGACGGAAAATATGAAGACCCAGCCCAACTCATTGATGCCATGGACGAGTGGGGAAATTATCCCCAACCCAATGCGCTAAAAAGCGCGTATGCGGCTGAAATTCTCTTAAACGGGAGCGTCCAAGCGGCATTAGAAAATCCGGAACAACTGGATAGAGATCTCGTCTCGTTTATATTGCCCCGTCTCCAAGTAAGAGCGTTACATAGTTTAACACGTCTTAAACAAAGAAATGCGGAAGGAGAAAAAGATGAAGGTATCGTGGCCGCCCTCGGCACCTTGCGTGTGCTTTTGTTACAAACCCATAAATTGTACCAAGTCCTGGGAATGGACGACCCGCTGACCACACAAGTTACAGAAATGCAAAATACGTACACGGGATGTTTTGTTTATCCAACGCGCGATACGTACCAAAAAGAAAAAGTCCGTTTACAACAACAAGCCACAAGCCGTAGTGAAGGTCTTGGCGGTATTATTATGCCTTCGTATGAGGACTATTGCAAAACCCGTACCACCCCTTTCGTAGGCCAAGAAGTCCCTGCCGGATACGAAAAAGGCCCAAAAACGCTGTCGGATTCTTCGCAAAGCACTGAACAAAACGAACAGATTTTTAGCCAGTTTATGCAAGATTTCATAGACGAGACTCAAGAACTCCTACGCGATGGCAAAACGAAAGAGAATGATGAAGAATTTGCTTTTTTGAATCTCCACATCCAATATGTGGGACGTTACGCGCTGCTGTATCCGCAAGGGGCCAATTCTTTGCCGGAAATAGTAACCTTGCTGGAACATAAAGATACCCCCAAGAACGAAAAAAAGGTTACCGATTTTGAAACAAAATACGGTGCAATTATTGAAATTTTGTTTGCTACGCTTACGGAAACGCCAAAGATTCTGCAAATTCCGTCCGAAAATGCAACCGTTTTGAAAGAGAAACTCATTGAATTTGCCGGCCCCCAATATACCACGGCTGTACGGGTCAGCGCGCTTGTATCTGCCGGTCTGTTAAACCAAGTTGGCGTGTTAGCGGGTACGGATGAGAATAAACCGATTTCTTCTTCCAACTCGAACCCGGCTATGGCCTTTGACGCGGCCCAACGCCAAAAATTGGTATCTTATGCCGTAGATTTATACGCTCCGACGGTAGATCGGCCCGAAAAAGTTTACACCAACCGCGAAACGATTGCTTTATTTGGCAGAGATGTAACAGGCGCAACCACCCGGCCGTCCATTTATGCGGTGTGGAACAAGTATTTGCCTAAAGAAAAATCGCAAGAATACTACGGGTTAGATGCTAAACAAATTCCCGTATTTCAAAAGCAAGTAACTTCCGCCATTGCCAATTTGTTGCCTGTCATGGCGTGCGATTATACACTGGATAAAAAGGCCACCCAGGGCTTGCCTATGCCTGTTTACAAAGACCCTGCCCACAAAACCGGGTGTGCGAAACTTGTAGAAGAGTCCCGCTTCCCCAGCGTCTTGGACCATCGGGGAAGCCCCTATTCTTCCGCCTCCGGTTCGCTCGTATCTATACCCGTACACTCGGAAGAAACTGTTCAAGGCCGTCAGATTACACACGACGATGAAATTGTAGCCACCATATCGGACCCGTTATTCTTGTTAGACTCTCAAGGGAACCCCTTTGATGTATACGATGGCGGACGCCCTAATATGCACCAAAAAGTAATGGAACAAGCAAAAGCCGTGGGTAGATTCCTTTTAGAGGCGACCTTGTGGGCTTTTGGCGGAGAAATTTTCATCTTTGGTATACGCGCTTTGCAAATGACCCGCGCCGGGGTACGCTTATTGCCTAACGCCTTTAAGGCCGGGAAAACCGTTTACGCTTCTAACAGAGCTGTTCGGACAACCCAAGCGGGTACAAAAATTGTAAATCCCCAATTTCTCATTGAGGCTCCTACTGCCGCAAAACCCGCTGGCACGGCAACCGGTAAAAAAATTCCATTTCTGCCAAAAGCAGTTGGTGAAGCAAATACAAGTAAAAAGATCTCTAAAATAAATAGTTTTGGAACAAAACTTCGTGGTTTTGGACAAGATGTATGGAGCGGTACGAAAACATTTGGCCAGACGTTTATGGAAAACATGTGGTTAGGCGGCAGCACGACCGGGTTAGGGACTCACATTGGAGCCGCATTTGTTACGACGAGAGCCGAATCGGTATGGGTCAACGGAGTGAGAGAAACACAGCGCGTTACTCGCTTAGGTTCTGGTTTTAGAAATCCTATGGCCATAGATTTTAGCAAAGAATTTGGCTCTAAGAATTTCTGGGGAAGATTATTTGCCAGAACTCCCGAAACCCAATACATTACCATTGCCCAAGGCGATCAAGTATTTAATTTTACTCGTCAACAATTATTAGACATGGGAATTCGTAACGTAAACCATTTGTCACCGGCTGACAAGGTAAAAATATGGCAAACCGCTGTTAAAAGCGGTTTGGATTTAAACCCCATGGGATATAAATATCCTTGGTTAATTCGTCCGTTTAATTTTAAATACTGGCTTGGATTACCGGGCGAATCTATGTTCGGTATGGGAGGAGATAGCGGAGTAGGAGCCGCGGGGGCTACCCAAAAAACTGCTAACGTACGGAAAGCGTTACGAACATTCGGCTTGGATGAAAATGCGACTTTTGGTCAAGTAAAAAAGGCCTATCGTAATTTGCAATTGAATTTCCATCCCGATAGGATCAACGTGCACGAAGGAAATAAGGCACGTGCCTTTATAGAAGAGGCTTTGGCCAAAACACCGGCCGATAAAGCGGAGTTAAAACAAACCTTAACAGACATTTTGGCGCAAATTTCCGAAGAAGAAACTTTAGGAAACGCTATAGAAAAAGTAATGAGCAGATTGCCCAAAGAAAAAGCAGATATTTTGCAAAGAGAACTCGACATCATTCTAGACCAACCCACTAAGGAAATCGTCGCTGCTTATGAGGCTCTTACGAAGGCAATTCCAGGACTTTATGGGGCCAAAACAACCGATGCCACTACAATAAGAGAGGCGTTGAACGGTGATATCCAAGCCGCAGACATCTTGGCACTGCCGGGGAAAGCTCCTAAATTTACTACTACTAAAACAATTTTGAAGAATATGTTCAATCGTTACGTTCCCGCCGTTGTGAATAACATCGGGTTCTTCATACTGTGGGATTTATGGGATCGGAATTTATTTCCGCTCCAAACGTGGATGCTCACCAGCACCGTTACGAAACAATCCGAAAAGGAACAGGAAAAATACGGGGATCAGTTAAAACCCAGCCCGTATGATAGCCCGTTACCGGATCCGTCCGAGCAAGGCAGTTTTGATGTGTTGAATCCGCTTGCTCAAGTCAAGGATATCCGCCACGATCATGAAGGCGCGCTTCTTTCCACACCTGTTATCGGGGCGACCATCTTATTTGGTAAAGACTTTATGAAAGGCAGCCAAGCTGCCCAACTGAGCATTGGTGCCAATAACATTGCCTTTAATAGAGCCCAAACCAAAAACGAAGAAAGAAAATTGATCACACAATTTGAGGCAGAACTTAAGGTGTGGGAAGATGCTCTTGAAAAAAATAAGGCCCACGCGGATCCTCAACTGAAAAAGATGATCAGTATTTTGAACGAAACCCTGGCTGTATTAAAGAATCCCGACCAGGATACAAAAGGGTTAAAATCTTTCAAAGAGGAATATAAAAATAAACATCAAGGTAATACTCAGGGATACCGCTGGGCTTATTTACAAAAGCAATTAGAGGCCTATGGAAATGCCCAAGCCCCCCTCTTGGCAAAGTATCATTTTGAAAATGTATATGCCAACTATCAGGCAACTTATGCCCTCTATCAAAGTTATTTGGGTTCCCCCCAGGATGCCCAAGCCCGAAAAGTGTTGCAGGAAATGGATCGGTTAAGACCCGCGCTTAAGGAAATCTTCAAAAACGAAGAAACGAGCGAAGAACAAAAAAATACGTTGTTGGAGAACGTATACAACGATAAAAAGTTCGTTGAAGCTCGCACCGAATTTGAAGTGGCCGTCTTCGGCCCGGGGCTGAAAGACCTGTTGAAAGTAGAACAAGAGGCCTTGAACCAAGTGGCTAAACGGACGGGAGACACTGTTGTCCAAAAAGAATATCTCAATGCGGCTGATGAAATGGGCAAATTAGGGGACCAAGTTGAAGACATCTTAAACAGTAAAGAAACTGCGCAAAAGAAATTGCAAACGTTGCAAAACATTCACAACAAATTCAATTTGTTGGAGAAAAAGCTCGACCAAATGTTGAAGAAAAAGATCGACCTAACCGAAAGTTATAAGGCCGATTTACAAGAAACAAATCCTAAAATTTTAACAGCTGATGCAAAAACGCAACGGGCCTGGATAAAAGGACAAGCTGAAAACTTCTTAGAGCAAACAGCCGATGGACAACATCTGCCGGGGGAGTGGCGTTTGATAGAACAACGGATGGAAATGCTTGAAAAAATAGCCGACCAAAAGGAAATTTCTGCCGACGACTGCGTACAGGCATGGAAGATTCTGCGGAAATTAGATAGCGAACTAGAGACCCCTTCCGTCTGGCCGCCCTATAATGAAACACAAGAGGCCAAAGAACAAATTGAAAAGTGGTTGAATCTCGCTGGGGGAGGGCTCTCGTATCTTGAACAAGCGTATGAGAACGTACAACAAGGATTTTCCAGCGTTACGCAGAACACATTGGGCCAGTATCAGATGAGATTGCAACAAATTTTATCGCACTCTGAAGAAGAATTGGCAAAAATTTGGACGACAAAAGCAAGCACAAAAGAACAACTGTCCAAACAACAGCAACAGTCCGAACAACTGCTTAAGGAACTGGATGATGCCCTGGTGGCGTGGCAAATCGCTTTCCAAGAAGAAGCAGTTCTCTTGGATAATTCATCCAACTCCGGCGACAACGCCGACGAAGAACTCTACCCGGAGGCCAACGCCCCCATATACACCGGCGCGCACTAAACGCCTTGAAGGTAGCGTAATTTACAAAAGCCCGCTTAAACAAGCGGGCTTTTGTTGGAAAGAATTATATTCCTTTAGTGCAAACCGCACTTGCACACGTGATCTTTTTGGTGCAGTTCCAAACTGGTTTTCTCAAGCGACTTATATTCGCCCGTACGGCGGATCAGTTCATCAAAATCAATCGTACTGGCCGGGAACATAGGCCCTTCCACACACGCAAAACGCACCTTGCCTTCCACCGTTACGCGGCAACATCCGCACATGCCGGTACCGTCTAACATAATCGGGTTCAAACTGGCATACGGTTTGATATCCAGTTTATCCATTAGGCGCGCGGTAAATTTCATCATGGGGATCGGCCCGATAATAAACCCGGCATCTATCTTTTCGCCCCCGTCATGCAACGCTTGGAGCGCGTCCGTTACCATGCCTTTCATCCCGTGCGAACCGTCGTCGGTCGCGCAAACGGTTTTATCACATAACGCACTCATGGCTTGTTCCAAAATCAGCAGTTCCTTTGTACGCGCGCCGAGTACCGCTATCACGCGGTTTCCGGCTTGTTTTAAGGCCCGCGCAATTGGATATACTTCGGCAATCCCTACACCGCCGCCTACCACGGCTACCGTACCGTAGTTTTTAATTTCCACCGGAGTACCCAGCGGCCCGGCTACGTTCAAAAATTTATCCCTTTGGTTAAGCGCGTTAAACATAGCGGTAGATTTGCCAATGGCCTGAATAATAACCGTAATGGTCCCTTCGTTTTTATCCCAATCTACTAGCGTAACGGGCACCCGTTCGCCGCTCTCGCGTCCACGCAAAATAACAAATTGCCCGGCACGCGCCGAACGTGCAATCAGCGGTTTATAAATAACAAATTTGACCACCGCACTATTTAAGGATTCTTTAACTAAAATTGTATTTTCTTCCATATTATTTCTCCCCGTTGAGATACTTGTTAATGCGGTGCGCGGCTTCAATGCCGTCTTTCATGGCTAACAGCACCGTTGCACCGCCGCGGATGATATCCCCCCCCGCATATACACCGGGTAACGTGGTTTTTCCATCATCATCTAACGCCAACACGCCGCGTTCGGTGGTTTTAAGTTCGGGCGTTGTTTTGGCAATAATCGGGTTCGGCCGTTGCCCGATAGCCACAATAACGGTATCGGCCGGCAAGACAAACTCCGAACCGGCTATTTCTACCGGCCGGCGGCGTCCTTTTGCATCCGGTGCGCCTAGTTCGTTGCGGGTACATTTGATTCCTGTTACACGTCCGTTTTCATCTTGCAATACTTCTTTAGGAGTGATGAGGTAATTAAATTGTACCCCTTCTTCTTGCGCGTGCAATACTTCGGCGGCGCGGGCGGGCATTTCGGCCGCGCTACGGCGATAGGCCACCGTTACGCTGTCCGGCCCTAAACGCATGGCACAGCGTGCGGCGTCCATGGCACTATTCCCCCCGCCTAAAACAACCACCTGTTTGCCAATACGGATGGGGGTATCGGTTTGTGGGAACTTATAGGCCTGCATTAAATTCACGCGCGTTAAAAATTCGTTGGCACTATATACGCCTACGGCACTTTCACCCGGAATACCCAACATAGTGGGCAACCCCGCCCCGCTACCGATATATACCGCATCAAATTGTTTGAGCAAGTCTGCTATTTTTTCGCTCGCGCCAATGAGTACGTCCGTTTGAAATTTAACGCCCATAGACTTAACAGTTTCTATTTCGTTATCTATCACTTGGCGCGGCAAACGGAAAGACGGTATCCCGTAGCGCAGCACGCCGCCAAAAGCGTGCAAGGCTTCAAAAACAGTTACCTCGTGTCCGGCGCGAGCCAGTTCAGCCGCCGCGGCTATGGACGACGGCCCCGACCCAATACACGCCACTTTTTTACCGGTTTTTTTCGCGCAAACGGGTGCTTTTAGCAACCCCTCTTTGCGGGCGGTATCGGCCGTATAGCGTTCCAACATGCCGATATTGACCGAGCCAAATTTTTCTTTGAGTACGCAGTTCCCCTCGCAATGTTTTTCTTGCGGACACACACGCCCGCAAATAGCCGGAAGCAAACTGGTCTCCATAATTTTGCTGATAGCACCGCCAACATCTCCATCTTTAAGCAGCGCAATAAACGCCGGGATTTGTACCCCTACCGGGCAATTCGCCTGGCAACGTGCGTTTTGACAATGCAAACAGCGGTTAGCCTCGGCTTGGGCTTCCTGCGGAGTGAAAATTTGGGCAACTTCTTCAAAATTTTTCTTACGGACTTGCGGGTCTTGTTGGCGGCCGTTTTGGCGCGGGGCTGACGGAGTAGGCATAATAAATTTCTCCCTAATTTTACCGGGCAAATTTTACCCGTTTGTTGTACAATATCTATATAACATTATACAAACTAAAGGAGGGGGAAATTATGTGCAACAGAAATGCCGAAACAGGACTTGCCGCGTTTTTACTCGGCGCGGTAACCGGGATTGCGTTAGGGGTGCTTTTTGCGCCCGCCAAAGGTGAAACCACCCGCCGGAAATTGAAACGCTGGGCGGAAGAAAACTACGAAGAACAAAAAGACTTCGTGTTAGAGCAAGCGTCTAGCGTACGGGGAAAATTTGCCGACCGCGTGGATAACGCCCGCGAAAAACTGGCCGAAGGCAAAGAACGTATCGTCAAAGAATGGAACAAACGCAAAGATGAACTAACTGCTAAATTCCGCAAAGACGAAGAAGAAAAATAGGTTTTAGACTACCCCCAAGCGGTAGAAGATGACCGCACACGCACCGGCGTGCGTAACTAAAAACTTATAAACTATATAACCGTATGATTAACATACGGACATGGCAAATATAGTCGTCATAGGCACAAAATGAACGGACTAATTATCCGGTTGTTTTGTGCCTATTGTTTATTACCGCAGGACAGAAATTTAACGGCAGAAAATGAAATGCAATTTACAAAATTTCCAACGGCGCGAATTTGAGCATAAATGTCCGCCGCGTGCCGTTGCCAAACACAACCGTAATTTTGGCACTCTCGCCGCTGCCGGCAATTTGCACAATTTGGCCTTGCCCGAAAACCCCGTGTTTGACAAGCCCGCCTATCGCCAAGCCGTCTGCGTTTTTTTCGGCCGGAGTTGGAGGCACTTTAGGGGCAGGCGGCTCGCCTAAAATACGGCGGGGATCAGAGAACCGATAACCCGAAGAGCCCGCCGGCTTAGGCGGAGCGTACAACGACCCCACGCCCGGCATACGTGTGTAAGAAGAGAAAGAGGAAGACGTATAATCTAAATTATCATCTTCTTGAATTTCGTAACCGTCTTCATCATAGCGTTTTTGAAAACGGCTTTTGTGGGCGTACCCTTCAAAATCGCCGTCGGGCGAGTGTCTCCCGACTCTTCCGCTATATAGGCGTTTACGCACCTGGAAACGCTCACAATTCCCGCCAGAGTAACTGTTGTTACCCCCCCACGCAAAGTGCGCACGCTGCGCGGCTTCTTCCACGGCGTTTTCGTCCAAAAGGCCGCTCTCAAACAAAAAGCGCGACGGTAAATTTTCCTGTAATTGTCCAAACTTCCGACGCGTTTGCGCATACGTTAAGAACAGCCGTTTGCGCGCGCGCGTCATGGCCACATAACACAACCGGCGTTCTTCTTCGGTTTCGTCTTCGTTATCGCGCCCGAGCGGGAACAAATTTTCTTCTAATCCGGTTACAAATACATTGTCAAATTCCAACCCTTTGGCCAAATGCACCGTCATCAGCGTAACGGCACCCGATTCGCCGGCTTGGGTTTCGTCGTCGCCGGACAATAAAGAAATCTCCTGTAAAAAGTCCGCCACCGACGGTTCTTTCTCGCCTTTTTGGCACCGTTCTTCATACTCTTTGACGGCGTTGATAAGCGCATCTAAGTTTTGCAAACGGGATTCGGCTTCCGGGTCTTTGTCCATTTCCGCTTTGACCGCGTCCATGTAGCCGGACTCATTTAAAATTTTATGGAAAATATCTGTCGGCGCCGTAAACAGCATTTCTCCGCGCCATTTTTCAAACAACTGTACCAACTTGATAGATGCCTTGACCGCCGCCGAACTTAACCCCGGCACATAGGCGGCATTTTTAAGAGCGTCATACACCGCAATTCGTTTTTCTTGTGCGTGAGCCACCAAGTGTTCTTGCGCTGTTTTGCCTATCCCTCGCGCGGGGGTGTTGATGATGCGCAACAAACTGACGTCGTCTTGCGGGCTGACCAATATGCGTGCATAACACATCATATCTTTAATTTCTTTACGGTCGTAAAAGCGCACGGTACCAATTAAACGGTACGGAATTTGATAGCGGCGGAACGCGTCTTCAAAACTACGGCTCTGCGCGTTGGTACGGTAAAAAACGGCAATATCACGCAAACTGGCCCCCTCGGTTTCTACGAGGGCTTTGATGTTTTGGCTGACCCAGCGGGCCTCGCGGCCTTCGCTTTCCAGTTGGCGCACTTCTATCGGGTCGCCGGAATCTTTATCGGTAAACAGATTTTTTTCTTTGCGTTGTTTGTTTTTGGAAATCAGTTTATTAGACGCATCCAAAATAACTTTAGTGGAACGGTAGTTTTGCTCCAGCGTAATAATTTTGGCGTCCTTGAAATCTTTTTCAAACTCTAAAATGTTGCGGATATTCGCTCCGCGCCATGAATAAATACTTTGGTCCGGATCGCCCACCACGCACAATTTACGGTGCTGGGCCGCAAGCATTTTAGTAATTAAGTATTGCGTGCGGTTTGTATCCTGATATTCGTCCACCAAAATATATTGGAAGAACGATTGGTAATAATTGCGGATATCTTCGTGATCGCGCAAAAGCACCGCGGATTTAACAAGCAAATCGCCGAAGTCCAGCGCGCCGGCCTCTTTTAATTTTTGTTCGTAACGGCGGTAAATTTCCGCCGCGCGTATTTTGGTATCCATGCCCGAAGCGGTCGCCGATTGCATCATGGTTTCCGGGCTGACCATATCGTCTTTGGCGCGGGAAATTAAACTGACCAGTTGATTAACTTCTTTCTTGGGCTCTTTGACACCCATTTGTTCCAAAAGAAGTGTAACCACTTTTTTCTGGTCGTTGTCGTCGTAAATAGCAAAATCTTTGGACAACCCTAACGTGCCCGCGTGCTGCCTGAGTAACCGCACTCCAAACGAGTGAAACGTATGTATCCACACGCGCCGCGCGTTTCCGGGAACGAGTTGTTCTACGCGCTCGCGCATTTCTCCGGCCGCTTTATTCGTAAATGTAACGGCTAAAATGCGCGACGGGTTATATCCGTCCGCGATTAACTTGGCGATTTTGGTGGTAAGTGTTTTGGTTTTACCCGTTCCCGCACCGGCCACAATAAGGCACGGGCCGCCGTTGTAATCAACAGCGGAAAGTTGTTGCGGGTTTAATGATTTCAAAGCATCTTGTAAGGTCATTTTAATTTCAACTGGACGAGTGTTTCAATATGTTCGCTATGCGGGAAAAAATCAAACGCTTCAACATGTAAAATTTCATACTGTTGCGTTAATACTTTCAAATCCGTAGCCAACGTAACCGGATTACACGAAATATAAAGCACATTTTCCACGCCCGACTCGGCCACCGCTTTACAGGCTTTGGGATGCGTACCGCCGCGGGGCGGATCTAAAATAATAAGCGCATCTTTTTTTTCTATCGATTGCTGTTTGACGAAATCTTCTACTTTCGCACAGAAAAATTGCACGTTTTTTACGCCGTTAAGTTTTGCGTTTTCAATACCGTTGTAAATAGCGGGAGCCACACTTTCTACGCAAATACTTTTTTCGCACAAGTCCGCACACGAAAGCGAAAAACTGCCGGCTCCCCCATACAAATCATAAATCTTTTTCGGGGCCAGTTTTTTAACCAGTCCGCGCACGCGGCTATACATTTTTTGCGCCGTTTTAGTATTGGTTTGAAAAAACGATTGCGGCGAAAGTTTGAATAATACTTCGCGCTCCGTTTGGCCGTTGTTACCAGTTAAAATAATCTTTTCAAAAATGTGGTCTTTGCCTTTTAGCACGCGCAAACTTTCCGGAGCGGCCGTATCGGCTAGCCCGGTATTAACCGCCGCCATAATGTGCGCGTTTGGCAAAACAGATTCCACCGCGGTTACAAAAGTTTTTTCGTTAAAATCGTCCGTTACAAAAAGTACCACAATTTGCTCGCCGGTATTTTTGCCTTCGCGCACCAAAAGGTGGCGGAGTACGCCGGTATGTTTGCGCGTATCGTAATACGGCAGATTTTCACAGGCCGCCCATGCGCGGAGTGCCTCTAACAGCGGCACCAGTTTTTCACTAAACAATAAACACTCGCTGATTTCTACCGCCCGGTCAAAACGGCCTTTGTACTTAAAACCGAGGGCTTGTTCAAACTCTAGCGGGCGTGTTTTGTTGGCAGGATCTTTTTTGTTGTAATCAGCGCGCCATTTGACTTGGTGACAAAAACCAAGTTCTACTTTGTTGCGGAAATAAAACGGCTCGTCCGTCGGCGTAACAGCGATTTCATGCGTCCAAAATTCGCGCAAAGTGTCTTGCAATTTGACTTGTTTTTTAGCCACTTGCTCACCGTAGGATAAATTTAACAGTGCACATCCGCCACACTCGCCGAAATGTTTACACGTTTGGTTAGGCATTTATCTTAAACAGGCAAACGTCGCCGTCCTTTACAATATAGTCTTTGCCTTCGCTGCGGATAAGGCCGTGCTCACGCAACGATTTTTCGTCGCCGTATTTAATTAAATCGTCATAGGTATAAACGTCGGCACGGATAAATCCTTTTTCAAAATCGCTATGAATTTTGCCCGCCGCTTGCGGAGCCGTACACCCTACCGGGATCAGCCAACTGCGTACTTCCACTTCCGGACCGGCGGTAAAATAAGTGCAAAGTTTTAACAAATTCATCCCCTCGCGCACAACTTTTTCAAGCCCGGTATAATCACTGCCGGTTTCGGCCAAAAAAGCGTGTTTTTCTTCTTCGCTAAACTCGGCAATATCGGCTTCAAACTTGACGCAAAGTTCCACAAAGCCAGCTCCGTTTTCTTTGGCGTATGCGGCCACCTTTTCGGCATTGGCAGTATTGCGTTTTTCGCTGTTGTTACCGACATATAAAACAGGTTTTGATGTTAAGAATTGATATTCTTTTAATTCTTCCGGCTCCAGTCCCAGCGAAGAAACCGGCTTGCCGTTTTCCAGCGCGGCTTTAATTTCTTTCATGCGCTCAAAAGCGGCGACGGCCTCTTTCTTGCCCGATTTGGCGTTAGAACCTAAACGATCACAAATTTTGGTGGCACTTTCCAGGTCGGCCAGCATCAGTTCGGTATTGATAACTTCAATATCGCGCAACGGATCAACGGAGTTCATCACATGGGTTACGTTTTCATCTTCAAACAACCGTACCACATGAATAATGGCATCTACTTCGCGGATGTTGGCTAAAAATTTGTTGCCGAGCCCTTCGCCTTGGCTTGCCCCTTTGACAATGCCCGCAATATCTACAAATTTGATAAACGCGGCGGTTTTCTTGGGCGGCTTAAACATTTCAAACAGTTTATCTAACCGTTTATCGGGTATCGGCACAATGCCGACGTTGGGTTCAATCGTACAAAAGGGATAGTTGCTTGCTTCCGCGCCCGCGCACGTAAGCGCATTAAATAGAGTAGATTTGCCGACGTTAGGCAATCCGACGATACCGATTTCCATGAAATACTCCTTGAAGAAAAAATGCTAAAACTATTGAAAGGACGTCATCCTTTTAGATATTTTAGCATTTATTGTGAGTTGAGTACGCCAACGCTTTGTGGCCGCGTTCTTTGCGCCGTTGTAGTCATAGCAAAACGAGGGTATTTATGCAGATTGGCGCGTCTGCCGGCGCGTTTGCGCAAACTTTCCTTGTACAAGGTTTCTTTATTATATAAAATAACTTTTAAGGAGTAATTTTTATGCAAATTACCAAAAAAGATGTAGAACTGGCCGGTAAACTGGCCCACATGCGTATCAATCCCGAAGAAACCGCTTTGTACGAAACCCAACTTAAAGCCCTTTTTAATTGGGTGCAAGAATTATCAGCCATCAACACAGACGGCGTAAAATTAGCCGCGGCCGATTTGGCGGCTTTCGTCCGGCCGGACGCACCGGCTCAAAACGCCGCTCTCGCGCAAGAACTGCGTAACGACTTCGCCGCCCAAGAAAACGACTCGGCCAAAGTAAAGAAGGTGCTTTAGTATGATGACGATTTCCCAAATTGTTCACGCCATTTCATCCGGCGAAAAAACCGCCGAACAAATTACCCGCGAAACGCTGGGCGTTATCGCGCAAAAAAACCCGACGCTTAATGCGTTTTTAGAAGTATTTGAGCAGGACGCCCTCGCGCAAGCCAAAGCGGTGGACGCTAAAAAAGCGCGTGGCGAAAAACTAGGCAAATTAGCCGGCGTGCCTGTTGCCATTAAAGATAACATTTTGTACCGCGGACACAAAGCCACTTGCTGCTCCAAAATGCTGGCGAATTATGTGGCCCCTTATACGGCTACCGTCGTAGAAAGGCTGCTCGTCGCAGATGCGGTTATTATCGGACGGACCAACATGGACGAATTCGCCATGGGCAGCACGAACCAAACCTCCGCGTGGGGGCTTGTAAAAAACCCGATAGATATTGAGCGCGTACCCGGCGGAAGTTCCGGCGGAAGTGCCGCGGCCGTAGCCGCCGGCATGGTACCGTTAGCGTTAGGAACAGACACAGGCGGCTCGGTGCGTCAACCGGCCAGTTTTTGCGGAGTCGTCGGCGTTAAACCCGGCTACGGACGCATTTCGCGCTATGGTGTTATTGCATTTGCCTCAAGCGCAGACCAAGTAGGGGTGTTAGCCGCCAACGTGCAAGATGCGGCTACCGGTTTGGAAGTATTATCCGGCCAAGATGAACACGATTCCACGTCGCTCAATGCATCTGTTCCGGCGTACAGCCAACAATTTACAACGGACTTAAAAGGTATTAAAGTAGGGCTACCCAACGGATTTTTAGACGGCTTGTATGAAGACATCAAAGCCCGCATTGTATTAGCGGCCGAACACGTCAAAAAATTAGGAGCCGAAGTGATTGAGGTAGATGTACCCTACGCCAAATACTCGGCGGCGTGCTACTACATTATTACCAGTGCTGAAGCCAGCTCCAACTTGGGCCGCTTTGACGGTATCCGCTATGGTTACTCCGCCCAAAACGCCCCCGATCTAAACGCGTATTACCAAGATTCCCGCGCGGAATTTGGTTTGGAAGTTAAGAAACGGGTAATGATCGGTACCTATGCCTTGACGTCTGAACGCTACGAGGCGTGCTTCTTAAAAGCCATGAAGGTTCGCGAACTGATACGCCAAGATTTCAAAAAAGTATTTGAAAAAGTGGATGTATTACTTACCCCCACTTCGCCCAAAACGGCCTTTCGTATCGGGCAGCACAGCGATAATCCGCTGGCTTTGTACCTGGCCGACTTATACACCTGCCCCGGCAATATCGGCGGATTAGCGGGTATCAGCGTGCCGTTCGGATTAGATAAAAAAGGCCTGCCGGTCGGCGTGCAATTTTACGGCCCGATTTTACAGGAAGAAAAAATCTTGAACGCGGCCCACGCGTTGGAGCAAAGTTTATGATCGTTTCCGAATTTTCGTGCGGCGGTGTGGTTTTAGACGGAAAAAAAGTGCTCATCATCCAAGTCAAAAATATGAAGGGCAAAAAGATTTGGACGTTTCCCAAAGGCCACATTGAAGCGGGCGAAACTCCCCGCCAAGCCGCCTTGCGCGAAGTTTTAGAGGAAACAGGTTATAAAGCCGCTATCATTTATCCCATGATTCGCGTAAAATACGCGTTTACTTTTCAAGGCAACTACATTAAAAAGATGGTCCAATGGTATTTGATGAAAAAATTGGGCCGTATCGGCAAGCATGATGCTTCTGAAATTATTGCGATACGTTGGGTATCTTTGCCTAAAGCGCATGAGTTAGTACAATACCCCAGCGATATCCGCTTGCTGGATATGCTGATGGCGTCTATGCACATTGAACCGCTTGCTCCCAAAACGGAACCCGAAGAAAAAGAAGAAAATACGGCCGAATAAATTTGGTCCTAACCAATATAAAGTTACCTAACCCCAAAGGCGCGATTTTCTATCGCGCCTTTGTAATTTGATATTCGCAAACAAATGACAGGCCGCCAAACAGCCCGCCGGGTTTTGTCCGGCGAAGGCCAGGAGAAACGCACCCGGGCTAAAAATACTATAATAATAGTATGACTATTTATGAATTCAAAACCGCTTGCGACACCATTGCGCAAGAATACACCCAACAAATTGCCCACGCGGCTGATTTAGCCGCCGTGGAAGAATTGCGCGTAGCCGCTTTAGGGCGCAAAGGCGCGCTGACCGAACTGCTTAAAAATCTGAAAGATTTTTCTATGGAAGATAAAAAAGCCGCCGGGCCGCTTGGTAATGCCTTAAAAGCTAAATTGACCGCCGCTTTAGACGAAAAAACAGATACATTAGCCGCGCAAGAAATTAACAAAAAATTAAATCAAGTCAATTTAGATTTAACTTTGCCCGGCTATCCGGTGGCGCAAGGGCACCGGCATCCTCTTTCGGTAGCGCAAGAGCGCATGACCACTATTTTAGCCCAACTTGGTTTTGAATGGGCCGAAGGACCGTGGGTGGAGGACGAAAAACACAATTTTGATTTACTCAACATCCCGCTTCACCACCCGGCGCGCGACGCACAAGATACGTTTTTTATGGAGAGCAAAATGCCGCTTGTTTTGCGCACTCACACTTCCAACGTACAAAGCCGGTATATGGAAAAACACAAACCGCCGCTGCGCATCATGGCACCGGGACGCGTGTTTAGAAACGATAGTTTAGACGCTACCCACAGCCCGGTGTTTCACCAGATTGAAGGGTTGTATGTAGATAAAAACGTCAGCATGGCCGACTTAAAAAGCGATCTCACGGCCTTTATGAAAGGGCTATTTGGCAACAAAGCCGAAATTCGTTTCCGCCCGTCGTTTTTCCCGTTTACCGAACCCAGCGTGGAAGTAGACGTTAAGTGCGTGTTCTGCCAAGGCAAGGGCTGTAACGTCTGCAAAGGCAGCGGCTGGATTGAAATGTTAGGCGCGGGTGTAGTTCATCCGAACGTCTTAAAAAACTGCGGCATTGACCCGGAACAATTCAGCGGCTATGCGTTTGGTATGGGCGTAGAACGTCTGGCCATGATGATGCTTAACATCAAAGATATTCGCATGTTCTACGAGAACGATTTGCGTGTACTCAAACAATTTTAAGGAGCGTTTGCATGAAAATTTTATACTCTTGGTTGAAAGATTTTATTGAGTTGGATCTTGCCCCCAAAGAACTCGCCCAAAAACTAACCGACCTGGGCATTGAAGTAGCCACCATGGAAACCACCGGGGCTGATTTTGAAGGCGTTACCGTTGCGCAAATTACCCAAATTGAAAATCATCCGGATTCCGACCATTTGCATTTAGTAACCTTGGACTTAGGCGGCGGAAAAACGCAACGCGTGGTATGCGGAGCCCCTAACGTAGCCGTCGGGCAGAAAATACCTTTAGCCCGCGTGGGAGCGCGGCTAGGCAAAGAAGTATTAAAGCCGGCCGTCATCCGCGGGGTTGCCTCGGAAGGGATGATTTGCTCGTCGGACGAATTAGGGCTTACCAATACCCGTGCCCGCGGTATTATGGTATTGGATGAAAACTTGCCGCTAGGCACAGATGTTTCGTCTTTATACGGCAAACCCGATACGCTTTTTGAACTGGAAATTACTTCTAACCGCCCGGATCTGCTCTCGCATTTGGGCGTAGCACGCGAATTGGGAGCGTTACTTAATAAGCCGGTTAAATTGCCGGAAATTCACAATATCGCTGGCAAAGGCCGCGCCCTTGAAATTGAAATTCAAAATCCGCAAGCATGCACCCGCTATATCGGGCGCGTGATCCGCAGCGTAAAAAACACCGAATCACCCGAGTGGCTCAAGATGCGTTTGTCCGCTATGGGCTTAAATCCCAAAAACGCGCTGGTGGATATTACCAACTATGTAATGTTTGAACTGGGCCACCCCATGCACGCATTTGATTTGCGTTTAGTAGAGGGCGGCAAAGTAGTTGTACGCAACGCACAAGAAGGCGAAAAATTTACCATTTTGGACGGACGCGAACTAACCCTAAACGCCAATTGTCTGTTGATTGCCGACGCTAAAAAAGCAACCGCGCTGGCCGGCATTATGGGAGGACTTAACAGCGGCATCCGCGAGGACACCACCGATATTTTTATAGAAGCCGCCCACTTTGACGCTCCGACCATTAACAAAACGGTTAAAAAATTTGGCGTATCGTCTGATTCTTCCCAACGCTTTGAACGCGGTACGGACGTAAACGGCGCGCTGTTGGCTATGCACCGCGCAAGCGAATTATTTATTCAAATTTGCGGCGGAACACCTAGCGAAATTAACGACGTATATCCTACCCCGTACCAGAACCCCGAGGTACTGTTTACCCCTACGGAAATTAACCGCATTTTAGGGGCGCAAATTTCCCCGGAAAGACTGCGTGAAATTTTCGGGCGCTTGGCTCTTTCCTTTAACGGCTTAGGAGAACGCTGGACGTTTATCGCTCCTACGCACCGGCGCGATCTAAACCACAAGTGGGACCTCGCCGAAGAAGCCGCCCGCTTTGCCGGGTACGACCAAATCCCGGTATTACCCTCGCGCGCGCATGTAGCGTTTGTGGACGCGCCCAAAGGTATTGAACTGGGCCGCCAATTTGCCAAAACGCTCATTGGTCTTGGATTTTGCGAATGTAAAAACATTGATTTTGTAGGCGAAAAGGAATTAAAAGCATTTGGCCAAAACCCGCAATTTTGCATTAAAATCAAAAACGCTTTGGCGCAAGGGTGGGACTATTTACGCCCAGTGCTTTTGCCGGCGTTACTTAAAAACGTAGAAAGCAATTTACGCTTCGGCAACCGCAATTTGGCATTATTTGAAACAACCAAAACCTTCCAAAACATCAAAGGTTTCCCGGTGGAAAATTATGCCGTAGCCGGCGTATTAACCGGTACTTTGGAGCAAGAAAAATTCTTTGCCTCGGCGGAAAAACCCGTTGATTTCTACCTCTTAAAAGGGATGATGCAAGCCGTTGTAGGCGGCGTGGACGGAGTGCATTTTGTGCCGTCTGCCACCGCGCCGTGTTACATGCACCCCAAAATCTGTATGGATATTGTATTAGGCGGAAAAGCAATCGGTCAATTTGGCAAACTCCACCCGCTCACGCTTAAAGCGTTTAACATTAAAACAGAGGACGTGTGGGCATTTGAATTTGCCACCAAACAAATTGAAAAGAATTTCTCCGCTCAAGATTTTAAGCCCGCTAAAGACGTGGCCGTCTTTCCGCCGTCCTTGCGCGATTTATCCGTAGTGGTAGATAAAACCGTTACTTACGCACAAATTGTATCCGCCTTGGATAAAACCCCGCTGGACGTGGAACTTGCGTATCATTTAATTGATAAGTACGAAGGCGAACACTTGCCCGCGGGCAAAAAAAGCGTTACGTTCTCGCTCGCGTTTTCCAACGCAATGCGCACGTTAAAAGACAAAGAAACCGACGACGCTTTTAACCGCATTGTAGAACAATTAAAAGCCAGCGTCGGCGCAGAACTGCGTTAATTATGCAAGAAAAATTAAAAGAATTAGAACTGCTTGTTTCGCAATTATTGGCCCGCCAAAAAGATACGCAAGCACAAAACGCGGCCTTAAAGCAACGCGTGCGTATTTTGGAAGAAGGCGTGGAAAAACTCAAAAGTACCGAAGCCGAATTGCGCGCCGCCAAAGAGTGGAAAAAGAACGCGCAGACGGTACTGCGCCGTTTATCTGCTAAATTAGATAAAGAAATTGCCAAGGCCCAACAAGAAGAAACTAAAATCGTGTAACGCGTGTTATACATGCAAACATCCCCGGAAGAAATCCCGGGGATATTTTTATAATTATTGATCTTTATAAACTTTGGGCAAAAACCCGCGAAGTTTTAGGGTTTGAACGAACAAGATTGACTGTTTAGATTTCCGGTGCAACCGAGCATTTTGCATACATTCCTTCCGCGCGCCGTACCAAAAGGATAGCAAAGCCAGGTCTCCGTTCCCAACGCGGCATAAATACTGGCTCCGGTTTTTCCATCGCGCACATCAATATGCTTGTAAGTTCCTTGATCATCTAAAGAATAGTATGTTCCATCCGTAGCAGTAATTGAACTGCCATCTGCTGAAATAGTTTTGGCAGGAATTTCTATGGATAATTCATTAAAATCTAACGTATAACTCCCATTAGCCAACCGATATATATCTTCTGCCCGGCGGATATTTTGAATAACGGGCAAGATGCGTTTGACACGGGCTTTGTCTACCGCTTGTTGATAGTTCGGCAACGCCACCGCCGACAGTATGCCAATAATGAGCACCACGACGAGTAATTCTATCAGCGTAAAACCGTAATTATTTTTTCCGCCGTTGTCTTTCCTGCTGTCATCCCCGAGTGTCTTTATCGGGGATCCCCTCCTTATGGTTGTTCCCAAGCGGTGGAGATTCCCGATTACAACTTTCGGGAATGACTTTATTTTATTTCTTCCTAAACTTCCCAAAGTTTTGTTTTTCATACTCTTTTGCTCCTTTTTAATAAAATTCCCATTTATTAAAAAGTAGCAAAAAAAAAAACAAAGTCAAGTATTATTTTTACAACGGCTACAAAAAACAATTTGTAAGCCAAAAAATGGGCCTTCGCAAGGAAAGCCCATTTTTTACATCTGTCCAAAAACAAATTAGTGCACGCCGTGCATCCAGCGCATAATTTTGCGGGTCATTATCCACATAATCACGCCAAACACCATGGATCCGATAGCCGGCACCGAGAATAACGTGGTTAAACTCCACGATTCATATTGGCTGGCCAGCATACCGGCCAAGATGTTACCAAAGAACGACCCCATCAACCAAATGCCCATAAACAAGGACATAAATTTAACAGGCGCCAATTTGGTAACCATAGATAAACCTACCGGGCTTAAGCACAGTTCGCCCATGGTGCAGAACATGTACATAAATACAAGCCACAACGCGCTCACCGGGCCGTTGGCTTGGAACAAGGAAGCCGCTACGGCGATAATTGCAAACGCGATACCTTGCAAAACGAGCCCTAAACCAAATTTGGTGGGGATAGACGGATCTTTGCTGCCCATTCTAATCCACAACTTAGCAAGCAGCGGCGCAAACAGCACCACGAAACTCGGGTTAATCGCTTGGAAGTAAGAGGCTTTAAGCGTAATTTGCCCGATAAACGGCAACGTCGGCGTTAAGTTGGTGGCTTCGGCCGCGAAGAAGTTCAGCGAAGTACCGGCCTGTTCAAAGAACGTAAAGAAAAATACCGCAAAGAACGTAAAGGTAAAGATCGCTTTAATTTTATCCCAATCTTCTTGCGTAAGCGGTTTTTCGGCTTTTTGGGCTTTTACAATTTCATCCGGGTCTTTAATTTTGTTGGCTTTCGTAGCCGGCAACAAACCGACATGCCCCAAATACTTGTTTTGGGAAACCAAATACCACACCAACCCGATTAACATACCAAAACCGGCCGCCATAAAACCGTATTTCCATTTATAGGCTTCCAACACGTTGTTTAAGTCCGTCGGCTCGCCGAAAAACCCGCAGATAAACGGAGCGAAGAATGCCCCAATGTTAATACCCATGTAGAAAATGGTAAAACCACCGTCGCGGCGGACGTCGTTGGGTTCATACAGTTCCCCCACAATCGTAGAAATGTTCGGTTTGAAAAAACCATTTCCAATGATAATGAAAGTTAGCCCCGTAGCCAATGCTACAATCGGATTGATAATCTCGTACGAGGCCAATGTAAATTGGCCTAGGGCCATCAAAATAGCTCCAATCGTAATGGAATGGCGTTTGCCGATATACCGATCCGCCAAGTAACCGCCGAGTACCGGCGTTAAATACACGAGGGCGGTAAATATCCCATACACTCTGCTGGATGTAGCTTTGCTAAACCCAATAACGGTACTGATCATAAAGAGCGACAGCAGCGCCCGCATACCGTAGTAGTTAAAACGTTCCCACATTTCCACCGCAAAGAGCATGTATAAGCCTTTGGGATGACCTGCTTTGGTAACGTTGTGTTTTACTTCATTGTCTGTCATTTTTTGCTTTTTCTCCTTAATGTAAAAAAACGAAAACAACTATCTTATATTTTACTAAATATATTCTCTGCCTTGTCGGGGATTTTTTAGAAACCGCCGCCCATAAGCATTTGGGCAGTGTCTTGCGTAAGTTGGAAAATGCGGTAACAAGCCACTACAAAATAATAGCCAATCAGCCCCAACACAACCGTATAAACCGTTTTTGCCGTTGTGCTTATGCGTTTAGACATCCACACACACGGCAACGCAAACGGCCCCAACACCAGGGCTAACAAAATAATTCCGCTATGAGAATAAATAAAACTGTATCCGGGCTTCAAACTGCGCCCGCATTGGCGGCAATAATTATCTTGCGCCGCCACCGCCACATGACAACGCGGGCAAGTGGTAACAGGGGTATTTTCCGTCACAGTTGGACTCCTTTGCTGCGTAAAAAACGCTTGATATGGCTACGCGCCGCGGCCGTTTTGGCAAACGTCAGCCAATCCTGTTTGGGCTCGCCGTTTTTACGGGTAATAATTTCGCACACATCGCCGGTCTTAAAAGCATAGTCCATACGCACCATGCGGTTGTTGACTTTGGCCCCCACATAGTGGTTGCCGATATCGGTGTGAATCGCATACGCGAAATCAATGGGTGTAGAACCCATCGGAAGCGATTTTACGTCTGCGCGCGGCGTAAAGACGAAAATTTGTTGCAAGTTAACGTCTGTTTTGAACCCTTCCAAAAATTCGCGCGGGGCGGTTAAATCTTGTTGCCACTCAATCCAACGGCGTACCCAGTTAATTTTTTCATCAAAGTTTTTATCTTGTTTCGTGTTTCCCGTTTTATACCGCCAGTGCGCCGCGATACCGTACTCGCAGGTACGGTGCATTTCTTCGGTACGGATTTGTAACTCAATAATATCCCCATCTGGCGAAACGACCGTTGTGTGGATACTTTGGTACATGTTGGCTTTGGGAGTGGCAATATAATCGGTAAATGTGCCGGCAATCGGCTTGAACACGCTATGCACAACTCCTAATGCACGGTAACAATCTTGCACGGTTTTAGTAATGATACGCACGCCGAGCGAATCTTGTATTTCCGCAAACGATAAATGCTGGCTTTGCATTTTGCGGTAAATAGAATAATAATTTTTGGCACGCGCCAAAATACGCGAGTCCAACTGGGCGTTTTTTAACGCCGGCTCTAAATGCGCTTTGAAATGTTCCAAAGCGGCTTGTCTATCGGCGGTGCGGGCTTCCACTTCCCGCTTTAAGTTGGCATACTCCGTAGGGTATAAGTACTTGAAAGATAAATCTTCCAAATCGGTTTTAATGGTAAACATCCCCAACCGCTGGGCAAGCGGCGCATACAACGAAATAGTTTCGTACGCTTTTAATTTTTGCCGATCCGGCGGGAGTGCATCCAACGTGCGCATGTTGTGGGTACGGTCGGCCAGTTTAATTAAAATAACGCGCATATCTTCGGCCACGGCCACCAGCATTTTGCGCCAGTTTTCTACGGTTTCTTCGTCGGTAGAAGAAAATTGCAAATCGCTTATTTTTGTAACCCCTTGCACCATGTGGGCAACTTGTGCATTAAATTCTTTGCGTAAATCATCCACCGTAACCGGAGTATCTTCCACCGTATCGTGCAACAATCCGGCGCAAACAGTATCTGCGTCCAAATTGAAATCCATTAAAATACTGGCAACCCATTGACAATGAATAAAATACGGCTCGCCCGTTTCGCGTTTTTGGGAAGCGTGTGCTTTTTCGGCAAAGCGGTACGCCTTCTCAATCAAAGACGTATCTTGCGTAGGGTTATATTCCTTGAATTTATGCAGCAAGGCCTGCAAATCGGGTGCTTGATCCATAATTATTTTTCCGGTAAATCATCTAAAATTTCCCGCGCGGCACGCGTAGCCACACCGGGCTCGCCTAATTGTGCCCGCAACGCCAGCAACTGCTCGCGCATCCGCGTCAAGCGTTGCGGTTGATTAAACATAGCCACCGTTTGGGCCGCTAACGCTTGCGGGGTAGCATAATATTGCAATAATTCCTTCACGACTTCTTTTCCCGCCAAAATGTTAACAAGCGAAACGAACCGCACTTTAATAACCAAGCGGGCAATAAAAGCCGTCAGCCAAAACATTTTATACGCCACCACCATGGGGACGCCCAACAACGCATTTTCAAGCGTGGCAGTACCGGAACACGCCAACAGAAAATCCATTTGTTTACGTTGTTGAAATTGTGTATCTTTTACAAAATGAAATTGCGGATGTAACAGCTCTCCAATAAGCGAAGCCACTTTTTTTTCGTCGCCGTCCGGCAACAAAAACAGATACGCGTGCGTGTTTGGAAAATTCTGCAAGACTTGCTTAAACGCTTGGTAAAAAACAGGCGCCAACCGGCTGATTTCTCCGGGGCGGCTGCCGGGCAACATCCCCAGTTTCCACGGGTAAGAAGCCGGATCTTTTACGTCGTACATTTTGGCGGCGTAAGCAGGCATAAAATCTAAAAGAGGGTTCCCCAAAAAGACGGCCCGCCCCCCAAAACGCGCGTGGAAAGCCGGCTCAAACGGATAAATCACAAACATTTTGCGGGTCAGTTTTGCTAATTTTTTAGCGCGGTATCGGCGGCTGGCCCACACTTGCGGGGTCACATAATAATACGCGGGGATATGCCGTTTGAACGCGGCTTTGAGCACGTGGTGGTTAAATCCGTAAAAATCTACCACAATAACTGCCGCAGGGTGTTGCGTATCCATATACGTTTTCAACTGATGCAACAAACTAAACCACAACGGCATTTTTTTAAGGGGTTCTACAAAGCCGGTAGCACCTTGGCTGGCTAAGTCTAATAAAAAATGTTCGCACAGCGGTTGCATATTTTTCCCACCGACGGCCGTAATACAGATCTCGGGGTCTTGCGCTTTAAGCGCGCGGATCAATCCGGCGGCGTGAATATCGCCGGAGACATCTCCCGCCACTATCAATATGTTTTTTTTAGCCATACCTTTCCCTATTGTTTTATTATACTTAATTCTGCTGGCAAGAACGCGTATAACTTCTTCGCGTACGTCAAAAATTGGACAAAACAGTTTTTATTAGTATAATGTTTACATAGATTTTACTTGAGGATTTGTACCATGAAACATACGTCTGTGTTAGTTGCTTTTTCTTTTTTGTTTGCCCTGCCGCTCCAAGCCGATGAAAACAAACCGTCCGCTCTTACGCTTTCCACCAAAGACGGTTGGGAACTCTCCGCTCAGTATTTACCGGCCAAGCCGGACGAGCGCACCGTCATTTTATTGCACGATTTGAACAAAAGCAAAACGGCTTTTGGTGCGTTAGAAACCGCGTTAGCGCAAAACGGGATAGGTTATTTAGCGGTAGATTTACGCGGACACGGCGCGAGCATTGGCGGAGGGAAGGCGTCCTCGTTCGCGCACGAGGGCGTAGATAATCCCTTTAATAAAATGACACGGGATGTGGACTGCGTCATGGAATTTTTACATAAAAAGGGTGTCAAAGATGAAAATTTAGCCGTGCTAGGCGCCGGACTTGGGGCCAACGTCGCCGCCAAAAGCATGACGTTTTGGCCAAACACGGCCTTACTGGCCCTGATCAGTCCCACCGCCAACGTGCGGGATGTATTAACGATTCCTGCTATGCGGCTTTACAAAGGCAACGTGTTGCTTGCCGCGGCGGCGGCCGATAAAAAAATGTTTTTGGAAGCGAGTGTTATTCGCAACGTGGCCTACTTGACCACCGGCGAAGAAAACGGCAAAGTGACGTTTTTAACCGCATACGATAAAACCTCGCATGAGATGTTGGACCAGTATTTAATTCCCGCTGTGATTCAATGGCTCAAAACGCCCCAACGCCCGGAAGTGTTGCCGGATACGCCCACCGAAGTGGACACACACGAGCAAACCGAAGGATTGGCGGTAGAGCCATCTAACACGGAAGAGTCTTTAGTACCTTCTGTGCTTTGATAAAGCAAAGAGAGGCGGCTATGCAACCGTCGCGCGCGGTATTTCCATCTTTTTGCTTCGGCGAAAGTGATATCCAACAGGCCCAAGAATTAGCCCGCCAAGGAGTGGGCGGGTTTTGCGTGTACGGCGGCACGGCTCAACAAACATTAGACATTACCCGCCGCTTAAACGACGTTTCCCCCTACGGGCACTTGTTATTTTGTGCCGACATCAAAGAAGATTTATCCGAAATTATTACGGATGCACCTGCCTTGCCGGCCAACCGGCAACTCACGCAATTAGCGGCTCCTGATGCGGCATACCGCAAAGGGAATTTACTGGGCCTTTTGGCCCGCTCGGCAGGGATAGATTGGCTGTTAGCACCGACGGTAGATTTAGGATACGCTTCCCCCTCGCTAGCAGACGACCCGCGGCTCGTTACGCGGTTAGCCGGGGATACGATTGCCGGCATTTCTAATGCGGGTGCGCTGAATTGTATTAAGTATTTTCCCGGTGTATCGGGCGTCTTAAAAACGCTGTCGCAACTGGAAGACGCGGAATTTGTACCGTATAAGAATTTATTTAGGCGGACGGACGCGGTGATGCCGTCTGATATGTTGTTTCCAAATTTAGACGACAGCACCCCGGCTTTTCTTTCCGACAAAGTAATTAAAGGCCTCGTACGCAAACGGCTCAACTACAAAGGAAGTATCGTAAGTTTTCCTTTATGTAAAGCCCGCCTGCACTACGAAGAAGCCAGCGCGGTCAAAATGTTGCATGCTGGAGTAGAAATTATTTTGGCTCCGCGTAATGCCCGCGGCGTGATTGATGCTATCACACACGAACTTAATTGTGGATTTCTGACGGACCATATCACGCAAGCCATTTCCAATTTGGAAATGTTCACCAGCAAAGTTTCATGCGGAGCTGAACGGCCCGACCTGCCCACCGCTTTTGCACAAGCCAAAAAAACATTTGAATAATTAGCACCGTTATTTTTTATATCCCTCTGGAAGATAAGCACAAAAAAACACGCACAAGAAACCGCCTCGTGCGTGTGAAAAAGATACCGTATTTATTCTTTATTTTACAGTCACTTTATAAGTAATATCTTCGCGCAAACTGTTATGCACGGGGCAACTTTCAGCGGCCTTGGCATAAAAATCTTTTTGGGCTTGCGTGAGCGTTTCCGGGAAGCGAAACGTCAACGCAAACGACGTTATCCGCGTGTGCTTTTCATCAAAGCCGGGTACTACGCAAAGGTGCGTTCCTTCCACCTGCTCACCGCGACGCTTGGCCAAAAAGCCAATCATGCTCAGCATACACGCCCCCAGCGCATTAGACAATAATTCCCCCGGGTTCATATCGTGGCGAGGATCGTTAAACGCTGTTTTGATAACCGCCGGTTTGCCTTCCAATGTTCCCACGGTGTGCAAATCGGCTTCTAATTTTAAGTTAATTTCGTTCATAAACTTCCTCCTTTTACACTTTATATTAGCAACTTGCCAAGCCCCTCAAGGTCTCTTTTTTAATTAGATTATTCCGTTTGGGCCAGCCGCGTAAACAAATCTTTCTGTTCACGCGTGAGCGTACGCGGAACATCAATAGCCAACGTAACGTACAAACTGCCCTTGGCACCCAACCCTTTACCGCTTAATTTTAATTTTTTGCCGTTATGTGTTCCGGCCGGTACTTTTACTTTAACCGGGCCATCTAACGTCGGCACAAAAATCGTACCGCCCAACGCTGCCGTCCACGGCATAACCGTTACGGGAATATATAAATCGTCCCCTTCCAAATGGTACATGGCATGCGGCCGTATTTTAACAATTAAATACAAATCGCCGTTACCGCCCCGGACGGGATTACCCATCCCTTTTAATTTAATTTTTTTCCCTTCGCTTACACCGGCGGGCAATTTGACCGTTACCGTACGTCCGTTAGGCAACGTAAGTTGCATATTCCCGCCGCGGTGGGCATCTTCCAAATTAAGGGCGAGTTCCGCTTCCACGTCGCCCGCCGCCTGACCGGACGCCGCGCTGCGCCCGAAGTTTTGGCCAAACCCGCCAAACCCAGCCGCACCGCCCATGCCGCCAAAAATACTTTGGAAAAAATCACTAAAATCACCGCCGGAAAATCCACCCGAAAATTGCGCCCCTCCGTTTTGAAAGCCGCCAAAATTTCCACCGTTATATGTATATTGTTGGTAGTTTTGATACGGATTACCGCCGTAGCAAGCCCCACCGCGCGGACTGGCACTGCCGCCGCGGGCGTAGTTTTGGTATCCTTCCTCTCCGACCTGATCGTAAATCGTACGTTTTTGCTTGTCGGATAATACGGTATAGGCCTCGTTTAATTCTTTGAATTTTTCAGTCCAAGTGGCCTTTTCGCTTTCCGGGTGCATATCCGGGTGGCACTTGCGCGCAGCCGACTTAAACGCCTTTTTAATTTCTGCGTCCGAGGCGGTTTTGCTGACGCCTAAAATTTTGTAATAATCTTTGTAATTAGCCATAATTCCCCCCTGTCGGTACTATTATATAATTTTCTTTTTATTTCCCAACAACCCGCACGGGGGCTTTTCTAAACCGAGCGCGCCTAAAGCGTAAAATGTTATAATAAAATATGGAAAACAAATTTGCCAAAGAAGGCCTGACCTTTGATGATGTACTGTTAGTTCCCCAGCACTCTAGTGTGCTGCCCAAAGACGTAGAATTACACACGCACTTAACCCAAAAAATCAAACTGAATATCCCGCTGATGAGCGCGGGCATGGATACCGTAACCGAGGCGCGCACCGCTATTGCAATTGCGCGCGAAGGCGGCATTGGTATTATCCATAAAAATATGCCCATAGACCAACAAGCGGCCGAAGTGGACCACGTCAAACGTAGCGATAACGGCGTTATTTCAAATCCGTTTTTCTTGCACCCGCAAGACTCCTTGCAACAAGCGTGGGATATTACAGCCAAGTACCATATTTCCGGGGTACCGGTGGTGGACGAAGCCCAAAAACTCGTCGGCATTATCACAAACCGCGATATGCGCTTTGAAACAGACGGCACACGCAAAATCAGTGAACTGATGACGAAAGAAAATTTAGTTACCGCCCGGCCCGGTACGTCGCTGGAACAGGCACGCCAAATTTTACAGCAACACCGCATTGAAAAACTCCCGCTAACCGACGACAGCGGCAAACTCTGCGGGCTGATTACCATTAAAGATATTGAAAAAGCCATCAAATACCCCAACCGCGCTTGTGACGAAAAAGGCCGCTTACTCGTCGGAGCCGCAATCGGCATTACCAAAGACATGCTGACCCGCGCCGAAGCATTACTCAAAGCACAAGCAGATATACTGGTGTTAGATACCGCCCATGGACACAGCCAAGGCGTTATGGAAGCCGTCAAAACGCTTAAAAAGACGTTTCCGTCTTGCCAGTTAATTGCCGGCAACGTCGCCACGCCCGAAGCCACGGAAGATTTAATTAAAGCCGGGGCCGATTGTATCAAAGTCGGTATCGGGCCGGGGGCCATTTGCACCACCCGCATTGTGGCGGGTATCGGCGTACCGCAATTAACCGCCGTCTATGACTGCGCGCAAGTAGCCGCCAAATACAACGTACCGATAATTGCCGACGGCGGCATTAAATTTTCAGGCGATATTGCCAAAGCCTTGGCCGCCGGAGCCAGCGTGTGCATGCTCGGCTCGCTTTTTGCGGGCACGACCGAAGCACCGGGCGAGGATATTTTATTTAACGGCCGCAAATTCAAAACGTATCGCGGTATGGGTTCATCCTCCGCGATGAAAGCCGGCAGCAGCGACCGCTACTTCCAGCAAAACTCCAAAAAACTCGTACCCGAAGGCGTAGAAGGCCGCGTGCCGTACCGCGGCGATTTGGGCGACGTTGTATATCAACTTTTAGGCGGACTTCGTGCCGCCATGGGATATTGCGGGGCGCGCACCGTAGCAGAACTGGCGCAAAAGAGTAAATTTGTTCGCATTACCCACGCGGGGTTGATTGAAAGCCACCCGCACGACATTACCATTACCAAAGAAGAAAGCAATTACTCCACCAAAGGGATCTAACATGAAAAACGAACTTGTGCTAGTGGCTGATTTCGGCGGTCAATACAACCAACTGATTGCCCGCCGCGTGCGCGACCAGCATATTTATTGCGAGGTCGTACCGTTCGGCAAAATCTTGGACGAAGCCAAAAAACGCCGTCCGCAAGGCATTATCTTTACCGGCGGCCCGGCTAGCGTATATGCAGACGGCGCGCCGAGTGTAGCCAAAGAATTATTTGAACTGAATATCCCCATTTTAGGTATTTGTTACGGCATACAACTAACCGCGCATGTATTAGGCGGCAAAGTAGAAAGCCCGACGCACAAAGAATATGGCAAAGTGCAAGTTTCGCTCAACACTACAAGTGCGCTTTTTAACGGCCTTGAACCGGAAAGCACGTGTTGGATGAGCCACCGCGATTATGTGGCCCAAGTACCCGACGAATTTGTTGTTTGCGCGCATACCAAAATGTGTCCCGCGGCGGCCATGGAAAACGCGGCTAAAAAAATCTACGGCGTACAGTTCCACCCGGAAGTCGTCCATACGCCCTTTGGCCAGCAACTCTTGCATAACTTTTTATATACCGTCTGCGGACTCACAGGTACGTGGAATATGGGCAACTTCAAAGAAGAAGAAGTGGCCCGCATTAAAAAAACCGTTGGAAACGGGCGTGTGTTGTGTGCGCTATCGGGCGGGGTGGATTCTTCCGTAGCGGCGGTGCTTGTGCATAAAGCCATCGGCAACCAATTAACTTGCGTGTTTGTGGATCACGGGTTGTTACGCAAAGACGAAGGCGACCAAGTAGAAAAATTATTCAAAAACACCTATCAAATGAATTTAATTCGGGTCAACGCGCAAGAACGGTTTTTGCAAAAATTAAAAGGAGTTACCGACCCGGAACAAAAACGCAAAATTATCGGCGCGGAATTTATTGCCGTGTTTGATGAGGAAGCCAAAAAACTGGGTCACATGGACTATTTATTACAAGGCACCATTTACCCGGACGTTATTGAAAGCGGTAGCGGTGCTTCCGCCGTTATCAAAAGCCACCACAACGTAGGCGGACTTCCCAAAGACTTAAAATTCAAATTGTTGGAGCCGTTACGTTTATTGTTCAAAGACGAAGTACGCGCCTTGGGCGAGAGTTTAGATATTCCGCACAAACTGGTATGGCGCCAACCGTTCCCCGGGCCGGGATTAGCCGTGCGGTGCTTGGGGGAAATCACCGAAGAAAAATTGCACCTTATCCGCGAATCGGACGCTATTTTGCGTGAAGAAATTGCCAACGCCGGATTGGACGAAAAAATTTGGCAATACTTTACATTTTTACCCAACATTAAAAGCGTGGGCGTCATGGGCGACGAACGGACCTATTTCCATACGGTCGGCATCCGCGCCGTTACCAGCACCGACGCCATGACGTGCGATTGGGCGCGTATCCCATACGACGTATTGGAAAAAATTTCCTCGCGCATTACCAACGAGGTAGACGGCGTTAACCGCGTGATTTACGACGTAACCAGCAAACCACCCGCCACGATTGAGTGGGAATAAATTATAAAGACTCCCCGCCAACCAGCGGGGAGTTTTTAGTGGTAAGGGCCGCGCGGGCCGCCAATCTGGAATCTCGTTGTTCATAAAAGCATTTACAAATCGTAATTGATTTACTATAATAGATATGTAGTTAAGGAACGATTTATTCCCCGATAGCTCAATGGTGGAGCGACCGGCTGTTAACCGGTAGGTTGTAGGTTCGAGTCCTACTCGGGGAGCCATTAAAAAACCCTCAGCATTTGCTGGGGGTTTTTTGATGGCTAGTCCGAGAGCGGGCAAACTGCTTTGCCCGCGTTAGGACGAGAAAGGCGCAGCGTTGTACGAGTTTTGCGTGCGAACTTGTGAGCCGCAAAGGCGAGTACCGCGAGCCCGGGCCGCGAGCGGCGAGGGTCAACGAGCCGACTTGCGGCCGAGTTTCCCTCACATCACCAGATCCGCATGGAGTGTCCAATACGTGCGGCGGGGGAGGGATGTCCAACCGGTCTTCCTTTTGCCCGTGGAGGAACGCGACGGGCCAACATACGTACGGGGGCTTTGGGCCTGGCATGATGCACAAAATGCGGCGCGTGGCGGACGGCCGGACGCGTCCACACTACATACGTCCCCTGCGGCGGTCGGGCCGGCGTTACCGTAGCCATACAACCGCCCAAAGCCAACGAGGCCACTATTAAAACACTTATCTTTTTCATAATGCTACCTCCTTATTTACTGTTCCTCTGTAAAACCCCGTTCCCCAAATTTTTATTGCACTTTTTATATAATATAGGAAGCTATGAAATTACGGAATTTTTTAGATAAATCACGCGCTTTTCTTAAACTATCGTTGCACAAATACTCGGTGTTTTTGTTACATTTAACACCGCACCAAAACATTGCCCAAACGCTATTAACGTATACCCTAATCGGTACCATTGTTTTATCGTTACCGTTTATGACGCGGGGGCACGTATCTTTTTTAGATAATTTTTTCACCGCGGCGGCTGCGGTTTCCACCGCCGGTTTGCAAACGGTTAATTTTGCCGATTCTTATTCTTTTTTAGGCAAACTCGTCGTGCTGATTTTAATTCAAATCGGAGGGCTGGGGTACATGACCTTTTCGTCCTTTGTGTATTTATCTTTCTCCGAACGGCACCGCCTGCGTCATCACCAACAAGAAAACCTCACTACGGAAGTTTCCTTGCCTAAGACGTTGGATATCACTTCTTTTTTACGCGCGGCTTTTGTGTTTACTATCGTGGCAGAAAGTTTGGGCGCCGTGTTTTTATTTAATTATTTCCGTCATCACGATTACACTATTTTGAGTGCGGCGTGGTACAGTATTTTTCATAGTGTGTCGGCTTTTTGTACAGCCGGATATTCCCTGTGGAACAACGGACTGGAAAATTTTGTGGACAGCAAAACCATTAACATTGTTATTTCGTGCTTAATGTTGTGCGGATCCATGGGGTTTATCGTCATTACGGACGTGTTTAATTTTATCCGACGCAAAACGCGCACCATTTCGCTTACCACCAAACTAATTGTGCTGGCCTCCTTGCTGATTTTGGCCTTTGGCACCTTGATTTTATTTGTAACCACCCCCGGCTTAACGCTGTGGGAAGCGTGTTTCCTATCTATTTCGTCCATGACAACCGCCGGTTACCATACCGTGAATATCGGGCTGTTGTCTTCGTGCTCACTCCTGGTGCTGATTATGCTGATGAGCATTGGCGGCGCGCCTTCCGGTACGGCGGGCGGGATGAAATTAACGGCATTTTTTAGCGTCATGGCCATTATGTACACCCGCTTACAACTGCGCACCCGCGTACAAGTATTGGGGCGGCGTATCCCGCTGATGCGCCTGTATGCCGCTACTTCTACCTTTTTAGTATATACTATGTTTTTACTAACAAGTATCTTCCTGCTTACCTGGACGGAAGACCTGCCTTTTTTAAGTTTAGTGTTTGAATCCGCCGCCGCATTAAGCACGAGCGGACTTTCTGCCGGTATTACGGCTGATTTATCGCTACTGGGTAAACTCATTATCATCTGCACCATGATTATTGGGCGTATGGGCGTGCTTACGTTTGGCGTGGCCCTTTTGAACCACGAAGAAGATGAGGACGACGTCCCCCCCGCAAAACAAACAGAGGATTTGGCCATTTAATATGAAATTTTATTTGATTAGTCTGGGCTGCCCTAAAAATTTAACCAACAGCGAGGAATTTTCCGCGCAACTTATAGCCGCCGGACATAAAATGGTTTTCTCGCCGAAAAATGCCGACGAGATTATTATTAACACTTGCGGATTTATTGCCTCGGCCGTCAAAGAAGCCAAAGACGAAATCCGCCAAGCGTTGGCATTAAAAGAGCAAGGTGTTGTAAAAAAAGTAGCCGTTACCGGCTGTTTGGTGGAACGGTTTAGAGAACAGGTAGCCAAAGAATTTCCCGGTATAGACACTCTTTTTTCTATCGGGGCGCAAGAAAACATAGCACACACGCTTCAAACGCGCGGCACGCTGTTAGAACCGTTGCCGTCCTCGCTTTATTTACCTAAATACAAAATGAGTTTAACCGCCCCGCATACGGCGTATCTTAAAATTGCCGACGGGTGCAACAACCGTTGTGCGTATTGCACGATTCCGTTTATCCGCGGGCCGTACCGTTCTAAACCCATGGAAGACATTGTGCGCGAAGCGCGGCTGATGAGGCAAAACGGCGTACAAGAAATTTCGCTTATCGCGCAAGACACCACGTCGTACGGGATAGACTTATACGGCAAGGTACAATTTTTGCCGTTGCTTGAAAAACTGCTTAAAATTCGCGGACTCAAACGCCTGCGTATTATGTACGCCTATCCGCACCGCATGACGCGCGATATTGCGCGGTTAATGGCAAACACCGATCAGATTTTTCATTATGTAGATATTCCCTTACAACATATTGCCGACCCCGTATTAAAGCGCATGAACCGCCATTGCGACGGCGCGCAAATACGCCGTACGTTAGATATGCTTAAACAAGAAGTGCCGGACATCTCGCTACGGACTAATTTTATTGTCGGCTTTCCGGGCGAAACGAAAAAAGATTTCAACGAACTTAAAAAATTCGTCAATGAATATGAATTTGACAATATGGGCGTGTTTGAATATTTCCGCGAAAAAGGTACCGCCGCATACGATATGCAACAAATTCCGGCGGCTGTAAAACATGCACGCGCCCGCGAATTAGAAGAAGTACAAAGCCGCGTCATTGACCGTATTAACAAGCGGCTAGTCGGCACCACCCTAGAGGCTATCGCTGACGGAGAAGATTTCGGCCGCACCTACAAAGACGCCCCGGATATTGACGGCAAAGTAACCTTTACGCGCCCGGTCAAGGCAGGTACGATCTTCAAAGCGCGGGTAGTAGCCGCCCAAGGGTACGAACGCGAAATAGAACCGGTGAAATAACCCCGTCCATATTAAAACTTGTAAACAAAACACGTACCAAAATCTGTACAGTCAAACTATCGTCCCAACCCCAAAAGGAGTTTTGGTCCTCGCGCTTGCTCCCGGCAAAGGGACTGTATTTTTGCTACAATAAATTTATGATTGCTTATCTGAAAGGCGAAATTTTAGAAACCAAAGAAGACGGCGTCGTCGTGCTTTGCGGCGGTGTGGGGTATGAAGTCAACCTTGCCCCGCTCAGCGCGCAGGAACTGACCGCCGGGCAAGCAATTACGTTGTACGTGGCGGAGTCTATCTCACCGTACGACGGCACAGTACTCTATGGCTTTACCCATAAAGAAGATAAAGATTTGTGGCTTTTATTCAAAACGGCCATTCCCAATACGGGGCCTAAAAAAGCGTTGGAATTTTTGAACAAGGCGTTACGTTCGGTAGCCGATTTTCATCAAGCCATTTTACAGCGCGACCCTAAAATTTTAACAGGTATTTTCGGCTTTACGTCTAAAACAGCGGAAAAACTCATCAACTCGCTTAAAGACAAAATGGATGCCGTCACGGTACAAGGCGAAAGCAAAATCAAAGCATTGGACGAAACGCCCTATTTATCCAATGTATTAGAAGCGTTAGGGGCGCTCGGTTATTCCACGGCGGAAGCCCGCCGCGCGTTAGACACTTTACATACGCAAGGAATTAACCCGAACGAAAAAATTGAAACTATTATCAAAGAGGCCTTGCGGGTACTGAAAAAATGAGCAACCAAAACGAAATGTTAGATGTAACCCAATTACCCGACGAATCCGCCGGGCTGGAAGCCGCACTCCGTCCGGCCTCGTTAGATGAATTTGTCGGGCAAGACAAATTAAAAGAAAATTTACGCATTTTTATTCAAGCCGCCAAAACCCGCAAAGAGGCCTTGGACCATTGTTTATTTTATGCCCCGCCCGGCCTAGGGAAAACGACGCTTGCCAACATCTTGGCCCACGAAATGGGCGTCAACATTAAAGTAACGTCCGGCCCAGTGCTAGCGCGCCCCGGCGATTTAGCCGCCATGCTTACCACCGAACTAGCCGAAGGGGATATCTTATTTATTGACGAAATCCACCGCTTAAACCCCGCCGTAGAAGAGGCCTTGTATCCGGCCATGGAAGATTTTACGTTCTTTATCAATACCGGCAAAGGGGCAGGAAGCACGACGTTAAAATTAGCCGTTCCGCATTTTACGCTTGTCGGCGCGACAACGCGCTCGGGCCTGCTAACCGGGCCGCTTCGCGACCGTTTTGGTATTGTATTTAACCTCGGTTTTTACGAGACGCCGGAAATTACCGATATCTTGGAACGTTCCGCGCGCCTATTAAATATCGCCGCCGAACGCGAGGGGTTGACCGAATTGGCCAAGCGTTCGCGCGGTACGCCGCGTATTGCCAACCGTTTACTGCGCCGCGCACGGGATTTTGCCCAAGTCAAAGGGCAAGGCGTTATCACGCAGGAAATTGCCCAAAACGCGATGGACTCGTTAGACATTGACGCCGAAGGGTTAGACAGCGTAGATAAACGCATTTTAGAAGCCCTGATAGACCGTTTTTCCGGCGGGCCGGTAGGCGTAGAAAATTTAGCGATTGCCGTTTCCGAGTCTATTGATACGCTTACAGACGTTATTGAACCGTTTTTAATCAAGGCCGGATTTATTGCCCGCACCCCCCGCGGACGCGTGGCTACCCGCAAGGCCTACGAACATTTGGGCCGCAAACAACAAACCGATTTATTGTTTTAATAAGAAATTATGATCAAAACAACGCATCTAGTAAATTATGGGCTCACGGCTTGCGCTTGCCTGATAAGTGCGGCCTGTATGGTTCCTTCGGCACGCCAACCGGTTACCCCGCCGGCCGCCACCGTCCAACCGCAGACCACACCGGCACCCGCCGCGCCCATAATTCCTACTGAGTCCGCCGAGCCGGAACCGCCGGCCCAAGCCTCCGAACCGGACCAATCGTCCGCCGCCAGCGCGCTTAAAATCGTGCGTGTACTACTGGCGGATAACCAATCTGCGGCTGAAATTAAACACTCGGGCCGGGTATATGTTTATACCCAAAACGCAGATAAAAAATATAAAGTATCGGATGCCGGTACGTTGTCCGTCCGTTTCACCGGGAACGGTCAAGCACAAGTAGGCACTTTTAAAAGCAGCCAGCCCATTATCCTTGAGCCGGCCAAAGATACGCTATTTACATGGAACGGGAATATATACTCCGGCAAATTGTTCGTCGTGCCGGCCCAACATACCTTTATTTTAGTGGAACATGCCGACTTGGAAACTTACCTTTACGGAGTATTGCCGTATGAAATGAGTTATTCGTGGCCGTTGGAAGCCCTCAAAGCGCAAGCCGTAGCCGCGCGTACTTATACGCTTAAAACACTGGAGCAAAGCAAAAACAAATACTTTGATTTGTACAGCGACGTACGCAGCCAAATGTATAAAGGCGGCGGCAAACAATATCCCTCGGTTAAACAAGCCGTAGATGCCACCCGGCATCAAGTGCTTACATACGACGGTCAACTTTTCTATACCTATTATCATGGTAATTGCGGCGGCGGCACGGATCATGTAAAAAGTTGGAACCCGCACGCCCCGTCTATTAAACCGCTGTCGGGCGCGTCGTGCGCGTACGATTCGCACTCCAAAAGTTATTCGTTTAAGCAAGACGTCCCGTACGCCAAAGTCAGTTCTTATGTGCACGGAATAGGTCTTGCGGGAAGCGTAAAAAGCGTAAAAATTACGCACCGCACCTCCACCGGGCGCGCCACCAAGATTACGATTCATACCTCTAAAGGCACCCAAACCGTTGCATGCAATAATTTCCGGTTAGCCCTGGGGCTGCGCAGTTGCAAACTGACCAAATTACAACTCAGCGGCAAAACTTTGCATGCCGCCGGGTACGGTTACGGACACGGTATCGGCCTATGCCAAGATGGAGCCAACGGCATGGCTAAAGCCGGAAAAACGTACGAACAGATTTTGAAAAATTATTATCCCGGAGCAAAAATTACTCCCTTAAAAAAATAACGTATGGCTTTTGAACGATTTAAGAAACTGGACCTTGATCCGCTGATTGCCAAGCAACCCGCTACCCCACGCGACAGTTCGCGCCAAATGGTATTGCATAGAGATACGCACACCATTGAACACCGTATCTTCCGCGACATTCACGAGTATTTTACCTCCGGGGATGCGCTGGTCATCAATAACACAAAAGTATTTCCCGCAAAACTTTTTGCACACAAACCTACCGGCGGCAAAGTGGAAGTGTTGCTCGTGCGCCCTATGCAAAACGCACGCACGTGGGCCGTGTTAACGCGCGATTATAAAGCAGGCATTACGTTAGATTTTGGCGACGGCTTACAAGCAAACGTATTAGGTAAAACAGAAGCCAATGAAGCCATCTTGGAATTTAATACCGACGACATTTTGCCTTTTTGCGACGCGCACGGTTTAATGCCTTTACCGCAATACATTGAAAAAGCCCGCAAGCATAGCGGCATGAGTGCCAGCATTGAAACGGACAAAGACCGCTACCAAACCGTTTACGCCAAACACAAGGGTTCTATCGCCGCACCGACAGCAGGGTTTCACTTTACGCCGGAACTTTTACAAAAATTAACAGATAAAGGCGTGCGGATTTGTTACATTACCTTGCATGTGGGGTGGGGTACATTTAAGCCGTTGCGCGGTGAACCGCAAGAACATAAAATGTTAGCGGAACTGGGGGAAGTATCCAAAGAAACTGCCGCTATATTAAACGAAGTGCGCGCGCACAAAAAACGGGTATTTTCGTGCGGCACCACCAGCACACGTACGTTAGAAAGTTTTACAGATGAAAACCATATCACCCATGCCGGAAAAAAATGGACAGATTTGTTTATTTATCCGGGTTACCGATTCAAGGCCATTGATTGTTTGATTACCAATTTTCACTTTCCGGACTCCACGCCATTATGTATGACGAGCGCGTTTGCCGGCGAAGATTTCATCTACGAGGCCTATTTGCAAGCCGTAGAAAAAAAATACCGCTTTTATTCCTTCGGCGACAGTATGATGATTTTATAACGAGCCTTTGGCGTTAAATTCGCTACAAAGTTTTTGTTGCACGGCCGTTACTCCACGATAAGTACCGCAACGGATTTCCCCGTCGTTGACAGCAATATAATACTTATTTCCCACCGGGATTCGTTGTCCCACCGCGATATCTCCTGCCAGACTTCCATGGCAAGAATAAGCAAAATCTTTCGTTATTAGCCGATCAATACCATCCCAACGCGTAACAGAAGTATGTGGAATTTCAATATCCAGGGCATCCAGTTCCGTGGCCTCCGCATACACTCCATTGGCAAGTTTATACCGTTCCTGCGCTTGGGCGATTTTCGTAACCATCAGTACGGCTTCCACCATACGCGCTTTTTCTACCGCTTTAGTATATTGCGGCATGGCGACGGCGGCCAGTATGCCAATAATAAGCACAACTACCAATAATTCTATAAGCGTAAAACCGGCTATTCTCTCGTTGTTATCAAACAATCCGTCATCCTGTACACCCCAATTACTGTCATCCCGTACGCTCCAATTGCCGTCATCCTGAACTTGTTTCAGGATCTCGCCGTTCATTAAACAAGAAGATGTCGGATAACCACTTTCCGGCATGACAACTTTTTTTATAACTGCAGAAGCAGAATCGGCGGCCCGCAGGGTTTGCTCCTGACGGCAAGAACAACAACCCGACTTTTCTTTTTCCATATCCTTTTTGCTCCTTTTTAATAAAATTCTCATTTATTAAAAAATAGCAAAAAAAAAAACAAAGTCAAGTATTATTTTTCCCATAACAAAACAAGCCACAAAAGGGCGGCTGTTATGCTATACTAAATGAGGAGAGAACTATGCTTAAATCAACTACCGAAAAACTCGCCCCAATCAATAACATCTGCCTGATGATTTTAGCCGGCACCGCGGCTACGGGCGTACTCGTATATACCAAAAGTATTTTGATGCCGTTTATTATTGCGCTTTTTATTTCCATGGTGGCCGGCACGCTGGCCGAGAAAATGAAACAAAAATGGCACGTTCCCTATGCGTTGGGGCTGATTTTGAGTTTGGCCGCTTTCTTAGCGTTAATTGTAGCGTCTGTATTGTTTATCTCCAACTCCATTGAAACATTTATCAACGGGGCCGACACTTATGCAGACCGCCTCAACGACACGTTGGACTGGTTCTTAAATCACGCCCAAAAATACGGCGTGAACATTAACGCCCAATTCGCCCTAGAAACCGTCGCAAAATTGCCTGTATTTAATTTTGTAAAAAGTTTGGGCGGAACACTGATGTCTATTATTACTAATTTATTGTTAGTCACGCTGTTTGTAATCTTTATTTTCATGGGCAAAGCCGCCGAGGACAAACCTTCGTTAGTAGGTTCTATCCAACAACAAATTGCGTTTTATCTGCTGATTAAAATTTTCGTTTCGCTTTTGGCGGCTTTTTGTACGTGGGTCGTGTTGTCCTCCGTTAAAACGGAATTGGCCTCTATGCTAGCGGTGCTGACTTTTGTGCTTAATTTTATCCCCAACGTCGGGCCGTTTATCGCTACGGCCCTACCGTTGCCGGTGCTTTTCCTGCAATACGGGTTTGATTGGCGGCTGATCTTAACCCTTTGTCTGCTGACCGCTATTCATTTTGTGATAGGCAATATCTTGGAAACAAGGTGGCTGGGCAAAGGCATGGATTTAGACCCCATTATTGTACTGGCGTGCTTAATCTTTTGGGCACTTGTTTGGGGAATCATGGGCGCGTTGTTGGCGGTTCCGCTTACGGCCATTATCAAAATGATGTTTGAGAAAAACGAAACAACCCGCCCGTTAGCCAATTTATTGGCCGGCAAATACTCCTTTAAGTAAAAATAAACGCGTATGCATAAAAACATTTCTCCCTGGGCATTTATCCCCACGTTGTATTTGGCGGAAGGTTTCCCGTATATTATTATCAATACGGTGTCTGTATTATTGTATGCCGATTTAGGTCTGCCCAACGACCAAATTACGTTATGGACGGGGTGGCTTTATCTGCCTTGGATTTTGAAAATGTTTTGGAGCCCGCTGGTAGATGCCCGTAGTACGAAACGCCGTTGGTTACTGGGCGCACAAACGGTATTATCGGCTGTGTTTTTGCTGATTGCCGCCGTGCTGATGGGGCAAGCGTTTATGCACGCAGCGCAGGCAGGTTTGCAGACGACTTTTACGCTCACGTTATTTGGATTCTTTTTTGGGGCCTTTGCTTCCGCCACGTTAGATATCGCTACCGACGGGTATTATTTGTTAGCACTCACTCCGCAAGATCAATCGCATTTTGTGGGTATCCGCACCATTTTTTACCGCTTGGCTATGATTTTGGGTAGCGGGGTGCTGATTTCGCTTACCGGCGCACTCGCGGAAAAAGGGTGGGCCCCCAAACCGTATAATTGGGTATGTTTATTCGGCTTATTGGGCATTTTGTTCGCGGTGTTTGCCATCCATCACTTTTATAGTTTGCCCACACCGCCGGAAGATAAACCGGCCGCCACCAGTCAAAAAACCGCGTGGAAAGAAGCGTTTTCTTCCTATTTTACCCAACAAAATATCTTGTCTATTTTGCTATTCATCTTAATCTACCGTTTCGGCGAAGCCCTTTTGGAAAAAATCGTTCCGCTTTTCTTACTTAAACCCGTTAGCGAAGGGGCCTTGGGGCTTACCATGCAAAACTACGGGCTTATCAAAGGAACGCTTGGGCTGGGCGGCATTATCGCCGGCAATTTACTGGGCGGTTGGCTACTGGGCAAATACGGTTTCAAAAAATGTATTTGGCCGTTTGCGTGCTCGCTGGTACTTCCGAACTTCTTTTATGTGTATTTGGCCATAACCAAACCGGGCCTGGCGGTAGTAGCCGCGCTAATTACGTTGGAAAACTTCGGCTACGGGTTAGCCATGATGGCCCTGACCGTATTTATCATGTATATTTCGCAAGGCAAATACAAAACGTCACACTATGCTATTTCCACCGGCATTATGGCCTTGGGGATGATGTTCCCGTCTATGTTATCGGGTAAAATGCAAGTGGCATTGGGATACGAAAAATTTTTCTGGGCAACGGCGCTGATTAGTTTACTCTCTTTTGCCGTCGTACCGCTGTGTGCTAAAATACATACTTTAACAGAAGCCGAAAAACAATTTCAACAAAAATGAATTTACCGACCGAACAAATTAACCCGCGTACCCAAAAATTAGACCAGATGACTCCGGCCCGGTTAGCACGCGCATTTAATACGGAAGATTTTAACGCGGCACGGGCCGTAAAAAAAGCCGGCAAACCGATTGCCGCGGCAATCTGCCAAGCCGCTCAAACGTACGCCCGCAAACATAAAATTATTTTTATTGGAGCGGGTACTAGCGGCCGACTTGGTATTTTAGAAGCGGTAGAATGTGTACCTACTTTTGGCACGCGCCCAAACGAAATTATCGGGCTGATTGCCGGCGGCAAAAAAGCCGTTTTCCGTTCTCAGGAAGGAGCGGAAGATAATGCCTGGCAAGGCGCGCGCGAAATTGCCGCACACGCCCAAAAAGACGATTTTGTAATCGGGCTTACCGCCAGCGGACGCACGCCGTATGTACAAGGGGCTTTACAACAAGCCAAACGGTTAGGCGCACATACCGCACTACTTTCCTGTAATCCGCAAGCGGATGTTTCCCATGCAGAAATACACATTTGTTTGGACACCGGCGCAGAAGTATTAAGCGGTTCTACCCGTCTAAAAGCCGGCACAGCGACCAAAATGGCATTAAATGCAATCACTACCGGAGCCATGGCCTTGTGCGGGAAAACGTACGGCAATTTAATGGTGGATGTACAACCGACCAACCAAAAACTAGTGGCCCGCGCGGTGCGGCTCATCCGCACGTTGACCGGGGTAGATGAAAAGACCGCGGCTAAATTATTAACATCCTCCGGCGGGCATGTAAAAACGGCGGTCGTCATGCACCGCAAAAAAATGACACGCGCCGCCGCAAATCATGCGCTCAAACGCGCCAACGGCTTTTTAGGGAAAATACTGGATGACTAAATTATCTTTGGGGCTTATGAGCGGAACTAGTGCCGACGGACTTACCGTCAGCGCAGTGCAAATTCGTCCGTTCAAAATCATCCATTTCAAAAACTATCCGTATCCTGCCAAGTTACAGCAACGCTTATTAAATGCATTTCGGTTAAACGCCGCACAACTCAGCGAATTAAATTACGAACTGGGCGCGTTGTATGCCAAAACAGTCACGCGTTTTTTACAAGATTTTCATTTATCTGCCCAAAACATTGAAGCGATTGGTTCGCACGGACAAACAGTATTACACGCCCCACACGCCCAAACGCCGCACACTTTACAAATTGCAGAACCCAGTTTTTTAGCGGTCAAATTCGGGGTACCGGTCGTGAGTGATTTTCGCGCAAAAGACATAGCTCTAGGCGGACAGGGCGCTCCGTTAATTCCGTTTTTTGATGAATATCTCTGGGGCCAAAAAAGCCCGAAAATTTTACTAAATATAGGCGGCATTTCAAATCTTTCACTCGTCGGGAAAAGCATCCAAACAAAGGGCTTTGACGTTGGCCCGGGCAACACGTTGATAGATTTGTGCGCCCAACAATTTTTACACAAATCATTTGATAAAAACGGGGCGGCGGCCGCTCAAGGAACGCCGGACAAAGTCCTCGTACACAAACTGCTTAAACAGCAGTTTTTCGCACAAAAACCACCCAAAAGTTTAGATAAAAACGATTTCGCCCAAGCGTACTTAACCCGCTATTTTTTACGCGGCTCACGTCAAAACCCCAACGATTTATTAGCCACCGTTACCTATTTTACCGCGGCGGCTATTGCCGACCAACTAACACGTTTTGTGCCGCGCAAATATCAACAAGAAATCATTATTTCCGGCGGGGGCTGTTATAACCAAACGCTGGTACGTTCCTTGCGCGAATTACTGCCGCACATCAAATTAACCACTTCGTTAGATTACGGCATTGACCCGCAAGCCAAAGAAAGCGCGGCCTTTGCGCTGTTTGCGTGGCTTGCGTTGCATAAAAAAGCCAATCATTGTCCGCAGGCCACCGGCGCTGGCAAAGCCGCTATCTTGGGGAAAATCACACTATGAATGTAGCGCGTCTAGTTCATCCCGGTTTTTGGTTTGACAAAACCCCGTTGCAAAAGGCGCTCACGCTTGCCAAACGCGGGGTAGGCGGTTTTTGTTTGTACGGCGGTACGCGCCAACAAGTAGCCGGTTTTACCGCCGCTGTACGCGCAGTTTCTCCGCTAGATTATTTGCTGATTTCCGCCGATTACGAGGACGGGTTAGGCCGTTGGTTGCCCGACGCACCGTTACTGCCTTCCAACATGGCTTTAGGAGCCGCGGGCGACGAAAATTTAGCTTTTGAAAAAGGACTCATCACCGCGCGCCAAGCGCGTAGTTTAGGGATAGATTGGGTGTTTGCCCCGGTATTAGATTTAGCCGATAATCCGCTTAATCCCATTGTTAATACGCGGGCGTTTGGGGCAAACGCATGGGAGGTCATCCGCTTGGGTCGCGCCTTCTTAAAGGGGCTTACGCAAGGCGGGGCGTTAAACAGCATAAAACATTTTCCCGGCCACGGCGATACAACAACTGATTCCCATTTAGCCCTACCGGTTTTACACCGTAGCGAACAAGAACTTTTTACGCATGAACTAACCCCTTTTCAGGCCTTACTGCCGCTAGCGGATAGCGTCATGTTGGGGCATCTGCTCTTGCCGGAAATTGACCCGAAAAATCCGGCCTCGCTATCGGCCGCTATCGCCGGAGGAATCTTGCGTAAACGCTTGCAATACAACGGTTGCGTATTAACCGATGCCCTACTAATGAAAGCCATTGGCGACGAAAAACAAGCCGCTCTGCGCGCCTTGCAAACGGGCGTAAACATTTTATTAGTACCGCAAAACCCGGGTGAACTGATTGATTTTTTAGAAGGACAAACACTCCCACCGGACGTGCTGGCCCGCTCGGAAGAAAAACAAAACGCCCTTTGCGCCAAAGCGCAAGCCGTCCCCCGCCCTACCGTACAAACGGCTTTTGCACCAACCGATTTTATCCGGCGCAGTGCCCGGCAGGCCATTGTATTACGCGGTCAATTACCCGCGCTTACTCCCGGTCAAACGGTACATATTCTGCTTATTGGACAAGACGGTAAAACGTCCGCCGCTCCTTTGTTAGAGACCTTAAAAAAAGGAGGCGTTTTCCCCGTCCCGTTTGCCCAACAGGCCGATTATTTACTGATTATTTGCTTACGCCGCTATCAGGCGTTTCAAGGAAAAATCGCGTTAGAAGAAGCAGATACGGCCCGGTTGCAAACAGCGTTACAAAATAGCCGCCGAGCGGTTTGCGTACTGCTCGCCAGCCCGTGGGCGTTACCTGCACAAACGAGCACACAAGCCACTTTATTTACGTTTAGTCCGGCTCCAGAATTTCAAGAAACAGCCGCCGAAATACTGCTAGGCAAACGCACCGCGTGTGGGCATTTGCCGGTAGCGTTATAATTACCAGCGCGTCCGCACCGTATCGTTTAATTTATTAGAAACCGTCTCGCCATTTGGCAAAAGTAAAAAACGCGCTTGCGAACCTATGCAAATTTCCCGCTTTTTAGCACGAACACAATAGGAAAGTCCACTGGCCGACTTGCCGGAGTAGCCCGTATTTTTCCACACACGTCCATCCTGCGTGCGGCGCAATTCCCACGCGGCCCGCACAACTGCGCCGGGAACCGTAAACTCATCTCCGGGCCAAATTGTATCAAAAACCGTTTCGCCCGAAAGAGGCAACGTCAACGCCGCTTGCGAAAACCCTAGTGCATACAAGGCCCGTTGTAATTTATCCGAGGCCAAATGATCATTAAATACAAGTGCCGTATTCCGGTTTACCCGCACAATAACCGCCCGGTTGTTCCACTCGCTCATCAAATACGCCTGCGGACGGTTTTGTAACAAACGCCCGCCGCAAAAAGCCACTACCGCAACCACCAAACACGGCCCCGCCATCCGCCGGGCAAAGTTTTTATACGGCCATTGGAACACCCAAAATAAAACCACATAATAGGCGACTATACTGCCGGGATTCCACGCCGTAGCAGACAACGAAGAAAAAGTAAATGAAGAAAAAAATTCTACCACGATTTGAAAAATTTTCAATCCCCCTAACAACGGATAATAAAGCACAATTTCCGCATGTATCCACGAAAGCGCATAATAGGCAAAGCCAAGACCCATCAGCAGCGAAGCCCATGGCACCAGTAGCATATTAGAGAGTAGCCCCGTCAATGAAACTTTATAAAAGACATTTGTAAAAACAGGCAGCAACGCCAGTTGGGACGAAAGAGTGGCCAGAAAAATCGGCACAAAAAAGCGCGCCCAACGCGGCCACGAACCGGGCACGCGATAATTATTCAAACAAATCACAATGGCTAGCGTAGCCAAAAACGACATTTGAAATCCGGTATCAAATACGGACAACGGCGTTACTAATAAAATAATCAAGCCCGACAGCAACAACCCTTGCAACACGTCGCTATTACGGGATAGAAAATACCCCGCGCACGCTCCTACCGCCATGAGATATGCCCGCAACAGCGGAGTATCTGCTCCGGCAATTAACGTATATATCCCCGCCGTTCCTAACGCCAGCACCAGCAACGTACGCCGGCGAAACCCGCATCCCATCCCAATAGCCAACGTAATCAGCATAACAAATCCGACGTTCCCGCCGGAAGCCACCAATAAATGAATAGCCCCGCTGTCTTGAAAGGCCGCATACAAGGACGGAGGAAAATCACCGCGTTCACCCAACAGAACGCCGCCCGCAATTTGGGCAAGCGGCGCAGGGAAAGAAGTTTCTAACGTAGTTAATACATCTTGCCGCACCCAACGGATCACACGTCCCGGCCAAGAAGCCGGTTTGATACTTTCGGCTTGTGTTACCTTTATCTCGGCAAAAGTTTGTTTACGGGCCAGATATTCCTGCCAATCAAAATTCCCCGGCAAGTGTACATGATAAGGAAATTGCAAACGGCCCGTTACTTGTAATGTATCTTTCCACCGGGGAACAAATTTGTTCATGCGTGCATATACGCGTCCGCGGACCGGTTGTCCGCCGGCGGAAAAAACGGTGAGCCACACATTATATTGGTCTTTTTTAATAACAGGAAAAGAATCTACTTGACCGACGAGGGTAATTTCGCGTTGCGGGGCCAAGCGGGAAATGTCCCGCTTACCCGGAGCCGGATGATAGAAAAGAGTAAGCCCTATAACGAGCGCCGCCACCAACCACAACAGCGGGCGTTTATACACAGAAGGATGCATTAAATTTTGGTACGGCCTTTGAGGGAATAGCCCAACGTCATTTCGTCCATGTAATCTATGTCGCCGCCTAACGGAACGCCGTAACCGATACGCGTAATTTGCCCTACTTGGCCGCGCAGTAAATCGGCCAAATAAAGAGCCGTTGTTTCGCCTTCGCTATCCGGATCCGTCGCAATAATAACTTCCCGCACCTGCGGTTGCGCCGCTTGCACACGCGCCAATAATTCGCGCACTTTTACATATTCGGCATTTCGTCCGTCCATGGGCGAAATGGCCCCATGCAACACATGATACGTCCCCTTATAAGCCCCCGTTTTTTCAATGGCTTCAATATCTTGCGGATCTTCTACCACACAAATTTGGCTATGGTCGCGATCCAGGTCGGCGCAAATAGCACAAGGTTGTGTATCACTATACGAAAAACATACCGGACACAATTTGATGTCTTGTTTAAGCGAAGAAAGCGCACTGACAAATTCTTCCGTTTCTCCTTGCGAAGCCCGCAAAAAATACGCGGCGAACCGTTCGGCTTGCCTAGGGCCAACTCCCGGCAAACGGCGAAGGGCACGGATAAAACGGTCTAAACTTTTCATACGCTAGGCAAGCAACTCCCCGGAGAACATTTCTAATACCGGTTTTATTTCTTCCGGCGCGTTTGAGTTAGACGCCGGCGGAGTAAACGATTGTTGCGGCGTTTCCAACGGTTCGTCCTCTACAATTTCAACCGTCTTTTTGGCGGTAGATTGTGCGGTTTGCGGAGCAGGGGTTGTGTTCGTTGCCAGTTGAATAGTTACTTTGCGCCCCCCTAACGACAAGGCGGCCTTTTCTAAATCGGCCAGTTTGCTTTGCGCGGGAATTTGATAAAACGCTTTTTCCGGCGCAAAAGTCAGCGTCCAGGTAGTATCGTTAAACGTAACGGAACTGTTTAACATAACATCATAGACAAAAGGGCTTTTTTCAAAATACTTTAACATTTTTTCCCACAACTGCCGGTTAGAAAGCGTCTTTTGCAACTGCGGGGTTTCCGTTTCCGTTGGCGTTGGGCAAACCGGGGTTACTTCCGGTTGCGGAGCCGGTGCCGAAAAAGAGGTTTTTTGCGGACGGGAAACTGAGGCCGGACGGACTACCGGTTTGGGAGTGGACGCCGGGCCCCCGGCGGACGGCGTAACAGAAGGCAACGCTTCCCCGCGCTCTAATGCTTCCAAACGGCGGACCAACCCGGTAATATCTAAACAACTATCCATGATCGTAAACAAACCCACTTCCGCACTGATGAGGGCATTGTCGGAAAATTTAACTTCCTCACACAATTTATTGATTTTGCGCGACAACTGTGCCAAAAAACCGGGGCTGACACCGTCTAAAATTTGTTTCGCACCGGCAAAGGGTTCGGCCCCTTGCCCCAACACAAAATAAAACGCTTCGCCGAGTACATTTTTCAAATCTTTCAAAAAAGAATTAGCATCAAATCCTTCCGTTTGAATCGTTTGAAAGACTTGGTGCAACTGTTGGTTGTCTTTTTTAACTAACGCTTCTAAGGCCTCTTTAAGCAGTTCATCCGGCGTAAGCCCTAACATATCGGCTACTGTTTTCTCGTCAATGCGTCCGCCGCAAAAAGCAATCGCGCGGTCTAACAGCGTTAGCGCGTCGCGCATGGCCCCGCCGGCATTTTTGGCAATAATTTTAGCGGCCGCGGATGTTAAGTCTATATTTTCCGCGCCGGATAAGTCTAATAAATGGGTCGCAATTTCTTCCACGGTCAACGGACGGAAACGAAACGTCTGGCAACGGCTGACAATCGTGGCCGGAACTTTGTGTTTTTCCGTCGTAGCCAAGATAAATACTACATGAGCCGGCGGTTCTTCAATCGTTTTCAACAACGCGTTAAAAGAACTGGCCGATAGCATGTGGACTTCGTCTAAAATAAACACCTTAAAACGGTCGCGCGAAGCGGCTAACGCCACAGTGTCAATAATGGCTTCGCGTACTTTTTCTACTTGAGTATTGCTGGCCGCGTCCAATTCCAATACGTCCATATCGGCACTTTGGGCAATTTCCAAACATTGGGGACATTTTCCGCAAGGAGCGGCGGTGGGTTTATTTTCCGCGTGGCCGGTACAGTTAAGTGCTTTTGCTAAAATACGCGCCGTGGTGGTTTTACCGCACCCGCGCGGGCCGTAAAACAGATAGGCGTGCGCCAACCGGCCGGACTTTAACGCGTTTTGAAGCGTCTTGGAAATACTTTCCTGCCCGACCATGTCTTCAAAGGTCTGCGGACGGTATTTATTGGCTAAACTGATATAAGGAGAAACGGTCATATCTTGCATAATTAACCTCTATTTATTTTATCTGCCCGGCGGGCGACCTGCCGGTAATCTAAACTGATTTTACCCGGCCCTAACAAAACAGACGGCAACAACGCCGTTATTAACAACACCACTAACGCGACATAAATGCGGTTTAATTCGCCGGCAAAAAAAATAACCCCTATTGCGCCCATACAAAGCGCACCTAATCCCGCCGCCAACCGTGTAAACCAACCCAGCAGCAACAGGAGCGACAAAAGTAGTTGTCCTAACAACAGGGCAACCCCCAGATGGACAGGGATAGGACACCCTAACGCGGCGGCGTTGTATAAAAATTCGCGGTAATAAAGCAAACCGCCACAAGTAATATATAAAAGTACTAAACCGACAAGACTGCGCGTAATAAAAAGCGTCCAAGAAAAAGTTTTCTCGTTGATATTACATTGCAAATTGATAGATTGCATACGCTCTCCTGTTAAAAATCTATTTCCACAGACATAGAGAAAAAGGTTTTGCGCGACTCTTCGCGCCGCGGTTCAAAGACTTCCACACCGCCGGAAAATGCCGTTTCCCCCCACTTAAGTTGTAACCCGGCATTTACAGCCACGGCCGGGCGGCCCGTTTCGGCATATTCATACCGCACAGCCGACACATACGGCGTGAGCCAATACGTGGGGAAACTAAGTTGCAAGGCGGCTGCTTCACGCAAGAAACCTTGCACCACCGCCGTCATGTAGGGGATATCCGCCCAATTAAACGAAACATCCCCGCGTACGCGGTTACTATATTGTATCACTTTATGCCACGATGCTTTCAAATTCCACGGGCCGATTTCCGCGCCGGCTCCGGCATATATATTAGTTCCCGTTTGTTTGTAAATATCCGCTAGCGGATTGCCGATGGTATCCACTTGCGTACGAGAACGGGCCTGCCCTATGCCCACATCCAAAACCGGATTTTTTATCCACCCGTAGCGGTAAAAAGGACGCCATACTCCGCCCGCCTGATAGGATACGCCTTTCTGCCCCACCGCTTGCGGTTGGACAAAAACACGCGCATATACATTCCAGGCGTCGGATAAATCATACGCACTTTGGAGTCCGTAATGGTACACGGAACCTGTTTTTTCTACGTCGGGATCGTCCGATTGGCGGTAAAACTCGTAAGAAGGCGTTAAGATAAAATTATTGTCTAAATCCCACACATACGCACTGCGCATGGCGGAGTAGCCGCGTTCGCCGTTTACGCCCCGAAAACTGATCTGCCCGTAGCATAACGCACACGGGCAGATCAGTAAAGCGAAACTTAAAAACGCAGTTTTAAGTTGCATTATTTTTTGCAGGATTTGCAAATTTTCGCGTCTTCGTCCTGCAAGAATTTTACGTAATTAGACGCTTTGCGTTTTTTCCACGCGCCTTTGTGATAACCGTAACCGATAATCAACGGGATCAGCGTGGTGCATTCGCCATAAACCATTTGTTCCAACGCGGTGGAAACTTTACCCCACGAGGACGCCTCTTTCAAAGTAGAACCCGAAAGGGCCCCGTCGCGCACGTCCGCCACGGTGATTTGTACCGCGTATTTGTGCATGGGAATTTCCGCACCTAAAATTTCAGCCGCAACAACGGTATCTTGCGCAAAGTTTTTCGGTACGCCACCGGACCACATCATCAGGCCGGTTTCTTTGGCTTTAATTTTGATTTTGGTTAATTCCAAAAAGTCTTTTGCGCTGTCAATAGTTACATGTTTACCGGGGTGTTCGGTTTGGTGAGCCACAAACCCAAATCCGGCCGAGCAATCGCTAAACGCGGGAACAAATATCGGTACCCCGTGTTTGTAAGCGTTATAGACGATAGAGTCTTTGCCTTTTTTATTTTTCTCTAACCATTTGCCCATTTCCCAAATAAACTCGCGGGAAGAATAGGGGCGCGGCTCTAAATAATTGCAGATTTTATGGATCGTTTCATCGCAATTTTTGAGTTGGTCTTCGTCAATGTAGGTGTCGTAAATGCGGTCAATGTGCAAATCGCGCAACAAATTGTCGTCTTGATTATAGGGAGTGCCGATATAGTGTTTATACCCCAACGCTTCAAAAAAGTCCTGGTCCACAATGTTGGCCCCGTTGGAAACAATCGCATCTACCATGTTGTTTTGGATCATGTCCACCACTACTTTTTTCATACCGGCGGACACTAAAGACCCAGCGATACACAAAATAACCGAGCATTTCTTATCCGAAAGCATCATGTTATAGATTTTGCTCGCTCTGGCCACTTCGCGCGACGCGTAGGCCATACCCTCAAACGCTTCTACCATGGGAACCACATTGTATTTTTTCATATCAATGTGTTTGATAGTATTTTTGAGGAAGTCTTTTTTTGTCAATTTAGCCATTTCTCTTCACACCTCTTGCTGAATTTAACTTCTATTTAGTAAATTATAGTAAATAACGCGCATTTTTCATAGCAAAAAGTGAGGAATTTATGTACCCCAATTTACAACAAACCGATTCTGAAGTTTTTAACGCCATTTCCGACGAACTTACCCGCCAACGCCAACGCATTGAACTGATTGCGTCGGAAAATTTTACGTCGCTAGCGGTCATGCAAGCGCAAGGTTCCATACTGACCAACAAGTACGCTGAAGGGTATCCGGGCAAACGCTATTACGGCGGATGTGAATATGTAGATATTGTGGAAAAGCTCGCGCAGGAACGCGCCAAAAAATTGTTCGGTGCCGAGCATGCCAACGTGCAACCGCACTCCGGCGCGCAAGCCAATATGGCCGTATATTTTGCCTTGCTAAAACCCGGCGATACCGTACTGGGGTTAAATCTTTCGCACGGCGGACATCTTACACACGGACACCCCTTAAATTTTTCGGGCAAACTTTACAATATGATTGCCATGAACGTACGCCAAGATACCGAAGAAATTGATTATGAAGAAGCCGCCGCACTTGCTTTGCAACATAAGCCGAAACTGATTTTAGCAGGTGCGTCCAACTATTCGCGCGTGTTTGATTGGAAACGCTTGCGCGAAATTGCCGATAGTTGTGGAGCATATTTAGCGTGTGATGTGGCACATTACGCAGGTTTAATTGCGGCGGGAGAATATCCTTCGCCTGTTCCATACGCAGATGTCGTTACCACGACCACGCACAAAACCTTGCGCGGCCCGCGCGGCGGACTAATTTTATGCAAAGAAAATTTAGCCAAAGCCATTGACTCGGCGGTATTTCCCGGCGCGCAAGGCGGGCCGTTAATGCATGTAATTGCGGGCAAAGCCGTCTGTTTTGGCGAAGCGTTAAAACCCGAATTTAAGACCTACCAACATCAAGTAAAATTAAATGCCCGCGCGCTTGCAGAAGCACTTAAAAAACACGGCTACCGTTTGGTAGCGGGCGGGACAGATTCGCATGTGATGTGTGTGGATTTGCGTTCTAAAAATATGACGGGGAAAATAGCCGAAGCCGCTTTAGATAAAGCCGGCATTACCGCCAACAAAAACACCATCCCGTTTGACCCGGAAAAACCATTTGTAACAAGCGGACTACGGTTAGGAACCCCGGCCGTTACTACGCGCGGCATGAAGGAAAACGACATGGAACAAATTGCCGCGTTTATTGACGACGCGCTTACACATTACGCAGATAAAAATTATTTAGCGCAAGTAGCAAAACGGGTGGAAAAATTCTTGGAAAAATTCCCGCTATATACAGAATTAAAATAAACACAACCCCCGCCAAAACGGTCGGGAGTGTATTGTTTTAAGGTAGGAATAAATTTAACGGCAAAGCAGACAACTTTACACGCCCTTAAGACATACCCAACGGACTAAGGAACGGGGGCAAAATTTGTTTTGGCTGTCTTAAAAATTTTAGTGCAGTAGTCGTATTTCTTGTTTTCCGGGAACATGACAGATCCACTCCCTTCATAAAAGGTGTTTTCAAGGCATAGAATTTGATGAAGCGGAAAATTATATTTCACATTTTCTAACAAATATATAAACCCTGCCCCGGCATACGGGCCGGAAATTCGGCCTACCGATATTCCCTCCCCGCTAGCCTCTTTATAGAATTGCAAACTCCAATCTTCGTTAGAATAAGCGCGGGAACTAGACCCTGCTATCCATTTTGTGGTGCCGCTCCACGGGATATCAACATCCAATTCATCAAAATTGTTGGCATAAGTACCATTTGCCATGTGATAGGCTTCTTGTGCCATGGCGACGGTACGAATCATCGCAAAGGCTTGCTCGGCACGGCTTTTTTCCACTGCTTTTTGATACTGCGGCAACGCGACCGCCGCCAAAATACCAATGATTAAAACGACGACCAATAATTCAATGAGTGTAAAACCGTTGTTATTAAAAAAGCGGTGAGATTCCAAATCAAGTTTGGAATGACTATTATATTTTTTGTTGTCATCCCGTAACTCCAAAGCGCCGTCATGCTGAACTTGATTCAGCATCTCGCCGTTGTCTTTCCTGTTGGCATCCCCGAGGGTTTCTATCGGGGATCTCCTCCTTATGGTTGTTCCCCCCCTGCTGTCATCCCGGACTTGATTCGGGATCTCGTCGTTCATTAAATAAGAAGATGCCGGATAACTACCTTCCGGCATGACAGACCTTTTTATAACAGCAGATGCGGAATCAAGTTCAGCATGACGACAAGAACAACCACCCAAAATTTTGTTTTCCATACTTTTGCTCCTTTTTAATAAAATTCTCATTTATTAAAGTTAGCAAAAAAAAAAACAAAGTCAAGTATTATTTTCCCAATAGGGAAACAACTTCAACAAATTTTATTCATGCAAGGTGAGATTCCAAATCAAGTTTGGAATGACTATTATATTTTTTGCTGTCATCCCAGAACTCTGCGGGCTACCGATTCAGCATCTCGTCGTTCATACAATAAAAATACCATTAGGTAAACTCTCTAAACGAGGGAAATTTCCTAATGGCATTTTATACGAACCGACAAATTCGTATTTTTATCCAAACAGTTCTTTGAAGAAACTTTTTTTGCCGCCGGTTTCTTTAGCCAATTCTTCCAGCAACTCTTTCTGACGGGCGGTGGGTCTTTTGGGAACTTCAATTTTTACGTTAACTAGCAAATCGCCAAACCCTTTTTTACCGAGTTTTGGCATACCGTTACCCTGCACTTTTAATACTTCGCCAAATTGCGTGCCTTTCGGGATTTCTACTTCAATTTCTTTGCCTTCAATCGTCGGTACTTTAATACTCCCGCCCAACACCGCTTGCGGATAAGAAATCGTAGCATCTAATACTAAATCGTCGCCCGCGCGTTGAAAAATTTTATGCTCCTTGACGTGTACTTCTACATACAAATCGCCAAAGCCGCCGCCGTTCGTGCCGATATCTCCGCCGTTAGAAACACGCAACGTAACTCCGTTACGCACGCCGGAAGGCACTTTGACCATTATGTTTTCTTTGACGCGTTTTGTCCCGCTGCCGTGGCAAGCAGAACACGGTTTTTCTACCACCGTCCCACGGCCGCCGCAATCGGGGCAGACTTGGCGCATACTGAAAAATCCTTGTGCGTACGTTACTGTACCTGTTCCGCCACACGAGCGGCACGTTTTGCGCGCACTACCCGGCGCGGCACCGGAGCCGTCGCAAGCCGAACAATTATCTAACCGCGTATATTCTACGGGCATCTCTTTGCCGGCAAAAGCTTCTTCCAGCGTAAGCGTAACATCCAGTTTAAGATCTTCGCCGCGTTGGGCACGCGGTTTTCCGCCGCGTCTATTAAATCCGCCACCGAAGATATCGCCAAACATAGAGCCAAAAATATCGTTGATGTCGCCAAAGCCGTTGGCGTTAAACCCGCCAAAACCGCCCGCACCGTTTACGCCCTCGTGGCCGTATTGGTCATACATTTGTTTCTTTTGCGGGTCAGACAATACGGAAAACGCTTCATTGACTTTCTTAAACTGTTCTTCCGCTTCCTTATTGCCGGGATTTCTATCGGGGTGATACTTCATGGCTTGCCGGCGGAAGGCAGATTTGATTTCCGCTTCGTTCGCCGTGCGGTCAATCCCTAAAATTTGGTAATAATCTTCTTTCATGGTTGTAGGCATACGCGCAATCTAGTATATTTATATTTTATTAAATTTTTCTAAAGCGTGCCCGCACTCCTTTTCCTCTTTATTTATGCTATAATTAGAGTAGCGAATTTTCCCCTAGCGGGAAATTTCGCCGGAAAAAATTATGTACGCAATTATTGAAACTGGTGGAAAACAGTACTGGGTTAAACCCGGTCAAGATCTGCAGGTTGAAAAACTGGACGCGAAGGTCGGCGATAATGTAGAACTTAAAGTTCTCTGGGCCGCCAACGAAGAAGGTACCTCAGCAGATACCAAAGCCGCTAATACGGCCAAGGTCACCGCTCAAGTGGTAAAACAGTTGAGAGGTCAAAAAGTGATTGTCTATAAACGCCGCCCGAAAAAAGGGTACGAACGCACCCAAGGGCACAGACAATACTTAACGCAAATTAAAATCACGGATATCCAGTTATAAATTGGGAGTTAAACTATGGCACATACAAAAGCTCAAGGTTCTTCCTCTAACGGAAGAGACAGCCACGGCCAACGTTTAGGTATTAAACGCTACGGCTCCCAGTTTGTAAACGCTGGGGAAATCATTGTCCGCCAACGCGGTACCAAATTCTTGCCCGGTACCAATGTTTCGCGCAGCAGTGATGACAGCCTCTTTGCCCGCGTAAGCGGTATCGTTACCTTTGAATGGGTAACCAGAGGCAAACAACAAATTTCCGTGTACCCCAAAGTTGCGGAAACGAAAGACGCCAAAAAAGCGCCTGCTAAAAAAGCCGCGGCTCCCAAAAAAGCCGTTGCCAAAAAGGCGCCCGCTAAAAAAGTTGCCCCGAAAGCAACTGCTAAAAAAGCGGACAAATAAACTTTTGGCTTAACTAAGCGGCAGGAAAAATGTTTCCTGCCGCTTTTTTATTTGAAATACTTACGAGTCGCGCCATCACCGCGAAGAGGAATTATGCAATCAGGCAGTTTTTTAGACCGTGTCAAAATTTATATTACCGCCGGTAAAGGCGGCGACGGTTGTTTGTCTTTCCGCCGCGAGAAATTTATTGAATTTGGCGGCCCTAACGGCGGATGCGGTGGCAAAGGCGGCGATATTATTTTGCAAGCCGACCCGAATTTAACAACCTTATTGGAACTGGCCTACAACCCGCACATTGAAGCGCAAAACGGCGAGAAGGGCGGCACATATAACAAAACCGGCCGCGCCGGCGAAGACAGAATTGTCCGCGTTCCTTGCGGGACAATCGTACGCCAAGACGGCGAAATTTTAGTAGATTTAACCAAACCCGGCCAACAATTTGTAGCCGCCAAAGGCGGCATGGGCGGACGCGGTAACCAATCGTTCAAAACGCGCAACAACACCGCACCGCACATTGCCGAAAACGGCCAACCCGGCGAAGAAGCCACCTTAATTTTGGAACTGAAAGTATTGGCGGATTTAGGGCTTGTCGGGTTTCCCAACGCAGGCAAAAGCACCTTTTTAAGCCGCATTTCCGCCGCACGTCCGCGCATTGCCGACTATCCGTTCACAACGCTTAACCCCAATTTAGGCGTTACCTTGCACAAGGGCATCAGTTTTGCTACCGCCGATATCCCCGGCATTATTGAAGGGGCCAGCGAGGGTAAAGGGCTCGGACATCAATTCCTAAAGCATATTGAACGCACGCGCGTTTTATTACACTTGGTGGACCCGGACGGATTTGACGCTATGAGCGCGGAAGAATCGGTAAAAGTAATTGAAAAAGAGTTGAAGGCCTTTGACAAAAAACTCGCGCAAAAACCGCGGTTGTTAGCGGTCAACAAAATGGATTTACCGACTGCCAAAAAAGCCTACGAAACGCTCAAAAAGAAATTCAAAAAGCAAAAAGTCTTTTTGATGAGTGCCGCTACGGGCGAAGGGGTACAAGCGGTACTGGACGAAATTGTAAAAATTTTAGCGGCAACGCCGGTAGAAGTAGCCGCACCGGAAGGAAAAAAATCCGTTGTGCATAAAGTAGAGCCGATTTTTACGTTGGAACGCGACGACGACGGCGTTATTTATATCAAAGGCAAAAAAATAGAAGAATTTATTGCTATGACAAATTTTGCCCAACCGGAAGCGGTTACACGTTTGCGTGGCATCTTCAAAAAAATCGGCCTGGAAAAAGCACTCGCCAAATACGGCATACAGGATGGAGATACGTTGATTGTAGGCGGGCGCGAGTTTGAGTGGAACGGAGATCTGGACGAAGAAGCCCCCACCCAGCCCGAACACGCCGGCTATAAACGCCGCGCCACCAAGGCCGAGCGGTTAGCCAAACGTAACGCCCGGCGGCAAGCCAAAAAATAATTTTCCTCCCGCGCTTTGCGGGAGTTTTTTTATTAGAAAAATGTTATAAATTCAGGCGTTAGAACGGCCCGCAAAATCTTGTGCGGCAAGTATCCACCGGGACAGGAGAAAAAACACAAAAAAACGGGAGGCCGACGCCCCTTAACGGGGCCTTCCCGCAAAACACGGGCTTTGTGGCACTCCCTTGTCCATAGTATAAGAGTTTTGTATAAAAAATCAAGGCCTATTTTTTGCGTTGGCTTCACGCCCTTTTTTTGCTATAATAGATATATAATTTTGAAGTTACGGTGCGGTGGCCAAGTGGTAAGGCGTCAGTCTGCAAAACTGATACTCGTGGGTTCGATTCCCGCCCGCACCTGATTTTATTAAAATAGAAACCGCCGTCAGGCGGTTTTTTGTTTTAGCAAAACACTCCCGCGCCCACTTACCTACGCCACTCGAAACGTGCCAAGCAACGTGCGTTAAAACTCCCCCCAATCTGCCCAAAAAAGATACAATACCTATATGCCAAAACGTGATTTAGTACAAGTAGAAATTAAACATATTCCGCTAGACGTAGAGCCCGAAGGGCTCGGCGTAGTGGAACTAACCGATCTGGCCGGGCAAGTGGAATCGTACATGCGCCAACTGGACGAAATTGACACGTTAAAACAAGCCCTCCTGGCGGCCTTACACTTTGCGGCGCAAGCCTATAACCAATCCCAAAACGAAGGCGGCAAACGTCAAGAGGAAAACTCCCGCGTGAGCGATTTAATTTTGAAATTAAAAAGTGCGTTAGAACCCGCACAAAAATAAGTATGCACGAAGAAGAAACTACCGTTCCGTTGGCGGCGCGCCAAGCCCCTAAAAAATTGGAAGATTTCGCCGGACAGCCGCATTTGCTGGGCGAAGGGAAAATGTTGCGCCGTTTGCTGGAAGCGGACATGATTAAATCGGCTGTGTTTTTCGGGCCGCCCGGTTGCGGTAAAACGGCTACGGCGCGTTATATTGCTTCGCGCACGCAAGCCTATACGGTAGAACTTAACGCGGCCGCCGCCGGCGTGACGGATATTAAAAAGGTTTTGTCCGAAGCCAAAGACCGCGCCCGCACACCCACCTTTGAACAAAAACGCACGCTCGTTATCTTGGACGAAATCCACCATTTTAACAAAACCCAACAAGATGTTTTGCTCCCTTCCGTAGAAAAAGGCGACATCATTTTAATCGGTATTACGACAGAAAACCCGTATTTTTATATCAACACCGCGCTACTTTCCCGGTTTTCTGTATTTGAATTTAAGGCATTAGGCGACGGCGATTTGCATAAAATTTTAACGCGGGCCGCCCAAGCCGAACACGCACAAATTGACAACGACGCCGCCGGTTTTTTCATCACGCAAGCCAATGGCGACAGCCGCAAAATGTTAAACGCCGCCGAACTGGCTTTTGTAACCACGCAACCGGATTCGGACGGCCTAAAACATATTGACCTAAAAATCGCACAAGAATGTATCCAACGCCGCCACCTAAATTACGATAAAAAAGGCGACGAACACTACGATATTATTTCCGCTTTTATTAAATCTATGCGCGGTTCAGACCCGGACGCTACCGCCTATTGGCTCGCGCGCATGTTGGAAAGCGGCGAAGATCCGCGTTTTATCGCAAGGCGTATTTTAATTTGCGCCAGCGAAGACGTGGGACTAGCCGAACCGGCCGCCATTATGATTGCGCAAGCAGCCTTCTCCGCCGCCGAAGAACTCGGCATGCCGGAAGTACGCATCCCGTTAGCACATGCCGCTATTTATGTAGCGTGTTGTCCCAAAAGCAACTCGGCCTATTTAGCCATAGATGCCGCGTTACAGGAAGTGCGCGAAGGACGCTACCGCCCGGTACCCGATCATTTGCGCTCCGGCGGTAAAAACCGCGGCTACAAGTACGCGCACGATTTTCCTAATCACTACGTCAAACAACCCTATATGCCGTATCCGAAAAAATTTTTTGAACCGGGCACTTTAGGCAAAGAAGCCGCCCTTATAGAACGGCTCAAAAAAATTAAGGGAGAATAAATGGAACCCGAAGCCCCTTTTCGCGGACAAGTGTTTACCGTTACCGCTATCACGCTAGCCGTCAAGCAAATGTTGGAAGGCGTGTTCCGCGGTATTTTTGTAGAAGGGGAAGTGAGCAATTTGCGCACCGCCGCCAGCGGACATGTTTATTTTGATTTGAAAGACCGCGAGGCACTTTTATCCGGCGTGATGTTCAAATGGAACGCCAAAAAATACGGCGGGCAACTTCAAGAAGGAATGCAAGTACGCGTCGGCGGCGATTTTTCGTGCTATGCTAAACAGGGCCGCTATCAAATTGTCGCTAAAACCGCCGAACTTTTAACCAAGGGCAACTTGTTTTTAGAATTTGAAAAACTTAAAAAGAAATTAAAACAAGAAGGACTTTTCGCTCCCGAACATAAAAAAGAAATCCCCGCTTATCCGCAGCGTATCGCGGTAATTACTTCGCCCACCGGCGCGGCGGTACGCGACATTTTATCCGTCTTAAAACGGCGAAGTCCGCATTTGGAAATTTTAATTATTCCCACCCTCGTACAAGGCGACGAAGCCGCCCCGCAAATAGCCCAAGCATTAGCCGACGCCAATTCTTTCACACCCAATCCGGATGTGATTTTGTTAGGGCGCGGCGGCGGAAGCATGGAAGATCTATGGGCCTTTAATGAAGAAATCGTGGCGCGCGCTATTTTTGCAAGCCGCATACCGGTCATCTCGTGCGTGGGGCATGAAGTAGATTTTACAATTGCCGATTTCGTGGCGGATTTACGCGCTCCCACTCCGTCCGCCGCCGCGGAACTGGTCGTGAAAAATTCACAAAACACCCAAGAGCATATTGCCGATTTGCAAAAGCGGTTGTTACAAGCCGTACACTTATTTTACGAACGCGCCAAACGCCGCTACGATTTGGCCTTAAACAGCCCGGTTTTCAAACGTCCGTCGGCATTAACGCAAGAAAAAGAGCAAACGCTAGACGATTTAACCTTGCGTTTACAGCAGGCGTACACGCAAAAGACGGCTCAATTTTCAGCCCGCTTTGAACTGGCCGCGCAAAAATTACACGCACTCGGGCCACAAGCCGTACTCAAACGCGGATATAGCATTACGCGCAAAAAAGACGGCACCGTTATCAGCCACGTAAATCAAACACAAAGCGGCGAAGAAATTTATGTGCAAGTGCAAGACGGTATGATTTATACAAAAGTGAAATGAGGTTTTATGACGACAAAATTTAATTTTGAAAAGCAACTCGCAAAATTGGAAGAAATCGTTGCGAAATTAGAAGCAGAACAAACCGACTTGGATGCCTCTGTCAAACTGTTTGAAGAAGGCGTAGTGCTTTCCAAAGAACTGACGCAAAAGTTGGAAACCATCAAATTCAAGGTAGAAGAATTAAAAAAGAAAGGGGCTGAAATGATTACTGCCCCCTTTGATACCGATTTAGCGGAAAACCCCGATGCCGAATAAAAAAGTACGTTTAGATATGGCCTTAGTAGCGCAAGGATTTTTTACCAGCCGCAACCGCGCGCAGGCCTCTATTATGGCCGGAGAAGTGTTAGTCAATGGCGAAACAGATACTCGCGCCGACCGCACCGTTTTGCCGCAAGATATCCTTTCCCTTAAAGAGAAATCGTGTCCGTATGTGTCGCGCGGCGGGCTAAAATTAGCCGGTGCGCTCAAGCATTGGAACATTTCCGTAAAAGATAAAGTGTGCGTAGATATCGGCGTAGCGACCGGCGGTTTTAGTGATTGCATGTTACAAGCAGGAGCAAAAGAAGTGTATGGGGTGGACGTAGGCAAAGGGCAATTAGCTGATGAAATGCGCCGTTATACAAACTTCCATTTTAAGCCCGAAACCAACGCGCGCTATATGACGGCAGATTTATTTGAAACCGCGCCCGAATTTGCGGCGGTAGATGTGTCGTTTATTTCACTCACAATGATCATGGAACCGCTGGTGAAGGTAATGGCAAACAAAAGCGAAATTGTATTTTTGATTAAACCGCAATTTGAACTTTCCCCCAAGCAAGTGCCGCACGGAATTGTAAAGACCGACGAGAACCGCCAATTTGCCATTAAGCGCGTGCAAGATTTTTTTGAAGAAAACTTACGCGTAAAATACGGCGGAGAATCGGGTGAAGTGATAGAAAGCCCAATCAAAGGGACGCACGGTAACACCGAATTTTTGTGGCTCGTCAAATTAAATAAACCCGCCTAAACAAACCCCTTGTGCGCTTGATTTGGGATCTCGCTCTCTTCTAAACCGCAAATAAGGCGAGATGCCAAAACAAATTCCGCATGACGCTTTTTGGGGTTTTCTCCGCGCCTCTTTTTCCGGGGGGCAGATCCCGGGAAGGGTTCTTTAGAAATGATATAATTTGTTTGTCCGCTCCGGCGGATATTTCCAAGTGGATGTTTCCGCTCGCTTTAATTATTTTTGTTGCGATTGCCCCGTTTGGTAACGGCTAAATAAAATTAGTCGTAATTTTATTATAATGATAGGGAGTATACAAACCCCCTATTTTTTGAGATGTCCTATGAAAAAATTTTTGCTGTTACTTTTGTTTTTAATCTTGGGCGGATTGTTGTACAGCGTGTTATTCTATCAAACGCCGGAAGAAAAACAATTTGCCTCCATTTTGTCCGCCGCCAAAGCGGGCAATCTGGAAGCCCAAGTACAAGCCGCTTATGCTTACAGCGAAGGGAAAGGCGTTGCCCGGGATGAAAAGCAAGCGTTAGCGTGGTATCGCAAAGCCGCGTTGGAAGGCGACAGCGAAGCGTTATGGAAATGCGCCGAAGCGTATATCCGCGGCAAAGGAACCGAGCCGGATTTAGAGGAGGCCTCTGTCTTTTTACTCTTGGCCGCCAAACAGGGAAGCGTCCTGGCCCAGCGGGAACTAAGCCGTTTTTATGCCGACGGACTTGGCGGGTTGCCACAACATACCGGCGAAAGTTTATACTGGCAATTTATTGCCGCCAAATTGGGTGATCCAACCGCCCAAAACAATTTGCTCACCACCCAACAAAACCAACCCGAATTATACGCTCAACTCAATCAATTTTTAGAAGACTTAAAAATCGCTCAAGAAGGCGACGGGCCCGCCCGTTTACGCGTCGGTCAAGCGTATCTGGCAGGTACGCCTGTGGCCGTCAATACGGAAGAGGCGGCCCACTGGCTGACACTGGCCTGGCAGGAAAATCAACTGCCCCATGCCGGGCTTTTACTGGCCAAAAACTATCAACCGGGCGGGGCTTTCCCGACGGACGAAGCCAAGGCCGCCACACTTTGGAACGCGCTAGTTGAGCAAGCGTATGCACCGGCGCAATACGCCTTGGGCGAGCAAGCCTATCAAGCCGATCCGCCTAATTATACCGACGCGTTTGCGTGGTTTTCCAACGCGGCAGCCGGCGGACTTGCCGCCGGGCAATACATGACGGGCTTTATGCTGATGCAAGGAAAAGGCACTCCGGTTTCTGTACCGCTTGCGATTACGTTTTTCCGCAACGCAGCCGAACAAAATTATGTTTCTGCCCAATATGTACTGGGACAAATTTATTGGAAAGGATTAGGAGTTCCGGCCGATAAACAGGCCGGCAAACAATGGCTGAAAAAAGCCGCCGCCAACGGCAATACTGCCGCGCAAGCACTGCTTAACGAAATGTAAAATCTCCTCATCTGTTGTTATAAAAAAGTCTGTCATGCCGGACGGCCTGCAAGGTGCGGTCTACAAAGCGCAGACCGCAAGATTATGAGATGGCAAAGGAACAAGTAAGTTATTTTCCGCTTAAAGCGCGCGCGGCACAAGCAGGTACCAAGGCGGAAATATCAGCCCAGGCGAGAGCTTGACAGATCAAAAAAAAAAAACGATAATATAGTATCCGTAAAAAACGGCATCCATAAAATAAATGTTATGCTGAGGAGTTGTTACTCAGCATTTCTACCTTGTTTCCGTTCGAAAAAAAGAGGGAGATTCCGAAACAAGTTCAGGATGGCACTAATGGTTGAGGAGCATTTTATGCAAACAAATGAAAATGTAGTCCAATCTTTTTATACCAGCAGCGTAAAAGCTTTTACGCTCATTGAATTACTTATCGTCGTTCTTATTATTGGCATTTTAGCCGCGGTGGCCTTGCCGCAATATCAAAAAGTGGTGGAAAAAGCAAAAGCCACACAAGCACTTTCTCTTTTAAAAACACTTGGGCACGCTTATGAAGCCCACTATTTGGCAAGCGGTGAGTGGGCCACTACTTTTGATGAATTGGCCGTTGATTTGGCTTCTTGGACCGGGACGACAAAATTCTTGTCCTATTCGCGAGAAGCAATCACCGACACCAAATCAAATGGAGAGTGGTCCTTACAGATAGAAAATATAGGCAAGGGAGGTTCTACTGCCCAAGATATCCGCATACACCGTTTAACTGGAAAGTACAAAGGGGCTGGATTTGTGATCTATTTTGATAATAATTCACATACGGCCGAAAAAAAGATCGTATGCAACGAACGAATAACAAGTTGTAATAGTGCCTATTGTTTCAATTTAAACGCAGGAGATTATTGCGAAAAAATTATGCGCGCAAAACTCTTCAGTACCGCTAGCACTTCTCGTTCTTATACATTACCGTAAAATTACGTTTTTACTCTGTCAGGGCACGTGCCACTTCCGGCGGAACCAAGGCAGAAATATCAGCCCCGGCGCGGGCCATTTCTTTTATCGCAGTAGAACTGATTTGTTGTAAATGAGGGGCCGTCGGGAAAAATACGGTTTGTACTTGCGGGTATCTGTTTTGATTAAACTGCGCCATTTGCATTTCCGCTTCCAAATCAGCCGCGTGACGCACTCCCCGTACCAACACATGCACGTCGTGCAAGCGCGCATAATCGGCTGTAAAACCCGTTGCGGTATCTACCCTTACTCCCGGGATATCAGCGACGGCTTGTTTTAACAGATCCACCCGTTCTTGTATCGTAAAAAGGGGTGTTTTGGTTTCATTTTTCATCACCAATACCGTCAACTCGCCAAACACATCAGCCGCACGGCGGATGATATCCAAATGTCCGTTCGTTACGGGATCAAAACTGCCTGCATAAACTGCTTTCATACGCTAAAATTCTCCCTGCCGTCTAGCGATACCGTCTTATATTATGGTATCATAATTTTATGATTAAAAGCCCGTTTCCCGATACCATTTATCTCAAACGTACACATCCGCATACGCCCGATTTGCGAGATGAATATTTCCGCGACCAAACAAAAATTATTCACTCGTTGCCGTTTCGCCGGCTTAAACATAAAACGCAAGTATTTTTTGCGCCGGATAACGACCATATTTGTACCCGCATTGAACACGTTTTGCATGTGGCAACCATTGCAGCTACCATTTGCCGCGGGCTTAACAAAAGCGGAAATTGGAATTTGAGCGAAGACATGGCTTATGCAATCGGGTTGGGGCACGATATCGGGCATGCGCCGTTTGGGCACGAAGGCGAACGCGCCATTAACGCGTGTATCGCGCCGAAGAATTTTTTACACGAAGTAAACAGTTACCGCGTTGTGGAACATTTAGCCAATTACGGTGATGGGCTGAATTTGACGTTTGCCGTCAAAGACGGCATTATCTGTCACTGTGGCGAAGATTTTGCAAATAACCAACTCCGCCCCGCCGATAAGCCCAACGATTTGGAAAAAATCACCGGACGCAGTCAAATGCCTTCTACCTACGAAGGGTGTATTGTGCGTCTGTCGGATAAAATCGCCTATTTGGGGCGCGATATTGAGGACGCTATTAAGGCCGATCTCATCACGCCGGAAGATATCCCTTCGCAAGTGCGCGAAGAACTGGGCGAGAAAAATGGGGAAATTATCAACACGCTCACGCTTGATTTAATTAACCATTCCAAAGACAAAGATTATATCGGTTTTTCTCAAGAAAAATTTGAACTTCTTTCGCAGTTGCGCCAGTTTAATTACGAACGCATTTACGGCAACGAACAAATGCACCAGCGTAAAGAAACCATCTGCCACTGTATCAGCGATTTGTTTGACTATTTCCGGCATATTTTCCGCCAATATAAGTTTGATTATGAGGCCTACGAAAAAGAGGGTAAACAAACCGCACATAATTTTGCCAACTACATAAAATCTATGCAACGCGTGTATAAGCAAGATGAAACCCAGTTGGATACCATCATTGCAGATTTCGTTTCCGGTATGACGGACTCCTACGCGCTGGACGTCATGGAAGACGTCATCTTGCCCACTTCTATTAAATTCCTACGTTAACGTATTAAAACAATGCGCCCCGCTTATATAAGCGGGGCGTTGTTGCGTAGTAGGCCGCAGTTAGAAATAGAACCGGCCTGTTAAAGCCGCTCCAAGCCCGGAACGATCCGATAACACAAGTTCTTCGCCATCTACAACTTTTTCAACTTTAGCATTTATGTTGTATTTGATGTCTAACCCAAGCGCAAACTGTTCGGAAAAGCGATATTCCGCTCCTGCCGTAACATGTGGGAACATTTTGGTTTCAGTGAATTTTTGGGGCCACACGGCCGACCCTTCCAATTCCATTCGCGAATAAATTAGAGTAAACCCAACACCTAAAAGAAAACTCAAATCTCCCACTCCTTTGTCTTTCTTATAATAAAGAGTTAAAGGAAAAGCATAAGACGTTTCTGTAGCGTGGAAGCCGTAGTAGTATCCATCATATACAACTGCGGACAATTCGTTTTTGCCATACCAATCAGCCCCTAGTTTGATACCTATTTTACTGTTTTCGAAATCAGGATCCGAATTGGTTTCGTAAAAGACATCCAAGCCCCAAACGGCCGGTCTCTTTTTGAGATCTCCTCCATCCCCTTCCAAATCTTTCGGGTCATTCTGCGCCATTCCTGCACGAACCCCAAAACCGAATTGGCTTGGAGAAATACGTGACCTCTGGTCTATATTTTTTTCCATTTCTTGCCCATTGTTAATTACGCTTTTTGTGCCCTGGCTTTCCGTATACAACGTAGGCTCAAAAGCGAACAAGGGCGTCATGCACAACAAACTAACTACTGTTATGACTAGTTTCTTCATGTTCTTCTTCCTTTTTTTATTTGTCGGGCCGAGTATAAAAAACCATAAAAAACGGCTCTTGTACCGGGCCTCCGCAAAGACGTCCAAGTATAACAGCCGTGGTTCATCAGTTGTCTGACAAACACTCGGCACAATTTATCCAAGGGATCGGCTCGGATAAACTGTGCCTCTAACGACCGTCTTTGACTTTGCGGAGAATGACTTAGATTGCTCTAAGTATTGTCCCGTATTCTTCATACGGTTCAAAAACAGTTAAAAATCATTTATGTTACGCGTTGCCCGCGCTAAAAAAATATCTCCTTTAATTTCTCTTTTTACATTATGACAAATTCACAACCAAATGGCAAACACAATGCGCCCCGCTTATATAAGCGGGGCGGTTTATAAGAGATCGTTATTTAGTAAACAAATAGGGCGCGTGAGTTTCCAAAAAGGCAATTACTCCTGGTAAGTTATTGGCTTTTGCCATATCCGCTACGGTTTGACCGCTGTTGTCGGACGCTTCTTGGCGGGCCACTTGTTGGCGCACACCGGCTACCGTACGCAATGCACCGTCTTTATTTACCGCGTTGGCCTCGTGAACCGCTTGGCTTAAAGAAGATCCGCGGTAAAGGGCTCCAAACGTATCTTCTTTACCCAAACGCACGTGATATATAAGCGGCGTTTCACCAATATAACTGCGTTGGTCGCGAAGAATTTTGAAAATTTCAATATAATTATCGGGTTGCAAACGGCGGACGGTCGCGGCAATCGTATGCACCGTGGCTATGTTTTTCGCTAAGTGAAAAGCGTTATATCCGTAAGCATCTTGCGCGGTTAAAAAAGAGGGATTTTGAAGCCGGGCAATTTCAGCCAAGTTACCTTTGCGCGCCGCGTCCAAAAAATCTTGCGCGGTTTGTACGCTGGCGGCCTTTTTGACTGCCGCAGTTTGACGGTGGCTACCCGCGGACAAACCCGCCGGGGCCGCTTGTACGCCCCCCACGCACAACGCTATTAGCAACATCCATAGAATCTTTTTCATAGTGTGCCTCCCTCTTACTTATATTCTATAGATTTACCGTTTTTTTACGAGAGCATTTGGGCCTAAAAACTTCCGCGTTTTAGACCTAGGCCCACACTAGGCCTTTTTAGACAGAAAAAACCTCCGGGATAAACCGGAGGTTTAAATGGAGCGGGCGAAGAGAATCGAACTCTCGTCTCAACCTTGGCAAGGTCGCGTTCTACCATTGAACCACGCCCGCAAAAATGGATATTAACTACCTAGAAATTATAACAAATTTTCCGTCCGTTGTACAACTTTATTTTTTTCGGGCGTTTTTTGTTTTACGGGTTTTGCTTGCCGCCGTCTTAGCCGGAGCCGGATTAGCGGCCGGCGTTGCAGGCATAGCTAATAAAATATCTGCCCATTGTTTTAGATATGGGTTTTCTTTAACAGCCGTTACAACACCCGGGTTAGCACGCAAAGCCGCCAAACTGGGAATTTGACCGATAACCTGCGCCGCCTCTTGCGCGTGATTGCGCCAGTATTTCCCCGATTTGCTGACTAACAGAAAGCTTGCAAACCGGCTACCCATCACCGTACGAACCATCTGCTCATTGGCCAACACTTGTTGCACAATATCGCTGGAGAAAAACTCTTGCATAGCGGCTTGATCTTCTACAAAAGCATGCAACAGTTGCGGATCTTCCAGTAACGGTTCTACGTCGGAGCGGGTAATAAATGCTTGAATCATGGTATCGTTAGCAAGCAAGTAGCCCATCATTTGCGGATCGGAAATGTTGGCTTCAAAATTGGTCGTTAAAGCCCACGGCGCGGCCCCGATAATTTCATAATTTTTATCGGTCAGGGTTTTGAAATTAAAACGGCTGATAATGGGCAAGGTAGAACCCAAGTTGCTTACCGCCACGTTGCGGTCTTGCCCTTCACGCACTTCCACATACGTAACTTCTGTATTGGGGTTAAATTCCGCCTCGTCTAAGGTCAACCCTTTGACTTGGTCAGGGTCTAAAGCGGCTGTCAAATTTTCCGCCCGGTGTTTGGACATTACCCAAAATAATACTGTTATAAAAAACAAAACGATTACCCCGCACACCACCATCGTTTCCAACCCCGTTTTACGCGGCGTAGTTTTAACAGGCGTTTGGGAAGTTTGTTTGGCAGTATCGGCCGGTTGGACGGCGGACTGCGCTTGGCGATACTGTTGCGGATTTTTAAGACGTTCAATAATTTCTTCGGTTTTCATAGCCTACATTTTCTCGTTTAATCAGGTATAATTTATTATATGAAATCTGCGTACTGCTTGTACGCCCGGAGATGACTTATGAAAAAAACAATCTTTTACCACGATACCGATTGCGGCGGGGTAGTCTATTACGGCAATTATTTGAAATTTTTTGAAGAGGCCCGCACGCTCTACATGCAAGAGCGCGGATACAGCGTACCCGACTTGATGAAAAAGGGCTTGTTTTTTGTGGTAGCCCGCCAGGAAACGGAATATAAATATCCGGTCCGCTACGCAGACGAAATTGAAGTAGATACAAAGATTTTAGAAGTATCGGATATTAAAATTGTGTTTGAAAACACGATCCACAACCAAAACGGACGGTTATGTACCAAAGGTAAAACGACGTTGGTCTGCGTCAACGCACAAGGGATGCCTACCCCCATGGGAACGGACGTAAAAGGGGCCATGAGCCCGGCCGTCAAATAAGTTTTTTATACGCAAACAGCCCCACCTTTTGGCGGGGCTGTTTTTTGCCTTAAATACTTACTAACTTATTTGGCGGCTTTGACCACGTCCACCAATTTCTTGAAGGACACCGGGTCTTTAATTGCCATTTCGCTGAGCATCTTGCGGTTAAGCGTGATGTTGGCTTTGGCAAGTCCGCTGATGAATTTAGAGTAAGACAAACCTTCTTCGCGCACGGCAGCGTTAATACGCATAATCCATGTTTGACGATAGGTGGTTTTTTTGTCTTTGCGGTCAACATACGCATGCACGCCCGATTTGCCGAGTTGCTGCGTAGCCATGCGCAAGCGGCGGGATTTATCTCCGTAATAGCCGCTGGCTCTTTTCAATACTTTTTTCTTTCTTGCGTGTCTGGGAACGCTGAATTTAATTCTCATGTTTCAACCTCTTATTTAGCCATGGGCAGATACTTTTCTAAGATCTTGCCTTTGTTGGACTCGGGAGTAATAACCCCGGTCTTACGCATGTCATGTTTGCGTGAGGCAGAAACAGGCGTTAGCAAGTGTTTTCTGCCGGCTTTTCTGTGGGTGAATTTACCCGTGGCGGTTTTGCGGAAACGCTTTTTACCGCCGCTATGGTTTTTTAATTTAGGCATTTTTATTTTCCTTTTGTTTAATTGGCCCTTATTTATCCAACCTGCGGCGGGAGCCGGTCAAGCCCCGAACGCAGTTCCTGCAAAAAGGACCGAAAAATCTAGTTTTTAGGCACGAAGGTCATGCTCATGCGGTTACCCAACTGTTGCAAACCTCCGTCCACCGTAGCCAACGGTTCCAACCGTTTAGCCGTATCATTTAGAATTTGGATTCCCAAATCTTTGTGCTGGTTTTCACGCCCGCGGAAAACGACTACAAAACGTACTTGGTTTTTCTTGTGCAAAAACTCCTCAATCTGGCGGAGTTTTACTTCCAAGTCATGCGGAGCAATACGCGATTTAATGCGTAATTCTTTTAGCGAAACCTTGGCTTGTTTCTTTTTGGCCTCGGCAGCTTTTTTACCCTGTTCGTAAACGTACTTGTTGTAATCCAGTATTTTACAGACAGGAGGTTGGGCGTTGGGAGAAATTTCCACTAAGTCCAACTCTTGTTCTCTGGCCATGGCAACGGCCTCTCGCGTCGGGAAGACACCCAACATGGTGCCGTCCGAATTGATGACGCGCACTTCCGCCGCGCGGATGTTTTGGTTACGGCAATACAAGTCTTGCTTGTAAACTCTTCTGTTATCAAATCTGGCCATTCAATTTTTCTTTAGACAAAACTGTCCCCTCTGGGGACACTTTTATTATACCAAGTTCTCCAAAATAGTGTCAACAGATTAGTTATTCACTTCCCAAGGGCGTGCGCATTGGTGCAATGTTTCGTTCCACACATACCCGGCTGAACCGATACACCCGTGTGCATCACGGTCAGCCCCAACTAAACGCGATTTTCTTGGAGCCGCACACGCTGCTAACCCCAAAAGGGTTACTAATAACAAAAGTTGTTTCATGGATACATTATATAAAACTCTCCGGGTTTGTTCCCGGGGTTTATTGCGGGCAGCAAACATAAAACACCCCGGGATTAGCGGGGTGTTTTAACTAAATTTGTAAGTCTTAATGCGATAAACCAAATAAATATTTTACTTGGTTTTTAGCCGCTTTAGCCGCTTTGACACGTTCTTGCCAAATGACCTGTTTTTCTAATTTCATATAGTGGTCCGCTAATTTCTTCATGCCAAGCGCGCCGGCCACATTACTCATCTGGGAGTACGGCGTAATTTGTGGAGCCAAACGCTCCACTTCTTTGAAATCTGCCCAAGCGGCTTTGGCAAAAGAAGGATCACGCAACGTATGATTCGCTTCACGGCCGTCATAAGCCAATCCTTGATCCGCCCGAACCAGCCCACGCACTAGATACATATACGGTACGTTCTCTGGACTTTCGGAACTGAGATTCAAGGCAATGGTCGCGTGCCGGATCGCATTGGCCGCATCACTGGGGCTTAACAACCATTCTTCATCTCCCCCTAACATATAAGGATATGTAGCAAAAACAACGGCCGCGTTATAGTGAGACCGATGATCATTTTTGGCCTTTACCTGTTCTATGGCTGCTTTAACAATACGGGCCTTTTGGTCTTCATCAAAAAAAGAATCATTTTGATTGAGCCGAACCGGCAAAAGACCTTTTTCCGAATGGATATACGCTAAAATTTCATCTTCGGACAAGTCCTTTTGATACAATGCAGGCTTTTCCAAAATGGAAACCGCCGGCCCAGCAAAAACCGCCGCTAGCGGGAGAAACAACAATGCAGCGAGTAACATTCCTTTTACGTGCTTCACAGATACGCCTCCTTTAAACTAGGTGTAATGTAAGCATAAAGGAAAATTTTGTTTTTTCCATGGGCCGAAAGGCCCAAAATCCGGTTAGGTCAAATAAACCCCCTTATCTTTTATGCACGAAAACATAAAATTTGGAACATCTGTCCCTTCATCAAGATTAAAAGCATCTTACTGCATCACAACATAAAATTTGCTAGAATAAAGTTATCTTCCAACGCGACGAGGAACTATGACAAGCAGAAGAATGGCCCGGGAATGTGCTTTACAATCACTTTATTATGCAGACAGTTTGAAATCTGCCCAAGCGGATACGCTGACGCATTATACGGAAGCCTTCAAAAAAGAATTAGGCGACGTGTTTGATTTTTGCAACGACCTCGTACTCGGTACCCGGCAACACCAAAGCGAAATTGACAAACTGGTTTCTGCCTATACCAAAAACTGGACGGTGGCGCGCATGTCCGCCGTGGACCGCTCTATTTTGCGTATGGCCACCTACGAAATGGTTTTCAGCCCGGAACGCACTCCAATTCCGGCCGTTATTGACGAAGCCATTGAACTGGCTAAAAAATACTCTACGGAAAATTCCGGCAAATTTATTAACGGACTTTTAGACCAACTTAAAAAAGAACGGAAATAAATATGCAGCCCAAAGAAGAAATTGAACAGTTGCGCAAACTGATTCGTTTCCACAGCGACCTATATTACAACCAAGACAATCCCGTCCTGTCCGATACCCAATACGACGATCTTTACCACCGTCTGCAAGAATTGGAAAAGCAATATCCGCAATTTGTTTCGTCTGACTCCCCCACCCAACAAGTAGGAGGACGCGCTTCGCGTGCCTTTAGTGCCGTTCAACATAAAGTGCCCATGATGTCGTTAGACAATTCGTACAATGCAGATGATATCCGCGAGTGGCACGAACGCACCGTAAAATTATTGGGCCGGGATACTTTTGAAATGGTCATAGAAGGGAAAATTGACGGCGTATCTTGTTCGCTGACCTATCAGGACGGCCATCTGGTGCAAGCCGCCAGCCGCGGGGACGGCAAAGTGGGCGAAGATATCACCGCCAATGTACTGACCATTAAAAACATCCCGCACGATTTGTTAAATGCCCCGGCAGGGAAGTTGGAAATCCGCGGGGAAGTATATTTAGAAAAAAAAGATTTAGAAGCGCTAAACGCCGAACAAGAATCGGCCGGCGGAAATATTTTTGCTAACACCCGCAACGCCGCGGCAGGATCTTTGCGGCAGAAGGCCTCCGCCTTAACGGCCAAACGGCCGCTTAAATTTTTTGCCCACTCGTTTGGCATTGGTGATATTACAGCAGACAGTTTCAGCGCGTTTATTGACGCGTGCCACGCGTGGGGATTTTCCGTCTGTCCGGTCCGCACGCAAGTAACGCAAATTGCAGACGTCATCCGTTTTTATAACGAATTTGCCGGCAAACGCCACGATTTACCTTTTGATGTGGACGGACTTGTTGTAAAAGTAAACCGTTTTCAAGACCAACAAATTTTGGGCTTTACCGCGCGCAGTCCGCGTTGGGCCATGGCGTTCAAATATCCCGCGCCGCAAGCCACTACCACGGTTAAAAACATCCTTTCGTCCGTCGGTCGTACGGGCATTATTACTCCGGTAGCCGAACTGGAACCGGTAGCGTGCGCCGGCGTAATTATTTCTAATGTCACCTTACACAACTTTGATGAAATCAAACGGTTGGGCGTGCGCGTGGGCGACCGCGTGATTATTGAACGCGCCGGAGAAGTGATCCCCAAAGTTGTCAAAGTAGTGGAATATTTAGGGACGCAAGACGTGTCTGCGCCGCTCGTTTGCCCGTCGTGCGGGAGGGCCGTTTATAAAGAGCAAGACGAAGTGGGCTATTATTGCATTAACCCCGCTTGCCCGGCCCAATTACATGCACGGCTTATACACTTTGCTTCGCGCGACGCGCTGGATATTGACGGACTGGGTGAAGTAATTGTGGCCCAACTGGTGCGGCGGGATTTTATCCGCGAGTTTGCCGATATTTATCAATTATCTTTTTTGCACTTACTCCAACTGCCCAACTTCAAAGACAAAAAAGCGCAAAATTTATTGGAGGCTATTGAAGCAAGCAAAAAGCGTCCGCTTTCCAAATTACTTTTTGCGTTAGGTATTGCGTTTGTGGGCGAAAAAACCGCCGAAGTTCTGGCCGACCATTTCCGCACGTTAGATAACTTAAAAAACGCTACGCTGGAAGAAATGCAACACATCCCCGACGTGGGCGAAAAAGTTTCCCAAAGTATTTACGATTTCTTCCATGATGAGAAAGCCGTTGAACAACTTGAAAAATTACGCGGGAGCGGCCTGAATTTCACGCAACCGGAAAAAGAAAAATCGGGCAACGTGTTGGAAGGAAAAACGCTTGTGTTTACGGGCGAACTAAAAACCATGACACGCACCGAAGCCGAACGATTAGCCATGCAATACGGCGGCAAAGCAAGCGGCAGTGTTTCTAAAAAAACGGCCTATGTAGTAGCCGGTGAAGCCGCCGGAAGCAAACTCAAAAAAGCACAAGAACTCGGCGTGCCGGTACTGAGCGAAGAAGAATTTTTGAAACTGATTGAAACCAAGTAGTAAAAACAAATTACGCCGATAAAAACGGCCCCGCCCGGACTAGCGTTAAAAAGACCTGCAAGCCGTCCCTATTACAAGCACCGGGCGTAGCACACCGCACCGGCAACACGCGTGATGCGCGCACGTACTAAACCGCGCACGGTTTTAGGCGTGTTTTCTAAAATAACGGATTGGAAATTGGAAGTCAGCCCGCGTGTTTGACCGGATTTATGTTCTTCTATAAATACGGTTTGTTCCGTATCCGCAAAAGAGTCCGCAAACGCGGCGCGCAATTCTTTATCCAACGCGCGTAAAATTTCGGCGCGGCGTTTGATTTCGTCCGCGGACAATTGCGCCAGCGCGGCGGCTTTTGTACCCGGACGCGGCGAATAACTAAACACATGAAGCCCGGCTAATTTTTGTGCACGGATAAAATCAACGGTTTGTTCAAAATCTTCTTTTGTTTCGGTAGGGAAGCCGGCAATTACATCTGCAAAAATACCGATATGCGACACCTGCGCGCGCAAGTCAGCCACGCGCGCGGCGTATTGGGCGGTATCGTAATGGCGGTTCATGGCTTTTAGCACGCGGTCGCACCCGGCTTGCAAAGGTAAGTGCAAATAGTTGCAAAACCGCGCAGGAAAAATTTTCATTACTTGGACAATGCCGTCCGTAACCGTTTGGAGTTCTATGGACGAAAACCGCACGCGGAAATTTCCCGACAGTTGGGCAATTTTTGCACAAAGAGCGGCTAAATCTGCCCCCGTTTTTGGGCAACAAAAATTGCCGATATTGATACCGGTAAGCACGATTTCGGTAAATCCGTTTTGTACTAAATTTTTGATTTCCGTTAGTACATCTGCCACCGGTTTAGACCGTTTTTCCTGTCGGGCAAACGGCACAATGCAATACGAACAAAACACATCACACCCGTCTTGAATTTTAATAAACGCACGGCTGTGCCCCTCATGACCGGATACCGTCCAACAAATATCTTCTTCGTTAAAAAGGGCGCGCCCTAAATCGTACTTGCCCACGATCTGTGCCGACGGAAATTCCGCGCGGATATGGGCGGCGTGCGTAGCTGCGTAACACCCCGTTAAAACCAACCGCGCTTGCGGGTTGCGCCGCAAAATTTGGCGCACTAATTTTTCCACATCTTTATCGGCTTGGTGGGTTACGCTACAAGTATTAAGTAAACAAATATCTGCCGTTTCAAAATGGTCCGCAGGCACAAACCCATGCCGCAAAAAATCTTCCAGCAGGGCTTGGCTTTCTACTTGGTTGACACGGCAACCGAACGTTTTAATAAAAAAAGTGGTCATACTAATTTTGCACAAGCGGCCACGCACGCTGTTTCGGCCCGCAAGATATTTACCCCTAGCGTAACTGCCGGCGTATGGTGGGTAGCCGCCAAAGCGATTTCTTCTTCCGTCCATCCTCCTGCCGGGCCGATAAATACACGCACCTGCGCCGGACGGCCTAACTGCGTAAGCCCCCACGCAAGCGTGTGGGTTTGTTCGGACTCATAAGCGATTAAAGACGGGGTTTTTTCATCCGCCACAACGTGTGTAAACGCCGCGGGCGGAAGCAGTTTCGGCAAAAAAGGCGTGTTACATTGTTTGCACGCGCTGAGCATAATTTGTTGCCAACGCGTTTGTTTGTCTTCCCATTTTTTCAAAACATCATACTCGCTACGGGCCGAAGAAATCGGCTGAAAGCAAGATACCCCCAGTTGGGTACATTTATCCAACACTTCTTCTAACCCCACGCGGGAATTGGGCACAAAACAAAGCGTAATTTCCAACGGAACCCGGCGGACTTCGTATTTTTTAAGCAACGTGCCGCGCACAAATTTCTTTTGAATTTTATCAATACGCCCCTCGTACTGGCGGCCGGTACCGTCAAACACGCGTATCGTATCGCCTTCTTTATGGCGTTGGACAACGGACGCATGGTGGGCCTCGTCATCCAGTAAGAAAAATTCGGTTTCCTTGATATCCGCAAAATACTGTGGCATAGAGATATTGTATCTTTTTCACCGGGTCATTTGGACTCTAAAACACCCAACGTCCTTTTGGGAGGTTGGGTGTTTGGCGGGTAAAATTTAGTTGGCTTTTTCCTTTTGTTTCATTTCGCGCCAAAGAGCCAGGGCTTCTTCCGGGCTGGCGGCCTTGGCATGATCGCCAAAGACGTGCGGGTGACGGCGGTGCAGTTTATCGTACAAAACTTGCATCACGTCATCTATTGTAAAAAGGCCTTCTTCTTTGGCAATTTGCGCGTGCAATAAAACTTGCAACAGCACGTCGCCCAGCTCCTCTTTCATATTTTCTACATCTTTTTTCTCAATAGCGCACACGAGTTCCTCGGCTTCTTCGCGCATATTTTTAATTAAACTTTCATGCGTTTGTTTTTTATCCCACGGGCATCCGTTTGGCCCGCGCAAGATTGCAAAAGTTTCCACCAAGTCGTCAAATAAATTTTTCATTGTCACTCCTTTAGAAAAATGGTATACCATTATTATATGAAAATAAAAACATTACTTTTGTCTTTCCTTTTCTTTTTCCCGTTAGCGGCGTTCGCGCAAATAACGGTTGTACGCGTACAAAATAATCAAGTTTATTTGGACACATCCTCCGTCAAAACGCCTGTTCAAAAAGGCGATACGTTCAAAGTGATTTTGTCTTCGGAAAAACTGACAAACCCCAAAACCGGTAAAGAACTGGGGCTACTCTACAATTATTCGCCGCAAGGAGTGATTAACGAAGTCCAACCGCTCTATGCGGTAGGCAAAATTCCGTCGTCCGCGGGCATTGAAATCGGGCAAGAGGCCATCCTAGAATCGGTCGCCGTAGCCGCGCCCGTTGCCGCCACACCTGCCGCCGCAGCACCGGTTTCGCTACACAAAAAAATAACCTATGAGCCCGTGGGACAAGAAATTATCAGCGTTTCTTCAGCCAGTATGACCGGGCCGAAGGACGACAATATCATCACGCTCTCCACCAAAGGGCAAATTACCATCTGGAACCGCAAGGGCGAACAACTGGAAGAAGCCCTTTCGTACCAACTGCCGGCAGGAAAAACTCCGCTGACGCTTTCCGCCGTACCGTTACGCCAACAGAAAAGTGCCGAAATTTTTGTGTCTGTTTATGACGAGCGTTTAGCCCGCATTTCCACCCTCGTTTTGGCCTATGAAAACGGACAATGGACCACGCTGGATACGTTGCCTTATTTTGTAAAAGAAATGGGTTGCGGCGATCAAAAAACCGTATGGTTGCAACGGCCGTTTATCGCAGGAACCCGCCCGGGTAATGCCCGCAATTTAATTTATCAAAACGGCAAATTTACCCCCGCCGACCACGCTCTGGCAACGCAACGCAACTGGATAGAAGGACTTAATTTGTTCCCCGTCGGGCCGAACGGAGAAGAATATCTCATTTATACCACTTCCGTCGGACGCGTTAAATTAGAACTTCCGAACGGGAAAACAACGGAATATAAAGAATTTTCCGTTGGGGCTCCAAATCGTGTAAAATATAAACAGGAGATTGTGAAATTTTATCCGTCTTTGCAAGTGGTTCAAACGCAAGAACGTACCCAAGTGGCGGTGGCGGAAAACACCACCAAATTCAGTTTGCTCTCCGGCACTTTTGGCCAATACGAAAGCGGAAAAATTCACTTCTTATCGTACGAAAAAGGCCGTTTATCCAAAACGGATACCGTACCTTTAGACGGTTTTGTATATGACACGGCGTGCTCCAACGCCTCTGTGCTCAGCGCGGAAGTACTGTCGGACGGACAAAGTTCCGTCGTAGAAATTTTAAACTAATTTAGGAGTGTTTTTGTGCAATCTACTGAAAAAATCAATGTGTTAGACAAAGGGTTCGTCCGCCTGGTGGACTTCATGGGCGGGGACGACCGCGCCGTGCAAGCGGCCCGCGTTTCGTTTGGTGCCGTTTCCAAAGGAGAAGAACAAGACAAACGCTTAATCAAGTATTTAATGCAACATGCGCATCATACCCCGTTTGAGCATTGCTACTTTCAATTTCACATTTGCTGCCCGATCTATGTGGCCCGTCAATGGATGCGCCACCGCTGGGGTTCGTATAACGAAGTCAGCGCCCGCTATACCGAAGTAAAAGACGAATTTTATATTCCCGCTGCCTTCCGCGGACAAGATGCCAAAAACAAACAAGGTTCCGTGGCAGATTCTTCGCTGGATAACGAAAAATTACGCAAAATTTATGAAGACAGCGTAGAAGCGTCTTACGCCGCATATCACAAACTGATTGAAGCCGGCGTTTCGCGCGAAATGGCACGCGGCGTACTGCCGGTATGCCAATATACCCAATTTTACTGGAGCGTCAACACCAGAAGTTTGTTTAATTTCTTATGCTTACGCACCGATAAACACGCCCAGCAGGAAATCCGCGTTTATGCAGACGAAATTGCTAAAATCGTAGCGGAAAAAATGCCGTGGTCGTGGGAAGCGTTTGAAGAATTGCAACGGCATCTGCCGTTAGGCTCCGAATAAAATCTATATTGGGAGAAACACTATGCGCATTTTGGGTATGATTATGGCCGGCGGAAAAGGCGAACGCCTCTATCCGCTTACAAAAGACCGCTCTAAACCATCCGTACCGTTTGGCGGGAAATACCGTATTGTTGATTTTGTACTTTCTAATTTCGTCAACTCCGGCATTTTTTCGTCTTACGTTTTAGTGCAATATCTATCACAAAGTTTGATTGAATATTTACGCACAACGTGGCGGTCGGAAGGGATCATGGCGGACCACTTCCTTACTTGCGTTCCGCCGCAAATGCGCTTGGGAGAGATTTGGTACCGCGGTACCGCGGACTCGGTACGGCAAAATATCAACTTGGTTAAAGATTTTGCCCCCGATTTAGTGGCTATTTTCGGTGCGGATCACATCTACCGCATGGACGTACGGCAAATGATTGATTTTCACTTGAAAAACAAAGCCGACGTAACCGTAGCCGCCAATACCGTACCGATAGAAACAGCCAGTGCCTTTGGTGTACTGGGAGTAGATGCCCAAAGCCGCATTGTACAATTTGACGAAAAACCAGCCAACCCCAAACCGATTCCCGGACATCCTAAATCGGCGTATGCCTCCATGGGCAATTACATTTTTAATACAGATGTTTTACTACAAGTTTTACAAAAACGGTTTTGCGACGTGCCTGCGTTAGATTTCGGTAAACATATTTTACCCAAGATCTTAAACGACCACCGCACGTTTGCGTATAACTTTCAAAGTCAAACATTACCCGGGGCCAAATCGTATGAAGAACAAGGATACTGGCGGGACGTAGGAACCATAGAATCGTTCTGGCAAACCCACATGGATCTGTTAGGCCCGAAACCGAAACTGGACCTCAACAATCCGGCGTGGCCCATCAGTACTACGTTAAACCGCGTACCGCCCACTAAATTTTTAGGCGGCACGGTAACCAACTCCATGATTGGCGACGGATGCATTATCCACCCCAAAGCCAAAGTTAAACACTCCGTCATCAGCGACAGCGTATTTATTGGCGAGGGAGCCGAGATTGAAGACTGCGTGATCATGGATAACTGCGAAATTAAAGCCGGAGCCAAACTTAAAAAAGTAATCATGGACCGCTTTAATACCGTTTCCGCGCGCCAGACGATCGGACATAATTTGGAAGCCGACGCGCAAAAATACTATATTGATCCGTCGGGGATTGTTGTTATCCCGCGCGGCAAAAGTAAATTCTAATTAGTAAATTAAGCGCGCCGCGTTTTTAGACGCGGCGCATTTTTTATATGATTGCACATATTTTTTATAACACTTCCGTAGCTCGCTATTTACGCCGGACGGGGCTATTCAAAAAGGCCCTGGCCCGGGGGCTTAAACAATGGGCGCATCAGCCGATAGAAGTAAATGTGATTTTTGTGGACAAGCGCGAAATTTTACACGTTAATAAAGAATTTTTAGGGCATCATTACGTAACAGATGTAATTTCGTTTAACAACGTACGCCCGCCCATTTTGCCGCCGGGCGAATCGTGGGCGTTTGGAGATATTTTTGTGTGCTATCCGGTAGCGCGCCAAAATGCCCGGAAATTTAATCATACGATTTTGCAAGAAATGCTTATGTATGTAACGCATGGTGCGTTGCATTTATCGGGCATGGACGACCACGATCCGCAAGACCGGGCCGAAATGGACCGTCAAGCGGAAAAAATTATTTCTGCCGTGCTTAAAAAATAGTAAATTTGCTTTGCTAGACAAACAGAAAAACGGGAACGTCTTAAAAGGCGTTCCCGTTTAATTTCCCCTGAACCGTTTTATTTATCTACGACTTCGGCTTCTACAACATCATCCTTATTTTGCGCGCTCGCTTGCGAGGCATTGGCCCCCGCTTGGGCACCGGCTTGCGCGCCTTGGGCTTGTTGTTTGGCTTGCGCATCTTTATACATGGCTTCGCCTAATTTTTGCCCGGCCTGCAAGGCGGTATCCGTAGCCGATTTGATTTTGGTTACGTCTTCCGTTTTGAGGGCGTCGCGCAAGTCATTTAACGCTTGGTCAATCTTGCCGCGTTCTTCTTGGCTGACTTTGTCGCCATATTCTTTTAACGCTTTTTCGGTTTGATAGAGCACGCTGTCGCCTTGGTTTTTGGCTTCAATTACTTCTTTGTGCTTTTTATCTTCGTCGGCGAATTTTTCGGCATCTTTAACAAACTTTTCCACTTCGCTGTCGCTCAATTTGTTGGGCGAGCTGATGGTAATGTGTTGTTCTTTTTGTGTGCCCAAATCTTTGGCGGACACGTTCAAAATACCGTTGGCGTCAATATCAAACGTCACTTCAATTTGCGGCACGCCGCGCGGAGCGGGCGGGATACCGTCCAAATCAAATTTACCCAGCGGCACATTATCTTTGGCCATGGGACGTTCGCCCTGCAAGACGTTAATGGTTACAGCCGGTTGGTTATCCGACGCGGTAGAGAAAATTTGCGTTTTCTTCACCGGAATCGTAGTGTTGCGTTCAATCAACCGCGTGCATACACCGCCCAAGGTTTCCAGCCCTAAAGACAACGGCGTAACGTCTAACAAAAGCACGTCTTTAACTTCCCCCGTCAAAATACCGGCTTGTACGCTTGCGCCAATCGCCACGCATTCCATGGGGTCAATACCGCGTTCAATTTTTTTGCCCACGAGGTCTTCCACGTATTTTTGCACAATTGGCATACGGGTCGGCCCGCCGACCAAAATAATGCGGTCAATTTGAGAGGCAGATAATTTGGCATCCGACAAGGCCTGATTGACCGATTTACCGCAGCGCTTGACGATATCGTCCACCAAACTTTCCAGTTTGGCGCGGGACAATTTTAATTCCAAGTGTTTCGGGCCGTCAGAGCCGGCAGAAATAAACGGCAAGTTAATGTCCGTTTCCATAGTGGTAGAAAGTTCAATTTTGGCTTTTTCGGCCGCGTCTTTCAAGCGTTGGGCCGCTTGTTTGTCTTTAGACAAATCAATGCCGGTTTGTTTGCGGAATTCGTCCACCATCCAGTTGATGACGGCATTATCCATATCCGTTCCGCCCAGTTGCGTGTCGCCCGACGTAGAAAGCACATCAAACGTGCCTTCCGCGCCCATTTCCATAATGGTTACATCCAGCGTTCCGCCACCGAGGTCAAACACTAAAACTTTTTGTTCTTTGCCGGCTTTATCAATACCGAAAGCCAACGCTGCGGCGGTCGGTTCGTTGACCAATCTTACCACTTCCAACCCGGCAATGCGGCCGGCATCTTTGGTGGCTTGGCGTTGGTTATCGTTGAAATACGCCGGAACGGTGATAACGGCTTTTTCTACCGTTTCGCCCAAAAAGGCCTCCGCATCTTTTTTCACTTTCTGCAAAACAAACGCCGAAAGTTGTTGCGGTGTAAATTCTTGTCCGCGCAAATTATACTTAAAGTTTTCCCCCATTTTGCGCTTAAACGCGGTAACAGTTCCTTCCGGGTTGGCAATCGCTTGGCGGCGGGCCGGTTCACCCACGAGCCGTTGATTGTCTTTTGTAAACGCTACATAAGACGGAAACGCTTTCCCGCCGATAGAACTGCCTTCCGCAGACGGAATAATCGTCCCTCTGCCGCCTTCCATCACAGCCGCGGCCGTGTTAGAAGTTCCTAAGTCAATACCAATAATTTTAGCCATACTATTTATCTCCTTTTAGTTAAATTTTTTATTGCGGTTTTTCCGCTTCTAAATTTTCTTCTGTATGCTGACCGACTATAACCCGCGCCGGGCGCAGGACTTTGCCGTCTAGCATAAACCCCATTTGCACTTCTTGCAAAACAAGGCCGTCTTGTTTTTTATCCGCCAGGATCATAGCCACTACTTCTTGTGTGGACGGGTCGTACGGTTTATGCAGTACATCCATTTTTTCTATCCCTTCGGAGCGAAATGCCTTTTCCATTTCCGTCAAAATCATTTGGATACCGCTTACTACATTTTTTAACTCATTGGGGGCGTTTTTCAAAGAATTATTTTTATTTAGTTCGGCCCCTTGTTTGAGTAAAATTTCGTAAGAGGGGAGCAACTTTTCGGCCAGTTCTTTCTTACCGTATGATAAAAAAGCCGCCTTTTCGCGCTCGGTGCGTTTGCGGAAGTTTTCAAAGTCCGCGCTTAAACGCACAAATTGTTCGTAATAATCCGGCTTGGGTTGTACGGCAGGGGTTTCCGGTTCGGTTTGTTCCGGCGTTTCCTGCGCGGTCATTTCCAAGTCTTCGGCGGGTTGTGCCGCCGGGTTAGGTTGCTGCTTACTCATAATCGTCGTCCTTCTCGGCAAGAGGCAAGGCCGTCCAGTTTTGTAACGTACCTTCCAATAAACCTCCGATAAAGTTTACTAAAGACATTACCCGCGTATATTCCATGTGTTTTGGCCCGATAATGCCCAACATTCCCACCGTTTTATCCCCCACTTTGCACGCCGTAGAAACGATACTCAGGTTTTTGAGTTCTTTGAGTTCGTTTTCACTGCCAATGCTTACATTTAATTTTTGGTTGGATTTCTCCATCCCGGTCATTTTCTCGCTTAGCAAGCTTGAAAAACGGTCGCGCTCTTCCACAAAGCGCATCATTTGTTTTAAGTCCTCAAAATCATCTTCAGAGGTATTTTCTAACAGTTGCCCAAATCCTTCTATATATAACTCGTTATCGGCTTGCGGACGCTCTATATCTTTTAATACTTGCGTGGCGAGGTCTGCTAATCCGGCAATTTCTTGGTGGCCGGAGTGAATATGTTGCCACAAAACGCGGCGCGCTTGAGCAAGCGTCAGTCCTTCAATTTCTTCGTTAATAAACCGGCTCAATACCCGTAGCCGCGCGGGGTTAATAGCATATCCGGTGCGTACCGGCCAATGGCGCACCGCCCCCGACTCGGTAACGAGTACGGCCAACACCGCCCCCGGAGCCAACGGGATAAAATCAAGCCGTTGCACGCGCTGTTCTTGCACGTTAGAGGTATATACAAAGCCCGCCGCACCCGATAACATGGCAAGCAACCGCGAAGTTTGCACCATCATATTATCCACTTCATTTACGCGCAAGTCGTACGCTTCTTCAATGCGTTCGCGTTCTTTGGCGGCCATTTTTTGTACGTTAGCCAAATAATCTACATAATAGCGATAGGCCTTATCGGTTGGGATACGTCCGCCGGAAGTATGCGGTTGATAGAGATATCCTTCTTCTTCCAATTCCGCCATGATGTTGCGGATCGTTGCGCTGGAAACGTCCGGCAACGCTTCGGACGCAATCATTTGCGAACCGACAGGGCGGCGGGTTTCCACATATTGTTGGACGACCCAACGTAAAATTTTTTCTTTGCGTGCTTTGGCAACTTCCGGTTTTAAAATACGCATATGATTGTAAGCAAGTTTTCGTCTATTATTTTAGCACTCGCTTTTAACCTCTGCTAAAATTATATGCAATTATTTTATTTTTGTCAACCCCTCTTTTTGAGTGCTAATTTTGAAATATAAAAAACTCCCGCACTAAAAGCGGGAGTTCTAAAAGTAGCATGGGCGGGTTTTTCAATCAAATCAATTTTGTTGCGGCGGGAGCGGACCGACGTCGCCGTCTGCCGGCACGCGGTACGGTGTTTTGCTTAATGTTTTGGCGAGGGCATCAAACCCCCACTTGTCTTTGAACGACAACACATATCGATATTGTTTAATGGCTTTCTCGCGCTCGCCCAACACGTCGTACACTTGCCCTAAGCGCAATTCGTTCCACACCCCCCAACGGCTTGGTGCTTGCGCGGAAACGGCCTGTTTGCTTTGCTCAAACAATTCCCGGGCGCGTTCAAAATTTCCTTGTGCCATTTGCACCGTACCTAACGCCGTGTACGCACGGGCAATATAAATGTCTTTATAAAATTTACTGGAGCCGATCTGGTCCAAAAAGTATTGGGCCTGGGCAGTTACTTCGTTGTAATTTTTCGTTTCGTACAGACAAATTACTTCTACATAATGCATCAGCGGATTGGTGGGATATTTCTCGCGCAATTGGCGGATAAACTCTAGCGATTTTTGCGGATCGTAATACACGCTGCCACGCGTATTTTGCACTTCAATCAAAATGAGTTTGGCACTATCCGAAGTAAATTTGGCCTTTTCACGCGCGATATTTAATTGCCGTACCCCTTCGGCCGGTTTACCTTTTATGGCGACAATCTTGGCCAAGATTTTAATGACGTTCGGCAACGTCCCCGCAAAATACTGGTAAATACCCAACCCAAAATACGCATCATAATATGACGGATCCAACCGCAAAGCGCGCTCCAAATTGCTAATCGCGCGCCGGCCGGAAAAATAAGCCGTTATCCAACTGCGGTTACGCATGGAAAACATTGCCCGCAATCCGTATAACGCTCCGATACCCATATAGGCGTTGGGATCGTCCGGGTTGTTTTTCAACCACCGTTTAATACCCGCGATAGATTCGTTTAAGATATTTTCAAATATCACGCGTTGTTTGTCGTCGCTGGTTTCAAATTCGTACTCATAGCGGCTCCACGCAATCATGGCATTACCAAAATGAGCAAACGGATGATCGGGGTAACTATCAAAAACTTGTTGGATGTGATATTGGGCGGTAGGATAATCCAAACTATACACCCCGTTAATACCTTGCGTGGCGTGCTCCATCACGTCCGGCGGCAATTTAATTTCCGCCTGCAACGGCAGACAAAGGCCTGCCCCTAGCCACAAGGCCAGTACTAATTTCCTCCATTTACGCATTATTTTTTCACCTCAATTTTATCTTTGCCGAAATACGGGCGCAACGCGCTTGGAATAATGACGGAACCGTCTTTCTGTTGGAAGTTTTCCAAAATAGCGGCAAACGTACGTCCAACGGCAAGACCACTTCCGTTTAACGTATGTACATACGCTTGTTTGCCTTGCGCGTTTTTGTAGCGAAGCCCCATGCGGCGGGCTTGGAAGTCTAAACAGTTGGAGCAAGAAGAAATTTCGCGGAATTTATTTTCGCTGGGCATCCACACTTCAATATCGTACGTTTTTGCCGACGAAAAGCCAATGTCTCCACTGCATAGTTCTACCACGTGGTACGGAATTTCCAACGCTTTTAATACGTCTTGCGCGTCGGACACCATTTGCTCTAACATGTCATACGAATTTTCCGGTTTGGAAAGCATTACCAGTTCCACTTTATCAAATTGGTGATTGCGGATTAACCCCCGCGTATCTTTGCCGTAAGTGCCCGATTCTTTGCGGAAACACGGCGAATAGGCCGTTAATTTAATAGGCAATTCTTCTTCCGGCACGACGCGGATACGGTTTAAGTTTGTCAGCGGAATTTCCGCGGTGGAAATTAAAAATTGTTTCGGCTCTCCGGTTAGTTCATACATATCTTCGCGGAATTTAGGCAATTGTCCCGTACCGATTAAAATATCCTCGTTTACAATAACGGGCGGCAAAATTTCCGTATATCCTTTCTTCGCGTGCATGTCTAACATAAACGCAATAATGGCACGTTCCAACCGCGCGCCTTCGCCTTTGAAAAGGGCAAAGCGGCTCCCGGAAAGCGCGGCGGCGGATTCAAAGTCTAAAATGCCCAATTTCTCGCCAACTGCTTGATGGTCAAGCGGTTGAAAATCAAATTTTGGTAGCGGTAGCGAACACGGAATATACTCCGGATTATCCGCATCCGAAACGCCAACGGGAATTTTTTCGTTAGGCATATTGGGGATAGACAACAACAAATCGTTGACTTCTTTTTTAAGCGGTTCTAACGCGCTTTCTTGGGCGGTCATTTCTTCTTTGATTTTGCCCACTTCGGCCATGGCGGCTTGGGCCGCTTGTTCGCCTTGTTCCTTTTTAATCTTACCGATAGATTTAGACATTTCGTTACGCTTGGCCCGCAATTCTTCTACTTTGGCCAAAACGGTTTTATACGTTGTATATTTAGTTAATACCTCGTCAATCTGCCCGGCAAGTTCCGGCTTGCGCAGCGACAAGCGTTCCTTAAATTCTTCAGGTCTTTCAACAATTTGTTTAATGTCTAACATAACTTCCTCTTTTAATTGGTTTCAATATTGATTAAATACGGCTCCGGGAAATACACCCTGTACGGTTTGAACGTAGTAACGGCATATTCCATGCCATACGAAATTAACAAGCGCATGCTGACCGGGGCTACGGAACTTTGCCCTATAACCAGCACGCCCACCGTCAACACGATTAGCACCACACCCGTTTTAAGTAATGTAAAGAAAATTTGGGAAACAAACGCATAGGCCTGCGTTGCTAACGTACGCGTTTTACGTGTCATCTTGTTTTTCCTTGTTTAGCCAGTTCCTTGCGGAAACTTTTTACCAGTTTGCGGGCAATGTTTTCTGCCGCATCTAACGTGCGCGCCGAAGAATCTTGCGCCGAACCGATCCACACGATTTCGGCCGTTTCCACATCTACCATCTTAGCAATCAGACCGACTTGCCCGTCAATGGTATATTCCGTCGGGCGGATTTCAGCCGAACGGGAAATTTCCGTACCGCTGTTACGCAAATAACCAGCGTAGGAACCGTCCGGGCGGCGCATGATTTCTTGCGTATATACAGGGCGTGTTTCCGTGCGGCGGGTGGCCGTAAGAGCCAACTCTGTACGGGCCGGCGTGTACGCGCTGACCTCGCCCACGAGCAAAACATCTACGCCTAAAATCCGGCCGATTTCGCGCGTTGTTTCCGGCGATAAATACCCGGACACCGCAATATGATGCTCGGCCAGTACGCTTTCCAGTTGGGCGCGTTCTACCACTTTGAAACCGCTTTCTAACAAGTATTTGGCAAATAAATTTTCCACGCCTTGCATGGTTTGCCATTGACTGTTAAATGCCATAATACCAATGCGTTGCATACGGCCAAAATCGTACGTTGGACTGATGACCGTTTTGGGTAAACAGCCCGCCAACAACAGACAACAGGCAACTAAGCGTATCAGTTTGTTCATATGCTTATTATATAATTTTTAAACGTACCACAAATAAAAGTATAATAAGAAATATGAAAACAATTTCACCGCTCTTTATTCAAAAAGCCAAACAAATCAAGGTTTTACTGACGGATGTAGACGGCGTAATGACGGATAGTACATTAAGTTTTTTTACCGATACATCCGGGCAAACCCACGAAATTAAACATTTTGAATCGCTAGACGGCATGGGACTGATGTATCTGTCTTATTATGGCATTAAAACCGGGATCATCTCACGCGGAAGCAGCCCCACCTTAGAGTATTGGGCGAAAATACTCGGTATGGATTTTTTATTTTATAATACCGAAGTCAAACATCACGCGTTAGATTATTTACAGCAACACTTTCAGGTACGCCCCGAAGAAACGGCTTTTATCGGCGACGACTTAATTGACTTAGGCGTGATAGACCGCGTCGGGTTGCCACTAGCCGTAGCCAACAGTATCCCCGAAATCAAAGAAAAAGCATTGTATGTTTCGCCGATACACGGCGGGCACGGAGCCGTACGCGATATTGCCCAACAGATTTTGAAAGCCCGCGGCCTGTGGGATCAAATCGTAGAAGAAAACCGGCAAGGCATTTTTCAAAGTCCGCAAAAAGCGCTTCATATTGTCAAAAAACTGTAAAAATTTTACAATATAGGTAAGGAGAAAATCTCTATGAAAAAATTAGTATTACTCTGTATGTTGTTGATGGCTGCGCCTGCTTTTGCACAAAACTATTACGGTTTGCAAGAATATGGCTTGCGCAGAAACACCACCCGCGCAGAATTTTACGGCGGCGTGGTTTTGCCCGCAGAAAACTGGGATAAAAACGGGTATGATTTAGGTACCACCGGCTGGACCGCCGGGTTGGGTTTCACCCGCAACCTGATGCCTTACTTTGGTTTAGGGTTGGACGGAAACTATGCCCAACTGGGCAACGGCGACAAAGACACCGCCGGCAATTATTACCGCGCCGGCGTAGTAACTGGGCTGATTACCGGACGCGTCACTTTCTTCCCCTCGCAAGCGACCCGCTTGTATGTGCCGTTCGGCGCGGGGTTAGCCCATACGTTTGTACGTCAAAAATTAGCCGCCGGCGGACATGGAACCTACGACGGCACGGACTTGGCCGGTATGTTAGGGGCCGGGTTAGAATTTGACTTAGACGATAATATAATCTTTGGGATAGAAGCCCGCTACTACTACATTAAAGCCGACGACGACGTCAAAGGCGCCTTCGGACGCGGACATTATCATCACTATAATGTCATGCTGAAATTAGGTAGCCGTTTCTAATTGGTAGTTTTGTTTTACTCCGCCGCGCTTTCACGCGGCGGATTTTTTTTGTAGGATAATACTATGGAAGAAATTATTATCAAAATTCTTTTGGCACTTATTTTAGGCGGAGCATTAGGTATGGAACGCCAATACCATGATAAGCCCGCCGGCTATGCCACCAACTGTTTGATTTGTTTGGGGGCCATGTTGTTTACGATTTTATCCGAACAAATGGGCCGTCAAGGCGGCGACCCGGGCCGTATTGCCGCACAAGTGGTAACAGGGTTAGGGTTTATCGGCGCGGGATCTATCCTGCGCGACGGAAATAAAATTTCCGGCTTGACCACCGCCGCAAGCGTGTGGGTGGTGGCGGCTATCGGGATGGCTATTGGATATGGGCAATATATATGGGCTACGTTTACCGCGTGTGCTATTTTAATTCTGCAATTCGGCATGCGCAGAACAATTCATTTGGTAGAACTATTAAGGCATTACGATACGATTTTCCTCGTCTGTGATCCGAGTTGGGAAGTCGTGGAAAAAATGGTTGCCTCCATAGAAAAACAACATGTAAAAGTATTAAAACAGGAAGTAACCAAACAAGATAATTTATTTCATGTTAGTTTGGTGGCTACATTTACAGAAAAAGAATTTTGCACAATCACAAAAGAATTATTAGCCATGCCGCAAGTGCATAGCTTGTATAAATAGTTGAGGAACAAGTTCCCCGCGCAAGGGGACGAAACAAAATTTGAAATCTGTTTTTGGAAGCGTTGAAGAAACGCAGAGCTTACATAAGCACTTGGAACTCCAAAGACAGCCAATAAGGCACAAAACTGACGGAAGTCATGAGCCGTTTGTTTTGTGCTAAATGTTTGCCGTTCGCAAGAACGGCAAACTACGACTGTTATTTTAGGGTGAGTTCCAAGGCTCGGAGATAATAGCCGTTTTTATGCGCTATTTCCAAAAAACAATCTCAAGGAAAAAAGCACATGAAAAAAGAAAAGAAAGCCGTTAATAAAAATGCGTATCGTACGCAACCCCTGCGGGATAACAACCCTTTTATTGCTTGGGGTGACCGTGTAAGAAATTACGGTTTTACGCTCATTGAACTGTTAGTGGTCGTACTTATTATCGGCATACTGGCCTCGGTAGCACTCCCGCAATATCAAAAAACGGTGGAAAGGAGCAAGTCCGTCCAAGCACTTTCCCTGATACGCACCATAGCAGCTGCCCAACAAACCTACTTTATGGCCAACGGATCTTACGCTCGTACTTTTGACGCGTTGGATATAGATATCCCGTGGACGGGTAATATACGTTGGATAGAATCAAGCGGTTCTTTCACCTCTTCTTCTTCACGCGGTTTCTCTAATGTGGAGTGGACGGTGCAATTTTTTCATGAAGGAAGCGGAGATGGCATAGCAATCGGCCGCGTCTCCGGCCCGTATGCCGGTGCTGGTTTTTATATATGTTAGCTTCTGGATATTATCCTGTGAACAAAGTATTATGCCATGAAGGTTTTGGGGGGAGTCTTGATTTTGCCCAAGGGAACGGGGACTATTGCCAAAAAATAATACATGCCAAAGAGAAGTCTGGTAGCAATACATGGATATTATAATTTATCCAACCAACAGGCAACTTTCACAAAAAGAAACGGCAACCTCTAATTTGTAGGGGTTGCCGCTAAAATAAGTAGGACCTTTACAACATTTTATGTTTTAGACGGCTTGCAAGGTTGTCTAACTCGTCCAACGAGTGATAGTGAATAACTAGCGTACCTTTTTTTAGGTTGCGGCCGCATTTCACTTCCACTTTTGTACCTAGCGCGGCTTGTAAGTCGTTTTCAAAACTTACAATATCTGCCGACTTGGCACCTTTTGCTATTTTTTTCGTCGGGAACATCAGCGCGCGGGCCGCATCTTCGGCCTGGCGAACCGACATTTTGCTATTGTTCATTTTTTTGAACAGCATTTCACGCTTGACCGGATCGGTTACCATTAAAAGGGCTCGTCCGTGCCCCTCGCTAATCGTACCGGCTTGCAACGCCTCTTGGATAGCCGGCTCCAATTCTAGCAACCGTAGCGCGTTGGAAATAGCCGCTTTAGATTTACCGCAATACGACGACAAATCAGTTTGCGTGATGTAAAATTTGTTCATTAAATTACGATACCCGAGCGCCGTTTCAATGGGGTTTAAGTCCTCACGTTGGATATTTTCAATCAACGCCAATGCGCACATTTCTTGGTCGTCCAAATGTTTATGGACAATGGCATCAATTTCGGTAAGTCCGGCTAATTGCGTGGCGCGGAAACGGCGTTCCCCGACGACAATTTCATATTTATCCAACCCGGCATCATACACCACCACAATCGGTTGTGTCAGCCCGTGTTCTTTGATAGACTGCGACAATTCTTGCAATTTGGCCTCGTCAAACACGCGGCGCGGCTGGAAACGGTTGGGTACAATTTTATTGACGGCAATTTTAGAAACGGTTGTGCCAGCCGGAGCGGCGGCGGCCACTTCTTGTGTCGTCATAGAAGAAATTTCTTGCGTTTGTTTAATCAGGGCATCTAACCCTTTACCTAAAGCTTGTCTTGCCATATCAGCCTCCGAAATCATAATTGACAGCGCGTTCGCCGGTCATTTGAAAAGTGCGGTACTCTTCCATATCCGCCCCGCGACGGCCTAAAAATTCTACTGCCAATTGAATATACGCATTGGCCCCGCGGCAAGCCGGGTCGTAATCAAAAATAGATTGCCCGAAACTCGGCGCTTCGGCCAAGCGGATGTTACGCGGGATCGGGGTTTTGTATACCTGATCACCAAAGAAACGGCTAACTTCGCCAAAAACTTGTTTGGACAGATTCATGCGGGAATCAAACATAGTCAGCACGCCGCCGTCCATTTTTAGTTTGGGGTGGAGAAATTGTTTAATTTTGGCTACGGTGCTAATAAAATGGGCTAACCCTTCCATGGCGTAATACTCGCATTGAACGGGCGTAATCACGCTGTCGGCCGCCATCATGGCGTTTAACGTAAGCAGGCCCAAAGACGGCGGACAATCAATAATAATGTATTTATACATCCTGCGCAACGGTTCCAATACATCTTTTAACATATTTTCGCGTCCGCGTACATTAACAAGTTCTGTTTCCGCCCCTGCCAAATGTTTACAAGCCGGGATAATATCTAATAATTCATTAGAGGTTTGACGGACAACTTGTTCAAACGTGGCTGTTTTAATTAGCAAATGGTAAACGGACTTTTCGCCGTCTGCTACTGTTACACCCAAGCCGGAGCCGGCATTACCTTGCGGGTCAAAATCAATGAGTAATACTTCTTGGTTCAAGCAAGCCAACGCATACGCTAGGTTGATAGAAGTGGTCGTTTTCCCCACTCCGCCTTTCTGGTTAGCAACAACAACAATTTCTCCCATATACCCTCCCATAAGATATATATGTATTAAACATTATTTATAGTTAAAAATCAATTGTTTTTCACGTGAAAACTACTTGACCGTGCCCATCCGCTTCGGCGGCCAATGGATCAGCCACGCCTTCCCTTTAATGTTGGCGTACGGTATAGGCCCCCAAAAGCGGGAATCACAAGAATTATCGCGGTTATCCCCCAACGCAAAATACGAATTTTCCGGCACAGTAACCGGGCCAAATTGATCACGCAAATATATACCAAAAACTTCTTCCAACTCATGCACTTCCCAAAGTTGTTGGTAATTTTCGGCAATTAACGGGGCAACTTCTTCCGGCTGATAGTGTACGCGGGAGATCGGTTCAAATTTCTCATACGATTGCAACGGCAATGCTTGCCCGTTGACATACGCGCGGGAATCTTTCACTTCTACTACATCCCCCGGCAAACCAATGACCCGTTTAACAAAATCACGCCCGTATTGGCTCCCGCCGCAATTTTGTTGTATGCGTGTTTTGGCAGGGAACCGAAATACAATGATATCCCCCCGCTGTATGGGTCTAGCAAACAAACGTTTATCGGTAAAAGGAAGCGGCATCCCATACGCCATTTTATTTACAAATAAATGGTCTCCCTCTAATAGCGTATCACGCATAGAGGCAGATGGAATTTTGAACGCTTGCAGGAAAAAGAACATCACCACCGAGGCCACAAATCCGGCAAAATATACCGTATTACACCACTCCAAGGCCGATTTAATTTGCGGTTGCTTATCCTGTTTGGCAGAGCGGGCATTGCGGATATAATCATATACGGAATAAATATCAATTAAGCCGCTACCTATTATAAACTTAACCCAAGGGAACTCCCCCCCCGGGCCGCCGCTCATTACAAACAAAACAAGATAAAGCGCACTATGTAAAATAAGTATTAAATAAGCCGCATGCCATACAGCAAACGAAACGGCCTTTTCTAATACTTTATTGCGAATCAACCAGCGCGAAACTCCGGCAAAGACATATATAATACAAGCGATAATAAATAACCGTGCTTCCATTTTATTCTCCTATGGGTCAGTTTTCACGTGAAAACTCCCCGGTTGTTATTTGTTGATAAAGTTGTTGATACTGTGCAAAGGGATCTGTAATCTTATCTGCTTGCTCCAACGATTTTTTCCCCATACCTGCCCGCAAAGCAACATCTTTATCTAATAAATCTAATAAGCAACTTAATAGCGTAACATCTTGCGATTCAAGGACATATCCGTTTTCGCCATGCGTAACCCATTTGGGCATATCCCCCACCCGGCTAACCACGCAAGGCAACCCTACCGAAAGCGCTTCTAACAGGGCTAGCGGCAAACTTTCTTCTCGTGATGGCAAAACAAATACATCTGCCATATTGAGAAAAGCATTAACGTCTGTTTGTTCGCCCGCCAAGATAACGGCTTTATGCAGCCCGCTTTGTTCAATAAAATTTTCTATTTTAACCCGTTCCGGCCCTTCCCCAACATAGACAAGCCGCGCTCCCGGATTACGCAACCACACATTACGAAAGGCCTGCAATAATAGCATAGGATTTTTAACAGCGGCCAAGCGCGCTACACATATAAATACGGTAGTTTTCACGTGAAAACTATACTTTTGGCGCATAGTTTCCCGCAAGGAAACATCCGCATAAAATCGGTTTCTATCAATCCCATTAGGGAGTAAATAAACTTTGTTTTTTAGATAATGTTGGCGTCTTATTAAATAATCAGCCGTAGAAAAAGATTCTGCTATTGCCAATGTATCTATACTTTTTAATACAAAATCTGCCATGCGTAAAAAGAAAGATTTTTTGGATAAATCAAAGTGCGGCGTAATAACTAAATTAACTTTTTGTCCGGCACAGGCCATACGAGTATATTCTATGGCACGAAAAAGCATTGCATGCACTATATCCGGTTGAAAATTGTTTATTTCTTCTTTAAGCCGGAGTACCATTTTCCCCGGCAAACGGCTATTTATACTTTTGACAGATATCCCACCCTGTTGCAACTGTTGGGCTACCGCCCCTAACGGTTTAAAACAAACAACACGGACCTGATGCCCATTTTGAACCATGGCACAAGATAAGTCTAAAAGTGCCTTTTCGGCTCCGCCAGTTTCGGTAGAAGTAATGGCATACAAAATTTTCATAGTAGTATTATAGTATATTTCACGTGAAAACTTCTATCTTTTCAAAAATAATTTTATTGGAAAAAAACGGGCGTTTTAACAAAACGCCCGTAAGCACAAAAAAATACTTAAAATTTAAGCATTTTTTTCAAAACCGCCCCAAAATTTAATTTTGTGCGATGAACTGGCCCTTTCCTACCCCGCAAACCGGGCAAACCCAATCTTCTTTTATGTTCTCCCAAGCGGTTCCGGCAGGGATTCCGTTATCCGGATCCCCCACCGCGGGGTCATATACATATCCGCAAATTTCGCAAACATATTTTACCATAACTTTCTCCTTGTTTTTAAAATTGGTGCGTAGCACCCGGCGGCACTTTACCTTTAATGACATGATGATAATACTCATACGTCAAAGGCCGGCCGGCGGCGTTGAACACGCCGGCATTTTTTACTTCTCCTACAAAAAGGGTATGCGTACCGACGTCCACCGTCTGCAACACGTCCGCTTCCATATACGAAAGCGTATGTTCTTTTACAAGCGGGCAACCTAATTTTCCCGTCGTAAAAGAAACTTTCGCCAGTTTATCAAACGTCCGTCCGGTACGAAAACCAAATATACCGATAAACGGCAACGTCGCCGTCTGATCCAACGGCATGACGGCAAAACGGTGAGTACGAAGAAGCATTTCGTGTGTTAAACTGTTTTTATTCACGGAAATAGCAACTTTAGGCGGGGTAGCCGTTACTTGAAAAACAGTATTCAAAATCATTCCGTTTTTTTGTTCCCCGTCGGAAACTGTAACAATATATAAGCCATAGGTAATATATTGTAACCCTTGGTTAATTTCGTTTTCCATCATAAACTATTTTATTTTTTCCTTTATTTTTTGGCTTACTAACTCGCCCAATGCACGACACTTGGACAAAGTTTCTTCGTCGGGAACAAAGCAAGTTTTAAGGGCTGGGGCTATTACTTCCACATCCATTTCTTCCAGCATTTTCGTTAAACTGTCAATGGGAGCCCCGTTCCAACCGTACGACCCAAACGCCGCCCCGATTAAATTTTTCTTGTGCAATCCTTTCAAATAACAAAGCACGTCGGCCATGGCAGGAAAAATCTGGCTGTTAAGTACCGGTGTCCCGACGAGCAACGCCGCACTGTGCAGTAACGCCAACGCCACTTCGCTCCGGTCGCTGTGATGCATGGAAATCAAGCGTACTTCCGTCCCACCGGCTTGCAATCCGTCGGCAATTTGGCGGGCCATTTTCTCGCTGCTGCCCCACATGCTATCATAGACGATTACCGCCTTATTTTGCGGTTTTTGCGTGGCCCATTTTTCGTACAACTGCACGATACGCGCCGGATCTTTACGCCAAATAAACCCATGATCGGGGGCAATCATCTTAGGCGACAAATTCATCTTTTTTACTTGATCTAAAAACCGAAGTACGATATCCGAATAAGGAAGCACAATGTTGGCATAATATTTTTCTGCCTCGGGCAACCAAGTATTTTCGTCGTTCTCGTCGTCAAACAAACGGCTGGTTGCCAAGTGCATACCAAATACGTCGTTGCTAAACAAAATGTTTTCTTTTTCTAAATACGAAAACATACTGTCCGGCCAGTGCAACATACGCGCTTCTACGAAGGACAACGTATCCGTACCCAAGTCAATTTTATCACCGGTTTTGACAACTTTGAATTTAAAATTTTCGTGGAAATGCCCCATCAAATTTTTTTGGCCCATGGGTGACACATATACTTCGTCGGGTTGAATCCGTTGCACGGCTTGGGCAAGTGCGCCGGAATGGTCTAACTCCGAGTGATTGGACACAATAATTTGAATTTTTTGGGGATCAATTACGCTTTGGATGCGCTGTAACATTTCGTCGTAAAATTCTTTTTTTACGGTATCAATCAGTGTTGGTTTTTCACCCAAAATCAAATAGGCATTATACGTCGTTCCCCGACGGGTAACATATCCGTGAAAATCACGCAAATTCCAGTCAATCGCCCCCACCCAATATACATTGGGAGAAATTTGTATCGCTCGCATAGTATTTTAACCCCGTTTGTTATTTTTCCGCTTGCCAAAGTCCGTGTAAATTGCAATACTCACGCGCAACAACTTTATCGGAGTTCGTCACAAAAACCGCTTCCGGTTTATCGCCGGGATTAAGATGTTGGCGTTGTATTTTCCCGCACGAAAGACAAATCAATTCAATCCACTCAATGTGATGCTCGGCGGTGGACGGATGTTCCACACTGCCTACTTTTACTTTATATCCTCCGTCAATTTTTTCAATCACGGGTACGTGTTTTTCGGCTGCTCCGTCAGAAGTTCCAGCCACCGCATGTTTCATGGGTTGGCCGCAGCAAACTAATTCTCCGACGGCACCGTGTACTACTTCTACGCAGTTGCCACATACACTACAAGTATAAATATCATGTAACTGTGTCATAAGTTTCCCTCCTTCCAATTAGTCAAAGTATATAATATTTCACCTTTGTAAACTACGCTTTTATTATAAAACGTTTCTATTGGCTTGTTCAAGGTAAAAAAAAGATTAGAAATACATTTTTAACTTAAAATAAGCGTATATCCGTTTTTTCTTAATTTCCAACCATATACTGCCATTTTTAATAAATTTCAAAATTTACGCGGATTTTAATCATTTAAACGCCATTATCTATTTTTTTTCAGTTGACCAAACCTTTCAATAAGTTGTAATATATAATAACTTACTTTTGTAATTTAGGATAGACGTGTGGAAGAAAATATAGAGAAGTACCCCCAACTCAGTTCTGTTTTTCAAGATCTTGAACAAATTATAGGCAAAGATACCTACGATATGTGGCTACGCCCCGCAAAAATAGAGTTTAACGGGACGACATTGTCCGTTTCGTTACCAAACCAATTTTGGGGCACAACCATCCGCGAGCGATACGAAAATATCATTAAAGATGCTTTTTTGAAGCATTTAGGCGTCCGTATTGACGTGGTATATAAAATTGAACCGGAAACGGAACAAATTCCGACTGTTACTTCCGCGCGGGACGTTTTTTCCGCCCACGCAGCCGAACAGCCGCAACCGGTTAAAATCAATCCGTTCTCGTCACGGTTAAATTCTTCTTATACCTTTGAAAATTTTATTGAATCGCCTTCTAACCGTTTTGCTTATAAAGCGGCCGAAGCCGTAGCCCAAAAATTAGGCGCACGGGAAAATAACCCGCTGGTTATTTATTCTTCTCCCGGGTTAGGAAAAACCCACTTACTGCACGCTATAGGAAACCAAATTTTAAAAGACAATCCTTCTGCCAAAATACTGTATATGTCCGGCGAAGAATTTGTCAGTGAATATATTGAGGCGTTGCAAAACAAAGCTCCAGAAAGTTTCCGTAAAAAATACCGCACGTTAGATTGTTTTTTAATGGACGATATTCAATTCGTGTCGGGTAAAGAAGCCTGTACCATTGAATTTTTTAATACGTTTAATGCGTTATTTGAAAGCAAAAAACAAATTGTTGTGTCGTCGGATAGAACGCCTCAACAATTGGAATGGGATGAACGGTTATCATCACGTTTGTTATCCGGCATTACGACGGAAATTAAACGCCCAAATTTAGAAACCCGTATTGCTATTTTGCGGCAAAAACGCGAATCTATCAATTTTGATATTGGAGATGACGTACTGGCGTTTATCGCCGAAGGTATCCAAACCAATGTACGCGAGTTGGAAGGTTCGCTATTCCGGTTAGTAGCTTATTGCGGTATGCATAGTGTAACCCCGTCTATTGCAATAGCTAAAGAATTACTTTCTGATATTCTAGTGGCCGGAAAAGATATATCGGTCAATGTAAATTCCATTAAAAAGATAGTGGGTAAACATTTTAATATACGCATGGAAGATTTTAATTCCAAGCGTAAAACCCAGTCTATTGCGTGGCCGCGTCAAATTGCGATGTTTTTAGCAAACGATTTAACTGATTTATCATTACCGGAAATCGGCCGCGAATTTAACCGGGATCATAGCACCGTCGTACACGCACGGGATTGTGTAAAAGAAAAAATTAATACCGATCCGTTTTTCTCCGCGGAAATTAACCAAATTATTTTAGACATTAAAGCTGTGGATAACAAATAAAAAATTGTGGATAATTTGTGTGCGAAACCGTAAAAAAGGGTCATAAAATTTTTAGTTGTGTATGTTGTGTATAAAAAAATCAAGTTATGCACAACCGTAAGTAAAAAAAGATAGAGGATAAGTCACAGTATTCACACAATCAACAGGACATAATACAGGAATTATAAATATGAAAATAAATATTACTAAATCCACCTTATTGGAAGGGATCCAAGTTATTTCAGCCGGGGTATCATCCCGCACTACGCTTCCTATTTTGCACAACTTTTTAATGGAAGCCCAAAACGGAAAATTAAAATTAGTCCGTACAGATATGGAAATGGCCACGGTCCATTTTGTTCCGGCCGAAGTAGAAGAAGAAGGCAGTATCACTATTCCGTTGAAAGAATTTGCTGATATTATTAAAAACCTGTCTGATGACAAAGAAATCAATTTGACGTTGGATGAAAATAATAAATTTCATATTAAGTCCGGTAAAAGTAAATTTTGGGTGATGGGTACTCCTAAATCGGAATATCCGGCAATTCCCGAAATTGAACGGGAAAACAGTGTGGAATTAGATCCGCTTGAACTGCAAAACATGGTGGAAAAAACTGTTTTTTCCGCCTCTACGCAAGAAACCCGGTATATTTTAAACGGGTTGTTATGGAACAACAGTGCTGAAAAATTTGAAATTGTGGCCACAGATGGCGGCCGTTTGGCGATTGCTTCCCATGCGGCGTTGCCGGGTTCTAAAGAATTTAAGATTATTATTCCTACCAAAATTCTCAACGAAGTTTGCCGGTTTATTACGTTAGTAAAACCCGGCAAAGACAGCAAAATTAACGTCAATGTTTCCTTAAACCAAGTCAGTTTTGTGTTAAACGAAACGACGTTTATTTCCCGATTAATTGAGGGTAATTTCCCGAATTACAACCAAGTAATTCCTACAAAGAAAAATATCTCTTTTGATGTATTTTCCAAAGATTTATTGGCTTCTACCCGCCGTTCGGCGTTATGCTCCGGCGAGTTTGGTAGCGTTGTGAAATATAAATTAGAAAATAATACCTTAACGGTTTCTTCCAACTCGCAAAATATGGAATTTACCGACGAAATTCCCGTGGAATATACGGCAGAATCTTTTGACGCGGCTTTTAACCCGCAATATATTATTGACGTACTTAAAAATATCGGGGCAGACAAAGTGTCATTTTCGTTTGTAAATGCTTCCCAGCCGGTGTTGGTAGAACCGGTAGGCGAAAGCACCTTTAAGTACGTTATTATGCCGGTGCGCGCGTAATGAAATTAGGCCAGCCGCCGCGACCTACTTGGTACGCCAGTACAAATTTAGCCGCGCGGTTTAATAAATTAAACAGCCGTCTAAACCGTTTGATGATTTTGGATCATGTATGGACGCAGTTGGTAGGCAATAAAGCCCGGTTTTGGGTGTTGCAGGCCGTACAAAACGATACATTACACGTACAAGTAAAAGTAGCCGTGGCGCGTAATGAATTGATTGCCCGCCGGCAACAACTGATAGGGGAAATTAACAAACATTTTTCCCAACCGTGGATTAAACGGATAGAAATTCACTAGTTTTTTGTATTTTAAATAAGGAGTTTTACATGACTGAAGAAGAAAAAGAGAAGGATTATGATTCTTCCAAAATTACTGTTTTAGAAGGTTTGGAAGCGGTACGTAAACGTCCGGCCATGTACATTGGCTCAACAGGCTTACCGGGGCTTCATCACTTAGTGTATGAAGTAGTGGATAACTCTGTGGACGAAATTTTAGCCGGCGGAGCCACAACCATTACCGTTACGATTAAAGACGACATGACTTGTTCTATTCAAGACGACGGCCGCGGTATCCCGGTAGATCTAATGAAAAATGCCAAAGATGCCAAATTACGCAGTAAATCGGCCTTGGAAGTCGTTATGACGGTTTTGCATGCCGGCGGTAAATTTGACAGCGGTGCTTATAAAGTGTCCGGCGGGTTGCACGGGGTCGGTGTATCGTGCGTTAACGCCTTATCTGAAACGATGGAAGTAGAAGTCCGCCGCGACGGGCATATTCATTTCCAACGCTATCACCGCGGCAGGCCGGAAGATAAAGTACAAGTGATCGGCGATACAAAAGAACACGGTACGAAAGTTACGTTCCACGCTGACAAAGAAATTTTTGGCGAGTTGTCTTTTTCCAACGAAACCATTGGTAACCGCTTGCGTGAAATTGCGTTCTTAAATGCCGGTGTAAAAATTATTTACACGGACGAACGCAAAGACGATAACCAAACGGTTACGTTCTTCTACGAAGGCGGTATTTCGCAATTCGTTAAATTTTTAAACGCTAACAAAAATGTACTCAACCCCGAGCCGATTTATTTAACGAAAGAGGTGGGGGATAATTACATTTCGTTTGCCATCCAATACAACGAAAGTTATTCCGAAAACGTCTTTTCGTTCGTTAATAACATTCATACCGTGGAAGGCGGTACGCATTTAAGCGGTTTTCGCAGTTCTTTAACGCGTATCATTAACGAATATATTAAAAATAATAACCTGTCCAAACACAAAGATGTTTCCGTGGGCGGGGACGATATCAAAGAAGGTTTAACGGCTGTATTATCCGTTAAAATTCCGCACCCGCAATTTGAAGGGCAGACCAAAACAAAACTTGGCAATTCGGAAGTAGAAGGTATTGTCCGCTCGGTCGTGGGTGATACGTTATCTACATTCTTTGAAGAAAACCCAAAAACCGCGCGTGCCATTTGTGAAAAATGCGTCGGCGCAGCCGTCGCTCGCGAAGCGGCCCGTAAAGCGCGTGATTTAACCCGCCGCAAAGGGGCCTTAGAAGGCGGAAGTTTACCCGGCAAATTAGCCGATTGCCAAGAGCGCGATAGTGCTAAATGCGAATTGTTCCTTGTGGAAGGGGACTCCGCCGGCGGTTCAGCCAAACAAGGGCGCGACCGTGTGTTTCAGGCCATTTTGCCGCTACGCGGTAAAATCTTAAACGTAGAAAAAGCACCGCTCGTTAAAATTTTGTCCAGCGATACCGTACGCGATTTGATTTCAGCCGTCGGTACCGGTGTAGGAGAAGGCGAAGGCGGGTTTGATATTTCCAAACTGCGCTACGGCAAAATTATTTTAATGGCCGATGCTGATGTGGACGGACAACACATTTCCACCCTGCTGCTTACGTTCTTCTACCGCCAATTAAAACCGCTTATTGATTCGGGACATATCTATTTGGCGCAGCCGCCGCTGTACAAAGTCAAAAAAGGCAAAGTAGAACAATACTTGCAAACCGAAGACCAAATGCAACAGTGGCTTATGAAGGAAGGGTTGGCAAGCGTAACCGTAACGGATACGACCAAAAACCAAGAATTAGCACACGATAACGTGCGTGACTTGCTTAAAGTCTTGCGTGATATAGAAGACATTTTGGCAAAATTAGAAGTCAAAAATATCACCCTTTCTGATTTTATGGCGTTTTTGGCGGAAGGGAAGATTCCGCTGTACCGCATCCCGCTTGCAAGCGGTGGTTTCCGCTATTTCTACACGGAACAAGAATACCGCGACTACGAAAATCAATACGTACAGGAAAAGCGCGAAGAACTCGCCGCCGCCGGTGTGGACGTGGCTACTTTGACGGACGAATCGTTAGCCCCTGAACACCAAAGTCTGTTTGAATTTGGCAAACTGCTGGCGTGTGAAAAGAAGCTGGAAACGTATCATTTCTCGTTTGTGCAGTATCCGCTTATCCAAAGCGAAAAAGACCGCGTTAACCCGCTTTTTAAAGTAAATAACGGCAAAACAGATGTTTTAGTGTATAGTTTGGCCGAACTTTTACACGCAGTTAAAGAAGCCGCCAGCGCAGGTGCCACGATTCAGCGTTACAAAGGGTTAGGGGAAATGAACCCCGAACAGTTGTGGGAAACCACCATGGACCCGGCCCGGCGCAAATTGATTCAAGTCAAAATCAACGACGCTGCCGATACCGAACAGGCGTTTACAATGTTAATGGGCGACCGGGTAGAACCGCGGCGCGATTTTATCCAAACACACGCCCTAGAGGTCAAAAACTTGGATATTTAACCCTTGCCGGCGCGGGGGACAACTTCCGCGCCGCAAGATCGTTTTTCCGTAACAGGAGATTTTTAACATGAGTGAAGAAAATACTAACCAGCCGCAAGCCCAAAACGTAAATGTAAACGTGGACTTATTTGGCGATATTCAACAACGTGATATTGCGAACGAGATGCGTTCGTATTATATTGACTATGCCATGAGCGTGATTGTCGGGCGTGCTTTGCCCGACGTGCGCGACGGCCTCAAACCGGTACACCGCCGTGTGTTATATTCCATGAACGAAATGGGCTTAAAATATAATAAGGCCTATAAAAAATCCGCGCGTGTCGTCGGGGATGTACTCGGTAAATACCACCCGCACGGAGATACCGCCGTTTATGATACGCTCGTGCGTATGGTGCAAGATTTTTCATTGCGTAAACCTTTAATTGACGGACAAGGTAACTTCGGTTCCATTGACGGCGACTCTGCGGCCGCTATGCGTTATACCGAGTGCCGCCTGCAAAAAATTTCCGAAGAAATGCTCGGCGATTTGGATAAAGATACCGTCAAAATGATTCCTAACTACGACGGCTCGTTGCTAGAACCCTCTGTTTTGCCGGCTAAACTTCCGGCGCTACTCGTAAACGGTTCGGCGGGTATTGCCGTAGGTATGGCCACTAACATCCCTACCCATAACTTGAGCGAAGTGTGCGACGGCATTATTGCCTACATCAAAAACCCCGATATTACCGTTAAAGAGATGATGAAAATCATTAAAGGGCCCGATTTCCCTACAGGGGCTATCATCCGCGGTACCAAAGGTATTTACGAGTATTTTGAAACGGGGCACGGCAGTGTCAAAGTACAAGCCCGTACGGATATTGAGGAACGTAAAAACGGACGTGAAGCCATTATTGTATCGGCGATTCCGTATCAAGTGAATAAAACAGCCCTTATTGACAGCATTGTCGGGCTGGTGCGGGATAAAAAAATTACCGATATCGCTGACATCCGCGACGAATCGGACCGCCGCGGGATGCGTTTAGTTATTGAAGTCAAACGCGACGGCAACGCCCAAGTCGTACTCAATCATTTGTTTAAGCATACGCAACTGCAAACTTCGTTCCCGGTTAATATGTTGGCCATTGTGGACGGGCGGCCGCGGGTGCTGTCGCTTAAAGAAGTGATGAAAGCGTACGTTAAACACCGCAAAGAAGTCATCACCAACCGCACGAAATTTGACTTAAACAAAGCGCAAAAACGCGAGCATATTTTGAATGGGTTACTCGTTGCAATTGCGAATATGGACGAAGTAGTAGCCATTATCCGCAAAGCCAAAGATCCGACAGAAGCCAAGTTTACGCTTATGCAACGCTTTACGCTTTCCGAAACACAAGCGCAAGCGATTTTGGATATGCGTTTACACCAACTGACGCAACTGTCTGCGTTGGCCATTGAAAACGAACGCAAAGATTTACTCAAACTGATTGAAGAACTCAAAGATATTTTGGGTAATCCGCAACGGATTTTAGACATTATCGTGAGCGAACTGACCGAATTGAAAAAAACGTACGGCGACGAACGCCGCACGGAAATCGGCCCGGATATGACGGAACTGGCCATGGAAGACTTCATTGAAAAAGAAGATGTGGTCATTACCATTTCCAACGACGGTTACGCTAAACGGATTCCGCTCTCTACGTACAAGAGCCAAAACCGCGGCGGCAAAGGCATTATCGGTAGCAAGACGAAGGAAGAAGATTTTATGGAAAACTTGTTCATTACTTCTTCCCACGCTACGATTTTGATGTTCACCAGCCGCGGCCGTGTATTTGCCTTGCGTGCGTTTGAAATCCCCGAAGGCAACCGCATGTCTAAAGGCAAGGCGCTTGTGAACCTCTTGCAAATTACGGGCGAAGAAAAAGTCACTTCTACACTAGCTATAGAAGACTTTAACCCGTCTGCTCATAATGCTAACAAACAAGCCTACCTGACGCTCTGCACACGGTTAGGAACGATTAAACGTGTAGCGCTCAAAGAGTTTGAACACATCCGCCGCTCGGGTATTATTGCGATCGGTTTGGACGAAGGCGACGTACTCATCAGCGCACAAATGACGTTTGGCAAGAGCGATATTTTGGTAGCGACCCAAAACGGAAAATCAATCCGCTTTGACGAAAACGAAGTCCGCGCCATGGGCCGCCAAGCCCACGGGGTGCGTGCCATTAACATGGAAGAAGGCGATATCGTTGTGGGTATGGAACACGCCCCGAACGACGGCGGCGAACAGCCCGACGTGCTTTCTGTATGCGAAAACGGCTTCGGCAAACGGACGGAGTTTAGCGAATACAAACGGCAACACCGCGGCGGTATGGGCGTCATTACGATTAAGACGTCTGCACGCAACGGTAAGGTCGTTGGTATTAAACTGGTGGACGAGTCTAAAGACTTAATGATCATTACTGAAAAAGGTATGACGATTCGCTTACGCTGCGGCGATATCCGCTCCGTAGGCCGCAACGCGCAAGGCGTTACGCTCGCCAAGATGGAATCCGGCGATAAGATTGCACGTATTGCTCCGGTTGTCAAAGAAGAAGAGAAAGACGAAATTGCCGAATAACGGGTTTAGTATCTTCTAAATTATGCACGAAACCTAAAACAAACCGTTTTAGGTTTCGTGTTTTTTGTGCCAAGCAACCGGGTGGATAAAACGCGATTTCCCCACATAGTTCAAGCAAATGTATAAAAATGGTTTACAAACAGAGGGGAAAAGTGCTATAAAAAAAATAGGGGTGATACTATGCGAACAAATCCACATATTTTGGAAGTTGATACGCGCGTTTGGCTCAAGCGTTTAGCAGAAAAATACGGCCGTTCGTTTACATTAGCTGACGTGCCGGAACAGTTTTTAGATACAGCGCAAGCCATGGGTTTTGATGCTATTTGGCTGATGGGTGTGTGGAAACAAAGCCCCCAAGCGCGGGAAATTGCCCGGGCCAATTCAAATATTCAAAATCAAATTCGTGCCATTAAACCCGATTTCAACCCCAACGATATTGTTGCTTCCCCCTATGCGGTTTACGAGTATGTAGTGGATGATTCTTTAGGCGGAGATGCTGGTTTGCAAGCGTTCCGTAAACGGTTGCAAGAACATGGTATCTCGTTGCTGTTAGACTTTGTGGGGAACCACATGGCCCTTGATTGCCCCATCGTAGAACAAGACCCCGATTTGTTTGTTAATTCCGGCACGGCCGAGCCGGCGCATCACAAAGATTGGTTTTTCAAAACACAAAAAGGTATTTTTATTGCCCACGGGCGCGACCCGTATTTTGCCCCGTGGACGGATACGGCCCAACTCAATTATTTCAACCCAAAAACGCGCGAATTTATGTTGGCTAATTTGCACCGTATTGCCCAATTATGCGACGGCGTGCGTTGCGATATGGCGATGCTTTCGCTTAATAAAGTGCACCGCGATATTTGGTGGGAATTTATCGGCGGCGTACTGCCTGCACGGGAATTTTGGAGCGAAGCGTTGGAAACAATCCGCGAACAATACCCCGACTTTACTTTTATGGCCGAGGTATATTGGGGCTTGGAGTGGGAAGTGCAGGAACTCGGCTTTGATTATACCTACGATAAAATTTTGTATGACCGCTTGCGTTTTTCCAACCCGCAAGATATTAAAGGCCATTTAGGCGCGGAACATTTGTATCAAATGCGTTCCATGCGCTTTACCTCTAACCACGACGAAGAAGAATCTTTGAAAGCCTTTGGATGCGAGAAATCACTGGCTGCCAGCACGATTATTGCTACGTTGCCCGGTGCACGGCTTTTTCAGTTTTTCCAACTCTTGGGCCGTCCGGTGCGTATGCCGGTTCAATACGTGCAAGATTGGTTTGAAAAGGACGACACCGTTTTTGCCTATTACCGCAAACTGCTCAGTATTGCCTCGGCGCCGGCTTTTCACGGCGGCCAATGGAATTTGTGCAACGTCATTATGCAAGAAGATGAATCGTACCGGAATGTTTTATCGTGGCAATGGAAACAAATGAACACCGGTAAACTCATTGTCATCAATTATAGCGACGCGCCTGCCAAATGCCGCTTGCCCTTAAAGGGCGTTCGCGGCAGTACGGTTACGGAAGAATTTTCCGGCTCGCAAGTCGCTATCCCCGACGAAGTCAAAGCGCAAGGTTTGTTTTTGGAATTAAAACCTTACGAAAGTAAAATCTTCACATTTCAAGTGTAAAGATTCTTTCAGATTTACGCCCGAAACCCAAAACGAGATGTTTTGGGTTTCGTTGCTTTACACGGGTATTATTTTATAAACAATGTCTATACGCAACTCCCGTACAGCGGTGCGCGTTCCCCTTGCACTATAATAATTTTTGCGTGATTATGCGGTAAATTTTTGGTAATATAAATATATACGCTTGCGCGCGCGTTCGTACCGGAGGAGGAGATGGCATTAAACGGTTTTTCTGCACAAGACCATTTGGCGATTACCACCTTAGGTTTAGAATTTGCCGTATTCGAAATTTTAGGTGGCGGAGTTGGCTTTTGGTTGGATAAAAAATACCATTCGTCTCCTTGGTTTTTACTGGCAGGAGTTATTTTAGGATTTATGTTAGGGATGTATCGCGTGTGGCGCTGGGCCCAAGAAATGGCCGCACACGATCAGGCACAAACGAAAAATGAACGTCGCTGATACAATAGCACATCATATTTTGGACCACGATTGGGGTATAACTTTAGGCGGTTTGCGCTTGCCGGTTACAACGCACTCGGTAACTATTTTTGTTGTCAGCGTAATTTTGTTACTGGGGCTGGCGTGGGCCAGCCGGCCGCGTACGGGTAAATCGGGCCGTTTGCTCACGACTCTTTTAGAAGAATATGTCTCTTTTATCCGCGACGGACTTGTACTGCCCAATATGGGGGCGGAAGGCAAAGGGTTTTTACCGTATTTCTGTACGCTTTTCTTGTTTATTTTAACCATCAATTTAGCCGGTATGATTCCCGAAATGAAAACGGCCACCTCCAACATTTCCGTTACGGCGGCATTGGCTCTTTGTTCGGGCGGAGTTATTTTATACAGCGGGCTAAAATATCATGGCGTGATCGGGTTTTTGAAAGGATTTGTCCCGTCGGGAACGCCGGCATGGCTTGTGCCGTTAATTTTCCCCTTGGAAGTCATTAGTACGGTTATCAAAGTATGCGTGCTTGCCATACGTTTGTTTGCCAATATGCTTTCCGGCCACATGGTGCTGATTTGTTTACTGCTGATTATTTTTATCGTTGGCAAAATGAATGTTTTTGCCGGGGCGGGGGCACTTCTGCCCGCCATGGGATTAGAAATTTTTATGACGTGTTTGGAGTTGTTAGTTGCTTTTTTACAGGCGTATGTGTTTACACTCTTAACGGCTATTTTTGCCGGGTCTGTGATACATACCCACTAAAATTTAAGTTACGGGTTTATCCCGAAAAGGAGAAAAAACTATGGAATTAGCCGTCTTGAAATATTTGGCTGCCGGGCTTGGTGCCGGGTTAGTGGTAATCGGTGCGGGTTTTGGATTGGGTAAAATCGGTGCTGCCGCTTTGGAAGGCACTGCCCGCCAACCGGAAGCCGGTTCTGCCTTGCGTACAACCATGATCATCATTGCGGCGCTGTTAGAAGGCGCGGCCATGTTGGGCTTGGTTATTTGTTTGTTAACGATGGTCATGTAAGCCCTTTATGGAAGGTTTATTAAAACCCGATTTCGGGGTAATGGTGCTGACCATTTGTAACTTTTTGCTTTTGGTATACCTGCTTAAAAAATTTGCGTGGAAAGGTATTATCGGCGCGCTTGAAAACCGTGAGGCGCAAATTGCAAACGATAAAAAGCAGGCGCAAGAAGCGCGCGAACAAGCCGAAAAGTTGCAAGTTACCTTGGATGAAAAATTAGACCGCATTGCGCAAGACGCCGCCCAAAAAATGGCGCAAGCCGTTAAAACGGGCGAAGCGCAACGGGACCTGTTGATTGCCGCCGCGAAGGAAGAATCGCAACGGCTTTTAGAGCAAGCCCGCCAACGCATAGAAGCGGAGAAAAACCACGCTTTGGCCGATATCCGCGGTGAAATTGTTCGCACGGCGGTACTGGCCGCGCGCCGGGTTGTTCAGGAAGAATTAAACGAGACCGAAGCCCAGGCGACGGTAGAGCGTGTGCTTAACGAATTAAAAAATAAGTAAGTATGAATAACCGTTCTGACCTTCGGGCGGCCCAACGATACGCCGCTGCTTATGACCAACTCAGTTCCACGACGCAAGAAGCGGTTCGTCGGGCGGAGGAGTTGGCTGTTGCGGTGCAATCGTTAGCCGGTGCGCACGAGGAATTAGAGGCAACGTCCGTACCGCTTGCGCAAAAACAGGCGGCTGTCCGGGCGGCACTTGCGTCGTATCCGCTAATCGGTAATTTTATCGGGGTATTATTAGCGGCAAAACGCTACGGGTTACTGGAGCGAATCGTGCAGGAAGTAAATGCGCTGGCGGATAAACGCCAAGGCATTTTGCGTGCGCGGGTGCTATCGGCCCGGCCGCTTACTGATATAGAAAAGCAACGCACGCAAGACGTGCTTTCGGCGCGTTACGGCCAGAACGTAAAAGCGAATTTTCAAACGGATGAAACCGTATTAGGCGGACTTAAAATTTGGTGTAACGGGGAACTTTTGGACGGCAGTTTGCAAGGACAACTGAACCGTATGCAAGAGGAACTGTTAAAATAACGGAAAATTTATGGCAATCAGACCGGAAGAAATTACAAAAATTATTAAAGAAAAAATTGAACATTTTGATACGTCCGTGGACGTAAGCGAAACGGGCCGTGTCATCCAAGTCGGCGACGGTATCGCCCGCGTACACGGGCTTCGGAACGTTAAGGCCTCGGAACTGGTAGATTTCGGTAACGGCATTAAAGGCATGGCCATGAACTTGGAGTACGACAACGTCGGCTGTGTGTTGATGGGGCCGGATACCCAAGTCAAAGAAGGCGGCACCGTCAAACGCACGGGGCAAGTCATTGGTATCCCGGTGGGTGCGGGTGTGATCGGCCGCGTGGTAGATCCGTTAGGCCGCCCATTGGATGGGAAAGGGGAAATCAAAACGGATAAAAATATGCCGTTAGATATTGTTGCTCCCGGTATTATTGACCGCCAACCCGTTAAACAACCGTTGCAAACCGGTATCAAAGCCATAGACTCCATGATGCCGATTGGCAAAGGCCAGCGCGAACTGATAATCGGCGACCGCCAAACCGGTAAAACGGCTATTGCTATTGATACGATTATTCACCAAAAAAATATCCCCGCCGAGGAGCGCTGTGTTTGTATCTATGTGGCCGTTGGGCAAAAACAAAGTACCGTGGCTCAAGTGGTTAAAACGCTTACCGATTTTGGGGCTATGGACTATACGGTGGTCGTTTCGGCTACCGCTTCAGACCCGGCCTCGTTACTCTATATTGCCCCGTATGCTGGCTGTGCAATCGGCGAGTATTTCATGTGGCAAGGCAAAGACGTGCTGATTGTGTATGACGATTTGTCTAAACATGCCCAAGCCTACCGCCAGATGTCGCTACTGCTACGCCGTCCGCCAGGACGCGAGGCCTACCCGGGCGACGTGTTTTATTTGCACTCCCGTTTATTGGAACGTGCTTGCAAACTCTCTAAAGAAAATGGCGGCGGTTCGCTGACGGCTTTGCCCATTATTGAAACGCAAGCCAACGACGTTTCGGCGTATATTCCCACCAACGTCATTTCTATTACCGACGGGCAGATTTATTTGGAAAGCAACCTCTTTTTAAGCGGTATTAAACCCGCTGTAAACGTGGGGTTGTCGGTTTCGCGCGTGGGGGGAAGTGCCCAGCGCAAAACCATGCGTAAAGTAGCGGGTACGCTTCGCATTGATTTGTCGCAATACCAAGAATTGGCCGGTTTTGCCCAATTCGGTTCGGAACTGGACAAAGAATCCCAACGCCAAATTGCCCGCGGCCAACACATGACGGAACTGCTCAAACAAAATCAATATGCGCCGCTTACGGTGGGCGAAGAAGTATTGGTATTGTATGCCGGTACGCACGGCTATTTGGATGATATTGCGGTGGCGGAGGTGTTGCCGTATGAAAAACAACTCTTTGCCTACGCGCGCGCCGAACAAAAAGACGTACTTGAATTACTTAATACGTCTAATGAATTAACCGAAGAAGTAGAGAAAAAAATCGTCGGTTTATTGGATCAATTTAAAACGGTATTTGCCGCCGGAAAATAGGAGAAAATTATGGAAACAAAATCAAAGAAAAAATACTTAGTTACCGGCGGGGCCGGATTTATCGGCAGTAACATTGCCAAAACCTTGGAAGCCGAAGGAAACGAAGTAACCGTATTGGACGATTTTTCCAAGAACGGACACTTCAAAAACCTAATCGGTTTCAAGGGAGATGTTATTACGTGCGATTTGTTCAGCCATGTACCGCACGATATGTACTTTGATGCTATTTTCCACGAAGCCGCCATTACCGACACAACGGTTATGGACCAAAAAGCCATGATGGAGCAAAACGTGGAAGCATTCAAGAACTTGCTGGATTTTGCGGCAGAAAACGAAATTAAAAAAGTAATTTATGCTTCTTCCGCCGCTACTTATGGTAACGGCCCGGTGCCCAATGTGGAAACGCAACCTACCCACCCGGAAAACGTGTACGGGTTTTCTAAAGTGATTATGGACAATGTCGCCCGCCAATTTGCCGACGATAATAACGATATGAAGATTATCGGGCTGCGTTATTTTAACGTGTACGGGCCGGGGGAATATCACAAAGGCAAAATGGCCAGCATGGTCTATCAACTTTACAACCAAATGAAAGCCGGCCAACGCCCGCGTGTATTTAAGCACGGCGAACAACAACGCGATTTTGTATATGTAAAAGATATTGTCAAAATCAATTTGTGCGCGCTTAAAAACGGCAAAGAAACCGGCGTGTTTAATGCCGCTACCGGCGTTCCGCGAGATTACAACGCCATTATTGCGTGTTTGAACAAAGAACTTGGTACAAATTTGGAACCGGAATATATTGATAATCCGTATCCGTTCTTCCAACTCAAAACCCAAGCGGATATTACTAAATCTAAAGAAAAACTCGGTTACGAGCCGGATTATACCCTTGAAAAAGGGATTGCCGATTACGTGGCTGTTTTGGAAGGACGCAATAAGTAAGGAGTTTTATGGAATCGCTTAGGGACATCCGGCAAAACATCAAAGCCATTAAATCTACGCAGCAGATTATGCAGACGATGAAGATGATTTCCAACGCCCGCATACGCCGCGCGCAGGAAGCCATGGCGGCCGCTCGTCCCTTTGCGACGAAAATGTTGGAAATGGTGTCCGACTTGACCCCCGAAGTACTTGCCTTGCCGCAACCGGAGGACGGAAGCGAGCGTTGGGCCAGCCGGCTTTTTATCAACCGTACCGCTTCGCCGGATAAGATCGGCTTGTTGGTTATTACGGGCGATAAAGGGTTGACCGGGTCTTTCAATGCGGTTATTTTGCGCTCGGCGGTACGTTTTATCAAAGAACATGCCGGACAGGAAATTTTTGTTTTTGCGGTGGGCAAGAAAGGACGCGACTTTTTGGCGCGGCTGAAAATGCTCAATTTGCATATAGTGTATGAAAGCGTGGGCATTTTCCCTAAAGTGTCTTACGCCCATGCGGAATTGTTGGGCGAAGCCGTTTTGAAAGTTTTTTTAGAAGAAAAATTACAAAATGTAACGCTGATTTATAACGATTTCCAATCGCTGGCCAGTCAAAATTTAGTAGAGCAGCAATTGTTGCCTTTTGTGCCACATGCGTCGTTGGAAAAAACGCATACCCATGGCTTTGAATTTGAGCCGGGTTTGTTGGAAATTTTTAAGTTGATGGTGCCGCGGCTTGTCAAAGCGAATATGTACCGGGTATTATTGGAATCGCAAGCGGCCAATTTAGCCGCTACCACCAGTGCAATGGACGCAGCTAGTAAAAATGCCGGCGAAATGGTCAGCGCGTTGGGGCTTAAACTTAACAAAGTGCGTCAAGCGGGCATCACCAACGAGATTTTAGATATTGTAAACGGAGCGGAAGCTCTGAATAATTAACGGGGACTTATGAAAACGGGAAAAGTAATTCAAGTAATCGGTGCGGCGGTGGATATTCAATTTGACCAAGACCATTTGCCGGCCATAGAAAACGCGATTAAAATTGAAATGGAAGGCGGATGTACCATTACGGCCGAAGTAGCCCAACAAATGGGCGACGGCGTGGTGCGTTGTGTGTCGTTAGAAAGTACCGACGGGTTGCAACGCGGGGCAACGGCTACGGACAGCGGCAGCCCGCTTGTAGTGCCGGTAGGCGAGAAATGTTTAGGCCGCCTGTTAAACGTACTAGGTAAACCGCAAGACCACAAAGGCGAAATTAACGCCGAAATGACGCTTCCTATTCACCGCGCGGCCCCGTCATTAGAAGACCAAAATCCGACCCCGGAAATTTTTGAAACGGGTATTAAAGTAATTGACTTAATTGCCCCGTACATGAAAGGCGGGAAAGTAGGCCTTTTCGGGGGGGCAGGCGTCGGTAAAACGGTGTTGATTATGGAACTTATTAACAACGTGGCGCGCGAACACCACGGCAGTTCCGTATTTGGCGGCGTAGGCGAACGTAGCCGCGAAGGAAACGATTTGATGTTGGAGATGAGCGAGTCCAAATTGTCCGACGGAAGCAGTGTATTAGATAAGACGGTGCTTGTGTACGGGCAAATGAACGAGCCGCCCGGAGCGCGTGCGAAAGTGGCGTTGACCGCTCTTACGCAAGCGGAGTATTTCCGTGATGTAAAAGGGCAAGACGTATTGCTCTTTTTAGATAACATTTTCCGTTTTGTACTGGCTAACTCCGAAGTGTCTGCCTTGCTGGGCCGTATGCCTTCGGCGGTGGGATACCAACCCACGCTTAATACGGAAATCGGTGCGTTGCAAGAACGTATTACGTCCACCAAAAAGGGCGCAATTACCTCTATTCAAGCCGTTTATGTGCCGGCAGATGACTTAACGGACCCCGGTGTGGCGGCCACGTTTACGCACTTGGATTCTACGTCCGTATTGTCGCGCCAAATTGCCAGTTTGGGTATTTATCCGGCGGTTGATCCGTTGGAGTCGTCCTCGCGCATTTTGGATCCGCGCATTTTGGGTGAAGAACATTACAACGTGTCCCAACGGGTGCGCCAGATTTTGCAGAAATATAAAGATTTGCAAGATATTATTGCTATTTTGGGGATGGACGAACTGTCGGACGAGGACAAAAAAACCGTTGGCCGCGCGCGCCGCATCCAAAAGTTTTTATCCCAGCCGTTCTCGGTGGCGGAGCAGTTTACGGGTCACCCCGGCAAATATGTTAAACTGGCTGATACCATTAAGGCCTTTAAGGGTATTGTAGAGGGCGAATATGACCACATCCCCGAAACCTGCTTTTACATGTGCGGCGGGATAGAGGACGTGCTAGCCAAGTACGAAGAAGTCAAAAACCGCGAATAGTATGGCAAAAAAATTAAAGCTCAATCTCGTTACACCGCAAAAACAACTGCTAACCGATACAGAAGTAGATATGATTGTTTTGCCAGCACTTTTGGGCGAAATGGGCATTTTGCCCGGCCATGTACCGGTACTGGTGCAACTGACTTATGGCGATTTGCGCTATAAAAAAGACGGCAAAGATTTTGATTTTGCCGTTATGGGCGGGTTTGTGGAAGCGAAAGACGATATCATCAACGTGTTTGCCGAAGGAGCCGATTTAGCCGACGAAATTGACGAAGAGGCCGAAAGTCAAAAAATTAAAAAAGCCAAAGACGCTTTATCTAAAAAAGACGCAGATATTGATTTCGAATTGGCCGAAATTGAACTCAAACAGGCCATTACACGTATGAAAGTCAAGCAGCGCAAGTTAGGTTAAGCCCGGGTTTTCAATATGCAAGACTCCGCCATTCTTGCTTAAAGATGGCCTTGTCTTGGCAAGCCGGAACAGATTTGTTATAATACTAATATACTTTTTAGGCAAGAGTTAAACAAAATGGTAGCCCAAAAAAATTTATGTGTGTTAATTCTCGCGGCCGGTAAAGGCACGCGGATGAAATCTCCTCTACCCAAACCATTACATACGGTTTGCGGGTTTCCTATTGTCTCGTATATTTTGAAAGCCGCCCAAGCGTTAGACCCGGCGGCGATTGGCGTTGTGGTAGGCCATGGGGCCACCCAAGTAACCGATACGGTGCGTCAAGGCCTTGCTTCGTGGCGCATTACCGCACCCGTACACTTTGTGGAACAAACCGATTTGAGCGGTTCCGGTTCTGCTGTCCGCGCGGCTGTGCCGCTACTTGAAAAATACGGAACCGTTTTAGTGTTAAACGGGGATGTACCGCTTTTGCGTGCCGAAACATTGCAACAAATGACCGGTTCCTTTTTCCAAAGTAAAGCCGGGGCGATGGTCGTTAGCGTGGCGGTACCCAATCCGTATGGTTACGGACGCATTGTCCGCAATACGCAAGGTGTTTTTGAACGCATTGTGGAAGAAGCGGATGCCGATTCTAAAACAAAATCTATTACCGAAATTAACAGCGGGATGTATGTGTTCCAATCGGACGCGTTGCGCCAAGCCCTAGCCAAACTAACCCCGCAAGGGCCCAAACACGAGTATTATTTAACTGATACGCTTTCTTTAATTAAACAAACGGGTTTGCCGGTGCACGTATTTTGCGCGCCGGACTATACCGAGGCCTTAGGCGTCAACAGCAAAGCTCAATTAGCCGAGGCCGGGCAAATTTTGTACGCCCGGGCCGCCACGCGGTTAATGGACGAAGGCGTTACGCTGATTAACCCGCAAGAAATTTACATAGATGCCCAGGCGCAAGTGGGTACGGATACCGTGGTTTATCCCAACACCTATATTTTGGGCAATACGAAAATCGGCCAAAACTGCGTGATTGAAAGCGGGGTTTATATCAAAGATACCACGATTGGCGATAATGTAACGATTAAAATGGGTACGTACATTGAAGAATCTATTGTAGAAGATACGTGCCAGTTAGGGCCGTATGCGCATTTGCGGCCGCAGACGTTACTTAAAAAAGGCGCCAAAGTGGGCAATTTTAGCGAGATTAAAAAATCCGTCATTGGGGAAGGTTCCAAAGTCAACCACCTCAGTTATATTGGGGATACACAAATGGGCGCGGGGGTCAATATCGGCGCCGGAACAATTACGTGTAATTACGACGGTAAAGCGAAACACCAAACAGTCATTGAAGACCATGCGTTTGTGGGGTCTAATGTCAATTTTGTGGCACCGGTAACGGTGCGCGAATATGCAAAAATCGGTGCGGGTTCTACCATTACAAAAGAGGTAGCGGCCAAATCGCTGGGCATCGCCCGGGCGCGCCAGGTCGTATTAGAAAACAAAGGGATTAAAAATGACTAAAAGTGTAAACGGTGATTTGCGTATTTTTTCCGGCAACGCTAACATTGCGCTTGCCCAAAAAATTTGCGAACACTTGAATATGGACTTGGGCAAACTGCGTGTAGAACGGTTTGCAGATGGCGAAATTGATGTGCAAATTTTGGAAAGCGTGCGCGCGCACGATTGCTATATTGTGCAGCCCACTTGCCCGCCTGTCAACGAAAGTCTCATGGAACTGCTCATTATGATTGATGCGTTCAAACGTGCTAGTGCCGGTAAAATTACGGCGGTTATTCCGTATTTTGGCTATGCACGTGCGGACCGGAAATCTTCGCCCCGCGTACCGATTACCGCTAAATTGGCCTCTAACTTAATTACCGAGGCCGGTGCCGACCGCATTATGACGGTAGATTTACATGCCGGGCAAATTCAGGGATTTTTTGATATCCCGGTAGATCACTTGCGGGCCCGGAAAGTATTTTTAGAGTATTTTGCCCAATTTGATCACAAAGATTTAGTAGTTATTTCCCCGGATGTGGGTGGCGTGGAACGCGCCCGCAAATTTGCCGCACGCATGGATGCGGGGTTGGTTATTATTGATAAACGCCGCCCCAAACCCAATGAAGCAGTAGTGTATAACGTAATCGGGGACGTGCAAGATAAAGTGGCTATTATTTTTGATGATATCGTGGATACGGCCGGTACGCTGACGACCGTCGCCCAAAAAATCAAAGAACGCGGCGCGCGGGAAATTTATGCGGCTTGTACGCATGGATTATTATCGCGCAACGCTATGGAACGGATCAATAAGTCCGATATTAAAAAGCTAGTCATTACCGACTCGCTCCCAATGCGTGACTTAGGCCCGAAAGTGGATGTGTTATCGGTCTCCTATTTATTAGCAGATGCGATTAAACGCAACCACGACGGCCGTTCTATCAGCGATATGTTTAATTAACCCTTTCTAAAAGGAACTTGGAGGAAACAAATGGAAAAAGTAACAATAGAAGCTGTCGGCCGTGAAGGCATTGGCGTAAAAGGAACCCTTTCCCAAATCCGTGCGGAAAAGAAAGTTCCGGCCGTTGTCTATGGCGGACACAAAGACCCTGCTAGCATTACCGTAGCCGTAAAAGATTTGGAAAAAATCATGAAAGCCGGTAAAAACACCTTAGTAGAAATGACCTTGAACGGAGCGAAAGAATTGGTACTGGTTAAAGAAGTCCAATTCCACGCCGTAACCGATAATCCGATTCATGCCGACTTTCAACGCGTAAGCATGTCCGACAAGATGAACGTAGTTGTACCGCTCAAACTGGAGGGTACTCCGGCGGATGTGGCCCAATACGGTGCTATCATTGAACACATCTTGCGCGAAATTGAAGTACGCGCCTTGGTCAGTGCGATTCCGCACGAAATTGTGGTAGATATTACGCCCATGACCATCAACAAAGGTATTTTGGCGGGCGATATTAAATTGCCGCAAGGGGTAGAACTTGTAACGGATGCCGAAGCGCCTGTGGTGCACTTGGCTATCCCGAAAGATGATACGCCGGCCCCGGTTGCTGCGGATGCGGCTGCTGCCCAACCGGAAAGTTCCTCTACCAAAGGTAAAAAGGATGAGGAAGGCAACCTTACTAAAGGAACGGCTGCTGCTCCTGCCAAGGACGCCAAGAAATAATCTATGGCTATTCTCCTAGCGGGTTTGGGTAACCCCGGTGCCGAATATGCACGCACGCGCCACAATGCCGGATTTCGGGTGGCGGATGCCTGCGGAGCCAAATGGGGCGCTGAGTGGAAACCCTGGCAAAAGTTGGGAGAATATGCCAAAGTTTGTGTAAACGGAACGGATGTATATCTGTTAAAACCGCTTACCTATATGAACGAATCGGGCCGGGCTGTTAGCAGCTTGGCCCGGTTTTATAAAATTGCTCCGCAAAACTGCGTGATTTGTTTTGACGAAGTTGCGCTTCCTGTCGGGCAATTACGCCTACGTAAAAGCGGGTCGGCCGGGGGTCAAAAAGGCATGAAAAGCGTGATTGAACAACTCGGCACGCAAGACATTGTGCGCTTGCGCGTAGGAATCGGCCCGAAACCCGAAAAAATAGATTTAGTTAATTTTGTTCTCGGCAAATTCTCTACCGCCGAAGAAACCCTTTTAGGCCCGGCCGTAGACCGTGCGGTTGGCGCGCTGGAAACTTACCTTACCCAAGGGCTGGAAAAAGCCATGGGCCAAATCAATTAGTACAATTTGCAGCAGCGGTATCTTGTGTTTGCAAAGTTCATTTATCCGACGGGGAAAATAAAAGTTTGCAGTCATACCCGGTTTTATGTTACAATAAGTGCGGAGCTAGAAAAAAAGGAGTCTTTGTATGTACTGCAATCGTTTCAAGCGAAAGTGCCAGTGCACGCCCGAGCCACGCAGAAGTCGGCTTAAAGGGGCGGGGATAGTATATCCTTTTTATCAGTTCTTATCCGATTTACAAAATAGTTGTACCAAAATATATTTATTTCAAACTAGGTCCAAAGGGCAAAAAAAACTAGGTCTTTTGGACCTAGTTTTTTTATGTTGTGCTACTAAACCCCCGGCTATACCGGGGGTTATTTATTCATAACCCATACTATAAATAAGGAGAGTTTATGAGAGCGTTCTTATCTGCCTTTTTAAGTGCTTGCTTGCTGGTAAGCAGTGTTACCCCTTCGCTAGCGCAAATAAAGCCAGTGGCGAATGGGGTCCAGTCGTCTGTTAGGGCTTTGTCAAAAGGTGTACGTTACACGCCGGTACGCGTACCGGGTTGGAGCGCTGCGGCAAAGCTGCCGGCTTATTT
>JAZUKK010000006.1:0-1543 GCA_045643265.1 Elusimicrobiaceae bacterium | reverse complement strand
CGTAAGTATGGGACTGTGCTTGTAACGTTCCAGACGGTTATCGGCTGGAGCCTTGCTGTACTCTTCTTCCAGATTACGGTGGGCGGGAACGCCTTGTGGATTTTCGTGGCGGATGCGCTTTTGGTGGCTATCGTCGTGTCGCTAATCTTTATCGGGAAGAGCGTGCGGAAAAAATCTCGAAATCTTCGGGCGTCGTAAGTTTGTCGTTGCGGCTTTCGCCTTTTACGATATAGACGCTCTCACCGAAAAATTCAAGAATGCTTGCTTCGTCGGTCGGCGTGAAGTCGAGTGGTTCCGCTTCAATGCGCGCGTAAAGCGACTTGAGTAAGTCGATGCGGGCTGCTTGCGGAGTTTGGGCGAGCCAGACTTTGCGGCGATCGATAGTGCTTTCGACTTTACCGTCGACAGCGATTTTAATTGTGTCGATGGCGGGTTTTGCCACGAGGCAACTGCCCTTGTTTACGAGCGTTTCGCAAACTTCGCGAATGATTTCTTCGCTCACGAACGGACGTGCTACATCGTGAACCAGGACGTATTCGGCTCTACTTTCAAGTGCGTTGACTCCGTTCTGTACGGACTGCCAGCGTTCGGCACCACCGATAACGATTTTGAGTTTGCCTTTCCCCGCAAAATCCGCACCAAAAAGTTCGTCTTCGAAATGCTTCTTCCAATCGGCGGGCACGGCCATCACCACTTCGGCGATTTCGTCCATCTTGAGGAACGTTTCCAGGCAGTATTGGTATACTGGCTTGCCGCCAAGTTTCATCAGTTGTTTGGGAATGTTCCCGCCCATGCGCTTGCCGAGGCCGCCTGCGGGGAGGACTGCCGCGAATTTGCCTTTGAAAGAATCGTTTGCCATGTGCTAAAAATAAAAAATATTGTTGTCCGAGGAAAATTTTAAAATCTAGATAGTGGCTAGGATTTGGAATCTAGAAATTAGAGGCTTGAGATTAGAGACTGGAATCTAGGGGTTAGGGAAAAGAGTGATGGCCGAGTCGCTATTCTTTAACCTCAATGCGAGCAACGCGAGCGACCTCATACCCAATATGGCTGTATTTTTACCGGACACTAATAAAAAAAATATTGTTAGTGAACAAAGAAAAATTCAAAAAACTCAAGGAAAGATAGAGGTTTGTGGCTAGGATTTATGCCGTTTGACTGACTAAAATGCGATAAAATGTATTTTAGTCAGTCATTTTACGTATAAATTAAGCGCTTTTAGCGCTTGTGGAGGGTGTTTCAATGCATTTTGGGACGTTTTAAAGACTTTTGCGTGCTAAAATATGTTGAAAAGTGCCAATTTTGTTTAGTACAAGGTAATTTCTGACTGACTAAATGAGCGAAAAATTGAATTTGGTCAGTCATTTTACGGTTAAAACCGCTTATGCGACGCTTTTTATGCTTAAATGGAGGGTGTTTCTTGAAGTGAATGTTTTATACTTGCCTACTTGCCAAAATCGTCTTAAAAATGTATATATGAATATATGAACGTGTATTCATATATCAAAATGTACGTTCGTATGTTAAAGGACGTGTGTCAAAA
>JAZUKK010000005.1:0-134333 GCA_045643265.1 Elusimicrobiaceae bacterium | reverse complement strand
CAAGTTTGGAATGACTATTATATTTTTTGTTGTCAGCCCCGATTACAGATTTCGGGAAAGACTTTATATTATTTGCATTTCTTTTTTGCATAAAAAATCTCCTTACTGAAAAATCGCTTACCAGCATTATCGTTTTTTTTTTTTGACCTGTCAAGCAAAATTTATCAGCCCGATGGAAAAGAGAGGTTCTTTGCCGACGCAAAAAGGGGTGTAAATCGTTGTGAAAAATGTTGGGAATAATTATTTGTAGCAAATTGGTTGTTTGCTAGAGGCGGCTAAATCGGCTGTTTTTTCCCTGTTTTTTTACTGCAAAAATCAGGTAACCTTTTTATATTAAAAAATATCTTTGCTGACTATACATAAAGCGGTATAAATTAGTAAAATATACCATATATGGAGTTTATATTTTTTATACCGGTTTTATTTTTTTCTATTATCTTGCATGAGTTCGCCCACGGTTATGTTGCGTACCGCTTGGGGGATACTACCGCGTATTATTCCGGCCGTTTGACGTTAAATCCTATCCCGCATATTGACCCAGTCGGCACGATCGGCGTGCCGTTATTGTGTTATTTTACGGGGATGCCTATGTTCGGTTGGGCCAAACCCGTCCCGGTAAATCCGCTTCGCTTGCCATCGCCGCGCAAGGATATGGGCAAGGTGGCCCTGGCCGGACCGGCTATCAATTTGATACTGGCTGTTATTTTCGCGTTAGTGCTTAAGACGGTCATTTTATTACAAGGAACTTTGCCGGCTAGTGTCGTGCGCAGTTCGGCGGTGTTTTTGCAATACGGTATTTTAGTAAACGTCATGCTGGCTGTATTTAATTTACTGCCCATTACTCCGTTAGACGGCGGACGTATCGTAACGGCCTTGTTGCCTATCAATACGGCGCTCGTGTATGACCGCTTTTTAGGCCGGTACGGGATGTGGATTGTGCTGGGCCTTATCTTAACGGGTGTAATACGCTATTTGATTGTGCCGCCGGCCGCGTTGGTACTGGGCCTAATCAGCCAAATTTTATAATGAGGATTTTTATGACAGATAACAAAATTGTTCTTTCCGGTATGCGCCCCACGGGCAAACTCCATTTGGGTAATTTCCACGGAGCCCTTAAAAATTGGGTGGCCTTGCAAGATAAATACAATTGTTTCTTTTTCGTGGCTGATTTGCACTCGTTGACCACCGCGTACCAACACACCGAAAATTTAGCGGCTAATTCCGAGGCAATGCTTATTGACTGGTTAACCGCCGGACTGGATCCGAAAAAATGTACCATTTTTATCCAATCGGATGTACCGGAAGTGAGCGAACTTAATACCCTGTTGGGGATGATTACCCCGCTGGGTTGGTTGCTAAGAAATCCGACGTACAAAGAACAGTTACAAGAACTTTTCAAACAAAAATATGCCGGACAGTTAGATGAAAAATCTCTTGGCGAGAAACTGGCTTCTATTGCCGGGGATGAAGAAATTTCCTGTTTTGGCTTTTTGGGCTATCCGGTGCTGATGGCGACAGATATTTTAATTCAGCAAGCGTCATTTGTTCCGGTGGGACAAGACCAAACCGCCCACTTGGAAATTGCGCGCGATTTAATGCGCCGCTTTGAGCAGATCTACGGCGAGCAAGTATTTACCGAGCCGCGGCCGTTGTATACGTCTGTGGCGCGTGTGCCGGGCATTGACGGGCGGAAAATGTCTAAATCATACAATAACGCCATTTCGCTGGGCGAAGACCTGGACAGCGTACGCAAAAAAGTTATGACCATGTTTACCGACCCCAACAAGAAAAAAGCCACCGACCCTGCCAATCCCGACGGTTGTGTGGTGTATGCGTTCCATAAAATTTATAACCCTTACTCTGCTAAACGCTGTGAGGAGTGCAAAGCCGGTGCTTTGGGTTGCGTGGCGTGTAAGAAAGAATTGTTTGCCCTTATGGAGCCGGAACTGACGGCGTTTGCCGCCCGGCGTAAAGAAATTGAAAATGACAAAGCGCAGTTGGCGCAAATCGTAACCGAAGGCAAAACGCGCGCGCGGGCCAACGCGGCGGCTACGTTAGACAAAGTCAAAAAAGTAATGCGGGTGATTAAATGATACAGGCTCCGGCGTCGGCAATTAACGTACACATCAACGTCTTTGAAGGTCCGATGGACTTGCTGTTGCACCTTATCAAAAAGGACAATTTAGACGTATGTGATATCAACATTGCCGAAATTACGCAACAGTATTTAGACTACTTAAATGTAATGAAAGAGTTGAATTTGGAAATAGCCGGCGACTTTTTGGTCATGGCCAGTACGCTGATGCAAATTAAGGCCAAAACGCTGCTTCCTAGTCAGGCCCCTACGTCGGAAAATGAAGGGCCGGATCCGGCTAAAGAGTTAATTGCCAAGTTGGTGGAATATCAAAAATACAAAGAAGCCAGCGCGTATTTGAACCAAAAGTTAGAAGAAAACAAAGATAAATTTTACCGCTCGGCGCCGATTTTTGACAGCGGGGAAAAAGTAATCAATGTGCAAATGTTTGATTTGCTCGCGGCCGTCAAACGCGCGTTTGAACGCTTGGATGAACGCAAACGCATTGAACTGCTGAAAATAGAAGAATTTCCTATTGAAGTTAAAATGCAAAAAGTAGTGGATATGCTTAACAACCGCACTTGGGTATTGCTAGACGATATTTTTGTCGGCGAAACTAAAAAACGCGGCATTATTACCTGTTTTATGGCCCTGTTAGAACTGATTAAGATTAAAAAATTGCTGGCCCGGCAAGATGAACAAGAAGGGCAAATCCGGATTTACTTAAACCCGGAAAATAAAGACAAAGATTTCAAAACCCTTATGCACGGCAACGAGACTGCCGCCTAACCGGAGGATGTATGAGTCAAGAAGAACAACCCATTACCCCACAAGAAAATTTATCCGCCAATACCGTTGCCGGGGAGCCGGCGTCCGCGCTTACGGCAGATACGCCGCAAAGTGCGCCGGAAAATACCCCGGAATTATTGCAAACGGACGATTTGAAAAAAATTGTAGAAACGTTGTTGTTTATTACGGACCGTCCCGTTAAGCCCGGGCGGCTGGCCGATATTATTGACGGCACAAATGCCAAACAAGTGCGCGAAGTGATTACCGCTTTGCAAGATGAATATGCCGCCCAGGGCCGTGCCATGCAGATTGTGGAAATCGGGGGCGGATTTCAAATGTCCACCAAGCCGGAATATGGCCGTTGGGTGCGTAAACTGTATAACGAAAAAATGACGACCAAACTGTCTAACGCCGCGTTGGAAACCTTGGCCATTATTGCTTATAAACAACCCATTACCCGCGCGGAAATGGAAGCCATCCGCGGCGTGGATGTAGCCGGACCGTTGGAACGGCTGTTGGAGCGCTCGTTGGTGCGGGTCGTCGGTAAAAAAGATACCGTAGGCCGCCCCATGGTCTATGGCACGACTGACGAATTTTTGCGGATGTTCGGCTTAAATAAACTGACCGAACTGCCCGATTTACAAGTATTTGCCGCCAAAAACTTACACGAAAAACAAGAAGATTTGCCTTTTGGCGATCCGTTGCCGCCGATGAGCGAGCCGGCAATTATTCCGCTGGAAGAACTGGAACCCGAGGAGCGTTTACAAGCGTTAGGCACGCAAGTAGATCCGTTCTTCAAACGTCATAGTTACAACCGCGGAGATTTTTTTGTAACAGATACACCCGCGCCGCAGGAAGGTGATTTGCCGTTAGAAACGGCCCCTGCCGCGCCGCAGCCGTCAGCCCCGTTCGAAGAACCGGACGCCTCATCCGCTGCCCAAGCCGTACCCGCTGTACCTGAAACCGGAGCCGAAACTCCGCAGGAGGAAAAATAGTATGAATATCGTTTTAGCCGCCAGTGAGGCATTTCCCTTTTGTAAAACAGGCGGACTCGCCGACGTTGTCGGTGCGTTGTGCCAACAGTTTGCCTCGCGCAAAGGTAACAAAGTGTTGCTTTTCTTGCCGCATTACCGGAACATTGTGCGGGTATCGTCCTTAAAAGTAGTACCCGGCGTGTATTTGGTGCCGATCGGCGACAAAATAGAACAAGTTTCGCTTTCGTATATCAACTGGGGCAATGTGTTAGTGTTTTTTGTGGGAAACCGCAAGTATTTTGACCGCCCCGAATTATACCGTACCCGCACGGGCGAATTTGCCGATAATGACGAGCGGTTTATTCTTTTTAGCCGGGCGGTGCTGGAAGGATGTAAATTTATCGGCTTCCGGCCCGATTTAATCCATTGCCACGATTGGCAAACCGGGCTTATTCCGGCTTACTTAAAAACCGTTTATAAATTAGACGCTTTTTATACCCGCACCCGCAGTTTATATACCATTCATAACATTGCCTATCAGGGGCATTATCCTTATTCTACGTTTCGTAAAGCGGGTTTTCACCCGGTAGATTATACACCGGAAAAATTTGAATATTATGGCGGGGTCAGTTTCCTAAAAAGCGGTATCGTGTTTGCCGATAACATCAATACCGTCAGCCCCAACTATGCGCGCGAAGTCCAACGCGATAAATCCATGGGTTTTGGCCTGGAAGGATTACTGCGTAGCCGCAGTAACCATTTCTGCGGTATTGTAAACGGCATTGATACCGAAATTTGGGATCCGGAATTGGACCCGGTGTTGCCGCTCGGTTACGATACGGTAGAAGTTGTGCAAGGAAAAGCGGCTGCCAAGCAAGCCCTGCAAAATCAATGCAAACTGGCAGACGATAGTCAAAAACCGCTCATCGGCATTGTGTCGCGTTTAGATTATCAAAAAGGGTTGGATTTAGTCGTCAATATCATTGAAAAATACAAAGGGCGCGCCCAATTTGTTGTTTTAGGTACGGGCGACCCCATGTTGGAAAAAGCCTTTCAGGGGTTAGCGCGTACGCATGCCGGACAGGTCAGTTATCACGGCCGGCTGGATGAAGAACTCGCGCACCGCATTTACGCGGGGGCGGATATTTTCCTCATGCCGTCGCGCTTTGAACCGTGCGGACTTTCCCAACTGATTGCTATGAAATACGGTACGCTCCCGGTGGTGTCTTGCGTGGGCGGATTGGTGGATACAGTCAAAGGTTATACCGGCAAGAACGAAGAAACCGCGACTGGATTTTTCATTGAACCGTTTAGCGAAAAGGGGCTTTGCCAGACGTTGGATAAAGCATTGAAATCTTTTGAAGATAAAAAACTGTGGTTGCGGTTAATCCGTAACGCCATGCGGCAAGATTTATCGTGGGATAAATCAGCCCGGATGTATTTAGACCTTTACCGTAAAACAATTGCATAAACCGGAAAGTAATGCGTATGACCCAAGAACTTAAAACTGCAAAAAAGACCGAAAAACAAACGCCTGTTAAACCGGGGTTGCACTTGCACCGGCGGTTGTTTTTATTAGTGTTTGCCGTGGCGGTGCTATGGCAGGCACTGGTGCTGGTGGATACGCGGATGAACCAGTATTATACGGCTTTACAAAATTCGTTTAAGGTCATTTTGACGGTGGACGGAAAAACCGATAATGCGGTACTGGCCCAAATCGGCGAGACGCTCAACCAAAAAGAAGATATCGCCGCTGTCAAATTATTTTCTTCCCAAGATGCGTTGGGAGTCGTGCGGCAACAAAATCCGCAACTGGCGGAGTCGTTACTGCTGATGGGTCGCAATAAAATGCCCGCTTATTTTGAACTGCGCCTTACTCCGGCGGCGGTGGGTAACACGTCCTCGTTAGTGGCCAATTTAACCGCCGAATATAAAGGCCTTACGTCGCACTATAACGCGCAACATGCCCAATTAGTATTTGTGACCGGATTGTGCGTAAAGATGTTACGTACGGTCATGCTGTTTGCGTTGCTGCTTTTTTTGGCTTTTATGTTTTTGATAGAAGCGTATCCCAGCAGAAAGCGAAATTCCCATTTTATAAGCGGTATGTTGTCGGGCGTGTTGGCGTCGCTCGCGGCCGGGGGACTGGTGGCGGTGCTGATTTATCCGACGGGTTTTTTGGCCGATACGGTGCGGTTGTTTGTGTCGCCGGTGCTTCAAATTTTACTTCTTGTATTTGGCGGACTTTTTGGGTGGACATTGTCAAAATGGCAAAGATTCTAATTGTTTTTTGGGCGTTTATTTTGTCGGCCGGTCCGCTGTGGGCGGATAGTGCCGCCGATCATAAGCGCGAAATTGAGCGGCTTAAAAAACAGACGGCCCAAAAAGAAGATGAATTGAAAAAATACCGCGAACAGGAAAAACAAATTTCACAAGAAATGACCGCGCTTGAAAACCAAAAAGCGCGCACGCAACAATTAAAAAATAAAGTAGAGTCGGATATTTCCGCCTTGGAGCAAAATTTACTTTCGGTGGAAGAAAAACGGGCGGCGCTTGAGCGCAGTATTCCCATGTGGCAGGGAGTGTCCGTCGCCGAGTTGGAACAGTATTATTTTACGCCGGATTGCCCATTATGTGTGAACGGGTATAGTTTGGAACAGGCCATTTTTGTGGACCGCATGCTTACGCATAAAACGGCGTTCACTGCGGCGTTGCAAACGGCGAACCAAGAGGCCAAAGCCCGCATCCATACGTTTGAGGAACGCAATAAAAAACTGTTGGCGCAAAGTTCGCGTATCCGCGAGGAACAACAGGTAATTTCCAAGTCGTTTAACAAGAAAAAACAGGACTTGGATGTAACCAAACGTAAAGTGGCAGAGGTGCGTAAAGAAATTAACGAACTAAATAAATCGGCCGCGGCCTTAAACGATTTACTTGCTTCGTTTGAGCGCAAACGTAAAGCCGCGGCTAAAAAGCAAACCCACGCGTCTGCCAAACAGACCAGCGGCCCGCAAATTACAGCCGAGCCCAACAGTTTGCCTTGGCCGGTGCGGGGCAAGGTGATTAGCAAATTCGGCAAAGAGTACCGGGCCGATTTGAATACGTGGATTTTCCGCGACGGTATCAAAATTGCCGCCCGCAGTGCCGAGCCCGTGCGCACCGTAGAGCAGGGCAGTGTTATTTATGCCGGACCTTTTAGATCTTACGGCAATGTGGTGATTGTGGACCACAATAAAGGATTTTTTACCATTTATGGTTTCCTGCGTGAAATTCACGTGCAGGTAGGGGATAAATTACCGCAACAAGGCGTGCTGGGTACGGCGGGGCAGGATACGCAAGCGTCCTCCGGTACCGGGCAAAGCGCCGTCTATTTTGAAATACGCCAAGGTACAACGGCCGTAGATCCGTTACTTTGGTTGGAATAAAGAGGAATTATGCACGATAAAAAATTAAACCGTTATGCCGTATTGGCTGCTGTTATTTTCTTTGTGGGCACGTTGTTTCCGTATGCGTATGGAGCGGCGGAACGCAGTCTAAAACAGTTACGCGTGTTGGTGGATGTTATTGAATTTGTCAAAGAAAATTATGTAGAGCGTACCGATACCGATAAATTGATTTCGGGCGCGATCCGCGGGGTAGTAAACGAATTGGACGATTTTTCCCAATACCTGGATCCCAAAGATTACAAAAACCTCAAAAACGATACCCGCGGCGAGTTTGGCGGATTGGGGATTCGGTTGCAAAAACTGGACGGATTTATCACGGTGATGACCCCTATGCCGGGGACGCCGGCTTTTAAGGCCGGTATTATGCCGCAAGACCGTATCTTGTTGGTGGATGATAAAGAGATTACTGACCTGGAACTGGATGAAGCGGTAGAACTCATGCGCGGGTCGGTAGGCAGTAAAGTCAAACTGACGTTGAGCCGTAAAGACGAAAAAACAGGGGAATATCAAAAGATTCCCGATATCCGCTTAAAACGTGAGAAAATTGTGCCCGAGGTTGTCTATTACCGCATGCTACCGGATCAGGTGGGATACCTTTATATGGTAGATTTTTCGGGGCATAGTTTAGAGGAAGTACAAAAGGCATTGTCCGCGCTACAAAAGCAAGGCATGAAATCGTTGGTGTTAGATTTGCGTTTTAACCCCGGGGGATTACTTACCGGGGCGGTAGATATTGCTAAACTGTTTTTGCCCGGCGATAAAATGATTGTCTATACCCAAGGACGCAAACCGGAGTATTACCAGGAATTTAAGACAGTTTCCGCCGGCCCGTATGTAGATTTGCCCTTGGCGTTGTTAATCAATCAGGGTTCGGCCAGTGCCAGTGAAATTGTATCCGGCGCGTTACAAGATCATGAAAGGGCATTTGTGGTGGGCCAACGCAGTTTTGGCAAAGCCAGCGTCCAGCAAGTGATGCCGCTTGCCGGCGGGGCGGGCTTACGTTTAACGATTGCCCATTATTATACGCCGTCCGGAAAATTGATTCACCGCGATTACCGCAATAAAGAAAAAGCGGACGAGGGCGGTATTTGGCCGGATGTTGAAGTGCCTGTTAAATTAGACGAAGAAATTAAAGTCTTTACGCCTTACCGCGACGTAGTATATAAACCCGGTCAAAAAGAACCGGTGCTGGAATTTAATGCCAAAGATCCGGTGTTGGATCAAGCGGTTTCTATTTTAACCGGAAAGGAAAAACTGGCAGATGCTAAGGCCAAAAGCCAACAAGAAGCCGCCAAACGTAAAGCCGATAAAGACAAAGAAACCGATACGGCCTCGGCGAAAACAAAATCCGGCGACCATAACTAAATACTATGAAACATAATTTAACTATTTTAGGGATAGAATCTACCTGTGATGAAACTTCCGCCGCGTTGTTGCAAGGGGGGAGCGAGTTAATTACCAACGTGATTTACTCCCAAATTGACGAGCATAAAAAATACCACGGCGTGGTGCCGGAGTTGGCCAGCCGGGCGCATGCGGCCAAAATTGCTACGGTCATTAACGAGGCCTTGGGCGATCGCCCGATAGACTATGTGGCTTTTGCCAGCGGCCCGGGCTTGCCTGGCGGACTTATGGTCGGGCGGGTGGCGGCAGAAACGCTGGCCCAATTTAAGCAGGTGCCGTTAATAGGCGTAAACCATTTAGAAGGACATTTGTTTGCGTGTGATTTTGAAGATACGCACGTTAAACAACGGTTGGAATTTCCGCTAGTTGCGCTTATTGTTTCGGGCGGACATACGGAACTGTGGTATGTAAAAGGATATGGCGAGTATAAAGTGTTGGGCCGCACGCGCGACGACGCGGCCGGAGAAGCGTTTGATAAAGTAGCCAAATTATTAGGGCTGGCTTATCCGGGCGGGCCGCAAGTGTCTAAACAAGCGTTGTCCGGCCGGCGGGATGCTATTGCATTTCCGCGTCCGTTGTTGCCGGGAACGTGGGAGTTTTCGTTTAGCGGTATTAAGACCGCTGTTAGTTACTATTTGCGGGACCATCAAACCGTAAGCGTGCCGGACGTATGTGCCAGTTTTGAACAAGCCATGGTAGATACGTTAGTAACCAAAGCATTATTAGCTGTTAAAAAATATAAAGTTAAACATATTGCTATTGGCGGAGGGGTGGCGGCCAATGCGCTATTGCGCCAAGAAATGCAAACGCGCGCCAGTCAGCAAGGCGTAACGGTGCATTTTGTGGACCGGAAATTATCTTCCGACAATGCCGCCATGATTGCGCTTTGTGCTTATAAAAAGCTACAATACGCAGAGCAAACAGGCCAACCGCTGCGGGCGGACATTAACATTGACCCCAACCGCAAAGTACGTAATTGGGGCAGGAAGGTGTAAATATGATTTTATGGGCCATGCCCGATTCGGGCGCCAAAACAATGGAAGATTACGCTACGTTAGTGGCGTTATTTAAGGAAGAAAATCCGTCGGTTGATTTATCGGTGCGTGTGTTTACGCGCAACGTGTTATGGCGGCGCATTTTTACGCTCAAAGATCCTTCCAACGAGGAAATGCCGGACCTGATCCAAATTCCGCATTATTGGACGGCTTTAATTGTAAAAGCAGGCATTGCCGAGAATTTATCCCAATTAGATCCCGGGCTTTCGCTTACCGATTGTTTACTTCCCTTGAAAGAACATTGTTACCAACCCGGCACCAAAGATATTTATTCGTATCCGTGGTGGTTTGATTTAAGCGCGCTACATTACCGCGCCGACCACTTGAAATTGGTTTCTGCCCACCCGGAAGAAGACCTAAAAACCTGGTCGGGCTTGTTATCCATTTGCGCGGCCTTGCGGAAAAAATTTAGCGATGTTTCCGGCTATTATCCCATGCAAAATAGCGATTGGCGCGGTTCGCTTTCCATGCGCAGTGCGTTACCTTGCATGTGGAGCCGCGGTCTTAATTTCTTTACCGAGGACGGCGCGGCCACATTGGTAGGTTCTAAAGAATTCAAAGAAGCGTTGCGCGACTATATTACATTAGCCCTTAAAGAATATATGCCCATTTTGCGCGAACGCGGCTCGCTGGGAACGATTATGTCCGGCAAAGCCAGTATGATGATTTCGCGTAAACAGGGAATCAGTATGTTTAGTGCCCAACGCGGTATGCGTGTGCGGACCTTGCCTATACCGGCGGCGGGGGAACAATCTGCGGCGTATTTATCGGGCATGAATTTATTTATCAGTACATTTTCGCAACATAAAAAAGAGGCCCTTAAATTTATTAAATTCTGTGCGCGGCCGGATATCCAACTGCGTTACAGCCGGATGATTGAATCCTTCCCGGCGTTTGAAGAAGCGTTTGAACCGTTGATTTCTTCTTCGGCGAGGTTGCAAGTGTACCGGGATATTTTATCCTCGGCCCATACGCTACCTAATATGATTATTATGGGTACGGTGATGGAAATTTTGAAACGCGTGCTGGCTATGTGTGCGGCACAAATTGTGGAGCACCGCTTTACCCAGGCCTTATTGGACCGGGAACTGGACATGACCGCCAAAGAAATTGAGCTTTTGCTCTCCGTTTATAAGGGGTAAATATGTTTGATAAAAAATCATATACGCTCTATAAGTTTCATAAACAAATTAACCAATCGTTCCAAGATAAACGGGAACTGTTGGAATGTGCGTTACCTGCTTTACGCGATTTATTTAAGTTGGACCGGGTGTACTTTTTTGATTGGCAACAGGAACGGGCGATTTTGTCGCTCAAAATGATGTGCAAGAAAGAGTATTGTATGGACATGCAGGAAGATATCTCCGTTGCCAACGAGCCGGCGTTTCTGCGCCAACTGTTGCAACAAGGCGTGGCGGAAACGACGGATCTGAGTTATCCGGCCTTGTATGTGCTGATCCGTTGGCTGCGCCCGAGCATGGAATTAAAATCGGGGGAAGTCCACTCGTTCATGCGCGAGAAGGTAGGCGTACTGCGTTTGGAGCGTTTCCGCAAAAAACGTGTGTTTACCGCTAACGAAATAGATTTGATTAAAGATTTAGGGGCGGAAATTTCACACAATTTGCACAATACGGAAATTGACCAGGCCAAAAACCAACGCTTAAACGTATCTACGGCGTTAAACGATTTATCTACTATTTTTGCTTCGTCGCTGCGGTTGAACGACGGCTTGGAGTTAATTTTGAAGGGTGTGCAACGCTATTTCCATTTTGACCGCGTCCACTTGTATTTGACTAATTCGGACGGGACGCGTATTAAATCGGTGTTGGGGGTGGATATTTCCGGCCAGGTTACCCACGAGGCGGGCGACAGTTTGCACGAAGAAGAAAGACAAATTCTGAAAGAAGTGTTTGAATTTTCTGCCACTTACCGTGCTAAACGCAGTGTGATTTATCTGCCGCTTAAAGTACAGCGTACCAAGGTGGGTTTTTTGACGTTTGACAACATCTTATCCCGCCGGAAAATCGGATATTTGGACTTTATTTCACTCCAGCAGTTTGCTACCCAAATGGCGTTGACGATTGATAACGCCCGTCTGTTTGAACGGGTGCAAGAATTATCCAACTACGACGAACTGACCAAACTGCCGGTGCGCCGCTATTTTAATGAAAAATTTGCCGAAGAAATCTACCGCGCCAAACGTTTTGGCTTGTCGCTGGCGTTGATTATTATGGACATAGACTGGTTCAAACAAATTAACGATAAGCACGGACACCAAATTGGCGATTGGGCCCTTAAAGCCGTCAGCAAAATTATCCGTTCCTCGTTACGGCAAACGGATGTGCCTTGCCGTTTTGGCGGGGACGAAATGATGATTATGCTTCCGCGCACCAACAGCGAAGAGGCCAAAGTCATTGCCCGCCGGCTCAAGGAACGTATCAGCGAAGTGATATTGCCGGACCGCAACGCCACCGAGCCGGAACATTTAAGCATCAGCCAAGGGATTTCTTCCTTCCCGGTGGACGGGGCTACGGCCAATGAACTGTTGGAAAAAGCCGACCAGGCCTTATATGTAGTTAAACAGCATGGCCGCGGAGATTTTGCCGTTTACCGCGAAGTGGCCGACCAAGTCCGTCCGGCCGATACAGCCAATAAAAAAGAAAAGGACGACTCGTCCCCTTCTGCGTTACCTTAAAAAAAATAAATTGACGAAAAAACATACTTCGTATTTTACGGGGTATGTTTTTTGCCGTTACTTGACAGTCTTATAAGGTTTTGATACATTGTTAGTATCCCTGTCGCAAGGGGTGGATTTGCGCTTAGTATTTTTGGCATGAGGGCGCGTTTGCTATTCTTGGCGTTACGGGGCCGGGTTACGCCGGAAAATTTACAGGAGGAACCATGTTTAACAAGAAAAAAGCTTTTACGCTGACAGAACTTTTGATTGTCGTAATTGTGATCGGAATTTTGTCGGCCGTGGTGCTACCCAAGTTTAATAAAGTGGTAGAAACACGCAAAACAACCGAAGCGGAAGAAGTGATGGCGGCTATCCGCACCGAGCAGGAATACCGCTGTTCGCTTAACAAACCGTATACCACAGACTTTACGTCATTTATAGAAAGCGGGGACGTTAAGTTGGCGCGTATGCCGGAAACAGCGTCCAAAGCGCAATCTAAAAATTTTACTTACCAGCTGACAAATGCCGGCGTGACGGCAAAGAGTACAGACCCTAACAAAGATTACACGTTAGAAATGCCGTCTTTTGCGGATGGACGTATTAGTTGTACAGGAGACTATTGCCACCAATTAAATAAAGACTATCCGACCAGCGACGCGTTAAGAGCAAGATCGGATTATATGAACCCGGCAGAGTCGTGTGTTACGGTAAATTGTGATGGGGAAACTACGCGAGGTTGTACATGCAGTAATGGCGGTACGGGGGGAACGCAAACGCGCACCTGCGATACGGCTACTGGCGGTTGGAGCGATTGGAGCGAATGTACTGGTTGTATATATACCTGTTCGGGTGAAAGTACGCAAGCATGCGGATGCCAAAATAGAGGTACACAAACGCGTACCTGCAATACGACTAGTGGCACATGGAGTTCTTGGAGCGCGTGCAGTGAACCGGATGAGTGCACTTGCACGGGGGACGCTACGCGAGAGTGCACGTGCAGTGACGGCGGTACGGGGGGGACACAAACGCGTACCTGCGATACGACTACTGGCACATGGGGCAATTGGAGCGAGTGTGCCGGTTGCACAACCCCACAATGTACGACGGATGTTACCGAACCTTGTACCCCTCTAGGAGGAGCGGAAAATTGCGGTACACAAACACACTACTGCAATAACGGTAGATGGAATGGCTATTCTGCTTGCCGAAAGACAAGCCTGGAGTGTTGTACGGAAGCGAATAGACCAGACGAGCCTGCCCAAGATGCGGATTGTTTATGTAGTGACGGTCGTCACGGACACTTTAACTGGGGAAAGGCAATGGGCGCAGATGGTGAGTGCCAGTGGTCTTGGGCTTGTACTGGGTGTACAGGTTCTACTCATGATTGTGGACCGAGCCCGGAAGGCCAAACTTGCTGTATAGCCTACGATAATTGTGGCTGCCGGACAGTTACCGGCCCCGGCGGGGGGGGAGAAATTGCTCCTGATTTTCCGCCTGATTTCTCCTATAACGCAGGCGGACGTGTATTCTCTTTTTACTACACAGCCGCAAGTTGTCCGCCAGGCCAAGAATGGAGATGCGACTGCTCGGGTTGGGGTACATGGCGTAGTTGTTCTTGTGATGGAACAGGTAGTGGTTGGAATTGCACTTGCAGACACTAAAAGTTATGCAAGGTTTTACCGGGGAGTTTTTACTCCCCGGTTTTTTATGTCCGAAAACCCCGGCTATGCCGGGGGGAGATTGACGGCCGTTGCTTGACAGTCTTATAAGGTTTTGATACATTGTTAATATCCCTGTCGCAAGGGGCGTTTTTGTGTTATGGGACCGGGGTACGCAGGAAAATTTACAGGAGAAGCCATGTCTAACAAGGAAAAAGCTTTTACGCTGACAGAACTTTTGATTGTCGTAATTGTGATCGGGATTTTGTCGGCCGTGGTGCTACCCAAGTTTAATAAAGTGGTAGAAACACGCAAAACAACCGAAGCAGAAGAAGTAATGGCGGCTATCCGCACCGAGCAGGAATACCGCTGTTCACTTAATAAACGATATACTACGAACTTTACGTCGTTTATAGAAAATGGGGATGTTAAGTTGACGCCTGTATCAGGTGAAACGTCCAAAGCGCAATCTAAAAATTTTACCTACACGCTGACAAATGCCGGCGTGACGGCAAAGAGTACAGACCCTAACAAAAATTACACGTTAGAAATGCCGTCTTTTGCGGACGGACGTATTAGTTGTACCGGGAACTATTGCCACCAATTAAATAAAAATTACTTGCCATACGAAGAGTTAATAGCAAAAGCAGATTATGCAAATCCGTTATCGTCGTGTGCTACGGTCATAAATTGTGTAGGGGAAACTATGCAAGAGTGCACGTGCAGTGATGGCGGTACGGGGGGAACCCAAATGCGCAACTGCGATATGACTTCTGGTACTTGGAGCGGTTGGAGCGAATGCACGGGTTGTGAGTTTCCGGCTTGTGATGACGGGACCACGGAGTCTTCTCTCTGTTCATGTCCTGGTGGCCTCTCTGGTACAAAAACGCACACCTGTATTGGCGGAACATGGGGTGATTGGAGCGGGTGCTCTTGCGATGTGCCTCAGACGCAGGAGTGTGAAGGCCCAAGTACTACAAGTTGCTGTGACGGCCGGGGAACGAAAACGCGTACTTGTAGTAACGGTGAATGGAGCGATTGGGGTTCGTGTGAAGGGTGCACCTGTGATGAGAGTAGTCGTCCTAAAAGGCAACGTTGCGACACTGCCTGGCTCTATCCACAATGCGATGAGACTACCGGTGAATGGTATTTTGAAACGTGTGAGGGAAGTCTCTGCGGTCCCGGGACGCAAACTACCACTTGTCACTGCGATAATGGTAGTACCGGACATAAAACGCGTTCCTGCAATCCGGCTACTGGCCATTGGGATAATTGGGGCGAGTGTACCGGTTGTACGATAGGCCCTGACGTAGGGGGAGAAGTTGAACCGGATCTGCCGCCAAGTTTATAACGCGGGCGGACGTGTATTTTCTTTTTACTACACAGCTACAAGTTGTCCGCCAGGCCAAAATGGGCATATGCGACTGCTTGATTCCGGGTACATTGCAACATTGTACTTGTGAATAAAAGTTATGCAAGGTTTTACCGGGGGGTTTTTACTCCCCGGTTTTTTGTGCCCGAAAACTCCGCGCTTGGCTTAAAATTAGCAATCAAAGTTAAATCTTGCTAATTTTCAAGCAATTTGTTACAATATACTAAACGCACAAACGGGGGGAAAAATCGTTTGTGTTGACTTGCTTATATAGGAGAATTTTATGGAAGAAATTAAAAAAACTACCCTGTCGTTACCTACCGTCGTTCCGGCGGTAGCCATACGGGATGTGGTCATGTTCCCTGGGATGAATTTGCCCTTGTCGGTAGATCGCAAAAAATCAATCGCCGCGGTAGAACGGGCGTTGCACACGCCGGAACGGTATATTTTGGCCGTTTCCCAAAAAGATGCAGAGTTAGATGAACCGCGCGCACAAGATATTTATCATTTTGGCGTGATGGCACAAATCACGCAAAGTTTGCAAATGCCTGACGGCTCTATGAAAATTTTCTTGCAAGGGTTAGTGCGGGCCAAAGTAACTAAACTGGAATTAAACTCCGCCGCTAATGCTTGGTTTGCAAACGTGGAATATATTGAAGAAGAAGACGATAACTCCCCCGTCGTGCAAGCCCTCATGCGCCAAGTGCTAGACGAGTTTGACCACTACGCCCGTGTTTCGCACCGGATTGCGGTGGAAGGCGTGTCGTTCTTGCGCCAAATTAACGACCCGTCTAAACTGGCGGATACCATTGCGTCTAATATGGTAGTTAAAACTTCCCGCCGCCAAGAAATTTTGGAAGCCGTGCACATAAAAGACCGGTTGGAAAAAATCTTACAACTCATTACCAGCGAAGTGGAAATTTTGGGCTTGGAAGAAGAAATCCACTCCAAGGTCCGCGCGCAAATTGAGAAAAACCAAAAAGAATATTACCTCAACGAGCAGATGAAAGCTATTCAAAAGGAACTCAGCCAAAAGGACGATTTCCAAAAAGAATTAGACGCTATGCGCGCTAAAATCAAAAAGAACGGTCTGCCGCCACACGCCAAAGAAGCCGCCGAAAAAGAAATTGAACGGTTGGCTAAAATGGCACCTTTCTCGCCGGAAGCCACCGTTTCGCGCACGTATTTAGATTGGCTGTTAGATATGCCGTGGAATAAAACAACCGAAGATGTGTTGGATCTAAAAAAAGCCAAACAAATTTTGGACGAGGATCACTTCGGTTTGGAAAAACCCAAAACCCGCATTTTGGAGTATTTGGCTGTCAGTAAATTAACCAACGGACTGCGCGGCCCGGTGCTGTGTTTTGCAGGCGCGCCCGGCGTGGGCAAAACCTCGCTGGCTAAGTCTATTGCGCGGGCGATTGGGCGTAAGTTTGTGCGTATGTCCTTAGGCGGCGTGCGCGACGAAAGCGAAATCCGCGGCCACCGCCGCACCTATATTGGCTCTATGCCGGGGCGTATTATTCAAGGGATGAGCAAAGCCAAAAGTGCTAACCCCGTTTTCTTGTTAGACGAAATTGACAAAATGGGTTCCGACTGGCGCGGAGATCCTGCGGCCGCCCTCTTGGAATTATTAGACCCCGAGCAAAACAAAGAATTTACCGACCATTTTTTGGATGTGCCGTTTGACGTGTCTAAAGTCATGTTTATCACGACGGCTAACTCGCTTTCCGGCATCCCTACTACGCTGCGCGACCGGTTGGAAATCATTGATTTTGACGGTTACACCGAGTATGAAAAACACGATATCGTCAACAATTATTTACTGCCTAAACAACTTAAAGCCCACGGCCTTAAACCGGGCCAAGTGCAAATCGCACGCGACGCGGTGGCCCAACTCATGCGCGAATATGTGCGCGAAGCCGGCGTGCGTAATTTAGACCGCGAAATCGGTTCGCTCTGCCGCAAAGCCGCCAAAATGGTGGTGGAAGGCAAAAAGAAAGTAACGGTAACCAAAGAAAATCTGCACGAGTTTTTAGGCGTGCCGCGTTATGCTAACTTTGCCACCGAAGAAAACGGCGTCGGTATCGCTACGGGGTTAGCCTGGACGAGCGTGGGCGGAGAAACGCTGTCCATTGAAGCCACCAAACTGCCCGGCAAAGGCCAGTTGATTTTAACGGGTATGCTCGGCAATGTGATGAAAGAATCTGTCCGCGCCGCGTTGACGTATGCGCGTAGCCGCGGCTACGGTAAAAAGGTAGATTTTGATAAGACCGACTTTCATATTCACTTCCCCGAAGGGGCCGTGCCGAAAGACGGGCCGTCAGCCGGAAGTGTTATCACTACCGCGCTTACCAGTTTGCTAACCGGACTCCCCGTTAAAAAACAGTTGGCTATGACGGGTGAAGTAACCATTACCGGGCGCGTATTACCGGTGGGGGGCATTAAAGAGAAATTTTTAGCCGCCTACCGCGAAGGTGTCAAAACGATTTTGTACCCGCATACGAACGCTAAAGACGTGTCGGAAATCCCCGAGCGCGTCCGCAAAGAGTTGACGCTGATTCCTGTTAAACACATGGACGAAGTGTTGCCGCTGGCGTTAGAAGGGTGGACGCAGTTTTCCGCGAAACTACCCAAAACAGCCCAAACAAAAACGGTAAAAAAAGCCGCCGTAAAAAAGACGGCCCCAAAAACCGTTAAAAAAGCGGTTAAAAAATCTGTAAAAAAATCTATTAAAAAGGCCGCCAGAAAAAAAACCGCTAAACGCAAATAAACCGTATTGAATTGCATAAACGTCGCCCCACCGGGCGGCGTTTGCAGTAAATAACCGAGTGTAAAACGGGAATGACAAGGGGGGAATCCCTTTCGCCCGTTTCGGGCCAATATGGTATAATAAATCTATATAGCCAAACAGGTTATTTAAGGAGAAGAGAACTATGAAAAAAATTTTTATTTTGCTCGCAGCCGTTGCGTTTAGCGCCGCCTGCTCCAATAGAACCGCTAATACTGCCACCACGTCTGACGGTAAAAGAGTGTATTACACCGCGTCCGCCGCAGCCGCGGATACAGCGAATAACAAATATCAAATCATTGACCAGGAATTTGACAATATGTTAGCCCCGGATTCCGACTACGATTCTCTCTCCGATTACGAACTGCAAGCGTGCGGGGCTGCTTATTTGCCTCCGGCAAAACTCAAAAAACCGCAAGCCAAAGCCGTAGCCGCCGCGGTTGAAGCCGCCAAAACCGCTACAAAAACCGAAATATCTAAAAGCAAAAAGGTTACCAATACTACGAACATCTACTATGTGGACGGGCCAACGCCTAATGTGCCGGTCCAATCTACCAGTACCACCACGACTTATGCCAGCGATGGAAGCGTAATCAGTACGGTTACTAAATAGAGGGCGTATGTTGCGCACGTTGGAAAAAGAAGCCGTTGTGATGCAAGAAGCCCAACGTCTGTATGGGGTATTGCATCATGTATCTAAAACTCCTACCGAAAAATGGACGTTGGAAGATTGTTTAGCGGCGGCTCCTTACACGTTAGCAATTAACAAATTTAAGAAAGAACAAAACGCGGTTATTTTAGCCCACTCCTACACTACGCCTGATTTAATGTACGGCGTGGCGGACTTCCGGGGCGATTCCTACGAACTGGCGTTAAAAGCGCGTGAATCGTCGGCGGATGTAATTGTGTTTGCGGGGGTATGGTTTATGGCCGAAACGGCTAAAATTATTAACCCGTCTAAAACAGTGCTTATTCCGGCGGGAAAAGCCGGCTGTTCGCTAGCGGATGCCATGACCGGGGAACAGGTGCGCGCGTTACGCGCCAAACACCCGGGCGTTCCGGCCCTTTGTTACATCAATAGTTCGGCAGACGTCAAGGCCGCCTGTGATGCGTGTGTAACGTCGGGCAATGTATATGATATCGCCCAAAAAATGCCCGGCGAAGAATTGATTTTCGTGCCCGATATGCTCATGGCGGAAAACTTGGCGGCGCAATTAAAACGCCGCGGTACGCCTAAAAAAATTATTGCAGAAGGCGGGTCTTGTTGTGTGCACGACAAATATCGCCCGTCGGATGTAAAGCAGTTGCGGGCTCTCCATCCGGGCATACGTGTACTGGCGCACCCGGAGTGTTCCATAGAAGTTTGCCGGGAATGTGATTATGTAGGGAGTACCAAAGGGATGATGTCGTATGTGGCCGCTTCCAAAGACGCTGTTTTTGGTTTGCTGACCGAACAGGGACTCGTCAACCGGTTGGAGGCCGAATATCCCGATAAACAATTTGTGTGGCCGTTTGGCGTGTGTGCATATATGAAGGAAAATTCGCTGGTTAATACGTTGGAAGTGCTCGTGGATCCGCGGCCGGAACAAACCGTTTGCGTGGACGCAACCATTGCCGCGCAAGCCCGAAAATCTATTGAAAAAATGTTTGAGTTGGCTAAATGATTTTAGACAAAATAATTGAACTTGCTTTAGAAGAAGATTTAAGTTTGGGGGATATTACCTCGGACACGATTTTTTCCGCGCAGGATGAAGCCCGCGCGCTTATTACGGCTAAAGAAGATTTAGTGCTTTGCGGGTTGCCTACCGCACAAGAAGTATTTGCCGCGGTAGATCCGTCCGTCCGTTTTGCGCCGCTTAAAAAAGAGGGAGACAACGTCCAAAAAGGCGAGGCCGTGTTGGAAGTTTCCGGACCGGTGCTTTCTATTTTGAAAGCCGAACGTACGGCTCTTAATTTTATGCAACGCTTAAGCGGTATTGCTTCAGCCGCACGTCAGTGCGCGCAAATCGGGCAGAAATACGGTGTGATGATAGTGGATACCCGCAAAACGCAACCCGGCCTGCGGCGGTTGGATAAATATGCCGTCCGTATCGGCGGTGCGCGCAACCACCGGATCAGTTTGGCGGACAGTGTGATGATTAAAGATAATCATATCAAAGCCGCCGGTTCCATTACCCAAGCTGTAGCCAAAATTAAATCGGTCATTGGCCATACGCCTAAAATAGAAGTGGAAACAACGAATTTAGCCGAGGTCAAAGAAGCCCTGCAAGCCGGAGCGGATATTATTATGTTAGATAATATGACTCCGCAAGAAATCGTGCGTTGCAAGCAAGAAATCGCCGGCCGGGCAATTATAGAAGTTTCCGGCGGGGTTCACGTCGGTAATTTGGAAGAATTTTGTAAAACCGGCGTGGATGTGATTTCTATGGGCGCGCTTACGCACTCGGTACCGGCCAAAGATTTAAGTCTTAAAATAGTAGGATACAAGTAAAGTGAGGAATCTATAAATGGACTATACCCCTTTATTTTCAAATGCTGTACGCCGTTGTAAGGCGTCGGCCATACGCGAACTGCTTAAAGTAATTGCGCAACCGGATATTATTTCGTTTGCGGGGGGGTTGCCGGCACCAGATTTATTCCCGGCGGATGAAATTGCCGCGCTTATCAAAGAAGTAGTACAACAAAATCCCCAAGAATCACTCCAATACGGGGCCACGGAAGGACAAGCCGTGCTCAAAGAAGAACTGATTAAACTGCTTCAAGAGACGGAAGGCATTACTGCTACGGCAGATGAATTGTTGATTGTTTCGGCTTCCCAGCAAGCGTTGGATATAACGGCGCGCGCGTTTGTCAACGAGGGCGACAGCATCATTACCGCCTCGCCTACCTATTTGGGGGGCTTGCAAGCGTTTGGCGCGGCCGGCGCGGACATCCGCGGAGCCGCCAGTGATGAAAACGGCGTTTTGCCCCAAGATGTGGAAGCCAAACTTAAAGAACTTGCGGCTGAAGGCAGACCGTGTAAATTCATTTATTTAGTACCCGATTTTCAAAACCCGACCGGTACAACTATTCCGGAAGAACGCCGTTTGCAATTATTGGAACTGGCTAAAAAATACCATACGTTTATTTTGGAAGATTCCCCGTACCGCCAAATCCGTTTTGAAGGAACTGCCCCGCGCACTTTTTATGCGTTGGATAAAGGGAGCGGAAATGTGATTACCATGTTTACGTTTTCTAAAGTATTGGTGCCGGGATTTAGGTTAGGATTTATCGTTGGGCAGAAAGACGTTATCCGTAAATATGTTATTTTGAAACAAGCCATGGATTTGTGTACGTCGCCTTTGTCGCAGGTGATAACGGCGGCGTATCTGCGCGGCGGACATCTCAAAAAGCATGTGCAAAAGTTGATCGCGGCCTACCGCGAAAAACGCGATTTGATGTTGCAAACGCTTCCCCAAGTGATGCCTCCGGGTGTAACGTGGACGCGCCCCGTAGGCGGGCTTTTCCTGTGGGTAACTTTACCTAAACACATGGACGCCATGGAACTGCTTTCCAAAGCGTTGGAACGGAAAGTAGCGTATGTGGCGGGCGTTGATTTTTATCCGGCTACCGACGTGAAAAATGATTTTCGGCTTAATTTTTCGTACTCCACCAAAGCGCAAATTGTAGAAGGCCTTAAACGGTTGGCGCAAACCATTAAAGAAAATATGTAACTTATTCTTGTTGTATAAACGACGAGATCCCGTATCGGCGGCCCGCAGGGTTACGGGATGACGGCATTATACAAAAAGACGTCATCCTGAACTTGATTCAGGGTCTCACCTTACCCACTGCCATCATGCTGAACACCAAAAAGACGTCATGCTGAACTTGTTTCAGCATCTGTCGTTATAAAAAGTTGAATTATTGATGAATTATTTCATCTCCCAAATCAGTTGGGCACGTTTGTCGTAGGGAATTACCGTATCGGTGGAAGTATCCACCAACCATTGTCCACACGGGAAAGTAGAAGCGTTTAGACTTTGGGCGTCCAGCCCGGTGCGGGCCTTGGCATTACAGGAAACAATGGCGGTATTTTCATCAGCCGGTTGTACATACAACAGCCGTTCGCTTAACAAAAACACAGCGCCTTGTTTGTTGTAGCGTTTATTCATATCGTAAAAATAGGCATCAATTTTGGGGCCGGCTATGCGTTGGGTAAGCGTTTTGGCTGGGTCGGTTTGCGTATAGGTTTTCGTCGTTGTTTTAGGCGTTACTTTGGCACTCTTAACCTTTTTGGAGGCGGTGTTTTTGGCCGTAGCCGTACGGGCGGACGCCGCACGTTCTTGTTCTTTTAACTGGGCCATGCGCGCGGGATCATCCACGATGCGGTAGGAAAGTTTAACCAGCCCGTTAGAGGTAATGGCTCCCTTGGGGGAAACAGATACCTTGGTGGTATTAAGCAAGTTGGAATGGGAAACTTTTAAGGTGATTTTTCCCGGGGAGTACTGGCGGGCATGGCCGACAGAAGCCAGTTGCGCTTGTTTGTTTTTATTGAAATCCAGTACCACTTCTTCTTTATCGCTGCGCCAGCAACAGGCGGTGATGCAATTTTTTTGTAAATCAATTTCGTTTGCGGCTTCTTGCGGCCAAAACCGTATATTAAAGCGGTAGCAAGAGTCATATTGCCGGCCTTCAAAATCATTTTTCCGGCCGGAAATTTCCAACCATTGTTTGGTGGTGGCTACGCCGGAATTGTTTAGCGGCGTATAACAGCCGGCCAGTAAGACTATGCATATTGTACAGTAAATCTGTTTTTTCATATACTTGTATTATAGTAAGTTTTTAAGGAGCCAACAGCATGCAAGTTATTTTGTCTTATGTAAAACAAATTAGTTTTTTGCCGGAAAATTACCATATTTGGGTCGCACAATCTATTTCATTTTTACTGTTTATAACGGGGCTTTATTTGTTGGCCCGTTTGACCACGTGGTTTTGCAATAATTATTTAGCCAAATTGGTAGCCAAAATTTACTCGGCCCGGGCGTTTGAATCCATGAAAAAACACCATGTGTTTATTGCTATTGGTGTCGTGCTGGCGGCGGTAGCGGCTATCAATTTTCATACGGTGTTTATCTCCGAACAGGCCGGTTGGCTTTCCACCGTTATTGTTAAATTAACCGGGCTGTTTGTCATGCTTAGTTTTTCGTGGCTTATATGCACGTTCTTAAATACACTCAATCATCTGTACGGGCGCAACCCGAACATCCCGATTAAAGGGCTTGTCCAAGCGTTAAAAATTATCGTATATTTGGTAACGGTATTGTTTGTGGTATCACTTTTGCTCGGGCGGAAGCCTATGTATATTATTACCGGGCTTTCTGCGTTAGCCGCTGTGTTTTCCCTGATTTTCAAAGATCCGATTTTGGGCTTTGTGGCCAGTATCCAGTTGACGACCAACAAAATGATAAAAATTGGCGATTGGATCACGGTGGACAGTGCCGGTGCGGACGGAAACATTGTAGATATTTCGCTACTTTGCGTGCGCGTGCAAAACTTTGATATGACGATTGTGAGCGTGCCCAACTACGATTTAATTTCCAAGCCGTTCAAAAACTGGAGCGGGATGTACGAGGCCCGCGCCCGCCGGGTGCAACGCACCATGTTAATAGACGTAGATACCGTAAAATTTTTGGATAAAAATATGCTCGCCCGTCTTAAAAAAATTGATTTGTTAAAAGATTATCTGGCGCAAAAAGAACAGGAAATTACCACCTTTAACGCCACACATAATACGCAAGACAGTTTGCTTAACGGGCGTCATTTAACCAATATCGGCACGTTCCGTAAGTATGCGGAGTTATATTTGGCCTCCCGCCCGTACGTCGTTAAAGATCCGAATTTTACCCTCATGGTACGCCAACTTAAACAAGAAGCACAAGGCCTGCCGCTAGAGATTTACTGCTTTTTTAACACGACCGTGTGGTCCCAGTATGAAGGATTCCAAAGTGATGTTTTTGACCACTTGTTCTCGGTCTTGCCGGAATTTGGGTTGTATGCATACCAACAACCTAGCGGACGCAATATCGCCCAAGGTATTAAATTGTTAGAAAAATAAGCCGCTAGTTGGAACTTATTTGCCCCGCGAGTATTTTTTGCTTGCGGGGCTTTTTGTTTGAAATTTTAGGTCGTGAAAAAAAGACTTGACTTTGTTTTTTTTTTTGCTAATTTTTAATAAATGGGAATTTTATTAAAGAGGAGCAAAAGAATATGGAAAACAAAATGTTGGGCAGTTTAGGAAAAAATAAAATAAAGTCATTCCCGAAAGTTGTAATCGGGAATCTCCACCGCTTAGAAACAGCCCTAAGGAGGAGATCCCCGATAGAAACCCTCGGGGATGACCTGTATGATTTTTGCCGTCATGCGCAAACCCTGCGGGCCGCCGATTCAGCATCTCACCGCTTTTCTTGTCGTCATGCTGAACTTGATTCAGCATCTGCTGTTGTAAAAAGGTCTGTCATGCCGGAAGGTAGTTATCCGGCATCTTCTTATTTAATGAACAACGAGATCCCGGATCAAGTCCGGGATGACAGCACTTTAGGTGTCCGGGATGACAGCAGGGGAAATAAAATAAAGTCATTCCCGAAAGTTGTAATCGGGAATCTCCACCGCTTGGGAACAATTATAAGGAGGAGATCCCCGATAGAAACCCTTAGGGATGACGGCAGGAAAAACAACTACGGTTTTACGCTTATTGAATTATTAGTTGTCGTTTTAATTATCGGCATTTTGGCGAGTGTCGCGTTGCCGCAGTATAAAATGGCTGTTGCCAAAGCGCGTATCAGTACGCTTTTGGGGATGATGGCTAGCGTCAAGCAAGCGCAGGAAAGTTACTTTTTGGCTAACGGGGCTTATGCTGACGATATAGATGAATTGTCTGTATCGTTGCCCGGAAGGCCCAATTCGGGTTCAAATGGCGCCATATATGTTCCCAATGCTTGGTGGATAGGGATAAATCAGAGTCATGCAACCGTTGGCGGGAGTGATGCCCGGGTGCCTGGGGTAGGTATTTATTTTTTTCACGGCCATATTTCGCATCAGTGGGCTGGCAGACAGTTGTGCTATGCCAAAATGTCCAACGAACAGGCCAATAAAATTTGCCAAAACCTAACCGGCTTGAAAACGCCCACTAGCAACAACGGCCCGGGTACAGATAATATTTACCTTTTTCAATAAAATATACCGTTGTGCTCTTCACACACCTACGTAAAAAGTGCTAAAATATAAAGGACTTTAGTTAGGGGAATTTCCCCGCATTTTTTACAGGAGGTTGTATGCCGATTTGGATTTTCCGTATCGCTACGTTGGTAGCATTTCCGTTTCTTACATACACATTTATCAAACAAGACTGGATGACGATTTTGAGCGGCCTGTTGTGCGGCGCAATCGTCGTAGCGGGCGAAGTGTTGTTTAAACGCTTACGCCTTATTAAAATTATGATTGCCTGCACGGGCTTGTTAATGGGTTATATGCTTTTTGTACTCATTGGCAACGTCGTAGAACTGTTGGAACACCAAGACGCCCTCGCCTGGTGGAACAATTATGCCTTTAAGGCCGAAATTGTCCTGCTTGTTTTTGGGGTGTTGGCCAGCATTTGGAAATCGCGCGATTTAGAAGGTCTGTCTTATAAAGGGCATCACTTAAAAATTGCCGATCTTACCGCACTTATTGACGGGCGAATTGTTGATTTATGTGAAATCAATTTTCTTTCCGGGGTTATCGTACTGCCGGTTTTTGTATTGGAAGAACTCAATAAAATGGTCGCGTCCGCCGATCCGTTAGAACGGGCCAAAGGACGCCGCGGGTTAGATGTGGCCACCCGCTTGCAAGAACTTAAAGAAATTACTGCGCGTATTACCAATAAAAATGTCAAAGCCGCTACATTAGAAGAAAAAGTAGTCAAACTGGCTAAAAGTTTAAATGCCGAGATTGTTACTTTAGATTTCAACGTCAACAAAGCCGCTGTGTTGCAAGACGTTATCGCCCTAAACATTGCCGATTTGGCCACCGCGCTTAAACCGGTCGTGTTGCCCGGGGAAAGTATGTCTTTGTTTGTGATGAAGGAAGGCAAAGAAAAAGAACAAGGCATTGGGTATTTGGATGACGGTACCATGGTAGTGGTAGAAGACGGCCGCCGTTCCATTGGCAAACGGGTGGAAGTAGCGGTATATTCTATTTTGCAAACTTCTTCCGGCCGGATGATTTTTGCGAAAGTCAAATAATTTTTTGTATGGAAACAGAAACAGGTTTTTCGTCGGTAGTCATTGTGGCAGGTGGCAGCGGTAAACGCATGGGCCGCCCTAAACAAATGTTGCCGCTTGGTGAAAAACCTGTTTTAGTGCGTACCATTTTAGCGTTTCAGCAAGTGCCGCAAATCCGGCAAATTGTGGTGGTTACACCGCCGGAAAACCGGCCCGGCGTGGAAAAATGGGTTTCGGGGGTGGAATTTGCCGACCCCGGAGCCACGCGTTTAGCGTCTGTAACAAACGGGTTTGCCCGGGTGGATAAACACGCCCAAACGGTGGCTGTTCACGACGGTGCGCGCCCGTTGGTGCGGCCACAGCATATTGCCGCTTGCTTGCAAGCCGCGCAGACGTACGGCGCGGCGGTGCTGGCGGTGCCTGTTAAAGATACGGTTAAAGTAGCCCAAGGGGAATTTGTGGCGCGTACGTTAGACCGCTCTACTTTGTGGGCGGCCCAAACGCCGCAAGCGTACCGGCGGGAAGTATTGCAAGAGGCACTCAACCGTTTCGGGTATGAAACAGACGCTACGGATGAATCGCAACTGGTGGAAAAAATCGGGGTAAAAGTACGGTTAGTACCGTCTGATTACACAAATAATAAAATTACCACCCCGGAAGATTTGATTTTTGCGGAGGCTTTAGTGAAAAAACAAGAAATGTACCGTACCGGGCTGGGATTTGATTTACACCGGTTGGAACCGGGCCGCAAGTTGTTTATTGGCGGTGCGGAAATTGCACATACGAAAGGTTTTTTGGGTCATAGCGACGGAGATGTAGTGTTACATGCGTTGTGTGATGCTATTTTAGGGGCGTTATGTGAGGGAGAAATCGGTATTTTATTTCCGCCGACAGATCCCAGTATTAAGGGCATTTGCAGTGTGGATATTGCTAAAAAAGTGTTGGAAATTTGCCACTCCCGCCACGCCGAACTGGTACATATAGACGCCACCCTTATTACCGAAGAACCCAAAATCAAACCGCATTACGATACTATCCGCCAAAGTTTAGCGCGCGTGTTTGAAATCCCTTTGCAAGCAGTAAGTTTCAAATCTAAAAGCCACGAGAAAGTAGGCGAAATCGGCCGCGGCGAAGCGGCTATGTGCCAAGCCGTGGCAACGGTAAAAATTACACAAGAGGAGTCAATATGAAAATTCGTTTAGGGGTACTTGGGTTGTTAGGTATATTACTTTGTGCGTGCGGAGCCAGCACGTCGTTTAGTTCGCGTAAAAAAGTAACGCAGGGAATTGACTATACCAATTATGGTCAAAACGGAGCGTATTATGAATTTTCTGCCGTTATTCCGGACGGGGACGCACTAGCCGGTAGTTTAGCTTCGTCCGCCGCGGCTGAAAAAGCACAAGAAGAACAAACTCCCGCAGAAGATGAAGATTTTGTATCAGAAAATTTAACCAATTCGTACCACACCTATGGGGATGTGGTGGTAACGGTTGCGTCGCGTAAGTTTGAATTGGGTGCGTCTGCTACCCGCAAAGATATGGCTACGCTGATGAAATCCATGGAAAAATCATATACCAGAGCGTTGCGGATTTACCAGCCGACCGGGTTTACTTATACCATGAGCAGTGTGGGGGCGGTTAATCCGCTTTCCGTGGTGCAGGTACAATGCCGCATGAGTGAACGCTCGGCCAACGCCAACGGACAAAAGGCCTGCCACGCGTTTTTTGAACAAATCCGCGAGAATTATTTGGCCGCTAAAGAACAAGCCGTCCAAGCCGCTAAACAAGCCAAGCAAGAGGCGGCGTCATGATACGCTTGTATAATACGGCTACGCACCGCAAAGAAGAGTTTGTTGCGCAAAATTCCAAAAACGTAACTATGTATTGCTGCGGGCCGACTGTATATAATTTTGCCCATATCGGCAATTTGCGTACCTATATTTTTGAAGATTTACTTTCCCGCACTATCCGGCTACACTACCCGTTGACCCATGTGATGAACGTAACCGACGTCGGCCATTTGGTTTCCGACGCAGATGACGGCGAAGATAAAATGGAAGTCGGCGCCGCGCGGGAAGGAAAAAGCGCGTGGGATATCGCTAAATTTTACGAGCAGAAATTTTGGCAAGATTACGAGGCCTTGCATTGTACGCGCCCGACGGTGGTCAGCCGCGCAACCGAGCATATCGGCCCCATGATTGCGCTAGTAAAAACCTTGGAAGAAAAAGGATATACCTACCGCACTTCCGACGGTATTTATTACGATACTTCTAAATTCCCCCGCTATGATGCCTTGGTTGGCCATGCGCACATTTCCGGTTTGCAAGGCGGTGCGCGCGTGGAAATGAGCGACGAAAAACGTAACCCGACTGATTTTGCCTTGTGGAAATTTTCCCCGAAAGATAAAAAGCGCCAAATGGAGTGGGATAGCCCGTGGGGAGTCGGTTTCCCCGGGTGGCATATTGAGTGTTCGGCCATGGCTATGAAATATTTAGGCCCTACGCTGGATATCCATTGCGGCGGCATTGACCATGTAACTATTCACCATACCAACGAAATTGCCCAAAGCGAAGCCGCAACCGGGCAAAAGTATGTGAACTATTGGGTGCATGGCGAATTTTTGATTTTGCGCTCGGGTAAAATGTCTAAGTCCGGCGGAACGTTCGTAACGGTGGACGTGCTTAAAGAAAAAGGATACGAGCCGTTGGCTTACCGGTATTTATGTTTGGGGGCGCATTACCGCACCCAGTTGGAGTTTTCGTACGAAAGTTTGGATAGCGCGGCTAAAAGTTTGAAAAACTTGCGTGCGTTGGTGGCTCAAATTGGGCAAGCGTGTGCCCGTACCGCGCAAGAAACTGCTAACAGCCGGGCGTGGAAAGAGAAATTCCAAAACGCTATGGAAGATGATTTAAATGCGCCTAAAGCGTTGGCTCTAACGTGGGAGGCCGTGCGCAGTAACGAATTGTCCGCCGCGGAAAAGTGGGACTTTTTGCAAGCGGCTGAGGCCATTTTATCGTTGGATTTGTTTGTACAAACCGCTTTGCAAACACAGCCGCTACCCGCGCATGTGCAAGAATTAGTCAACCAACGCGCCGCCGCACGCAAAGCCAAAAATTGGGCCGAGTCGGACCGGTTGCGCGACGTAATTTTGCAAGAAGGGTATGTAGTGAAAGATACCCCGCAAGGTCAACAAACGGAGAAAAGATAACGTGAAACTACACATCCCTGCCGCTTTTTTACGCCAAATTCCCAAGGCCGATTTACACGTCCATTTGGACGGGTCTTTGCGGCTAACTACGCTGATAGAACTAGCCAAGGCGCAAGGGGTCAAATTGCCTGCCTACACGGAAAAAGGGTTAATCCGTTCCGTTTTCAAAAAGCAATATAATTCACTCGTGGAATATTTGAAAGGGTTTGAATATACCGACGCTGTTATGCAAGATGCCGCCAGTATTGAGCGTATTGCCTACGAACTGGGGCAAGATGCTATTGCCGAAGGCGTGCGGTATATGGAAGTACGTTTTGCGCCGCAACTCCACGCCAATCATACGCTCAGCCCGCAAGAAGCGATCCGCGCCGCGGTGCGCGGGTTAGCGCGCGCCCAACGTGAGCATAACAATTTGCCGGCCGTTAAAGACGGCGTAGAATTACCGTTTTACTTTGGTATTATTGCGTGTGCCATGCGCAATTTTACCAAATCTATGTCGCCCTATTACGCCACCTTAATTAGTACTTTGACGCATTTTTCCAAGAGTGAAATTGTGGCCTTGGCCTCGTTAGAATTGGCCAAAATGATTGTCAAACTGGCCGAAGAAGAACACTTGTCGGTGGTTGGTTTTGATTTGGCGGGGGAAGAATATGGATATCCGGCGTCGGATCATATGGCCGCCTACCAGTATGTACACAAACATTTTATGCGTAAAACCGTTCACTCCGGCGAAGCGTACGGGCCGGAATCTATTTTTCAGGCCATTACCGATTGCCACGCCAACCGGATCGGGCACGGTACGCATTTGTTTTCTACACACATGATTAAAGACCGCAAGGTAACCGATAAGCAACGCTATGTAAATTCGCTGGCGGACTATTTGGCCAACGGCCGGATCGGCGTAGAAGTATGTCTGACGAGCAACTTGCAAACCTTGCCGGAACTAAAGTCGCTGCGGTATCACCCGGTGCAAGAAATGATTGAACGCGGACTTCCGGTCAGTATCGGTACGGATAACCGCTTGGTTTCCCACACGACGGTTACCCACGAAATGGAACTGCTCATTAAATATATAGACTTAACCCCCAAGCAGTTAAAAAACGTGGTAATTGCCGGGTTCAAGAGCGGGTTTCTGCCTATGTCTTATGTAGAGAAAAACCGTTTTGTTCGCCAAGTAATTAACCGTTATACGGCCCTTGCCAAACAGTACGGTGTGCCGTTAATGTAAAATTTACACCAATACCCAAACACGCGCTTTTTCGTCTTAATGGAAAAGCGCGTCTTTTATTTCAACTTATTTTTTGCGGGCCCGGTAGTCGGTTAAACGGTGGGACATTTCCTTCCACATTTTTCTAGAAATCAGTTTGCGCGCGTGGGGGGGAAAAGGGCGGTCGGTGGCGCGCCGGCCTAAATTGACGGATGCTTGCGTATGGGCCGGACGAGTCGTAATTTTACCGCTATCCCACGAAATGCGTTGGCTGGGATACGTGCTTTGTTCGCCGGTAATTAAAAAACTAATCACGCACGACACCGCCGCATAAGGCGCGATGTCCGGTCCAAAAAGTTCTATGGCCATAATGCTGGCTGATAGCGGCGTGTTAGCCGCACCCGCCAGTACCGACACTAACCCCAACGCCGCTAGCGTGGCAGCATCTACTTTCAAAAATTCCGACAGAGCCGCCCCGGCTTGCGCGCCCACAAAGAAAATGGGGGTTACAATACCGCCGATACCGCCTGCGGCAAAAGTAATAGATGTTGTTACTATTTTATAAAGAAAACCAAAGGGGGACTCTAACGCGGCTCCGCTAAGCGGGCCGTCAATACCGGCAATTCCCAGTCCTAAATAAAGGGGGGAAGTTGCGTACGCAATCCCCACGAGCAGTACCCCGCCTAGCAAACAGGTAACCAGTAAGTTGCTTTTTTGGGCTAAATAGCGAAAAAGTACCCGCGCCGCTTTGGAAATTTCAATAAATAAAAGTGATACCAACCCAAAGCATATTCCGGCAATAATCATTTTGAGGAAAAACTGTTCCGAAAATACCGGCACGAAATGGAGCGGATGATAAATATAATTTACTCCCAATAGAGAAGTAACCTGAAACGCCGTTATACCCGCCACTAACGCAGGAAACATTACTTCGTAAAAAATATGGCCTACCCACAGTACCTCCAGCCCAAATAACGCGCCTGATATCGGTACGCCAAACACGCCCGCAAAGCCGGCACTTACGCCGCAAATCATCATTTTACGTTGGTCCTGTTTGGACATGTGTATTAAGCGCGATAAAATAGACGCCATACCGGCCCCAACGTCGGCACAGGGGGCTTCTTTCCCGGCTGAACCGCCGGTGGCTATAGTAACAATAGAAAGGGCAAATCCTTTTACGATAGAAACGAGAGAAATAGGTTTATGGTCGTTAATTTTTTTAAGGACGGCATCCGTGGAATAATCTTTATCCGCAGGGGCCACTTTGCGCGATAGTACCGCCACTATATACAACGCTACCGGCAGACCTACATAAAAATACGGAATTTTATTACGCCATTTAATGGCATTATCCAAGGTTTGCAAAAATATAGCATCTAACATACCCACGACTACACCGATAAGCGTAGCGAAAACAAACCACTTGATAATGGTCAGCACGTTATGGGTAGATTTGTCAAATAATTTCATACATAATATCTTACCAAAAAATAGTCGGGCCGCACAAAAACAGGGCCCAAAGCCGGGGGCGTTTTACGCCCTAGGCACGCCGAGTGTTTTTTTGCTATACTATAAACAGGGTTTGCCCGGCGCTAGGCGGGCAAAAAGGGGTGATGTATGGATTCTTTTATTTCTTCAGTTGTAACAATCGCCTTAGTCATGGATGGATTTGGTAATATCCCGCTTTTTATCGCGGCTCTTAAAAAAGTGGCCCCGGAGCGGCGTAAAACCGTGTTGATCCGCGAGTTGGCTATCGCGTTAATTATCATGGTTGGTTTTTTGTTCATGGGCGACTGGTTCTTACAGGCGTTTGGCATCCACGGCTATTCGCTTAGTATTGCCGGGGGAATTATTCTGTTTATCATTTCTGTTAAACTGGTATTTAGTAACGAAAGTGAACCGAAAAACGACCCGAAAGAGGACGAACCTTTTATCGTTCCGTTGGCAATTCCGCTTGTAGCCGGTCCGGCGGCCTTGTCTATTGTAATGATCTCCGCGGCCCAACATCCCAAATGGCTTACGTTAGGTGCGGTGCTGGTGGCCTCTATTATTAACTCTGCAATTTTGATGATGTCTTTTCCGTTGAGTAATTTGTTAGGCAAACGCGGGTTAGCCGCTATTGAGCGCTTAACGGGGATGATTTTAATTTTAATGTCGGTTGATATGATCATGAGCGGTATTGCCGACTTTGTGAAATAGTAATGATGAAAAAACTATTTTTGCCTGTTGTTTTATTGTTGGCATCTTGGTTAACTTCCTGGGCGGCTCCTGCGGCGCAAGCACCGGTGGAATTTGCCTTGTTCGTCAGCCCGACGTGCGTGCATTGTAATAAACTCAAACGCGAATACTGGGATAAACTCCAAGCCAAATATACCGGTAAAGTTCATTTCACGATGTATGATATTACCCAAGCGGGTAATAATTTAATTTTTATAGAAACGGCCAAGGCCTACGGCATCCCTCAAGATAAACTGGGCTATCCGGCTGCGGCGGTGGGCAGTTCGTTCTTAACGGGGTATCCCAACCAAATCGGTACCTACGCCGAAAACGCCATTGAAAAAGCCCTGTTGCTAAACGAAGAAACCACCGTTGTTACGCAAGCCGCCGGAGAAGAACAAGCCCGGGAGGCCTTCTCCAAAATTACTTTTTGGGCCATTGTGGGAGCGGGGCTAGTGGACGGTATCAACCCGTGTGCGTTTGCCGTAATTGTGTTTTTTATCTCGTTTTTAACGGTCTATAAATACACCCGCCGGGAAATTATTCTTGTCGGAATTTCCTACTGTGTGGCGGTATTTTTGGCGTACTTGCTGCTTGGTATAGGCATATTTAAGTTTTTGTATGCGTTGCACGGATTTGCTACGGTTATCAAGATTTTCTATAGTTTGACGGCCGCGTTGTGTTTTGTATTTTTTGTGTTGAGCATATACGATTTTATAGTTTATACCAAAACCAAAAAAGCCAACGGGATGTTATTGCAGTTGCCGCTTTCGTTAAAAACGCGCGTGCATCAAATTATGGGTTTTTTCCTGCGCGATAAACAAAAAAGCACTTTGCGCCTGACGTTGGCGGCTTTTACCGTCGGCTTTGCGGTATCTTTGGTGGAAGCGGTTTGCACGGGGCAGGTATATGTTCCTACCTGTGTGCTGATCATGCAAGATCCGGCCTGCCGTGTGAAGGCCTTGTTTTATTTAGTTCTTTATAATACTATGTTTATTATACCCTTGGTGGTGGTGTTGGCCATGGCGGTGTTGGGGTGTGAATCTAAAGTCTTTAATGATTGGCTTAAAAAGCACTTGGGGCTGGTAAAGATTTGTTTGTGTTTAGTATTTTTTGGATTATTTTTATTACTTGTCGGTAACATTTAGGAGGCGGCATGTACGCAATGAACAAACAGACGGCAGGTTTTACTATACTTGAACTTTGTGTTTGTATGATTATAGTAGGTATTTTAGGTTCCATGGCTCTTTTGTATTATGAACAAGCGATGGAAAATGTCCGCCGGGCGGATATGCTTTCTTTATTAGGTACGGAAATTGCCGCGCAAGACCGCTACCATCTGATTAAGGGGCGTTACACAAAGTATTGGCACGAATTAGATGTGGCCCCTGTGCAGGTGCGTTACAAGAGGGCAGACAACCCCTATGCCGACCCGGAAAATAAAAAATTTTATTCCCGCGGCAAAAAATCTAATGGGGAGCCGCGTTCGGGGTTTGAGGTATATTTTGAGCAATTTGGCCAAAATTGGTTTATGGTGGGGCAACGCGTGCCGGAGGGGGATAAATACCAATATACTTTGGTTCGGCCTTTTAATGCCGACCGGGTTTATTGTATCCCCAAAACCGAAAAGGATGAAGTTATTTGTTTAAATGTGATGGGCTTAGATGACGTGGCTGAATTACCCGCCGATCCGCGGCTTGTTACCGATTTAGACGATAGTGAAGATTAAGAGGATGTTGTGAACATACCGATCCGTACAACTTTTTTACCGTCCGCTTGGAAGGAAAATTTTTCCCGGCGGGCGGTTCGTATTTTAACGGCAGTCTGTGTAATTTGCGCGGGGGTTATTTCATTATATATGTTGGCTTCGCGCTTTTTTCATTTAACAAACGGGCTTCAATACGACGAATTATATTCTGCCATAACGGCCTCGCCTAATTTATCCTGGGGATATATCTGGAAAAATATGATTATGCAAGATATAAATTTACCCCTGTTTAATGCCTTGCTTTTCGTTTGGAACCGTATTTTTCCGTTTACCCAATTTTGGATGCACTTATTTAGTGCGTTGTGGAGCGTGGCGACGGTTTTGGTTGCGTGGCTGTTGGCTCCTAAATACTGGTCCAACCTTAAAAAAGGGATATTTGTTTCGTTGGTGGCGTGTTCGTTTGTGTTATCTGCTTACGGGGCCATTGTACGCACCTATTCGCTATCGGTATTACTGACGACGGTTTTTTCGCTACTGGCGTTGCGGTTTGTGCACGGGTTTAGCGAAGGGAAAAATCCTTCCGTTTGGGCGTGGTTAAGTTTCTTTACGGTAGGTTTATTGGGCGCGTACAGCCATTATTTTGCAACGGCTTTATTTTTTATTACGGCTTTGTTGGTTTTTTTATATGCATGTTATTATAAAGTAGGTCGTGCGTGGGCTTTTTTTGGTACGGCGGTAGTATTTGGATTATGGTGCATTTGGTTTTTTGGAGTAGTGGGGTTTTCTTATTTCGGGGTGCAGGGCGGAGCCGCCGGCTGGTGGTATAAAACGCCTCTTGCCAAGGCCACGTTGGAAATTATCGTTTTCTTACTGGGCAGCCAAAAATTATTTACTCTTACGCTATATGGAGTAATAGTCGCGTTGGTGTCTTTTTTCTTTTCGTATAACAAAGCGGTGTTCAAGCAAGCGGACATGATGTTGCCGTTACTGCAAATTATTATTTTGCTAGGGGTAGTGGCTTTTGTTTCGCACAAAGTTAATTTGTGGATGGACCGTTATTTTCTGCCGGTTATGCCGTCCTTGATTTTAGTATTTGCGGAATGTTTGGATCATTTACGCAAGCGGCACGCGGTACTGCTGGTGTTGTGGCCGGCGTTGCTGACGGGGTGGGTTGTATCTTATTGGGGGTTAGAGCATTTACATTGGCAGGAATATAACGGGTTGCATGATGCGTTTTCATATATTAACAATGTAGCCAAGGCGGACACGCTATATGTGGACTTGTCGGGCACGGGGTATCCGCGGGAGGCATTTCCGCACATGCTTAATTTTTATGCTCCGGCGAACAAACCGCTTAAAATCATCCCGCTTACTTCTCAAACGGTGTCGGGGGCCACGCAAGAAACAGCGTCCAAGCCCTTGGTAATGGTGCCGCTTTGTTCACAAATTCACATGATGTACACGTCCGTAGCGTTAAATATTCAAGAAGACCGCGAACCGCTTTTATTTGCCCGGGACACTTGTTTAATTACGGTGCATGCGATTACGCCGGTAGGGGGGAAAAAATGAAACGTAAAATTTCTATTGTATCCAGTGCATTTAACGAGCAAGACAACATCCCGCAGTTGTGTGCGCGGGTGAAAGAAGTGATGGCTCCGTGGCTAGAGAAATACGACTACGAACAAATTATTTTGGACAACGGCTCTACCGACGGTACCCAAGCCGCTATCCGTCAAGCGGCCGCGCAAGACAAGCGTGTAAAAGGGATTATCAACATGCGTAATTTTGGGCATATTCGCGGTCCGTATTATGGTATTTTGCAAGCGCAAGGCGACGCGGTTATTTATTTAGCGTCTGATTTACAAGACCCGCCGGAACTGATCAGTGAATTTTTGACAAAATGGCAAGACGGGTTTAAGGTGGTGCTAGGTCAAAAGCGGCAAAGCGTGGAGAACAAATTATTTTTTGCTGTGCGGAAGTTATACTACTGGTTATTAAATTTGCTCAACGATTCCGGGGCCGAACTGGTGGCGAATTGTACGGGGTTTGGTTTGTACGATAAATGCGTGGTGGACGAACTACGACGGCTGAGCGATCCGTATCCGTATTTGCGCGGGCTCGTGTGCGAGTTAGGCTATCCCAAAGCCCTTGTTCCGTTTGTGCAACCGGCCCGCAAAACGGGCATTACCAAAAATAATTTTTATACGCTTTACGACAACGCTATGATCGGTTTTACCAATCACTCCAAAGTGCCGCTTCGGTTGGCGGCGTTGGGCGGGTTTGCGTTGGGTCTGGTTAGTTTTGTGTTGGCGTGTATATATTTAGTGTTGAAAATTTGTTTTTGGGAACATTTTCCCATGGGCACGGCTCCGATTTTGCTGGCCGTACTATTTTTTGCTTCTGTGCAACTTATCTTTTTGGGCGTACTGGGCGAATATATTGGCGCGATTTTGACGCAGATATTGCACCGTCCGCTTGTCATAGAAAAAGAAAGAATTAACTTTTAGGAACCCTGCGGGCCGTCCCGGAACTCCAAAATACCGTCACCCCGTACACTATAAGTGTCGTCATCCTGAACTTGATTCAGGGTCTGTCGTTGCCGTTTTGTTTCTTTTATATTATGTCGTCATCCCCCGAGTGTTTCTATCGGGGATCTCCTCCTTGTGGCTGTTTTAAGCGGTGGGGATTCACGATTACGACTTTCGGGAATGACGACTTTTTATTTTATGCCTTTTTCCTTGCCGTCACCCCGTACACTATAAGTGCTGTCATCCCGGACTTGATCCGGGATCTCGTTGTTATTTCCCCTATTATTATCCCGGTATTTCGTCAAAAAAACTTGACAACCTCGTCAAAAGTTGTAAAAATGTAATAGTATTATGTCGGCGTGTTTCTAAATAAACAAGCGCGCCGCTTTGCGCGTGTGGTTTAACGCGTAACGATTTGGCAAAAATTATTTATAAGGAGATCCCTTTCATTAGGGAACTAACATACATGGGTAACACTAAAAATTTATTTCATTTTTCCGTCGGCAAAATAATTTTGCTGGCGTTGTTGGTGGTTGGGGTCTTTGTGCCTGCCTCGGCCCAAACGGCTGATGTAAGATATGCCGGCGTGTTTTATTTAGATAACCCAAGCAGCAACAATGCGATGTATTGCGATTATTCTGATATTAAGGTGTCTTCCACAAGTGGCGGTAATCGCAGTTTTGTGTTTACTCCTAATCCGACCAGTAGGCAAAATGATACGGATCCGTGGGTAAGTTCCGCGCTTATTGAGTACGACCAACCATATCCTAGCGCTACCCCGGAGGCTAACAAATATCCCAACCATTGTTTGGCCTTATGCATGAATGTGCAATGTTTCAATAAGCCGCTTGGCGGAAGTACGTACTCTATTTCGTTTCCGCTCCAGCAAATCAGGTTTGATATTGTTAAATACTACAACAACAAAAATGTAGAAAATGCCGAAGAAACCCCGCCCATCCGCACGATAGATTTGTATCCAAACCAGGAAAGTGCCAGATGCGGTTCGTATGCATGCCCGGGGGGGCATGATTCGGGCAATACCTGTAACTCGGCTGCGTATTATTGCGACGACGCAAGTAGGGTTACCGGTAATCCTCTTGGCTGTCCGGATGCACATTGTCACAAATTTGAGAACGGGCTGCAAGTTAGTACTAACACAGTAGCAAATGTCTGCAAGTGCCAGAGTAATGGTGTTTGTAACTTTGCGGTGTGGAACAATGACGGTATTAAGTCTAACGGTAATGAGTATATCCCCTTCTGTGCGGCGTGGGACGGCTCGTACGAAATTGCGGGCGAATTTGGCAAAACAAACGGGCAATTTGCGTATCGTGCCACCGTATCTACGGACGTACCCGGGGACAACCAGATTGTAGATAAAATCAATTTCAATTCTACCATTGCCTATCCGGGGATGAACCAAATCCCGATACAGGTGGATGTAACAAACATCCACACGGTGCGCAGTACGCCTAGCGTGGTGGGTAACATCACGGCGGTAAGTGCGCAACCTTATACTTATTCGTACCGGCTCAGTAAAGATGCGGATGTGCGTATTGCCGTTTTTGACGCGTCTAATGAGGACGCCGCGGAGTATGCTTCTGGTTATTTTCCGACAATTGGTAGTACTAATAGGGAGGGTGCGCAGAACTTAATTGTCCGTACGCTTGTGGACTGGCAACCGCGCTTAGGCGAAGGCATGAAAGGGCGCGACGGGGAAACGCAGATTACAGAATTTGACTCGTGGGACGGCCGCGGCGATAACGGGCTGTTACTCCCGGCGGGCAATTATATTGTATCGTTACAAGCCAAGTCGGCTGATGAGTGGCCGGGGATAGATTTTTCGCGTGCGGTTACGCGCCAATTATCGTTAGACCCGTTGAAATTAACAGATATTGTAGCCACGGGGCTAACCAAACAATCTACGGCGTATGCGTCCATTGCTTATACCCCAACGGAATCTTCCAAGGTATATTGGTATATTTACACGCCGGGTACAGTATTTAACGGAGCGAACACGCCGGGAGGAGTATTAACGGACTCGTCAACAGATACGGGTACCGAGCCTACAGTCACCACAAATACGGGTGGATTAGTATATCAACAAGTAGAAGACCGCGTGGGCCGGATGAATTTTACGTCCAAATGGGACGGAACTTGTCAAATAGAGGCTGGTTGTAAGCGTTTTTACCCGCGTGGGGACAGATTGTCCGACGGAACGGTTTGCGGCGGTTCCGGTATCACGCGCTGTGAAGAAACATTTGCTTATGGTGCGCCCATGCCTGACGGCAATTATGTATATGTGTTGTGGGCGGAAATACCGTACAACGGCAAATACGTCAATGCTGTAGGGGGCAACGGAACGCCTGGATTTACGCCATCTGCTGTTTGTCGCAGAGCGGCGGCCGGTCAGTCAGGTGATGCCGAAATCAATGGTCAATGTTTTACGGGTGTAAAAACCTTAAAATACAACACGGGCGAGATTTCCGTAGAGCGCGGGGTCGTAGATGTTACGATTCAACCCGTCAGTTACTCTACGGTTGGTTCCAGCCCGACGGCCTACGGGTTAGATCCGTTCATCTTTAAGTATTCGCTCTCGCGTGATGCTACGGTGGTTGCCAAAGTAACCAACAGCGCGGGCGTAGATGTAAAATACTTAACGCCTAAAGAGGGCGTAACGCAAGTAGCCCAACAGATGAACACCATTTCATGGGACGGTCGGGATGATGCAGGCCGTATGGTAACGCCGGGAACCTATATGTTTGTGGTAGATACCAAAGACGCTATGTTCCCCGCGGTAACAAATCGCGCCAGTGCGGTGTTCCCGGTGGATATGTACCGGGTGGTAGATTTAGCCACCACAGACGTATATGGAGATAGCGAGGCCAAAGCGACTATTTCGTACTCCTTATCTAAAGCGATGAACGTACAAGTCAACATCTATAATAAGGATGTGGTCATTCCAAACTATCAAACGAACGTCGGTGACTATGCTGGTTTTGAGACTACGGCGTCCACAACAACGGTCGGGTACGCCGATTTCTTGGCTACGAACGGTACAATGTGTATAGGCGAGAACTGTACATGGAGTAGCACGAGTTACACGGGGGATGTTTACACGTTATCTGGAGTGTCATCATGGCCGGATGCGGCGTATGTATATTATGGTGGTGCTAACATATATACAGTAACAGTAAGACCGAACCCGCAATATGACGCTAACGCAACAAACCCGGCTTGGAACGAATTAAAATACGTTATTACAATACAAGTCAATACGATTACGACGAATCCCTCTTCGTTAATTCCTATTGGTACCGGTTCAGCGACGGGTGTAAGTGACGTTAGTGCAGGCCATGTCTTCATTATGGTAGATGGTACGACTTATACAAATGCTAATGCTCTTACTGTCCCTGGGCCTGGGGGGAGTCCGGAGGATTCATGGGAATACCAAAATGGTCTTGCGTTGAAATGGACGGTAACAGGGACATCCAGCCCTTATAGTGTCACATTAGCGGTTTTTAGTACGGCAATGTGGCCTCCGCGTATATGTGATCGGCAAACGGACGGGCCCTACTTCACAGCAGGTGGTTCAATTGACCCGTCTAAAAAACCAACTTGTATTTATGTAAACGATACGTCATTTACCAATTACCCGGCTACTCCGGAACAAGTGGCGGCCGGAGTAGTGGATGTGCGTTTGCAGCCGGTCAAAACCTTTGAACGCTCTTCCATGCACCCGGGCGACGGGATACAAATTACGGAAGAATGGGATGCGTTGTATTTCCGCAATCCGAACAATTGCCCCGCCGGATCTACGGACTTAGTCAACTGTTCGTATGAAATGGTGCCGGACGGACAATATCCGTTCTATATCAGCGCGCGGTCTAATGAGCCGTTTAACAGATATTATGCGCATAGCACGGAACAAATTGCGGGAACGAACCCGGCTCAAAACTATTTAGAAGGTGCTCCGTTTAGAACGTCCGCCGAGGTAAAACAAGAGCCCTACCTCTACGCAACGGATAAAGTAACCGGTAAGTTGAACATTACACGCGGAGCGGTCTATTTCTTAGATGGTTCCACCGTCGTGTATCCGAACGCGCCGCAGTTATTTAACGTGTCGTCCGGGCCGGTATTTGTGCCGCCGTATGAAATCAACTTCTCGGTCAGCCGTGCGGCTACGGTAGAAATTGCAATTGTAGCGTTGCAAGACAACGTCTGCAACCCGGACCCGACTGTGCACCAAGACTTAAAAAATAACCGTGCGGGAGATGTGTGTAAATATCTCTCTACCATGACGATTATGAATATGCACGGCGTGTTTGACCCGAACATCATACGCAAAACGTATTGGGACGGTACGGATAATAACGGTTTTTACGTTAAACCGGCCGCCTACGAGGTGCGCTTAACGGCACGGAACTACCCGAACCCGGACTTGTACCAAGCCACGGTTAAGAGTATCACCGTCAATGCGGACTTGTTAAAAGTGTTTGATTTGTTAGAAGCGGACGGGTATGCTATCTCCCAACGCGGAACAAATATGAAAATCGGGTATCAGGTGTCCGTACCTATGAAAGTAGTGTTGCAGATTCTTAAACCCGGAACAACTATTTATGACTATCAAAAAGGTACGTTGCGTAACCCCACCACGGGAACGGAAGTACAAGATATCCACGAAGTATTAGTAAAATCTATTGTGGGTATCCGACCGGCAACTACCTTGATAGAAGAAGTGTGGGACGGCACGGACTACGCCGGACAAGAAGTGCCCGACGGAACGTATCCCTTTAGGTTTGTTACCGCCACTAACAGCGCGGATATAGACAGCGTAACCGGGGAAATCGTACATGCAGGCGCGGATGATAGTTCAGCGGATAGCACAGATTGGAAAATCAATTATGTGGCCGATACCTACGAATATCAAAACCTGCACAAAGCAACGGTTGCCATCGGGGACGGGAAATTTGTGTGTGAAGATTGGGAGAAAACCGTATTCTTCTACCCCAACCCGTTCACCGTTTCAAACGGTACGTTGGAAATTACCAAAATGCCGGGCCCGGGCGAAGTGTCTATTAAGATCTTTAACTTGGCCGGAGATTTGGTAAGAGATAGCGGCTACGAGTGCGTTGACGCGAACAATTACAAAGTAACCATGGGCAGCAGCTTAAAGTTCCAACCGGATAATGACCCGGCGGGTTCACAAAAAATGACTGCACTGGAATTAAGCGCGTTTGAAAACGTCCGCAATGCGGCCTTGCGTTGCCGGTGGGATAAAACAAACCAACATGGCAAACGTGTGGCGCACGGGGTGTACTTTGGATTGGTTGACTTTAAGACGCAAATGGGAAGAGATCATTGCCAAAAAGTGGTCAAAATCCTCATCCCGTAAGGCGGTTGGTAAAATGTCGTGCTGTAAAAAGCCGTCATGCTGAAACCCTGCGGGCCGCCGATTCAGCATCTGTTGTGGTGAAATAAAGATGAGCCCCTGAAACAAGTTCAGGGTGACAACAGAGAATAAAAGGATGTCATTCCAAACTTGATTTGGAATCTCGCCTTGTTGAAGAAAAACGGCAGACCCTGAAACAAGTTCAGGGTGACAACGGGAGAGAGAATGACGAGATCCCGCAGAGGTATGGGAGGATACCTCCGGTAAGTTCAAGTATAAACTTGAACGTAAAAATTTGTAGTATTAAATAAGGAGTCAAAGTAGTACAAGAAACAACATTTATGAATACTAAGATCAAGGTTTTAACAGCTTGTTTAACAGTTGGCTTTTGCAGCGTAACCGCAACGGCTAGCATTAACGAAAATGCCGGTACCAGTGCGGCGGCGTTCTTGAAAATCGGCGCCGGGGCTCCGGCCGCTACGGCGTTAGGTAACGCCTATGTGTCTATTGCGGACGGCCCGCAAGCCCTGTATTGGAACCCTGCGGGTGCGGCTTCGGCCTCTACGCGCGAAATAGGTTTTACCTACTTAAATTATTTGCAGGGTTATAAAGCCCGTACGTTGGCTTATTTGCAACCAATTGGCAAAACCGTGATCGGCGTTTCCTTAAACTATATGGATATGGATAATTTTGATTTCCGCGATAAGTGGGGACACCCATTGTCGGAAGTCGGTGTGCCGGTGCAAAACTTTGTGGGTGGTATCTCTATCGCGCGCGGGTTCGTCAATCAAAGAATCCAACTCGGCGCTACGGCTAAGTATATCAGCGAACGCCTATACAACGGTTCGGGCCATAACCATTACGATAGCGTCGGCTTTGATGTGGGTGCCAAATTGCGCTTAGTCAATAATGTGGGATTAGGCGGTGCGTTTGTCAACATCGGGGACGAAGACGAGATGCCTACAGGGTTTCGCCTGGGGGCCGATTTAGATACGCGCTATTTTACCCTCTCCGGCGAATATATGAAATATAAAGACGATAACGCCCGCTACGGCGTGGGGTTGGCTGTCCACATCCCGGAAGATTTATTGCAAGTTGCCCGGTTTGATTTGCGCGTGGGATATTATACCCGCGAAAATACCGGGGTCAATACGGAAGATTCTTGGGTAAAAGATATCGGGTTGCAAGAAACCTCTAAAGTATCTTTCGGATTTGGTATTTACAGCTCGGAACTGTTCGGCTACGGGGCGTCTCTTGACTATTCCGTTACGCCGTTTGGTGCGCTGGGTACGTCGCAACAACTTGCGTTGTCTGTGCAGTTTTAGGTATGTTTAGTAAAAGGAAATTATGGCTTAACCAAAAAGGACAAACCGCCGTAGAATATATTATCGTAGCGGCCGGGTTGTTTTCGGCAATTATTTCCTTTTATGTGTTGTACTCGTATTTGGTGCCCCAACAGTTTGACCAGGGAGCCCAAGTAATTTTGAAGGAATATGATGCAGGAAAGTAATTTGTTAATTCAGGAGGACGGACTATGAAGTTTATCGTAGCATTGCAAAACAAAATGAATAGCGTTCGCAACCAAGCGTTTGAATGCTTAAAGAAAAAAGAAGGGCAGAACACGATTGAATACGTGCTCATGCTCGTAGTCGTAGTGGGTGTAGCCGGCTTAGCAGGCGTACTCATTAAAAAGTTCATGCCGGATTTGTTTGAACAAGTAAAAGCCAAAATCACTGGCAGCATGAACGAAATGTAATTTATGTGCAAATTCGCTAAGAAGTGTGGGGGGCAGGTAACTGCCGAACTAATGCTGATTTTGCCCGTATTTATGCTGATGATTTTCTTTGTGCTTGAATACGGCAATATCGCATACCACTCAGTGCTTGCCAACCACGCTTCTTACGAATTTGCCCGTATCGGTTCGTTGGTGGCGGTAAAAAAACCCAGCGGAAACCCCGATAGAACAGTCATCACGCAAAAAATTAACCAAGCCAAGCAGAAAGTGTTTGGTACTAAGGCGGGGGGAATTGGCGTGAATGTAAAAGTGGAGACCACCGGTGTGGATCCCATGTATAAAAAACACCGCCATGAAGATGTAGTCGTTACCGTGACGTACCCCGTGCATTTGCTGTTTCCGGGCACCAGTTATGTATTAGCCAGTGAGCCCAAGCGAGACGGCATCCGCCGGATTAAAGCTGTAACCCGTATGCCTGTTGAAAAGGCATATTTAAGTTCGGATTCAAAATAGATTTGAGTATATTAAAAAGATTGGAGTAGTTTTTAAGGAGACAATATGAAAAAAGGAATTTTGCTGCCCCTAATAGTAGCCATACTTGCGGCGGTAGTGTACGCAATGATCGTCAGCAGTGCGGAAAAGAAATTAAAAGATTCTAAGAACATTAAACAAGTGTTTGTGCCGTTGCGCGATATTAAAGAGCGTGAAGTAATCAAACGCGATTTTATCCGCGCCGTTCCGGTGCCGGCTGCGTACTTGCAAAAAGATGCGTTTACCTATACGACGGATGCCGATTTTAAGCAAATTGAAAATGCGGTGGCGCGTATTCAAATTCCTAAAGGCAACCAGATTTCTAAGTATGCAATTACGTCTTTGTCTCCCGAAGCCGGGCTTTCCAGTAAAATTCCGGTGCAAATGCGCGGGTATATGATCAGTATTCCTATGGCTACGGCCAGCATGATTAAGCCCGACGATAACGTGGACGTACTGCTTACTTTTGAAGCCGTTATGAAAAGCGGTAACCGCCAAAAAGTGGCTGTTACGCTGTTGCAAAACGTCAAAGTTCTTGGCGTGGGGGCCGATTTAGGGCAAGGGTTAGATGCCCGCTCCGCTAACGCTATGAAAACCAAAGACGAAGAAGCTTCCGCTTATTCGGACAGTTCCACCCTGGCGCTTGCGCTGTCTCCGCGTGATGCCCAGTACTTGGCGCTGGCCCAAGCGGAAGGGGATATTTCCGTCATCTTGCGTTCTCACGGCGATATGAACAACTACTTGATGGAAATTGCCACCTTTGAAAAATTATTTAACTAGTAGGATAAATTATGAATATGAAATTTATTACAAAAATATCTTTAGTTGCCTTACTGGCCGGCGTGCTCTTACCGGGTACGTTACACGCCAAAAAGACGAGCCTGGTGGCCGTCAGTGCTGACGTGGTAGAAATCAGCGGTACCATGCAAAGCGTCAAAGGGTTTGCGTGGAACCAGTTGTTTGACTTTGAAGAAGCGGAAATCCCCGGGATTTTATCGTTGGGGGAATTCCAACGCAAAACCGCCGTTGCCACGCGTCTGCGTTTAATGGAAACAGAAGGGCGTGCCCAAGTGCTTTCCAACCCAAAGATCGTTACGTCTTCGGGTAACAGTGCTAAAATTTCCGTCGGTGGTAAAGTGCCGATACCGGTGGTAAACAACCAAGGGGTGGGTTCGCAAATGGAAGATTACGGTATTTTACTCAACGTACTTCCCACGATTATCCCCGAACGCAATAACATTATTGATTTGCAAGTCCAGTTGGCGGTATCTACGGTGGACTATTCCCGTACGGTGGTAATCGGTACGGCAACCGCTCCTTCGTTTACCAACCGCGACGTGGAAACCCATGTGGAACTCAACAGCGGCGAAACGTTGGTAATCGGCGGACTCAAAAGCAGCGCGCGCAACGTGTCTGAAGACCGCGTGCCGTTCTTGGGCCGTATCCCGCTGCTCGGGTTGCTTTTTAAGAGTAAGGACGTAACCGAAGAGCAACGCTCGCTCTTCCTGTTTATTACGGTGGAAATCGTAGAGTAACCTATGGCAGAAGAACGTACCACTCCTCAAAACGAATCAAAAATTATTGCCTTTGCCGGGCCGAAGGAAGGCGTCGGCAAGACGACGTTGGTACTCAATTTGGCGTTGGGTTGGGCGGGCATCCAAAAGCGGCCGGTGTTAATTGTGCCGTTAGATCCGCTGGCGCGTCAAGAGCATAATTTTTATTTGGACATTTCCGACCCGGTCAGCGTGTCTGACTTGCTCAAAGTGTTGGGAAATGCATCCATCGCGGTCGTGGGGGGATTGTTACGCGGTAAAATTTCCATGTCCCAATGGGGGGTCGGTTTGTTGCCTTTAGGTAATACCCGGGCGCAAATATCGGCTATCAGCCCCAAAATTTTAATCCCGATTTTATCCCGTTTGTCTCAAACATTTGATATCTTTTTGGATGTAGATTCCAGTTTCCCTATGCAGGCCTTTGCGTTTGATATCGCCGATAAAGTGTTTTGGGTATCTAACGCCACCCGCACGCATATCAATTCTACGGTACAGTTGTTCAACGATTATAAAGAACAGCATTATCCCATGGACCGCGTTAGCGTTATTTGCAACGGATACGATATGCCCGGTTCTATCCCTTACGAAGAAATGGAAAAATTTTATACCCAGTTGGGGCGCGAAGTAGATGTATTTTTGCCGTGGGATGCGGATGTGATGGCTACCTCCAACCGCCGTGAAGTGGAAATTATCACCAGCCCCCAGTCGGAATGGGTCAAGGGGTTGCGTTTGGTGCTTGCCAAAATCCGCGATTTGAAATCGACTGTTAAAGATTGGACGTCCTCCGTTTCCGACGAAGAATTTACCCAAGCCGCCCAAGAAATTTGGTCGCCGGTGTTATTTAACGACGGCAAAAGTTCCGTTTCTGCCGACCACGTCGCTGCGGAAGAAGAAGGAAACAAAACCCAACTGTCGTTTTGGGACGATTTGAAACAAAAAATCCATAAAGAAGTCGTCCGTACGCTGGAAATTGAACATATCGCCATCAGCGACGAAAGTGCCGCCAGCGAGCAGACCCGCAAACGGGTAGCTGCAATCGTGGACGATATCTTGCAAAAACAGCCCAATTTGCAATTCTCGCGGGACCAACGCCTCCGGTTTACTTCTGAATTGCTGGATGAAATTTTAGGGTTAGGTCCGCTGGAAGTGCTCATGCGCGACCCGGCCGTTACCGAAATCATGGTCAACGCGTTTGACAAGATTTTTATTGAACAAAAAGGTAAACTCACGCTTACCAAATACAAATTTAGAAATAATGAACAAGTGGTACAAGTCATTAAACGTATTGTGGCGCCGTTGGGCCGCCGTATTGACGAATCTGTACCGCTCGTGGACGCCCGTTTGAAAGACGGCTCCCGTGTCAACGCAATTATTGCGCCGCTCGCTGTATCCGGCCCGACGTTGACCATCCGCCGTTTCTCCTCTAAACCGTTCGGCCCGGAAGATTATTACCGTTTCGGGACGATTAGCCCGGAGTGTATGGAGTTTATTAAACGGTGTGTTAAAATCCGCAAAAACATCATTGTTTGCGGCGGTACCGGTACCGGTAAAACTACCTTTTTAAATGCTATTTCCGGCTATATTGCCGACGACGAACGTATCATCACGGTAGAAGATACGGCGGAATTACGGTTGCAACAGCCGCACTGGGTCTCGTTGGAAAGCCGTCCGCCAAACGTGGAAGGCAAAGGGGCCATTACGATTCAAGATTTAGTTAAAAACTGCTTGCGTATGCGTCCGGACCGTATTGTGGTCGGGGAGTGCCGCGGTGGCGAAGCGTTGGACATGTTGCAGGCCATGAACACCGGGCACGAAGGATCACTCACCACTATTCACGCCAACACGCCGCGCGACGGTTTATCCCGTTTGGAAGCCATGTGCATGCAAACCGGGGCCGATTTGCCGATTTTTGCCATCCGCGAAATGATTTCTTCGGCGGTGAATATGATTGTACAGTTGTCGCGTTTTTCGGACGGGTCGCGTAAAGTTACCTACATTACCGAAATGCACGGCCAAAAAGACGGCCAAATCCAATCTACGGATCTGTTCCGCTATGTGCAAACGGGCGTGGATGAAAACGGTAAAGTGCAAGGTCTCTTTGCCCCGACGGGTAATTTGCCTACGTTTTACGACGAATTTGCGGCTAAAGGCCAACCGGTGGACGAGTCGGTATTTAAGAAGGGAGCCGTCCCGTTGGACGAAAACGGCGATCCGGATTTATCGGTCTTGAAACAAGAGCAAGCGGAGGGAAATGCCCCTACGATCCCGCCTGCACCGCCGGTAGGAGCGTAAGAATTTTACATGAAAATAGGGTCTAGACTTGCAATAGGTTTACTGGTAGTTGGGTTGCTGCTCGGGGTATCTGCCGAGGGGCAGGGGCGTGCGTTGTCGGCCAAAAACCGCACCAGTATCCGTTGTTCCATGGAAAAAATGCGCATTATGGCCGAGTTTTTTAACGTCCATTTGGCAAACGACAAAAAAGAATATGAATTGCCTGCTGAATGTGGCGGCGGCTACGTGCGTAAAGTGTCCATGCCTAAATGGTTCGCCGACGAATTGACCCGTATGGACGCCAATAAAGTGATTTTTGTCCCCAACGAGAAAACAACCTATAGCGAAGCAGATTTGTGGGTGCAGGCGTTTTCCAACGTGTATTGGTTTTTAGACCGGGCCGATCAGTCGTTAGATCCAAGCCAACCGATTGTATTAGACCAACTTTCCCGCGGTTATGTGGGAAACCGCATCAATTTAATGGCTTCCTTGGACCGCTTAAATAAAGACTTATTGCGCGGTGACCAATTATTGATCATGAAAGATAGCATGGAAGGGCGGGCGCGGTCCATGTTATCTACGTTTGAACTGATCAATAACGAATTTTTCAGTACGATTGAATCGTTTTCCAGCCCTATTTCCCAACGGGAAGATAAATACCGCCAGTCGGTCATGGCGGTAGTGATATTGGCGAACCATTTATTCTCGCAATTTATGAGCGCGCCTATTCCGGGTACCGTGCCGGATCCGAAGATTTACCGCACTACCTCCGCCGATCGCGCCATAAATCTGTTTATGGTGATATTGGGGTCCGCATTAGCCGGGCTGGCCGTATTTTTGCTGTTGGAAAATAAAAAAGAAAGCATTTTATCCCTTTTAGAAGAATATAAACAAAAAAGTTCCGTTTGGGCAGAAGATTTTAACCGCCAGTTCGTAACCATTGACATCAAATACATTGTGTTTGGTACGATCGGGTTTTTTGCCTTGGGGGGGCTGGTGATGGGGTTTCTCGCCGGCGGATTTTTGGGTGTGTTTGTGTTCTTGCTTGTTGTGTTTTTAGGGGGCGTTATCAGTATCCGTATGCCCATGGCGGTGTTGGATACGTTGAAGAAAAGCCGCGGCCGCAAGATAAACGCGCAACTGATGGACTCGCTGATTTTGCTTTCCAACTCGTTACGCTCGGGTATGGATATTGTGCAAGGGTTTGAACTGGTATCGCGCGATATGTTGCCGCCGATTGCCGACGAGTTTGGCTTGGTCGTAAAAAATTACCAATTAGGTACTCCCTTTGAAAAAGCGTTGGATGGGATGACCGAACGGGTGGAAAGCCGGATGCTCTCGTACATTGTCAAAGCCATTATTATTCAGCGGCAAGTCGGGGGTAATTTAACGGTAATTTTCTCGCGCTTGGTGGAAAACATCCGCGAAGAAAGCAAATTGGAAGAAAAACTGCAAGCCATGACGGCCCAGCAAAAAATTCAGTCTATTGTTGTAAGTATCATGCCGTTTGTCATGATGTTGGTGATGTTTATTTTCAATCCGTCCCAGATGATTTCATTTTATACAAGTTCAATCGGAATTTGCGTGTTCCTGTTCTGTATTATCTGGATTGGAATTGGTATGAAGATCCTCAAAAAAATGGGCGAGGTACGGGTGTAAGTTATGAACGGTTTACTCTTTGATATCGGATTAAAACTTTTGTTGGCTATCGGCATGTTCTCCGTATTTCTTACGGTATTGGGGTTGTTGTCGCCTAAAGAGAAAAAAGAAGATGTGGTGGATATTGCTGTCAAACGGTTCAAATCTACGTCCAGTTTTGCGCGGTTACAACCGGAAGAAAAATTTTGGGACCGGGTGGCTGTATTTTGTTTGCGTAATTTCCATGTGGAAGACAGTTTGGAAAAAATGCACATGCAACTCGGCAGTCCGGATAATCCGCAACCGGTGGATATTTTATACAGCAAAATTTGGTGTGCATTACTCGTGCCGGCGTCTGTTATGCTGTTGTTCCAATCGGTCTGGCCTGTTATTTTAGTACCGCTTTGTTTCTATTTGCCAGACGTTATTCTTAAAAGTAAAATTGAAAAACGCCAGGCCGAAATTTTAGGCAATTTCTCTACTACAGTAGATTTGGCCGCGTTAATTATTGAATCCGGCTTGGATTATTTAACTGCGTTTGAACGCATTATTAAAATTGCCAAAGAAAAAACAATTTTGGAAGAAGAACTGGAAAAAACCATCAACGAAATTAAACTCGGTTATTCCCGCCGCGAAGCGTTGGAGCGTTTTGCCGCGCGTACCGGTGTGCAGGAAGTCCGTTCGTTAGTGGGATTGATTATTCAATCGGATGAACTCGGTACAAGTTTGGTAGATTTGCTGCGCAACTTCTCTACCGACTTGCGCGCCCGCCGTTTGAGCCGGGCCGAAAAATTGGCCGCGCAGGCCTCCACGAAGATGTTATTTCCGCTCTTTATGTTCATCTTCCCGACGATTTTTATTTTAATCTTAGCGCCAATGATTATGGGCCTTGTCAACGGCGGTATGGGATTTTAGAGGATAACTTGTATGAAAAAACACCTGATTTTTACATTGGTTTTGCTTTTTGCCGTTACGGCAGGAAGTGTGGCTAGCACTACTTTTAACCGTCCTTCTACGGTGCGCCAGCATGGTAAAGAAGCCGGCATGCTCTTGGACTTGGGCAAAATTTCCATGGGTACGTTAAACGACGTAGAAGAACGTAAACAATACCTTTCCACCGTCCAACTGGAAAAGCAACGCATCCAAAATTATACGCTTCGCATGGTGTACGAAAACGCCTACACGTTGTATAAACAAGGCGATTATCAACGGGCGCAGGAAATGGCGCAAACTATTTTAAGCATTGACCCGAATTTCAAGCAAGCCCAAACCTTAGCCAAGCAAGCCCAAAATATGGGTACTTACGGCACTACGTCGGAAGCACAAGTGGTGGAAGCCAAATTCCAAGAAACGGCCCGCTTGTACGATAGTGGACGTTTGGTGGAAGCCAACGACAAAATCAATGAAATTTTGATTTTGCAACCGGGTAATTCAAAGGCGCAATCGTGGAAACGTAAAATTGATTACGATATTGCCAAAGAATATACCCGCCGTGGCTACGAGGCCGAAAAAACCGGCGAGTATCAGAAAGCATTAGATGCCTGGTATAACGCGTTACTTATGCGTAAAGACGACCCGACGCTGGTTTCCAAAATTGCCGAGGCCGAAAATAACCTGCGTAAACAACAGGTGGAAGAATATATGAAACAAGCCCTTGATTTTTATAATAAAGGGCAATATGTGGAATCGTACGCCGTATTTGAACGGATTACCAAAATTCAGCCCGGAGATCCGCGGGTTCAAAAATATATGTCTCAACTTAAAAACGAGATTGCCGCCGGTTATTATACCGCCGGGACGAACTCGTACAATACCGGAAAATTTGACCAAGCCGTTTCGTATTGGAACAACGCTAAAAAGTGGGGGGCTGATACGGCGACTATGGACGGGCTCATTAAACAAGCGCGGGATGCCAAAGAAAGTTATTTGCGCGTGCAACAGCAACGGCGTTTGCAACAAACGAAGAAGGCCCAGCAAGCGGCCCTAGCGGCGGCACAAGCAGCGGAAGAAGACGACAAACCGGATGTGATTGAAACGGTGTCTATTGATAGTCCGGTCCCGGGCATTTCCGGCCAAACCGTTTTGCCGGGTGGAACGACTACGTCGTCTACTACCACTACTACGACGACTACTACGACCACGACCACCACGACCGGTAATAACGAAACATTACCGACGTTGGGCGGCGGGATAAACCGCGTGTCGCCGGAAGCCAGTGCCGCGTCGCGTGCGAAATATATTGAAGGGTTAGATGCGTTTAACCAAGACGATTATGAACGGGCCCGGCAGGCCTGGATTGTTGCCAAGCAATTAGACCCCGGCAACAGTGATGCCGATTTAGGTTTGCGTAAAGTGGAAGAATTACTTAAATAAGGGAGTGCGTCATGAAACTGACTTCAAAATGGCTTTTATGGTTTGTGCTGGTGAGTGTGTATTCGGCAGTCATTGGCGGATTGTTCTATTACAATTTGTTTAAGTTCGTGTTTGATAAAAAATTGCAAAACGAAATGGTAGAAATGGTCCGTTACCGGGCGCCTTCGCTCGTCCAGCAATTAGCGGCCCGCCCCAAAGGGGAAGCCACGTTCCGCGAGGCCGAAGTGATGAAGGGACTGGTTCGTAATGACGACCGCTTGAAAAGTTTGGTGTACCTCAATTACGACGGTTCTATCCGTTGGCATGAAAATACAAAATTTTTGGGGATGTCTTACTCCGAGTATAACAACGCGATCGGTTTTGATACCAACGCCGTAGCACAAGCCATGCGCGACCGCTTGCCGCGCGCTATTTTGTTTGACAAGGGTAATTCGTACGATATGGCGATCCCGTTGTTGGCAAAAGACAACATGGTAGCCGGCGTGGTAAATGTGATTGTGTCGCGCCAAAACGCTAAAAAGTTGATTGAGGCGTCCATGGTGCGTTATGCTATCGGAGCGCTAATCATGCTGCTGCTGATTGGCGGAGTATTGTATTTATTTTTACTGCTCAAAGTAATCCGGCCGCTAACCTCGCTTAAAGATAGTTTGGATGCTGTATCCATGAATAATATCACGTTGTCGTTCCCGCCTCGGCGTGACGAAATCGGTGATGTGGCGGAGGCCGCGTCGGCTTTATTAGGGCGTGTGCAGGAAGATGTAAAAGGCGTTGAACAAGGGGAAATTTTATCGTTAGAAAAAGAACAGCAATGGTGGAAATCCATCTTTGCCGTTATGGTGCCTAAAGGGGCCCGGGCGCTCGTGGTGGATGAAAATAATAACATCCTATACACGAATTTTGAACTGAATGTGCCGGGCAAAGATAAAGTACACTTGTTGGATATTTTTGACAGCCGCCAGCAGGAAGTGATACAAGTGGTAGGAGAGGCGATGGAAAATCCTACCAAAGTATTGCGTGGTGCGGTAGAAAATAAAAATGTACAATGTGTAGTGAAAGCGGTACAATTACCGGATGATGCCGGAAAGAACCGTATTATTTTAGTATTAGAGCCGGAAAAATAAATTTAGGAGAAATGTATGAAAGTAGAAATCAAGAAAATACCTGTATTGTCGGTGTTGTTTTCAGTATTTCCGCTGGCTGTATTTGTGGTGATGCTCATTAGTGCGCTTATGGAGATGTTCAACCCGGACGCGGCCTTTACGTTGGCGTATTTCATCGGTCTTGTACTGCGCGCCGTCCAAGGTACGATCTTGGGTTTAGTATCTGTTGTGTTTTTTCTGTGGGCTTACAATTTTTTGTGCGCGTTGGGAATCCGCGGCGTGCAAGTTCATTTGGAAGATAAATAATTAAAGGAGATGTAAAAAATGAAAAAGCAAATTCTGACGTTACTATGTCTGTTTGCGGTGGCGGTATCGGCAAGTGCGGCTACGAAAGCCAAAACACCGGCCAAAACCCAAACAAAAGCAAAAGCCGAATTTATCGTAGTAGAATCGGACGAATACGAAGCCGGTAAAGAAGATAAAATGCTCACCCAAGGGCTTGCCCAATTTTTAGAGGCCGAGCCGTCTGTTACTCACATGACTGCCACCCAAGCGGCCCAAGATCCCAAAATGGCAGGGGTAGATTTTAGTTTCCTGCCGGTGTATTTGGTTAAAAAAACCGAAGCCATCCGCAGCAAAATGGAACAACCTATCCAATACGGTGTTGCGCAAGAAAAAGGGGATTTCATTGTTTTATATCACCAAACCCGTCAGGGCGTATATAATGCCAAAACTGCCCAACCGGGAGTGATGGACTTGTTTGTAATGTCCCAATGCCCGTACGGCGTGCGTGCGGAAGACCTCATTGTCAAAGCCAAAAAAGAAGGCACTTTCCCGGCGGATAAAACCGTCCGCGTGCGCTATATCGTCAACTATACGCCTGAACAAGGTTTTAACAGTTTGCACGGTTCGGGAGAATGGGAAGAAGATATCCGCCAATTACTGATTGCTAAATACTATCCGGAAAAATTTTGGAAATATTTAGAAATTCGCAACAAAGACTACCGCTCCAGCCGCTGGGATAAAGCCATGGAGGAAGCCGGTATCAACACGAAAAAAATTATGAAAAAATTTGATACCGAAGGGGTAGAATTGTTAAAGGAAGAAGCCAATTATTCCCGGGAATATAACATCAGTGCTTCGCCTTCGCTCGTGTGGGAAGGGAAAGTGCAAATGGGGTTAGACGGTGCCTCGCAGATTAAAGGGTTTGAATTTTTCAATCCTTCTGCTGCCAAAGGTGTACCGGCTGTCCCGTCCGGCAGTTGCTAACGGTTGTCAAGATTTAACAAAACCCGGGGGCTGGAAGGACATATCCGGCCCCCGTTTTCAAGATAAAGAGGTTGTATGCGTAGGAAAAAATTTCGGGGTTTATTTTTTAACGCGGTATTGGCACTGAGTTTACTCTCATTGGTGCCGTTTGTCTTTGTTGGTTTTTACTTGACCCGCGTGAACGGCCGTTTATTGCAACACGAAATTTTTCAAAAACAACAAGCGGTGGCGGTGCGTTTGTCCACGGTGGTGCAAACATATTTGGCGCATACCTCCGAATTTTTTTCAGTTTTCTTAGATTTACATACCAACTTTGGCGGCCACGCTTCTTTGAACGCTTCGGACATGGTTTACTTGCAGCAAAAAGACGCTTCCATTACCTATTTAGCTTTACTTAATACCAACGGAAAGCGGATCTTATCTTCCGGTGTATCCCATGTAAATTTGCAACAGCCGGATATTTTACAGTCGCTGTTGCGTACTTGTGTTAAGCAACGCAAAGTCTATATAGGGCCATCGGTATTGGGAACAACCGGCTGGACGGCCTTAATGGCATTTCCGGTGTATGAAAGTTTATCTACCTCTACGGTAGAAGGTGTTTTGGTGGCCCAAATCAATTTACATGCGCTGGCTGCGGCGTTGATGCAGGCCTATCCGTTGGATATGGAGGCCTTTATCGTTAATAAAAAAGGGGAACTGGTGGCGTATAATGGGGCCCCGGACGGTTTGATGAGTTCCCGTGTTACTACGCTAGAGGAGCAAGTCAAGGCCATGCAAAGCCAACTTGGCAACCAGCCGATGGGCGAGATAACCATGCCTGATGACCGCCAATGGCTGATGACGTCGGCGGCGATACCGGCATCAGATTGGACGGTATTTGTTGGGCAGCCAGCTAATGTGGCTTCTAAATTAGTGGTAGAAAGCACGGTCCATTCGTATGGCGGACTTTTGCGGTTATTGGCGATTTTACTTTTATTTATTGTAGGGGTCAGTTATTGGGTAATTGTACCGATTAGCCGTCCGCTTGAGCGGTTACGCAAAGCCGCGTTGCGCGTAAAAGACGGCGAGGCCGGAGTAATTACCCGGCAAGATGTGGAAATTCCTAAAAACGAAATTGGCGATTTAGCAGAAGTATTTGTGGAAATGTCGCAAGCGTTATATAAACGGCGTGAAGATTTGCTGTCTGCCCAACGCCAATTGGCCGATTCTAACCAAGTTTTAGAGCAACGGGTGGAAGAACGTACCCGCGAATTAAAAGATGCGACGGCCAAACTCGTCAAAAACGAACGGTTGGCAACCATGGGTCAAATGGCCTCGGTCATCAGCCACGAAATCCGCAATCCGCTTACTGTTATCAGCAACGCTACACGCCTGATTAAAATGCTAGTCCAAACGCCCAATCCCAAGGTGGATAAACAGATTGGTATTATTGAATCGGAAATTAAACAGGCCAACAGCATTATTAGCGAAGTGTTGGGATACGTCCGTTCGCGCGAGCCAATTTTGAGCAAAATTGAAGTAAACAGTTATATACATGATATCTTGACGTCTTATCCGTTTGCGGCAGGCATTAAACTGGTGGAACGGTTGGAAATGATGTCTGTATATGTAAAAATAGATACCGAAGAACTCAAACAAGCCATCCGCAATTTGTTGGCTAATGCTGTGGAAGCCATGCAAAACCAAGGTACATTGACCGTAGGCGTCAAGACCGGTAACAAAGTGGTTTGTATTTATGTGGCGGATACAGGCCCGGGGGTAGCGGAAAATCTGCGGAATAAAATTTTTGCGCCGTTCTTTACGACCAAGGCCCGCGGTACCGGGTTAGGACTAGCGGTTGTAGGCAAGGCCGTCAACCGTCACCGGGGCAAATTGTTTATCAGCAGTGAAGAAGGGAAAGGCTCTTGTTTTCAAATTTATCTAAAAATATATCATCAAATAGGAGATACCTGTTATGGAGAAACTCGTTAAAATTTTAGTTGTAGATGACGATAATAATCTGCGCGAAACCTTAGTGGATTTGCTGGAAATGGACGGCTACAAAGTGTATCAGGCCGCCACTGCTACGGAATGTTTAGATATTTGTGCCAGCGAATTTTTTAACATTATTTTAATGGATTACAACTTGCCGGATGAAAACGGTATGGAGTTGATCCGCAAGATCCGCGCGTTTAACAAAGAAACGCAAATTATTATGATTACGGCCTATGCTTCGCTCAACGCCATTATGGAAGCCATGCAAGAGTCCGTATATGATTTTTTGATTAAGCCGGTAGATTTTGATTACTTAAAACGCACCATTAACCGCGCGTTGGATAAGTATTTCTTGGAAGAAAGCAACCGCGAATTACTGGCCCAACTTAAAACCCGTAACGAAGATTTGGACCGGTTAAACAATATGAAGTCCAAATTTTTCTCCATTGTATCGCACGACTTATCAAACTCGCTGATGACGTTAAAAATGAGTTTTGATATGTTGCGTAAAAAACTCACGCCCGACGAGGACCAACAGAAAAAAATGATGTTTATGGAAGAATCTATCAGCCAAATAGAACATCTGATTAAAGACTTGGTAGATTGGGCCGCTATTGAAAAGGGAAAACTGCGTATTGAAAAAGGCCGTTTGGAACTGACGGAAAGTCTCAAGAAAACTGCCGAGATTTTTAAGGCCAAGGCCGCCAAGCGTGCCATTAGCGTAACTTTTGAAAGTTGCGGTTCGGTGTTTGTGTTGGCGGACGAAAAGCGCATCCGCCAAGTGATTTCCAACATTTTGGAAAATGCCGTACGCCACACGCCGGATAACGGAAGTATTGAAATTGTAGTTAGCAAAATAGATGAAAAAAATGCTAAAGTGTCGGTAACGGATTCCGGGGACGGTATTGAACCCGATAAAGCACCCCAGTTGTTTACCAGTTTTATTCAAGTGGGGGCGAAAGACCGTGTCGGCCGGTTGGGGTTGGGCTTATCTATTGCCAAAGATATTATTACCAACCATGGCGGCCGCATTTGGGCGCAGAGCGAAGGGCCGGGTAAGGGAGCGACGTTTAACTTTACGCTGCCGGTTGTGAACGCATAAATTTGAATACAGTAAGGGAGTGGAATATGGCAAAGAAAAAAATAACTGTACTGATCGCTGATGACCAAACTCTTTTCCGCGAAGGAATTAAGGACGTGTTATCCAGCGAAAAATGGATGGAAGTGGTCGGTGAAGCGGCCGACGGCGTGGAAGCCGTGGACAAAGCAAAAAAACTCAGACCGGATGTGGTGCTCATGGATATCCGTTTGCCGAAAATGGACGGTATCAACGCTACCCGTCAAATCCGTGAAGCGTGCCCCGAAGTCAATGTATTGATGCTGTCCAGTTTTGAAGACGAGGCCCACGTGCTAGACGCCATACAAGCGGGTGCCAACGGGTACCTGTCTAAAATGTTGCCGGCCGTAGAACTGGTAAACTCTATTAAAACATTTACCAGCGAGGGCTTAATGATTCCCCAACAACTTATGGGTAAATTGTTACACGGTCTGCGCAAAATGGGCGACGGCGGACTTCCCAGTCAAGCTACATTGACGAAAACCGAAATCAAAGTGCTTGATTATTTAGGCAAAGGGTTGAGCAACAAAGAACTGGCTAAAGAATTAGATTGCAGTGTTAAAACGATTAAAAACCATCTCAACAGTGCGTTCCATAAATTAGGAGTCAGCAGCCGCACGGAAGCGGTGGTTAAAGCCATTGAAAAAGGGTTGATTTCGTCGGAAGGAACGATCGCTCCCGAGGAAGGCGAGGAGTAACCCGTGTGGTCGCGTGTTAAAACGGGGCAAGCATCTCTGTCCGGTTCGGCCGGGCAGGCTACGGTGGAATATGTACTCATGTTAGCCACGGTGGTGGTGGTGCTGTCTGCGTTTTTAACGGCGTTTCATACGCATATTGTCCGGTGGTTTTTTACTTTTGTCGGGCAATTATTGACGAGTTGATACCATGTTATACCGCCGGTGGATGATCAATAAATGGCAAGAGCGCAAGGCACAAATTTTGTTGCCTGCGGTGCTTTTGGCGCCCATTTTTGTATTAGTCATCTACCTGCTGTTTGAAACGGCGAAAGTGTCCATGACCAAGGTTCGCCAGCAATTTGCGTTAGATAATGCCGCCTACTCCCAAGTATCTTCGGCCAGTACCTATCTAAACGCATTGGCCTTGGCTAACGGTCCGCTCCCTTATCGTGTATTTTTGGAATTAGGTCCCGAGGGCTCCGGTGCGTTTGAGCCGTTGCCGGCGGTGCAAGGGCGCTCGAACGAAAAGGTTACTATATTTGACTTGTTTTATAAGGGCGGGGGGTTCCCGTCTGTCGGTCCGGCGGATAATGGGATAAATCCTCCCCCGGCGCCCGAATCTACCGATTGGCAAGTGAAATATTATAAAGGCGAAGAAGTGGATGAACAATTCCCCCGTTCCGAGTGGGAAAAAGAAAACCCCAAAGAGCCGGCTAGCGATAAATATGTGCCGGTTATGAGTAAATCACTTACGGACTCGCATTTCTTTATGACCCGCGGCGGGCAAGCCGTACAGGCCATTGTATTTTATTTGGAAACTTTTGCCCGCGTTGGTTCGGTGTACCGTTCGCAGGACTATATATATCGGGAACTAAGCAAAAATGCCATTATGTTCCGTGAGGCGTATTTCTTAAACGTCAATGATTGTAAGCGCTCCGAGTGTGCCCGGCAAAGCGCGGCTCAGTTACGGCCTTATTTGGAGAGCCTAAAAACAAAGCCGTTTGAACTGAGCAAAATTCACTTTTACGCGTCGGAAGCTACCGGTGGGAGTAACGCAGGCAGTTATCCTATTCCGTTTGAGGCCGAAGAAGTATTAGGCGGTCAAAAATTATTTCAGTTTGCCTACTTGGACCCGTCCAGCCGCAGTAAATTAAAATCGCTGTCGTATGGGATATCGTTGAAACAACCGTTTAAGTTGCCGCGTAACCATTTTAACATCAATTTAGAGCAAAAATATAAACCGTATGTGCGTACCCGGGTGGTGCTTTCGTGCCCGCGCAATAGTAATAATTGTGTGTGGCCCAATCCGTTACCCAAATACAGCGTAACCTTGGATCCGTAAAATGAAACTATTTTCACTTCTTCATAAACGTAACGGGCAGGCCACGACGGAAGTCGTGTTGCTGTTCCCGGTGTTTGTGATTTTTATTTTGTTTATTATCAAAATTTTTGGTTTGCTTGTGCTGAGCCAAAAAATGGAAGTAGCGGGCTATTATGCCGCGCGCCGTTTCCAACTGCAATCGCACGAGACGGACTATTATCAACGTACCTGGGATAAACGCTTTTTGGAGAAAGATATTCAAAAGAAAGTGGAAAATTACCTTGGTTTTGATAATGCCGGCATGCGTAAATTTTTGAGTTTGAATAAATTGGTATTAGACATCAACCGCTCCGGTACGTGGACGAAGGTGGTGCTGACCGCACGCACGCGTGCGCCGCGTATCCGGTTCTTATGTAACTACAATAAAGACCGCGTGTGCGAGCGCGACGAAAAGTGCTTAAAAGGATATGCATTTTTGTGCGAAACCGGGGGCGAAGTGTCTGTCATCAAATACGTAGGCCACAATGAGCGTGTTTCCCCGTACGCCCGCCCCGAAGGAAAAGACTAATCTTATTAACGGCTATAAAAAAGTCTGTCATGCTGGATAAAAAAAGATGTCACCCTGAACTTGATTCAGGGTCTCACCTTACGCTTTGATGTCATGCTGAACTAACAAAAATGCCGTCATGCTGAGCTAAAAAAGACGTCATGCTGAACTTGTTTCAGCATCCGTCGTTATAAAAAAAGTCTGTCATGCCAAACAAAAGCAAGGCGTCATTCCAAACTTGATTTGGAATCTCACCTTGTTGTAGAAAACAACAGACCCTGAATCAAGTTCAGGGTGACGGCGGGGGTTGGCTACGGCATAAAATAAAAAATGTCATTCCAAACTAAAAAAATGCCGTCATGCTGAGCTAAAAATGCCGTCATGCTGAACTTGTTTCAGCATCTGCTGTTATAAAAAATGAGGAACGACGTGCCCCGCAGGGTTCCGGGATGACAACGCTTATAGTGTACGGGATGACGACAAAAAAATAAAGTCATTCCAAACTTGATTTGGAATCTCACCTTATCGGCGGACAACAGGGGGGCAGTACGCAGCGTATTAGGGGGAAAAAAGGGGTTGACAAACCCGTATTTTCTACTTATACTTTAAGTAGACGAAATGTGTAGAACTCTTAGTTTGAGTGCCTTATTAGGCGGGTCAACGGGAGTAATTTTTATTATTGTATAAACGAGGACATTATGTTTAAGTTAAAACCGGGCAATGTTTTTCAAAAGCTCAACACCATGGACCGTAAAAAAGCCTACACGATAGGTGCGGTAGTGGTCGTGTGCTTTGTAGCATTACTGACGTTAGCATCCATGATGGGAGATGCGGATGATGCTTCTTTTGACGGACTCAATACCCGCGGGTACGATTTAGCGCAAATGCCGTTTGTTAATGACGAGGCGGAACAATATCTTTTAGCCGCCAAATATCCGGACATGAAAGAAAACGGTGCTTCCCTTTTATATTCCGCGCAAGAAAAAGAAGAACGCCAAGAGCAGGATGCCGAGGCCGCGGAAGAAAATGCGGAAGAATCTTCTACCGAAGACACAAACACTTCTGATAGTGATGAGTCGTATACTCCTGCTCCTACCAGCCGCGGATACAGCGGACGTGGCGGACGGACGTCTACGCCTACGCATGTGGGGCAGTTAGGTTCGGCCCATATGCAAACGGCGCAAGGCAGCGGGGTGCAAGGCAGTTGGGGCGCGCCGCGGGGGGACTTTTCGCCCTATAAAAGCCAAAACAAAGGATCTGAAATCCCGACGCAACTTAAAAACCAAGATGCCCGCAAAGCGCTTTATCAATTTGCACGCGGTAGCCGTGCGGCGGCGGGATTGAAAGAAGGCAAAGAAGGTAACGCCAAAAAAGCGCTCATGGGGGGAAACATCCAAGGGAGTGAAGCGTTTACCGATACCGGGATAGATTTGAGTAAAGCCAGCGGTTTAGCGTTGGACACCAACGCCCCGCAAGAGTCGGGCGACTTAAGCAATTTAGAGAAACAAGTGGATGAAACTTCCCGCAAGGCCAGCGAAACGGCGGCCAGTGAAACACAAAAAGACTATGGAGAGGAACTATTGTATTTGCTCGCTAAAGGGGCGATAGATGCACTTTCTCAGGGATTAACTAAACTCGCTTGTGCAGGGGTGGACGGCTTAACGAACCACTGGGGCTGGACGGATACGTTGGGCAAAGGCGTGAAAAACGCTACGAGCGGTTCTGGCAGTTACAGCAATAATTTTAGTGGTTTAGGGGGAACGAGTCTTTCTGGAAAATCCAATAGCGGTTTTGGTGGCTTTGGGGGGACTTCTAACAGCGGTTTTGATGGCTTTGGAGGGACTTCTAACAGCGGTTTTGGTGGGTTTGGAGAATCCAAAAGTGGTTTTGGTGGTTTGGGCAATTCCAACGGCGGTTTTAATAGCGGTTCGGAGGTAACCCTTAACCTTGGAGCAACCTCAACGGGAGCTGCGCAACGCTAACAAGGGGCCTGGCAGACAGATGAATTTTGCAAATAGTTTTCAGGTAGTAGAGGAGGAGTTATGAATATCTTTAAGTTTTTTAATAAGCACGGCAAAATAGCCCTTTCCGCTATGCAGGCGGTAGGGTTAACGGCTGTGGTAGGGGTGGCGGGTGTAGCGGCGTTCCAAATTTTAGGCACGTCGGAAGAAGACAATACCGCTTTTAACCCGGCCTCTTATAACCCCGGCGAGGTTGTTTATGTAGCCGGGGCTAATACGGGCGGTTATCAAAGTGGCTCGTACGGTGGCAACGGGGCTGCGTCCGGGCCGTTGGCCAACATTTCTGCTAAAAGCATTAACCGTATAGACCGGCAAGCGCAGTTAGATCAAGCGCAAGCGGAAATGGAAGAAGAATATGCCCAAATGCAAGCCACGGCGCAAGAATCTGCCGCGCCGCAAACTCAAACGGGCTACCAAATGGGTAGTTCCGAAGGGGGGCTTGGTTTATTAAGTAACGCCGCCAATGAGGAGGCTTTAGCGAGTAATCCTATGGCCGCCATGGGGCAAGCTATGGGAAACATCCAAGGGGCTATTGCTAATGCCCAGGCCCAAGCGCAAGCGCAAGCCGAAGGCAACGGAGCCGCCGGTAAAGCGGGCGGCCTTGCGAGTGCCACGCCGGATTGGGGGTCTAAATTCGGCGGCGGTAACGGCGGAGCGGGCGGGACCAATATGTCTTTCTCAATGCAAGACAGTGGTAAAAATGTGCGCAAAGGTGCTAACGGAGCCGTAGCCGGTGGTCCTGCTATGGATATGTCCGCTATCCAAGCCCAAGCGGCCCAGATGTTGGAAGGGGCTCGTATTAAAGGGAAATCGTCCTTTGGGGTCACAGAGGGTACCGGGAAGTATAGAAACGCTTCCGTTGGCGAGGGTCGCAGATTGGATGGAGCCGGGAGCGATTTGGAATTTGCCCGTAAAACTTCTGCCGCGGTAGCCAACTCTAAAAACCGTTCCGCTAACGAGGGGGCGCGGGCGTTCTTGGCCAGTAGGCAATTATCGGGTGGTTTAATGATTACGTCTGAAAATTTCCAAACAGGTTCCGGCCAAGGTTCTAAAGATTTTGAAAACGACTCCCAAGTTAATTTGAGAGGAATTAAAACCTGGGAAAAAGACCTAACTGTAACGGAAACAGAACATGACAGCGACCGTAACAAAATGGCTAAATCTTTTTGGCGGGCGTTAATGTTAACGGCCGTTGCTTGTATGACAATCCTGGTTATTGGGAAAAGTTGGCCATGGGGAACCATTGCCGCTATTGCGCTGTGCGCTTGGACTACGTTACGCTGTACCGATCTAATTGTCAGTGCGGCTCGGTATGCGGATAAATGGGGCGGCGGAGCGGCCTCTACTTGGTTTGGCATTGGCGGTATTGCTATGATTTGTGCCATGGGAGCTGCGTGGGTATTCCCCGGTGCATTGGCAGAGTTGTATGGCAAACTGGTAAACCTGGTAGGAATTTCTGCTGATCTTGTGGGCGTTGGCGCAATTGCCGGAGCCGAAGGAATAGGGGCTGGTTCTGGCTCGTTTAAGAAGGATTGATTATGCGTATTGGAAAGATTGTTATTTTGCCTTGGAGCAAAAGAAATTTTATCCCGCGTCTAATTGCGATTGCGTTGGCGTTGGCATGGGTAGTTTGGGGTATCGCCATTTATCAAGAAGGGCAGCGTATTGAAGCGCGCAAACAGGAACTAGTACAGCAACAAGAACTGCGCCAAGAGCGTGAGCGCCGTCAAGCGGCGTACGAGCGCCGTATGCTAGAGGAACAAGCCGTACGTCAAGGTGTCCAAAACGCCATTGACGGAGTGAAAAGATAAGTCGGCGGACTGAAAAAGTAAGGGTTATTCTAAACAAAAGCAAGGCGTCATGCTGAACAATAAAAAGACGTCATGCTGAACTTGATTCAGCATCTGTTGTTATAAAAAATGTCTGTCATGCTGAACTTGATTCAGCATCTCACCTTGTTGTAGTGAACAACGAGATCCCGTATCAAGTACGGGATGACAGCGGGAAAGGATAAACGACGAGACCCCGGATGGCGGCCTGCAAGGTGCGGCCCGCAGGGTTACGGGATGACAGCAAAAAAATAAAAATGCCGTCATGCTGAACAATAAAAAGGCGTCATTCTGAACTTGTTTCAGCATCTGTCGTTATAAAAAAAGTCTGTCATGCCAAACAAAAGCAAGGCGTCATTCCAAACTTGATTTGGAATCTCACCTTGTTGTAGAAAACAACGAGATCCCGGATCAAGTCCGGGATGACGACAGGAAAGCATGAACGGCAGAGAAAATAAAATAAAGTCATTCCCGAAATTTGTAATCGGGAATCTCCACCGCTTAGAAACGACAATAAGGAGGAGATCCCCGATAGAAACCCTCGGGGATGACGGCGGAAAAAGGAAACGACGAGACCCTGAATCAGATTTAGGGTAATGACGGAAAAGATACACAATTTGTTTCAAAATAAGTGGTAAAAGGAGTAATAATATGAAATGGTTTAATATCTTTAAAAATCGTGCAGGGAAATTAACCATCAACCTGCAGAGTGCGATAGTGTTGTCGGTTGGCATTGGCGTTTTGGGGGTTTCTCTTATCCGTAACGTGGCCGAACAAACATTTCAAAAAGAATTAGCCGCGCGTTCGGTAACGTCTATTTCCAATGCGTACAACTACGGCGGACTTCGCCAAACCAAAGAGGGGTTGTCGTCCATGAATATAGCGAACCTCTCGGGTAATTTGGACCGTGTCGCTACGGCTGAGGAACGCGCCCGTTTTGAAGCGGCCCGTACCGGTAATGGACAATTCGGGTTAGATGCGGCGGATAATATGGCCGGTAATGTGTCGGCGGCTATGTCCGGCGTGGCGGCTCAAACGTCCGATACGGAGGGTTTGGGCATGGGGAAAAACGCCGTTGTCATGCAAAACGAAACGTCCGGCTCGTCCAGTGCCAATATGCCTTCTGTTTCTGCCGGGGCGGTTGCCCGGCAAGGGCAAAAGGCCCGTGCGGCGGGCTCGTCTGCGGGCACGTTAACTCCGTCCGCGGCGCGCATGTCGGGCGGTGGCGTATCTAATGCCAGTTTTGGCGGTGGATCTTCCGTTGGTGCGGGAGCGTCCGGCAGTTCGTCTAAAGGGGAAGGATACCGCTTATCCGGTGCTATGCCTAGCAGCACAAACCCCGTTTCTATGCACGGAGCGGACGGCAGAAGTTCTTCCGGCTTTATGGCAGGCGGCCGTCATTCGAGTAGCCGTCAAGGCGGTTCCTATAGATCTACTGGGAACGAATTAAAAGATATTTCCCGTCATTCGGCTAAAATAGCGGCCAATTCCCACCGTGCTGCCAACGCGGGTTCGGATCCGTTTTTGGCTTCGTCGCGTATGACGGGCGGTATGTCGTTTGAGAACGGGGTAGAAGAAACTACTACCGGTTCTTCCGACTTTGAAATGCAAAACCTTCCTAAACAAAAGAAGGCCATTGAATCTTATGCCGATAAAACCAACGCCGCCGAAGAAGAACGCCACACAGATCGCAGTACCTTGTTGTGGTGGATGGCCGGCGTGTTAGGCGGATTGGTAACGGTCGTTCCGTTGGCCTGTAAGTTGTTGGGTTCTACATGGGGGGGCGGGGCTGTGTGGAAGGCCATTGTGGGGTATACGTTATTGGGTTTGGTCCTTGGGGCCATCGCCCATATGTTACGGGTGGCGTACTTGTTCCGCCGTACGTATGATTCCTCCATGTTGCCGACAATCTGTGATGTATTTGGGGCTATGAGTATTGGACTAGTTGCCTTGGCGGTTATCCCCGGTAGCCGTTCTGTTATTACCAAGAATATTGGCGCGGTGTGGAAATACTTGCTCCAAACAGGTATTTCGTTGGGGGCCTCGTTTGGCTTAGGCAAACTCCAACAAGCCATATTTAACAAAAAATAATTTCTCTACGGGGGAAGCCGTTGGGCTTTCCCCGTTTTACTAAACTATGGATAATTTACCGGAACAACCTCAAGAGCAAGCGCCGTCCGTCCCTGTGGAACAAGTACGGCGGCCGTGGTGGCAATCCAAAAAATTATGGGTGGCCGCGGTGGTGCTTTTGTTGTTTTTGGGGGTGTTATCCTTCGTGCCTGTGAGCAAGTTGCCGTTCTTGCGCAATTTAGCGTATGCCATGGGTTATACGCCGGATGACATTAAAAACATCTCCTTTCTAAAAGCACTTTTATCGTGGAACGAACATTCCAAAATAATGCGCGGGGAACTCCCGGACCCGGACGAAGTATCTATTTTCGGCTCGGCGGGGGGATCATTTAATACTACGTTAGCGGGCGCGCAAAATAAACTCATTGATATACGGGCGGTCAACAAATCGCTGGCAAAACAGGGGCAAAAAAACGACCCTGTAACTGGCTCGTCCGATAAAACGGCGGCTCAAAAAAAAGACGATATTGTTGTTGCTAATAAAGATGCTTCCGCCCAAACCCAAGCCAACAGTTCCAAAGATGCCGGGGTGTTTTTTGGGGATGATATTTCTGCCCGCGCGCGTGATAAAAATGATGCGTTTGATTCCACCAACCAACTTAAAAAAGTTGCTAACCCGCCGGTAGCCGGAACGTCGGGCGACAGTTGGCTGGACCGCTTGGTGGATAAGGCCTCGCGTAGCGAAACCGATTTGTCTGAATTTACGAAATCTTTTGACGGTAGCGGTACTGCTTTGGCGCAAATGGGTAATATGCGTAAAATAGGCGATTCCCGTGCCAAACGCGATATGTATTGGGCCTGGCTTATGGGCCGCGCCGCCCGCCGCTCGCCGCACTTGGTGCTTAAAAAGACGCTTGCGTCTGCCAGTTTTGACGGGGCGGAGTTACCGCGTAGTGTATTTACGGTTTCCGGTTTTTCCGGGGTAGGTATCAAGCCGGACGATATCCTTGCCGATATGGACAACGTGCAAAAGTATTTGGATCAGGATAAAGAGTGCCAAAGCGCTATGACGGCGGGGTGGAATTCGGGCGATATGAACCAAATGGCGGAGAATATCAGCGGATTAACGGCCGCTTTCCCTAAAACATGCGGGGAAATGGAGGCCAATGGCGCAGGCAGTTATACGGGTACGCTGACGGCTATTTCCAGCCAGTGCCAACAAATGAAAAGTGCGTACGAAAACATCCGTCAAAAATGCTCCTCGTTATCGGTGGATGTGCAAGATAGCCAGTGCAAATTTGAAACGCTTTCGGCTTACGCCACGGAATTTGCGGAGACCTGCGAACAGGAAAAAAGCGCGTGTGACGAATTAGCCACGGAAGAGGAAAAGGCCGCTTGTTTGGAGCAATGGCAAACGCGTTCGTCCAGCGAACCGTTTGGTATGGGGAACAGTTTTGACACGGGCAAATTGGAAAACGACACGCTCAACACGTTTTATCAAGATGGCGACAAGGATAACGGATTTAATCTTAGCAACATCCCCGGTATAAACTGGGGCGGCAGTAATTTAGTAGACGGGCGCATTGCCGATTAGTAAACAGCGAGATCCCGTATCAAGTACGGGATGACAACGGGAAAGGATGACAGCCTTTTTGCCTTTGTCGTCATGCTGAACTAAAAAAGACGTCATACTGAGCAACAAAAAAGACGTCATATTGAGGAACAAAAAAGACGTCATGCTGAACTTGATTCAGCATCTGTCGTTATAAAAAAGTCTGTCATTCCAAACAAAAGCAAGGCGTCATTCCAAACTTGATTTGGAATCTCACCTTATAAATCAAGTGCGCCGTTACTAAATATGCCGTCGGAGAAAAGTTTTGTAAAACAATTTATTAAAATACCCCTTGAAAAAATGAAAAAATTTATTATAATAAAAATAGGGAGTATCAGATAAGTAAGTTGTTACGGAGTGGGGGACCATCTCCGAACAACGCAAATTTTATTATGTAGCGGACGTATTTAACAGGAAGATAAGCGGCAAGTAGCGGTTATTTTCCCCGGGAGTCCGGTAGCGGATCCCCAAACAAGCAGTTTTTATTTTAGGGAGGCACTTATGCCAGAGGAAAAAAAGAAGGATAGTTTTACCTTTAGTGATAAGATTAAAAGCACCAAAGCCAATACGGGTGCTTCCAAATCTTTTGCTAATCGTTTAACCTCCACAATCGGTAGTGATGGCAAACCCCGTCAAACGCTTTTTGAGCGCACGAAACGGGACGCGCCGTTTTTTATTGCGGCCGTGGTGGCGCTTTTACTTTTACCGTTTTTGTATAAATACAGCGGTCAAGTAGAAGAAGATACGCCCATGGTTAGCCCCGGTTACGAGGATGCTATCATCAATCCGGAGCGTTCCGGTTTTGATTTTAGCGGGGATGCAGAAGGGCAGATTTCGCAATTATCCGGCCGTGATTCTATGGATTTAATTGTTGGGTTTGGTAAACATCGCAACGAGGAAGAAGAAGATGTCTCGTTAGCGGATTATTATCGCAGTGGTTTATCAGATTCTTCGTCTGAAGCGACGTCGTATAAACGCAGTGATATGGACGAAGAAACCAACATTACCAACATCTATAAACGCCAACGCAAACAAGCGCCTGCGCAAACGCGTGCGTCGTTCCGCCGCGCTGCGACCAAAATCGGCAATTTGAAAGGGGCCGGTTTAGCGGGCCGCGGTGGCAGTAAATTAGGTGCGGGTAATTGGGGTGGCAGTCTCAAGGCGGCCGCGCAAAAAGTGCGTGGTTCCGGCCCGACCAACAGCCCCAAGCCGGTCTCTTTGCAACCGTTACAAGCGGCGGGTAAACCGTCCCGCTCGTATTTTGGGCAAGGGGCCGCGCAAGAGGCGCGCCGCAGTAAAGACGCTATGTCTAAGGGCAATGCCATGCAAGCCCTTATGGACGCGCAAATGAAACCCGTTGAACCGGGCCGTATTGGCGGTCTGTTCAGTGGCGATTTCGGCGGCCCGGGCGGTGGTGCAGGCAGTTTGCAGCGCGAATTCAACTACAACGGCAAAGAGCCGTGGTGGTGGGATATGATGAAACAGCGCGCCCAAATGGAATGGCAACTCTGGTTTGACTTGAAAAAAGACTGGGTCAATTTTGCTTCCAAATTAACCCAAACTTGGGTAGGTGGTATATTCAACTGTTTAGTGATGGGTAACTCCGACGGGGACCCGGATACATTCTTGGGGTCTGGCGGTGGTTCTGGTGGAAAAGACCCGGAATGTTGCGGGATGGGCCCGAAAGAATGGGAAGCTGCTTTCCCTGGAGTGGCTTTTAATAGTACTAATTGTAAGGGGAAAATGAAAAGGGAGTTGGGGGAGCGTGGCTATAAGGAACAATGCCCTAATGGTTGGGTCGCAGGTCGCTCCGGTGATGGAGCTCGTCTTTCCGGTTGGCAAGTTCGCAAAAAATGTTTAGGTGCGGTTGTCGGCGGTTCGTTGACAGAAGCCAATTCTTGCCGCGATCTAAATCACCACGGGTACCAAGTTCGCGCTACGGGCGAAGTGGCTCATTGGAATCCTTACATCTATGTAGTGGCGCGTAACTATGTGCCGGAAACGTCCAGGGCGTTGGCCCAAACGACAAGTGATGGCACAGGGGTTGGGTACCACTATCTCTGCACCGACGATAGCGATCGCTTGAAGATTGGTTCTGAAGCATCCGGTGGGGGGAGTGTAACGGGTACGCCGGAATTGTTTAAGAATACGGACCAAACAAAGGCCAACAATACCAAATACGGTCAAGTAACTTCTAAGTACCGCAAAAATAAAGAGCGCGAATCTCTGACCGATATGTACGAAATTGACCCGGAAGATATACAACATGCGTGCGTCATTTACATGCAGAAAGGCGATACGTTCAATTACAAGAACTTCCAAACGACGATGGTTGAGCGTTTTGAGGAATTGTTACGAAAACAAGGAGCTTCTGACACCAACGAGAGAACTGTTGAAGCAACGGCCCGCCAGGCGTTTAACGAGTTGGACTTAATGTTTATTGAGTCGGTTGCCACAAAAAAGAAGATAAGCAGCATGAGCAATTATGTTGACTTGCCCATGACGTACTGGCGCTTTTATGATGCTTATATACGCCATCAAGGCACTCGGAGCGAAGGATACAAAGCCGGCGGTAGAGGTAATGTGGACAACCGCAAACTCCGTAAAGAAGGCGAAAATTACGTAGAGGGCGAGCGGTGTATGTTTAATGATACCGTCAGCATTGGCTGTTATGATGTGACAGCTGACGCTCGTCCTCCTTACGCTACAGTTACCTTCAAGCAAGGGTATAAAGGCCAAAAGACCGTGGTCGTAAAGAATGAAGTAAAAGATATTAGAGTTGAGGCGGTTTATCATCCGTTAGTTGGCGGAAGAGGTATTGTGCAGAAATTGAATGCCCCCGCCATCTCTACGAATACGGCAACTTATATTTTCGCGCGTCCTATAACGGTATCTACTGATAAGGACGGAAACGTGACGGGTGTAAATGACGTGGATTCTACCCAGTTGCAGGGTACGGTGCAGTGGAGCTTGTACCGTGGAGGCGAACTTGTAGGTTACGATGAGTGTGATGTGGACCTGTCGGGCGATGGGGCTTCCGCAGTGGTGAGAAGCAAAAGCCACAACGGCACTTTTGATCAGGACGGCAATGGCCAGGGCAACGGTCAAGGCAATGGCCAAGGCAACGGTCAAGGCAACGGCCAGGGCAATAACCAAGGCAACGACAGCAAGATTGGCGGTTCAGGAAGCGGTGTTCCCGAAATCGGCCCAATGACTTCCTTTGCCCCGTATATTAAGTGGATCCCGAACGATCCGAAAGCCCGCAACGCTGTATCGTCTGTTGATGAGGTTACCGATCGCACATTTGGTAACAAACTTGTGAAAACATACGTGCATGGTGAAGGCTCTACTTGCCCAGAATGTCAAGGAACGCAATTCTGTGATAGCTTGGAAGGGTTGCGGATGGATTCTCTGAAAGCCACCCACTTTGTTGAGGCGGTGCGCGATGCATATAACGAACAACATTCGGACTTGCCCATTAGATGGTTTAATCCCTTTCCGTACGATGGTGAGTTTATTGATGCGTTAAATATCGCAGAGTCGGTAGGTATTTCCGAAGTGCCTGTGGCGGCGGTATGCGAATTGGGACGCGATTTCATCCGTATGTCCAAAGATAAACACGCCGGTGACAGGAAGATAGAGGTCACCAATATAGAAAGTGGTACGAAAGGAGAGGAATTCGTCTTCCGTAACGAATTGGGTGCGTTTTTGGCCTATGTGCATGAAGATTCCATTTTGTATCCGGATGCTAAAATAAAAATTGGAGGCCAGGACTACTGCGATTGGCGTTTCCAACCATACAATCTGGAAGATGGTAAGTGTCCTAGGAAAAAAGGTCCTAAGATGGGTAAGGCCTTCCAGCATAATAACTATAATGGTCTGGAGAATGCTGGAAGAAGTGTGTTGTTGAGGAAGTTTAATGAATCCAGAACGTCTATAATGAAGGAGCACCCGTTGGCTGCATTGGTAGAGGGGAAAGCCTCTATTCCCCATACCTGCGGAAACTGTAAAAACCTAGACGGGAAGAACCAGGTGCAAGTATACAATTCTTACAGCGGGTTTGCCGGGTTATTACATGAACGCAGTTCTGCAATTGATGGCAAAGGGGAGGCTTGTGAGGACTTCTTAGGGCCTAGAAAAGAGGACACAATGTCGGTTGCTGACGCTCTGAAATATGTACAAGGGGTGTGTGAAGCCGGATTGGACTACAAGCCTTACGGAACATCCACTCCAGAATTTGATCCAAAACAGGCGCCGACAAAAAAAGCGGGATCCTCAGGTTCCACTATCGAAACAAGCGAGAGACCATAAGTTTCTATTTGAAAGGGCGGTCCGTGTAAGACCGCCCTTTCTTATCCGCCCCCGGTTTTTAATAAGACGCCACCCCCTTTTTTCCCTTTTTCCCGTCATCCCATACCCCTTTTCTTTCCCTCATCCCGCACGTCCAAAGTGCCCTCACCCCGCACGTCTAAAGTGCCGTCATCCCGGACTTGATCCGGGATCTCGTCGTTGCCTTTTTCCCCACCGTCATCCTGCACGCCTAAAATGCCGTCATCCTGAACTTGATTCAGGATCTCGTCGTTGCCTTCTCTGTCGTCATCCTGAACTTGATTCAGGATCTGTCGTTCATAAACACAAGGTGAGATTCCAAATCAAGTTTGGAATGACGTCTTGCTTTTGTTTGGAATGACTTTATTTTATTTTCTCTGTTGTTCATAAACACAAGGTGAGATGCTGAAACAAGTTCAGCATGACATCTTTTTTTAGTTCAGCATGACGTCTTTTTTATTTTCTGCCGTCATCCCCTATTTGCCTGCGCGCCTGCTTTTTTCTATCATATACGTATGGCAAAAATACGTCTTTTTTCGGCGGTACTGGTTGTGTGCGCGGCGATACTCCCGGCGCAGGCACGCTTCCCGTTCTCTCTCAGCAAACCTACTATCAAAACCGATTATTCCCAAACCGTTTGGGACCAAATTATGCGGGAACAAGCCGTGTCTGATATCCGCCGCGGTATGGGCGAAATGAGTCAGGCCCGCTATCAAGAAGCGTCTAACAGTTTCGCCAAAGCCGTTATCAAAAATGCCCAAGACCCGTTGGGATATTTATTATTGGGAGCGTCGCTCTATTGGGCCGGAAAAGTAGATGACGCCGTCAGCGAATATAAAGAGGCCTTGCGGTTGGACCCTAACAACGCTATGGCAAACCAACTTTTAGGTATCGCCGCCGGGTGGAAAGGGGATATCCCCGCCGCGCAAGATTATTTTTTAACCGCCAACCGCCTAGACCCTAACAAGGCCGATACACACATGAATTTGGGTTCTACCTACGCCGTACAAAATCAACTGGAAAAGGCCTTGGAACATTTCCGCCGCGCCAGCGAGCTCGCCCCGCGCGAGCCGTTGTATCATTACCAACTAGGCACGCTGTATGAAATGTTGGGGCGCGATACGCAGGCCGAAGAATCGTTCAAAAAAGCGTTGCATTACTTTCCCTCCTACGAGGACGCGCAACTCAGTTTGGGCGCGTTGTACGAAAGTATGGACCGCCTGCAAGATGCCCTCAAATTTTACAAAAAGGCCGTCAAAACAAAACCCGGCGATTATGTGGCCCGGCTGCGCTATGCGTTTTTACTCGTGCGCTTAGGGGATGAAAAAACCGCCCGCGTCGTGTTACAAGAAGCGTTTTCTATTTCTAAATTTAACCAAGACGGCCTGGCCTTAAACGTGGCCTACCGCGCAAGCGGTTCTTCCGCACAAGCATTTGAAAAACAAATTGAACAGTTTACGCAAAGTTTAACCAAAGTGTCTTCTTCAAAACCAATACAAATTGAAGTGGCCCTGGAATATCTGCCGCCGCAGGAAGATTCCCTGCCCAAAGGCCGCGCGGGTAATAGTTTTGAGCGCGAATATCAAAAGTTCCGCGCCGTCAATGAAAATTTGGCTACTTCGCAAACGGCTCCGTCGGCCCGCGCGTTTAAGCGTATGTTTACCCTTCCTGCGGCGGCGAGTGCAGAGCGCGCCCAACAAGTGCATGATTTCGCTAATGCACTACGCCAAGCCGTGCAAGAAGGGGGGAACGAATATCAGGTAAATTTATCGTTGCAAGGCCGTACGGCCGATTATGCGGCTCCTACCGCGCTTACGCAACACCGCACCGCGCCGCCTAAAGCCGTGTACGACCCGCGTATCGTGGGGAACGATATGGGTTTATGGGTAATGGGCCGCACCTGGATTAAATTTGTGCGCGAGGCCGAAGAAGATTTACAAGAATTTACTTGCCCGGCGGGAGATATTTGCCCGCTACTAAGCGGGTTGGCGGCCTTGGCGGCAGGAAATATAAGCGGCGCGCGGGCGGCTTTTGAACAGGCGGCCACCCAATCCCCCGGCGACGCACTGGCCCAACTGGGGTTAGGTACGGCGGCGGTGGTGGCGGATGACGATACGGCCGCTGTCCAGTTTTACCGTCGGGCTTTAACGCTTGAGCCCGGCAATAAAACAGCCAAACGTAATTTGAAAATTTTAACAGACGAATAAATATGCGACAAAAATACGGTCAACATTTTTTGATAGACAAAAACATCATCACGCAAATTGTAGATGCGGCCTTACTCTTGCGCGCGCAAAACGTGGTGGAAATCGGCCCCGGCAAAGGCGCATTAACCCAGGTCTTGATAGCGCGCGGTTTAACAGATTTTACCGTCGTGGAAATTGACCCCGCTATGGTAGCCGCGTTGCGGGCAACTTTGCCGGAGACGGCGGGCATAAAAATCATACAGGAAAATTTTTTAGATTTTAAGTTAGCCCAACTGGCCTGCGCCCCGACGACGTTTATCAGCAATTTGCCGTATAATGATGCGGTGGAAATTTTGGATAAAGTGCTTGCGTGGCCTCATTTTCAGACGGCCGTTTTTATGTTCCAAAAAGAACATACGCAAAAAATACGCGCTAAAGCCGGGGATGATTTTTACGGGCCGCTCAGTATTTTTAGCCAATTGCGTGCCCGGATCAGTTTAATTTGTAACGTCGGGCGTAACTGTTTTACTCCGCCGCCCAACGTGCAAAGCACGGTGCTGGCTTTTGAAAAAATCACGCCGCCTAACGTCCCGTGGGAACGGTTGCGCCGATTGGTAATTGCGGCGTTTTTGCACCGCCGAAAAACATTACTTAATGCGCTTATTTTGGCGGGTTACGAAAAAGAAAAAATTGCAGCCGCGCTGGAAAAATTACATTGGCCGCCTACCATCCGCCCGGAACAAATTACGCCGGACGGGTATGTCCAATTAACTTCATTGTTCATAAAATAAGGTGAGATGCTGAAACAAGTTCAGCATGACATCTTTTTTATTTTATGTCGTCATCCCGTACGTCTAAAATGCCGTCATCCCGGACTTGATCCGGGATCTCGTCGTTGCCTTCTCTGTCGTCATCCTGAACTTGATTCAGGATCTGTTGTTCATAAACACAAGGTGAGATTCCAAATCAAGTTTGGAATGACTTTATTTTATTCCGTCATCCTGCACGCCTAAAATGCCGTCATCCTGAACTCGTTTCAGGGTCTCGTTGTTATTAAAAGATATAAGGACGGAATTATTATTTGTCTTTCGCCGGGGCGAAGTGCTTTTTGTTGATAAACAGTTCCGCTTTATCGGTCATTGCGTTTAACTGCTTTTCCAGTTCTTCGGCGGCGCGCGGCATATCCGCAGCGTCTTTCACGCGGATGATATCCCCGTAGCAAAGGGCTGTTTTGCCAAACGGAAGCGGTATGCGCATCCGATCCCACGAGTGCACTTTGAATTTATGGCTTAAAGCCGTTCCCACCGGAATAATCGGGAAACCTGTTTTTTTGGCTAGAAACAAAATACCCGGCTGTACTTTGTAAATCGGACCGCGCGGGCCGTCGGGCGTGAGCATAGGGCGGTACCCCTCGCGGGATACCCGAAGCAGTTCAATAAGGGCGCGCGTACCCCCGCGCGAACTTGAACCGCGTACGGCACGCATCCCAAACTTGGGCAGACAGCGCGCAATATATTCTCCGTCGCTAGATTGGCTGATTAGCGCGGCAATTTTTTGTTTCCGGTACGGATATAATAAGAAAAGTTGTTGATTATGCCAAATTGCGTAAATCAGGCCAGAACCTGATTTTTCTAACGTTTCGGCCTCGGGCGTTTTGAACCAATAAGTGCGCGTGGTCCAACCTAAAAATAAAGTGTAATAATAGGCAAAGGCCGATACAAGTGCATGTTTCCAATCATTATAGGGAGGGGGTGTTTTAGTCATCTTATTTCTTCCCCTTTTTGCGCACTTTTTGCCACGGTACTAAAAATACAGCAGTATAAAATGGCGTTAAGGCCGCGTCCGCTAGCGCAATATCCACTTTGGCGGCGTTTAATTTTTCCAAAATAAGCGGCAACGTCTTATCCGCCAAGGTCTTTTCCAACCGGACCGCTTCCCGCAGTAACTTGGGCGAGGCAGAAACGCCGAACGGCGGCAAATAGATAAATTGCGGATCTAACGATTCGTATTCTTCTTTTTCGGCTTGTTCGCGGATGAGATCTGTAACAAAGGATACCGCACTTTTCAAAAATTCAAAAGCAATCGTACCGGCGACAATTTCCCGCGCCGGGCTGTGCGCTTTGGCTTTTTCTACCCACGCTTCTAAGGCGGGGCCTAACGTAACGGCGCACGCGCTAAACATCTCTTTATGTACGGTGCTGTTGGCGTCTAACTCCCAGTGTGCGTCTTGGTTAAATTCGTACACTACGCCGGGGTTTAATAACGCAAATCCTTCCAAAATATAGGCGGTTACTTCTAACTCTGTGGTAAAACCGGCTTGACGCAGTAGCCCGCCTCCGCGTAGTAAGCGGCGCAGGATTTCTTTTTGCCGGGATGTAATTTTAAAGCGTTTAATTTTTCGCATACTTGCTAACCGTTTGCGTAAATACCCTGCCCGGATATTGGCGTAAAAGGTCAGCAAAGTCCCCCGGGGTGGGGGACTTTGCTATCTAAAAAACTATTTGCGTTTTTTGCGGCTGCGTTTATTGTTTTGTTCTTTAACAAACGCTTCCACATTTTGCTTGTTGGCCAGACGGTATTCATCCGTAACCAGTTGGCCGTGGCTCCACGTATAAACCAGCGGAGTCGTCAATGCAATCGTGCTGTATACACCGGAAATACAACCGATTAACATGGCAAACGCAAACGAATTGATTACCTCGCCGCCGAAGAAATACAACACGAACAAGGCAAAAAGTACCGTTACCGTCGTGATGACCGTACGGGAGAGCGTTTCGTTAATAGACGTGTTAATCAATTCGCCAAAACTCATTTTGGGATGCAGGCGGATGTTCTCGCGCATACGGTCAAAAATAACGATCGTATCGTTAATAGAGAACCCGGCTACCGTCAGGAACGCCGCCACTACCACCAGGTCAATTTCGCGCCCCGTAAAAGAGAACGCAAGCGCCATGACCCATAAGTCGTGGAACAGCGCAATCACGCCGGAAAAGCCCCACAAAATGTTGCTAAAGCGAAACGCCACGTACACGATAATAAAGAACAACGACAATGCAATCGCTCCAATAGCGCGGTTGGTCATGCTTTCGCCGACCGCCGGGCCAACGGAGTTGGTCTGTTGTACCGTATAGGGTACGTCTAAGGCGTCTAACGCTTTTTCAATGCGGGTTTGTACGACGCCTACTTCGTTAGCGGTGCTTTTTTCGCTGATAGAGAAGGCGTTTTCCCCGTAAGATTGAATTTCGGAATTGGCGCCGGTGTTGGTCAACGCTTCGCGCAGTTGGCTCATTTCCACCGGGGCGTCAAATTGGACTTGTACCATGGTACCGCCGCTAAAGTCAATCCCCATGTTAAACCCTTTGGTCCAAAAGCAAATCACGCCGGCCACGAGCACTACGGCAAACAACGCGAAATATACTTTGCGGTATTTGAGGAAATCAATATGTGTTTTAGGAAATATATTCATCATAAGCTGATATCCTTGGTGTTAGAGGTCAAAATTAACTCGTAAGTCGCGCGCGTTACAAATACGGCGGTGAACAAGCTGACGAGTAACCCGATAATAAGCGTTACGGCAAACCCTTTGACCGGGCCCGTGCCGAACTGCAATAAACACGCACCTACGATAATTGTGGTGATGTTGGAGTCAAAAATGGCAGACCATGCTTTGTCGTAACCCAGACTGATAATTTCGTACACCGGTTTGCCAAGTAATTTTTCTTCGCGCATACGTTCAATGATTAAGACGTTAGCGTCAATAGCCATGGCTAACGACAAAATCATACCCGCAATACCGGGTAACGTAAGCGTGGCGGACAGATAACTCATGGTGGCGAGCATCAGCACAAAGTTCAATAGCAGCGCAACGTCTGCAATAAGACCGGCCGCTTTGTAGTAGATCGCCATAAACAGCAAGATTAAGACCAGCGCATATAACGAGGCAGACAAGCCCGATTTAATGGAGTCTTCCCCTAACGTCGGCCCGATGGTTTTCTTTTCAATTACTTTGACCGGAGCCGGCAACGCGCCCGCTTTTAACACAATGGCAAGCGCGCGGGCTTCTTCCGGTGAGAAAGAACCCGTAATTTGACCGTCTTTGGTAATGCGGGATTGTACGGTCGGAGCCGATTGGATGGTGTTGTCTAATACGATAGCCAAGTTTTTACCGATATTCGCCCCGGTAAGTTGCCCGAATTTTTTGGCCCCTTCGGCATTAAACGTAAAAGATACCGCCGGGTAGCCGTTTTCGCTCATCATAATTACGCGGGCGTTTTCCAAATCTGCCCCGGTAACGGACGCGGTGGAAGTTACTAAACTGTAACCGCCGTCTTTGTTACGCATAATTTGATAACCGGCCGGAACGAGTTTGGCGATGGACGGAATCAAATTTCCGTCGTCGTCAAACGGTTTTTCCGTTTTTTCCAATTGTTCAAAAGCTTTTTGGGCGTCGGTAGTGTCGTTCTTGACAATACGAAATTCCAACATGGCCGTCTTGCCGATTAGTTCTTCGGCGCGTTGCGGGTTGGATACACCCGGCAGTTGCACCATAATCCACTTATCGCCTTGTTTGGTAATAGAAGTTTCCGCTACGCCGTATTGGTCAATGCGGTTGCGGATAATTTCAATCGCACGCACCATGGCTTCGTTGAGCGGTTCTTTACCGCTGAGTTTGGAAATTTCCAATTCCAAAAGCAAGCTGGAACCGCCGCGTAAATCAAGGCCTAAGTTCAGCATGTGTTTGGGGCGTTCGCCCAAGGTATCTAACGCTTCGCGTTCGGCCAGCGGTTTAGAATACCAGCGGTAGTTGGGGTAAATAAAATACAATGCCCCGAGCAAAATGGTAAGAATAATCCCCCATTTTACGGCTAACTTATTAGACATTACTTCGCTCCTCCTTCGTTAGTTGCGGCCTGTAAATCTTTTACAAGTCCTACAATAGCGGTTTTAAGTACGTGAATTTTTACGTTTTCCGCTAATTTAATTTCTAACAGATTGTCTTTGAAACCGGCCACTGTACCGACGATACCGCCAGATAAAATGACCTCGTCTCCTTTTTTAAGTGCGTTCACTTTTGCCGCCAGTTCCTGTTCGCGTTTTTTTTGCGAACGGGCCGGTATAAAAATGAGCACCACAAACATCACCACCATTAACAGCAGAAAAAACATCGTTCCGCCGCCTTGGGCTGTTGCTTCCATGAGTGCGTCCTCCTAAATAGGTAAAGTAAATAGACCCAACTATTCTAGCATATTTCCCGTCGCAAGTGTAGCGGAAAAAAGAAATTTTTTGCGGTAAGGGCCGTCTCACAAAAAAAGCAGGTGCTTATTCGCTGCGTTAGATTTGTTCTTTTACTTGTTTTTCGTGCGGGAAATAAACCTGCGCCTCTACCTGCTCGGCGGCAATATAAGTGCGGATTTCTTTGGCTAAGCGGTCCCAATAGACGGTGTTTTCGTGCTCGTAAATATCGGTATATAATGCAGAAACGTGCGGGAAGTGTGCGGCAATAAAATGAAGTACTTTTCGTTGGTAAGCCGGACGCATATTCAAACTGTCAAAGGAGTAACTGTCCGTAAACGCACGGGTGCGGGCAATAATCTCTTTCCAATCGGTAAGTCCCGGCAAAATCGGGGCGATCATAACCGCTGTTTGGATGTGGTTTTCGTGCAAAGTGCGAAGGGCCTGTATTTTTTCTTCCACCGAAGAAGCCCCCGGTTCTGCTTGCCGGCGTACCTCGTCATTAGACGAAGAAAACGAAAAAGAAACTTCGCATCCCGGCATTTGTTTCAATAAATCTATGTCACGCGTAACGAGGGCCGATTTTGTTAAAATGTGCACATAGGCCTGGCTCAGGTGCAACTGTTTAAGCAGATGGCGGGTTAGTTCGTATTGCCGTTCGTACGGATTATACGGATCGGTAACCGAACTTAACAGTACATGCGTATGAAATAATAAAGAAGATTTTAACGGCACGGAGCAATAGCGTACGTCTAAAAAATCGCCCCATGCTTCTTCATGACCGGAGAATTTACGCATATACTCCGCGTAGCAGTAAACGCACTTATGCGGACATCCCACATACGGATTGATGACATAGTCAAAGCCGGGGATTTTACTTTTAGATAAAAAAGTTTTTACGGGCGTTTGCTTAATGGTAATCATATTATTAAGTGTATCAACTAATCTGTTTTTGGGCAAGACAGATTTATTATAATATGGTATCTCAAATATGGGAGGAAAAAAGGATGCGTAAATTAAGTTTAGGGTTGTTGTGCTTATGGGCGGCGTTACCCGGCTTTGGGCAGTTGCAAAACAGGTGCCCTTACGGGGTATTGCCGACCGATAATGTTACCAGTATGGAAGTAACCCCTTCTTTAACGGTAATAGATGACAGTAACGGAATTTCTGCTTCCCAGTTGACGTGGAAAGGGTATCACACGGTCAACACGAATTGGAACTGGGGCGTGGAAGTGCCTTTGGCGCGTTTTGAATCGCCGGAAAAATCAGTTAGCGGGGCGGGGGATATTTTATTCTCGGCGACGTGGAAACAACCGGAAACTACCCATAGTTTGGGTTACGGGACTAAAATGGAACTGATTGTGCCTACGGCAACAGATAAGCGGTTGGGGAGCGGACAGTTGCAAATTCTCCCGTCCGTATTTGCCGTATGGACTAACGGCAGCGGTTGGTACGGGGCGATTGGGTATAAGCATTATGCTTCTGTCATTGGCGAACATAACCGCGCTGATATCAATTATGGCCGAATCCGCGTGAACGTCAGTTATTTGTCCGAAAATAAATGGTGGGTGCAAACGAACTGGTATTATTACCAGAATTTCAACGATAGCGGTAAAATGGAATTTATACCCGAATTGGAACTGGGTACCCTCATCAACGAAGGCACGGCCTTCTATATCAACGGTGGAACGCACGCCGCGGGTAACTGGAAAAGTAAAGATTGGAATATAGGCGTCGGTTTTAAGGTATTGTACCTATAAAGAAATAAACTTTTTACCAAAATAGTATGGTACAATACCTATATCAGACCGGGCCAAACCTGGGGTTTACGAGCCCACCGGATGCGGGCTTGGCCTTGTTTTGCATTTTGGGAAGTGTAACTTGGGTTGCTTGGCAAAGTGGCCGTATAAAAAACAGTTAGGAGAAAACACATGAAAGTACTCATTTTAGCAGGTGGCTTGGGTTCTCGCTTAAGCGAAGAAACCGTTTTGAAACCGAAACCAATGGTAGAAATCGGCGGCCATCCCATTTTGTGGCACATTATGAAAATTTACTCCCATTATGGGTTTAACGATTTTGTAATTTTGACCGGATATAAATCTCACGTGATTAAAGACTATTTCGTCAATTATTATCAGCAATACTCCGATATTACCGTTAATATGATTACCAATGAAGTAACCGTCCACAAAACCCGCCAAGAGCCCTGGACCGTAACCATGCTGTACACGGGCAAAGATACTATGACCGGCGGACGTATCAAAAAAGCCACCCCCTATATTAACAACGAGCCTTTTTTGTTGACGTACGGAGATGGCGTGAGTGATGTGGATATCGCCGCAACAATAGCTTCTCATAAATCTTCCGGTAAACTGTGTACCATGACGGCGGTAAAACCTTCGGGCCGTTTTGGTGCTTTGACTATTGATAATGCCGATACGATTACCGCTTTCCAAGAAAAACCCAAAGGGGACGGGGCATATATCAATGGCGGATTTTTTGTGTGTGAGCCGGAAGTTATGGATTATATTGCGCAGGGGGATGACGTGATTTTTGAACGGGCTCCGCTTGAAAAATTGGCTAAAGAAGGCCAATTACACGCTTATAAACATGAAGGATTTTGGCAACCGATGGATACCCTGAAAGACAAAACACAATTAACCGAATTGTGGTATTCTGGCCGCGCTCCTTGGAAAAAATGGGAGGATTAAGTATGTTTAATAATACCTACCGAGGAAAACGAGTTTTAGTCACCGGCCATACCGGATTTAAGGGGGGCTGGCTGGTAACGTGGCTCAAAGAATTGGGCGCGGAGGTTTGCGGTTATGCGCTTTCTCCGAACACTAAACCGAATTTGTTTGAAGCGGCCAAAGTAGGAGAGGGGATTAAATCGGTTATCGGGGATATACGCGACCGCGAACTGCTTCATAAAACCTTTCAAGATTTTCAGCCGGAAATTGTTTTTCACTTAGCCGCGCAACCGCTTGTGCGGTTGTCGTATACAGAGCCGGTTTTAACCTATGAAACCAACGTAATCGGCACGCTTAACGTCCTGGAAGCAGCCCGGGCATGCGGCAGTGTCAAGGCTTTTGTCAATATCACCACGGATAAATGCTACGAAAATAAAGAAGTCGCCCGCGGCTACAAAGAGGATGAACCCATGGGAGGATATGATATGTATTCTTCTTCTAAAGGGTGCGTGGAAATTTTATCTTCCTCTTACCGGCGTTCGTTCTTACAGCAGGAAGGAACTTTTGCTATGGCCACGGCACGTGCCGGCAACGTCATTGGCGGGGGAGATTGGGCCTTGGACCGTCTTATCCCCGATTGCGTACGCAACATTGAGGCCGGACAAGAAATTGAGATCCGCAATCCGGTTTCAACGCGCCCCTGGCAGCATGTGTTAGAGCCGTTGTCCGGATATTTGCTTTTAGGGCATTTGCTCTATACACAAGGTAAAAAATATGCCGAAGGATTTAATTTAGGCCCCAAACCAGATAGCGTGCTGACGGTGGCGGACGTCGCACAACGTGTGGTCAAAAATTACGGCAAAGGTTCCGTTAAAGTGCACAAGCGCGACGATTTGCACGAAGCCAATTTGCTGATGTTGGATATTACCAAAGCCAAAGAAGTATTAGGATGGTGTCCAACCTATACCGCCGAGGAAGCCATTGAAAAAACGGTGGCTTGGTATAAACATTTTTATGCTAAAGACGTTGATTTATTAGCGTTTACGCAAGAGCAAATTTCTAATTATGAGGATAAGATAACATGGAAAAAGAATTAGAACTCCGTAACAAAGTTAAACAAGCCGCCAAAGAGTATTACCAAGAAATATACGGTAAAAAACGGGAATTTGACTATATCCCGCCCAGTGGAAAACTATTGGGGCAAGAAGAACTTTTGAACATGATAGATGCCTCGTTGGATATGTGGCTTACTGCCGGGCGTTTTAACCGCGAGTTTGAACAGAAATTTGCTAAATATTTAGGGGTAAATTTTGCTTTGTCTACCAACTCGGGTTCCAGTGCTAATTTGCTCGCGTTTTCTGCATTAACTTCTCATAAACTAGGTGATAGACAACTTAAAAAAGGGGATGAAGTTATTTCCGTAGCTGCGGGATTTCCTACCACCATTAACCCTATTATCCAGAACGGATTAGTCCCCGTATTTGTGGACTGTGAAATTGGAACCTATAACATTGATGCTAGCAAGATTGAAGAGGCCATCACGCCTAAAACCAAAGCCATCTTTTTAGCCCATACCTTAGGCAATAGTTACGATTTGGACAAAATTATGGCTCTTGCCCAAAAATATAATTTGTGGGTAATAGAAGATAGTTGTGATGCCTTAGGCGGCGAGTACAAAGGAAAAAAGATTGGTACGATCGGGCATATCGGTACATTTAGTTTCTATCCGGCCCATCATTTAACTATGGGAGAAGGCGGTGCTGTAATTACAAATGATGCCAACCTTTACAAAATTATATTATCTTTCCGCGATTGGGGTAGAGATTGCTGTTGCCCTCCCGGTAGAGACGGCGTATGCGGCAAGAGATTTACCCAACAATTAGGCAATTTGCCCTACGGTTACGACCACAAATATACCTATTCTCACATTGGCTATAACCTTAAAATTACCGATTGGCAAGCCGCTTTGGGTTGCTCCCAAATTGAAAAGCTAGACGGATTTTTAGAAATCCGTAGAAAAAACGCCAAACTTTTGACGGAACTGCTTGCTGATTTACAAGATTATTTAATCTTGCCTACCGTTAAAGAAGGGGTAAAACCGTCTTGGTTTGGCTACTTAATTTCTGTAAAGAAGGATGCTCCCTTTACCAAACAACAACTGGTGGAATATTTGGAATCTCATAAAGTGGGTACCCGCCAACTTTTTGCAGGAAATATCCTTAGGCAACCCATGATTGTAGATAATGATGTTAACTTTAGGATTGGTAATTCAAAATTATTAAATTCTAAGGATTTAACAGAAGATATGTACAAAACATTGCCCAATACGGATTTTATTATGAATCACACCTTTTGGGTGGGCACATTCCCAGCATTAGGCGAAAAAGAAATTACTAGAATTGCTAATACAATTAAGGATTTTGTTAGGGAACACAAATAATGAACATTCTATTAACGGGTTCGGGTGGATTTATCGGTAAAAATCTTAAAACATACTTGCAAGATAAGTATACCCTTTTGACTCCACGTAGTAGCGAACTCGATTTGTGTAATAAACAAGCCGTAAAGGAATATTTTACTAATCATTCAATTGATTTTATTATTCATTGTGGAACAGTTGGTGGAGCTAGAGGTATAGCAGATAAAGATACTACGGTAGAAGACAACCTAGCCATGGTAAATAATCTTATTGCGTGTAAAAATGAGAATGTGAGAATACTCCTTTTCGGTTCAGGGGCTATGTACGGGAAGGATAGAAATTTACACAAAGTAAAAGAATCCGAAATAGGCAATTATATTCCCAAAGATTTATATGGTCAGTCTAAATTGGAAATAGCAAAAATAGTAAAAAATAGGGAGGACATAACTTGCCTTAATATTTTTGCTTGCTATGGCTATGGCGAAAAAGAATCTCGTTTTCCAAGTTACGCAATTAATCAAGTATTACAAGGAAAGGATATAGAAATTAACCAAAATGTGGTGTTTGATTACTTATGGGTGGAAGATATGGCTAGAATAGTGGAACATTTTATATGTCATAAACCCAGCCACAAATTGATCAATATTACGCCTAGCCAAAGTAATAGTTTGGTAGAAATTGCGGAAATTGTTAAAAATATTAAAAAAAAGGATACTTGTATACAAGTAAAAAATCCTGTACTTAATAACGAATACACTGGGGATAATGCAGTGCTGTTGCAAGAAATCCAAGGATTTCATTTTGTTTCAATTAAAGAAGGACTTAAAAAATTGTATTTTTACAATAAAAATTTATTTAAATATGGCGGAGAATAATTATGAATAACTTAGAATTAAAAATGTTGGAAGCTTTAAAGGACTTAAAGGCAAATCATCATGTCGTTGGTATAAAAGCTGAATTTGAAGCGGAAGGGACTCGCTTGGAGGAAGCACTTCGTTTAAAAGAAGTGGTTACCAAAGCAGGATTAGATTTAATTATTAAAATTGGTGGTTGTGAAGCCATTAAGGATATGTTCGACGCACGCGTTATCGGCGTAAAGGGAATTGTTGGACCAATGATTGAAACCCCTTATGCTATGAGCAAATATGTTAAAGCCACCCATTTCGTATTCCCAGAAGAAGAACGCGCACAAATGGATTTTTTTATCAATGTTGAAACAAAAACAGGCTACGATAATTTAGATGCAATGATTACCCATCCATCCTTTTCAGAAGTTGCCGGAGTTGTTTTGGGTAGAGTAGATATGACCGGTAGCATGGGACTTACTAGAGAAGATATTAATTCAGAAACTATTTTTAACATTGCTTTAGAAATGAGTAAAAAATTGCAAAAAATAGGTAAAAAGCTTGTTATCGGTGGGGGCGTGTCTGCTCATTCCTTACCATTTTTTAGCAAGTTGCCACATTTGAATCGTTTTGAAACTAGAAAAATCATTTTTGAAGCTCAACCCGCTTTGCAAGATCCAAATGCGGATAAAGGTATTTTAAAAGCAGTAGGTTTTGAGCTTATGTGGTTAAAAAATAAACGTGACTTTTACGGAATGATTTTCAAAGAAGATGAACAACGACTAGTCATGCTAGAAGCCCGCTATAAAAAACTAATTGAAGAAGCCGGTGGAAATTTCTAATTTTCTTAAAATTTAGTGGTATGATTAAACTTTCTGATTATATAGCTAAAAGACTTAGTAGCTTTTATAATATCGAACACTTTTTTATGGTGTCAGGTGGTGGTGCTATGCACTTAAATGATAGTTTGGGACATGGTATAAAAAGTTATACCGCTAACCACCATGAGCAAGGTTGTGCCATTGCCGCAGAAGGGTATGCTAGGGTAGATCAAAAACTAGCAGTAGTAAATGTTACCACTGGCCCTGGTGGACTTAATTGTTTAAATGGCGTATTTGGCCAATGGACGGATAGCGTGCCTGTGTTATATATTTCCGGGCAAGTTAAATACACTACCACTATGGATAGTTGTAAACATATACCATTAAGGCAACTTGGCGATCAAGAAGTAGACATAATTTCTTGCGTTAAACCATTAACAAAATATGCCGTAACGGTTACTGAGCCTACCGAAATAAAATATCATCTTGATAAAGCTATTTACGAGGCTACACACGGAAGATTCGGCCCTGTATGGTTAAATATTCCAATGAATGTTCAGTCCGCCCTAATAGAAGAAAGTGAACTAAAGGATTTTGTGCCTCCAACCATTGAAAAAAATACCGATGATTTACAAATTGCTACTATTATTGAAAAATTACAAGTAGCCAAAAGACCTCTTATTGTGGCCGGACACGGAATAAGGCTTTCTAATCAAATTGAAAGTTTTCACAAGCTAGTTAATAAACTAAATATTCCTGTAGTTACCACATTTAACGGCATGGATTTGATAGAAGAAGAAAATCCTTTATATACTGGTAGGATTGGCACAGTAGGCCAACGTGCAGGAAATTTTGCACTTCAGAGTGCAGATTTGTTAATAGAGCTTGGCACTAGGAACAACATCCGTCAGGTAAGTTACAATTGGGAAAACTTTGGTAAAAAAGCTTATAAAATTGTTGTCGACATAGATAAAGCTGAACTAGAAAAGCCTTTGGTAAAGCCTGATTTAGCAATCAATGCAGATTTAAAAGTTTTTATACCTGAATTATTATCAAAAATTAATTATTCTTTTAATAATAAAACTTGGTTAGATTATTGCACAAATATTAAAGAAAAATATTCTTTTGAAAAAGAAAAATATTATAAACAACAGGAAAACGAACTAATTAACCCATATTATTTTACAAGAAAAGTTAGTGAGAATTTGAAAGAAAATGATATTTTTGTGATGGGTAATGGATCGGGGTGCGTTTGTCCGTTCCAAGTTGCAAAAGTTGGTAAAAATCAAAGATTTATACTGAACTCAGGTGATGCATCTATGGGGTATGACTTACCAGCCGCAATTGGAGCTTATATTGCTGGTAATGGTAGAAGAACTATTTGTTTTACTGGTGATGGCTCTATAATGATGAATCTTCAAGAATTGGAGACTATTTCATATAATAAATTACCTATAAAAATATTTATATTAAACAATTCTGGTTATTCGTCAATAAGACAAACTCAAAGAAATTTCTTTGATGGTAGAATGACTGGTTCCGGAGATGATAGTGGTGTTGGTATGCCAGATTTTGCAAAACTTGCTGAAGGTTTTGGAATTAAATCTATAAAAATAGAAACTACAAATAATTTAGATAAACAAATTCAAGAAGTGTTGAATTATGACGGGGCGATAGTTTGCGAAGTTTTGATACAAAAAGAATATATGTTTATTCCAAAATTATCGGCAAGAAAACTTGAGGATGGAACAATGGTTTCACCAAGTTTAGAAGATATGTTCCCATTCTTAGATAGAAAAGAATTTGAGGAGAATGTAATTCAATGAAAACTGTTTTGTTAACGGGGGCAACAGGATATTTAGGTGGTTGGATTCTAAACATGCTTTTGGAAAGAGGGTATAGTGTTATTGCCCTTTGTTTAAGTCACAATGAAGAACTCCATTATAATTCAATTTATGGAAAGAATGTAAAGATTTATTTCCTTGATACGGATGAATTGAATGTAATTTTTGAAAAAAATACAATTGATATTGTAATTCATACAGCCACTTTGTATGGAAGAAAAAATGAAGATTTATCCTCTATTTTAAGGGCAAATGTTGAGTTCCCATTAAGGATACTTGCTTTAGCTATTAGCCACAAAGTTGGGGTATTCATTAATACAGATACAATTTTGGTAAAAAATATTAGCAGTTATTCGCTAAGCAAAAGACAATTTGTAGATTGGCTAGATATGTTTGCAGACCAAATAAAAGTAATAAATCTTAGATTAGATCATTTTTATGGTCCAAATGATAAGCCTATTAAATTTGTTGCGTGGTTAATTGAACAATTTAAGTCGAATGTAAAAAATATAGATTTGACAGAAGGTTCGCAAACTAGGGATTTTGTGTACATTAGGGATGTGGTGGAAGCCTACAAGATTGTGCTAAATAATTTAGATAGGATTCCAGTAGGTAGAAGAAATAATTTTGAGGTGGGTACTGGATTAAAAACCTCGATTAGAGAGTTTGTTTTTCTATTAAAGAAGATGATGAATAATACCGAAACTAAATTAAATTTTGGTGCAATTCCATATAGAAAGAATGAAGTGCTTGACTATGATATAGATACTACAGCGCTTCGTCTACTAGGTTGGGAACCCCAATATAATGTGGAAGAAGGTTTAAATGATATTGTTAGTGTAGAGGGATTAAGAAAATGAAATATTTAATTACAGGTGGGTGTGGCTTTTTAGGTTCTAATATTGCTTCTAAGATATTGCAAAACGGTGATGAATTAGTCATCTATGATAATCTATCAAGAATAGGTGGAGAACAAAATTTAGAGTGGTTAAAGAGTTGTGGAAAATTCAAGTTTTATAAGGAAAATACGAAAGATTTTGAAAAAATATCTAATGTGATAAAACAAGAAAAACCAGATGTTATTTATCATCTTGCTGGACAAGTTGCTATGACAACATCCATTGCAAACCCAAGGTTAGATTTTGAAACAAATGTTTTGGGAAGTTTCAATGTTTTAGAAAGTATTCGCTTGTTTTCTCCAGAAACAGTGGTGGTATATTCCTCAACCAATAAAGTTTATGGCGATTTTGAATATCTAGATTATGAAGAAACCAATTCTCGTTATATTTGTAAGCAATATCCAGAAGGGTTTGACGAAAAAGTAACTCTTGATTTTCACTCTCCTTATGGATGTTCTAAAGGTTCAGCTGATCAGTATATGTTAGATTGGGCTAGAATTTTTGGCTTAAAAACGATTGTGTTTAGACATTCCTCAATGTATGGCGCTAGACAATTTGGTACTTATGATCAAGGATGGATTAGTTGGTTTTGCCAAAAAGCCATTGAAACTAAATACAATAAGAACACAACGTTCACTATTTCAGGGAATGGGAAACAAGTAAGAGATGTGTTGCATGCTGAGGATATGATTGATTTATACTTATCTGCACCCAAGCATATAGAAAAAGCAAAGGGACAGGTATTTAATATAGGTGGTGGAATAGAAAATAGTTTGTCATTGCTAGAATTGTTTCATCTTTTAGAAAAAGAATTAAATATTAAAATGAATTATACTCAGTTGCCCCCAAGAGCCAGTGACCAAAAAGTATTTGTAGCAGACATTCATAAGGCTAAAGAGATATTCAATTGGGTGCCAAAAGTATCTAAAGAAGAAGGAATTAAAAAGATGCTTAATTGGGTTGATAGAGGTTTTTAGATGATTCTTAAAATGAAATTTTTGAAAAGAGCCTATACGATGAAAAGTTTTCGTTTCTTGGGAATAAAAATTAAATATAAATCAAAACTCAAAGAAGATATTTCTGAATTTGAAAATGTTCTTTGCGTAAATAAGGAATGTGTGGATAAAAAGATTGAAAATTTAAAAATAAATAGGAAAAAATGTATACCAAATCTAGTGGTTTCTATGACCTCCTATCCAGAAAGAATGAAGGATATTCATTATGCGATTTATTCAGTTTTTAATCAATCTGTTTTGCCTGATAAATTTATTTTATGGTTAGCGGAATCTGAATTTCCCAATAAAGAACTAGATATTCCAAGTACAGTTTTACAGTTTAAAAGATATGGTCTAGAGATTAGATTTACTGATGCTATACGTTCTTTTAAAAAATTGTGCCCTGCTTTGCAGGAATTTCCAAAGAGCATTTTAGTTAGTGCCGATGATGATATTTATTATCCTAATACATGGTTGGAAGATATGTATAAAACATATAAAAATTCTCCGACTATGATTTGTGCCCACAGAATTCACAAAGTGAAAGTTATAAATGGAGAAATTGGTGCGTATGATTCATGGGATAAATGTATAATCGATAATAAAGGAAGTTTTTATAATTTCCCTACAAGTGTTGGGGGGGTGTTGTATCCACCGAATAGCTTGTATTTTGATTCTATAAAGAAAGATTTATTCTTAAAATTATGCCCGCATCAAGATGATGTTTGGGTATGGGCAATGGCAATAACGAATAACGTAAAGATTAGAAGTGCCCTAAATGCAATGAATAATTCTTTAGTTTATGTGAATCCGGAAAGAGAACTTTCCTTAAATGGAGAAACAACACTTGCACAGATAAATATACAGAAAGGAGAAAACGATAAACAAATTAAAAGTGTTGTCGAATATTATAATATTTTGAGAATTTTGGGTAAAACTAAATGCTAAAAAAGAAGGAAAGTTTCAACATTTGTTTAATAACTGATAATAATTATGCTCCTTATGTAGGGGCTACGATATACTCTATCACTAAAAATGCAGGGACTTCTGATAAATTTCATTTTTATATTTTTGACAATGGTATATTGGCGAATAATATTGAAAAATTAAAGACATTGGAAAGTTTCGATTGTAAAATAGATTTCATTAGTTCAAAATTATTTCTTGATAGAATAGAGAGTCTTCCCCAAACAGCAAAACATATATCCAAAACATCTTATTTAAAATTCTTCATTGCTGATATTTTAAAAGAATTGGATAAAGTTCTTTATTTAGATTGTGATCTTATTATAAAAAAGTCTTTATGGGAGTTATATCATACGGATATCAAAGATTTTTTATTCGGAGCTGTTGAAGATATTGGTTATACGCATCTTAGCAAGAAAAGTCCGGAATTGAAGTTAAAATTTAAGTGCATAAATTCTGGAGTAATGCTTATAAACTGTAAAAAATGGAGAGATGAAAATTTAGTAGAACAGCTTTTATCTTGTGCAGCAAATCATGAAAAAGTTGGATATGGGCAAGATCAACCAGTATTTAATTATGTTTGTAGGGATAAAATTCTTTTCCTAGATTATATTTGGAATGTACAAGATTCTTTTTTTAGGGATAAAGCAGAAGTTCGTGATAGAGCAGATGTAGAGTTATGTCATTATGCAAAAGATAATCCAGCAATCATTCATTATACATATGTTAAAAAACCATGGAATTATCCTTTTATGAAAAAAGGCTCTGAATTTTGGAGTAATTATATAGAAACACCATTTCTCTCAACTAAAGAAAAACGAGTTTATAAAATACTTAAATTCTTTATGGTTTTTGACTTATTCCATATAACTGAGGATATTGATTTTAAGTATTATGTAGGAACTCCGTTGTACAAAATATTTTTCAGGATTTTTGTTTTTCATAGAGAAATAATTGAAAAGAGAATATTATTAAGAATTTTTGGGATAAAAATTTCACATACAAAAAGGAATTCATAGTTTATGAAAATAACGGTAATAGGAACAGGATATGTAGGATTAGTGGCAGGAACATGTTTAGCGGACATGGGTAACGATGTTATTTGTGTAGATAATAATCAAGAAAAATTAGATAAATTGTATCAAGGGATTATTCCAATATATGAACCTGGATTAGAAGAGTTAGTTAAAGCAAATGTTTTGGAGAAACGTTTATCATTTTCATCGGATATAGATTCTGCAGTGAAAAAATCAGATGTATGTTTCATTGCGGTAGGGACTCCACAAGGGGAAGATGGTTCAGCCGATTTACAGTATGTAGAACAAGTAGCCAAGTCTATAGCTAAGGTTATGAACGGTTATAAAGTTATTGTGGATAAATCAACCGTTCCAGTAGGAACAGCAGAAAAGGTAACCAAAATAATAGCTGAAAATACTTCTTATCCTTTTGATGTAGTATCAAATCCAGAGTTTTTAAAACAAGGGAATGCCGTAGATGATTTCTTACATCCAGATAGGGTAGTAATTGGTTCTAATTCAGAAAAGGCGACACGCATTATGCAAGATATATATGCACCTTTTTTCAGAACAGGCAGTAGAGTTATAGTAATGGATGTAAAGTCAGCAGAGATGACAAAATATGCAGCTAATTCATTTTTGGCTACTAAAATATCTTTCATGAACGAAATAGCTAATTTATGTGAAAAAGTAGGAGCAGATGCTGAGATGGTAAGAGTGGGGATTTCCACGGATTCCAGAATAGGGAATAAGTTTTTATTCCCAGGAATTGGGTACGGTGGAAGTTGTTTTCCAAAAGATGTCAAAGCTCTTATTAAGACAGGAAGAGAGAATGGTTGTGAGATGTCTATTATAGAATCAGCAGATAAAGTAAATAAAACACAGAGGATGAACTTTGTAAATAAAATAGTAAAAAGATTTGGAGAAAACCTAAAAGGCAAAACCTTTGCTGTATGGGGATTAGCTTTTAAGCCAAAAACTGATGATATGAGAGAAGCTCCTGCAATAACAATAATAAATTTACTTTTAGAGAAGGGGGCAAAAATAAAAGCATACGATCCAAAGGCATATGAACAAGCTCGTTTTTATTTTGGGGATAGAATAGGGTATGGTAGTAATGCATATGAAATATTAGAAGGTGCTGATGCTTTACTAGTACTTACGGAATGGAATGAATTTAGAAGGCCTGACTTTGAAAGGATAAAGACCTTGCTAAAAGAGGCCGTAATATTTGATGGAAGGAATCTTTACGATGGAAATAAATTAGCAGAAAGAAGGATTAAAGTATTTCCAATTGGAAGAAATTTTGGGATTAGGTAGTATGAAATTGAATGATACATTAGAAATCTTGCTACCTACATATAATCGTAGGCCACATTTAGAAAGAACATTAACACAACTAACGGCTGAAGATAGTCCTGTTCGGGGTTGTAATATTACTGTGTTAGATAATGCTTCTACGGATGGCACTTCAGAATTAATCGAAGAATTTGTTGCTAAATATACAAATATCAAGCATATTAGACACTCTAAAAACATTGGTGGTAATGGTAATATTGCTCGTGCTTTTGAATTGGCCACTTTCCCGTATGTGTGGGTTGTTTGCGATGATGACTCATTTAAATGGGATTCTTGGGCCGAAATTCAGACCGCATTAGATACCAATAACTACGATTTGCTTTTAACCCGTAAAGATGATTTATATGGAACAAGTGATATAGCAAAAATAGTTCGTCAATGCACTTTTCTTCCAGCCGGTATTTATCGATCTTCCGTCATATCTTCGGGCGTTTTAATGAATATGCTTAATAATATCCCCAATATGTTTCCACATTTGGCTATGGTTTGTGAAATATTAAATAGAAAGGGAAAAATCTTTCTTCCACAAGGGGAAATTATGGATAAATGTACCTTCGATGAAAAAAAATCTGGGGATGGTTCTTATACGCGAGGTTCGGATACATATGTCCCTCAAACCATGCAAAATATGTTTTGGACTGTTGGATATTTTAATTCTTTACAGATGATACAAGACCCTACACTTCGTGCGTATTGCTATGATCATGCTGGTAGACATGGATTTTTTGGATATATATGGGGTTCTTTCAAAAAAAACTACACTAGATACCATGGATATGCTTTAAATGAAGCAATAGTTAAAAGTGGCTTAAATTGTAGACAAAAGTTTTTGTTTTCAATAGCGTGCGTGTTGCTAAGAATTCTTTGTCTTTTTTCAAAGAAAAAGTAAAAATAGTGAACCATTTGGAAAGACAATGAATTGAAACTTAACAAAGATGTCTTTTTCTAGTTATGTTCAGATTTCTTTGAAAAGTCGCAAAAATTCTTTGTTTTTATTGTCAAAATTATTAAAATGATTTTATTAATTAAAATATTATGCCAATTAAAGATAAATTGCAAATCATTCTGATAACCTACAATAGGGCGTCATTCGTTAAAAGAACTTTTGAGCAAATATTGTGCAAATCTTCTCCCGTGCTGGATTGCGAAATTATAGTCCAGGATAACAACTCTACTGATAATACATATGAAGTCGTTTCAGAATTTGCCAAACAATATCCCAATATAAAATATAGGAAAAATACATATAATATCGGGCTTTCTGGTAATATAACTAAAGGTATAGAAAGTGCGGATAGAGAATATGTTTGGATTATAGGGGATGATGATGTTTTTGAATTTTCAAATTGGAATGAAGTAGTAAGAGCCATAGAAAGGAAAGAGACAGTTATTTGTGTGGCTCGTTATGCATTACCACATCCGCAAGATATTGCTGAGCAACTTCTACAATTAACTTTTATCACAGGGGGTATTTATAGGAGAAATCTGTTTACAGATACTACTGTTAGAAATGTATATGACAATGTTTACACCTTATTCCCGCACATGTTACCCGTCATACAGTTTATTAATGACGGGGGAACGATATATGTGTGTTCCAAAGAAATTGCCAACAATGGATGGAACATGGGTAAGGGTTCAAAGGATGTTTCGTACGCTAGAGGGGCATATAAAAAACAACTTTCTCCAAAATCTAGGGATATGACATGGATTTTGGGATACTCTAATGTAATTACTTCGCTAAGTGATAAAAAATTACAATTTAATTGCTTAGAAAAGGCAATAACATTCCCGGAAATATTTCCCTCCAAATTATATTTTTTTAATTATTTGTTGCGTTTATATCATGAGCAGAAAAATTATTTTTATGATATTTATCAATTATTAGACTTTAAATATAAAACTATTTGGTTTTTCCTAAAACCCATTCAATATTTTGCAGCATGCAAAACAGAAAATAATCAGGTAAATGTTTATCTGTTTCATAAGATAAAAATTACAATATGGAAAAAGAACTAGCCAAACAAAAAGGAATTAAAACTGTTGCTTTAGTAGGTGCAAAAGGCGGACTTATGAAAGATATGGCAGATTATACGGTAGCCGTTCCGGCATTTACCTCGGCCCATATTCAGGAACTTCATATAACTGTAGGTCATTTAATTTGTGATTTAATTGAAAAAGCTTTATTTGTAAAGTAAACTTGCAAACGCATAAAAGAAGAGGGATGCTTAAGTAGCATCCCTCTTTTTTAAATCTGTTCCTAATAAGAAACAGTTGTACCAGGAAAGTATGAACTTAAAATTTGCTTATAGTCTTGTCCTTGTTTTGCTTTTTCTACAGAACCATACGCCCAGAATCCAATTCCATGTCCATATCCTTTTGTTGTAAATACAATATCGTTACCTTGAAATAACCATTAGTCATGTTGTAGCAGGGTAGTTCATTAATAATTGGCTTGCTATCGTTGTCCATGTCCCCCAAAATTAGACGCGTTAGCCCATCAAGCATTCGTACAATAGATACCAATGCGCTATATGCAAAATACTTGATGGGCTACTTTCTTAATTAACCGCGTACACTAAATATTTTTTCTCGCCCTTCCCGTTCGGCTTGTTCCACTTCTTTTTCTTCTAGTTGGTCTCTGTATTTTGCAAAATATTTAAGCACACACCTGGCCTGGTTACCTTTGGGGCCGGTATAGTGCTGGAACTCGGTAAGGTGTTCTTGCATTGCTTTTGTTATTAAAACTTGCACTTGGTCAGAGGTGGTAGGTGTATCCTCAAACGCGGGGTCTTTTGTAACTTCAAAACAATAAGCTAGAACGTCCTTTATGGGGCTTGATTCGTTAAAACACGGGGCACTTAGCGGTGGGAGAGAGCCTTTCGTCTCTGTTTTGGGTTCGCTTACAGGGGTGTTTGTCTTCCCCTCTGTTGGAATTTGCTCCAGTGTAGGTCCTTCTTTCGATTTCCCAAAAGAAACCTTTATTTCAAGTGGTGGAAGCCCTGTAGGATTGGCGTCAGCTTCGCACACGCTAATGCAGCGGTTAATCTCTTTTAACTTACGGCTATCTGTGGCGGCATTTTTATCGTAGACAAATTCCTTGGCAATTTGCTCTATGCGTGTTTTGGGTTCTGGCAACGGCTCTTCTAAAGGGCAAGTCGCATATCGCCACACCGCTTTTTCAAACGAATTTGGTTGTACCTTCTGGGTTTTATTGGAATAATGGTACATGTTATTCTCCTATTTTGTAATTTTCTTGCTAGGAGAACCCAACTTATAGTAATATGTTCTTACCAAGAAAGTTATTACAAAGAGGGGTTCCCTCTAATAACAAGGTACAAATACGAAGGTATTTGTGCCTTTTTTTAGGGAGAAGTTGCTGTGGAACGGCTCCCAAAAGTATTGTGGCTAATTAGAATGGAAAAAGCAAATTACGACGATAAAATTTTTTTTCACTTTTGTGAAAAACCGAAGTCCTAGTCGGAGAAAAAGAAGGCCTAATTCGGAAAAAATCGGCAATCACTCGGTGATTTGGCTAGCCATGTCCTTTCTTGAATGGCTTGCCCCTTCTACGTTTATTATCAAACGTGTGGCGCGCTCAAACAAAAACAACGCTCCGGCCTTCGCCTCCCGACGCAGGCAAAGCAGTTTGCCTGCTCCGTGCTAAAATTAAAAACCGCCCATTAAGGCGGTTTTCAAATTTTGCGCTCGGCTAGGTCGTCGGCCACAAGTCGGCTCGTTGGCCCTCGCCGCTCGCGGCCCCGGCTCGCCATCCTCGCCTTTCGTTCGCGCTTCGCGCAAACTCAAACTTGGATATGGCTGCGCCTTTCGCCTCCCGCACACATACCCCGCAGGGGGTGTGTTCTCGCGGCAAATTAAAAACCGCCCATTAAGGCGGTTTTCAAATTTTGCGCTCGGCGGGAGTCGAACCCACATTTCCAGCTTCGGAGGCTGACGCTCTATCCATTGAACTACGAGCGCGTTGTGACGATACACAGCACTTTATTATAGCAAACTCTAACGAGAGTGTCCAAGCCGGGTTTTTGCGCGTTGGGCCGTAGCACGGACAAGCCCCCTGTTTTCTGGTTGGGCCAAAAGGGGCTAGGTAAGAAGACCCATATTTAGCATAGGTCATTTACCCCTTGAAATATTTGACAAAATAGGTAGAATATGAGTATGAAAACATATCGCGCGTTGTTAAATAATTTGGTCTTGTCTTGTCTTGTCTTGTCTTGTCTTGTAAGTGTTCCTTTGTATGCCCAAGGGGGCAAGAAGGGAATAGTTCGTGCGGTCATCAAGGGCGGTTCCGGTTTGTACCGGCCGGGTGGAAATTTGCCGTCCTACGTTGCCAAAAGTATTGCGCGTTCGGGCGTTTCGTTGCCGCAAAATGTAGCAAGAGGCGTTTCACCGATATCTGGGGCGAAGTCAAGTACGGGGGGTGGTTTTCGGAAACCCGTCAACGCAGATCGGGCGTCGCTTGCTGCGGAAAGGGAAATTCCAACGGCGTCCCGGGCGGAGTCGGTAATAGCCGCTTTTCATAAACTCGGTAACGAAGATATAGATTTCTCTATTCTAAACCCTGACCGTTATATCCCTGATTCCCAATTACTGTACCAAGCAAATAGCGGAGCCAGTTATATCCGTTCCGGCGAATCTTTGCGCTTGGAGGCCCACGCCTGGGGAATGCCGCAATATATGGCTGAACAGTTGTCTTATAAGCAATTACAAGAGTTCATCACAACGGCAAGGGGGATGGACGGGGAAAGAAGATCATCCGCGATGAACTCCCGTTGGGCAGAAGTCCAAAAGTCCTTGCAGGCGCAAAAACCGTCTTATACGTTGTTAACGGAAGAAGAAATGCTTCGGGAGCAAGCAAGACGGCGCGATACAGACAATCAATTTATATCTACCCTTGATATTGAAAATTGGGCCCGCCAACAGCCCGATTTTGTAGAAACAAACTATATTTCAATGTATCAAATGGAAGAACGTGGCGGTTATCGGGTGCCGTGGAATCCGGCTGTAAAATCTTTATCGGTTATGATTGTGAATGATGAATACTCTTACGTTAAAGAATATATCAACTATGCACACAATATACCCCATATTACCGTTACTTATGTGGAGAATATGTATTCGGCTTTGAAAAATTTGAAGGAAAACCCTTTTGATTACGATATTGTGCTGACCGATTTTCATTTGCCGGATGGAAGCGGACGGGATATTGCGGCGTATATTCATAACAACCACCTGCCGGTGCCAGTGGGATTGTTTTCTTACACTACGGCGATGCCCGGGTATATTTATAACGCTTTTATGCAAGCCCGGTTGCCCATGACCATGACCCCGGAAGAAGTATTTAATTGTGCCAGCAATCTCGTGGCTACGGGCAAGGCGTATCCGGACCTCTAACCCATACATACTTCTTTTACGTTTCAAATTGCTACAATAACTGTATGAAAACCGCTATTATTACGATTGGCGACGAGATTTTGCTCGGCCAAATTTTAGATACCAACTCCCAATTTATCGCGCGGGAACTGACGAAATTGGGCGCAGAAACTGTAGAAATGCGTTCGGTGGGGGATAGCCGCGACGAGATTTTGCACGCGCTGGACAGTACCCTTAAAATGGCCGATACGGTCATTATTACGGGCGGGCTGGGGCCTACGAAAGACGACATTACCAAAAGTGCGCTAGCCGAATTTTTTCACACGGATCTTGTTTTTAATTCGCAGGCGTATGCGTGGCTGGAGGAATTATTTGCCGCCAATCCCGCGCGGCTTAATGCGCTCAATAAAACACAGGCCGTGTTGCCCGCGGCGTGTACGCCGCTACACAATCTGAAAGGTACGGCGTGCGGTATGTGGTTTGAGCAGAACGGAAAAATAGTGGTGTCTTTGCCCGGAGTGCCGTTTGAAACGGAGTATTTGCTCCCGGCGGAAGTGTTGCCTCGGCTCAAAGCCAAATTTACCGATTTGCAACTGTCTTATCAACTTTTTACCGTCTATGATATCCCGGAAGCCGAACTGGCTATGCGGTTAAATACGTTTGAGCAAGAGTTGCCTACGGGCATTAAACTGGCGTATTTGCCCTCGCCGGGATATGTGCGTTTACGCTTAACAGCGTTGGGCCCGGCTGTAAACAACTTGGCAGATAGCGTTACGCAACTGCAAGAGGCGTTAAGCGGGTTATTTTTTACTTTAAGCGAAGAAAGCCCCGAAGATTTTTCCGCTAAGCAACTTAAACAATTGGGCTGTACGGTTGCCTGTGCAGAAAGTTGCACGGGGGGAAATATAGCCCATTTGATTACGTCCGTTCCCGGGGCTTCGTCGTATTTTTGGGGCGGTATTGTGTCGTACGCTAACGACGTGAAAATAAATGTTCTGGGTGTAAATAGAACTGATTTAGAAAAATACGGAGCCGTTAGCGAGCAAGTCGCCCGGCAAATGGCGCAAGGAGCGCGGCGCATTACGGGGGCGCAGTATGCCGTTTCTACTACGGGGGTGGCCGGGCCGGACGGCGGTACCCCGCAAAAGCCCGTTGGTACGGTATGGATTGCGGTATCCGGTCCCTACGGTACGCATGCGCAACAGTTTTTATTTTCCCGCACGCGTGAGCGTAACATTGGCAAGGCCTCTGTGGCCGCGCTACGGATGTTAGTGCAAGAGATAATGGCGGCTAAGTCCCAGGCCAACTAGGTCCTTTGACCCTTGGAATATAGCCGTTTAATCTGCATAATATAAATATGAATATACAAAAACTGGTTTTATGTGTGATGGTATTATCGGCGTCTGTGCCTGCTTCGGCCCAGTGGGGAAAGCAAGTTGTACGGCTTGGGAACAGCGGCGGACGTTTGGGAGTAACCGCGCACCGGGTGCCCGGCAAGGTTAGTACGGCATTAAAGGTGCCCAACTCTTACCCTTTGAAACAGGCCGCTTGGCAAAAAGTCAAGGCCGCCTCGGTTCCTTCATCAAATCTGTTGGCACCTTTACCCAAAATGACGTCGGATACGCCTAGCGGTTTTCTGCAACAACGTCAAGCAGTATTGCCACACTCTCAATTGGGCACGGTGCTATCAAGGCAAGGATTTACCGGAGCCCGCGTTGACCAAAAACCGCAAAGTGAGGAAGAAAGGGAAGCCCTTGCAAAACACATTAGACAGGTTCAAGAAAGGATGGATGCAGAGTCGTGGGAACGCTTTAGAAGAGCAAGGGAAGAAGAAGGCCAAAACAACCGAACAATGCTTCCACTCACAACACCCCCCCAACAAACGATTAAAGAAGGGATGGAGTGGTTTAAGCAACAGCCAGAGTCGTCTTACTCTCAATTGAACCGGATGCTGCCAAGGCGAGAATTTACCAGTGCCCGCGTTGTCCAGAAACCGCTAAGTGCGGAAGAACTTGCCGAATACATTAGACAGCTTCAAGTAAGGATGGATGCAGAGTCGTGGAAAAACTTTAGAAGAGTAAGATCCAAAGAAGCATTAAAAGGCCAAAACAACCGGGCAATGCTTCCACCCACAACACCCCCCCAACAAACGATTAAAGAAGGAATGGAGGGGATTAGACAGCAACAGCCCTCCGGCTTTTTACGCACGGATACCAGATTTTTTAAGCGTACTCCAGGGTTTGGCATGCCGTACCAATTGGGTGCGCTACTGGATAACGCCATGGGATATGTTTCCCGCTTTACCCCGAAACCGGTTACTGCAGCACCGACGGCAGATAAACCTACAACACCATCAGTGCCGAGTGATGTGGCCTATTTCCACCAATTGGGAAACGAAGGCGTAGAACCTGGTTTATCTCTTTCTCAAGGGGACCCGTACGCAGCTGGGGAACGCCATATTGAGGAATTGTATCGGCGCGTAGCCAACGGAGTGGCGGAAAACAGACCTTCTTCCCGTCCTTTTGCCAGAGAATTGGAATGGGAAGCAAATGCGCCCACGCGGTTATTGTCCGCATCCGAATTAAAAGACTTTGCGGAATCGGTTGAGGGCTTGCAGCGTGTTGCTGCTGCTCAAGCCGGGCCGTTGCGTGTAGTACGCCCTTTGGATCCGAAACGCGCCAAAGAAGTGACAAGTGGCCGGTGGAATCCATATAACTTAAATAATACAACAAATTTTCTTGCCTCTCTCGGGCTTATAGGACCAACATCCAATCCCAGGGACGCAGTAAAATCGTATCCTTATTTTAACCCGAAAAATTATATCTGGTTGGATCAAACGTACGAAGCCCCGTTCCACCCGGATGTGTCCGAATTGTGGGTATTGGTGGTAAGTGATGATACGGAATTTTTAACCTTACTTCGTGAAGCAGCTGCTAAAGATCTGCGCATCCACTTGAAAGCATTTGATAACGTCCCGGAAGCTTCCGCCGAATTGACCCAACACGCGGACCAGTATCAAGTCGTATTAACTGATTTGCTGTTGGGACAACAAACGGGTATGGAATTAGCCACCAAAGTACAAGTTGAACAATTGCCGTGCTATGTGGTGTTATCTTCCCGCGGCGAAATCGGCCCGGAACGTGCTTTCTTGGTGGGCTTTGACGGATCTATACCAAATAAACAAAGAGTTTCTTTCTCGCATGAAGAAATATACCGCCCCGCAGGAGAAATCTTTAGTTATTTAAGCAACTTGGCAGTCTATAACGGGCATGCGTATCCGCAAGAGAGAGAGTCCTTGTGGGGGGAGGACTAGTAAGGGAAGAAAGCACTTTACATTTCCCGCGTCGGCGCGGAAATTAACTAACGGAAAGCGCGTGTTTGTAAAATTAGTTTTTTCTTTCAATGCAAATCTTTCGCAAGACCGGCTCATACTCCTACGTTGGGCCGGCCTTGCCTTTTTGGGGCCTCGGGCCTTCTTCAAAAAAGTATAAAAAATAATTTATCAATAGAGACAAATTAAGTTTAACAGATTGAAAAATAACTTATCCAAAAGACACCCGCCTTCTTACAAGAGGGCGGGTGTAATTAAATAAAGGCGGCCGGAACAGAAACAAAAAACCAATTTCGGGCTTTCACCCAAAATTGGTTTCAAATGGTCGGGGCGACTGGATTTGAACCAGCGACCTCACGGTCCCGAACCGTGCGCGCTACCATCTGCGCTACGCCCCGTAAATACTCGCCGATAACCGGCGCAAATCAAGTTTTCAAAATCTCGGGAAGGCGGGAATCGAACCCGCGATCTCTCGCACCCCAAGCGAGCGCTCTACCTCTGAGCCACTCCCCGTAATAAGTGGCTGTTTTCAACCACATATATATTATATCATTCTTTTAATAAATCTGCCAACGTATCTTTAATTTCCGTCAGTAATTTAACATCCGTGCGCGGGCGTTTCGTTTCTTCGCCCGACGCTAAATGATAATGGCTTAACTGCTTTTTGGCCCCTTCCAGCGTAAGTTTGTGTTTGTAAATTAGATCTTTAATTTTTAGAACTGTATAGACATCTTCTTTGGTATATCGCCGGTGGCCACTTTCCAAACGGATGGGACGGATGAGCCCAAACTCCGCTTCCCAGTAGCGTACGGAATATTCCGGCACGCCGGTAATGCGTTTAACATCCCCGATAGAAAAATATTCTTTTTGTTCTAATTCTTCCAGTCCCATAGTGTTATTATATCATTTTCTTTTTATGCCCACTAATTTGCTAAAATATACATGAGATTTACATTTTATAGGAGAACTTCATGAGCTGCGAAAAATGTACCACAGAAGTACAGAACATGTGCTGCGTTTGCAAAGGCGCAAAGCACGATCCGGCCCCGATTCCCGAAGAAGGAAAATGGGTCAAATCTAAACAAATTTCCGACGTGAGCGGTTTTACCCACGGGATTGGTTGGTGCGCCCCGCAACAAGGTGCGTGCAAACTGTCTTTGAACGTCAAAAACGGCGTGATTAAGGAAGCGTTGGTAGAAACCTTGGGTTGCTCCGGCATGACGCACTCGGCGGCTATGGCGGCCGAAATTTTGCCTGGCAAAACTTTATTGGAAGCGTTAAATTCCGACCTCGTTTGCGACGCAATCAATACCGCCATGCGCGAACTTTTCTTGCAAATTGTTTATGGCCGCACGCAAAGTGCCTTCTCCGATGACGGACTTGCCATTGGCGCCGGGTTGGAAGATTTAGGTAAAGGCCACCGCAGCCAAATCGGCACCATGTACGGCACCGAAGCGAAAGGGCCGCGCTACTTGGAAATGGCCGAAGGGTATGTGTTAAAAATCGGTTTAGATAAAAACAATGAAATTATCGGTTATCAGTTTGTCAACTTGGGCAAAATGATGGACGCGATTAAGAAAGGCGAAGACCCCAAAACCGCGTACGAAAAAAATATCAGCAAGTATGGCCGCTTTGACGAAGCCGTCAAGGTCATTGATCCGCGCAAAGAGTAAGCCCGAGGAGAACAAAGTATGATTACATTTGAAGGATACGAAAGAAGAATTGATAAAATCAACGCCGTACTCAAAGAAAACGGCATTAAATCGTTGGAAGAAGCCAAAGACATCTGCACGAAAAAAGGCGTAGATGTGGAGGCCATTGTAAAAGGCATTCAGCCGATTGCTTTTGAAAATGCTGTTTGGGCTTATACCGTCGGTGCGGCGATTGCCTTTAAGAAAGGCGTAAAAACTGCCGCCGAAGCCGCCGAACAAATCGGCGTGGGCTTGCAAAGTTTCTGCATCCCCGGCTCGGTAGCGGATCAACGTGCCGTAGGGTTGGGCCATGGGAATTTGGGCGCTATGTTACTGCGCGAAGAAACTAAATGTTTCTGCTTTTTAGCCGGGCACGAAAGTTTCGCCGCCGCGGAAGGGGCGATTGGTATTGCCCGCACCGCTAACAAAGTGCGCAAAGAACCGTTACGCGTTATCTTGAACGGTTTAGGAAAAGATGCGGCGTATATCATTTCCCGCATTAACGGTTTTACTTCGGTGGAAACCGATTATAACTATAAAACGGGCGAACTCAAAATCGTCAGCGAAAAAGCGTTTTCCTCTGGCGACCGCGCCAAAGTAAAATGCTACGGAGCCGACGACGTTAACGAAGGCGTAGCCATTATGCGCCACGAAGGGGTAGATGTGTCTATCACCGGTAACTCTACCAACCCGACGCGCTTTCAACACCCGGTAGCCGGCACTTATAAAAAGTGGGCGACCGAAAACGGAAAGAAATACTTTTCCGTTGCGTCCGGCGGCGGCACTGGCCGCACCTTGCACCCGGACAATATGGCCGCCGGCCCTGCTTCGTATGGTATGACCGACACCATGGGACGTATGCATAGCGACGCGCAATTTGCGGGTTCATCGTCTGTTCCGGCCCACGTGGAAATGATGGGCTTGATTGGTATGGGGAACAACCCCATGGTCGGTGCGACGGTGGCCTTAGCGGTAGCCATTGCCCAAGCCAAATAAAAAGTTGTTTTAGAAAAAAGCGCGCTCTTGGTGAGTGCGCTTTTTTTATGTATTTTTTGTCTGCCAAGTGAAAAAACTTGACTTTGTTTTTTGCTAATTTTTAATAAATGGGATATTTTATTAGAGAGGAGCAAAGAGTATGGGAAACAAAATAATGTCATTCCCGAAAGTTGTAATCGGGAATCTCCACCGCTTAGAAACAGCCACAAGGAGGATATCCCCGATAGAAACTTTCGGGGATGACGGCAAAAAATATAATAGTCATTCCAAACTTGATTTGGAATCTCACCGCTTTTTTGATAACAACGGTTTTACGCTTATTGAACTTTTAGTCGTCGTACTTGCCCGGCTAAATACCGTGACCTATGCAAAAGTTATGGTATTGCCGGGGGAGAGTGACGGGGTCAGTTATCTGATCCAATAAGTTTTTTCCCCGTTAATTTCTTCGGGGTCTTGTTGGCTTTGGGATTCGCAAAATCCTTGTCCGGCACTATTTAACCCAACGCACGCCAAACGCGTAAAATTGTGCGTGGTGATAAGTTTGTACTGTACGGTAGGTCTTTCGTCTGTTTGGGTAAATTCCGCTTCCCAGCAGAGTTCTTCTGCGTTTTCTTTTTCCCGGCAGACGACTTCGCCCGTAAAATACTTTAGTTTGGCCTTGTGTAAATTTTCCGTTACTTTTTGGGCTTGCGCGGCAGACATATTATAGCCGTTGGCCCAATTTTTCTGCCGGCCCCATAATATAACCACTTCCGTCATACGGCTGGCTTCTACGGCGTTGCGGTAATAGGGTAATGCCAGAGCCGCCAAAATGCCGATAATTACTACCACTACGAGTGTTTCTAAAAGCGTAAATCCACGTGTCATTTTTCTACTCCGTTAAGCAATTGTTTAAGTAGGGCCGGTAATTCTTCTGCCGGGAGTTGTAACCCCAGGGCCCAGGCGGTTTCGTGTAAAATGGTTTCCAGCACGCGGGGTAAGTCGGCCCGTAACTCATCCGGCGGAAGTGTGCGGTCCATGCGCAAATAATCTTCCAGTACCGTGGCTTGCCGTTGGTTAAACAAGACCCGTCGGGCGCGTGTGTTGTTCATTTTGAGGCGGAAATATAGCGAACCGCCTACGTCTAATTGGGCTAAAAATTTCCGCGCTGTTATAAAAAACAGCACCATATTTTGTGCGATATTTTCCATGCGCAGCGTACTGGCGGCATGCCCGTTGACCATTTCTTCCGACGATACAATTTGCTTGTTCATGATTAGCCCATACGCGTTAAATTCCGTCATTTTATATACGCCGCGTTGGTTGGAAATAACCGCAGCCCCGTCCTGCACGGCCAAGAGCGGTAATTCCGGGTTGGCCATAATGCCGTACGGCGCGCGGGTAGAAGATTGGGCAATTAACTGCGGTAGTTTTTTATAACTGGTTAATGGTTCTTCCGGGTAAAAGGGTTGTAACGAAAGCGTGCAAACCACTTCGCCCTCGGCCGATACCGTCATGGTTTTGAGGTAATTTTCAAAATGCCGCTCGGCTTTATCGTATAAAATATGGCGCAACCGTTCCGATTTTTTGCGGTGGTCTAACAGCCAAGGTAATTTTCCCGGGTGGACGATGGCTTCGGGGCGGCTGCTTTGCCCGGTGCGGATATAGGCACGTTTTAATTTGCCCACCAAGTGCGGTGTGAGGTTGCTTTGCGGAATTTGAATAAGTACAAACATCCGGTCGCCCGCCTTGTTAATACAGATATTGATATCTACGAACACAACCGGGTCAATATATACCTTGATAATATCTTCTATGGTATTGCGTAGTTTTTCATGATATGGAATACCGATAAAAGGGGGGTGGGGCTGGTCGTTTTTATCATCTTGCACGCCAATAATGATAAGCCCGCCCAGTGCATTGGCAAACGAGGCCACCACTTTGGCAAACTTTTCGTAGTTTTTAGGCAAAACGTATTTATAGTCCAGTTGTTTGCCCTCCGGGACGCGTTTTTTGCAGAATTTGACGACGTCGTCAAAAGTTACTTCGTGGAAAGGTTTATCAAAAAACATATTTTTTACCTCTTTCGTTTGGCGCAATACTGTTTATTTTATTATAATAAAATTGTAAGAAAGTTCAAGTTTATTCATAGGATACGTTATGCAACCGGCTATACAGGGATTAGCCAGCAACATTACCGAGAAATTTATTGCCGCTTCCCCGCAACAGGCGGCCGCCGCCTTGGAAACCTTGGCGACGCACGAAGTGTTGCAACTTATTTCTCCGTTAAAAGCGCAAAGTATGATTGCCGTATTAAACCGCATGGATCCGCCCAAGGCGGCGGCCGTATTGCGGCGGCTTCCGTTGCGTCAGGCATCCTATGTGCTTACGCGGCTAGGTGTGCCGCAAGCGGCCCAACTGATGCAGCTGTTTTCCGGCCCGTACCGGGCGCGTATTACGGCGGTATTGGAGCCGGCGTTTGTGCAATTGTTGGGCGGCGCTTCGTCGTATGGCGAAGATACCGTGGGCCGCGTGATGCAAACCGATTTTGTCAGCGTACGCACGGAGGTAAAACTCTCCCAACTGATTGAACGGCTTAAAAATTTACCGCGTAAAAAACTGCCAATGGTGTGTATGGTAACCGATAAAGAGGGCGTACTTAAAGGCGTGATACGTCCGGCTGAATTGGCTTTCTACGGGGCCGAGTCTGCGGCGGGTTCTGTAATGAGTGTCAGCCCGGCTTTGCGCCCGCAAGACAATTTTTCCCACGCGCGCGACCTGTTTGCGCAAGCCGAAACGGACGCGTTGCCCGTCGTCAACGAACAGCAAATTTGCGTAGGCGTATTACTGCGCGCTAACGTGCCGTCCGCGCCGGACAAAAAATCTTTTTGGCAAAAATTAACCGACTAATTTCCCGTTAGCAAAACGGGGACCATTTATTTTTTATCTGCTTCTTCGGTGGTATTTTCTGCAGCGGGCTTCATCAGTTGTTCAGCCAGTTTTTCTACTTGCAAGCGGGCTTGGTTGTACTCGTTGACCGCTTGGGTAAGTTGGGTAGTCGTCCGGTTGTTCTGGTCGTTTTTAGCAATTTCAAGTTCCAATTTCGTCTTTTTGAACTCAAAATTTTCTATCGCCAACCGCAACGAAATACGGTCCAGCAGTTCTTGGCGTTGGGGTTGTTCCTCTTCGGGGCAAGCGAGCGCAACCTGGTTGAGTTTGGCAAAATCTTGTTCGGCTTGCTCGCGCGTGAGGGCTTGTAACAGTTCGTTTTCGTGCGATAACTCCGGTACGGAAACCGCACTCGCTAGCGACGACTCGCGTTGCGGCAGAAAATTATTCCCTACCAGCATGCCTGCTACAAATAGTAACGCCATGGTAAATATATACAAAATGTAACGCATAATTCTATTTTATCAAATCCGGTTTTACGCTGCTTGGCGTGACGGTTTATATACTGGGTGCCCGTTACGCACATAATCGTTGAGTACGGCTTCGCCCGCTTGCACAGCGATATTGCCACAGACGGTAATGCCGCGTTTTTGAAATTCTTCGGCCCAATGAGGTTTGAAGCCCTCGTCAAAACCGGTAATTTCTTCTACCCGTTTGGACGGCACCCCGTAGTATACCGCCCGAATGCCCGACCACATAATACCGCCCAAACACATCAGGCACGGTTCGGACGTTACATATAAACTTAAATTATACGGCGAAAGATCAAATGTATTTAATTTTTCTTCGGCCCGTTTAATGGCGTTCATTTCGGCGTGGTTATGACTGCAAGTGCCTTGCACTACCGAATTGGCGGCCTTGGCTACTAAATTGCCTTTGTCGTCGTAAATAGCGGCTAAAAACGGGCCGGCCCCTTGGGCGATATGCGTTTTTAATTCTTCTTGTAACGCGGTAATAATTTTCTCGGCGTTGGCCAGTTGTTGGGGGAAAATCGGTTGGTTTGAAAGAATCGTTGTCATAGTTATAAAAACTCCTGTGTTCTTATTATACCAAAAACCACTTGTGGCAAAGTTGGTACAATATAGTAACGATTTGAATGTAAAGGAGAAGAATATGGCTTCATTTTCATACCGTACGCAGGGGGTATGCTCGCAGGCGATTTTATTTGAAGTGGACGAACAAGGAAAAGTGCACCGCGTGCAATTTGTAGGAGGTTGCCCGGGTAATTTAACGGCAATCAGCAAATTGGTAGAAGGAGCGGATGCCCGGCAAGTTTCCGCGTTGCTCAAAGGGAACGATTGCGGCGGGCGCGGTACGTCGTGTGCGGACCAGTTTGCCCGCGCGTTGGAAGAAGCATTGAAGAAATAAAAGGAGTGAGCGCCATATTAAAATGCGCCGCCGATTACAAACCCGATTTGGCGGCTGCCGTCTTGTAAGTTGTGCGTGTAATTAAGCCCGACCGGAAACGGGAAACGCCACAAGCGGTAAAATAAATTGGCTCCGGCACCGCTATGCGGGCGGTAAGTGGGCCCTACGTCCGTATAGGATAATTCGTAAAACGGCGCGAGCGATAAAAGACCCGTTTGGTTGCGTAGCAAATAATACGCAAACGATACGCCTGCTCCAACGGCGCGTTTCCCGCGGAATTGCCGGCTGTACTTACCGGTACCGGGTAAAATCTCGGTGGAGGTTACTTCGTTCGAAAACGGGGCTTCAAACGCATGTTGCGCGTGGGTTTGCACCATCAGCAGATGATGCCCGCGCTGTTCCAGCAACCACGCCCCTTGCACATCTAATTTGGAAATTTCATAATCACTATCCGTCCAGCGTCCGCCGTTTTCGTAAGAAATACTGGCCAGATACCCGTGGCGGGCGCGGGGTAAATCTTGTAAACTTTTTTGCTTGTCCGATAGTCCATATCCGGCTAGCGCACCCATGTTCATCCCGGCGCGGATGTCGTCAGAAAATTGAAGGCCGGCCCGGACAGTGTGGTGATTGCCGCTATCCAGTTGGTGTGGACCGTAAGTAAGGTGGTTGTACGTCGGTGTAACTAAAAAACTGCCCGTGCGTGAAAAACGGTAGCGGTACAAAAACGACATTTCTTCTTGCCGCATCCGCACCGAACGCAATAAATCTGCGGCATGATCCTCGTCATCCGCCGTAGAGAAAATTCCCTGTACGTTTTGCCAATGCCCGTTGTAAAAATTTTGATCTATATGTTTTTTGGTGTAAGAATTAGAGAAAAAATGATTGCCGATTTGTAACCCGGCGCGTGCGGTAAAACCGTCCCTGCTGCCGCCTACAAACAGGAAGGTGTGTTCCGCGTGTTTGAACAAATTGCCCGCGTAGACGGTAGCCCCGCCCGCACTCTTGGCTCCGCCTGTATAAAAGGCGAGCGGGAAAATGTAGTAGCCGTCTTGGGCGTTGATATGAATATCTGTTTTTTCGCCGTTTGGCGTGGCGGTAAAATCTAACTTTTTAAATACACGCAATTTATGTAAATCGTCTTGGGCTTTTTCATAAAGAGCCGGGGAAAACGGATCTCCCGGTTTGAGCCGGAAACGCTGCACGAGCGTATGGGGGGACATGCGGGTGGTTTGGGCGGTAACGGTGCCTACGGTTTGGGCATCTAGCGAAAAACAAAGGCCTCCAAGTAGGAGCGTAAAAAATAGTTTTTTCATAGGGATATCACAATATACTTGCCCGGTCGTACCCGGGGCGGTTTTAGATTAAAATGCTATTTTTTAAGCCAATTTCGTACCGCAGTTTCTACGGCAGAGGCCTCTTTTTGGGCCACATGCCCTTTGATGGCTAACCCTTCGTGAATCATGGTGTGCGGGAGTGCCTTTTTGAGGGAAGTTTCCGTCCGGCCCATTCCGCTGCCTTCGTGGGTGGCAAACGGATAAATGGTTTTGCCGGAAAAATCGTAACTTTCAATAAAGGTAAACAACGACATGGGCATATCGCCCCACCAAACCGGGTATCCCAAATAAATGACGTCGTACTGGGCCATGTTTTCTACGCGGTTGCTGAGCGCGGGGCGGACGTTGGCGTCTTGTTCGCTTTTAGCCGTTTGGGTGCATTGGTCGTATTGCGTGGGATATTTTTGGACCGGTTGTATGCGAAAAAGCGTGCCGCCGGTCTGACGGGCAATTTCGTTGGCCACTTTTTGGGTGTTGCCTTCTTTGATCTCGCCAACGCCGTAGTTTTCCCCCGAGTGAGAAAAATACGCTACCAAAATTTTAGGTTCCTTGGCAGCAACAGGTTCTTCCGGCGCGGAAGTCCCGCACGCCAACGCTAAACAACTTGCCCATAAAAACGGAAATAATTTTTTCATAAACCTCTCACCCCTTGTGTGAACAACAAAGATATATTTAGTGTAGCATATTGCGGGAAAAATCGGGCCGGATTTAGTACCCCCGAAGAAACCATAGGAGAAAAGGCTGAGGATTTTATTGCACACAGTTGCAAAAAGGCACCTTTTACAAGGTGCCATAAAAAATGGTGGGGCAGCAATTTTTGATGGGGTGCGGGTTCTTAGAACGCCGAGTGGTGACGCGCAATTCCCTGTTTAACAGGCAATTAACAGGCAAAAAACAGGCATTAGCCGGTTTATCCTTTGGATTTTGGAGCCATGCTGATATATATGCCCTCGTCTTGAAAATAGTTGCTGAAATATCCGCAAATTCCCTACTTAGAGAAACAGGGAAAGAACAGGGAAAAATACTATAATATGTAATAGAGTTAAATTAATTTGCCATATTATTGTAAACCAGCATCGAATCAATATTTTATGCCAGACGAACATAAATTTCCATTGATACCCGATATCCGAGAACAGACAGAGTTATTGTCACAAATTTTAGAGGGCAATGTGATCGTTTTTGTGGGAAATGGCGTGTCTCGGTTAGCAGGTGTTCCGTCTTGGAGGGAACTTGCTTTAACCTACCTAAAAGATTGGTTGAAAGCTGGAAATTTGTCCTATGATGCATACGACAAATTGAAACGAGAAAAAAGCCCTTTGCAACTACTGACTATTTGTGCTGGAAAGCTAGGCAAAGAAGAACTAAAAAAACAGCTTTATGGGAGATTGACAGATCATATTAAAGAAGATTCTGAAGAAGAGAAGAGAATTCTGCGCATTTATGGATATATAAGGGATTTTCATGCTGGATATATTACTACGAATTATGATCATTATTTAGAGAAAAGCCATCCCACAAGCGAGATGGAAAACGTATCAGCAGAGAACACTTATAGTCAAAACTTATCGAATAAATTGACCCGGCTGGATTTAGACGATGACTTGCAAAGGAATCAAGATCGGATAGTATATTTGCATGGAAAAGCAATAGATCCGAAAGCAGGTGATGATGGCGAATTTTGTAATAATATCATTTTAACGCTTGAAGATTACTTGGAACATTATAAAGATGACGGCGGCCGCGGTAAGCACTTTTTAGGCAATGTGTTTGAAAGGTATATTTTTCTGTTTATAGGCTTTGGGTTAACGGAAATGGAAATTATTCAACATATTAAGCGCCCTGACAATAGCCACGGGCATTATATACTATTGGGGGTCTCTGATTATGAATACGATATACGCAAACAATATGAGGATTATTATCGCATTCTTAATATTACTCCGATTTTTTATAGCATATCTAAGAAAGGTTACGACCAATTAGAAGATGTTTTACAAAAGTGGTCCTTAGATATTAGGGCGGCAAGACGAGAACAGGAAGAGAAATTGCGTAGTGCTGAAAAAGATATAAATAATTTACGTCAAATGAAGGAAGTAGGAAATGGAACCTTTAGATAAGAAAGAAAATGGAATTTTGAGGTTACTGTGTGCTGATTCCATGGCTTTAGAGAATTTCATAGTGGAATTTGCAAATCCTCGCTTTCTGCCTTTTTTAAACGGAGAAAATCCTGAAAAATTAAACATTTTTCAAAATGGATTTGTGCCTCAGACTGCTCAATGGAAGGATCATTCTATTTTTTGGTTACCAGCGATGTATTTGGAAAAAATTGCAGATCGGTTATCTAAAGAGACAGATATTACTCCATCCATCCGACAAGAATATACGTTGCAGGTTCAGAAAGCTCTTAAAAGCATGGTAGCAGGATATGTTCGGGAGAATAAAAAGGACCTTGGGGTTGTGCAAATGCTTTTGCATATCATTGAAACGCAAGATATTGCTTTCATAGATGAAGAACTTTTTAATTTTATTATTGAAAATTTAAAAGAAGAAAAATCTTCGGTAGTTGTACGTAATGTCTCTCCGATTATTAAAAAAATGTTATCTAATGGGCAGAATATTGAACGTATTGAGCAGTGTATCGAACTTATGTTTGAATTATTGCCAAATGAGGGGGTTTCGGCAGATAATAGAAGCTATTTTATAGAAAATTTTTTGATGGAACAAGGAATTATCGATAAACTGACAGATATCTGTTCGGAAACTTTTTTAACAAAATTGGCTAATAATTTAACGCAAACATTAGAGCGAAAGAAAGACATAACGCTACGGGATGAATTAAATCTTCAAATTCGAGAGGATTGTTCTCTACAAGTAAGTCTTCCGGATAAGACTGTTCAATTCGTGTTGTCATACGTTGACTTTGGAGATAAATATAAAATTATCAAGCCGATTATAGAAGAAAAGTTAAAAGATTATAAGGGCGATGATAAAGAGTTGTGGGGTAAGAAAATTTTGTATTGGTATACATACATATGGAGTGATTCAACATATCTTTTATATCCTTCTTTGAACACTACGCCAAAAGGGTATTACAGATGCCGCCAAAAGGTTTTAATTTATTTGTTAAAAGAAATTCTATTAACTAAATTTAGAGAACAAGGATTCCAAGATTTTCTAACTGCATATCAGGCTATTACGCGTCAAAATAAATATTTCATTTTTAAGCGAATTCTTTTATACTGTTTGGGGCAAGAGTTTGATAAAACTCGGGATTTGTTATTTTCTTTAATCGATAAAGAAAAATATTTATTATTCTCATTATATTTTGAGGCTGAAGTATATAATTTGCTAGAGAAAAATGTTGCCAATTTTTCAGAAGCAGAGAAAAATAAGATAACAAGCATAATAGAGAACGGACCGTATTTAGAAAGGACATGGGATCGTGGGATAATAAACGATAAAGCAAGAAATTTTTGGAAACAAGGTTGGTATTCTCCATTAAATAAAGTAGAGCCATTTAAAAGCAGATATGAAGAACTGAGAAAGCAAACACAGCAAAAAGAGTTTTTTAATTTTAAACAAGCAGAGATGTGTACTGCGCTTCATTATAAATCTAACTTAAATGATGCGGAAGCCATTTCCCGGCTTGAAAAGGAACCTTTGAAATATGTTGACATGGTTCAAAAGTCCGATCAGGAGCAACATGATGAGGTGGATAGTGCTTTGTATGAAATACCGTGTGCGGCAGGTAATGCAGATCAACTACAACGGCTTTCTAAAAATTACCCTGCGCTTATAACCGATAGAATAACCGAATTTGCTTCCTTAAAACCTGTTTATATACGTCATATTCTGTATGGATTGCGGGAAACAAAAGACAGACGAAACATCAAGTGGAAACAGTTGTGTCCTTTTATAGAGAAGTATGTGGACAAATTATATAAAGAAAACATAGTCTCGGAGAACACAAAAGAAACTCAAAATGATATTGACAATATTCCTTCGCAGCAAGAAGGAGAATTTGTTATAGGGGCGTGGGCCGATATAATATCTGTTAAGGAGGATAAAGACTATATCGATTCGGCGGAGATTAAGAGATTATTATGTGAAAATCTAAAACTGCTTTTGCTAAAATACTCCTTTGATTATAATGCTATCTACTCTGTCAGAGACGGCAAAAAATATCCGGTGGATTATTTAACTTTAACCATAAATACGAATGTCGGTAAAGTATTGGAAAAACTAATTAGGATAGTGCTTGATGAGGATATTCATAAGATTGGGACTTTGAAAGATATTTATGAAGAAATGCTAGAAAAAAAGGTGGTAGAATCTTATGTCTTCTTGGGGCTTTATTTTATTTATTTCTACCAAAACTTAGGGGAATGGACTAAAAATAAAATTAGTTCTATTTTGGCATTATCAGAAAATGCGGAAACATGTAAATATTGGGAAATGTTTTTTGAAGGATTTATTAAAAGTAATATTCAGTATCTAGACTATTACGACTGGATGTTTGATCATTATCAAAGGGCTATAGAAATATATAAGGGAAGAGGTGGGGATAGGCTTGCTGAACTTTTGACTCAATTCTTTGAAGCGGGTAAGGATAATCTAAAAGAAAGATCCCTAATCCGTTGCTGTTGGGAACAATCGGCATTTCAACTTCTTTCGGGATGTGTAAGAGAAATATCTTTCCCATTAGATAAAGATAAACCGCATAATTATATATCGGATAAGAAACTAGCGGAACCAGAACAAATAATCATTCCTAAAGCTAAAGGATTATGGGATTTCTTGTGGAGACAAATAAATCGGTATGAACATAATTTATCATTAGCCGAAAATCCCAAGGAACCGAAAAAACTGTTTGCGAATATGTTAGGACTGATCCCTGCATTGCCCTCCTTAGATGAGAAAACGATGAGGCGAATTTCTCAACTTATAAACTGTATGGATCCAACTGCTTGGGACATTTCTTCTCTATTAAGTAATTTAATATATTTGGCGAAAAAAAGCAGTGATATCGAAATTGCAATTCTAAATTTAGCCAAACTCTACCATCAGATCATTCAGAAAATAGATTATTTTACATTTTCGGAACAACACCAACAGATAATAGAACTATTAAAGCAACATATTGCTGTTGCTGATATAAAACATCAAATAGATTTGATTAAGAGTATATATGTAAATAAAAAATGGAATCAATATTTGGATTGGTTCCCAATTGGCCATAGAAATTAGCTAAAACAACCACTTCTCTCTTTTGTTTTATCGGCAAAATATAATTATTTATTTGTAATATATTGCTTGATTTTTTGCCGATAATTGATTATACTACTAGTATAGGGAGAATTTATGAAATATATATCTGTGGCAGAGGCGGTGAAAAAGTGGAAGATTTCGGAGCGGAGCGTGCGCAACTATTGCGCGCAGGGCCGTATCGCGGATGCTGTACTGACGGGCAAGACATGGAATATCCCGGCGGATGCGAGCAAACCTACCCGCAAGCCAAAACAGAGTAAAAAGCCTCGTACTCTGTTGGATATCTTGCAGGAAGAGCAATCTTCCAAGCAACACGGCGGCATTTACCACAAAATACAGATAGATTTAACCTATAACTCCAACCACATAGAGGGCAGCCAACTCACGCACGATCAGACTCGTTATATTTTTGAAACAAACACGATTGGCATGGAAGATAAAAGCGCCAAAGTGGATGATATCGTGGAAACCGCTAACCATTTCAAATGTATTGATAGAATCATTGAAAATGCGAATTATAAAGTTAGCGAGCGGTTTATCAAAGAATTGCATTCTCTTCTTAAAAACGGTACCTCGGACAGCCGCAAGGCCTGGTTCGCGGTAGGGGATTATAAGCGGCAGTCCAATGAAGTTGGGGGACACGCCACTGCCAGTCCGGAACAGGTAGCGGCTAAAATGAAAACCCTGCTGGCCAAATACAATCGCAAAGCTAGACACACCTTCGAAGAACTGCTAGATTTTCATTATCAGTTTGAAGCCATCCATCCGTTTCAAGATGGAAACGGACGTATTGGGCGGTTGATACTCTTTAAGGAATGTCTGCGTAATAATATCGTTCCGTTTATCATTACGGACAAGATAAAGATGTTTTATTACAAAGGGCTTAATGAGTGGCCGAAAAATCACGAACGCTTAACCGATACTTGTTTGGCAGCCCAAGACCAAATGAAAGCTGTATTGGATTATTTCAAGATTTCTTACTGATTCTAGGATAAATTTATGCAATCTAAAAACATTAAAAAGTTAAATCGGTTGTTGTATCTCCTAAACCAGTTGGACGGTGGAGAGGTGCGGGTGCTGCGGGAAGCCAAGGAAATGGATGTTACGGAGCGCACGATTCAGCGCGATTTGCGTGACATTGAACTTGGCGGTTTCCCGCTTTACAAAGCTGCGCCGGGGGTATATAAGTTTATTGAGGGATTTTCGCTTAAAAAGATGAATTTAACTGACGCGGAAGCGTCGCTGCTTCTCGTCTTAAAAGATATGGTGGAACCGCTAGGAAAGCCCTTCCAACAACCGTTTGAGCGGTTGCGTCAAAAGGTGTTGCGCGTGCTGGACGAATCTCCGTTTTATATCAAAATGCCGAAGGGAAGTCAATACAAAGAAACAAAAATCACGCGTGTGCTGGAAAAAGGTATTTTAGAGCACACGGAAGTGCGTATGTCGCTGGCGGCTGATACCTCGCGCAAACTAACTTACGAATTGAAGCCGCTTAAAATTATGAATTATGACGGTTTTTGGTATCTGCTGGGTATCAATGCTTATAAACAGGTGCGAAAATTCCGCCTAGATCGCATTTTGGATGCTATCAATACCGATAAACCGTTCAAAGTAACCAAAAATATTCACAAAATGCTGGCTGAAAGCCACAACATTTGGTTTGGTGAGAAGCGTGATAAAACCGTATCGTTTATCGTGCCTGCACAATTTGCGCCGTATTTTAAACAAAAAGATTATTTCCCCGTGCAGAAAATCCACAAAACGCAAAAAAACGGGGATATCGTTGTTGAAACGCGCGTAAGTAACTACCGTGAAATTATTCCCACGGTGTTAAGTTGGCTTGAACACATTACGCTAATTAGCCCGGCTGATTTTAAGCAACTTATCCGGCAAGTTTTGCACCAAGCCGATAAACGAATGAAATAAAAAGCGGAGTAAAACTCCGCTTTTTGACTATTTTTTAAGTAACTCCCAATTGTCCTTGTACTGGTCCAACCAATTCGAAGGGATATCCGGAGATTCATTATAAGTCGGTTTGATTCTTCGCATGGGTGTATCTTTGTGCGGTTGCCCTTTTTGTCCCGGTGTGTTGAGCCATTCTTGATGGGTTTTTTTGAGAATTTGTGCCACTTTTTCAGCTGGCATGATGTATGTTTTGGGTTGACATTCATCGGTCCATTTTTCAGGCAAAGTTACAAAAACATAGAATAAATCTTTATCGCAAATTTCCTCATGTTTTTGGCTCATCATCCAGCCGTTATCGGCTGATTTCCCTTCGGTGCGAGTTTTTACTTGAATTCGAATAGGAGAATCACAATTTGGATAGATTGCTAGAATGTCTATGTCTTTGGTGTTTTCGGGAGCGAGTCCAGCAGGAATAGCTAGTTCTTTGGCGATGCGTGCTAACACATAGTGCTCTCCCGCAGAACGAATAAATGCCTTATCTTTTTCTTGTTTAGTCATAATACACTCCTTTTACTTGAATTTTTTACTAAATTCTTCTTGTTTAATTTCGTATTTTTGATATTTGGGGCGAGGTTTGCCAGCGGGGGAGAGTAAAGCAAGGGATGTTTTATCCATATTTTTACCACTTTTATATCGAGAACATTCTTTCAAATATGCTGTTGCTGAAAAACACCACATTTTGTTAAGTTGCTCAACGATAAAAATATAATAATAGTTTGGGCGATCTATCGGATTTTTAACTTGGAATCTCCCGCTGCCCATTGTGCAAAGCCCGGGCTCGTTTTCTTTTAATTTTCGTGCTTTTACTTGCAATTCAATAAACCGTCCTGACGAGGTTTTGGCTATAAAATCTGTCCCGTTGTCATCAACGGCTGGCATGAAACACTCAAAACCTTCCGTCATAAACCGGCTGATAACTAGCAACTCCATTCTTCTGGCGTACAAAGTGTTTGATTCTATCCAGGGTGGTATCATACGCATTCCTTTATTTGCTTTTGTTTCGTTGCCATTCTTGGATCTCACGTTGGCAATCGGTAATTTGTCGTTGGAGCCATTTTTCGTTGTACTCATCGGCCCGTTGCAGGGATTCAATTTCCCGATTGTATTTGCGGGAAAGTTCATCAGCCATACGTTTGTATTGACGGGATAATTCATCTAACTCACGTTGCCAACGTTGTTCCAGCTGGCGTTTCTGTTGCTTGAAATTATCATTTTCCCGCTTTTCTTCTTGTTCTTGTTGGCGCAAAATCTGACTCTTGCGTTCATAACGGCGCAACTGCAGGCTTTTTAATTCTTCAGCTGCACGGGTAATCTTATTTTTTAAGTCGCTAGGAAGTTGATAAGGCAAATTCCCAGTGGCGTTGCGATACTGCCGTTCAATTTCCGATTTTTCTGAGTTTGAGAAGAAAAACATACTTCCTCCTTGTGTGTATTTAGCCTTACTTTGGCCTAAACATCAAGTAAATTGTAGGACATAGTTCCGACAAACGTTTGTCGCTTTTTACTATTAGAATAAAAAAGGCGGCAACCTTTTCGAATAGCTGAGAACCGATCCGAAACGCTGCCGCCTGCCCACCCCGTAAAGGGTGTGCAAAAGACGACTTCGTTTTCGTTTCTCAGCTCGCCGGATACCGGCGGGGCTATGCCAGACGCATAACGCCAAAAACAAGTCCAAAAGCAAATTGTGTACAACTGCCTATATTATAACTTTTTGCACAGGATAAGGGGGAGGTTGATAAGAAGGTTTAGTTTTTGTATAGAGAGAATGTAGGAGAATTTATGAAAAATCTTAAAAAGCCGTTAAAAATAGGGATTTTGATTTCCTGTTGCCGTTCCTACAAACATCCCCAAAATGAATTTGAAGAAATGGGGTATGTGGAGCGAAAGATTGTATATTCTTGGGAAGATATACCAAAAAACATCCAAAAACGCTTATCGAAAGAGGAATGTTTGTTATTTCAATCCCTTGTTTATAATTCTACTTTGGCAGAAGCAATTGTACAGTTTCGTAAAAAATTTGGCTTGCCGGAGGAAGGGGTTTCATTTAAGAAATATGAAAAGTTAATCTGCCGCATCGGCAAAGGCCCGCTATACAGATTTGATACTATTCCGGAAATGCAGCATGGGAACGAGGCAAAGGCCCGGCGGTTTTTACGATGTTTTGCAAAGGAAAATACAATAGCAGATCCGCTTAAAATTCATTTAGAAACAATTTTTTATGCCGGATTTGTAGATCCTAAGCCATATAAATATGGCCCTCTTTCCATTCATATTCCTTCCATCCCGGATGATACAACCGGGAAAATCGAACAATACCGTCCTCCGGTGATGATAGCAATCAATTCTGATGATGTATCGCCAAGTGAAATCCAAAAATATATTCGTATGTGTTGGGGCGATATCAAACGGTATTTTCATACGCATCACTTCGTGTCAGATGTGCGTATTCCTGCTGAATGCCTGCATAATTTGGTACTCAAAACTAAAGGAAAGACATCCAAGCAAATTTTAGATTTGTTGGATGCTCAAAATATCAAACAAGGTAAGGAGATTGTTAATAAGGGAGAAGAAGCTATCCGGCAGGAGATTAAACGGACGAAAAATAAAATACAAAAGCTCATTTTTCCTTGTAAGAAATAAGCGTGACAAAATTTCTCGTTTTATGTCACGGCCAAAATGACTTGATCTTACTATACTTTACTCTGTGCCTATCACTATATTACAGGCACGGAGTTTTTTATGCAAACCATAAAAATCAACAAACTCAAACCGCATCCGCACAATGCACGGACGCATAGCAAAAAGCAACTGCGCCAAATCGCCCAAAGTATTGAGGCGTTTGGCTTTACAAACCCTGTTCTTATAGACGGGAAAGATAATATCCTCGCCGGGCATGGGCGCGTAGAGGCCGCAAAACTAGTCGGCCTTACCGAAGTGCCTTGCGTGCGGATTACGCACTTCACACCCGCTCAAAAAAGGGCGTATATTTTGGCCGATAACCGTTTGGCCGAATTATCCGGCTGGGACGAGGAATTGCTCAAAGTGGAACTGGCCGAAATCAATCAGTTGGACTGTGATTTTGACCTTACATTAATCGGTTTTGAAACGCCGGAGATAGACAATCTCTTGCAACCAGATACGGCGCCTTCCCCGGAGAAGGCCGATTTTCTGTCGGTCGATATTCCGCCTCGCGTTCAACCCGGTGATTTGTGGCAATTAGGCCCGCATAAACTTTTTTGTGGGGATGCCACAAAGCCGCAATCATACGCTATTTTATTGGAGCGTGAAAAGGCTCATATCGTTGTGACGGACGCACCGTATAACGTCAAAATTGTGGGCCACGTACGCAGTAGTAAAAAATACCGCGAGTTTGCTATGGCCTCGGGTGAAATGAGCCAAAGCGAATTTACGCAATTTTTGTACGGCGTATTCACATTATTAACCCAATACACTACGCTGGGGAGTTTGCATTACGCGTTTATGGATTGGCGGCACGTGGGGGAAATTTTACAAGCCGGGCGGGTATATAGCGAACTAAAAAATATCTGTGTGTGGAATAAATTGAGCGGCGGTATGGGCAGTTTGTATCGCAGCCAGCACGAACTGGTTTTCGTATTCAAAAACGGGAGTAGCCCGCACACCAACAACATTGAACTTGGGGTACACGGCCGTTACCGTACCAATGTGTGGGACTATCCCGGTATCTATCTAAACGGCAAGGCCAACCGCGCGAATATTCACTTGCATCCGACGGTAAAGCCGGTGGGATTACTTTCGGATATTTTGCTGGATGCGAGCCGTCGCAACGAGATTGTGTTGGACCCGTTTGGGGGGAGTGGAAGTACCTTGCTGGCCGCTGATCGTACGGGACGCCGCGCGCGGCTAATGGAAATTGATCCGCACTATTGCGATGTAATTTTGTACCGCTACGAACAGTTGGGCGGCAAAGAAGTAAAACTTTTACGTAGAGAGGTAAATGATGAAAATACCAAGAAAACAAGTAGAAAATGAGGATGCTGGTTATACCATCGGCTATTGTAAGCCGCCTGTTCATACACGGTTCCAACCCGGTCAGTCGGGTAACCCGAGAGGGCGTAAAAAGGGACATAAAAACCTTAACACGTTGCTACGTCAAGGACTGAATCAGTCCATAACGGTATCGGTGGGTGGGAAAAAGCGTTCCATGCCCAAATATGCGATAATCATTACCGCGCTTATTAACAAGGCCGTGCAGGGGGAGGCAAAGGCCGTTCAAATTCTTCTGCCCTACATCCTCAAAATGGAGCAAGCAGAGGCAAAATTAGCCCAAGGAATACAGGCGTTATCTGCTAACGATAAGGAGATCTTAAAAGAATATGTCAGTAGAAATAATAAACAATCGTGAAAAAGAAATTTTAAAGGCCTTGTTGCGGGTAGACTTTAAATCATTTTGTATCAAGGTTTTTTATGAGGTGGCTGGCGAGGCTGCCTATTTGGATAATTGGCATGTGGACGTCATTTGTCAGGCGGTGGAAGCAATGCGCCTTGGGAAAAATACCCGGCTTATTATCAACGTGCCGCCACGGTATATGAAGTCCATTATCTGCTCGGTGGCGTTGCCTGCTTTTTTACTAGGCCACAACCCCAAAGAGCGAATTTTGTGCGTTAGTTATTCTGATGAACTTTCCGCCAAAATGGCGTCTGACCAACGTAAAGTAATGGAGAGTGAGTGGTATCAAGAACTTTTTCCTTTTGCGCGGCTAACTCGCCGTGGCGTTATGGACTTGGAGACGACGGCTGGAGGTGGGCGATTTTCCACTTCTGTCGGTGGTACGATTACCGGGCGCGGGGGAAATTGGATTATCATTGACGACCCGATAAAACCCGCTGATGCAAGTTCCGACACAATTCGCAACAAAGTGAACGATTGGTACGGTAATACGCTCCTTTCCCGGTTGGACGATAAGCGCAACGGAAAAATACTGGCTATTATGCAGCGTACGCACCTAAACGATTTAACGGGCCACTTGCTGGAAACTGACCCTTCGTTTCAGTTGATAAAAATGCCGGCTCTTGCTGCGGAAGATGAAACATGGTCTATTGCCACACCGTTTGGGGTGCCGCGCATTGTTAAACGCCCAATTGGAGAGGCGTTACACCCTGAACGGGAAAGTGTGGACGATTTGAGACGTATCAAATCCACCGCAGGTAGTTATACGTTTGCCAGCCAATATCAACAAGCGCCGGAATGTTTAGGGGGGAATATTATTCGCCGGGAATGGTTGCATACATACAGCGCGCCTGAATTGTATGAGCAAGTGCGCACCAGAAGATTGAATTTAGGGCTAGGCCAAAGTTGGGATACAGCGAGTAAAGCCGGAGAAGATAACGATTATTCTGTCTGCATTACCTATGCGCACGATTATTGCAAGAGAGTGTGGGGGCTGGATGTATTTAGGGCTAAACTGGAATTCCCTGCCCTATTGATGACGGCGGAACGGTTGATAGAGGAGTGTGCCCAGAAGTACAAATTATTAAACCCTTATTTGTCGGACGTGTTGATTGAAGAAATGAATAGTGGTGTGGGAATGGGGCAAACGCTTCAAATTAAGTTTGGGGAACAAATCAAATTTGTTAAACCCGTGCAAGATAAAGCTACGCGGCTTAAATCCGTGTCACACTTGCTTGAAAATGGGACGTGTTTGTTCCCGGATGACAATCCCGCGTGGTGGCCGGATTTTGAGCGGGAATTATTACAGTTTCCAAACGGCCGGCACGACGACCAATGTGATGCTCTTTCCCAACTGCTTATGTACGAACAACAGGTACGCAAAGACCTTTCATGGCTAAAATGTGTGTAAGGGACTACGAAGGAACCGACAAAGAGCTGTCGGTTCTCTTTTGTATCATAAACTTGACTTATTTGCTTCTAGTAAGGCGTAATAGGTTAGGAGGAATTATGGAAACCTATAATAACGAGCAACTTGTGAAAGAATTTTTACAACGTATTTCCGGAAAACAAGAACCCGAGGCACGAGGATATAAAACTTCTTTACAAGGATTAGATAGACAAACTGGGCTTTTGCGGCCCGGGCATTGTTATTTGTTCGTCGGCCCGGACGCGGCACTTAATCGGGCTTTTTTGGCTACATTGGCCTATGATTTGTGTTGGACGAAGCAATTAACTACTCGTTGGATTTGTTGTAGGCAACTGGCCGGAGATATTATTCCTTTATTGTTAAGTCGCGCAATAGGGAAATCACCGTTTCTTTTGTCTGCCGAAAATAATCGAAATGAGGTACAAGAAACGGCTGCGCAATTTCAAAATCGTCCGTTAGATATTTGGGAAACCAATACCGATACATTTTTAGATGATGAAATCCATCATCTTTGGGATACGTCAGGTAAACAAGTATTTATTGTGGAAGATCTAGGGGTTCCGCAATCACGCAGGACAGATAACATTAGTTTTTTAGTTGAATATGCCCGGATATTTCAAAGTGTGGTCATTGTAAGTGTGGTTATATCGGTTAAACACTATACACCTTTTAATGTGATTAGTAAATTGCGTTGGCTAGGAGAAGTGGATCCGTATTTTGATTGCATTAGTTCGTTGACGGTGAGAGATAAGTTCGGTCCCACTCTTGTTACACTGCAAAACGTGAAAAACAGAATTTTGCCTTGTAGTACTGCTGAATTTACTTATACGGTTGGCGAAATGAATTTTAAAGACAAAATATCTTAGGATTTATTTCCTAATTTTCCAAAAGTGCGGTCCGCTAATATTTTTAGCACCGGTAATTTTTCTGGTTACCGCTGTTAAAGATGGGTAGATTTTGCCATTATAAAAGATATTACCATTCTTTTTTATAACGATTTTGTATGGTTGGCCCTTATAAGTTCTTGTAATTGTTTTTGTGGGATTTAATACGTCCGGGAACAATTCTTTAAGATGTTGTTTTTGTAATTGTTGAATTTCTTTAGCAAGTTCCTTTTTATATCTCATTTCATTTTTAAATAGAGTAGAATTGCCCGCGGGTTTAATCAAGGTAACTAGCATACGTTCCAGACTATCCAAAAACCGATTATCATTTACAACATACAAAGAAAATGCATCCCAGCGATGGCCATGTTTATCAGAAAAGTGCTGTTTAATGCGTTGGCGAAGTTTGGTGGCTTTGCCAACGTAATAAATTTTCTTTCCTTGATGAAGGATATAAATGCCGCCTTTGTTGCCAATTTTATTAGCAAGAGCCGCATCGTATTCTTGTAAAACCTCAATAGGCGCTTTATATAGTTGATAGATAATCATATTTTCATTATATCAGTTTTTTTATAAAGGACGACTTGACTTATCTCCCCATAGTAAGTGTGAATGTAGTACGAAGGTAAATTGCTTACTTAAGGAGATAAGTTATGAAGAAAACAACAAAAAAATCAACACAAAAAACCAAACCTACGAAACCCGCTGTTTTGAGGGTTGTGAGTTCTATTACTACCGAAGGAACACCGCTTGAAAACTTGCCTATCCGGCCGCGCGATAATCGATTGCCCGCTCCGGGTAGCATCATCACTAAAATCTACCGAGGCAAAACCATAGAAGTAAAAGTGTTGGAAAACGGCTTTGAATACGAAGGAAAAGTATTCAAAAGCATCTCGCGCGTGGCAATGACGATCGTAAAGCGCCAAATCAGCGGCTATGTATTCTTTGGGCTTTCCAAATGACACCGCGCCATTTACCACCCACTTCAGGGCGATTTATAAAGGGCCGCTCGGGTAATCCTCATGGGCGGCCTCCCCGAAATCTTCGTGAAAGAGATATCGTCTTGTTAGTCGCTAAATTCTTTGAAACTTTAGCCAAGGCCTATTGTAATCAAAGTTGTTCAGTGGAAAAAATCCGTCAGATTAAGGACATCTTATCATGAGAAGAAAGTGCTATTTGCCCAAAAGTTATGAAGAATTAAAAGGGTTATCCCCCAAAGAACTGCGGTTTTATTGGAACGCTTTCTATGCCAGCCCTTTGAGAGGCGTTAAGGCCAAGTTGCGCCCGCTATGGTATGCCATCCAATGTGAGCTAGGGCGTTGTAAATTACAAGAAAAATACATCACGCGGCTTGACCGTTATGCGAGCAATCCCGACAAGTATATCGAGCACGCGCATAAAAAGCGTTATGCACTCGCCGCCGGAACGATACTGACTAAAACCTATAAAGGGCGGACATATCAGGTGACCGTAAAGGGGGAAAACGCCTATGAATGGGAAGGGAAAATATATCCCAATTTGACGGCGCTAGCGGAGAAAATCGTGCGAGCCCACGTCAGCGGCCCCAAATTTTTCGGATTAACTAGATAGAATTAGTACGAATAAGGGGTATAAGTATTTGTTCTACCTTTTTAATGATGTCATCGATTGGAGTTGGGCTTGCATAAAGATCCCAAAGTTGTCTGCTATATGGTTTATTATCTTTATTTATTTGACTGACTCCTTCCAGTAAGGTGGATATTTTGAGCCATATGTCATTGGATAAAAATGATGAGGTTTCTTCAAAACATTTTTCTAAATTTTCTCCAAAATAGATGCGTGCTTTAATTTTCAATGACATGAGATGATTAATATTTTCTAATTCATTATTCCAGCGGTGTAAAAACACAAGACCCCTTTTAATAATACGTGGATTTTGATCCGAAAGGTTTGAATTCTTCATTATTTCTTGCAAAATGTCTTCCGCTTTTTGTTCTTCCTCTCCTGTGCTTAATGGACTGCAAATTCTTTTAATAGATTGATTGACTTTATGAAAAGCTTCTGTAATTTCTGCAGCAAGTTCAAGTTTTTTCTCTTCTAATCTCTCAATAGCCTTATTATGAATATCTTTAATTTCTTCGTTTTGTTTATTTCCCCATGATGTAATGCTATGGGTGCTCAAAATAACCCCTAAGAAAGCAGTTATTGCTGCCAAACAGCCGGAATAACTGTCTAATTTGATGTGATAATTTTTGTACAACACGATTTCGAACACAACCAGTAAGATTATTAACGCAATTATATCCAATGATTGACGATTTTCCTTTAAGAATTTCATACTTGACTTATCTCTCCATAGTAAGCGGTAATGTGTATAGGAGAATTATACTAAATGGCAAAAATTAATTGTGCAATATACACTCGCAAATCGACGGAGCGCGGGCTAGAAATGGAGTTTAACTCGCTCCAAAACCAAGAAGAGGCGTGTAAGGCCTATATCCTCTCGCAAGCATTTAACGGGTGGGAGTATTATAAAACTTTTGAGGATGGCGGGATTAGCGGTGGCACGATGGAGCGCCCCGGCTTGCAAGCGCTTTTGGAAGAAATCCGCGAGCGCAATATACAGGTAGTTGTCGTCTATAAAGTGGACCGTCTTTCGCGCTCTATCTTTGATTTCCATAAAATGATGCAGGAGTTTGCCAAATATGAGTGCAACTTCGTGTCTATAACTCAATCGTTTGATACGAGCAACTCTATGGGAAAACTCACGCTCAATATGCTTTTATCGTTTGCCCAGTTTGAAAGGGAAGTATCTGCCGAGCGTGTGCGTGATAAAATTGCTGCCAGTAAGGCCAAAGGGCTATGGATGGGGGGCAATTTGCCATTGGGATATGACCTTAACGACAGACATCTGGTGGTAAATGAGCCGGAAGCCGAAATCGTGCGGCAAGTATTTCAAAAATATCTTGAAGTGCAAAATATGCTTGGGGTGGCCGAGTGGCTAAATAAACAGGGGATTCATACCAAGAAGTGGGTTACCAAACATAGCCAGCGTACGCGGGGTGGTGAACCGTTTAAAAATAATACGGTGCAACGTATGTTAACTAATCCTGTTTACCTGGGTAAAATCACGCATTACAGACAAAATAAAATTTATAACGGAGTGCATAAGCCCATTATTTCCCGTGAATTATGGGAACAGGTGCAAGCGGTAATTCGGCGGCGTTTTCGTGATCCGAATGCGTTTAACCACTATAAGTTCCATAAAACAGTATTGGCAGGCAAGTTGTATGACGATAAAGGGAAAAAATTCCGGTTTACTTCCTCAAAAAGCCATAGAAGGAAGTTGTTGTATTACTATAATGGAGTAGGTGGGCATTATTTGCCTGTGGAACAACTGGATAATTTTGTGCTTGATATGCTCCGGCAGACCGATTTTGAGGAATTAGAGCTCCTGTCCGATAGAATCGGCATAACGGATAAACAAATGCGTTCCTGGATTGTTAAGGCAACATGCCAAACGGCAGGGAAAGCGCATTATTTGACGATTCTTTTAGATGAGAGGCAAATAAAGGCCGATTTAATCAATTGCCCGAAAATAACGGAAAAATTAGAGCGAAAACCCCTTTCACTAGAACGGATGGAAGGTAATTTATATGTGCGCGGGAAATTTGTGGTTGCCAATGTTTCATCGGTAAAATTGCGAAATGGCACAGCGCGCAATATTTTAACTGTACGGCAACTCAATGAAAGTTTAGTACGCGCCTTGGCGCGTGGGTGGCAACTTAAAAAGATAAGCGAACGCGGCGGGGGAATGAGAGTTTTGGAAAAAGAAGTGCACATGACGAAACGTACCATTTCGCGATATATTAACCTATGCTATTTATCCCCGCTTATTGTAGCGGATATCTTGGAATACAAGAATCCGAATAATTTAACGTTGCGGGAACTTATGAATTTGGCAGAGGGCCAAGTAGATTTTGAGAAGCAGGAGAAAATTTGGTCACCTATGAGTAACTAACAAGTAGCTTGTGTGCATGAGGGCTGTTTGAATCATGTAACTCCAAAACGTAAGTGTCTTTAAATTTAGATGTGAAATGGTGAGCAGCTATCATTTTCGGAGTTATTAAACTATTTCCTGTATTGTATAAAGGACTAATAATTAACAAAGAACAGATTTTGCAATTCTTAATGTAAGAATCGTATTTTTTGTTCTTTTCACTTATTATGTTTTGGATTGCTTGCATGGGATCGTCCCAACAGAAACCCATATTATTTACAAAAAATTCTGGGTATTCTGCCCAAGACCGACAAAAAGAGAGTTTAAAGTGCTGTCCATTGATAGAAATCCACTGTTGTCTGGGATATTCAGTTAAGTGTGAAGTAGCAATGATAATGTCTAGAAATTGTTTTTTTATACTTTTTGCATTAGCATACAACTTCTTAACACCAGGATTATATGCATATTTCAAATAATCTTCACGGGTTTTTCTTTCCCATTCCTCAGGATTATAAATATCAATAATCAAACTTAAGTTAATGTTGTTTCGTTCTTTAATAGTTCGACATATGTCACGTGCGATATCATATAAGATTTGGGTAGCGCGGCATTGTTTTGTTTGATTAACCCAAGATACAATTTCTAGTCCGCATTTTTCGTTAGAAGGAGTATTAAAAATAAAATCTGGTTCTTCTTGATTTTTATCGATACAGCAAATATTTTTCTCCTGCCATTTTTTACCTTCTGGAGTAGATAAGAATTGAGAGAGATAAAATGTCTCTAGTGCTTTTTGTCGTACGTTATGTTTAGGTTCCATTTGAGCCATAAAGTATTCTTTCATAGTTGTAGCAAAGCGACTCATAAGCATTCTCCTGTCTGGTTATTCTACAATTTTGGCTCCTACAAAATTTGCAGTTAGAGAAAAAGGCCCGAAATGGGCCTTTTTTATGCCCACCTAAAAGTACTCTATGACCTGGATAGATAAAAACCGCGCAATTTTATCGACGGGAGTGGGGAAAATTACCCAACAAAAAAGGCATCTTCTACAAGATGCCTAAAAAAATGGTGGTCCGCGCGAGACTCGAACCTGTGACCTTCTGGATTTTTCTCTCGTGTGAGGGGTGTCGTAGGCACAAATTCGCCTAACGTGGGCTTTATAGAGCCGGGTAGGTATAGGTACCCGCAGAAAAAACCACAGAGACAAATGTGAAGAATAATTTTTCAATATCCCGAAGATAAATTGTTGCCATGTTAAGATTAAATGTGGAGCAACTTTTTCCCTTATCGGCAAAATATAATTATTTATTTATAAGATATAACTTGATTTATTGCCGATAATGAGTTATACTACTAGTACAGGGAGGGGACTTTATGGAATATATCTCGGCAGTACAAGCGGCTAAAAAGTGGAAAATTTCGGAGCGGAGCGTGCGTAATTATTGTGCGCATGGCCGTATTACGGGGGCTTTTTTAACCGGCAAGACATGGAACATTCCGGCAGATGCCTCTAAACCTATGCGTAAACCCAAACAAAGCAAGCACGCTCATACCTTACTTAATATATTAAAAGCCGAGCAATCTTCCAAACAACATGGTGGTATTTATCATAAGATACAAATTGACCTTACTTATAATTCCAACCATATAGAAGGCAGTCAACTTACCCATGACCAAACCCGTTATATTTTTGAAACAAACACGATTGGTGTGGAAGATAATACTGTAAAAGTGGATGACATAGTAGAAACCGCTAACCATTTTAAATGTATTGATATGATTATTGAGAATGCTAACTATAAACCTAGTGAACATTTTCTAAAAGAATTACACGGTGTGCTTAAAAACGGGACTTCGGATAGCCGCAAGGCCTGGTTTGCGGTGGGGGATTATAAACGCAAACCTAATGAAGTAGGGGGACACGCCACTACTAGTCCGGAACAAGTAGCGGCTAAAATGAAAACCTTGCTAGCCAAGTACAACCGCAAAAACAAACACACGTTTGAGGAACTATTAGATTTTCATTACCAGTTTGAAGCCACACACCCATTTCAAGACGGGAACGGACGTATTGGGCGGCTGATACTGTTTAAGGAGTGTTTGCGTAATAATATCGTTCCGTTTATCATTACGGACAAGATAAAGATGTTCTATTACAAAGGGCTTAATGAGTGGCCAACAAATCACGAACGCTTAACGGATACTTGTTTGGCCGCACAAGACCAGATGAAAGCAGTGCTAGATTATTTTAAGATTACCTATTAAAGCAGTTTAATACCGCACAGGACTCGAACCTATGACCTTCCGCGTTTTGGTAAAGAAAAAAGTAAATTTCAAAAAGTGGATCTTGCGGTTTTTGCCGTCAGAGAACTGGGGCCGAATTATCCGTATTTTGGGCAAGGGATAAAGTACTCTAAGACGGGGAAGGATAGAAAGTTAAAACCTTCCTCGTCGGAAAAAGATACAATTAAACATAAAAAAATCCCCATCTCTACGATGGGGAAAATCAATTTGGACCGGAAGGGACTCGAACCCCTGACCTCCTGCGTGTAAAGCAGGCGCTCTACCAACTAAGCTACCGATCCGTAAAGCGATAATTTATTATATCAAATTCGCATTACTTTATACAAATTATCTTGTAAATCGCGGATTAGTTTTCCGTGGTTTCTTTTTCGCAAGCGCACGCGCAAGAACACGCACACTCGTCGGACACGTTAGGCGTAGTGCGGGCCCATTCGTCTGCTTCCGGGCCCCATTTGTCTTTAACTGCTTGCGGAATTTTAAATAAGATACTGGTGCACTTGGCCGATACGGTACCGTCGGGCAAAATGATTTCTCCCTCTACTTGTGCGCGTGAAGCGCCCCCTTTGATCAGCCGTCCCACGGCGCGTAGCGGTGTGTTGGTGGGCGTGTTGTGTTTATACACTATTTCCATTTTAAGGGTGACCATTAAATTATTAAAGTTATTGTTGAGTAACACCGCGCGGCCGGACGTTTCGTCCAAAATGGTGGCAATAATGCCGCCGTGTACAGTGCCGGGATACGAGCAATAATTATCCCCGAGCGTAAAATGAGTTTCTACTTGTTGGTGTTCATCATCATTAAACCATTCTAAATGCAAGCCAAACGGATTGTTTTTTCCGCATGCAAAACAATTAAGTGACGTAGGTTGACGTAATTTCTTCATAACTCCTCCTGCTTACATTATACTTTTTTGGTAAACTAAACTTATGGGTACAGAAATTGAATTTAAGTGGGATGCAAACACTCCGCGTGCTTTTTACCGCATGCGCCGGGCCGTTTCGGCCGGTAATGTAGCGGTGGCGGCGGAAAAAATGTGGCGTATTACCGACGTATATTTGGATACGCCCACGAACAATTTTGCGCAACAACAAATTGCTTTTCGCGTGCGCCGGGCCAATAATACATGGGAGGCCACGTTCAAAACCCGCACGGAAATTAAAAACGGAAAAGCCGTCCGGCGGGAAGAAACGTTGCCTTTATCGGGCGTAAAAAATTTAACGCAGGCATTGGCTGCGCTAGATAAAAAAAAGAAGTGGCAAGGACTAACGCTTACCGATTTACACGTTTTATTTATCTTAAAAAATCGTCGGAAAACCCACGAAATTATTTCCAAATCGTTGCGCGCGGAATTGGCTTTTGATTCGTGCGAACTAAATGTGTGTGGGCGGAAAGTGTACTTTAAGGAAATAGAGTTGGAATTAAAACACGGCCCGGAACTTGCGTTTGAAAAATTAGCGGGACGCCTCGTGCAAGAAAGCGGACTCAAACGCGCCCGGATTTCTAAAATTAAAACGGCCTTGGCGCTACTGGACTTGTGGGGGGGAAAATGACCGCATGTTTGGCGCTTGTTTTTAGTTTAATGGCTCCCGGCGCCGGGCATGCGTTGACGGGAAATTGGGGCCAAGCGCTACTGCTGGGGGGGATTTTTGCACTAGGGAAAAATGCCCTTTTGCCACTTGCGTTACGTTTGCTAAATGTGCGTAGTTTAAGACATACTTTGCAGGCTTTTTATGTTTGCAACTGGGTGTATATCGGGTTGATTCTTTATGCGTGCGCGAGCGCATTTTGGGGTGGTTTGCAGGCAAGTAATTTGTATTTTTTGCGCGCAGTTTTTTTTGTAATTTCGGTACGGTTGGTGCAAAAAAATACAAAAAGCAAAATTATTTTTACGGCACTTTGCGGGCGAGAGGGAATCTATGAACTGGAACAACAACTCCGCCCTTCTCCGACGGTGAAAAACAAAAAATAACTTTTCTGACGAAAAAAATTTGACTTGATTTTTTTACTAAAAATATTTTAAGACGGAAAAATAGTTGCATTTTTTTTTAATTTGTGCTATTATTTTTATGAGGTTAAAACTAATTGTCTTAGGAGACTAATATGGCCGTTAAAAAAACCGTGAAAAAAGTAACCAAAAAAGTAGCCGCCAAAAAACCGGCGAAAAAAGTATGCGCTAAAAAAACCTGCAAAAAAGCGTGTGCTAAAAAAGTAACAGTGAAAAAAGCCGCTGTTAAAAAAACAGCTAAAAAAGTAGCTGCCAAAAAACCGGCAAAAAAAGTAACGAAAAAAGTTGCTAAAAAACCGGCTAAAAAAGTAGCCAAAAAGAAATAATTTAGTACCGAAGTAAAAACACCGCCCGTCTTACGACGGGCGGTGTTTTTTATAACAGGTTGTCTAATAGGGTAAGGTGTAATAATCTGCCCATCTATTATGAACAAGAAAATTCCCTCCCATAATTTTTTGGCAAAAACTTCCTTGGGGAGCAGAAAAAGCTATGGACGTGCCCCCGTCGCGTTGTTCTTGACAAATCATGGTATCTAAGGGAAGGTTATACACAGATGCATCCGAACCGGGATGTTTATACACAATAAATTCCACTCCGGCATATTCGCCCGATAACCGCTCCACAAAAATGGAATAATTAGCGGGATCTTTACCATGTATTTGTACAGTCCATTTGCCATTGGAGCGTACATCGGAAATTTTAGCGGGCGAATAGATAATTTCTCTGCCGGTCCAGGGGATATCCATATCCAGTTCATCAAAAGTCGGTGGCCATGTTCCGGTGGCCAAGTGGTAAGCATCCACAGCTTGATTTAGTGTTTTGAGCAACAGCAGAGCTTGTGTGGCGTGCGCTTTTTCCACCGCTTTTTTATATTGCGGCAGAGCCACCGCCGCCAAAATGCCGATGATAAGTACGACTACTAATAATTCAATGAGCGTGAAACCGCTGTTGCCGTTATAACAATTAGTGCCGTCATCCTGAACTTGATTCAGGATCTTCCACGTGGGTTGTCGTCGTTGCGAAACGGCGTGCGTGGAAGATTCCGTATCAAGTACG
>JAZUKK010000004.1:0-2867 GCA_045643265.1 Elusimicrobiaceae bacterium | reverse complement strand
TCGGGCTTGTCGGCGTAAATCGTGCGCACCTGTTCAACGGCGTTGCGCGTTTCGTCCACGGTGCGGTTGATTTCATCGTGCGCGAACGTGTCCGTAATGCTTGCGTTCAACAGGCGCGGATAAACGTCGTCAAAAAACGTTCTCCAATACGGGCTATCTGCAAAACGCTTGTCCTTTTCGTCTGCAAACGTTTCGTCCAACTTCGCCCGCAAAACGGCTGTAAGTTTCTGCTTGCGCTCTTCCTTTTCGGCGGCTTCAATGTTTTTGATTTGTTCGTCAATCGCGCCCGAAACTTCGTCAACCTTCTTGCAAAGTTCGTCAACCTTCAATTTGAACGCTTCAAACGGCGTAAGCAACCGCGTCTTTGTGTCACTCGCCGCCTTTTTGATAGCCGCACTCAACTTGTTTAACTTTGCTCTGTCGTCCTTTGCCTTTTTCTTATCGTCCTTTGTGACGACAAGCCCCTTGTACTTCGTAAGCGCACCGTCAAGCCAATCTTTGAGTTCTTTGTAGTTAAACTCAATAACGGACGGAAGTATTGACAAGTCCGTTTTAACTTTGAGTTCGGTGTTTCCTGTTGCGTTCATTCTTTTTACCTTTCCGGGCTGTTGCCCTGTTGTGTGTGTGCGCGTATTATACAAAATCTTTCGCGGTTGTGTCAATGGCGGATTTTAACCGAATAAATCACCCTGTTGCGCCGCTACGCTTGACGGCTTGCCAAGTATGAAATCGCAAATGAAGTTGCGGGCGTAGTCGTGCGTAATCATACTCCGCTCTTCGCTACAAATCCCGGCTTGCTGGCTTCCCTTTACGTTTCTGCCTTTGTGATTTTTATTAGAATGAATATCAATAAACCGCTTATCATCTTCTTTTGTTTGTTGGAATGTTTGGCAATGGGTAGGTTCTGCGTTAAAAAACCAATATGCCGTTGCCTTTGTGAAAGCGTCGCCGCGCCTTGTCCTATCGGTATCTACAATAGACGGCGGCTTTATGAAATTGCCTTTTAGGTATGTATTTGTTGTGTACGGATTTTCAATTACCAACCTTATTCCGCGCTTCAAGCACACAAAACAAAGTTTCAAAAGCAAACTATAAAACAAATCACGCTTCGCAATTCTGTCAAAAATATACTTGTCGCAACCTTCAAGCGTCTTAAACTTATATTCATAATTTGCAAGCGTTATATTTATTTGAGCAATACCGCAAAAGTAAATACACGGGAAAAACGCCATAATCAAATCGTCCTTCGTTATGGTGTCAAACACGCTTACCCCCCCCTCGTATGCGGCTTCTATCTGCCCGAAAAGGTCGGCAACGTGGTCTGTCTCATTGAAGTTGTTTTGTATGTCGTAATCTTCCGCCGGGATTCCAAGTTTGATAAACTCACGCTTGAACGTCCCGGATTGCTCAAAGAAGCAATGCACCTTACCTTTGATTGTCATTTACACCCCCTTGCAATACATTTTCGCAAAGCGTTTGAAGTCAAGTTTGCAATCGTATCTGTTGGAATAGCCCGCGCAACGCTCATTTGGACGGTGAAGCGTGTATGGCGGCGCGTCGTCAAGTTTGCACACGTAAACGCCGCGCATTGTCTTTGCCTTGCAAGCAAAGACACAGTTGCGGCAACAGCGCACCCGGCGGCGTTCGCGCCACAGCGTGACAATCGTATATGCGATTATCCAAATTGCGACGGCGGCGCATACGACAATCACAGCGGCTTTTGCCATATCTCCCCCTTCCGCAAAGACAGCGTATTTTCAGCCGTGTAAAGCGTCGCAATCTTGCCCGCGTTCCGGGCTTCAATGTACGCCGTGTACGCCTGTACGTAATTGTCCGTCACCAAATACACCTTTTCGGCAATGGTGACGACGTGCCGCCCGTACATAAACGTGCCGTCTTTAATTCCGTTCATTGTTTACCCCTTTCAGCGTTCCGTTTTTAACCATTCCATACCACTTATCGCAAGCAAGGCGCAATTCGTCGGCGCGGTTCGTCCATAGGCGCACCCGGCTTTTAAGGTCGCCAATTTCCGCCTGTTGGCGTTCCACGGCGGCGGCAAGGTTCGCAAGCGTGTTGCGCACGTCATTACCGATAACCAACGTTTCGCTTGCCGCAAGTTCGCGGGCGTGTGCTATTAGTTCTTTCATATCTCCACCTCTCTATCAAACCGCCTTGCGAATGTTTTATACGGGTATAATTTAGACACGTAAATTTCGCACCCTTCTTGCATATTCAGCGCAATGCAAATGTCCTTTGCCATTTCCCGCGCTTCCTCAATGGTGCGCAACGGCTGTGAAGATACAATGGCAACGCGAACGCCTGTATAATCAACAATAACGGCTGTTTCCTTTTCGGGCTTGCCGTGGTTTCTGTCACGCGAACGTCTAACAGGGTATTGAATAATCATAGCGTTTAGGCGTGTGCGTTTACAATCAGTTTGCGTATATTATTCACGTAAGACGGCGTTGCGCGTTCGGGCGGAAAGACAATCTTGCTTCTAAACGTTTCGCCGTCTTTGCCTTTGTAGTCAATCGTCACGGTCAATTTCGCTTCCATAGCCGCCCCCTCAAATTGCGGGCATACCGTAGCCCGTCGGGTACTTCCCCGTTGTCACTTGTTCGTAAAACGCTTTCGTTTCGCGGACAATAACCGCCATTTCTTCCCGGTAGTCCGCCGCCCTGTACTTAAAGCGACGTTCCACTACTTCGGGCTGTCCCCAACTGTCCGTCTTTCCCGTCAAGCGGGCGTAGAGATACGCATACGGAAAGCCCGTCACCAACAGTTGCTGTAAAACCTGTACGGCGTAGTGCCACGGCGCAAACTGCCCGCCCCATTTGGCGTAATCCCAACGGGCGTTTTTGATTTCC
>JAZUKK010000003.1:0-3432 GCA_045643265.1 Elusimicrobiaceae bacterium | reverse complement strand
AACAGACGACTGGACCCCATTCGCCACTGGCTTTATTTGCGCTAGCGAAGGGGTAACACTGCTTACCAGCAAGCAAGCACTTAAAAAGGCAGATAAGAACGCTCTCATAAACTCTCCTTATTTATAGTATGGGTTATGAACATAAAAAAAACTAGGCCCAAAAGACCTAGTTTTTTTTGCCCTTTGGACCTAGTTTGAAATAAATATATTTTGGTACAACTATTTTGTAAATCGGATAAGAACTGATAAAAAGGATATACTATCCCCGCCCCTTTAAGCCGACTCCTGCGTGGCTCGGGCGTGCACTGGCACTTTCGCTTGAAACGATTGCAGTACATACAAAGACTCCTTTTTTTCTAGCTCCGTATTTATTGTAACATAAAACCGGGTATGGCTGCAAACTTTTTACAACCGACTTTATACCAAAATTATTTCCCAACTAAAAAACCCCCGGAACTATCCAGGGGTTTTACTTGAGAGAAAAAGACTTATTGCGCGCCCGCCGCGTCATCTAGGTTTTGGGACGGGGGCGGGGTTCCGGCATCTTTCGGCTTAACGAGGTTTTTGAGCCATTTGCGCGCGGACGCGGTCTCTTGTTTAACCTTCTTAGGCAAGGATTTAATCCCTTGTTTGGCCGCGCGGTATATACTAGAGTCAGCAAACATTCCTTTGGTTAAGATCAAACTGCCTAGCAATGCTATACCCGATATGACAATATCTGCATTTCCTATTCCTGTTAGATCTTTCAAAGAGGTCAACGGTAAAGATAACAGGGCCGCCGCCGGCATAGTATAATTGATAATCATTTGTACTGTGCGTTTATGTTGTGAGAAACGATCTGTTGTATATTTATAAATTTGCGAGAAGAAGTTCCCCACCCCAATACTGGCCAACGAAGCACCAACAAGGAGTGTGCCTAAATTCCCGCCGGCAAGAATCATCATAGCCGTACCTAGCACAGATAACCCCGAGGTAACGGCATACATACTGCCTGGACTGACCCGGCTACTGAGCAGGTTCCCTAGGCTCCGGCCGGCAATCATTGCGCCATACCAAGCCGCCGCGGTAATGGCAGCGGCAAGTGTACCATCTACGGGTGCATACTGCGCATACGGTGCATACGGCCCCGGTAGCGGCGGTAAGACCCCAAGGGCAAGACGAAGAGGTTCGCTCATGTTTATCATAATTTTTGCTTCCGGCATCAATAAATTCTTCACCGCAAAAGCAAACCCGGTTGATACTCCCAATTCATGCATGGTAGCCAGCGTAATGCCCCACGCACAGGCGGACACCCCTTTCTCCCGGAACACTTGCCAAATGTTTTTCTTATCGGGGTTTAACTGGGCAGAAACTTTTTGCATACGCTCCATTAACAACTTAATTTGTTCAGACAATAACTCCTTTTCCTTTAAAATTAAACTTCCCTGCAACCGCTCCTCTAAACTTTCCCGCAGCCGCTTTTCAATATCCTTTTTCTCTTCCTTTAGCGTATTTGCCTTATTAAGCTTTTTATCTTCACGAGTTTTCCCCTGGGCCCATTGGTCAAGCACTTTGTCCAGTTTTTCAACCAATTCTTTGACTTCTTTCTCTGGGATTTCTTCCCCGGCAAGCACACGGGCAGCTAATGTGGCAGCTGTTTTTTCAACCTGTTCGTTCACGTTCTTTTTAAGAGTATAAATATCGTTTGGAATAGCATCTTTTAAGGAAGTGGTGCTCAATTTCCACAACGCGTATCCTCCCAGCAAGGTATAAGGTATAAAACTAAATGTAAAGTCTACCCCTAAGTCCACCCCAAAAAGGGCCTTACCCACAAAGTTGACCAAAAACGGCAGCGCCAAAAATCCCAGAGTTCCTACGTTTTTAAATACTTGCGCTCTTTGAATTTCTTGTAATTCTTTACGGGAAGCATCCTTAGTGCTTTTCCTGAACACCTCCCCCATGCGTTTACGCAAGTATTTCCAATCGTAAGAATCGGGTTTAACCTTATTTTCTCCCACCGACTTCTTCCCTTTTTCTAGCTCGCCTAAGTTGGCTTTAATGGATAAGTTTTGGCCCAACCGGGCAAAGTTTGTACCCATGGCAATAAGGAAACATGAAGTTAAAAATCCGGCTAGTTTCCAAGACGATAAGATCTCATTTCCCAAGAAGCCCGTCGCCCCGGACGCTAGGGCAGCGAGCCCGCCTGCAAAGAACAACACGCTACCTACCCGTAAAGCGGCGGTTTCCCCGTGCCGGTCTAAAAAATGGCTGAACGGCGCCATAAAGATAGGAGAAAAATTGTTAATAATACGCATGGCCCAAGTGGATTGATCATCATTTAAAGAAGTATGCGTTGAGACCTCTGGGGAAACCGTCTTACCCATACCTAACATGAGCAAAGAAAGGGTTCCCCCAACCAATCCGACTTTGTCGCCGGTAGAACGTACTTTTATCATAAAGGGAACGGCCTTTTGGGCATGCATCATCGGTACCCAATATTTACTATCTCTCTTAGGCAAACGAACATAGTGCCCTTGCAAAAGGACCGGCTCTTTGCCAGGTTCCACGTAACCAATGGACCCGTCTTTGTTAACCTGGATATATCCCTTATCTACGGCGGCATGTTTAGGAAGCAGTTTTTTGTCTACTTTGGCTTTAATAGTAGGAAACGTAAGTTGGGCATCTTCCAATCGAACGGGCAATTCCACCACAGATCCACTGTGAGAGCCCCGCTCCAATTTAATCGTTAGCGAATCATCATTTTCAAATCTGACCGGACTTTGCAACAAGTGCCATAGTTGGCCTTTATCATTATTTAATTCAAAGAAGAAGTTAGAGAGATTTTGCGGTGTTTGATTCTCGTTGCGTAATTGGAAAACTCCTTGGTCAGATAGCGTCAACCGATTGTAGCCGGTCGTTTTGAAAGAAGAATCAATTATTACGTTGACATTGCGGACAGAGATTTCCTTTTCCGTCCCTTCTACCGTAAATTGGAAGCCGCTACTGGACACCAGTTCCACTCTTCCATCGTCAGTCTCTTCATAAACAGGCACAACGTTATTCTCATGCAAACCGGAGGGTTCAACGGCATGGTAGTGCGTGCCGTTGGGAAATAATTTAGCCCACCATACAGGAGTTTTAGGCTGTGGCATTGGCAACAACTCTGCCTGCTCCGTTGCCACGTTCTCCGCCGATTTTGACCCGACCTCGCTAAATACGTTATTCCCTCCGGGGAGTTCTTCCGGCATTTCCACACCGTCCCCTTCCGTGGACGGAACCGGCGGGTTTTGATTGTTACCACCCGCCAAAACATATCCGGCCGTACCTATGTTCCAAGGATTTACTCCTACTTCTTCCACTTTGGGGTCTCGCGTGTTTACAACCGGGAGATCTTCCTTATTAATAGATAATTGATCTATTACAGCCTGTTTCGCCCCTTCTTGCGCAACCACC
>JAZUKK010000002.1:0-5709 GCA_045643265.1 Elusimicrobiaceae bacterium | reverse complement strand
CGTAATGTTCGCGCATAATGGCAAACAGTTCGGCTTGTTTGACCGTATCAATACCCAAGTCGGCTTCCATATCCAGATCTAAATCAAGCATGTCTTCCGGATATCCGGTCTTTTCCGCTACCATATTGATAACTTCTTTGGTAACAGAATTTTCATCTAACGCAACGGCTTTAGGCGTTGCAACAGGTTGCGCCACCGCAGGTTGTACTGCCGGAGTTACTACGGGCGTTACCGCCGCAGGTTGCGTTTCCGCAGACACAGGCGCGTGAACCCTATGTACCTTATCCACAAAAGCTTGGGAGCCTTCCATGACTAAAGACGGTTTGACTCCATGTTTATAACTGTCTTTGATGCGAAGCGTATTTTGGACAACTTCCAATACCGGGTTTCCTTGACCAGAAATTTGTTTGAGCCAAGCCTGGTGGGTGGCCTCATCACAAATACGCGGTTCCCCTTCCTGCCACGCTTTTTCCAGCAGCGTCATCCCCAACTGCGAGCCAAAACCCGCCGCTAAACGCAACGCATACTTAAAATCGTAATGTCCGCCTTTACTTAAGGTAATACCTTCCAATTCCGGATCAGATTCCTTAAAGTTGGCAATCGGCGGCACCAAACCGGTGTTCAAACACCGTACCGCAATAACGTCTTCCAGTCCGGCCCCCATAGAGTGTCCGGTAAAACCTTTCGTGTTGCTGACGATAACCTTACTGACGTTTTCGCCAAAGGTAGATTTCAGCGCATACGCTTCGGCACTGGCAGAACCGCCGCGCGCCGGCGTATAGGTTTCATGCGAAATAAAGACTAATTGTTTGGCAATATCGGCCCGGTTTAAGCCGTGGGTTTTTTCGGCAGTAGACACCAACCGGTCCATCACTTTAGCCACGTGCGCTACATCAATGCGGGTAACGTGGAAACCGCTGTTGGCAATTTCGCTAGCAAGCAATTTGGCCAACGGTTTCATACCGCGTTTGGCGACTTCGCTTTCTTCTTCTACCACGAGAGATACCGCTCCCATTCCTACAATCATCCCGTTGCGGCGGCGGTCAAACGGCAAAGCCGCTTTGGTAACATCCTGCTCGGTCGTAGCCGCGCCGGAAGCCAAGAACGCCGTTAAAATCCACTCGGACACATTATCATTGGTAATATCATCTGCCCCAATCACAATGACCCGTTTGCAGCGGCCCAATTTAATCCAATCTTGCGCCACTGAAATTGCTTGCGCGGTAGAGGCACAAGCCGAACTCATGGCCATGGCTGGTCCGCGCGCGCGGATCCATTGGCAGAAATGACAATGAGCAATAATAATCGTCTTTAAGATAAATTCGGAAGTAAAGGCCTGCGGTTCAATTTCTTTATCCTTAAAGTTGGTTTGATACCACGCTTCCATTTCCGCTTTCAAAGCAGGGTCGGCAATTTGGGATAAGAACTTATCGCAAAACGCGCGTACTTCTTTGGCGGTTTTATTATTGAGTAGTCCGCTCACGCGCTTGGTTAAATCGCCCATCATGCTGTTGGCCACCGGGAAAGCCGAGGTAAAAATGACCCCCGTTTCGTCAATCATATCCGCCGGCAAGCCCCAGCGGTCCGGCAAGTATCCGCCCGTAGAAGTAGGTTTGTAATACAACACTAGCGGAATACCCGCATCTTTGAGTGCCAACATACCGGCGGCAATTGCCAACTGGAAACTGCGGTCCATAGAGTGCACCCATTTAGCGGGCAAGCCAAATTCTTTTTCTAAATCAAACGCACCGCCTTTGGCCAATAACTTAATGGCTTGCGAAGGGGAAGTGAGGCGTTCAAAACGGTGGTTCCCGTCGGGCGATTTGATAACAAATTCTACATGTTTATCAATTTGTTTTTGTTGGATATCGGACGAAACCGGCTCAATCATATTGCGGCCGGACAAAATTTCATCCAAAATTCCTTCACGGAAAATTTTATCCCAACTGCCCGGGCCACCTGCGGCAATACCGCTGATAACTACGGACTTACGGGTATCTGCTCCGTGCGCGGTCTCAGATTTTTCCGCCGGGATAGCCGGTTGGACCAGGGCAGAAGCCGGCGTGATTGCAAAAGAGGCCGGCATGTGGCCTTGAGTTTTTTCCACCGGAGTAGCGTTTCCGGTTACCCACCCGGCAAACGCCGGATTGTACGTCGTATTTTGGCCAAAAACGTCCGTTCCGGTCCAATCAATATGGATGCCGGACGAAATCAAATTAGCAAATAAATCGTTAAACTCCACAATCCCGCCTTTTTTAGGGTGGTTAGAGGCCAAGACTTTAATATCTTTTTTATCCGCTAACGTATTGGAAGCCAACGCAGAAAGCACCCGTTTCGGCCCGCACTCTACAAAGAGCCGCACGCCAGAATCATACGTGGTTTTGAGTTGTTTGATCCACTCCACCGAGTGGGAAATTTGGGTCACGAGCAAATCTTTAATTTTTTCCGGTTCGCTGGGATAGAACTCCGCCGTTACGTTAGTGGTAATCGGCATTTTGGGGGAATGAAATTCCAACGTGTTTAAGAAGGCGCGGTATTGCGGCATAGCCGGTTTAATAATATCGGAGTGGAATGCATGCGATACCGGAATTTGCACCGCTTGGATGCCCATATCGGTAAACATCTTAATAGCGTCGTCAATAGATTTAGAGGCCCCGGCAATAACAGTTTGGGTCGGGCAGTTTTTGTTGGCTACCGCCACATAACCGGCTACGCGGACGAGTTCCGGCTCTACGCGCTCCACCGGCGCGGCGATAGAGGCCATTTTTCCGTTGTCTTCTACGCGAATTTCGCTCATCACTTTTCCGCGCGTACAAACGGCTTTTAAGCCATTTTCAAAATCAAAAATTCCGGCCGCTACGGCGGCGGCATATTCGCCCAAACTATGCCCCATGACAACGTCCGGCTTAATCCCAAACGACGAGAGCAAACGCATCATAGCGATATCTGCCGTTAAAACAGCCGGTTGGGTCATTTCGGTCCGTTTAATGGCGGCTTCACGTTCAGCAATTTGTTCTTTCGTTTCGCCGGGTTTACTCCACAAAGTTTCCGTCAAGGTTTGGCCGATAATATCCGTCAACAAACGGTCTGCTTCATCAAACGTATCTTGTACGACTTTATATTTAGAGGCCAAATCTTTCATCATGTCCACATATTGCGAACCTTGACCGGGGAACATAAAGCACACTTTGGGTTTAATTTCGGTAGGCGTAAACGGATAAATGCCCTTCATGCGTAAGTAAAGCGACTCTTGCGTCCATACGTCTTGCGAAGAAGCGGTCTTTTTGAAAAATTCAATTTTTTCTTTGAGTTTATCCGGGTTTTCCACGTTAATCGTTACGGCAAATTTACCCGGTTTAGCAATATGGTTTTGATAGGAAATGCTGGGCAAATACGTCGGATCGCTTTGCACCGCCAACAAGGCCTTGTCCAATACGCTAAAAAGTTCTTGACGGGTCGGGGCGGAAAAAGTCAACACATCACTTTGAATTTTTTCTCCCGGCACGTGCAAAATATACGAATTATTCATGGTTACAGACTCCTGTTTGGGGGACACCCCGCTTTGTGCAAGGGCTACCGTTTCTTTATGAAGTAAATGGTCGTTCATTTCTTCCATGGCTACATGGAAATTCGTTCCGCCAAAACCAAAGGCGGACACATTAGCACGGCGGATTTTTCCCTCCGGCCACGCTTGCGCTTGCGTAATTACACGGAACGGACTGGTGGCCCAATCTACCGCCGGGTTGGGAGTAACAAAATTGACAGACGGCGGCAACACTTTATGATGCAACGCCAGGGCCGTTTTGATTAAAGAGGCGATACCTGCCGCGGCTTTGGCGTGGCCGATTTGACTTTTCACACTTCCAAGCCCGATCGTACCCGGTTTGGCATACGGCGCAAACAATTCATTAAGTGCGGTCAGTTCCACCGCATCTCCCACCCGCGTGCTGGTACCGTGCGCTTCAATCAGGCCCACATCTGCGGGGGTATAGTCCAACTGTTCAAAAGTTTTTTCTACGGCAATTTTTTGCCCTTTGGGATTGGGCGCGGTAATGCCTTTGCCTTTCCCGTCAGACGACGCGCCTACCGCGCGTATGACCGCATAAATGCGGTCAGCGTCTTTGACGGCGTCGGAGAAGCGTTTCAAAATCACCATACCCGCCCCTTCGGCCATGACAAAGCCATCGGCTTTAGCATCAAACGGACAAGAGCCGTTTTCGGATAGCGCCCCTATTTTGCAAAACTTAATGTAAGAGGCCGGAGCCATCATTTGATCCACACCCCCGACAAGGGCCATGTCAAAATTACCCAAGCGAAGCCCGTTAATGGCTTGATCTACCGCGGCTAACGACGTAGCACAAGCGGCATCTACCGTAAAGTTCGTCCCGTGCAAATCAAACACGTTTGCCACGCGCCCCGCAATGACGTTAGCCAGTTCGCCCGGCATAGAATCTTCGGTTACGGGCATAAAATGTTCACGCACGCCGGCTTCCATTTCGTTAAGGAGTTGTTGTCCCGCAGCAGGCGGCAACGCTTGATAGGTAGGCGTGTTCTTTAGGATTTCGTAATAAACCGGACGGTTCAAACGCAAATTGGATTTATCGTTTTTCATCCCCCCCATGGAGTTGCCGATAATAACGGCTGTGCGGTTGCGGTCAAACGGTTTTTTATCGTAGCCGGAATCTTCCAGGGCCATATTAGCGGTTTCAATAGCCAAGTGTTGGGTCGTATCCATTTGTTTGGCAATTTGCGGCGGGATGCGGTATTTTAACGGATTAAATTTGAAGGAGCTGGGAATAAACCCGCCAATTTTGGAGTAAAGTTTATCTTCGGCTTTATGGTCGGGACTATAATACAAGTGCCAATCCCAGTACGAGGCAGGTACTTCGGTAATGCAATATTTTCCGGCTTGAATGTTGTTCCAAAATTCATCTTTGGTCAGTGCACCGGGCATAATGGCCCCAATACCTATGATAGCAATCGGTTCAAGGTTTTTGTTTGTCATTGTTTCTCCTTACTTTGCAAAATCCGTTATAGGTATATTTTATTAAATTTAATAAGGCCAAAACAATTTTTAATACATTTTTTTGCGTTAGGACTTGACAAAGCCTAATTTGTCTTATTAGGTTTTAGGGACTTAAAAAGGGATTTTTGCAAAAAAGACACTCAATTTACGATTTTTGTGCTTGCAAACCCAGTAAAAGTGAAACCGATTTTGCGCACAATAGTCTAAAAGCAAAAACGCCCCGCATTTTTGCGGAACACAGCCAAGTGGAAATATCACCGTTCTGTATGACAAACTTTTTTATTATGCTGTCATCCCCGGGGTTTTCTATCGGGACTCTCGTTGTTCATCAAACAAAACTCTTATTCTTCCTAAAACGGCCTCCTACCAGACAAAACCAACAGCCATAACAAACCACCAATACAACACGGCCAAACCTCCCTTCTCCCCCTTTTTCAAGCCAACAAAACATACTTAATTTCCGTCGGGCTGATAAATTTTGCTTGACAGGTCAAAAAAAAAAAAGACAATAATACTGGTAAGCGATTTTTTCGTAGGGAGATTTTTTTATGCAATTCCAAAACACAAATGAAACAAAGTTATTCCCAAAATCTACAATCGGGGATGACGGCATTTATATAAAAAAACGTCATGCGCAAACCCTGCGGGCCGCCGATTCAACATCTTGCCATACCCCCCGCCGT
>JAZUKK010000001.1:0-1806 GCA_045643265.1 Elusimicrobiaceae bacterium | reverse complement strand
CTTACAATTGCGAAAAAAGTCGCAACGAAATTTTTCGCAAAAGTACAAAAAAACAAATGATATACGCAAATATTTTGGACAAAAAAGTTACTTTTATTCCCAAATTATTGCCATATTATGGGATTTCAGATTATTTTTTATTGTCTAATAATCCCAATTCAGCTTTGCACGAAATCGCGTTTTTTTTCATTTTGTTCACCCGATTGGCCATGTTTTGTTCGGTAATTCAGCGATAATAGGGTTAAGTTTAATTTTTTGCTGTAAATGCAAACGAAAAGGAACGGCTATTTTGCCGCTCCTTCTTCGTCGGAGCAACAACCTCGCAAAGGTTGATTGCCGCAAGGCTTAATCAACAGACGAGTTGTGCTCCTCCTCTCCGAAACACCTCTTATGAGCTTTTTCGGGGGGGGGGGGACTTGAAAAGTCCTTTACTTTTTTTCCTCCTCGAGTTTTTTCTCGAGGTGCTTACTTCCTACGCGGAAGATGATTTTGAGTAGTCCCAGTAGGAACTTCCACAGTCCTTTTTTCTCTTTTTCGTTCATAGTAATCAGTTTTTAGTTAATACAAATAGATACAAATAGAATAAATAGTCTTGTCTCCCGCGGATTTCGCAGACTACGCAGAAAGATTATATTTATTCGTTGTTCGTGTTTGGTTTGTTCGTAAGTAAACTTCCAACACCCCACCACACGTACAACTATCAGAAGGTTGTGCCTTCAGGCTCCTGATGGAGCAATAAATATAAAACGCAGACGGCCATTGTTAATAAGAAACTGCGCAGATGTTTTAACGCTTTTTATTACTTTTTATACCTAATAGCAGTAACGCTGTGCCGAGGGTTTCCCCCCAGAAGGCGAGCACGCTGCCGTGCAGTTCTCCTGAGGGTTCCACCACTACTGCGAAAGCTACGACTATTCCGCCGAACGCCACCATAGCGATTGCTAATATTTCTTTAGTAGCCATACACTAGTTTGCGTCAGCTGTTAGCCCTCGGCGTTCGACTCTTCGAGGGCGGCATCATACTCTGCGCCACAGACATGCCACAGGTACGCCGTGATGGTCTTGTAGGTGGATTGGTTGCGGAAGGCTTCACCATCGGTGCGCTTTGCAACAGGATCCAACTTACGTTCTTGTACGGCTGCTTGCACGGCTTTGAAACGTGCGCGAGCAGCCAATTCATCATCGGATGGCTTGCTGATACGACGACCGTAACGAACGGAGAAAGGTTTGCTTTCGCCCTCTTGGTTGCGTGCGATGCGCTTGGCGGCACCGAACTTAGATGGACGATCTAATACGCCGTGAACGGCGACAATTGGATAAGAATACTCTAATTTTGCCATAATAGTTAAGGTTTAGGTTTTTTAAATACAAATAAATACAAATAGGTTAAATAGTTTTATCTCCCGCGGATTTCGCAGACTACGCAGAAAGATTATATTTATTCGTTGTTCGTGTTTGGTTTGTTCGTAAGTAAACTTCCAACACCCCACCACACGTACAACTATTAGAAGTCTTACGCCTTCAGGTCCCATACGGGACTATAAATATACTTCGCGGAAGCACATTGTTAATAAGAAAACCGCTGAATCATGTCTGCGGGAGACTAATCAGACGAGACTATGCGTCTAACAAGGCGCGTTCTTGGGCGAAGATGTAGTTTCGTAGGTAGAGACATTTCTTCTGGTTCTTGAACGCAGCCTGGTAGGCCGTTAGTTTGTTGTAGTTAGCCGTATCGGTGTCGGTGGACTTAGCGGCGAGGATGGCTTTGGTGGAAGCAGCGGCTTGTGCGAATTTCTCGCGGTTAGC